>NZ_QVMU01000095.1 GCF_003605645.1 Vibrio sinensis | reverse complement strand
GCCCATTTATCGACATATTTCCCATCTTCCATTACAGGAAACATTTCTTCAGGCTTAACCATGCATTCCGATTGCAGCTTGCATCCATTGCATCGCTTGAATTGTCCACACCATTGATTTTTATCAATAGTCGTAGTCATACGGATAGTCCTGGTATTGTTCCATCACATCCTGAGGATGCTCTTCGAACTCTTCAAATTCTTCTTCCATATATCACCTTAAATAGTGGATTGCGGTAGTAAAGATTGTGCCTGTCTTTTAACCACATCAGGCTCGGTGGTTCTCGTGTACCCCTACAGCGAGAAATCGGATAAACTATTACAACCCCTACAGTTTGATGAGTATAGAAATGGATCCACTCGTTATTCTCGGACGAGTGTTCAGTAATGAACCTCTGGAGAGAACCATGTATATGATCGTTATCTGGGTTGGACTTCTGCTTTTAAGCCCAGATAACTGGCCTGAATATGTTAATGAGAGAATCGGTATTCCTCATGTGTGGCATGTTTTCGTCTTTGCTCTTGCATTTTCGCTAGCAATTAATGTGCATCGATTATCAGCTATTGCCAGCGCCAGATATAAGCGATTTAAGCTAAGAAAACGCATTAAGATGCAAAACGATAAAGTGCGATCAGTAATTCAAAACCTTACAGAAGAGCAATCTATGGTTTTGTGCGCAGCCCTTAATGAAGGCAGGAAGTATGTGGTTACATCAAAACAATTCCCATACATTATTGTGCGCAGCCCTTAATGAAGGCAGGAAGTATGTGGTTACATCAAAACAATTCCCATACATTAGTGAGTTGATTGAGCTTGG
>NZ_QVMU01000094.1 GCF_003605645.1 Vibrio sinensis | reverse complement strand
CAACAGTGCGCTTAGGGATGGAAGTTTTGCGGCATTCTGGCTACACAATAACGAGGGAAGACTTGCTCGCGGCTGCAACCCTGCTTGCTCAAAATCTATTCAAACATGGTTGTGCTTTGGGGAAATTATGAGGGGATCCCTCAGGGCTTTGGTATGGGAGCAACACCAACAGCAATTGCGAATATGCAAACAGTCACAAAAGCATTTGGACCATCACATAAAGCTTTCCTTGTCGTTCCTATGGTCGGTGCCTTTATTGTTGATATTTCAAACAGTATCTTAATTAAAATATTTATTGAAATTGGTACATACTTTACCTAATAGCTACACACTACTCGGCGTACTTCTCCTAACAATTTATTATAGGGCAGTATGCCGAGCCGCTTTCTTACCCCGTATATTCCCCTAGTCAATCTATTTAGCTTGCACGTTTACGAATTAATTCTCGTGACAACTAAACCAAAATTTGAATTATGACGAGTATATCTGATTATTTATACTTTATTCGTTAGAATAGTCCGTAGAAATAAATAATCAGTAGGCTACATGGAATGAAATTAAGACATCTCGATATCTTTTATGCTGTAATGACTTGTGGTTCCTTAACGCGTGCGGCTGAAGTTTTACATATTTCTCAACCCGCGGCGAGTAAAGCACTCAAACATGCTGAGCACTGAGAGATCCCCTCATAATTTCCCCAAAACGTAACCATGTGTGAATAGATTTTGAGTAAGCAGGGTTGCAGCCACGAGTGAGTCTTCCCTTGTTATTGTGTAGCCAGAATGCCGCAAAACTTCCATGCCTAAGCGAACTGTTGA
>NZ_QVMU01000093.1 GCF_003605645.1 Vibrio sinensis | reverse complement strand
CGTTGAGATCGTTTTCATCGAAATGGTACGTACCACTATGTTTGCCATCATTGGCGACGAACATACCACTGGCAACCGCATTGCCGTCAAGATACGCGACCCACTTCCCTTGCTCGTGATTATCCGTTCCTCCCTCGTCTTTAAACAGACGCGCCACTTCAAAGCTAAAGTTGGTCACCGGTTTATCTAATTCAATTTTGAACTGTTCTGATTCGCCGGTTTCACGGTTGAATTGAATTTGTGCGCCCGGGCCGCCATTTTCATCACCACTAACGCCTCGGTCACCACCGGACTCGGTAATATCACGGTTGCTATTTTGATAAGACGCACTAATGCCAGCGCCACTGTCTTGCCATTCAAAGTTGTTCTCATCATTGAGTGAACCCAGTGCGACACTAAAGCCCACCGGATCGTTGAGTGCATCAGGGGCTTGGTTGTCAGCTTCCACTAACGTCACGGTCTGCTCTTCACTGACGTTATCATCACTGTCGACTGCACGATAATCAAAACTATCATCTGGCGTTTGCGTTTCTAAATAACGAAGCTCCCAGTTACCGTCACCAATCGTAGAAACCTCGACGTGTGTGATAGTGCTGCCGTCAGGTGCGGTTAACGTCACTTCTTTAAACAGACTATCGTCACCATCTGGTTTGGTCACTTGTTGCTGATGTGTGGTCCCGTCATCATACGTTACGGTGATCAATACGCTGGTTGGATGCTGTGCGTGGTTTTCTTCAAAATAGCCACCCATGCCATCAAGGCCAAGCGTCACTGATTCTGATGGTCTTTGTGACATATCAATAGTGATGGATTCACCTTCTTGAA
>NZ_QVMU01000091.1 GCF_003605645.1 Vibrio sinensis | reverse complement strand
TTCTCGTTATATCTGTTTATACTTCCACAGCTGGAAACCCGGAGATAACTAAAGGCACAGATAACAACAACGAAAATAAACATACATTCAACAACGAAAAGGTTAGATTTAAAGTGGTTTCTACATAAAGATAATGSTGTTAAATATATWTTTCAGATTAAGAACTTGATGCGAATATATGATAGTGATCTGTTCGAAATTCCGGTTCACCCACGTTCGAACAGTGCAACTATTGAAATAAATTAATCAGATTGGTTTTAGAACTGACTTTTTATTTATTTAGTCGATATAAAATTCAATAGTTATTGACCGAAACTTTGTGCGGAACACGAATAAAAAGATAACATTGTGAAGAAATGGAAGGAAGGAGTACAACAAAAAAATAAGTGAATGATTATATTAGGCAGTAAGAGATATAGTTCAGTAAAAAGAATTGGGAGAGACTTCTTCCAGTTAACGGAGTTTACCTAACTGTTATGAAAAATGCKCAATGAAATTACATCACGATTGTCACTAAATTCCATTATCTGAAGGACCCCATCCAATCAGATGTTCATGATGGACCGGCAGATGCTTTTCATTATGAATTAATTTCCTTTCGCAGATTTGCAGTAAGAGATATAGTTCAGTAAAAAGAATTGGGAGAGACTTCTTCCAGTTAACGGAGTTTACCTAACTGTTATGAAAAATGCGCAATGAAATTACATCACGATTGTCACTAAATTCCATTATCTGAAGGACCCCATCCAATCAGATGTTCATGATGGACCGGCAGATGCTTTTCATTATGAATTAATTTCCTTTCGCAGATTTTCATATTGCTGTTCATATTGATACCATGT
>NZ_QVMU01000090.1 GCF_003605645.1 Vibrio sinensis | reverse complement strand
TAGCAAATCGAAAGGTATGAGAGGGTATAAAATTGTAGATAAGTAAAAAGATTTTAGGGTAAGAAAAATAATACATTGAGMAACTCACAAGAGTKTGTGGCCAGATTTTGAGCTTTGTATGATCGGCCTTAGTAGATCAGCATCCATAAGTTTATTGAGTTATTTGTCTWCTTGCAATAGATAAAAACGGGCATGAGTTTTAGGAAGAATAATGTACATTTAACCTGTAGAGAGATTTGGGAACTGAAAGTGWGGGTTWGGAGCATAAGGYCATGATTAATAAACAATGAAWAATAGGAAAGGATAARCCATATATTCTGTGATTTGGTTGTATTCAATATTCAACAATCGGGCTCGTTATATTCTTGTTCTGTCTAGATACTAGGYGGTYCGTAATAAAGTGCCTCATYGGTKGGCGGGWGTTCAAGGRAATGTTGAAGYTCTTTRGASTCTAGAAAYAGGGTTATTAGCYTTTTGAATCTKGTAARCGTATCACAGTTACGGATAGGCATTGGCARCCTGTTCCACARTAAACTRTACCGYACTGTAAAAAAYKTACAACGCATWTGKTTTTGGTRTTTTACGGTAAKTARTGTATATGCGTTGTTTCTAAGTCTRTAGGCTGRGTCGTGGGTGATAGTCGGGCAGGASGTTAGAAARGAGAGCCCATRTATCGCTTTGTAAAGGAATATTAAATTGTTKTTTAGYCTACGGTGCCWTAAAGGTTCTAAAGRKAGRTKCTTACATCTRTCTGTGTAATGTTTGCTGGTCAGTAACGACACCCTCCCTCCTTTTGTGATGTCAGGCTCTCTTACGTTTGTGGTAATTATGAATACTGCTTTAATCAAAGCCCATAGTTGGAATACAGTCTCTACTAGGTCCATGTTACAAGCAAATCAGATA
>NZ_QVMU01000089.1 GCF_003605645.1 Vibrio sinensis | reverse complement strand
CATCATGAAGAGTCATCATGAACGTGGTGTACATGTCGTCTACTGGTGTATCTGGTTGTCGATGTKCACGTGATGATATTGTGACTGTGTATGTTTGGTRTATGCTAATGTTTGACTGGCAATATGACTGGTTTGTTGTGTTGAGACAGTGTGTGGTTGGATGTGTTTCATGTGGACTGGTTGTATGGTGTAGAGGTGAGGTGAAATAGACTGACAGTGTGTTGGATAGTTGTGATGCGAGTTGATCAAGTGTGTGTGTGTGWGACAGTGTGGCCAGAATAGTAATGAAAATAATAATATTAATTAGATGTGAATGGGAACAATGTGTATAATTGTAGTGGCGGTAGTTTCGGTCATTGGGATTGMTCGATGTAGTAGTTGTTGTTGACGATTGAGAAATAGATTGTGTGTGTGGGTTGTTAAMAGCCGGCGACAYCCGGTATTCCCAGCCGGTCACCCATGCAAGTACTGACCGGGTCCAACGTTGCTTAACTGCGGTGATCGGACGAGAACCGGTGCTTTCAACGTGGTATGGTCGCACCCAACTACCTCACCACTCAAACGACACATCAACAAAACACACACTCACACATACTAATCAAATACTCACTACTACTCGTCAACATCCCCAATCACTAGTCATTCACTCAATCACTCAAACTACACAAATTACCACAGTCAGTSACACTGACAATTGTCACAACAACTACCACTAACTGCTCCACATATCCATTCAATGCACCGACCACATACACTGATCAAATCCACTCCAGTCTGTATCACTCATTCATCAGTCACACAGCCAACAGATAGATATCAGGCAACATCAATCAACACATACAACTGAATCCAATGTCTGTCTGATCACCAGATTGCTTGTTCACAACTGGAGTCCAATGGAAATCCGCATTGTCAGTCAA
>NZ_QVMU01000088.1 GCF_003605645.1 Vibrio sinensis | reverse complement strand
GACGAATGTCGCCTCCGTGGCGCAACCGGTTAGCGCGTTCGGCTGTTAACCGAAAGGTTGGTGGTTCGAGCCCACCCGGAGGCGCTTCCCACTTCTGACGAAACAAATCAACAACATCAACACTCGCTTCGTCACACATCCATCAATACACTCACACTGTACAACTACTCCACCAACACACACCCGGATTACTCTCAATCCCTGTGGCAATATRCCACTCCACAATCATCTCTCCATCCAACGACTACACGTCCACTGTCCACTACCACACGTCAATTCCACCACACTCCATTCGAATTTACACTATACATATACACCACTGTGTCAAACACTCTCTTCACACATTCCACACGTCCTAACTCACGCACTCACTCCCTGATCACCTCATTCTCACCCACAACACATTTGACGCGTTGAATTGATCAACTGTCAGACTCGAAATTCCACTATGTTGTTTGACAACGCAGTTGGCGAATACCAACCAATTCTCCGTGCAAACACGCTCCTCAATCATCACCGAACTGATCGCACTATGTGGACATAGGGAACAAGACACACGAGTGCAATTCATCACCAGAATATTGCCAACAAGGGACTCAAACGTCTACCATGCAACTGCCTGACGACCAGTCAGTGTCGATGTAGACCGATGCAAAACTCGTCGGAACAAATCTCTGACTGATTCGACTGCATTCTGAACTAGATGAGTGGGTGATTAGTGGTGGTGTTGGTGTTGGTGTTGGTGTTGGTGTTGGTGGTGTGAAATTGGTATTGTAGTTGGTGTCAGTGTTTGTGTAATGGTGGTCATGCTAGTGATTGTGTTTGTTTTGTTGCTGGTTGTTGTGTGCGATGTGAGTTGGTATTGATGTGAGTTGGTATTGTGTTGTGGTATGGTCTGTGTGGGGTCGACGAATGTCGCCTCCGT
>NZ_QVMU01000010.1 GCF_003605645.1 Vibrio sinensis | reverse complement strand
GAGTTGAGGGACAATGGCAAACGGCTAATACTTCCTAAAAAGAGAAAAAGAAAGCCTTACCCCAGAGCTGTGCTAAAAAAAGCGCAAAAATACCCCTCACGCTCTAGAGATAAAAATGCCACTCGCTCTTAAGCGAGTGGCATTAGTCCAATGGACAACCTTTTTCGTTTTTACTCTCTAATCAACATTAAGAGCGCAAGCCAATCCCTTTAGTCACAAGATAATGCGCGACCGCATACAGCACGACAACAAAAATGATTAGGACACTAAATGAGGTAACAATGTTCACATCCGATACCCCTAAGAAGCCATAACGGAAAGCGTTCACCATATACACAATTGGGTTGATCTTAGAAACACCTTGCCAAAACTCGGGCAGTAAACTGATCGAATAGAACACCCCGCCAAGGTAGGTTAATGGCGTTAAAATGAACGTAGGTATAATTGAGATATCATCAAACGTTTTTGCGTATATCGCATTAATCAGCCCACCGAGAGAGAAAACTACGGAAGTTAAAAATACGGTCGCAATAATGACGCCCCAATGATCCACCTGTAGATCGACAAAAAATAGCGACACAAACGTAACAATAGTCCCGACTAACAAGCCTCGAACCACTCCGCCCATCACAAAGCCTGCAATAATGACGTAGTTTGGTACTGGCGCAACTAACAGCTCTTCAATGTTTTTTTGAAACTTTGCGCTGAAAAAAGAAGATGCCACATTGGAATATGAGTTTGTGATCACCGACATCATGATCAGACCCGGAACAATGTACTCCATATAACTGAAGCCATTCATCTCACCGATTCTAGAGCCGATTAAGCTGCCAAAAATAATGAAATACAACGTCATAGTGATTGCTGGCGGAACGAGCGTTTGCACCCATATACGAGTAAAACGATTAATCTCTTTAGTTAACAAGCTACAAAAAGCGGTCCAATAGAGCTGATACATTAGCTTTCACCTCGTGCTTGCTGTTGAACAATACTGACAAATAACTCTTCTAGTCGGTTCGCTTTATTACGCATCGACATAACTTGGATACCACTTTCACTCAATTGACTGAATACATGATTCAAGCCTTGAGTTTTCTCTATTTCGATTTCTAACGATCCATTATGGAGGTTTTGTGAAGTCACACCTTGCAGTTGTGGTACATCACCATCCCCCTCGATATCGAGAATAAAAGTTTCTACATCGAGCTTCGCCAATAGCGACTTCATTGACGTATTTTCAATGAGCTCCCCTCGGTTGATAATGCCGATATTGCGACACAGCATTTCCGCCTCTTCGAGATAGTGAGTCGTCAAAATGATCGTAATACCCTGCTCTGCATTAATTTCTTTTAGGAACTCCCACATAGAACGACGTAGTTCGATATCCACACCAGCGGTGGGTTCATCAAGGATCAATAACTGAGGTTCATGCATTAATGCCCGTGCAATCATTAAACGACGCTTCATGCCACCCGATAGGTTTCGTGCCCGTTCACTACGTTTTTCCCACAAATCCAGTTTGGTCAGGTATTTTTCAGCACGTTGTTTTGCCAGTGATTTTTTTACCCCATAATAGCCAGCTTGCTGTAATACGATCTGCTCAACTGTTTCAAACTGGTTAAAGTTAAACTCTTGAGGTACCAACCCCAGATTCTGCTTCGCTAGTTCTAAATCAATATCAATATCGAAGCCAAAGACTTTCACTTGCCCTGAGGTTTTGTTCACTAATGACGAAATGATTCCGATCGTCGTTGATTTCCCTGCGCCATTTGGGCCAAGTAAGGCATAAAAATCGCCCTTTTCAACATTAAGGCTCACGCCTTTCAGTGCTTCAAAACCACCAGCATAAGTTTTACGAAGTTGTTCAATTTCTAGTGCGTACATAGCGTTGCGTTGCCATTCAAATAGATTCATTACTGGGAGCTGTGAACTTTTAATCTAAGGTCTTCTCTAAAAGAATCGCCTTTTAACCAAGATCACACCACCATGATATTGCTCATATGGTGAACTAGATTATCGTCAAATGACGATAAATACAATATACCGCTCAGAATCATGTAAGAGCAAAACTCTGCCTCAGCGACTCACAACTCGATAGCGAACCATCGCGGCGTAAAAAAATATTGCGCCCTGCACAATTTTAACGGCATAGATATCGCTAGGACTGAAACATCATTTTGTCGGCTTCGACATAACTAACCGCCGCTTCTAACGCATCAATACGTAACTGATAGGTATTAGAATCAGGCACTAAATCGAGCACATGAAACTTTTCCAACTGCTCTTTGGTGCGCTCATTTGGGCAGAGTAAATAGACTTCACATTGAGCATCCAAAGCATCTTTAATCGCATTTTCTAATGCCAAACCAACCGTGACATCAATCATAGGTACATCGGTAAGATCTAAAATCATCGCTTCATAGTCAGAAATACTACTGTGCTGACGTGAAATCGCTTTAGACACACTAAAAATCATCGGGCCGGAAAGGTAAAAAAAGAGAACTTTATCATTCGCTTGATCCAACAAAGCTCGTTCAGTGTCGCTCAATGGAACATCGTCTTCATCGGCATCACTGATGGCTTTAACTTGCCTTGCTTGCTCGCGACTAAGGCGTTCAATAATGATGATATTGGAAATAAATACACCCAATCCGACAGCGGCAATCAAATCAACGAACACAGTCAAAAGCATCACGCCATACATGATGGCCATACCTTGAACACTGACTTTATGTGCGCGTTGAATAAAACTCCAATCCAAAATATTAAACCCAACATAAACCGCAATGCCTGCCAATACCGCCATAGGAATAGGCTCAGTAAGGCCACCAGCAACCAATACGACCAAAGCCAGCATCAATGCTCGAATCACACCAGATAAAGGCGATCGAGCGCCCACTTGAATATTGGTGACGGTTCCCATCGTCGCGCCCGCACCTGGCAGCGCGCCAAATAAGCCCGAGATCATATTGGCTAGCCCCTGACCACGTAACTCTTTATCTGAGTCGTGTTCTTTACGCGTAAGCGAATCGCCAATGACAGCGGTCAACAAGGTATCAATACAACCTAGAGTTCCAAGAACCAAAGCATCGATCACCATAGTCGTGAACATCTCCCCATTAATATGGGGGATAACCAAGGATGGCAGCCCTGCAGGTATTTCTCCAATTCGTCGAATTGAATCGGTATCAAATAAAATAACGGAAAGAAGTGTTACAGCTATCAAGGCGACCAACTGAGCCGGAATGTATTTTCGATACTGTTTAGGAAAAAAGAACAAAATCCCCAATGTGAGTAACCCTAAAAACAATTCACTAAATCGTACATTCGTGATGAGTTCAGGTAGTGAAGAAAGCGTTCCCATTACGCCACCAGAGGGCGCTGCATGCCCTAAAAGCGGTGACAGCTGTAAGATGATAAGAATAACGCCAATGCCGGACATAAAGCCGGAGATCACGCTATAGGGCATCAAAGTAACGTATTTCCCTAACTTTAATGTCCCCAATAAGACTTGGAACGCTCCCGCCATCATTACAACGGTAAATGTCATCGCCATACCCGTTTCAGGATACTTTGCCATCATGCTGGTTAAGACTGCCGTCATAATCACCGTCATTGGACCTGTCGGCTCTGAGATGAGTGTTGAGGAGCCTCCGAATAAGGCAGCAAACAAGCCGACCATAATCGCTCCCCAGAGCCCAGCTTCAGCTCCAGCTCCTGATGCGACCCCAAATGCCAAAGCGAGCGGCAAAGAGATGATCGCCGTGGTCACGCCACCAAACAAATCACCTTTAAAATTAATATCTTCGAAACGTCGTCCCAGCAACATAGCGCTCCCTGCAAGAATAAAAAGACAAACCGCATTATTCTAACCAAGGTCAATAGTGATACGAAAGTGTTAATTTAATCACAGTAATGCAACAAGATGGCTTAGGGTAATCAAAAAGACTAAGTTTATGATTTTTTATATAACAACACGTCAGATGAGTGCATTTTCATGCATTTTTTTAGAGAATGGCTTTGTAACATTGTGTATATTATCGCCGAGAAACTTTAGGGATATAAGTACGACGATGCCTCAAATCAAACAGTTATTCGACAACAACTCTAAGTGGTCTGATGAAATTAAATCTAAACGACCGGAATATTTCACTAAAATGGCCGAAGGCCAAAAGCCAGATTTTCTTTGGATCGGCTGCTCTGATAGTCGAGTTCCCGCCGAACGATTAACCGGACTATTTTCTGGTGAACTGTTTGTTCACCGTAACGTTGCTAACCTTGTCATTCATACCGACTTAAACTGCCTTTCTGTTGTTCAATACGCTGTTGATGTTCTAAAAATAAAGCACATTATTATTTGTGGCCACTATGGCTGTGGTGGTGTTAACGCTGCGATTGATAATCCTAAACTTGGCTTAATCAACAACTGGTTACTGCACATCCGAGATATCTATTTCAAACACCGCAACTATCTTGACCAAATGCCTGAACAAGATAAAGCCGACAAGCTCAGTGAGCTTAACGTGGCAGAACAGGTCTATAACTTAGGTAATTCAAGCATCATGCAAAATGCGTGGGAACGAGGCCAAGACGTAGAAATACATGGCGTTGTTTACGGAATTGAAGATGGACGTTTAGAGTATCTCGGTATTCGTTCTCATTCAGCAGAAACGGTAGAGGCTTCATACCAAACCGCGATGGATAAGATTCTAAATCCTGAATACAAACTTCTTTGTCGTTAAACTTTTTTACGTGTCGTTGCTTTAACAAGCCTAGTGCAAGAACGATTTGAGTTTTCCTTAATCTGAAATACGTAGCCGTTCGACAACTAAAAAGCCCATCATGTGAATGATGGGCTTTTGCTATCTTGTTGTCATCTCAAGCTAATACAGCTTACTCTTGAGGAACAACTTTACCAATGTATGGTAGATGACGGTATTTTTGTGCGTAATCGATACCAACACCAACAACAAATTCATCTGGGATTTCAAAGCCGATCCATTGCACTGGCACATCAACTTCACGACGAGATGGTTTATCAAGTAATGTACAGATTTCAATCGATTTTGGTTCGCGAAGAGACAAGATTTCACGAACTTTATTCAATGTATTACCTGTATCGATAATATCTTCAACTAAAAGGACATCTTTACCTTTAATGTCATCATCAAGGTCTTTTAGGATTCGTACATCACGTGAGCTTTCCATGGTATTGCCATAGCTAGAAGCGGTCATGAAATCAACTTGATGTGTGAGTTCGATAGCACGCGCTAGATCAGCCATAAAGACAAATGAGCCACGCAGTAAACCTACCAACACGAGATCTTCACTACCTTGATAATGAGCTGTGATCTGCTTACCTAATTCACGCACGCGTTCCTGAACTTCCTGCTCAGAAATCATTACTTCTATTGTATGTTTCATTCCAATCTCTTTATGGGTTTTCGTGTATCTAATCTGTTCAAGTGTAGCTCAGACAAAGGCCAACACTTTTGGTCCCCCATCTTAACACCCTCAATGTCAGAGTAGAAATGATAACCCAATGTAGATTTTTACTTTTACCGATAATCAGTATGACTTTCAGCACGATATTGATGCTGCTGTTTACAAAACGTACTGAAAATATTGACGTTCAAAATATGCACCATTACACTCATGAATGCTATATGCAATTAATAAAATACTAATTAGGGCAAAGCCCAAAAAACAACTCAATTGGCAAGGAAATCATAACTATGGACTCTATAGCAAAGCGCCCTCGTACGCGCCTGTCCCCCCAAAAAAGAAAACAACAACTCATGGATATTTCACTCGAAGTATTCGCTCGACGCGGCATTGGTCGAGGTGGTCACGCTGATATCGCGGAAATAGCACAGGTCTCTGTCGCTACAGTATTTAATTACTTTCCAACCCGTGAAGATTTAGTCGATGATGTACTCAATTATGTTGTCAGACAATTCTCAAACTTCCTCTCTGACAATATTGACCTCGATTTACACGCCAAAGAAAACCTTACGAACTTAACATCTGCAATGACCAACCTAGTGATCAATGATTGTCACTGGCTTAAGGTATGGTTTGAGTGGAGTGCATCGACTCGTGATGAAGTTTGGCCGCTATTTGTATCAACTAACCGCACCAATCAATTGTTAGTACAAAATATGTTTGCTAAAGCGATGGAGCGTGGTGAAGTGTGTCAAAAACATGAGCCCGCTGATCTCGCGACATTATTCCATGGTCTTTGCTACACATTGTTTATTCAAGCAAACCGTATAAACAATGAAGCTAAAATGGCTAAGCTCACTGAGACATATCTCGATATGCTGTGCATTTACCAACACTCAAATAAATAGAACTCATCACCTCTACATGATTGAGGTGTCGTGATTCAATATTTTATTTAGATGTAAAAAAACCGCTGATTACTCAGCGGTTTTTATCAATCAGATCGAAAAGAAATTATTTTTTCTTTTTGATTGCTTTTGCGTTTGGCAGGTCAGTGATAGTACCTTCAAACACTTCAGCCGCAAGACCAACAGATTCGTGCAATGTTGGGTGAGCGTGGATAGTTAGTGCGATATCTTCTGCATCACAACCCATCTCAATCGCTAAACCAATTTCACCAAGAAGTTCGCCGCCGTTAGTACCAACAATAGCACCACCAATCACGCGGTGAGTTTCTTTATCAAAGATAAGCTTTGTCATACCATCAGCACAATCTGATGCGATTGCACGACCAGATGCAGCCCATGGGAATGAAGCCACTTCGTAGTTGATACCCTCTGCTTTCGCTTCTTTTTCAGTTTTACCTACCCATGCAACTTCTGGCTCAGTGTAGGCAATTGAAGGGATCACTTTAGGATCGAAGTAGTGTTTCTTACCAGAGATAACTTCTGCAGCAACGTGACCTTCATGCACACCTTTGTGTGCAAGCATTGGTTGACCAACGATATCACCGATAGCGAAGATATGTGGTACGTTCGTACGCATTTGCTTGTCTACGTTGATGAAACCACGCTCATCAACTTCAAGACCTGCTTTTTCTGCATCAAGAAGTTTACCGTTAGGTACACGACCGATTGCAACAAGAACAGCATCATAACGTTCAGCTTCTGCTGGCGCTTTTTTGCCTTCCATTGAAACGTAGATACCATCTTCTTTCGCTTCAACTGCTGTTACTTTCGTCTCAAGCATCAAGTTAAACTTGTTCTTGATACGCTTGGTGTACACTTTCACCATGTCTTTGTCGGCAGCTGGAATTAGCTGATCAAACATTTCAACGACATCGATTTGAGAACCTAGAGAGTGGTATACCGTTGCCATTTCAAGACCGATGATACCACCGCCCATGATCAACAGTTTTCCTGGTACTTCTTTCAGTTCTAACGCGTCTGTCGAGTCCCAAATACGAGGGTCTTCATGTGGAATGAATGGCAGTTTAATTGGACGAGAGCCCGCAGCAACAATCGCGTTGTCAAAATTAACAACAGTTTTGCCATCTTCGCCAGTAACTTCAATAGAGTTAGGACCAGTAAACTGGCCTAGACCGTTCACAACTGTCACTTTACGCATCTTAGCCATACCGCCAAGACCGCCTGTTAGTTGGCTGATTACTTTCTCTTTCCACAAGCGAATTTTATTAATATCAGTTTGTGGTTCGCCGAATACGATACCGTGTTCAGCTAGTGCTTTTGCTTCTTCGATTACTTTAGATACGTGAAGCAGTGCTTTTGATGGGATACAACCAACATTCAGACACACACCACCAAGAGTGCTGTAACGTTCGATAAGAACAGTGTCCAGACCTAAGTCTGCACAACGGAATGCAGCGGAGTAACCAGCAGGACCTGCACCAAGTACTACTACTTGGGCTTTAATTTCTTTGCTCATGTTGACCTCTTGTAGTCATTATCCCTAACAGGCAGAGTGAGTATTAATTTCTTTAGCAGTCTTTTGTTTTGTACGGCTATTTTCAGACCGACATCAGTTTACAGAGATGTTAATGATGTGAAAAGTAAATCAATTTAGCCTGTGAGCTAGACAACAATTCGATAAAGAAGCCTCACATTAATTGTGGGCTTAAAATCCAATCATTCAGTAATTTAAGTTAATTAGAGGCGGCTAACTTGCCGCCTCTATCTCATCTAATTGCAGATTAAAGCACTAGACGACGAATGTCAGATAGACACTCATTTAGGTAAGTGATGAAACGCGCACCTTCAGCACCATCAATCACACGGTGATCGTATGACAGTGATAGCGGAAGCTGTAGGCGTGGTTCAAATTCTTTACCGTTCCAAACAGGTTTGATTTCAGACTTAGATACACCAAGGATGCCCACTTCTGGTGCATTTACGATTGGCGTAAATGCAGTACCACCGATACCACCAAGGCTCGAGATAGTGAAACAGCCACCTTGCATATCAGCTGCAGTTAGCTTACCAGAACGTGCTTTCTTAGAGACAACCATTAGCTCTTCAGAAAGCTCATAGATACCTTTTTTGTTCACGTCTTTAAATACAGGAACAACTAAGCCATTTGGTGTATCAACAGCAATACCTACGTTTACATACTTCTTAAGAATGATGCTTTCGCCATCTTCAGATAGTGATGAGTTAAACGCTGGGAACGCTTCTAGTGCTTTCGCAACGGCTTTCATGATGAACACAAGTGGTGTGATCTTCATGCCTGTATCTTTCTTCGCTTCAACTGCATTCTGCTCTTTACGGAATGCTTCTAGCTCAGTGATATCCGCATTATCCCACTGTGTAACATGCGGGATCATTACCCAGTTA
Organism: Vibrio sinensis; assembly: GCF_003605645.1. Lineage (GTDB taxonomy): Bacteria > Pseudomonadota > Gammaproteobacteria > Enterobacterales > Vibrionaceae > Vibrio > Vibrio sinensis. The sequence goes on along the minus strand of NZ_QVMU01000010.1, from coordinate 139,978 downwards.
CGGTGCAGGTTAGCACCAGAAATTTTCTTAATCTTAGAAAGTTTCTGAACTTCTGTCTCACCAAACTTGCTGAAGTCCACTTTTGGCCATGGTAGTAGACCAAGTGCGCTACCGTCTCCGCCTTTACCTGCCGCAGCTGCGCCAGACTCTAGACGTTTCAGAGCATCTTTAACGTAAGACTGTACGTCTTCTTTAAGGATACGGCTCTTACGACCAGTACCTTTAACCTTAGATAGGTTTACGCCAAATTCACGAGCCAAACGGCGAACTACTGGAGATGCGTGCGCGTAGTCACCATTCTCTTGGAAATCACCCGCTGTTGCTGGAGCTGCTGCTTCCGCTTTAGGTGCCGCTGCAACCGGTGCTGCCGCTTGCGCTGGAGCTGCTTGAGCAACTGGAGCCGCGACTGGCGCTGCGCCTGCTACTTCAAAGACCATGATTAAAGAACCCGTGGTTACTTTGTCGCCAGCTGCGATTTTGATCTCTTTGATCGTACCCGCGAATGGTGCTGGTACTTCCATTGATGCTTTATCGCCCTCAACAGTGATTAGAGATTGCTCTTCTTCTACTGTATCGCCAACTGCTACCATGATTTCAGTGACTTCTACTTCATCACCACCGATGTCTGGTACGTGTACATCTTTAGCTGCAGACGCTGCTGGAGCCGCTGCAACTGGTGCTGCTGCTTGAGCTACAGGTGCTGAACCCGCTGCTGCGCCAACTTCAAAGATCATCACAAGTGAGCCAGTTGATACTGAATCACCAACAGCAATTTTGATTTCTTTTAGTGTACCGGCAAATGGTGCTGGTACTTCCATAGAAGCTTTGTCGCCTTCAACTGTAAGAAGAGATTGCTCTTCTTCAATTGAGTCGCCAACCGCTACCATGATTTCAGTGACTTCTACTTCATCGCCACCAATATCTGGTACGTGAACTTCTTTCAATTCACTTGCCGCTGCTGCCGCAGGAGCCGCTACTGGAGCTGCTTCAACCGCTGGAGCAGATGCAGCTTGCGCTGCACCCTCGGCTTCGAACGTCATGATTAGAGAACCAGTAGAAACCGAGTCGCCTACTGCGATCTTGATTTCTTTAACGATACCCGCTTGAGATGCAGGAACTTCCATAGAAGCTTTATCGCCTTCAACTGTGATTAGAGATTGCTCTTCTTCAACCTTGTCGCCAACGCTTACAAGAATCTCAGTAACTTCAACCTCATCGGCACCGATGTCTGGTACATTAATTTCGATTGCCATTGCTTACCTACCTTTTAATTAAGCGTTGTGTTATGCGTATTGTGGGTTTGTTTTTTCAGTGTCGATATTGAATTTCTTGATTGCTTCAACAACCACAGATTTATCCATATCGCCACGCTTCACAAGCTCAGTTAGAGCTGCAACAACCACGTAACCTGCGTTCACTTCGAAGTGACGACGTAGGTTCTCACGGCTATCTGAACGACCGAAGCCATCAGTACCCAACACTTTGTAAGACTCAGCCGGTACGAATGCACGAACTTGCTCAGCGTAGTTCTTCATGTAGTCAGTTGCTGCAATTGCAGGTTCGCTACCAAGAACGGTTGTGATGTACGGTACTTTCGCTTCCGCTTCAGGGTGTAGCATGTTGTCACGCTCTACCGCTTGACCATCACGAGTTAGTTCGTTAAACGACGTTACAGAGAATACATCAGATGCAACACCGTACTCTTCGCTAAGGATTTGAGCCGCTTTACGCACTTCGTTCATGATTGTACCTGAACTTAGTAGCTGTACTTTCGACTTATCACCAGCGTAAGACTCAAGCTTGTAGATACCCTTACGGATGCCTTCTTCAGCGCCTTCTGGCATTGCTGGCATTGCGTAGTTTTCGTTCATTACTGTTAGGTAGTAGTAAACGTTCTCTTGGTTCTCACCGTACATGCGACGGATACCGTCTTGCATGATAACCGCTAGCTCATAAGCAAACGTTGGATCGTAAGAGATACAGTTAGGTACTGTGTTCGCCATAATGTGCGAGTGACCGTCTTCGTGTTGTAGACCTTCACCGTTTAGCGTTGTACGACCCGCTGTAGCACCCAGTAGGAAGCCACGTGCTTGTTGGTCACCAGCTAACCATGCCATGTCACCAATACGTTGGAAACCGAACATTGAGTAGTAGATGTAGAATGGAATCATTGGTAGATCGTTGGTGCTGTATGAAGTCGCAGCAGCAACCCAAGACGCCATTGAACCTAGCTCGTTGATACCTTCTTGTAGAACCTGACCTGAAGTTGCTTCTTTGTAGTAAGAGACTACGCCGCGATCTTCTGGAGTGTATTCTTGACCGTGTGGGTTGTAGATACCAACCTGACGGAACAGACCTTCCATACCGAATGTACGCGCTTCATCACAGATGATAGGAACGATGTTCTTACCAATGTTCTTATCTTTAAGAAGAATATTTAGCGTACGTACATAAGCCATAGTGGTTGAGATTTCACGCTTTTGCTCACCAAGTAGCGGCGCGAATTCTTCTAGCTCAGGCACTTTAAATTCTTGAGTGAACTTCGGTAGACGCTTAGGCGTGTAACCGTGTAGCGCATTACGACGTGCGTGTAGATACTCGTACTCAGCAGAACCTTCTTCCAGTTTCAAGTATGGAAGCTCTTTGATCTTCTCATCTGAAAGAATATCTTGTAGACCTAGGCGATCACGAAGGTGTTGAACATGAGTCATGTCCATTTTCTTCACGCCATGCGCAATGTTCTTACCTTCTGCAGCATCACCCATACCGTAACCTTTTACTGTTTTCGCTAGGATTACAGTTGGTTTACCGTTGGTTTCTTTTGCATTATTGAACGCTGCAAACAGTTTAGATGAATCATGACCACCACGCTTAAGTGCGAAGATTTCGTCATCAGTCATATCAGCAACAAGAGCTGCTGTTTCTGGGTATTTACCGAAGAAGTGCTCACGTACATAAGCGCCATCTTTCGATTTAAATGTTTGGTAGTCACCGTCGATCGTTTCGTTCATTAACTGAAGAAGTTTACCTGTGGTGTCTTTAGCAAGTAGTGAATCCCAGTTGCTACCCCAAATTACTTTAACAACATTCCAACCAGCGCCTTTAAATAGACCCTCAAGTTCTTGGATGATGCTACCGTTACCCATAACAGGACCGTCTAGGCGCTGTAGGTTACAGTTAATTAGGAAACATAGGTTATCTAGTTTCTCACGCGCAGCGAAAGAAATAGCACCACGTGATTCTGGCTCATCCATCTCACCGTCACCTAGGAAAGCGTAAACACGTTGAGCTGAAGTTTGTTTCAGACCACGACCATCAAGATACTTCAAGAAACGAGCTTGATAGATAGCAGAGATTGGGCCAAGACCCATAGATACCGTTGGGAATTGCCAGAATTCAGGCATCAACTTAGGGTGTGGGTATGATGGAATACCTTTACCATCGACTTCTTGACGGAAGTTATCTAGCTGTTCTTCAGTTAGACGACCTTCAACGAAAGCACGAGAATAGATACCAGGAGAGATATGGCCTTGGTAATAAACTAAGTCACCACCGTCCGTCTCGTTTGGAGCGCGGAAGAAATGGTTGAAACATACTTCGTAGAATGCAGCTGCAGACTGGTAAGACGCCATATGACCACCAAGGTCTAGGTCTTTCTTAGATGCGCGCAATACAATCATGATCGCGTTCCAGCGAATGATTGAACGAATACGACGCTCAAGCGTTGTATCACCTGGGTAAGCTGGCTCTTGCGCCGCTGGAATCGTATTGATGTAATTAGTATTGATACCTGTAGCCATATCAACGCCATCAAGACGAGCTTTATCCAAAACTTGCTCAAGTAAATATTGAGCGCGTTCTACACCTTCTTCACGTACAACTGATTCAAGAGCTTGTAACCAATCTTGAGTTTCCAGTGCATCTACGTCATGCTTCATATCAGACATGCCGATCTATCCTTCTGTTGGTTGGATCTATTTATTCGTTACCCTGCTGAATTCGACGTAAAGAGCGCTCACGTCGAGACTCTTCACGAGTCAAATCCAACAATGTTTCTTCGATATAAGCTAAATGAGAATGTGACATTTCACGTGCCTTCTCAGGCTGGCCTGAAACAATCGCATCCACAATATTAGCTCGGTGTTTGCTGACTTTTTCCACCACATCATCGCGGCGGTGCAGTAACTTTAAATTCTGTAAAACATTTTGCTCAAGCAAAGGTGCAAGGCTACGAACAATATGTAGCAATACCACATTGTGTGCCGCTTCTGTTAAAGCGATCAGGAACTGCATAACAGCGGCTGATTCAGCTTCAATATTGTTATTACCTTGCTCTTGGCTAATACGCTCAAGACATGCTTGAATGCGCGCAAAATCTTCTTCGGTACCACGCAATGCAGCAAAATAAGCAGAGATACCTTCCATCGCATGACGCGACTCCAGTAAATCCAGTTGAGTTTCCGAATGACTAGACAATAAATTTAGCAGAGGATCAGAAAAGCCTTTCCAAATATTCTCGCAAACAAAGGTGCCTCCACCTTGGCGACGAGTAAGAAGACGCTTTGCTTCCAAACGCTGAATGGCTTCACGGACTGATGGACGAGATACATCGAACTGTTTCGCCAGTTCACGCTCTGGTGGCAATTGTTGCCCCGGAGATAATGTTCCTTCCACTATCAACCTTTCCAACTCTTGTTCTATAACATCTGAGAGTTTTGGCTGACGAATCCTTTGATAAGCCATAATTTAATGTATGTTCACTCTATGCTGGTAATTGGTAATACCAATTTTATGATGATGCAGAAATTAACATAATTAAAACGGCACTGTCCAGTCAAAAGTTGACCCAAGTCATGGAAATGCTGCCGTGAAAACAAGTTGATAACAATAGATATGTGAAATAGAAAAGCAAATGGTATGACCAATTACAATTAATAAACAGGCAAGAGCAAATTTACGCCAAAAATGACGAAAATTTGTAAATTCTAAAGAAAAATGACGAAATTAATCATTTTTGTGTAAATGCATTTCAAGTATTAAATTCGCTAAAAATATTCTCTCAATATACCGAATGCTTTGTCAGAAAAAGCAGACTTTGACATCCGCTTTTTCCTTATGGCTATCTGGCTTCGATGTAATCAATCAGCAATTGAAGCGATTGGTTACCTCTAAACTCGTTAATATCCAATTTATAAGCTAAGTGCACCGTCTTCACTGAAGCGTCAGGCCAACGTCGCAAGTCCACATTAAACGCAATACCATCAATCATGATATTTGTCGGTAACCCTTTAAACAAAGGCTCTAACATCAGTTTTAAGTGTTTTTCACCTACGAGCTTCTGGTGCAGTACTTTAAATTCGCCATCAAATAGCGGTTCAGGGAATGCTTGTCCCCATGGCCCACCAGAACGTAATAGTTCCGCGGTATGCATCGAGAACTCTTCTGGCTTCAATTCACCATCAGAAAGAATCACGCCTTTCAGTGCTGCATCATCAAGATCTTCTCTTACTGCCTCATCAAACAGGCGGGAGAATCGTTCAAAGTCACTCTCTTTGATCGTTAAGCCGGCGGCCATCGCGTGCCCACCAAACTTCTCAATCAAACCAGGATTCTGGGTATCAATACGATCTAATGTATCACGCATGTGCAGCCCTGGAATGGACCGGCATGAACCTTTGATCTTACCATCGCCACCATCAGCAAAAGCAATCACTGGACGATGGTATTTATCTTTAATTCGAGAGGCTAGAATACCAATAACACCTTGATGCCAATCTCTTTGAAACAGAACTACGCCATAAGGCAACGCACTATTTTCACCAAACTGAAGTCGCTCACAAAAAGCCATCGCTTCTTGTTTCATACCATCTTCAATTTCTTTGCGTGTTTGGTTTAGCCCATCAAGTTCACTCGCCATTCGACGTGCGGCATGAATGTTATTCGACATCAACAGCTCGACCCCGAATGACATATCGTCAAGCCGGCCAGCGGCGTTAATTCTAGGCCCAAGGGCAAAACCAAAGTCCGAGGCGACAAGACGTCGGGCGTCTCGTTTAGCGATTTCGATTAATGCTTGAATACCAGGACGCGCTTTACCAGCTCGAATACGCTGCAACCCTTGATGTACCAGTATTCGGTTATTTTCATCCAAAGGAACAACATCGGCGACAGTACCCAGTGCAACTAAGTCAATTAATTCCATCAGCTTAGGTTCAGAGATCCCGCACTGTTCAAACCAACCCACTTTTCGCATATGCACGCACAGCGCCATCATAAGATAGAAAGCAACACCAACACCAGCCAGTGCCTTGGATGGGAATCCACACTCATGTAAATTAGGGTTTACCATTGCGTCAACTTCCGGCAACGTATGACCTGGTAAATGGTGATCAGTCACCAGCACCTGCAACCCTTGCTGCTTAGCGTATCGAACCCCCTCAATTGAAGAGACGCCATTGTCGACTGTCATAATAACATCAGCGCCAATTTCGATAACTTGATCGACAACTTCTGGGCTTAAGCCATAACCATCTTCAAAGCGGTTGGGAACTAAGTAATCAACGTTATGACATCCCAACATACGCAGAGCTAAAACCGAAAGAGCTGAACTTGTTGCACCGTCAGCATCAAAGTCTCCCACGACAATGATTCGTTTTTGCGCCTGAATTGCGTTAAAAAGCAGCTCCACGGCTGCATCAATACCGAGTAATTTTTGATATGAATGCAAACCGCGCATGGTTGTTTCTAATTGCTCTGTACTCGTAACTCCGCGGTTGATGTAAATACGCTTCAATAACGGGGCAATGGTATCTGGCAATAAGGTTACATCGGCTTCTGGTCGACGTTGAATCTCTATCATAATAATAAAAATAGGCCCACGAGCTCTAAGCAATTACATAAACATGGTTTAAGTAATTAGCTTAGGCACTGAGCCTACTTCCTTTTAGTTAAAGTTGTTGTAAACGTTGCAGCAATTGAGCTGGCGGCAAGTAACCACCAACCATTTCACCGTTTGGTAAGAAAATCGCTGGCGTACCGCTAATACCTAACTGGCGACCTAGGGCAAAATGCTTCTGGATAGTTTTTTGACACTGTTCGAAATTCTCACCTTTCGCAGGGAATTTACGTTCTACCTTACCGTCATGCATTGCTGCCTGTTGATCATCAGCACACCAAATAGCGGCCATTTGATCAGCAACCATACCCGTTGCACCTTGGCGAGGGTAAGCAAGGTAGCGAACTGTAATACCTAAGTCGTTGTATCCCTGCATCTGGCTATGTAATCGAACACAGTAACCACAAGTGATATCAGTAAATACTGTCACAACGTATTTTTCATTCGCCGCTTTGTATTCAATCATGCTGTCTTTGAAAGACTCAATTTTCTCTGCGTTCATCGGAGCTTGACGCTTCGCGACAACATCTTCATAACGACCATCTTTATCCAATGAATATAAGGTTCCTGCAATGAAATGGTCACCTTGAGGAGAAGCATAAAGCACACCATCGGCTGTTTGAATCTCAACCAAACCATCAACGCCAGATGGCACAACATCAACAATATTTAGACCAATTTTAGCAAAACGTTCTTTCAGTTGATTCTTATCGATAGCAACTTCTGCTGATGTTGCTGTGACAGCAGAGGAAGTTTGCGTTGTGTCGTTGGCCTGAGCAAAACTTGCCGCAGCAAAGAATGGCAGTGTTAATAACGTCATTTGGCGTAATACGCGCATTTTTTTCACCTTAATCGTTAAGCCCTTGGATGGTGCTCACTATGTAATTGTTTTAGCCTTTCAGTGGCTACATGAGTATAGATTTGCGTGGTCGACAAGTCACTATGTCCTAATAACATCTGTACGACTCGTAAGTCCGCACCATAATTTAATAAATGCGTAGCAAATGCGTGTCTTAAGACATGGGGAGAGAGTAATTCTGTCTCAATTCCCGCTAGGACGGCATAGTACTTAATACGATGCCAAAATGTTTGTCGGGTCATTTGTCTCGCTCGTTTACTCGGAAAAACGACATCAGACGTGGTTTCACCTAATAACTCAGACCTACCTTGTTGAAGAAAAGTTTCAATCCATTCAACTGCATTTTCTCCCATAGGGACCAAACGCTCTTTTCCCCCTTTGCCCATAACACGGACAACACCTTGACGCAGACTAATGTTTTCCATTGTTAGGCTAACCAACTCAGTCACACGTAAGCCCGTTGCATACAACAACTCTAACATTGCTTTGTCGCGTAGTTCCATGGCGTTATTCGTGTCAGGAGCGCTCAATAACGCATCAACTTGAGCTTCGGTTAAATCTTTTGGTAAGCGCTTAGGAAGCTTAGGGCTCACCAACATTGCACTCGGATCATCGATACGAATTTTCTCTCGATGGAGGTATTGAAACAAACGACGAATCGCTGACAGCATTCGCGCTCGGGAAGTCTGTTTATAATCTTGATCGGTTAACCAAGCTTGGTAATCCAACAGTCCTGAAAAACTAATAAAGTCCAAACGATAGTTTTGTTTATCCATCCATTGCAGAAGCTTCATTAAATCATTGCGATAGGACGCTAACGTATTTTCTGATAACCCTCGTTCCATCCACATCGCATCTAAAAACTGCTCTACAATCCCATGGTCGGGAGACATCACATCTGACACAACAATCCTCAAATTAGTTCTTCGCCTAGAAATTTTTCTCTAACAATGCATTGAGTTAAGCACGCTCAATCATTCATCGGCGCAGAGAATAGCCCATAAATGTAAGTGGCAAAAAATAATAAAGCCATAAAAAATAACCATCACGAGGATATTCGCTGCAATGATCGCCGATTTATGGTTAAAATTCTGCATTGCCCAACTAAAATGAAAAGATAGCTATGAAGATCGGTCTGTTTTACGGCTCAACCACTTGTTATACAGAGATGGCGGCAGAGAAAATGCGCGCTATCATCGGCGAAAATCTTGTCGATATACATAATGTGAAAGAGTCCCCACTTTCTCTTATGACAGGCTACGACCTCTTGATCTTAGGCATATCCACCTGGGATTTCGGAGAGATTCAGGAAGACTGGAATGAACTATGGGATCAAATCGGTGGCGTGTCGCTCGAAGGCAAAACCGTCGCATTATTCGGCTTAGGCGATCAAGAAGGCTATGGCGAGTGGTATTTGGATGCGATGGGGATGTTGCACGACGAACTACTGAAAACCGGAGCTAACCTCATCGGCTACTGGCCAACTGATGGCTATGAATTTGATGCATCTAAAGCCGTTACCGAAGATGGTTCTCTCTTTGTTGGACTGGCTTTAGATGAAGATTCTCAATACGAGTTAAGTGATGAGCGCATCGCCACTTGGATTGAACAAATCTTACTTGAGTATCAAGAAACATTGTAAGAACAAAGGCTCAAAGGTTAGCGACAACGCGCCTTTGAGCTAAAGACACACTTTACTTTCAAGGTTCAAATATCAAGTTTTAGACGCTAATGCTGCTCGGTAGCGCGGCCAATCAAAACATAAACCAGGGTCAGTTTTTCTTAAAGGTGCTATGTATTGATGCCCGGTAATTCTTGGCTGGGTAATGGCGCTATAACGCAATTGGATCGCCTGTGTTATTTGCGTTAACGCTTGATACTGTTCATCGGTATAGGCTATAAAATCCGTTCCCTCCAGTTCAATGCCGATTGAGTAGTCGTTACACTTTTCTCGCCCAGCAAAGCTCGACACACCTGCATGCCAGGCCCTCGCTGAAAACGGGACAAACTGTACCACTTCCCCATCTCGTCGAATCAAACAATGAGCCGATACCGTCATCGAAGCTATCACATTGAAAAATGGATGGGCATTCGGATCCAACTTGCCGGTGAAAAACTGCTCAATATAAGGTCCCCCAAACTGGCCGGGTGGTAAACTGATGTTGTGAATCACAAGCAAGGAAATATCACTCGAATCCGTTCGCTGATCAAAAAAAGGAGATGGCACCTTGCGCGCCAACTGATACCAACCATCCTTATCTATCATCTTTTATTCTCATTTCATTGACTGATTTTCAATTTTATCTTTTTGCGACGGATTTGCGAGATTAATGGCTGAATTTCACTCTTACTCAGCGTATCATGCCTACTCTTGTTCAACTGCGTAATTTAGATTTGCGATGAAAAATACACACAATAGCCAAGAACGTCTCGAATATTTAAAACAGCAACTTCCTCTAGAAATCCGTCGATCTGTTGCCGATACACTCAAAGAAGATCTCGGTGGTACCCTTGATCCTGCTGCTGATATCACCGCAAGCCTAATACCTGCTGATGCGCACAATGTAGCGACTATCATTACTCGTGAGCATGGCGTTTTTTGCGGTTTAGCATGGGCAGACGAAGTCTTTAAACAACTTGCCGAACAAGACAATGGCGGCAAGGTTACTATCGATTGGCACGTCCAAGATGGTGATACTGTCGAACCGAACCAAGTATTATGTACCTTATCTGGTCCATCTCGTATGCTGCTTACTGGCGAGCGTAATGCGATGAACTTCATTCAAACGCTATCAGGCTGCGCTACGGCAACAGCACTTTACGCGAAACAGATTGAAGGAACTGGATGTCGCCTACTAGACACTCGTAAGACCGTTCCCGGCCTTCGCAGTGCATTAAAGTATGCTGTCGCTTGCGGTGGTGGTTTCAACCACCGAATTGGTGTATTTGATGCGTATTTGATTAAAGAAAACCACATCATTGCGTGTGGTGGTATTAGCCAAACCATCAAAACAGCTAAAGAGCTAAATCCAGGTAAACCGGTAGAGGTTGAAACTGAAAATCTAGATGAGTTGCGTGAAGCGATTGAAGCGGGTGCGGATATCATCATGCTAGATAACTTTACGACCGATATGATGCGTGAAGCCGTAGAGATTAACGCAGGCCGCGCTGCACTTGAAAACTCAGGCAATGTGACTCTAGAGACAATCCGAGAGTATGCTGAAACAGGGGTAGACTACATCTCTGTAGGCGCGCTAACTAAGCATGTTAAAGCGCTTGATCTATCGATGCGTTTTAAATAATACCTGTTTTTTGATTTAAAAAAGGCTGCCGATGGCAGCCTTTTTATTACGATTAATGCGACGGGTTTTATATCACATAAGCTAAAGTTTTCGTCTCAGTAACATGATTGCTATGGTTAAGAAAACAAGGCTCGGCATCACAGCCCCTATATACGCAGGAATGTTGTATACCAAGCTCAGTGGGCCGAAAAACTCACTCGAGATGTAAAACGAGAATCCCGCTACAACGCCGGAGAGAATACGTGCGCCCATGGTCACACTACGCAAAGGGCCAAAGATAAACGACAAGGCCATCAGCATCATTACACCAATTGAGAAAGGCTGAGTTAGCTTTCGCCACAGTGCCAATTCATATCGTGCTGGATCTTGTTCTGACGCTTTCAAATAAGAGACATAATCGTATAACCCACTTAAAGAAAGCTCTTCAGGTTTAACCGTCACTAACGCCAACTTATCAGGTGCCAATGATGTTACCCATCGGTACTCTGGAAGTGACTGCTTAGTAATTTCAATACCATTATTCATGTCCGTTAATTGCACGCCTTTCATTAGCCATTCATTGTCAGCCAAGTATTGCACGCTATCTGCGTAAATGACGGTATCCAACTGTTTGTCTTTATCGAAACGCCACATGTTCAGGCCATGAATTTTTTCATCTTCTACTTTTCCGATAAAGATAAAGTCATTCGCATCTCTCGCCCAAACACCGGTTCGCACCGACATAATGGCACCATTAGACGTTGAAAATGCACGTAAATCACGCGCCATTTTCTGTGCTTGAGGTGCACCCCATTGCCCAAGTAGTGTCACGATAATCATTAACGGCACTGCCGTTTTTAGCACTGACAAACCGATATCAAGCTTAGAAAATCCAGCCGCTTGCATAACCACTAATTCTGAACTTGAAGCCAACATACCCAAGCCAATCAGTGCCCCTAACAATGCTGCCATTGGAAAGAACATTTCAATGTCACGCGGAATACTTAACAAAACATAAAATAAGGCTTGCAGCAGATCGTAAGTTCCCTCACCGACTTTACGAAGCTGTTCTACGTACTTGATAATCGCGGATAAACCGACAAACGTAACCAGCACTAACGACGATGTCGCTATGATGGTTTTACCAATATATAGGTCTAATATCTTAAACACTGCTTACGCTGCCTTCTTTCTTTGTCTCAATTTGTCTTTGAATTTTCGAACAGGAATACTGTCCATTGAATTCACTACTAACGCGGTTATCAGCAACGCCACATTAATTGGCCACATCCCGATAAATGCTGGAATTGAACCATCCTCTAAGGCAGACTTAGTCGCACTTATCGCTAAGAAATACGCTAAGTAAATCAAGATTGCCGGGCCCATTTTCGCAAAACGCCCCTGACGAGGATTCACCGCTGACAATGGCACCACCAGCATGGTTAACAACGGAATACAAACCACCAGAGAAATTCGCCATTGAAGCTCTGCTTGAGCTTTAGGATCATCGCTACCAAAAAGCTTCATGGTCGGGATAGCTTCCCAATCACGTCCTTTTTGTTTGACTTCTCGTTGACCAATTAATCCCTCATATTGCTCAAATTCAGTCACCATATAATCCAAACGTGTAGGCACGCCTTCATAGCGAGTCCCATCAAACATACGGATAATCTGACGACCATCACTCAACTCTTTCACTTCACCAGAAAGTGAAAAAGAGACACTCGGCAAGATAGAATCCCTTGGACGCATTTGCGCCACGAAGACATTCTTAAGTTGGTCACCCTCAATATCATCAATAAAGACAACGGAAGAGCCATCTGGCGTTCCCTGAAAATGCCCTTTCTTTAGTAAGTCGACACTGTTCTCTGCTTGAACTTTTTCTTCCAATTGAATCAGTTTTTCCTGACTCAAAGGAGAAAGGACAAAAGAGTTTGCAGCTGCCGCAATACCTGTGATCACCGCTAAATACAAGGCAGCACGGATAAGGAACTTATTCCCTATTCCCGTGGCATTCATTACGGTAATTTCACTTTCCGCGTACAAACGACCGAATGTCAGCAAAATTCCTAAAAATAGACTCAATGGCAGCATTAATAGCCCCATCGATGGCATACTCAACGCAACATAGTGCATCACTAAGCCTGCCGGGATCTCTCCATCGGACGCTTCCGCTAAAACTCGGATCAACTTTTGACTAAGAAACACTAGGAACAGGATGAAAAAAATCGCAAACTGGCTCTTGAGTGTCTCGCGGATCAAATATCTAACAATAATCACGCTGAAATTACCTATACAAAACTTGTTTTTTTAATTGAATCACTATAATTTCCCGTTAAACCTTATATTTTTTAAAATTTTCAGCTAACTGTTAATACGCTTATTTAAAGGTAGTTCTGAATAGAGAATCAACAAGTAAGCGAGTATTATCTAACATTTAGTTCTATTTGTCTTCAGGATGTAGGAGTACGCATGGAGTTCAGTGTAAAAAGTGGTAGCCCTGAGAAACAACGCAGCGCTTGTATCGTTGTGGGCGTGTTCGAACCACGTCGCCTTTCTCCAGTGGCCGAGCAGCTAGATAAAATCAGCGATGGCTATATTAGTTCACTACTTCGTCGTGGTGATCTGGAAGGAAAACCTGGTCAGATGCTACTACTGCATCAAGTACCTGGTGTGCTATCTGAACGCGTTTTACTGGTTGGTTGTGGTAAAGAACGCGAATTGGGCGAACGCCAATACAAAGAAATTATTCAAAAAACCATCAACACGCTTAACGAAACAGGTTCTATGGAAGCAGTATGTTTCCTCACTGAACTGCATGTTAAAGGTCGTGATACTTACTGGAAAGTTCGTCAAGCGGTTGAAGCGACTAAAGATGGCCTATACACCTTTGATCAATTCAAGAGTGTAAAACCTGAAACTCGTCGCCCACTACGTAAGTTAGTGTTCAATGTGCCAACTCGCCGTGAACTTAACCTTGGTGAGCGAGCAATTTCTCATGGCTTAGCGATTGCGTCTGGTGTTAAAGCATCAAAAGACCTTGGCAATATGCCACCAAATATCGCGAATCCTGCCTACCTTGCTTCTCAAGCTCGACGTCTAGCTGACGATTATGAAACTGTAACAACCAAAATCATTGGTGAGCAAGAAATGGAAAAACTGGGTATGACTTCATACCTAGCTGTTGGTCGTGGCTCTAAAAATGAATCTATGATGTCTATCATGGAGTACAAAGGCCATACTGATCCAAATGCAAAACCGATTGTTCTTGTTGGTAAAGGTCTAACTTTCGATTCAGGCGGCATCTCTTTGAAGCCAGGCGAAGCAATGGATGAAATGAAGTACGACATGTGCGGCGCTGCATCGGTATTCGGTACCATGAAAGCACTGGCTAAGTTGAATCTTCCTATCAATGTTATCGGTGTACTAGCTGGTTGTGAAAACATGCCAGGTAGCAATGCTTACCGCCCAGGTGATATTTTAACAACGATGTCAGGCCAAACAGTTGAAGTTCTGAATACCGATGCTGAGGGTCGTTTGGTTCTTTGTGATGCACTCACTTACGTTGAGCGTTTTGAACCTGAGTGTGTGATTGATGTTGCAACACTGACCGGCGCGTGTGTTATCGCACTTGGCCATCATATCAGTGGGGTTCTATCGAACCACAACCCACTATCGCACGAACTTGTTAATGCTTCAGAGCAAGCAAGTGACCGCGCATGGCGTCTGCCGATGGCTGATGAATACCATGAACAGCTAAAGAGCCCGTTCGCAGATATGGCGAACATTGGTGGCCGTCCAGCAGGCACTATTACCGCTGGTTGTTTCCTATCTAAGTTTGCGAAGAAATATCACTGGGCACACCTTGATATCGCAGGTACAGCTTGGAAATCAGGTGCAGCAAAAGGTTCAACAGGTCGTCCGGTCTCTTTGCTCGTCCAGTTCTTATTGAACCGTAGCGGCCAAGATACCGAAGAGTAATATTACTCATATCAGTAAAAAGGGCCGATAGGCCCTTTTTTAATGGATCTCATTCGTCGCAAACGGTAGCCTCAGTGATGATGTGTAATATCGATTCTGTACCAGATCAATTACATGAAGACGACAGAGTGAAACGGTAAATCAACCCGACGGATAGATGGATCAAAGCAGCTATGGCAAATGCAACGTTCTACATTGTAAAACCAGACTCTATCCAAGCGAGTGAAACAGGATTTGAACAATACATTCTGTTTTTGGCTCAGCACTTTGCCAAACAAGGGGCTAAATTATATATACAGTGCCAAGATAAAGCGCATGCTGAACGCATTGCTGAGTGCTTTTGGCAAGTCGAACCTGAGCATTTCATGGCACACAATCTCGTAGGTGAAGGTCCTAAGTATGCGACCAACATTGAAATTGGTCACCAAGGCGTCAAACCAACGTGGAACCGACAACTGGTAATAAATTTGGCCGATAGCGAGACAACCTTTGCGAACAAGTTTAATGAGGTGGTAGACTTCGTTCCTTGCGAAGAAAAAGCTAAGCAGCTCGCCAGAGAAAGGTATAAAATTTACCGACAAGCAGGCTATCATCTGCAAACGTTCGAGATCGAACACAAATAGCGGTCAATCCTTATAGTTAAGCTCTCCACACAGAGAGTTCACTTATAAGAATTGACTATGATTAACCAGAACCAGTCCTCTAAATAGTTGAACTGAAACCTAGTTGGCAAATAAACATAATCCTCTGAACGTATATCTCTATGTGATTAGGGTTTATGAAAGCAGCCAACGACGTTATAAGTTCAAATATGAAGAAGAGCCCATGAAAGAGCGCTATGGAAAAGATATATAACCCAACTTCAATCGAACAAGCTTTATACCAAGCTTGGGAAGAGAAAGGCTACTTTAAGCCACACGGTGACACGACTAAAGAAGCTTACAGCATCATGATCCCGCCACCGAACGTCACTGGTAGCCTACACATGGGCCACGCGTTCCAAGATACCATTATGGATACTTTGATCCGTGCTGAGCGTATGAAGGGTAAAAACACCCTTTGGCAAGTAGGTACAGACCATGCTGGCATCGCGACTCAAATGGTTGTTGAGCGTAAAATTGCTGCTGAAGAAGGCAAAACAAAACACGACTACGGCCGTGACGCATTCATCGACAAAATCTGGGAATGGAAAGCTGAGTCTGGCGGCACCATCACTAAGCAACTTCGTCGCTTAGGCGCATCTGTTGACTGGGATCGTGAACGATTCACTATGGATGACGGCCTATCAAATGCCGTTCAAGAAGTATTCGTTCGTCTGTATGAAGATGACTTAATCTACCGTGGTAAACGTCTGGTTAACTGGGATCCAAAACTGCACACTGCAATTTCTGATCTTGAAGTTGAAAACAAAGACAAAAAAGGCCACATGTGGCATTTCCGCTACCCATTAGCAAATGGCGTGAAAACTTCAGACGGCAAAGACTACATTGTCGTTGCAACAACTCGTCCTGAAACCATGCTTGGCGATACTGGCGTTGCGGTAAACCCTGAAGATCCTCGTTACAAAGATCTGATTGGTAAAGAAATCCTACTTCCTATCGTAAACCGTCTCATCCCAATCGTTGGTGACGAGCACGCTGATATGGAAAAAGGTACTGGTTGTGTGAAAATCACACCGGCACACGATTTCAACGACTACGAAGTTGGTAAGCGCAATAAGCTACCAATGATCAACATCCTAACGTTCAACGCTGATATTCGTGATGCGGCTGAAGTCTTCACCACAAATGGCGAAGAAAGTGATGTATACAGCACTGAACTTCCAGCTAAATACCATGGCATGGAGCGTTTTGCTGCACGTAAAGCGATCGTTGATGAGTTTAAAGAGCTTGGCCTACTAGACGAAATCAAAGACCACGACCTAACCGTTCCTTACGGCGACCGTGGTGGTGTTGTTATCGAACCAATGCTTACAGACCAATGGTATGTGCGTGCTGCACCACTAGCAGAACCAGCTGTTAAAGCCGTTGAAGATGGCGAAATCCAATTCGTTCCTAAGCAATACGAAAACATGTATTTCTCTTGGATGCGTGACATTCAAGACTGGTGTATCTCTCGTCAGCTTTGGTGGGGTCACCGCATCCCTGCATGGTACGATAACGATGGCAACGTATACGTTGGCCGCAGTGAAGAAGAAGTTCGTGCAAACAACAATTTAGCGCCTGTTATTATTCTACGCCAAGACGACGATGTATTAGATACATGGTTCTCTTCTGCTCTATGGACATTTGGTACTCAAGGCTGGCCTGAGCAAACTGAAGATCTGAAAACATTCCACCCTTCTGATGTTCTTGTTACTGGTTTTGACATCATCTTCTTCTGGGTTGCGCGTATGATCATGATGACCATGCACTTCAACAAAGATGAAAACGGTAAATCACAAGTACCATTTAAAACAGTTTACGTGACTGGTCTTATCCGTGACGAAAACGGCGACAAAATGTCGAAGTCGAAAGGTAACGTGCTTGACCCTATCGATATGATTGATGGTATCGATCTAGAGTCTCTTGTTGAAAAACGTTGTGGCAACATGATGCAGCCTCAACTTGCAGCGAAGATTGAGAAAAACACACGTAAGACATTTGAAAACGGTATCGAACCATACGGTACTGATGCACTACGTTTCACTCTAGCAGCAATGGCTTCAACAGGTCGTGATATCAACTGGGATATGAAGCGCCTTGAGGGTTACCGTAACTTCTGTAACAAACTATGGAACGCTAGCCGTTACGTATTAATGAATACAGAAGAGCACGATTGTGGCATGACATTGTCAGCTGAAGATCGTGCAAATATGGAGTTCTCACTAGCAGACAAATGGATCGAATCTCAGTTTGAAATGGCTGCGAAAGAGTTTAATGCTCACCTAGACAACTTCCGTCTAGACATGGCAGCGAACACGCTTTACGAATTCATCTGGAACCAATTCTGTGACTGGTACTTAGAGCTAACTAAGCCTGTTCTATGGAAAGGTACTGAAGCACAACAACAAGCAACTCGTTACACGCTGATCACGGTTCTTGAGAAAACGCTACGTCTTGCTCACCCGGTACTTCCGTACATCACTGAATCTATCTGGCTAAGTATTAAGCCAATGATTGATGGTGTAGATGGTGAGACGATCATGACTCAAGCTCTGCCTCAATTTAACGCAGACAACTACGATGCAGATATTGTTGCAGATATCGAGTGGGTGAAATCATTCATCACTGCGATTCGTAACCTACGTGCAGAGTACGACATTGCGCCAAGCAAAGGCTTAGACGTAATGATCAAAGTTGCTGACGAAAAAGATGCAGCGCGTATTGAAGCGAACAAGATCGTTCTTAATTCTCTAGCGAAATTAGACAGCATGAAAGTGTTGCTTGATGGCGAAGAGACACCAGCATGTGCGACTAAGCTTGTGGGCAAATCAGAGTTGATGATCCCAATGGCTGGCCTAATCGACAAAGATGCAGAACTTGCACGTCTTGATAAAGAAGTGGCTAAAACACACGGTGAAATTAAGCGTATCGAAGGTAAGCTAGGTAACGAAGGTTTCGTAGCAAAAGCTCCTGAAGCGGTTATCGCGAAAGAACGTGAGAAGCTAGAAGGCTACCAAGAAACACTAGTGAAACTAGAAGAGCAAAAAGCGACTATCGCAGCTCTTTAAGTGACATAGCACCAGATTTCATCTCGAAATCTAGTTAAGCAAAAAGGCAGCGAATTCGCTGCCTTTTTTCATATTAATCTTCATACGCCGTACAAAAAATCATAGGTTCTAGTAAGAGCTATTAGACAATTCTATTTTGCTCTCGCCCCTCGACAAAAGCCGCAATATTTTCAATAAGAATCGTTGCCAAACGTTGAATCGCACTATCACTCCCCCAAGCGATATGAGGAGTAAGTAATAAATTGGGTAAGTGGATATTAGCCAGCAGTGGATTAGTTTCATCTGCAGGTTCTTGAGTAAATACATCCACGCCTGCTGCTGCGATAACGCCCTCTTTTAAGGCATGAACTAACGCTTGTTCATCCACTAATCCCCCTCGACCCGTATTAATCAAAATGGCGTTCGCTTTCATTTGTGACAACTCTTTTGCACCGATCAAATGATGAGTTTGCTTATCCAGCGGACAATGCAAAGAAAGTACATCAGAAACCATCAACACTTGTTCAAAGGGAACGTAACCCGAACGGCATTGTGAAGCTCCTTTTCGCTCAGCAAAAATAACTTTCATTCCGACCGCTTTCGCTAATGTCTCCATGGCGCGCCCGAGCTTGCCACTACCGATAATTCCCATGGTTGAGCCCGCGATATCACCAATTGGGTGAGTAAAAAAACAAAACTGCTTATTTCTCTGCCATTCCCCTGCTGCAATATCGCGATGATAGCCCATCAAATTACGCCTTAGAGCGAATATCATCGCAAGTACGTGCTCTGGCACTGACTGAGTGGCATAGCCTTGTACATTACTTACGGCAATCGCATGTTCTTGGCAAAAGGACGTATCAACGTTATTAAATCCCGTCGCGCAAAGCGCAATCAACTGCAACTTAGGTAACTGACACAATACCTCTGCATCTAGGACAACTTTATTGATGATAACAATATCAGCATCTTGAAGGCGCTCGACCACGAGTTCAGGAGGGGTAAAGTCATACTCTAACCATTGGTGATCAAAAGGGAGATGGGGAAGTTCAATGTGAGTAGGGATCGTGGCTCGATCTAAAAAGACAACGGTAGGCAGTGACATAGGTTTCTCCTTATTTCACTGCCTAATACGGATATTAAGGTCTTGGCAGCGTTTTATAATCTGGTAATTTTCGTGCGGGATCGAAGTAGTTAAAGATTAGCTCTTCTGCCTCAGGATAAAAATCACAAGGAACAAAAATACTGCGTAACCAATCACTTTTCGGATGATAAAAACTTAGCTCGGCAGCATGCAGTTCTAGACGTGGTGAAAAAGCATAGGCATCTTCATTTGCATAGAACTCGTCACCAACAATCGCGTGACCAAGCGCTTGCATATGTACTCGAAGTTGATGTGAGCGCCCTGTAATCGGCAGCAAACGTACAATAGTCGTTTTCACGCCACCAGCATGCTCTTCTCGTTTTGCCACCTGAAATAGTGTTTTCGATGATTTACCCTGTTCAAAGCAAACTTTCTGCAAAGGACGATTTGGCCAATCACAAATCAATGGCAAATCAATTTCACCTTCCTCTTGTTCAAGATGCCCCCACACGCGAGCATAATAAACTTTGTGAGTTAAGCGGTATTGGAACTGTTTTTTTAACGCACTTTCCGCATGTTTGTGTTTCGCTAACACCATCAAACCAGACGTACACATATCTAAACGGTGCACAACTTGAATATCAGGGTAACTCTCCTGCAAACGACTCCACATACTGTCACGGTGCTCAGGTAAACGCCCCGGAACCGACAATAAGCCAGACGGCTTATTAACCGCTAGAATGTGTTCATCTTCAAAAACGATATTAACCCAAGGATCTGTCGGTGGGTTATATTCCAGCATTGCCATATCAAAATCTCTAAAAAAAGCCCGGTACTACCGGGCCTTATACCAATCTAAATAAATACTTTAATAACCAACTAGTTATGGCTAACAACGATCATGCGCAATGAATCTAACTGGTATTGAGCTTGGCTAATGTAACCAGTAAGTTCTTTGATTTGAGCTTCGATAATCTCAAGCTCTTCATCACGAATGTTAGGGTTCACCGCTTTTAATGCTTGTAAGCGTTCAAGTTCCGAATTTAAGCTAGTTTGCATTTCTTGCTGAGCTTGCTCACGGATAGCTGTCACATGATCAACAACCAATGTTTCACCCACAGCGATCAATTGATGAACTTGAGCTTGTACCGATGACACAAGCTTAGTCGCAATATGTCGACCTACTGGACTTAATTGACGGTTAAAGCTTTCAAACTCAACCTGAGCAGAGAGATCGTTACCTTTTCCATCCAACATAATACGAATTGGTGTTTGAGGTAAGAAACGAGTAATACCACTACGTTTCGGCGCTTGTGCATCAACTTTATAAATCAGTTCAAGCAGCATAGTGCCCACTGGCAAGGCTTTATTTTTCAATAAAGAAACCGCTGAAGTTCCCACACCCTCACTCATTAGTAAGTCGATACCACCTTGGATCATTGGGTGTTCCCAACTAATGAAGTTCATATCTTCACGAGATAATGCGGTATCACGGTCAAACGTGATCGTCGCCCCTTCGTAAGGCAAACCTGGGTAACTTGGAACCATCATGTGCTCTGATGGCGTCACAACCAGTGCATTTTCACCTTTATCATCTTGGTTCAAACCAATAGTGTCAAACAGGCTTAGTGCGAACGTGACTAAGTTAGTATCACCGTCGGTTGCCGAAATTTTCTCAACTATCGCTTGCGCTTTCTCACCACCATTTGAGTGCATTTCAAGTAAGCGGTCACGACCTTGTTCGAGTTGTGCTTTCAGCTCTTTATTCATTTTTGCTGATTCAGCAATGACATCATCTAATTCTGAGATATCACCAGACGCCAGCATTTCAATCAAAGTATCTGAGTACTTATCATAAACGGCACGACCTGTCGGGCAAGTTTCCGCAAAGGCATTTAAGCCCTCATCAAACCAACGAGCCAAAATCGCTTGTGAAGTACCTTGTAGATAAGGAACGTGGATGTCGATATCACGGTTTTGACCAATTCGATCCAAACGACCAATACGTTGTTCCAGCAAATCAGGGTTGAACGGCAAGTCAAACATAACCAACTGATTAGCAAACTGGAAGTTACGACCTTCAGAGCCAATTTCACTACAAATTAGAACCTGAGCACCACCCTCTTCCTGAGCAAAATAAGCGGCAGCTTTATCTCGTTCAAGAATCGACATTCCCTCATGGAATACAGTTGCTCGAATACCTTCACGCTCGCGTAATGCCTGCTCTAGCTGAAGTGCAGTGCTTGCACGAGAAGCAATAACAAGAATTTTTTCACTGCGTTTATCTGTCACTTTTTCTAGCAACCAGTTTACACGTGAATCAAACTGCCACCATGTTGCGTCATCGCCTTCAAACTCTTGAAAAATCTCTTCTGGATAAAGGTTTTTCATCGCTCGAGCTTCTGGCGTCATCTTGCCGCCAATCATGCCCGATACACGCATTGATGTAGTGTATTGCTGCGGAATCGGCATTGGCAATAAATTCACATTACGCTTAGGAAAACCTTTAATCGCAGCGCGAGTATTACGGAATAACACACGTCCGGTACCATGACGATCCATTAAGTTATCAATCAACTCTTGGCGTGCTGCGGCTTTTTCTTCTTCATTGCTGCCACTTTCGATAATACGGAATAATGGCTCAACATCTTGTTCTGAAAGCAGTTCGGTAATTTGATTTTTTGCCGCGTCAGGTAGCGCTTCTCCAGAGAATAACGCACTCACAGAGTCCGCGACTGGAGCGTATTGTTCTTCTTCTTGGACAAACGCGTCATAATCATAGAAACGGTCAGGATCGAGCAAGCGTAGACGAGCAAAGTGACTCTCACGACCTAATTGCTCAGGGGTAGCTGTAAGCAATAAGACACCCGGTGTCTTTTCCGCTAAACCCTCAACAACTTGATACTCGCGGCTTGGCTTGTCTTGGCTCCATTCAAGGTGATGAGCTTCATCAACCACCAAAAGATCCCATTCCCCTTCCATCGCTTGTTCAAAACGCTTACGACTCTTGCGTAAAAAGTCGAGAGAGCATAATACATATTGCTGAGTATCAAATGGGTTCTCTGCATCTGCGTAAGATTCGATACAACGTTCTTCATCAAAAATAGAGAAATGCAGGTTAAAGCGACGCAACATTTCAACTAACCATTGATGCTGCAATGTTTCAGGTACCACAATCAAGATACGCTCAGCACGGCCAGCCAACACTTGTTGGTGAATGATCATGCCAGCTTCGATAGTTTTACCTAAACCCACTTCATCAGCCAATAAAACGCGAGGTGCGTGACGACGCCCAACTTCATGAGCAATATATAACTGGTGAGGAATTAACCCAGCGCGCATACCACAAAGTCCACGCATAGGACTTTTATGCTGAGCATATTGGTTTTGTAGCGCACGGTAACGAAGCACAAAATTGTCCATACGATCAATTTGACCAGCAAACAATTTATCTTGTGGTTTATTAAAACGAATTTGGTTGCTTAGCATGATCTCACGCATACGAATCTCTTCGCCCGTATCTTCACGCGTGCCTATATAAGTAAACAGACCTTGCTCTTCGATCACTTCTTCTACTTTTAGTGACCAGCCTTCTTGGCTTTCTACGGTGTCACCAGCATTAAATACAACTCGGGTCACTGGTGCATCGGTGCGAGCATAAACACGATTCTCTTCAGATGCAGCAAACATCAAGGTAACAGTTCGTACATCTAGAGCAATAACCGTACCTAAACCTAGGTCGCTCTCCGTTTCGCTAATCCAGCGTTGGCCCAAAGCAAATGTCATGAATCGACTACCTCAAAACTTGATTTATTAAAAATGGATCTATTTATAGTAGGCCACATATGAGACCACTGACGGGGAATAAATATGCGTCAGCCGTGGCTTAGAAAAGGTCGCTAATGTTACTTGAAGCTGTGATATAGGTCACGTACAAAGACCGCAAAATGAACATTTTTTTATCAACATTCTGGTTGGCATCAAACTGTAAAAAAACCGTGTCACAACAATTAATGTTGTGACTTATAATTTAAACAAGTATCAGTATTCGTTTATCCACCAATAACTCTGGTACTTAGGATGAAAAGCAACAGGATTTGCAGGCTACATCAGTAAATAGGCCTGTAAAAAACCGACAACACCGACGGTTTGTGACTGCTTCTAGCAATCTTAAATCTGAGGTAGGCAAGTCGCTATGCGGCAAGGAGACGCTTATGGGTGATACGGAGCGAAAAATATTCGTCCTCGATACCAACATTCTTCTTCATGAACCACTCGCTATTTATTCCTTTCAAGAACACGACGTCGTCATTCCGATGACTGTCCTCGAAGAACTAGACCGAATTAAAGACAGTAAACGAGATGTCGCCCGAGACGCGCGGGTCGCAATACGAGCACTGGAATCGCTATTCTCCGATGCTACACCCGACGATATTTCAACAGGCATTCCGATCAATAAAGAAAAAGAGGATG
This sequence comes from Vibrio sinensis, assembly GCF_003605645.1. Classification (GTDB taxonomy): domain Bacteria; phylum Pseudomonadota; class Gammaproteobacteria; order Enterobacterales; family Vibrionaceae; genus Vibrio; species Vibrio sinensis. The sequence continues at coordinate 115,714 of NZ_QVMU01000010.1, read as the reverse complement.
CTGGTCATGTCGCCATTTTGGCGGATTTTGAATTGCAAGAAACCGTCAAGGCATTCGCGGACAAAGCGGGAGATAACCGAATTCTCAATGCCGTACTTTTCTTGCAAAACAAACGCGCCCCTCGTGATGTCATTCTGGTCACGAAAGATATCAATATGCGTCTCAGAGCAAAAGGGGCTGGGGTTCGCTTTGTTGAAGACTATCGCACCGATCAATTGATTGATGATGTCCAATACCTCACCAAAGGATTTCAGCAAGTTGAGGGGCGATTCTGGGACAAGGTTGATCAAGTAAATAGTGTCAATATTGCTGGGAAGACCCTCCACACACTAAAGCGTGCCTCTTTCGAGCCGACTTACCTCAATCAGTACATGGTCGATGAAGAAAGCGACTTTGCTGGGCGTGTTGAATGCTTAAGCAACGAAACGCTCACCTTGCGAGATCTGAGTCGTGAACGTTTACTCAATCGACGAGCTTGGGATATTCGACCAAAGAATATTTATCAAGCAATGGCATTAGATGCCCTACTTGATCCTGACATTGATTTAGTCATTCTCACTGGTGCTGCTGGTAGTGGTAAAACCTTACTGGCTCTTGCTAGCGCATTAGAACAAACCATAGAAAAAGGGATGTTCGATAAGATCATTGTTACTCGTAATACCCCTGATATTGGTGAGTCGATTGGTTTTCTTCCCGGCAGTGAGGAAGAAAAAATGCTGCCATGGCTTGCAGCCGTCACTGATACCTTAGAAGCGTTACATAAACACGATCATTGCACAGAAGGGTCACTAAAATATATTTGTGATAAAGCCAATATTCAATTCAAGTCCATTAATTTCATGCGTGGTCGTTCGATACAAAATGCATTTGTTCTACTCGATGAATGCCAAAATCTAACGGCCTCCCAAATCAAAACCATCATCACCCGCTGCGGTGAGGGAACCAAAATTGTCTGCTCGGGGAATCTCGCGCAGATAGACTCCCACTACCTCACTCCTGTCACATCAGGATTAACCTATATGGTCGAACGTTTCCGACATTTTGAAGGCAGTGCGAACATTCATTTAAATGGCGTAGTAAGAAGTCGTTTAGCTGAGTTTGCGGAAGAGAATTTATAATCACAAAAACTGGGGTATATTGCATACCCCATCATTTAATTAAAATAATTATTCACAAACAGTGGTTTTTTATGTTTAACTAGAGCTCTTCGATAATGATTGTTCAAGGACTGAATAATGGCTTTTAACTTACGTAACCGCAATTTCCTCAAGCTATTGGATTTCACCCCGAAAGAGATTCAATTTTTGCTCGATCTTTCTGCTGATCTAAAAAAAGCAAAATACGCTGGCACTGAGCAACAATCCCTAAAAGGGAAAAACATTGCTTTGATCTTTGAAAAAGCATCCACACGAACTCGTTGCGCTTTTGAAGTCGCAGCGTTCGACCAAGGCGCTCAAGTTTCTTATCTCGGCCCATCAGGCTCTCAAATTGGTCACAAAGAGTCGATGAAAGACACCGCTCGTGTTTTAGGTGGGATGTATGACGGTATTGAATACCGAGGTTTTGGACAAGCCATTGTCGAAGAGTTAGGGGCTCATGCTGGTGTTCCTGTGTGGAATGGATTAACCGATGAATTTCATCCCACCCAAATTCTCGCTGATTTTCTCACCATGCTTGAGCATGGCCGTGGAAAACAACTGCACGAAATCACTTTCGCTTATTTAGGGGATGCCCGTAACAATATGGGTAATTCACTGATGGTGGGAGCTGCTAAAATGGGAATGGATATTCGTTTAGTTGCGCCAAAACAATTTTGGCCAGAACAAGAGTTGGTTGAACAATGCAATCAAATCGCGCAATCAACTGGTGCAAAAATCACACTGACTGAAAATGTTGAAGAGGGCGTTAAGGGCTGTGATTTTCTCTATACCGATGTCTGGGTTTCAATGGGAGAAGCCGCTGAAGCTTGGGATGAACGCGTCGCATTAATGACCCCCTATCAAATCAACATGAATGTGATCAAACTAACGGCAAATCCCCATGTGAAATTCATGCACTGCTTGCCCGCATTCCATAATGATGAAACCACTGTTGGTAAAGAAGTCTCTGAGAAATACGGTATGAAAGGTTTAGAAGTCACGGAAGAAGTTTTTGAATCTGAATACTCGATTGTATTTGATGAAGCAGAAAACCGTATGCACACAATCAAGGCGGTCATGGTGGCGACTCTTGGCTTGTAATCAGCACCCATATGTGACGTAACGCACAGTGTAATCGCTTGCGCTGAGGGATCTAGCGCGTATAATGCTCGGCAATTTGTCTGGGGATAGAGAAAAAATGCCACGGGATTGTTATTCTACGATGCACGTTACAACCAATAAGCTATGTTGCTTATTGGCCGGTTATTTTTCTATTTCTTCCAATTTTTAAAGCCTCCCAATTTGGGGGGCTTTTTTATTGCTTAAAATACACTCAGGTAGGGACGACGATTATGGTAAATACGCTTTATAAGAAGCACATCATCTCTATTCCAGAACTGTCTCGTGAAGAGCTGGAATTGATTGTCAAAACAGCGGGTCAACTCAAGGCTGAGCCAAACCCAAATTTGATTAAGAATAAGGTTGTTGCAAGTTGCTTCTTTGAACCGTCTACACGTACTCGTTTGTCGTTTGAAACGGCAATCCAGCGTATCGGTGGCGATGTTATTGGTTTTGATAACAGTGGTAACACTTCTCTCGCAAACAAAGGGGAGACACTGTCCGATTCTGTGCAAGTTATCTCTTCATATGTCGATGCATTCGTTATGCGCCACCCTCAAGAAGGCGCTGCTCGTCTCGCTTCTGAATTCTCTAATGGCGTACCAATTATTAACGCCGGTGACGGTGCCAACCAACATCCAACGCAAACCTTACTTGACCTATTCACGATTGCAGAAACCCAAGGTCGCCTAGATAATCTCAATGTAGCCTTTGTCGGTGATTTAAAATACGGACGCACCGTTCACTCATTGACTCAAGCACTCGCTAAATTTAACAACATCCGCTTTTTCTTTGTCGCTCCAGAAGCGTTAGCAATGCCAGACTATATCTGTGAAGAGCTTGATGAAGCAGGCATTGCTTATAGCTTACATACCGATATGGAAAGTGTGATTCCTGAATTGGACATTCTCTACATGACTCGCGTTCAAAAAGAGCGTTTTGATGAATCTGAATATGCCCACATCAAATCTGCTTACATTTTAACGGCGTCGATGTTAGAAAATGCCCGTGAGAATATGAAAGTACTGCACCCTCTTCCTCGTGTTGATGAAATCACAACCGATGTCGATGCCACACCACACGCTTACTTCTTCCAGCAAGCCGGTAATGGCGTTTATGCTCGTGAAGCACTGTTAGCACTTGTTCTTAATGAGACGTTGTAAGCGAGGGAGTACCTATCATGTCTAAAGAAACACAACTACAAGTTGAAGCAATAAAGAACGGCACAGTTATCGACCATATCCCAGCTCAAATCGGTATCAAGGTCTTAAAGCTGTTCAATATGCACAATTCAAATCAGCGCGTGACTATTGGTCTTAATTTGCCCTCTTCAGCATTAGGGCACAAAGATCTACTGAAAATAGAAAACGTGTTTATCAATGAAGAGCAAGCAAGCAAACTCGCGCTTTACGCACCTCATGCAACGGTTAACCAAATAGAAAATTATCAAGTGGTTAAGAAGTTGGCTCTTGAGCTTCCAGAACGTATCAATAACGTTTTTGAATGCCCAAACACCAACTGCATCACACATAATGAACCCGTTGAAAGTAGCTTCCGTATTTTTGAAAAAAATTCAGATATTCGCTTGAAGTGTAAATACTGTGAAAAAGTCTTTTCTCGTGAGATCGTAACTGAGCGTTAAACCATTTAGGTTATTGGTAACCTAATGCTCAATTGCTTTCAAAACACCTCGCTCTGCGGGGTGTTTTCTATTCAAGGTCAATTAACACATCACAATCAGGTTGAAGTTGAGTAATGATAAAGGCAAACTGAATTCCTTTATTTTGCTTAACCATTGGAAATATAAATGACTACAGTACTTCACACAGAATCAGCTCCTGCAGCGATCGGCCCATACGTTCAAGGCGTAGATTTAGGCAACATGGTACTAACATCTGGCCAAATCCCAGTAAACCCAGTGACGGGTGAAGTGTCAGCTGATATTGCCGTTCAAGCACGTCAATCTCTTGATAATGTAAAAGCGGTTGTAGAAGCATCAGGCTTAAGCGTAAAAGACATTGTGAAAATGACGGTATTCGTAAAAGACCTTAATGATTTCGGTACAGTCAACGAAGTGTACGGTAACTTCTTTGATGAGCATGAAGTCGCTAACTACCCTGCTCGTTCTTGCGTTGAAGTTGCGCGTCTACCAAAAGATGTTGGCATTGAAATCGAAGCGATTGCAGTTCGTAAGTAATCTTATTTACGACAAGAAAGTACAAAGGCGAGCATGAGCTCGCCTTTTCTTTATCCCCTATGCCGTAAAAAACTAAAAGCGACGATGGGGATATGATGATATTACGTTCTAAAACGTTACTTAAATCCTTTGGATTTTTTAATTAAATCATAAGCATTTTGAATTTCTTGTGATTTTTCTTTTGCCACGTTCATCATTTCAGGTGGTAAGCCTTTTGCCATCAATTTGTCTGGATGGTGTTCATTCATCAATTTACGGTGCGCTCGTTTGACTTCTTTCGCTTCTGCGTTTTCATCCACACCCAGTACTTTATAAGCATCGCTTAACTGGCTAGCAGAAGAAGCTTGTTGCCAATCGCCTTGGTAACCGCCCTGTTTGAAACCGCTCTGTTGGAAACGAAATGCCGCTTCTTGCATACGTAAACGCTGTTCTAATTGCTGGATAGAGAAACCAAGTCTAGTTGCAATACGGTGCAGCATTTCTCGTTCGCTCGAGTGCAAACTACCATCGGCGAAAGCCCCTGAAATTTGCAGTTCCAAGAAAAACTGCAGTAAATCAAAACGATCACCAGCAGAAATACGCACTCGTTCAAGCACTTCATCTAAAGGAAAATCTGCTTCTTTACCTACACGGAATGCGTCTTGTGCAGCGGCACGCTGCTCACCATGCAGGCCCATGCGATCCATCATATCGCTAGCCAGCAAAATCTCTTCTTTTGTGACCTGACCATTCACTTTTGCCAGGTGTCCCATTACCGAAAACGCTGCTTTAAAAAATTCAGCTTGTCGTTCACGTGGGTTCGGACCCGAGCCAAAAGCACTCGTTCTAAAGCCAGCCCGACTCAATCGACGAGCTCTATCAAACTGGTGGCCAAGAAATAGACCAAATACAGCACCAAAGGGCCCACCGAACAGGTAACCGAAAAATGTGCCTAGGATTTTGCCAAAAATACGCATTATGTGCTCTCAATCTCTGAATTTTTTCATCGTAAAGCGGTCTGATAGTGCCGGACGCTTTAATTTCCTTTATGATAAAGTCCGTTTTATTTTACATTCGGTTGTCTATTCACCGGATATATCAAGTTCAACAGGATAGTAAAACTCGATGTTACGTTTCCCCCGTACCTTGTTAGCCGTTTCCATTAGTGCTGTGTTCTTTGCGCCTCAGACTCTAGCTCAAGAAACAATGACCCACGATAGTGAGCCTAAGTTGCCACCTATCGACCAATGCTTGATCAATGAACCTGAATCAGAGAATCCAAATCAAGAGCCTATTAATATCGAAGCCGACAGCCTAGAAGCCGTCAATGGCGACAAAGCGAATTACAAAGGTAATGTCGTCGTTACGCAAGGCAAAAAACGCATGATTGCGGATAAGGTAACTCTGCACGAAAAAGAAAACATCGCAGTTGCCGAGGGTAATGTTACGTTCAGTGATGGTGAATTGAAAACCATTTCTGACAAAGCAACAAATAACTTAAACACCGATGAAGTCACGCTAGAAAATACCAAATACCAGTTCCTTTGTGAACCTGGTAGAGGCGAAGCTGTTTATATTTCTAAAACGGGCAAAGCAGTCTATGAAGTTGAAGACGGTACGATCACCTCATGTCCAGTGGGCGATAATGCATGGCGTATGAGAGCCTCTAGTATCGACATTGACCAAAACGATGATGAAGCCACCTTCTATAACCCACGTTTTGAAGTCCTAAATGTGCCTATTTTCTATTTGCCATTTTTGACGGTACCTATTGGTGATACGCGTAAAACAGGTTTCCTATACCCAACCGTATCTTATGGTTCGAGCGATGGTTTTGAGCTGGATGTGCCTATCTATTGGAACATCGCTCCTAACTATGATCTTGAAACCACATTCCGCTATATGGAAAAACGGGGAACTCAACTTGATAGTACATTCCGTTATTTAAGCGATTTTGGTCACGGTCAAATTAAGTCGGAATACCTGCCTGACGATAAAAAGAATCCAGAACTTGGTGACCGCTGGGGTTTCCAATACACGCACAGTGGTATTTTCAATCAAGTGTGGAAGTTTGATATTGATTACTCAAAAGTGAGTGATATTCGTTATTTCAACGATATGGACTCTGGTATTGGTAATCAAGAAGATGGACAGTTACTACAAGAGGGGCGCGCAACCTATCGTTCTGAAAACTGGGATACCTCGCTATTAGTGCGAGACTTCCAAGTATTAACGGCCACTAACAACTTACCATATCGCTTACTACCGCAAGTATCGTTTAACTACTATGCGCCAGAAGTGATGCGCTATCTTAACTTTGATGTCGTCAGCCATATCTCACACTTTGATACTGATGCACCGGGTAAACCATCAGCAACACGTTTACACGTAGAACCTGGCTTTACCGTACCGATTGGCACCACGTGGGGAACGTGGACGACAGAGGCACGTTTACTGGGTACCTACTACCAACAAGATTTATCGGGTGTTACGGACAGTAAATTAGAGGAAAGTGTTACGCGTGTTATTCCTGAATTTCGCAGCCATGCCGGGCTAGTTCTCGAACGTGACACCACAATTTTTGACAATTACACACAAACCCTTGAACCACAACTTCAGTATGTGTATGTGCCAAGTGAAAACCAAGACATGATTGGCGACTACGACACGACACTATTACAAACTGACTACTATGGTCTATTTCGTAGCAGAAAATACAGTGGTGTAGATAAAATCGCGGCGGCAAATCAATTTAGCTATGGGGCATCGACTCGTTTCTTTGATGATGACTTCAAAGAGCGACTCAATATTTCCTTCGGGCAGATTTTCTACCTCAACAAAGATCTAAAAAATAATGAACTGAGTAATGTCAATACTGGCTCACTTCAGTCAGATCAATCGAACTATTCCGCTTGGGCGGTAGAAATGGATTTCAACTTTAATGACTATCTTTTCTATCACGGTGGAGTTCAATACGATATCGACTCTAAGGAAATGCAGCTAGGTAACAGCACCTTGGAATACAGATTTAACGGCGGTTATGTTCAAGGTAACTATCGTTATGTGTCGAAAGAATACTTGGATGACACGGTAGACTTTAATACCGATTCAATTACCAAAGATGGTATTTCACAGGCCGGTATACTGGCAGGTTATCGCTTCAACCGTAATTGGGATGGCGGAGCGCAATACTTCTATGATCTAACGACCGATGAAGCATTGGAATGGCTAGCTCGCATCAATTACACCTCTGATTGTTGGTATATTGGTTTTACATTCAGTAACCAACTGAAAGGAAATGGCTTGCTAGAAACACCACCAAATCCTGAATACGAAAACAACTTTACGGTGAACTTTGGTATCGTTGGTTTTGGCACATCAATTGGTGCAGGCTCAGGTATGAGTGGCCTAGACGATGCTGGTAACTCTTTAGGCTACGGCCGACCATTTTTCTTAAATAACTAATTACTGGCCAGCTAAGGAATTAGCTGGCACTGATGTCAATAGGACTACAAATGAAACTGTGGAAACAAACATTACTCGCTCTTATTGCAGCATGTCATTTTAGTGCTGCGCAAGCCGCGCCAGTAGCAATGGATAATGTAGCAGTTATTGTTAATGAAGGTGTTGTGTTACAAAGCGACATTAATACCGCAATGAAAACGCTAAAAGCAAATGCGCAAAAAAACGGCCAAGCGTTACCTGATGACAAGATATTGAAAGATCAAGTCACAGAAAAGCTCATCTTAGATGCAATTCAACAGCAAGAAGCTCAACGTATTGGCGTTCGTATTGATGATGCTCGTCTTAATGCAGCAATCGAAGAGATTGCTAAGAATAACAACCAAACTGTTGAACAGTTGATCTCAGCATTATCTGCTCAAGGATTAAGCTACCCTGAATTCCGCGAGCAAATTCGTAAAGAGATTGCCGTTAGTGAGGCTCGCAATGCTTTGGTTCGTCGACGTATCAATATACTTCCATCAGAAGTTGATAACTTAGCGAACATTTTGGCACAAGAAAGTGGTGCTACAGTTCAATACCACATTGGTCATATTCAGCTGCGTTTAGATGATGGCGAAGATAAAAGTAAAGTTGAGGCGCAAGCTAATGAACTGGTTAAACGCTTAAAAGATGGTGAAGACTTCAGTGCTTTAGCCTATACCTACTCAAAAGGACCTAAAGCACTGCAAGGTGGTGATTGGGGCTGGATGCAAAAAGAAGAAATGCCAACTATTTTTGCGGACCAAATTGGTCTACAAAATAAAGGCAGCATCATTGGGCCATTCCGCAGTGGTGTTGGTTTCCATATTCTGAAAATTGAAGACGTAAAAGGCCTAGAAACCGTTGCTGTAACTGAAGTGAATGCTCGCCATATCCTGATTAAGCCGACCGTCATTTTAAGTGATGACGGTGTAAAGAAAGAGCTTCAAGAAATCACTCGTGAAATCAATGCTGGTGAAGCAACCTTTGGCGAATTGGCTCAAAAATACAGCCAAGATCCAGGCTCTGCTGCTCAAAATGGTGAGCTAGGTTTCCAAACATCTGATCTTTACGTTCCTGAATTTAAACATCAAATCGATACATTACCTGTCGGTAAAATCAGTGAGCCATTCAAAACCGTACATGGTTGGCACATTGTTGAAGTTCTTGATCGCCGCGAAGTGGATAGAACCGATGCAGCGCTGAAAAACAAAGCATACCGAATTATCTTCAACCGTAAATTCAATGAAGAAACCAGTGCTTGGCTACAAGAAATTAGAGCGGCAGCTTTCGTTGAAGTCATTAAGGACAATGATGATGCCAATTAAGAAAATCGTCATTACCGCTGGGGAACCAGCGGGAATTGGCCCAGATCTCGTACTTGCTCTATCTAAAGAAGATTGGAGCCATCAACTGGTTATCTGTGCTGATAAAATGATGCTTGAACAACGGGCACAACAATTGGGCATTAGCGTTCAATTGATTGATTATGAACCAAACGCTGCGCCTCGCTCTCAACAAGCAGGTTCTTTGGTCGTTGATCATATTGCAACAACGAGTCCAGTGGTTGCTGGCGTACTTGATGAAACGAATGGTCATTATGTATTAAAAACACTAGAAAGAGCCGCTTTAGGCTGTATGAATGGTGAATTTGATGCTATTGTCACCGGCCCTGTACACAAAGGGGTAATTAACCGCGCAGGTGTCGCTTTTAGCGGCCACACTGAGTTTTTTGCGGAAAAATCAAATACCCCTTTAGTTGTCATGATGCTTGCAACGACTGGCTTAAGAGTTGCCTTGGCCACGACACATATTCCATTGGCGTATGTATCTAAAGCCGTCACAGCAGAACGCTTAGAGAGTATCATCGACATATTACATGCCGATCTGGTTGAAAAATTTGCTATTCCAGAACCGGTTATCTATGTTTGTGGATTAAACCCTCATGCAGGTGAAGATGGCTGCTTAGGTAGAGAGGAAATCGAAACGATAACCCCGACTCTAAATAAGATCCGCCAAGAAAAAGGCATCAATCTTATCGGCCCATTACCCGCCGATACGATTTTTAACGAGAAGTATCTCCAGCAAGCTGATGCCGTTTTAGGGATGTACCACGATCAGGTACTTCCTGTATTGAAATATAAAGGTTTTGGACGTTCGGTTAATATTACCTTAGGTCTACCGTTTATTAGGACTTCCGTTGATCACGGCACCGCGCTCGATCTGGCAGGAACAGGCAGTGCGGATACAGGGAGCTTTAAAACGGCGCTTGCTCACGCGATTGAGCTTGTCGACAAGAAAACTAATACCACCCAGTAAGTTAAGGTATTGCGAAAGTAATCTCTCTTTTTGGAGATGAGCGCTTCTACTTTAACTTTGATGGTTGGGCTATTTAACTTTGAGAATATTATGAGAAATGATGTCCACTTAGGACACAAAGCGCGTAAGCGTTTTGGCCAAAACTTCTTACATGATCCCTATATTATTGATGGAATCGTCTCTGCAATTAACCCAAGACCAGGACAAAACCTCGTTGAGATTGGCCCGGGTTTGGGTGCGATCACTGAGCCTGTAGGCCGCGAAGTTGATAAGTTTACCGTTATTGAACTTGACCGAGATCTTGCAGAGCGTTTACGCAACCACCCTGAATTAGCAGACAAACTGACTATTCATGAGGGTGATGCTATGCGTTTCGATTTTTCTCAACTTGTAAAACCAAACAACAAGTTGCGAATCTTCGGTAATCTACCGTATAACATTTCAACGCCACTAATGTTCCACTTATTTGAGTTCCATAAAGACATCCAAGACATGCACTTTATGCTACAAAAAGAAGTGGTTAATCGTCTAGCGGCAGGCCCAGGCAGCAAAGCATATGGTCGTCTAACCGTTATGGCACAGTACTTTTGTAAAGTCGTACCGGTACTTGAAGTCCCACCAACTGCATTTATTCCGCCACCAAAAGTGGACTCTGCGGTTGTACGCCTAATGCCTTATGAAGAACTACCGTACCCTGCAACTGACATTAAATGGTTAGAGCGCGTGTGTCGTGAAGGCTTCAACCAGCGTCGTAAAACAGTAAGAAACTGTTTTAAAGCACTGATGAATGAAGAGACTTTAATCGAGCTTGGTATTAATCCAACGCTGCGTCCTGAAAACTTAACCTTGCAGCAATTTGTTGCTATGGCTAACTGGCTAGACGCTAACCACAAGTAACTCTTTCAACAATAGGTTTGCAGTTTCTTGGATTGCAAACCTATTATCATTGAATACCCCCTCTGACTTTACACAGGAGTTTACATGGATTCGAAGCCTTGTATCAAAGTTCAGGTCCACAGTAAGTACATCCCCGATCAATCCCAACCAAATGCAAACCGCTATGTGTTTGCTTATCTCGTGACAGTCAAAAATCTCAGTACTCAATCAGTACAGTTAATGAGTCGTAACTGGATCATCACAGATGCAAATGGCAAACAACTCACCATAGAAGGTGATGGTGTTGTTGGTCAACAACCTCTTATTCCTAGTCACGAAGAGTATACCTATAGCAGTGGTACTGCGATTGAAACTCCCGTTGGAGTCATGCAGGGGCATTACACACTTCTTGATGAACAAGGGAAAGAATTCACGGCAGAAATCGCTCCTTTTCGTTTAGCGATACCAAACATCTTAAACTGACCTTTATTTTATAGAGAGAAACCGTGTCTACTTACATTGTTGGTGATATTCAAGGCTGCTTAGATGAGCTTCTACAATTACTTGAGCGTGTCTCATTTTCCCCAGAAAATGATCAACTTTGGATTGCTGGAGATCTCGTTGCTCGCGGACCAAAATCATTGGAAACACTGCGTTATCTAAAGTCATTAGGTGACTGTGTTCAGGTTGTTTTAGGTAACCATGATCTCCACTTGTTAGCGGTTGGTCTTGGCTTTAAAAGTATTAAAGGTAAAGATAAAACCGCCCCGATTTTCGAAGCGATAGATCGTGACGAACTACTACAGTGGCTCCGCTCCCAACCTCTTCTTGCTGAACATCAAGAGTTCGTTATGTGCCATGCTGGTATTTCTCCTCAGTGGGATCTACTCACAGCAAGAGCGTGCGCCAAAGAAGTTGAGCTAGTGCTGCAAAGTGATCAATTTCCTTGGCTATTAGAAAATATGTACAGCAACACTCCGGACTACTGGAGCAATGATCTTTTAGGGATCGATCGACTTCGCTATATCATTAATGCCTACACCCGTATGCGATTTTGCTTTCTTGATGGCAGACTCGATATGGAGTGCAAACTGCCACCGGAAGAAGTGTCTGAACACGATCTCGTTCCATGGTTCAAGTTGGCGAATAGAGTCCAATTTGAAAAGCCGATTTTATTTGGTCACTGGGCTGCTTTACAGGGGCACATTGGAAATGAAATTATCGGCTTAGATACTGGCTGCGTCTGGGGTGGGCACTTAACCATGCTTCGTTGGGAAGATAAACAAGTCTTCACTCAATCCGCTTTAAAAGCGTAGATATTTACCTCGAGATTAAAACGAAAAAGCACTGCAATTGCAGTGCTTTTTTCGATTCAGCATTTATTTTTCTAAAATCGTGAATCGCATGTCGTATTGATTTTTATCATCAGCTTGATAAAACTCTGAGTAGGTTTCTTTGAAATCATCACTCCAAGCAGGAAATTGAGTATCACCATCAATATTCGCTTCAATATGCGTCACATAGAGTTTATTTGCGATTGGAAGACAAGCGGCGTAAATCGCGCCGCCGCCAATGATCATCACCTCATCTGCATCTCCGACTTCGAGTAACGCTTTATCGATAGAGGTGACTGTAACAACACCATCAATCAATAATGAAGCATCACGACTGATGACGATGTTTAAACGTCCAGGAAGAGGCCGACCAATAGATTCATAAGTTTTACGCCCCATCACAACAGGTTTTCCCATCGTGCAACGTTTAAACCATGCAAAGTCAGCAGGAAGATGCCAAGGCATTTGGTTATCTTTGCCAATGATTCGATTCGTTGCCATTGCGGCAATCATACTGATGATCATAGATTTCCTTTATTCATCTACACGTTAAACAATCGGTCTACGGCGATAGAATAACAGCCCCGGGACTGCTAATCCAACCGCCAATCCTGCAATAATAAACATTGCTTTAAGGAAGTTCTCCATGCAGGTGGCAATGAGTTCTGGTGAGTAACCGAGATGATTAATCTCTACCATGGCAATCATAGCTTTAAATGCGAAGACACCGGGCACCATCGGAATCAATGCAGCGACGGTAAATACTTTAGGGTGTGCCAATAGTTTATGTGACCAATGAACGCCGATCAATCCAACGATCGTCGCTGCAAAAAAAGAGGCCCATTCAATTGGAATACCAAAATGCAGCATCAAATAACGGCTCCCATGACCAATGGATCCTCCGAGAGCACAATAGATCAATGCGCGTTGTGGCACATTAAAAACCAGCGCGAAACCCACAGCTGGGATCGCAGCAAAAAGCATATCATTGAGTAATCCGAATAAAAGATCGATGCTATCCATTAGCTCATCCACCCCCAAATACCCGTCACCTGCATAGCCGCGACAATCCCAAGACAGGTCGCCAGCGTCAATAAGCTCGCCATCATGAAACGAGCAATACCCATATTGATATGCCCTTTCAACATATCTGCCACCGAGTTAATCAATGGAAAACCGGGAACTAACATTAATACGGACGATGCCATCACCACTGTTGGCAAGTTGCCAATCTCAAAAATCACAGCCTGAGCCGAAATTAATGTCGTCACAAACGCGGTCATCGCAAAGTTCAATAGCGGATTAAAATGCCGATGGCCAATTTCTTGCCTCACTATCATTCCAACTGCTGAAGCGATAAAGGTCATCCCAAAGACAGACCAATCACCACCGGCTAGATGGCTGAATGCCGCACAGGAAAGACCAATCATAAATACGACTAGCCAACGGTTATAGCGCTCAGGACTAATAGCATTTAGCTTTTTTTGTGCCATGACATGATCGAGCAAGCCTCGCTCCATCATGATACAGATACGTTGGATCTGAGTGATAGTCCGCATATTCAGCCCACGGTCAGCGCAACTTCGCGTCGTTGTAATGCAATGATCATCCATAACTGTTGTGATCACGAGGGCATTAGCTGACAGGGCGACTTCAACTTCTGAAACACCACATGCAATACCAATACGTCGCATAATATCGCATACCAATGTGCTTTCTGCTCCATGCGCTAATAACATCTGTCCAGCATGAGCGACCAACCTAGATATCGAGCGTTGTTTTAAAACAAGTTCCGATTCTGGAGGGACATATTCGAGTGTCATAGATACTTCCTAATTCCTTTTAACCCATATCTAATACCAATTCAGATAAGTAAATAGTCAGTGATTTTAATCAGAGAAACTAACCTGAGACTTATTTGGGTTGGTATAACTAATTGACTGATTGATCATCATATTGTGCCGCAATTTACCGCAGCAAAATATGATTTAGACACAAAAAAAGCCGCAATCGAAATTGCGGCTTCATAAACTTTTATCTCTGAGGATTACTCACGAACGTAAACAACGTGACCGTCATCTTCGTCGTCATCTTCATCATCCCAGTCGTCCCAGTCATCATCACCATCTTCAGTGATAACAGTTTTACCAGACATCGCATCTTTGTGGTAATCGTCCCACATAAAGTTAACTTTGTCTTCTTCTGCGACGACTTCTTCTTCACGAGGAAGCTGTTCCATAAACTCAGCAAGTTGGAAACAAAGTTCTTTAGTACCTTGTCGATTAATTGCTGAAATCTTGAAGAATTGCTCTTCCCAGCCAAGTGCGTCTAAGATGTCTTGAATAACAGCATCCGCATCTTCTTCTGGCATCAGGTCTACTTTGTTGAAGACCAACCAACGCGGTTTGTTTGCTAACTTCTCGCTGTATTGTTCAAGCTCATCAATGATCGTTAATGCATTTTGTACAGGATCAGATTGATCAACTGGCATAATGTCGATCATGTGAATAAGTACACGACAACGCTCAAGGTGCTTCAAGAAGCGAATACCTAGACCAGCACCATCAG
Organism: Vibrio sinensis; assembly: GCF_003605645.1. Classification (GTDB taxonomy): domain Bacteria; phylum Pseudomonadota; class Gammaproteobacteria; order Enterobacterales; family Vibrionaceae; genus Vibrio; species Vibrio sinensis. The sequence continues at coordinate 100,700 of NZ_QVMU01000010.1, read as the reverse complement.
CTGCGCCTTCGATAAGCCCTGGAATATCAGCAACAACAAAGCTTTTTCCTGGGACTACACTCACTACACCCAAGCTTGGGATTAAAGTAGTAAATGGGTAGTCAGCGACTTTTGGCTTCGCTGCAGAAACTGCACGAATGAATGTTGATTTACCAGCATTTGGTAAACCAAGCATGCCGACATCAGCCAACAACAAAAGCTCTAAACGCAATTCGCGAATTTCGCCTTTTGTACCTGGTGTCTTTTGACGTGGTGCACGGTTAACAGACGATTTAAAACGCGTGTTACCTAAACCATGCCAGCCACCTTTGGCCACCATCATTTTCTTGCCGTGTTCTGCAACTTCAGCAACAATTTCATTAGTGTGAATATCGACAGCACGAGTTCCCACAGGAACGCGCATAACCTTGTCTTTACCACGCTTACCAGTACAGTTACCACCGCGACCGTTTTCACCACGCTCCGCTTCGTAGAAGCGCTGAAAACGATAATCAATCAGTGTATTTAGGTTTTCATCAGCCTGAAGGTAAATGTCGCCGCCATCGCCGCCATCACCGCCATCAGGACCACCTTTAGTAATAAATTTCTCACGCCAGAAACTCACTACGCCGTTGCCGCCATCACCGGCTTGGACTTTAACTACCGCTTCATCAACGAATTTCATCTCTTACTCCGCATTTTTTGCGTTGCAATACCATGCTATAGCAATGATATAAATTCTAGCAGATCCCATTTGCAGATCGATCACCTTAGATCTTGGATCGCCCTACTTTGGTACAAATAACTAGTCACTTTCTTGTTAGAAAATATCTAATTATTTGCTCTAACCAACAATAAAAAACCCCGCCGAATCGGCAGGGCTTTTGAATTCAGCTAAAAGCGTAGATTATTCAGCAGCGATGCTTACAAATTTACGGTTTTTAGGACCTTTTACTTCAAACTTAACTTTACCGTCAGTTAGAGCAAATAGTGTGTGGTCTTTACCAAGGCCAACGTTGTTACCAGCGTGGAATTTAGTACCACGTTGACGAACGATGATGTTACCTGCAAGAACAGATTCACCACCGAAACGCTTAACACCTAGGCGTTTGCTTTCTGAATCGCGGCCGTTACGAGTAGAACCACCAGCTTTTTTGTGTGCCATTGTTAAACTCTCCTAATCGATTAAGCGTTGATACCAGTGATTTTCACTTCCGTGAACCACTGACGGTGACCTTGTTGTTTGCGAGAATGCTTACGACGACGGAACTTAACGATTTTAACTTTATCGCCACGACCGTGTTGTACAACTTCTGCTACAACTTTGCCGCCCTCAAGAAGAGGAGCGCCAACTTGAATGTCTTCGCCGTTGGCAATCATTAGAACTTTATCAAATTCTACAACTGCACCAGTTTCAACGTCTAATTTCTCTAAACGAAGAGTTTGACCTTCGCTTACACGGTGTTGTTTACCACCAGATTGGAAAACAGCGTACATATCTTACTCCGCTTTTTCCGCACAGCCTTATGCATATTTGAGCATCTCGGGTGTGCGCTAAACTAATCATCAATAGGGCGCAGATTCTACAGAAAGGGCGCGCCTATGACAAGCCATATTTTTAAAAAATTGGCGAAAAGGTAATCGCCAATCAAAAGTGCCGAGATCATGCCCGTTAACCATGTATTAATCAACGTTTTTTAGTGTATTATTCACCAATTAAAGTAGATGAAAATACCTTATAGGTACTAACCTCAGCCGGATTTACAATGGATTTTAAAGCTATCCAAGCGCTTACTGCCAATGACATGGCAAAAGTGAACGAAACAATTCAAGCTCAGCTTAACTCTGACGTGGCTCTAATTAACCAGCTCGGATTTTATATCGTTAGTAGCGGCGGTAAACGCCTGCGACCTTTATTGGCGATTTTATCTGCACGTGCGCTTGGTTATCAGGGAAATGAACACACGACAGCAGCAGCATTTATTGAGTTTATTCATACTGCCACTCTGCTACATGATGATGTGGTTGATGAGTCAGATATGCGTCGCGGAAAAGCAACCGCAAATGCCGCTTTTGGTAATGCTGCAAGCGTACTGGTCGGTGATTTTATCTACACTCGCTCATTTCAAATGATGACCGCGTTAGGTTCGATGAAAATCCTCGCTTTAATGAGTGATGCAGTTAACGTCATCGCTGAAGGTGAAGTGCAGCAATTAATGAATTGCAACGATGCCGATACGACCGAAGAAAGTTATATGGAAGTTATCTACTCTAAGACTGCACGACTATTTGAAGCTGCGACACAAGTCGGTGCTATTTTAAGCGATGCACCTCAAGAGATTGAAACTGCCCTTCAAAACTACGGTAAATATTTAGGTACGGCTTTTCAGTTAATTGATGATGTGATGGATTACACATCTGATGGTAAAGACATGGGTAAGAATGTTGGAGATGACCTTGCCGAGGGCAAACCAACCCTACCTCTGCTTTATGCGATGAAGCACGGTACAGAAGAGCAAGCTCTACTGATTCGCGAAGCTATCGAGAAATCTAATGGGATGGAACACCTAGACGAGATTCTCGAGATCATGAATCAAACTGGCTCACTTGAATATACACGCCAGAAAGCGCTTGAAGAAGCCGATAAAGCGATTGCTGAATTAGCTGTCTTACCTGAGTCTGAATACAAACAAGCACTTGAAGTCATCGCCCACTTATCTGTAAACCGCTCCAAGTAGCTTCAAGTAAAATCTCTTTAATTAAATCCGCATAAGGCAAATCATCGATTTGCCTTTATTTTTATCTATTGAAACACAAACTGATCTCTGAAGCCTCATCGATCATCATCTGGATCTTTAGCTCATCACCCGCCAAAACGATCCTCCTTAAAGATCCCGAAAAATATTTTTTGCTGTTTTCTTTATTAGTAAGATCAAAAAAGCCGACACTAGGCCGGCTTCTATTTATAACGTAGGGTAGATTACTTAACGAAATCAATACCTGTTTGAATGTCACCATTCAATGTTTCAAGCATGCCATCAAGAGCTGCTTTCTCGTAATCACTTAATGCACCATAGCTTAGGATCTCTTCGACACCCTCTTTACCCAGCTTCACTGGTTGAGCAAAGAATTGAGCGTGTTCACCTTCGCCTTCAACGTAAGCACATTCAACTACACCCTCACCACCTTGTAGCGCTTTCACTAAAGAAAGGCCAAAACGGCATGCAGCTTGACCCATTGATAGGGTTGCAGAACCGCCACCAGCTTTAGCTTCAACAACTTCTGTACCCGCATTTTGGATGCGTTTAGTAAGTGCTTCAACTTCTTCAGCACTGAACTCAACACCCTCAACTTGTGAAAGTAGCGGTAAAATTGTCACACCTGAGTGGCCACCGATAACAGGAACACGAACATCACCAGGATCTTTGTCTTTCAAAGCAGCAACGAATGTTTCAGAACGAATCACGTCAAGCGTCGTTACACCGAACAATTTACGCTTATCGTATACACCCGCTTTCTTCAATACTTCTGCTGCAATTGGCACAGTCGTATTTACTGGGTTAGTAATGATACCAACACAAGCTTTAGGACATACTACTGCGATTTTCTCTGCCAATGACTTAACAATACCAGCATTAACATTGAAAAGATCCGCACGATCCATTCCAGGTTTACGAGCGACACCTGCAGAAACCAAAACAACATCAGCGCCTTCTAGCGCTGGCGTCGGATCTTCACCGGCGTAACCTTTGATCGAAACTGGAGTTGGGATATGGCTAAGATCCGCAGCAACACCTGGAGTTACAGGTGCAATATCATAAAGGGCTAAATCAGAACCTGCAGGAAGACGGTTTTTTAGTAGTAAAGCTAAGGCTTGGCCGATGCCTCCAGCGGCACCAATAACAGCTACTTTCATCGAAATTCTCCTTGAGAGTAATTCTCTATTTATAAGTGTTTTGTAGGGTAATTTGTAATCAACGCTAGCTAAACGCTATAGGAATCACAAGCTGATTACAATAAATTAACGCCAGCTTTGCGAGGTCACGCAAAGCGAACTTTTCGTGCTACATGATTCGAGCGATTATGACGTTAATTATCATAAATGACAAAGAGTTAAGTTATTTTTATTCATGATATTTACAGTGATGAGGTAAACATTATTTCGTAATAGCATTGGCAGAAAGTGCATAGCTATGCGAGACTATGCATGATTTATTTAACCATCGGTCGAAAGAGAACCCATGCGCCACTCAGAAAAACAAGATAACCTAGTCCGTGCGTTTAAAGCGCTGCTTAAAGAAGAGCGATTTGGATCTCAAGGCGATATTGTGGACGCCTTGAGAAATGAAGGTTTCGAAAATATCAACCAATCGAAAGTTTCTCGCATGCTCACCAAATTTGGAGCCGTGAGAACTCGCAATGCGAAAATGGAGATGGTTTACTGTCTGCCAGCCGAGCTAGGTGTTCCAACCGTTTCGAGTTCACTAAGAGAATTAGTGCTCGATGTCGACTATAACAACGCACTTGTCGTTATTCATACTGGTCCAGGAGCAGCACAACTAATTGCTCGCTTACTCGATTCATTAGGTAAATCAGAAGGGATACTTGGTGTTGTTGCGGGTGACGATACTATCTTTATCACTCCTACACTTGTCATTTCTACAGAACAGTTATTCCAATCTGTTTGTGAACTATTCGACTATGCAGGCTAATCCTTAGCTTCTGCTGACCCTCTTTTAAAATCACACCTAAGGGTGTGATTTTCATCACATCTTAACAACAATTAGTCCAACTCAATATATTTCATAACTTACTGATTTTTAAAGCTTAAGCATATAGATAACTATGTGAACCATTGGTTCCAATATAGATTCTTTTGCTATTTTTTGTAACTAGAGTGTTATTATATATCGATTTTTTGGTATTATTCAGCCACTTTCTCAACATACGGATTGAGAAAGATGCCGTTTCCAATCAAAGGAAACTCCCAAGCAACTCTACTTGCTCTTGGGTAAATAATGAATATAAGGAAGGAACATTCATGGCATTAAACAAACTTATTAAGTTAGGTGCTATTGCAGCTACAGTAGTGGGTGCAGGTACAGTTAACGCACAAGAATTCGTTACAATTGGCACAGGTTCCGTCACTGGTGTTTATTACCCAACCGGCGGTGCTATTTGTAAATTGGTCAACAAAGGTCGAAAAGCTCACGACATTCGCTGTTCAGTAGAATCGACTGGTGGTTCTATTTATAACGTCAATACAATGAGAGCCGGCGAACTCGATTTCGGTATCGTGCAATCTGATTGGCAGTATCACGGCTACAACGGTACGAGTAAGTTTGCAGACCAAGGCCCTTATAAAAAGCTACGCGCGATGTTCTCTCTTCACACAGAACCGTTCAACATCATCGCTCGTGCTGATTCAGGTATTGAAAACGTAAGCGATCTTGCTGGTAAGCGCGTCAATATCGGTAACCCAGGTTCAGGTGACCGTGCAACGATGAGTGTTGTCATGGACAAGATGGGCTGGACCAACGACAGCTTTAAGCTTGCATCAGAGCTAAAAGGTTCAGAACGCTCTCAAGCACTTTGTGACAACAAAATCGATGCGTTCATCTATATGGTTGGTCATCCAAATGGTTCAATCAAAGAAGCTACAACGTCTTGTGATGCAAAACTTGTTTCTGCAACAGGCCCTCAGATTGATGAGATCGTATCAGCAAACCCATACTACGCATACTCAAGCGTACCTGCTGGTATGTATCGCGGTACAGACAAAGACGTCAATAGCTTTGGTGTAGCAGCAACAATGGTTACCACCACTGATGTTTCTGATGAAGTGGCTTACAACGTGGCTAAAGCCGTGTTCGAAAACTTTGACACATTCAAGCGTCTGCACCCTGCATTCGCTAACCTGAAAAAAGAAGATATGGTGAAAGCTGGCCTTTCTATCCCTCTTCACCCAGGTGCTGAAAAATACTACAAAGAAGTCGGTCTTCTTAAATAGTCTCTACATTAAAGGAGGCTTCGGCCTCCTTGTTCAATGAAGCAATTGTCCGGTGGAACTAATGTTCATTGAGAGTCATGTTCAGTGAAACTCATACTCAGTGAAATCATAATTCAAGCAATTTTCCTCCATTGAACACTCTTTTTGATGTTTCACATTGAAACTCACGCCCTCATTTCTATCTATTCAAATTCAAGCAACTGAGCATAATTTCGCCTATTCACTAAACTGAAAAGTGAAAATTATTGGTTCCAACGAAAATATTTAATGAACCCATTCTAATAAGGACACGTACATGACGCAGACCACTACACCGTCTAAAGATGTGCAAGATATGGTAGCCCAAGCCGACACAGGAGCCAGAGCGCCCCTAGGGATACCAGGACGAATTCTATGGTTTGTTCCTCTTTGTTGGTCACTATTCCAACTATGGTATGCCTCCCCTCTACCTTTTATCTTTGATTTTGGCGTACTTAACGATACTCAAGCTCGCTCTATCCACTTAACTTTTGCTGTCTTTCTTGCTTTCACTGCTTACCCAGCAATGAAAAACTCTCCACGAGATCGCATCCCTGTTATGGATTGGATTTTAGCGCTCGCAGGTAGCTTTGCCGCTGCGTATATTTTTCTCTTTTACTCTGAGTTAGCCTCGCGATCGGGTGCTCCAACCACAATGGACGTTGTCGTTTCCGTTGTCGGAATGGTTTTGCTGTTAGAAGCAACTCGTCGTGCTCTCGGTCCACCACTGATGGTGGTGGCAGGTGTATTCTTACTCTATACCTTTGCTGGCCCGCATATGCCGGATGTTATTGCGCACAAAGGCGCAAGTTTAAATAAAGCAATGTCGCACCTATGGTTGACAACGGAAGGGGTCTTTGGTGTCGCGCTCGGTGTTTCAACCTCATTTGTTTTTCTGTTTGTTCTATTTGGTGCCATGCTTGAACGTGCCGGCGCCGGCGCCTATTTCATTAAAGTCGCATTCTCGCTACTTGGTCACATGAAAGGTGGCCCAGCAAAAGCCGCGGTCGTTGCTTCGGGTCTTTCAGGACTAGTTTCTGGCTCTTCCATTGCCAATGTCGTCACCACGGGTACTTTTACTATCCCACTAATGAAACGAGTTGGTTTTCCCGGCACAAAAGCAGGTGCTGTGGAAGTTGCCGCATCAACCAACGGACAATTAACGCCTCCAATTATGGGTGCCGCTGCTTTCCTTATGGTTGAGTACGTGGGTATTTCTTATGTTGAAGTTATCAAAGCCGCATTATTACCCGCTTTAATTTCTTACATCGCTTTAATTTATATTGTTCACTTAGAAGCTTGTAAAGCCGGTATGACAGGGCTTCCTCGCCGCCATACTCCAACACTATTACATAGCCTACTCTCGTTTACTGGCACTATTTTAGGTATCTGCATCTTAAGTGCTGTCGTTTATTACGGCATAGGTTGGACTAAAGATGTCTTTGGTGCTGCGGCAACACCTATTGTCATGGTTGTTTTGCTAATGGCCTATATCGCTCTCATTCGAGTTTCGGCCAATCACACCAAAGATGGTTCAATAGAAATTGATGCTGAATTAACTGAAGTGCCAGATCCCGGCCCGACAATTAAATCAGGATTACACTTCCTTTTACCTATCGTTGTATTGGTTTGGTGTTTAACTGTCGAACGTTTCTCTCCAGGGCTGTCTGCATTTTGGGCCACTGTGTTTATGATTTTCATACTGTTAACACAACGCCCACTCATCGCCCTAATGTCAAGAAGTGGTGATATTGGCCAGCAGACAAAAAATGGTTTTGTCGATCTTGCAGAGAGTCTCGTTTCTGGTGCTCGTAACATGATCGGGATAGGTGTTGCTACGGCTGCTGCTGGTATTGTTGTCGGTGTGGTTACACTCACAGGGATTGGTCTCGTCATGACCGATTTCGTCGAGTTCATCTCAGGAGGCAACATCATCTTGATGCTGATCTTCACCGCTGTGATCAGCTTGATCTTAGGTATGGGCTTGCCGACAACAGCAAACTACATCGTTGTATCAACCTTGATGGCTCCCGTGATTGTGACTTTGGGTGCTCAACATGGTTTGATCATTCCACTGATTGCGGTCCACTTATTCGTCTTCTACTTTGGTATTCTTGCTGATGATACACCTCCAGTAGGTTTAGCCGCTTTTGCTGCTGCTGCGATCGCAAAATCCGATCCCATAAGGACTGGTATTCAAGGTTTTACCTACGATATTCGGACCGCTATTTTGCCATTCATGTTCATCTTCAATACTCAGTTATTATTAATGGGCATCGATACATGGTGGCACTTATTCCTAACTGTATTTTCTTCCATCGTTGCTATGTTGATATTTTCAGCGGCAACACAAGGGTGGTGGCTAACTCGCAATAAGTGGTGGGAAACCATACTACTGCTGGTTCTCACGTTCTCATTTTTCCGCCCAGGATTTTGGTGGGACATGATTTACCCAGCTAAAGTGTTGTCACCTGGCGTTGAAATAGCGCAAATCACTCAAACTCTTGATGTAGGCCAAGCTCTTGAACTTAGAGTGTCAGGAGAAAACCTTGAAGGTGATATTGTAGGAAAAACGGTTCGTCTACCGTTTGATGACGATGCAAAAACTGCTGATGAGCGTCTTTCATCTATGGGACTCATGCTGACTGAAAATGAAGGCACTATGATGGTCGATATGGTCGAATTTGGCAGCCCCGCAGAAGCGGCTGGGATTGATTTTGATTGGGAAATTAAATGGATTATCCAAGATGCTGAGCGCCCAATGAAAGAATGGGTATTTGTTCCATGCTTGATTATTTTAGCGGGCATGGCGATGAACCAAAAACGACGCGCTCGCAAAGAGCATTTGAGCGCCTAATTGATTTGGCCCTCAAACACGGGGGCCTATGTGAGTGAGATAATAATGTATAAACAAATTCTTGTTCCCGTCGATTTAAACGATCAGGGCTTTTCCGACAAAGCCGTTGAACTAGCGATATGGCAGGCAAAACATTCAAATGCTGAAATACACCTTTTGACGGTAGTACCAGGCATTCATATGTCTATGGTAGCCAGTTACTTCCCTAAAGACGCTGCAAAAAAAATGAAACTTGAGGTGGAGCAGCTACTTAAACAATTTGCCTCTCAACATATTGATGACCAAGTTGTTTACAAAGTGCATGTTGCTGAGGGTAAAACTTATTCAACGATACTTGAATATGCCGAAAAGCTCGGTGTAGACCTTATTGTGATACCAAGTCATAAACGTTCCAAACTCAACAAAGTCATGCTGGGGTCTGTCGCGAGTAAGGTTGTAGAAAATTCAACGATCAATGTCTTAGTGGTAAAACCTCAAGGTTAACGGGTCAGCGTTAGTAAAAAGGCACTCGATGAGTGCCTTTTTTACATCATTAAGGAAAATTTTAAGCTGGATAATGAGACACACATAAAGATTCGCTTAAACCAATATTAAATGCTCGATACTGACCATCTAACGAAATCTCTAAAGAATAGAGATCACTTTGTTTTGGATTGGCTGAGTCTGCATAAATCGGTGCTTCTATTTGAAATAGTGCACTAACAGATTGCGCTCTAACATCAATTGGAAGCTGATAAGTCATACCATTAAACTTCACCATTGCTGAGACTAAACCAGGAGCATAAGTCTTGTAGTAAAGCTCAACCAAAAACTCACAGCCACCTCCGTGATGCCATATCTGTTCCGTGGTGATGTGCTCTAAACGTGTATGTCGAATAAATTGCAGCAAAGGAACTTGCCACACCCCCATTCTCTTATCGTGAGATTGAATGTATGGCTCTCCTAATGGACAAATTACTGGCTCACTTTCTTCGACCAACCAGTCATCATCTTCATTGAGAAACAGGATCTCAAAACGGTTTCGGCCAAGTTGTAAATAGGGACGAATATCCTTACGGTAGGTTGTTTGTGTACCATCACAATCAAAAACAGCCACTCCGTTAACTCGTACCTCAGCGTAATAATGAATACCCGCCAAAATCAAATCAACACAAGGGTAACTTAGCATTGCTTCATCAACGTCAATGTCATGCATTAAATGCCATTCTTGCTCAATGACAGACGCTTCAGATAAGTGATCAGGTAGGACGCTACTTAGAGCGGCAGGAAAGGTAATATCGTCCTGAGGAACGGACAAATCGGTGAGTGGTGATAACTGCCAAAGACCTGCGAGAGATAATTCCATGTCTTATAAACTTGCGCTAGATCAAAAATTAGCTCAAGTATAAAGAATAGAAACGCATATAGAAACAAAAATACCAGCCGTATGGCTGGTATTTTTATCATGAGAAAACGGGTTAATTACTCGTCTTCGTCTTCATCGTCTTCTTCTGGGTAGAGAGCATCTTCACCTTCGTAGTAAGTGCCCCAACCATCATAAATAATGTCGAATTTTTCAGCTAGATTAACTAGCTTTTCAACTTGCACATCGATCGCTTCTGGATTCAGAGTCGATTGCATCGTTGCATCACAGCAAAGTAGCACTTTACCGTCTTCGTCTTCAGTCTCTTCAGCTTCTAAAACTTCAAAACCCATCTTAAATGCTTCAACAACCGCTTTTTCTAGCTTATTAAAATCTTCAGCAAATAAGTGATGCTCGATTTCATACAAAGCATCTGGATCACTGCCATCTTCTAATAGTGCTTGAATAATATCGCGAGTCTCTTCTTTTTGAATCTCAATAAACTCTTCAACAGACAAGTATTCATCTTCGTGAGACATAGTTGTGCTCCAGATAGTCATAAAATTGAACATAATTAATAGTGGCGAAATATCGCATGGATCAAGAAAAAATACTACCTAGAATCGCTTTTGATGCGGATCTTTATCCCGTGCGTTAAGATCAAAAAAACAAGTCGCATCGTGAGTACAATATTTTAACAAATTCACCAAATTATCTAACTTTAGCATTATATTCCGCTGCCATTATTGTCAGCGATACTACTATTATGCGTTTTTATCTCTGATTCACGCATATTTTTTGTTTTTAAAAAATGCATACAACTACGCTATTTATACTCATGATATCGATATATTGATTTTTTATGCTGAAAAAACACTCAAGATTACATTTGTAAGATTTCGCTTTTTCGCATAGTCACTCAAACAACTCACCACAATAGGAAAGTTCTAAAACATCGATTAGCCAGTGTTAAATTTAAAATATCAGCATATATCGCTAATAAGAACAGACAAAACAGACCATGAGGCTGTTTTAGCGGCTTGCATCTTAACCTGAAGATTGTCATAACTATGCTCAGGAAAAAATGTAAGGATACAAAATGAGTAAGTTGTACGTAGGCTCAGAAGTTGGCCAATTGAGACGTGTGTTATTAAATCGCCCAGAACGCGCACTCACCCACCTCACCCCTTCAAATTGCCACGAATTACTGTTTGATGATGTATTGGCAGTTGAAGCCGCGGGTGAAGAACACGATGTTTTTGCCAATACACTCAGATCGCAAGATGTTGAGGTATTGCTGTTGCACGATCTGTTAGTTGAAACACTTGCCGTTCCACCAGCTCGTGAGTGGCTACTCAATACGCAAATCTCAGACTTTCGTTACGGCCCCACATTTGCTCGAGATTTTCGTCACTACTTATCAGAAATGGATAATGAACACCTTGCGACCATTTTTCTTGGTGGCTTAGCCTATTCAGAGCTCCCTATAAAGACATCATCTATCTTACCGAAAATGCATAGTAGATTGGACTTTGTAATAGAGCCACTACCTAACCATCTATTTACTCGTGATACTTCATGTTGGGTTTACGGTGGTGTTTCTCTAAATCCGATGATGATGCCAGCACGCCAAAGAGAGACCAATCATTTACGTGCAATTTATCATTGGCATCCGGTATTTGCTGGACAAGATTTTATTAAATATTTCGGTGATGAAGATTTGCATTACGACAACGCTAACATTGAAGGCGGGGACGTATTGGTTATTGGCAACGGTGCCGTTTTAGTCGGTATGTCGGAACGTACGACAGTACAAGGCGTTGAAAACCTTGCGGCTCAATTATTCAAACACCAGCAAGCGACCGAAGTTATCGCAATTAACCTACCAAAACATCGTTCTTGCATGCATTTAGATACGGTCATGACTCATATGGATATTGATACTTTTTCTGTATATCCAGAAATTATGCGTGATGACTTAGAAACTTGGCGACTAACGCCAAATGGTCAAGGATGTATGAATGTTGATCAAGTACCTAGTTATAAACACGCGATTGAAGAAGCGTTAAATTTAGATGCACTAAAAATTATTACGACGGGTGGTGATAGCTACGAAGCCGAGCGGGAACAGTGGAATGACGCCAATAATGTATTAACCGTTAAACCCGGGGTAGTGATCAGTTATGAACGTAATGTCTATACCAATGAGAAATACGATAAAGCCGGAATAGAAGTTCTCACGATACCAGGTAATGAACTAGGTCGAGGTCGAGGGGGGGCACGCTGTATGAGTTGCCCAATCGAGCGAGATAGCATTTAGACTGACGATTCAGGTTACTCATTATTTAATAACCGTACATGCCGAATAGCCTATCTATGGCGGAAAATGACAAATAAAAAAGCGACGTTTTAGCGTCGCTTTTTATTTAATGCTACTGTATGTATTAGAAATACATAACTATTAAAACTATTCAGTACCACCAACGGTAATGGAATCAAGCTTCAACGTAGGCTGGCCAACACCAACAGGAACGCTTTGACCCGCTTTACCACAGACGCCAACACCACGGTCAATACTCAAATCATTACCAACCATAGAAACTTGTTGCATCGCTTCGATACCAGAGCCAACCAAGGTTGCCCCTTTCACTGGACGAGTGATTTTCCCATCTTCAATCAAGTAAGCTTCTGACGTTGAGAATACAAACTTGCCCGATGTAATATCCACTTGGCCACCACCAAAGTTTGGTGCATATAGCCCTTTCTTAACGGTTGAAATGATCTCTTCTGGTGTATGTTCACCCGGCAGCATATAAGTATTGGTCATACGTGGCATTGGCAAATGCGCATAAGACTCACGACGACCATTACCTGTAGGTGCAACGCCCATTAAACGAGCATTGAGTTTATCCTGCATGTAGCCTTTCAATACGCCATTTTCAATCAAGGTATTGTATTGACCAGCAACGCCTTCATCATCAATGTTTAATGAACCACGAAGATCTTTTAACGTACCATCATCCACAATCGTACAATGCTTAGAGGTGACTTGCTGGCCGATTTTGCCACTAAAGACCGAGGATTCTTTGCGGTTGAAATCCCCCTCTAGGCCATGCCCCACCGCCTCATGTAACAAGACACCAGGCCAACCAGAACCAAGAACAACTGGCATTGTACCTGCCGGTGCTGCATCGGCTTCTAGGTTCACAAGTGCCATTCGGATTGCTTCATCTGCGAATTGGTAAGCAATTTGGTTGCCATTGTCTTGCGATAAGAAGAAATCGTAGCTGAAACGGCCACCGCCGCCTGAACTACCACGCTCACGACGATCGCCACGTTGAGCAAGTACACTGATCGATAATCGAACTAATGGGCGAATATCACCGGCATACGTTCCGTCAGTTGCTGCTACAAGCATTTGCTCATGAACACCACTTAAACTAATCGAGACTTCTTTGATCAATGGCTCTTTGGTACGGATGTAAGCATCTAGCTCTTTAAGCAAAGTTGTTTTTTGTTCTTTTTCCCAACTTTCTAATGGGTTAACTGCTGCATAGTTATTTTGGTTGTCTGTTCGTTTAAACGCTTGAACTCGACCATTTTGTCCTTGCTGAGCAATACCTCGAGCGGCAATAGCACTTTGCTTAAGCCCCTCAAGCTGAATTTGGTCTGAATATGCAAAACCGGTTTTTTCACCAGTAACAGCGCGAACACCAACACCACAATCAATGTTAAATGAGCCATCTTTAATGATGCTATCTTCCAGAACTAGCGACTCGTGCCAGCTAGATTGAAAATAGATATCGGCATAATCAATCTGGCGCGTAGCGATACTTGCTAGAGTGTCAGCAATATCTTGCTCGGTCAGTCCAGCAGGCGTTAGCAATGCATCTTCTACATGGTTTATTGTCATACTTCGCTCTTAATTCTTTAATTGATTGTTGAATCGGCTATGTTGTAATACTGGCATTGCGACACGTAACTCATCGACTTGAGATACATTAATATCGACTAATAGATTCGCAGTTTGATCGGTTAAACTTGCCACCACTTTTCCCCATGGTGATACGACCATGGAATGACCCCAAGTTTGTCGTCCGCAAGGGTGTGTGCCAACTTGATTAACAGCGACGACCCAAGATTGCGTTTCTATAGCACGAGCTTTTAACAGAGTTTCCCAGTGGGCTCGCCCAGTCACCGCTGTAAATGCAGCTGGAACTAATAACACATTCGCTCCTAGCTGAGCCAATTCAGTATACAGCGACGGAAAGCGGACATCATAGCAGATACTTAATCCAAGGTGCGCAAACGGCGTCGAAACCGTGACGATTTGAGCCCCAGCGGTAAATGTTTCTGACTCACGATAACGTCGATGTCCATCGGCAACATCCACATCAAACATATGCAATTTAGCATAATGGCTTGCTAGCTTACCATTATGGTCAAAAACAATAGTGGTTGTCTCGACTCCTCGAGAGGTACGAATAGGCATACTGCCTATCACAACCCAAACGGAAAACTGCTTCGCCAATGACGCAACTTCGGCTTGCAGTGGGCCATCATCTAATGCCTCTGCATAATGATAATAGTCAGCGCGAGAGCCAAACACCAATGCATTCTCTGGTGAAATGATGAGTTGTGCTCCCTCACGCGCTAACTGGCCAATTTGCGTCGCCATATAACGGAGGTTTTCCTCAGCATTTGGCCCCGAAGTCATTTGAATCAGTCCCATTTGAGCCATATCAGTACTCCTTACTTCGCTAGCTCTCGTAATTTTTTCGGTAATTTAAACTCACCTTTACTCCGTGAAAGTTCTTTAACGACAGGGGCATCAATTGGCCCTTTCACTTCATAAGTTACTTGAGTGAATACTTCCACAACAGGGGCGATAACGGTCGTAATCGCAAGCACATACAAGGCGGTTTGAGGGGTCACAGCAAATGCTGTAAGCACTGGAATACCTGATGTAATATCTGGTACAAAATTAACTTCAGCATCAATAAGGCGAGAGTTTAAGTTAACCAACCCCTTTATGGTCATCTCCCCTGCCACTGCATCCATGGTGATATCATTAGTGAGGAATATGCCATTTTTAATCTCACCCGTACCCTCAATAGAGTTGAAAGCCATTCCTTTATCAAAAACATCACTAAAGTCGAGCTGCATTTTACGAATAATTGAATCAAGACTAAACAGACCAAGTAAGCGCGCTGCTCCACTTACATCCGAAATGACACCTTTACCAAATTTCGAATCAACATCGCCATGCAAGCTATCCACTTTCATCGACCAAGGAGCACCATCCCACTCAAGAGCGGATGTAATATCAAACGATGCTTTTTGGATCCCCGATGAAATACCAAACCTTTCCATCACTTCGCTATTGTCATCACCTTGTAAGGTAATATTCAGTTTAGTATGACTACTCTTTTCATCTAATGTCCAAGAACCATTCATATCGACATGACTGCTGCCACTTTTTACTGACAGTTTTTTCCACTCTAGCGTGTTACCTTTACGTTGAAGGTCAAGGTGGGTTTCTCCAACCTTGTAGCCTTGAATCCAAAAGTCATCGATGGTTAACGTTAGATTTGGAACATATTCATGAATAGAACGATCTAAATTAGAGATCAGCGGTAAACTTTGATCATCCGCTTTAAATAACGTCTTACTGCTATCACTGGTTACCTTATCCAGCGCAGGAACATAAACATGTAAACGATCCAACGCAACGGTAAGATCATATGGCTCAATATAACTCGCCTCTCCCTTAGCTTCCTGACTGTCCAGTGTCATGTACCAACCAAGATTTTTGCGCTTAGCGTCAAACACTACATCATTCCAATCAACACTTGCCACTGTCAGCTCTTTTACATCGAGATCAACACGTTGCGGCATAGGAATTGTCGGCATGTTAGAAGCGTAAATTGTTCCTTTCTCTGCGGGCTCGGTTTTAAAGAGCAATTCAAACCAGTCATCTAAGTTTAGTTTATCACTGCGAATTTGTGCGTAATGTCCAACGACTGGGCTAATTTTATAACTGCCTTTTCCTAGGACTAAGTTCGTAGCAGAAATTACCGGTGTCTTGGAAGCAATGTTAATCTCAGCTTGATATTTTAAGTTAGGCAACTGCAACCGAGCAGAGATAGTTTGCTGATTCCCAGAAGCCTGCAAACGAGCCTTTCCAGCCTCTTTAAGTTGTTTATTAAGAGGGTAAGGATATTGGCTGCTTACCATGGTTAGATCAGCACTACTATCAATTTGGTAAGTAAATCCGACATCATTAAGCTGGATATCGACATCCGTTCGCCAAGGTGCATGCCCTTTCAAAGGGTTAAGCCATTTTTTACCAACATAAGGTTCCAAGGGTTTTAAATCCCAATCACCGACAACATCAATGTTAACTGCATAGCCTTGACCCGCATTTTCACCATTAAAATCAACAGAAACCGACTGTTCAAGCAACTGCGCGGCTAAGCCAGCAGCACTAACGACGTCATTATCGAATTTAATTCGCCCCGAAACAGATTCCAATGTCATTGGTGGGGTATCAATCGTCACCAGACTATTATTGAGATCGGCGTAGCCCCATGCTCGAGTATCATAGTCACTAAAGGGAATATCTAACTGAAAGCTCGAGGTCACTTTTCCCGCAACTTGCACTGTGGTTAATGCAGCACCTACCGAGTCAACCAATGGCGATGCCATCATATAGTCTCGAACCGCATTCCCTTGTCCTGACACTTTCGCTTCAATTTCCAAGTGACCATTTTCTGCTAACTCTGGAATTCGACCGGTAATTCGCTGTGCTTGCATACCTTTCAACGTCGCATGACTGGAATCTAAATACATGGCGTCATTTTGAAATAACAAGTCTAACTGCAAATCTGTAATCGGTGGCCAAGCGGTATCAAAACTAAATTTGGCATCTTTTAGACCAACCCAAGCTTGGAACATTCCATCATTATTCTTATAAGGGAAATTACCCAACTCTCCATACCACAGTAGTTTCGCGGTATTCACTTTCCCGCCTTGAATGGCAGTAGAGAGGTAATCGGTTAAGTCCAAACCTAATGCTAACGTTGGCAAATAGCGCCACGTTTCACCAGCATTGTAGAGATCTGCTTCCGCGTAGAAAGAGAGGAATGGGCTTTTATCTTTGGGAAAATCTAAACGGAAAGCACCTAATACTTGAAGATCTGGAGTGGCCGCCGTTACTTTATCTGACCATAATGAAAAGCCTTGCTCACCATTATTTTGCCAAACAATGTCCACTTCGCTTTGGCGGATATTCAGCGGTGCTTGAAACACATCGCCATAAGGCAATTGGTCATCAATCAAGGTGACTTTGGCTTTCGCTTGATTCAAATCACCCGCAACTGAAGCACTTAATTTATGGACTTCGGGCAATAAGTCCCACTGGTTCACTCGACCATTAGTTAGTGACGCGGAATAACGCAATGAATCGAAACTGTCTCCCATAGAAACGCGAATATCTTCAACTAAGCCACCCATTTTTAGGTTTTCTAACGTCGATGACAATGATGAAGACTGAGGAGAAAGCTTCAACAGCGGCACAATGGTTTCGAGCTCTAGTTGTGACACATTCAAGCGCCACAACTTTGGCTGCCAATCTAGCGATATATCTAGCTCTGGCCATTCATCGCTGTCAGTTCGTAGCTTTAGGGAACGCCCGTTGATCTGCCACCCTTTCTCGGTCGGTTCTAAATCGAATACACCAGATTCAAGCATCAAACTGTGTTGGTGAGCATCTTGCCAAATCAATTCTGATGGTTCTAATTTTACATAGGCATTGATCGGCTTACTGTGCTCTAAAGTGACCCAGCTATTTAGGCTAATCTGTCCATGTTCAATACCCGTTTCGGCCTGCAAATAAGAGGTCAACCAAGGAGTAACACGAATATTTTCTGCTGAAAGGTAAAACTCACCAGAAACGTCCGTTAATGAACCATGATCAACAAAATCGGCGACGACCCCTAACGAACTTAGCGAGGTCCCCGCGAAACTCACATTCCCTTCGGCTTTATGACGATTACCCTGGTTCTTCCAACGCAATTTTTGAATATCGAGCTGACGCTCTACACCATCAAGAGCGATAAAACGAATATCTGAATCGAGAAGAGAGAATTCATCAAGTTGACGTAGGAGCAATTGATCTAATTGCTGAACGAGCTGCTTTTGCTCTCCTGCATGAGAAGATTCGCTGGGTGTTGATTCTATTGCTGCCCAATCAATCGCTCTAAGATCCAACTTCAAATCATGAATATTAAGATCAGTAATAACGGGCTGTAATTGAATTAAGGATTGAAACAGATCAAATTCAACTTCGACTTTCTGAGTCGAAAAATGAATATCACTGTCTTGAGGTGTTTTTGCTTGAACATCCAACAACTGAATCGATGGATGCGTGTTGCGCCAAAAACCACTAATTTGGCCAATTTCAAACTCTATACCTGTGCTCTTTGCCACCCATTGAGTTATTTCCGTTTGGAACTGATCAAGGCGAGGCAAAGTTGCACGAAGTACCGTCACTGTGATTGCCAAGATGACAATCACAGTTAACGTTAACCAAAGAAAAAATTTAACTAAGCGATTTACCGTAGAATTCACAAATGCCCTATTACATCATAACGACATCAAATTGCTCTTGAATATAAAGAGGTTCCGCTTGAATCTTCACTTGTTTACCAATGAATACTTCCAATTCCGCTAATGCATGTGATTCATCGCCATGTAGCGTATCTGCAACAGCTGGCGCTGCATAGACAACGAATTTATCCGCATCATAAGCACGATTTACACGGGTAACTTCACGCAGGATCTCATAACAAACACTTTCAACGGTCTTAACGCTGCCTCGACCTTCACAGGTTGGACATGAAGAGCAGAGAATATGTTCAATGCTTTCTCGCGTTCTTTTACGAGTCATTTCCACCAAACCAAGTTGGGTGAAACCGTTAATGTTGGTTTTTACGCGATCTTTCTCAAGTGCTACTTCTAATGATGCCAAAACGCGCTTGCGATGATCTTCAGATAACATATCAATAAAATCGATAATGATAATGCCACCTAGATTTCGCAAACGAAGTTGTCGAGCAATCGCTTGAGTCGCTTCAACATTAGTATTGAAGATGGTCTCTTCCAAATTACGACGACCAACGAAAGCGCCAGTATTGATATCAACCGTCGTCATTGCTTCAGTTTGATCAATAATCAGGTAACCACCTGACTTTAACTCTACTTTTCGTTCTAGCGAACGCTGAATTTCATTTTCAGTATCGTAGAGATCGAAAATAGGCTTATCACCTTCATAAAGCTGAAGTTTATCAGTCAATTCTGGAACATATTCAGAGGTAAACTCTTTTAAGTTCTCAAACTCTAAACGAGAATCGACTAAAATATTGGTCAATTCCGTACCAACGAAGTCACGTAAAATTCGCTGCGACAAACCCAATTCACCGTATAAGGTCGAACGAGTTTTGTATTTTGCACGGCGATCTTTTACTTTTGACCAAAGACGCTTCAAAAAAGCCGCATCTTGAGACAACTCTTTTTCATCCGCTCCCTCAGCAGCAGTTCGAATGATAAAGCCACCATCATCATCACAATAATGAGAGACCACTTTTTTTAATCTATCTCGTTCTTTTTCACTATCAATGCGTTGAGAAACACCAACATGGCTAGCTCCTGGCATAAAAACAAGATAGCGAGATGGTAAGGTGATATCTGTCGTTAGACGAGCCCCTTTGGTGCCTAATGGATCTTTCACCACTTGGACGACAATATCTTGTCCTTGGCGGACCAATTCTGAAATATCACGTACCTGAAATTGCTGCTTCTCATTTTCAGCAACACATTCAGTATGAGGAACGATATCTGAAGCGTGTAAGAAAGCGGCTTTTTCTAAGCCAATATCAACAAACGCAGCTTGCATTCCTGGCAATACTCGGCTCACTTTGCCTTTGTAAATATTACCAACAATACCTCTTTTAGATTCACGTTCCACATGGATTTCTTGTAGGGTCCCCCCTTCAATCATGGCCACACGAATTTCGCTCGGGGTCACGTTGATCAGCAACTCAGCATTCATGAGTGCACCTCAATATAAATTATAAAAATTTGTGCAAGAGCTGGTCAGTTTCAAATAATGGTAACCCGACAACAGCGTAATAACTGCCCTCGATGCGCGTAACAAATCGCCCACCAATGCCTTGAATTCCATAACTGCCTGCTTTATCGCACGGTTCACCCGTTTGCCAATATTGTTCGATTTCTTTTTCTGACAGGGTCTTGAACCATACGTCTGTAATAACGAGTACTGTTTCGTGACTATCTTGTGTCGCCACGGTTACGGCAGTCATCACTTGATGGCTACGTCCAGATAACATCTCCAGCATACGCTTTGCATGCTGAAAATCATCGGGTTTTTCTAAAACTGAGTGGTCACAGACGACAATTGTATCTGAACCTATGACCACTGCCTCTGGCGCTAACGTTACACCTGCCATTGCTTTGTCTAAAGATAGGCGGGAAACGTATTGTTCGGCGGTTTCATGAGGTTGGCGAGACTCCTCAACATCCGTTTTTATCACGGCGAACTGATATCCGAGTTGCTCAAGCAACTCTTTTCTTCTTGGTGAACCAGATGCAAGAAGCAGCGACTTACCCATTAATTACCTCACATGCCAGTGGCGACGTACTCTTCTCATGAGTAAGAACAACCAAGGCCAAAGAATACAGTTAATCATGCCACTCCACAGGGACATAGGATTAAAAGTGATATCTTGGATGAGGTATTCACCGAAGAAGATCATGACTTCTAAAACCATCGACAACAAACCGATAATGATCGCCTGTTGCCACAATGCCATATTTCGTAACACCAAAAAATTAAGCGCAACAAGGTAGATGACGATCGACATCATCATGCCTCGAATCCCCAATGTTGACCCCAGTAATAGGTCCCAAATCAAACCCAAGATCAGCGCTGTCCCCACGTTAATACGATGAGGCAAAGCAAGCACCCAATAACAGATGACCAAAAATAGCCATGATGGCCGCAGCAGATCAAAAACACCCGGCCATGGGATCGTTTGCAACACTAAAGCAATCAAAAATGAACAGGCGATAATAAATCGGCCTTTGAAAACTCTATTGGCCACTTTCAATTACCTCAGACATATTTTCAGGGCTTGCTAGCTGAATTTTCTCTTGTCGAGAGTCGCTCGGCCAGATTAATAGTAAGTAGCGCAAACGCTCAAAATCCACCACAGGATCAGCTTCGATCACAGCAAATTCTCGACGAGAATCTCGTTCAACTTTTGAGATATGAGCAACAGGATAACCTTCAGGATAAACACCACCTAAACCAGATGTCACCAACAAGTCCCCTTCCTGAATATCAGTACTAATCGGAATATGTTCTAGATGGATACGATCTACTTGTCCATTACCAGAAGCGATGACTCGAATGTCATTTCGGATAACCTGTACTGGGATCGCACTGATACTATCGGTCAGTAATAGTACCCGACTGTTATGCGCAGAAACGAATGTGACTTGACCAACGATCCCTTTTTCATTCGCGACCGGTTGCCCAACATACACACCATCGATCTGTCCTTTATCAATGACAACTTGATGACGATAAGGGGAGGTATCAACAGCCATTACTTCCGCGACAACTTTACGTTCATCACGAACAAATGAAGAGCCGAGCAATTTTCTTAGGCGTTGGTTTTCTTCTCGATATTGATCAAGAAGTAATAAATCATTTTTGAGGCGTAGTACTTCTCGTTTAAGCGTGTAGTTGCTTTCCATCGCGCTTTGGCGAGTATTAAAACGCTCATAGAAACCATCAAACATGGTTCGCGGCACATCAGCAGCATACTGAATGGGTGCCACCACGCTATTCAAAATATAGCGAACCTGAGCAAAAGCGCCTAAACGACTATCAGCCAGCATTAGGCTGGCTGATAGAATCACGGCGAAAAATAGACGTAATTGAAGTGAAGGTCCTCGGCCAAAAATAGGCTTCATCGATTATTGAGTTCCTTTTTCATTTTTTATGGCTCTATATAAAAGCAGAGCCACTACGATTATTCTTCGCTAAACAGATCGCCACCGTGCATGTCGATCATTTCTAATGCTTTACCGCCACCACGAGCCACACAAGTCAGTGGATCTTCAGCGATAACAACAGGGATACCTGTTTCTTCAGTTAATAGGCGATCAATATCTTTTAGTAACGCACCACCGCCAGTCAACACCATGCCATTTTCTGAAATATCAGAAGCTAGTTCAGGTGGACACTGCTCAAGCGCAACCATAACGGCTGATACAATACCAGTTAACGGTTCTTGTAGAGCTTCTAGAATTTCATTTGAATTCAAGCTAAAGCTACGAGGTACACCTTCTGCAAGGTTACGACCACGAACTTCAATCTCTTGAACTTCATCGCCAGGGTAAGCAGAACCGATTTCATGTTTGATTTTTTCAGCGGTTGCTTCACCAATTAAGCTGCCGTAGTTACGACGAACATAATTAATGATCGCTTCATCAAAGCGGTCACCACCGATACGAACAGATGAAGAGTAAACCACACCGTTTAGTGAGATAACTGCAACTTCTGTTGTACCACCACCGATATCAACCACCATTGAACCTGTTGGCTCAGAAACGCGAAGGCCCGCACCAATTGCAGCCGCCATTGGCTCATCAATTAGGTAAACTTCACGAGCGCCAGCGCCCAATGCTGATTCACGAATCGCACGACGTTCAACTTGTGTTGAACCACATGGCACACAAACCAGTACGCGTGGACTTGGTTTTAATACACTGTTGTCATGCACTTGCTTAATGAAATGCTGCAACATTTTTTCAGTGACGTAGAAGTCTGCAATTACACCGTCTTTCATTGGACGAATAGCAGAGATGTTACCCGGAGTACGACCTAACATCTGTTTTGCTGCATGGCCGACAGCTGCAACACTTTTGCCAGCGCGGTTGCGATCTTGTCGAATTGCAACAACTGAAGGTTCATCAAGAACGATGCCTTGGCCTTTAACGTAAATTAGAGTGTTGGCGGTACCTAAATCGATCGACAGATCATTAGAAAAAATGCCACGAAGTTTTTTGAACATATTCTTCGCTCGTCCTGAAAGAATTATAAGATAGAAAATTGCACTAAATGTACCAATGCCTCGCCATCACAGCAAGGCATTGTGGTACAAACATGGAGTGAAACACGCAATTTCTAACAGTTTCCTTACTTAGCGAGTTTTTTTGACAGTGTTACTGCCCCATCACTCCCGATTCACCACGGAAAATGATCTTGTCATTACCTCGGTAGATCCCAAATGTGACGGCCGTTGATGGATCTTCATCGCCCTGACCTCTCCAGTTGTACTGCAACCAGGGTTGCTCAAGGTAACTTGAGCCGCAATCAACAGAATCCAAACTTTGTTGCGGTGAACTCGCGGCCATACGCATCCAAAAGCGTACTTGTTCTCGAATGGCGCTGTTAGTGCTGTCCGCTTTGGCCTTCAATTTATCAAATTCGCCATCGACAACCTCTTCAACTGGATCAGAACCTATCAGTGAAGAATTGGTTGGCGCGCTCATACCATCATCGAGCCATAAGGTTTCTTTACACAAGTAATCATCATTAGAAATCACCTGACTCTGGTTATCATTATCTGCCAATGTGAAACGCTCACCATCCCAGTATTCCGTGCGTAAAGGCACACCAAACTCAGAACCCGCCGTTCCCCCAACACTACCAAGCGACATGCGCCCATAGTGTGCTTGTGGTTGAGTTGGCAAATCTTGTTGCAATACCGCTTCTCCCTCAACAATAAACGTCGCTGGATCCACGATGCCAGTTAGACCAAGTGCGTACTTTGTTTCTATCGCTTTATCATCTGAGGTATTTAAAGGGCCGTTTGGAATCGTCTTCAATGGTGTTAGCTTTTTCACTTCTCGAGTCACTGATGAGTCAGTATCCGTGACAACCCACGCAGAATTGCCACTATCTTCAACCCAGCGACCGCTCGAAGTATTGAGAATCAGTTGATTAGGCACTTTCGTATCTTGAATCAGCTCAAAATCAACCGTTAACTGAGGATCGAACCAATGATAGTTTTTCAAAGCTTGTGTGCTCACTTCTTTAGCAAAAGCCTCTACATATACTTTGGCAGATTGATACGGTTGCGCCATATATGCGGTGCTGCCTAACCCTGACTGAGGTAAAAATTCAGAAGTACGAATAGCAAAATGATCAGGGTAAAAGCGTCCAATATCGCGATAACCAAGATCGATATTCATACCAAAGTAAGGGGCTGAAGCCGCAGCGGTCAACTTGAGTACCCCCACCTCACTCCAATCTAAATCAGAAAATTGATAATAGTGATTATTTTTGCTCACCGAATCGGTATAAGCCTTTGACGTATTACCTGACAGCACGCCTTTTTCTTTACCTGCAGGTTCGGCGACATCATGGGTGAGTACAACATCAATAAGTTCTGCTCCAGCACTCTCACCCTGACCTAAGAAAAAGTTCTGAGTGACTAATCTTGAGTCGCAGTAATTATTGGCGGTTTCAATCGGCGAAGATTGGTTAGCCATCCATCTAATCGGCAAAACATTGGTTGCAAACTTCTCACCCGCTGCGACAAATCGAGCACTGTCCTTGTTGATAATATTGCCTTGCGGTAACGCTCCAGTGTTACTATCACAAATAGCAAACGTCCATGGACGAGCTTTAAAGCTAAAGTCACCCGCTATTTTTTTCTTATCCTCTATCGGACAACCGTCGATATCAGCACCAAAATCACTACACTGGATGGTATCGGTCAAGCTTCCAGTAAATTTCCCAGCATCATTAAACGTTAACGATGCTTCCGCGATACCTGATACAAATGGCGCATTAAACGATAATTTAGTGCGGTTGTCTGTCCAATTTCCCGGCGTAAACGAACTACTCGAAATATTGATTTCATTCAGTGTTTTTTCATAATTGGTCGTCACAGGCTTACCGGAACTGCACGCTAACGCTTTGATTGCAAAAGTAGCGGGTTTACCCGCAATAAGTTCGAGCTCTGCCCCCTCATTGATTTCAAATTTCAATGGGGTAAATAGCACATTACTACTATCACTAACGGAGGTGTTCGACTGAAGCGTGGCATTCACCACGACACTTTCGTATTTATTGTCTTTTTTATCGACACTAAATTCGTAACGTCCATCCGTCGTGTTAAAATCTAGTGAGCTAATCGCCATTTTTCCTGGAGTGGGTGTTGTTAATGAAACTACATCGTCACCAACGTCGTACAACTGCGCGCCACTTTGATCGTAAGCCACCACATAGACTTTCTCAGTGTCATCACAGGTCAAATGGTAATTGTTAGGAATGATATCAATTCGTGCGATTTTGCTTTCTACAGGTGGGGGACAATTGAATTCACCGGCAATAATTTTACTGTTACTTTTTAAAAAATTAATTTCTTTAGCAGTAATTCCGCCAGTAAATACATTATTATTGTTATTTTCTCCAACATAAAAACCTGATGAAAGGCTACTAATATGGATATATGCATTTATCTTTATATTATTATTTTTTTTATTATTAATATAAAAACCAGAGTAATACCCATGACCTAAAAAAAGCAACTTATGAATACTATTTTCATTAATTAAAATATTATTCCCATAAAAAAAGATTCTATTGTAGTTAATCTGAGTATCATTTTTTAGTAACAGTTGAGCATTTTGTTCAAAAACTAATTCATTAATTTCATAATAATCACCGGATAATGTCAGCTTTGCATCCTGACCTACTCGTACTTGATTATACTTTCCTGATGCTAAAGTACACTCTCCATTACAATGGAACTGAGAATTATCAAAATCAGTCAAAGTATTTAGTTGAAATGGGAAACCATCATACGTTTTATCCTTGGATATCACGCATTTTTCTTTTCCTTGCCCATAATCACAAGAATCACTACTCGAACTGCTGCCAAATGACAATATGTTACTCGTCTTTAACTCGATCGTGCTTTTATCCGAAACAGATAGAGCACCGTTCGGTTTGAGAACTCCAGTTGAATCTCTTACATAATCGTTGGTCTGCGCCACATCCGGCACATATTTACAAATATCAATATCTGATGGTGGAAGAGGTTTAGCGTTGCTTTCAAAGGCTAAATACCCTACATATTCATCCGCACCATGGGAACGATTCCTCACATTATCTTCATCAAAGGCAAAGCTAAATCCAGATTTAGTATCACTACTTCTTTGCTGGCAGTAGCGTAACCAGCCACCATCTGGGCCATTTCGGGTCTGCTTATTAGTAATCACACCAAATTCTGAGTACACATTTTTGGTCTTAATTCTATTTTCATAACACGAGTTTTCTATCGGAGTACGACCATCATCTGCTTCCTGATCGAAATCATCATGTGGACGATAAAACTCGACTTTTGTGTCTTTGCTATCATTGAAGCCATGAAATTGAGGTGCTGCAATATATGCAATTTTTTCTGTTACCCACGAAGGTAATGAGCCTTGGCGCCCGCGCTCTATGGCGATATTAAAACTCGAGGAGTTAACATTACTTAGTGCACTAGATACCCAGTAGTTATGGTTATTATTACGCTTTTGGATCTGAGCTAAAACGACTGGTTGACTATAGTGAGATATTCCATACCGAACATTTGACCAGCTGTATCGAGCATGATAACCACTTTGCCCCTTATACTGGTCTCTATTGGTTTCAACAACCCCAACCTCAACTATTTTTTTATTATTTTTGTGGTCAAAGAAAGTTAACTTCCCTGGGTCTGAAACCATATAATAGATTGACTGCATTTTATCAGCATAATAATGATTAGGCATTGCATCCGAATATATTGTTGCTCCATTTGTGGTTACATTATATATGGAAAGTTTTGTTGGATAGCTATACTCACTATTAGCCCCATCAACAGAAGCCATTAGAAACACCACAGGATTGTGGTAGGTTTTATTGAATTTTATTTCGCAACCATTATTACACTGTTTATTTTTAAGAACACCAAACTCATAATTAGAACCTGTTAACTTAGATCCTGAAGATTTAATCACAGAGGCCGAATTCGAGTTAGATAACTCATTGGCGAAACTAACGCTGCTCCACAACAAACAAACTAGAATACCAATCCATCGATTCATTGAATGCTCTCCATCAACCAAATGTCTTCTGCTCGCTCAGTCTGTAAAGTACCGCTACCGCAAGCGACACGACTACTGAGTTTAAAGTATTTTTTATTATCTAATTGCCCAACAGAGGCGCAGTTGAGCGAAACAAGCTCGCAATTCAAGGTAACAGGCTCAAACAGTGTTTGCGCCCCATTCACTATGCTTAACGATAAGGGTGTCTTACATTGTTCATCAATGGTAACTGGCGTGGCATCATTTAACGGGTAAAAACGCGTTAAGGTATATTCATTTACTGACTGGGCTAATAACCACGCTTGCGTCCCTAAAACATCACGAGAATGCGCTTCACTATTTGACCATTGGATACGGGTCAATGCTGTCGCTAGAAAGCCCATCACGACCAACACAAAAATAATCACCACGTAGATGCTGCCATTTTGCTTTTGTGAATTATGGTACATTTAACACCTGCACTTGCTGCTGATAGTGACTGGTTTCGCCACCTTGTGAAAAGCTCAAATCAATATGCACAATGCCACTATTTTGTACGGTGGCAGGTTGGTACTTCAAAGTCCCGATCACGCTAAAATCGCCATCTCCTCCATCCGTTAATGGTTGGTCATTTCGTTCCACTCTTTGGTTTTTGAGGCAATAAGTAATCGGCTGACCATCTGTAATATAAAGGCGGTGAGCGACTGAGTTACCAATAAGATCATGGGCAGCTCCCACTAAGCTAAACGTCGCGCCAGAAACGGCTGGAGAGGTAAATTCTTCGACGCTACTCAAGCTAAACACGTTATCAAGATCAGCTAAACTGTCCGATGAACCAATCAGTTCCGTCGGATTGATGACTAAGGTTAATGGCTTGAGCTTATTGGCATCAATACCCTCATCCCCAACAATAAAATTGAGATTTGCACCAGATACGGCGTAAAAACCTGACTCACGAATACTATAAAACGACAAACAGTTATCTTGCTGAATAAAAATATTCGGTACCGCATGGCGGATTTCTCGAGTCATTTTCTCTAAGACAAATTTGGCCTGAGTCTGGAGGCGCTGGCGCTCAACACTGTCGGCATAGCCCTTAGTCCCGAATTCAACAAACCCAGCAATACCCATCACTAATATCGCCCCAACCACCAAAGTTAGGACCATTTCAATCAAGGTAAATCCTTTAGTTTTCACTAGTAATTCCCTCGATATGCGGTGAGTTCAATCGGCGCTTGATTAGCGGCTTCAATGAGTAAATCAATCCGTTTTAATACATTAACCTGTTGATAGGTGACAGCAACATCAATTCTAAAATTAACGTAGCTCTCTTTATTTTGGTCTTCGAGCAATAAGCTTAAATCTTTACACGGAGAGCCCGTACCCCCAACGACCCAGCAGCCTTTGAAATCGTCGACATCGTTATATTTTGATGGCGTCGTTTCGCCAGCATCTGGACCAAATTTCGCTGTTTCGCCATCTTCAGGGGTACAAACACTAAGTGGAGCTTCGCTACAACGCTGATTACCACCAAAAGGGTCTTGGACTTGATCAAACCCTTTTGACAATATTTGTCCCATGATGCTTTGCCCCAAGGCGACAGCGCGGGTTTGATAATGAGGATCCGCAGAACGGGCAATTTGAGGCGCTAAGAATCGCATGATGGTGATCATCGCTAATCCCATCACCACAATAACAATGACACTCTCAATCAAGGTAAAGCCGCGCAGGCGTTTCATCAGCACCCTCCCTGCGAAATATAACCGTTGGGGTGAATGCAGATTGAAGCTTGGCTTTTCGTGCCGCGAATAGCGATTTCAACTCCGGCACTTGCCGTATTTAATGGGTTACCGAGTAGATCAAATTCGACCGTAGTTAGGTTTGGCGTAGCTTGGAATGTTACGTCATCAAAGCTAACCCAATCACTGCGACTCGCCGCTGCGTCAGTTGATAAGTTACAGGCAGCAACGGAGCCGATACAGTTATTTTTGATCGCTACGATAAAGTTGTTGTTAGCAGGCAAAGAGTTGGATTGCATGCGACTGACCTGTACTTGACGAAGTACTGCGATGGCATTGTCTTGAGCGACAAGTGCAGAAAAGCTGCCCAAACCACTATAACGGCTTGCAGCAAAAAGAGAGATGATGGCCAGTAGCAAGATAACAACGATAAGCTCGACCAAGGTAAATCCGAACGCTTTGGTTCTATGCATAACACCTTTGCCTGCAGATTCTAAATCGTTTGAATTATAACAAGTTAGCACTTAGGGTGCGAATGAAAGGAAATGGTGGATAAGAAAAAGGCCAGCGTAGCTGGCCTTTAAAACAAAACTATAGTGTTGCTTTTTTACAGTCGGTTGGAACTTCAGAAACGTTAACTGATGCCGCTGCTGCAGAAGTTGCTTCTGTGTATTTCACACATGCATCGGTATAATCTTTAATACCAAATGTTGCAGCTACAGGCGTTACATCATCAATTACCTGAATAAATTGAAAATCTTCATTAGTACCAATACCTTCAACAATCGCAGAGATATCAGCATCAGTTGCTTTAGGGTAACCATACACAATATTCACACTATCAGTACCAATACCGGTACTCACTGAACCCGTTGGAGAGCTCTCTTGTCCCGCGATCGCCGCTTTACCGTAAACCATTGAAGAGGCACCTTGTACTGCACCCGCTAGACCTTTCAAGGTTGCGTCTTTTGCATCATCTTGCAGGTTTAGGAAACGAGGCGCTGCCGTTACAGCCAGAATACCAAGAATTACAATTACCACCACTAGCTCAATCAGGGTGAAACCGCCTTGTCTTTTCATAGTTTGGATCTCTTTATAAGTTATGCAGAATTACTGCAGTGTTACGGTCACACGACCTGTTTTAATTTCATAAACAAACTGATGATCCGTTCCGCCCTCTTTTTGTACGTAAGTACAAGTGGCATTTGGCGCATCCGCTTGGGCTGAGTATTTAATATTTCTGTTATCTTTTGAATTAATTACAGTATCAACTTTTGGAGGGTTTTGGAGCAAGTTCTCCATTAAGTCAATACAGGCTTGATCTGTTAAGCTCGTCGGATAATTACCATTTTCTTCATACAAAGCAAATGGGTAACCATCTCTAAAATCTGTGTCGCTACCATTTGATTCTTTTGCTCGGGTCAACCAAAAGTCCACACCATCGTAATCAATCAAATTGTAGTTTTCTGTACCAATGGTTTTGGATGGGCGAGCTTCTGCTTCCCATTGCGCTCTAGCAGAAAGTACTCCGGTGGCATATCCACCAGCAACACCTTCAATACTGGCCTTTTTGGCTTCATCGGTAACATCTAAAAAACGAGGTAGTGCAGCAACAGCCAGTAGTCCAACTACAACAATGACAACCACAAGCTCAACCAGAGAAAACCCCGACTGTTTGTTATCCATAATTCTCTATCTCGCTATTCAGTACAACGTATTATACCATTAATTTACATTAGAGCTACGGCCTAGTGTCAAAAAAACTTACCCTGACGTAAATCCGACGCCAACTTCAAACTTTTTATCTTTTAACCCTATCGTTAAATGCATATTAGGTGAAAATAGATACTCACATTTAAACGTAGAACCGTATGAATTATCAACAATACGTGATGGTAAATCACCATAAACGTGCTGTTGTGGGTATAAAATAGTAAACCACCGCTGACAATCAACTTGATCGCCGCTCAAATTTGGCACCACCCATCCGTTTTTAGAATACTTAACACGATTGCCCTGCAACTTTAGTTCATCGGGATTGTTATGCAGTAACCACTGTTGTTTATAGTAATTCGCTCGTTCGACAATACTATTGCTCGCCAACAATAATGCCGTTTGATTTGCATCTTTCTCTATTCCTTTGGCTACAAGCAAACAACTTAAAACCAAGACCATAACGACAAGAAACCAAACCGCGACTCGTAAACGTCTTATATAAGCGGTCATATTACCCCTTAATTGCGTCCAACATGCCCCACATTGGCAGGAAGATACCCAATGCTAGGATTAATACCATGCCAGCAACCACAACTAATAAAAATGGCTCAATTCGTGCGGTAAGGGTTTTCAAATCATAATCAACTTCACGATCATAAAAATCGGCGACTTCGAGTA
Source organism: Vibrio sinensis (assembly GCF_003605645.1). Taxonomy (GTDB): domain Bacteria; phylum Pseudomonadota; class Gammaproteobacteria; order Enterobacterales; family Vibrionaceae; genus Vibrio; species Vibrio sinensis. The sequence goes on along the minus strand of NZ_QVMU01000010.1, from coordinate 69,147 downwards.
GTAGTTCATCAATTCGTCCCGTCTCTTCACCAACAGAAATCATTTGAATGACCAATGGGGTGAAAATTCCGCTATTAATCGCGGTAGAGGAGATCATGCCCCCCGCCTCAATTGCCCCTTTCATTTCCATCAAGCGAGCTTCAAGAAATTTGTTATCCAAAGATTCCGCCGATAAGGCAAGTGACTGATTCAACGGAACACCGGCTTGCAACATCAAGGCAAATGTTCGAGAAAAACGGGATAATTGAGCACGGTTAACAACCCCACCAATTATAGGCATTCGTAATCGAAACTTATCCCACCGTTCTCGCCCTTTAGCGGTATTTAACCACGCTTTAAACGCAAATAATGCCCCTAACATCACGGCAATGAGCGCGGCCCAATAGTTAACAAAGAACTCTGACATAGCGATCAATATTCGAGTCGGCAATGGCAAGTCCACTCCAAATCGAGCAAACATACCGGTGAACTGCGGAATCACTTTAATGTTTAAAATAAACATCGCAATTAAGATAAAGCTAATCACAAAGGTCGGATAACGCGTCGCGGTTTTAATTCTTTTGCGAGTTTCGAGTTCTTGTTCGTAATAGCCCGCCAATTGGTGTAACGCTTGATCTAGCCGACCGGTATTTTCACCCACGTTGATCATGGATACAAACAAGGGGCTAAATACACGTGGATACAACTGCATCGAACCAGATAGACTTCGACCATTAGTTAATTCTAAGGTGACCTCTTCTAAGGCTTCTTTAAGCTGCTTATTGGTACAGTTTTGAGACAAGCCTTTCATGGAGCGTAATAACGGTACACCCGCTTTGGTTAAGCTGTATAACTGACGGCAGAAAATAACCAGAACTTCCAACGGTACCGCTGGAATGAACCAAGATTTAATGTCTACATCAAAACCAGAGAAACTACTTTTTTCGCTAATCGATAAAGGAATAATGCCTTTGTTCATCAACGACTCAGCCGCAAGCTCCTGAGTCGCAGCTTCAACCTGACCAGAAACTTTACTTCCGTCTAAACTGCGACCTTGATAATGAAATACCGACATAATTGCCCTTATAGATAAATCGGTTGTGAAGCACCAGAGGAGTCCCCCTCACCGAGGTTCATCACTTCGCTAAAACTCACAACACCTTGCAATGCCAGCTCCATTGCCGATACAAGCAAAGGCTTATAACTCTGCGAGCTTCGCGCTATTTTCGCAAAACCAACCGCATCATTAGCACGTAGTGCATCCATCATATCGTGCTCTAATTCCAGCATTTCAAAAACACCGATTCGACCGCGATAACCGGTAAAGTTACAGTTTTGACAACCACGTCCGGTATAAAACGCCGCCCCAACCTGATTTGGGAACCGTTGCTGTAACCACAGCTGACAGCTCTCATCAATGTGCGCTTCTTTCTTACATTCTGGGCAAATTTTACGGACTAGACGCTGAGCAACAACCGCTCGAACGGCACTGGCAACTAAGTAACCCGGAGCGCCCATGTCCATCATACGCAAAGCACTATCGACTGCATCGTTAGTATGCAAAGTACTTAATACCAAGTGACCAGTTAATGCGGCACGAAGACCTATTTCAACGGTTTCTCGGTCACGCATTTCCCCGACCAAAATAATATCTGGGTCTTGGCGTAAGAATGTTCTCAGCACAGTAGAGAAATCGAGGTCGATTTTAGGATTGACCTGAACTTGGTTCACACGAGGCAGACGGTATTCCACCGGATCTTCTGCGGTAATGATCTTTTTACCTGGTACGTTCAATTCACTCAAAGCACCATACAAGGTGGTGGTTTTACCTGAACCCGTCGGCCCCGTAACCAAGATCATGCCGTGTGGACGTCGCAACTGACCACGTAAGCGTTCTAGTAACTCGTTAGGCAATCCCGATTGATCCAACGATCTTACGCCAGCCGATTGATTGAGCAGACGCATTACCACAGATTCACCATACTGAACCGGCATGGTCGACATACGAATATCAACCGATTGACCTTTCACTTTGATATTAAAACGACCATCTTGAGGTAAGCGTTTCTCTGAAATATCCAAATTGGCCATTAACTTCAAACGCAATACTAATGCTGGGGCGATATTGACTTCGTTCAACAAGGTTTCATGCAAAACGCCATCAATACGTTGACGCAGGCGCAATACGTTTGAATCGGGCTCAATATGAATATCCGAAGCACCAACTTGAATTGCATCTTCAAATAGAGAGTTAATCAGTTTAACAACCGTGACTTCATCGCTGTCATCATTATCAATACCAAAATCAAAGGCTTCGGTATCTTGATGCTCTGCTTGCAATTGCTCTGCAAACGAAGCGATATCTTTGGTTCGACGATAGTAACGATCAAACCCATCAACCAGTTGTTTCTCAGACGCAATAACAAACTCAATCCCATACTGTGGCAATTGAGTCAGTAGTGATTCTTGAGCAAAAAGATCCGCCGGATCGCACATCGCAATACGCAGGGTATCCTCATTTCGCCCGATGACTAAGGCACGTAGACGACGAGCATGCACCTCCGGCAATATTTGCACCGCATCAACATCAATAGTTGCTCGATTCAAATCAATGAGAGGTATCGCTAATTGTTGCGATAAAAACGTCAACATTTGATGTTCAGAAAGGAACCCCAATTCAATTAACATTGCACCGAGTTTTTGCCCAGTCGCCTTTTGAGCTTGCAGAGCTTGCTGAACTTGCTGATCGGTAATGATCCCTTCTTCAACTAATAAGTCACCGAGACGTTTACGTAATTTAATTTGCATAGGATGCTCCCTCCATATTCTCGATACTGACGAGGCGGTCTCGAATAAACTGCTGGGAGGCACTCGATAATCCGAGGTTGTTTAACGCGTTGGTATAACTTTCTTTGGCTAGCGAAAGAGATAAGTCTCGCTCTTGTTGAATAGCCAGCCCTAACCACCAGCGACCATTATCCGGTTCAATTGAAGTTAAACGCTGATAGCTTTCTAATGCCATTGCATCTTGATCTGCTTTTTGTGCCAAGGCGGCACGTAGCGATAGGTATTCAACCGATGGCTTAATTGGTAAATAAACCAGTGGCGTCAAGGCCGCTGTATTTTGTTTTTCTTTAAGCAATAGCTTAGTTAATGCTAAGCGTAACTCTTGATTGGATTTATCGAGCTCAATCCCTTTTTGCAGCAAATCAACGGCTTTACGCACATCACCTTTACCGTAGTAAAGAGCCGTCAGTTTTTGACGAATAAGGGCATCTTTAGGCGTATAGCGAAGCGCATCTTTGTATTGCGTTAACGCTTCTTTCAGGTTGTTGCTGTCTAACGCTTTCTCGGCTCTCAGTCGTGACTTTTCAGCTAACTGACTTGGAGTAAGCTCAATTTGTTCAATCACCATCTCACCCGAAACCTGTGCTTGTGGTGTCGTCGTTGGCGGTATGAGTGCCTTTTGCTTGGCACTTTCATGGCTATCGGTAGCAACACGAGCAATCAATACGGGTTCTTGAATCGTGATCGGTTTAGATGTTGCCTTTGTTGAAGCAGAAGAGCCCGACGCTGGTGATGTTTGTGGTTTTTGCGTCACACTCACAGACTGACTTGGAGTCATCTCTACCCAATCAGTGTTCTCTGCTTGGTAAATAGATTCACTGCCCAGTGTTACTTTTACTGTCGGGGAAGTAAGTGCTGTCGGAGAAGAGAACGCGGTCGGGTTACCGTTCAACTCAACAAGATCTGATGATGTCGCCATACTGATATCAGCGCGATGAGTGATGGTTTCAGCTTGCTTGGAAACCGCCCAACCACCAACAGCAAGGCTCAGGCTAAACCCACCGATGATCCATGGTAAGACAGAAGCAGACTTAATGGGTTTGATATGGGCTCTTTCAACACCTGATGAAACCTGACTTTGCTTGTCCGATAATGCTGACAATGCATTATTAATCGCACTCATTTTTTACTCCACCCCCATAATCGCGGGCTTTTAAATTTGGGTTTACAACTATCAAACGTGTCATGAATCGCATCATAAATTTGATGGTTGGAGACGACGATACTCTCTTGGCTATAAGCCAAGACTAAAGACTTATGACAAATTTGATTAATTAGCCTCGGAATACCATGACTGGCTTTCCAAATTGCTTTTTTTTGATTTAATGAAAACAGCATTACGTCACAACCCGCTTTATTTAGCCGGTTGTCAATATAGGCAACCACCTCACTTACATTCAGCGAGCGTAACTTGGCATTAAATGTAATTCGTTGGCGTAACTGCCTCAAATGATGCTGCTCTAAACGAACATCGAGCTCCGGCTGACCAAATAAAACGATCTGCAATAACTTCGCTTGTTCTGTTTCTAAATTACCAAACAAGCGTAAGACTTCGAGGGCATCATCACTGAGCGCCTGAGCTTCATCGACCAATACCACGACTTGTTTTCCATCACTAGCAAGCTGTATTAGACACTGCTGTATCGCATCAACAATCAAGGTGGGATTATCAACTTCAACACCAAGCTCTGATGCTATTGCTTGGCGAAGTTGCTCTCCCGACAGTGCTGGATTTGGCAAATAGACTAACTGAATTCGATCCAAAAAGTGCTTTACCATCATTCGGCACACCATGGTCTTTCCGGTTCCAACCTCACCGGTCACTTTAATCAAACCCTCACCCATCATTAGCGCTGAGTTGATGGTTTGAATCGCCTCATAATGCGGATCTAACCCCAAAAACAATTCTGTATTTGGGGTTAGATGAAAGGGCAATTGCTGAAGGTTAAAGTACTCTAAGTACATACTTAGTTCTGCTCTTGAGGGAACCAATCCTGTAATAAATCACGCGAACGCTCGAGCTCTTTTTGCCAAGTATTGACACCAACAACCGACGGTTTCAGCAAAATCACCAATTCGGTTTTTTGTGTAAGCTGAGACGTGTTTCTAAATAGATGACCTAATGCAGGCACATCGCCAAGGAATGGCACTTTAGACACTTGATCCACCGTATTGGACTTCATCAAACCACCAATAACGACCACGTCTCCATCTTGCGCGCGAATCACTGAATCAGACTCTCGAATAGAACTACGAGCCAATGGCAAGGTAACGCTCTCACTACCAAAGCCGATCTCTTTCACCTGTTCTTGAACATCAATAACAGCGGGATGTACATGGAGTAAAACATTGCCTTGATCATCAATTTGCGGCGTTACATCCAGTGAGATTCCAGAGAAAAATGGCGTAAGTTCAACTTCTGGTGCAGGCTCTGAATTATCACCCGATCCAACAACACTGGAGAAGTCTGTCACGTAATATTCATCGGTACCGACTTTGATCACCGCTTTTTGGTTATTTGATGCTGTTACTCTAGGACTAGACAGAACATTAAGATCGCCTTGAGTCGCCATAAAGCTTAATACCGCATCAAAACTTCCACTTGAGATAACTAAGTTAGTTTGCCCACCGAGCAAGTTACCTATAGCGTCTAAACCCGGTAAACCCACAGGTAAAATACTGCCAGTGCTATCTTTTACAATTGAACCTTGGCCTATGCTGTAATTGGTTCCATTAGAACTGAACGCTTTCGACCAATTGATCCCTTGTTGATAGCCATCACTTAAAGTGACTTCTAAAATTTTGGCTTCCAAAATAACCTGACGGTGCATACGTTGCTGCGCGATACCAAGAAACTCCCGCACTTGACGTAATTCATCTGGGTACGCACGAACCGTAATCACACTCGCCTGTGGGGTAACGACAACACTTTGGCCTTTACCAGAACCAATCAGTTGCTCCACCGCTTGTTCTAATTGCGGCCAAAAATCACTTTCACTGGTGGTTTCAATCTCAGTTCCACCTTTTGAAGTACTGGTCGAGCTAGAAGAACTTGATGAACTGGACGAAGAATCCGAAGATGAGTCACTGTCAGTATTAGTGATGGTACCGGTGGTAATTGAAGTAAGTGAGCGTCCACTACGCTTAAACTGTAAGTAATCGACAGGGATGGTCACAGTTCTTAAACCCGCAGGGTATACTTGAATAACCTTACCAATTTTCTTGATTTCATAGCCGTACATATCACGAACAACGGCAAGCACTTCATCTAACGTCACATCAGATAAGTTCACGGTAATTCGCCCAGTCACGTTAGGATGAATGGCTATACTGAATTCGGTACCTTTGACCAAGCTAGCGAAAAAAGCGGTCGCTTCAACACGATCTGCTTTGATTCGAAATCGTTTCATCGTCTCTGTATTAACTTGGTCAGAGGAATCTAAGCTCGGCATTAAGTCAGCTTCGACCGATGGTGGAAGTTCTTGAAGCTCACGACTATTGGACTCATTGATGGCTTGATTGAGGGCAGCTTTCGCTTCAACTGGGTCTCGATGTCCCATAGAACAACCAGCCAATGATATAATCGTGGTGGCTAAAATAAGGTTACGCATACGATTCAACTACCCTTTATTATTGTTGTTGTTTTATGTTTTGAGGAAACAGTTCAAGCTTCCAGTGCTTTTTGCCGCGGGTAAGCATGACATACTCACTATCAATGCGCTGAATATTGAAACCATTCAATTTTTCACCCTCTGATAAGGCTTTTCCATTTAGAATCGCAACACACTCAAGTTGCGAACCACAGACAATACTCTGTAAATTAGGGACATTCACGCGAGTCACTTTTGCTGTAGGGGCTTTTTGCGTACTCACTTGCCAATTCAACGGTGCGGTAGGATCTTGAGCTGCAAAACTCACCGACGTAACGCCTAATAAGCCAATCAACCATTTACTAACCACCGATAAACTCCTGTCTTGTTCCCAAGGTATAGACTTCCAACACCAACTTAGCATTAGGGTACTTTTCTACTTGATAATTAAAGCTTTTCCAATAGTAGTTTACAGGTAATGATTCTAAGGTTTCTAGATACTTCAATACTGAAAAGTAGCTTCCTGTTAGCTCAAGACGTACTGGATGGACAAAATATCCCGCATAAGTCTTGGTGGCTTTCTCGCCCGTGATAGGTTCCGCTTTTAAGGACTCCAACGAGATCAATTTTAGTCCTTTAGTTCCAGACAAAACTTGCTCTAGTAATTGGGACATTTCACTCGGTGAGATTAAATTTTCAATGATACTAGCTAGCTCTGTAGATAGCTCCTGGCTTTCTCTCACTAAGCTTTTGTATTCAATATTGATATCTTGGTCTGGATCTTTATTGAGCTTGGCCGTTGCAACCATCATTTGGCTTTCCAAGGTTTGATTAGCCAACTTCGCGGTAGATATTTTCGTTTCCATCACCTGATTGCTTTTAAATAACGGTTCAAGGGCAAAAACATGACCCACTAAAACGATAACGACCAGAATACAAAGAGTAATAAGCGACTTTTCACGAAGACTTAACTGCGAAAATTTTTGCTCTAATTGCTGCCAACGCGAATTCATTACTGCGTATCCTCTTTGGTTTGCAATTCAAAAGTAATAATATCTTGCTCATTTCGACCGATTTTGAGCTTATCAAAAGCCCGTCCAACCAAGTTCAATTCATTCTTAAATTGATTCACCCAACTCGGAACCGACTCGGCATTTTTGGCTAAACCTCTTAAATTAAGAGTATGCTCATCCATCATGATGTAATTAAGTGAGATATCTTTGCTGCCAAGCTTGGCTAAACCGCCCATAACGCCAGAATAACCGATTTGACGAGCTTGATCATAATGACCGACTGCATCCAAAGACTCTTTCTTTGATTCAATTTCTAACTTTAAGCGCTTCACCGCCGCTACTTTTTCCATCGATGGGCGATGGGTCGCTAAACGTTGGTTTAATTCATTTAACTGCTGCTTTAGCTCTATTTCTTCAGACTTATAAACATCTAGCTCTTGAGACAGCTGTGTTTTTTGATATTGGAGAAAACTGTAAGACAACACACCAAAGATGAGTAAACTTGAAGAAAACATCAAAACAGATGTCAACGTAAAATGCTCACGCTTAGGTTTTAGATGTGCAGGATAAAGATTAATAAAGTCCGGAGTTAAAGCATTCGCATGTTGTGTTAGTACAACCCCAGACTCCTGTGCAACATCAGTAAGGGTTGAAACTTTAACACTTAGTCTTTGGCCTAATTCTGAAACCAATTCATTATTATCTTCTTCATCACAGCACACTTTCATTTGGTGTAACGAAGCACCACGAAGCTGTGAGGATAGATAATCGACTGAACGTTGAAGTTCTAGAGCTAAACCATCTAATTGCAAACCACTTAGCGCTACGCCAGTAACTGGCGAACTAACACCACGAATGGTTCGTTGGAAGATGCATCGTTGCTCAACAAATGCACTCACTTTAAAGTGGCATTGTTTACTTTTTTGCAATAGGAAAAATTGTTGTGAGCCTGACGCTGTTTTTCCCCATAAATCATCTTCAACGCCGACGTGACCTAATTGAATCTTGCTCGATTCTAGCAAGTTAACGAGGTCTAAAATGAGTTTCTTAGCAACGACATAGACTTGCAGTTTATGCCCAGTTGGCATGGGTAAAGAATCAGCAACAATATCTGTCACTTTTTCCGCAATTAAATCTTTAAGTAGAAATGGTAACGCTTTGCTAAGTTCTTCTTGAGGGAGGTTCGGCTTATCTATTTGGTAAGTCTGATAAAAATTTGAACTTAAAACGACATCAATTGTGATATCTGAAATATTCGCTGCATCCAGCGCACGTTTCAATCCAGGAAGCCAATCAAGCCCATTGAGTGCAACTTGTTCTGGTAGATTAAATTTCTGGTTAGGTGAAAAATACAATGCCGCAGGCTGAACAATAACAATTAAGTCACTGCCCACTTTTGCCTTTTTCCCGAACTTTCCAATTAAAGATTGAATTTTCATTTACTACTTCAACTCTTCCGCCAACGGTTTCTTCGTCCGACCTGTATTTTGGGTGAGGAACCTAAGAGACGTGGACTTTGTTCACTAGGAAGAAAAGCTTCTTCCGCCTGAAAATAACGTCCTTGAACCCCTTTCACGCCAAGATCGAGCATAGTTTTGTATTCTTGTTTTTGATCCACACCAACGGCGACCAATTGAGTTTTCAATCCGTCACAAGCCCCTAAAAGGCTACGTATAAATAATTGATTCTCATGTTTCTTATCAACCTGCTTAACGAGACTACGATGCAGCTTCATATAATCAATAGGCAGGTCTTTCAAATAATGCGTACTAACGATTGAACGCCCAACTTGGCCAATTGTCACTTTACACCCTAAACCCACCAGTGTTTTAACCACAGGTCTCATATAATCTAGATGTTTGACAAAACGTCCCTCAGAGAATTCAAACATCAGTTGTGCTCTATTCTCTGCTGACAATTGGAGAAGTTCGTATCTAAACCATCTAAAGTATTTACGGTCTGAAAATGGATTAACACTTAAGTTTATAGAATAACATGAACCATTATTTGACGCTTTCAAAAAATTGACGACTCGTGTCATTACCGCACGGTCCAAGATCGCTTCATAACCCACAGATTCAAGCGCACCATAGAAACGCGAGGCCTTAATCAACCCTGCGTCAGGATCGTTAATTCGAGTAAATAGTTCATAATGATCAATATGTAACTCTAAGGCGGAATTGACTAAGTAACATGGCTGAGAAAATATCTGAATCTTATCTGCCTTAAGTTCTTGATCGAATATCGTACGCCAGCGAACGCTTCCTCGCTCTGCTTTGCTCTCTAGTTTCTTAAATCGGTTCCAAGTATTCACACCTTGGAGTTGCGCACTCTTTAACGCTGTCTCAGCTTCATCGATAACCCGTCCATGTCGCTCTCCCTCTTGGAACATGCTAATACCGATATGACACCAGTTATCTTTATCAAGGGAGCTTGGTGGATTTATTTTTGCCAATTGCTTTAGTGTATTAATAGCAATGCTTGCGACTTCTTTACTATTTAAGTGCGGCGCAAAAATCGCAAAATCAGAATGATAATATCGAGCTAAAATCACATCAGGATAGCGTTGGATAATATTGCTAATGCTTTCCCCGACCTCAACAATAAGATCGTTCGCCGCTTGACTGCCACTCTCTTGTTTTAATAGATCCCAATCATCAATTCGTAATAGTAAGATCCCGCCATGAGCCCCACTTTCAGACAAAGCGGACTCTAACTTACTATCAAACAAAACTCGGTTAGCGGTTCCCGTAAGTTGATCTAAAAATGTTTGAGTGCGAATAAAAGTATCAAAGCGACTGCGCTCTTGTCGGGCATCTTGCAGTTCTTCAATCAAAAGATCGAGAGCTTCACTCGCGGTATAAGGCCATTCTTTTACATCACCTTTTGCATACTCTTGCACTCGGCCAGCAAGAATCATACGACCGCGCTCTTCTAACAGTTCCGATCCTAAAAATTGCAGTTTTAACCATTTAACAGCTTGAGCTAAACAAAATACAATCAGCCCTACAGCCAGAGTAATAGACCAAAACGCTTGGATTGAATAACCATACCCTAAATAGGGTGGGACTGCCTGAAAATGGAGGCTATACCCTTTGTTTCTCTCTAATTTAAAGTCGGCTGAGTAAAGTAAATTACGATCAACTTTCGAGGAGGTGTCTTTAAATCGATAAATAACCCCTGCACTTGAAGAGAGTTGCATCTCAACAATATTGGAAGCTTGTAACATTTTAGGCATCCAACGCTGCAAAGAATAAGCAGCATCCGGATCTTCCATTTCTTTATCGACGACCTCAACAATCCCTTTCAAAGAATGGTCTAAATACTCTTGCCCTAAACTTCTGAATGACAAGGTCCCGCCTAAAAAAAGAATAAACATTGCACTGGTAACAATCACAGTAACAAATGCCACTAACCTTGTGCTGAGTTTTAAGGTTGGGGTATACCTCATTGGCATCGAAGTCCTTTTCTATCATGCTATAACACATTTACCGAATAACAACCCAAATAGTAGATTAACACTATGATTGTTGGATTAAGTACTTAAAACTCGGGAATGTTTGAATTTACTATATAAAAAAGCCGCGAAATTCGCGGCTTTTTTCACTAATGGATACCTTAAAACGGGATATCGTCATCAAAATCCATTGGTGGCTCGTTGTACTGAGGCTGATTCTGTTGAGCTGGTTGCTGGTGATGTGATGGCTGCTGTTGCTGTTGCTGCATCGCAGGTTGTTGAGGTTGACCCCATCCACCTTGTTGCTGCTGTTGAGGCTGACCACCCATTGGTGCGCCTTGACCGCCGCCTTGACGACTACCTAGCATTTGCATTACACCATTAAAACCTTGTACAACGATCTCTGTTGTATATTGGTCTTGGCCTTGCTGGTTTTGCCATTTACGAGTTTGCAATTGGCCTTCAATGTAGACTTGAGAACCTTTACGCAAGTACTCACCTGCAACTTCAGCTAGCTTGCCAAACAATGCTACACGGTGCCATTCAGTTTTTTCGCGCTGTTCACCAGTGCTTTTGTCACGCCATGTTTCTGATGTTGCTACGGTAATATTAGCGACAGCACCACCGCTCGGCATGTATCGAACCTCAGGATCTGCCCCTAGGTTGCCTAATAAAATAACTTTGTTTACTCCACGGCTCGCCATGTTTCGCTCCGTCCTGATTGTTGAGAGTTCATTAAACCAATAGTAAGGATACCACGCTTTATTCCCCACTCAAATCTAACAACTCGGATTAAAGAAAGAAGAATACGTTCACACCTCTTTCAGCAAAAATATTTAGAGTGAAATCAACACTCATTCTTGATGACAGATAACTAAATTACTTTCACATATGAAACAACGCGAAAAAAGCTCGTTTTACGTTGGTTATTTTATAAACTTTCAGACAGGCTGAACCATCCAACACAATAAGTGAGAATGAGTATGGCTAAAAATATCTATGCAAGAACAATTTACTTCCTGTGTGCCGATAAGACAGCGCGCTACCCTGAAGTTGAACGGATAGAAAAAACATTAGCTCTACCCATTCCCAAGATTGAACCTGGTGAACTCATGTTGGCGATGCAGCAACATAAGCATAAGATTTTGCTTGTTGACTACCAAAACTATCAGCCTCTTAATAACGCGATAAGAAACCTCCCCTTAACTCATAAGATATTTGAAATCATCATCTTTAATGTCGACAAGCGACTAACAACTGATGAGTTATTAAGTTTTGGCAACTTAAAGGGACTGTTCTATAAAAATGAACCCTCAGAAAAAATTGCCTTAGGTTGTGGGGAAGTCATCAATAGCCAGAACTGGCTCCCTCGAAAAGTAGCCGCACAACTTCTACATCATTATCGTCATGTTATTGATAGTCAAACAGCGCCCGCGACCGTTGACCTCACTACTCGGGAAATCCATATTTTACAAAGCTTAACTACAGGTGCATCGAATATTCAAATTGCAGAAGACCTGTTTATTAGTGAGTACACGGTGAAATCCCACTTATATCAAATATTCAAAAAACTCTCGGTAAAAAATAGAGTTCAAGCCATCGCATGGGCCAAACAACACTTAGTGTCTCAAATGTAACTAAATATCCAAAAAAGCTTCGGGTGTACTAAGGCATTAATCCTCAATTCATTGAAAACATGCTATCTTTGCGCCAGCTAAATTTGAGTAAAAAAGATAAAGGGTTTTATCATGATTAAAAAATGCCTCTTCCCGGCAGCGGGCTACGGTACTCGTTTTCTTCCGGCGACCAAATCAATGCCAAAAGAAATGATGCCAGTCGTAAATAAACCACTCATTGAGTATGGTGTTGAAGAGGCTATCCAAGCAGGGATGGATGGCATGTGTATCGTAACCGGGCGTGGCAAACACTCGATTATGGACCACTTTGACAAAAACTATGAGCTGGAGCACCAGATCAGCGGTACTAATAAAGAAGAATTATTGGTAGACATCCGCGATATCATTGAATCAGCGACATTTACTTATACACGCCAACGTGAAATGAAAGGTCTGGGTCATGCGATCCTAACTGGACGTGAATTGATTGGTGATGAACCATTTGCCGTCGTTTTGGCTGATGACTTATGCGTCAATGAGCAAGAAGGCGTATTAGCTCAAATGGTCACGCTATTTAAGCAATTCCGTTGTTCTATTGTTGCGGTTCAAGAAGTACCGGAAGATGAAACCCATAAATATGGTGTTATCTCTGGTGAAATGATCAAAGATGATATCTTCCGCGTTGATGACATGGTTGAAAAACCAGAGCCGGGTACAGCACCAAGTAACCTTGCGATCATCGGTCGTTATATCTTGACCCCTGATATTTTCGAAATCATTGAAAATACCGAACCGGGTAAAGGTGGCGAAATTCAAATTACTGATGCGCTGCTACAACAAGCTAAAGCTGGCTGTGTTCTTGCTTATAAATTTAAAGGTCAACGTTTCGATTGTGGTAGCGTTGAGGGTTACATTGAAGCAACTAACTACTGCTTCGAAAATCTATATTTAAAAGACAGCAAAAAATCAGAGCTAGGCAAAAAAGCGACCCAACGCGAAGACGTCTAATTCGAAAATAGCGATTTTTTATTATTTTCCCTGATCAAAAGCAGCGACGGTTCGCTGCTTTTTTATTCATAACGTTCAAGATCTCTTACTCCTTTCTATCCATCTTCGGTCACTAATATTACTGTTTTTTTATCCAGTAAACCTTTGAACAATCCTCACACTATGTAATACTTGTTTTTCTTATTGTTGCCGTTTTCTAGCAACAATTTCTTGTGTGTTCTGTTTGTAGAGTAGAGTCATTACGATGGATAAGATCGAAGTACGCGGCGCCCGTACCCACAATTTAAAAAACATCAACGTCACAATACCGCGTGATAAGCTCATTGTAATCACCGGCTTATCAGGGTCAGGTAAATCATCCCTCGCATTCGATACCCTCTATGCAGAGGGCCAACGACGTTATGTCGAGTCTCTGTCTGCCTATGCTCGCCAATTCCTTTCGTTAATGGAAAAGCCGGATGTAGACCACATCGAAGGACTTTCTCCAGCGATCTCTATCGAGCAAAAATCGACATCGCATAACCCAAGATCAACAGTGGGAACTATTACAGAGGTCTACGATTACTTGAGACTGCTGTACGCTCGTGTCGGTGAACCTCGCTGCCCAGACCACAAAGTACCACTGGCTGCTCAAACCGTTTCTCAAATGGTGGATAAAGTTCTTGAACTTCCGGATGGTTCAAAAATGATGTTGCTTGCACCTATCGTGAAAGAACGAAAAGGTGAGCATGTTAAAACGCTAGAAAACTTAGCTGCACAAGGTTTTATTCGTGCCCGAATAGATGGCGAAACCTGCGATCTTACCGATCCACCACCTCTTGAACTTCATAAAAAACACACCATTGAAGTGGTCGTAGACCGATTTAAAGTTCGCCAAGATCTTCAACAACGTTTAGCTGAATCATTTGAAACGGCCCTCGAGTTATCTGGTGGCATTGTTGTCATTGCACCGATGGACGAAGACGGTGACGAAATTGTCTTTTCTGCTAATTTTGCCTGCCCACACTGTGGCTACAGTATGCAAGAGCTAGAACCAAGACTATTTTCATTCAACAACCCTGCAGGCGCATGTGGGACTTGTGACGGCCTTGGTGTTCAACAATACTTTGATCCAAGCCGAGTCATACAAGATGAGCAACTAAGTTTAGCTCAAGGAGCTATCCGTGGTTGGGATCAGAAAAACTATTATTATTTCCAAATGCTGACATCGCTGTCTGAGCATTACGATTTTGATTTACAGACTCCATTTTCCTCTTTGCCTAAAAAAATCCGCGATATCATTTTAACCGGATCAGGACGCACCGAAATTGAGTTTAAATATGTCAATGACCGTGGCGATATTCGCGTAAAACGACACCCGTTTGAGGGGATCCTTAATACTCTCGAGCGCCGTTATCGTGATACGGAGTCCAACTCGGTTCGAGAAGATCTCTCTAAATATATCGCAACTAAATGTTGTAGTAGCTGCAACGGTAGCCGTCTACGTTTAGAAGCACGTAATGTATTTATCGATGACACCACGCTACCTGAGATTACCCAACTCAGTATTGCCGATGCATTGAGCTTTTTCGCAACGTTAAACCTCTCTGGTCAACGAGCGCAAATTGCCGAAAAAGTCATGAAAGAGATTAATGACCGCTTGGAATTCTTGGTCAATGTCGGGCTAAATTATCTTAACTTGTCACGTAGTGCAGAGACTTTATCCGGCGGTGAGGCGCAGCGAATTCGCCTTGCTAGCCAAATCGGTGCTGGGCTTGTCGGTGTTATGTACGTATTGGATGAACCCTCTATCGGCCTCCATCAACGCGATAATGAGCGCTTACTTAAGACGCTGATCCATTTACGAGACTTGGGTAATACCGTTCTTGTTGTTGAACATGATGAAGATGCAATTCGTATCGCCGATCACGTGATTGATATCGGCCCAGGAGCTGGTGTACACGGTGGCCATATCGTTGCCGAGGGGACAATGGCTGACATATTAGCTAACCCTAACTCTCTGACTGGGCAATATTTGAGTGGTGCGAAGCAAATCGCGATACCTAAAGAGCGAACGCCGATTGATCACAACAAAGTAGTAGAGTTAATTGGCGCGTCAGGCAACAACCTCAAAGAAGTGACGGCAACCATTCCGGTCGGTCTATTCACTTGTGTCACCGGGGTTTCAGGGTCAGGTAAATCTACCTTGATTAACGACACATTTTTCAAAATCGCGCATACTCAATTAAATGGAGCAACAACCGCGACACCGGCGCCATTTAAAGCCATTAAAGGGCTCGAGCATTTTGATAAAGTGATCGATATTGATCAAAGCCCGATTGGTCGTACGCCACGATCTAACCCTGCGACATACACTGGAATTTTCACCCCAATCCGTGAGCTTTTCTCTGGAACTCAAGAGTCTCGCTCTCGTGGTTATAAACCGGGACGCTTCAGCTTTAATGTTCGAGGTGGACGCTGTGAAGCATGCCAAGGGGATGGGGTAATAAAGGTAGAGATGCACTTCTTACCTGATGTCTATGTTCCTTGTGATATTTGTAAGGGTAAACGCTACAACCGCGAAACCCTCGAAGTTCGATACAAGGGAAAAACCATTGATGAAGTCTTGGAAATGACGGTAGAAGATGCACGTAGCTTTTTTGACCCAGTTCCAGTAATTGCTCGAAAATTACAAACATTAATGGATGTTGGCTTGTCGTACATTAGACTAGGTCAAGCGGCAACGACGTTATCGGGAGGGGAAGCTCAGCGCGTGAAACTGGCTCGAGAGCTTTCTAAAAGAGATACGGGCAAAACATTGTATATCTTAGATGAGCCAACAACTGGGTTACATTTCCATGATATCCAACAGCTATTAACCGTCTTACACCGACTGAGAGATCATGGTAATACTGTCGTGGTCATTGAGCACAACCTCGATGTAATAAAGACTGCCGATTGGATTATCGATTTAGGTCCTGAAGGTGGACAAGGTGGTGGTGATATTATCGCTGCGGGAACTCCTGAAGAAGTAGTAAAAGTGAAAGGTTCTCATACCGCTCGTTTTCTTAAACCTATGTTAAAATAGCGAAAACCATAAACAAAGCCAATCAGTGTGAGTAACAATGATTGGCTTTCGAATACAGTGAGTACTATGGCTACTATTCATGTTGCTGGCACACAATTGCAACCACAACTTCCTCGTTTACCACTAATCAAACCGATGCTGTTGGCTCTTGGTGCGACCTTTATCTTTGCCATGCACATTTTTATGCCGAACCCGGGTGGTTCAGGGCTGGCTTTATCTTTCAATGCTACGACATGGATTGGTTTCAGCATTGCCCTAGCCCTTGGCTTCTACCAGCTAGGCACCAATGGGCAGCTTCGTTATAACAAGCTCACCATTTTTTTATTTCTTAGCTGTCTACTACTTACCGTACCCATGGCATACCCTAATTCCGGTGGATATTTAGCCATAAACCGCCTTATTGGTTTATGGGCTGGATTTGCTCTGTTTGTCTCATTACAGCAATTTCGTTTTAGCAATAAGCAAAAGCAACGCTTGCTATGGTTTATCGTCATTGCTGTTTGGATTCAATCTGCTTACGGTTTAGTTCAATACTTCTTACTCCAACCGGGAAACAGCTTAGGTTACGATACAGTAGCCAATCGTCCTTATGGCATATTCCAGCAACCAAATGTAATGGCGAGTTTTCTTGCTACAGGGCTTGCTATATCTGGATATTTACTCGCTCGCCAACCCATCAAATATCATAGAAAACTAAGTAGTATTCTATTTTTGTACTTCACTCCAATAGCGACCATACCACTGCTGATTTTTCTTGCATCAAGAACTGGTTGGCTGGCTGCTAGTATTTCAACGTTATTATTACTCCCATACCTATATAGCTTCGCGAGCAAAAAACGATTTATTGGTTGGTTTGGCTCTGTCGCTGTCGGCGTTCTTATTGGCTTAGCACCATCATGGATGTTCAATCAGTCAATGCTTGCCGAGTCGCGTGCAAATTTAGAAAGCCCTCGTAGTTACACTTTCCCACAAACCCTAGATATGTTTGTAGAAAAACCATTTACTGGTTATGGCTACGGTCGATTCGAGCCTGAATACATTTTATATACAGCTCGTCAGCACTCTCTTAATGATAACTATCCAGCGGGCTTACCTGCGATGGATCATCCGCATAATGAATTGCTCTATTGGGGTGTAGAGGGTGGGATCATTCCACTTCTCGGAATTTTTCTTGCGGCTGGTATCGTGTTGTTTCGTATTTATCAAATTAAACCCGGCACACGAATGGCCATGTTTGCTCTGTTTGTCCCTATCGTCATTCATAGCCAATTAGAGTATCCGTTTTATCACTCCGCAATTCATTGGCTCATATTTATTATTTTGATCTATTGGGTTGATCAACGCTCCAACTCGTATCGTAGCGTCTCTTTTTCCATTATTTCCAAAACATTACTGCGAGTGTTGAGCTTAGTGATCCCTATAGTGACCACTTTCTATATGGTGAGCTCACTCCATACCAATTACATATTGCATCAATTTGAACGTAGTTCTCCACCGAATCCGGAAATTTTAGAAGAGGTCTCAAATCCTCTGGTTTGGGAAGATAGGTATAACTGGGATATTTACAGTACTTACCTCAATATTGGGTTAGTACAGCAAGATAAGGCGCTTATTACCCCATATATTGAATGGGCGAAAGAGATTATACAGACTAAACCTCGGCCAGCTTTTTATCAGCACCTGATCATTGCTTATCAAGCTATTGACGATTCAGTGCGAGCGGAGCAAATCCGAACAGAAGCGCAGTACTTATTTCCTGCTACTGATTTTTCTAAGATTCAATATGTAAAACCGAGTAATTTAAAACCGAGTGCTGCTTCAGCTTCCATTGAAAACATAGCAAGTGGGGCTAAGTAATTTAGTAACCGATTTAAGTCGATAGAGACGAATAAGGGCGAAATAATTCGCCCTTATTTATATTGAATACACATTGAATTTGTAACGCTAATTAAACAAATGCGTCTTCAAGAGCTTTTAGACACAAGGAAACATTTTCCGCACGAGCCCCGTAACCCATAAGGCCAATACGCCAAGTCTTTCCTGCTAAAACACCTAAGCCTGCACCAATTTCTAAATTATACGTTTCAAGTAAGTGAGCCCTAACTTGCGCTTCATCTATTCCCTGTGGAATGTAGATTGCATTGAGTTGTGGTAGGCGATAAGGCATTTCAACCACAAACTCGAAGCCTAACTTTTCTAGTCCATCACGTAACTTCTCATGCATACGTTGATGTCGTTGCCAGGCATTTTCCAACCCTTCATTTTGTAGAAGCACGAGTGATTCATGTAGTGCATACAAGCTATTTACAGGGGCTGTATGGTGATAACTGCGTTTCCCCTCACCGCTCCAGTAACCTAGGACAAGGCTCTGATCCAAGAACCAACTTTGAATAGGTGTGGTTCGCGCTTGAATCTTTTCAATTGCACTCGGTGAAAAGGTAACAGGAGCTAAACCCGGTACACATGAAAGACACTTCTGGCTACCAGCATAGACCGCATCTAGCTGCCACTCATCGACTTTCAATGGTACGCCACCTAAAGAGGTCACTGCATCTACGATTGTAAGCATACCGTGTTGTTTTGCTAATTGACCTAACGCTTGGGCATCAGACAATGCTCCTGTTGACGTTTCAGCATGAACAAAAGCTAGAATTTTTGCATCTGGGTTTTCCTTGATGGCTTGCTCTACTTTGGCAGTTGAGACCGGTTTTCCCCACTCATCATCAACCAATACTGCAACGCCACCAGCACGGATGACATTTTCACGCATGCGCTCGCCAAAAACACCATTGCGACAAACAATCACTTTATCGCCCGGTTCAACTAAATTAACGAAGCAAGCTTCCATTCCCGCACTACCCGGCGCGGAGACAGCGATAGTAAATTCATTTTCTGTTTGGAAAGCGTATTTAAGCAGTTGTTTTAGCTCATCCATCATTGAGATAAATAATGGGTCTAAGTGGCCAACTGTCGGACGGCTTAATGCTTGCAAAACTTGTGGTGAAATATCAGAAGGCCCTGGGCCCATTAATATACGGCGTGGTGGAATAAAGCTTTGAATCGTCATAATTTCTCCTTAAGGCAAAGCGGCAATACACCACCTTAGTCGAATTCACCGAGCTCGACAATTATCCCTAAGTCTAGCGATCACGCATCTGTCACCAGTTTGTTAATTTTTATTGACAACATTCACATAACAACGTTCAATGATTGAGCATTTTTGCAGAAGAGGTGCACTGCCCAGGTAGATGTTTTGTGGAACCGCAATTCCTATACATAACATTCAGGGGGAGCAGTGCCGAGATGGATGAAAGTTGCAGGATTTTATCTGTCGGTTGACATGGGTTGATTCCCATCAACTGTCATCAGTGCTACCTGATGATGAGCTTCTGAGGTCACCATATCTATAACATAACCTCTAATCTCGCTCATATATCTCCTCTTATCGTTTGTCTACTCTACAAACAAAAACAATGGATGTTGGATTACCAACTGTAATTTTTACTTAGGAAGTCGTAGGAGAAACATTGTGAGTCTTTTCAATGTCGCCAAGTTTGGTGGGACTAGTGTCGCTAATTTTGAAGCGATGAGTCGCTGTGCCGATATCATAGAAAACAATCCCAATACCAGATTAGTTGTCAGCAGTGCTTGTTCTGGCGTAACCAATTTTTTAGTCGAACTCGCCAATGGAATATCCGATCAAGCACAAAGAGATCAAATCCTTAAAAGGCTAGATGAGATCCACCAAGCCATCCTTAATCAACTTGAGGATGCTAACGAAACATCGGTTGCCGTCAGTCACATTTTAGAAACAGTTAGCCATTTAGCTGAAGCAGCCTCAATTCAATCCAATAAAAAACTCACCGATCACCTTGTTGCTTGTGGGGAGTTGATGTCGACGCATATCTTTGCACAAGTACTACGTGAGCGAGGAGTCAAAGCAACCCGCGTTGATATTCGTGATGTCCTCAGAACTGATAGTCAATTTGGTAAAGCTGAACCAAATCTCGACCAGATCAAATCACTCGCACAACAACATCTAATTCCAATGTGTCAGGATTTTGTTGTCGTTACCCAAGGCTTTATTGGTTGTGATGAAGATGGCAACACCACAACACTTGGACGTGGTGGCAGTGATTACAGTGCGGCGCTCATTGCGGAAGCGGTGGAAGCTGAGGGATTAGAGATCTGGACTGATGTACCTGGGATCTATACGACCGATCCTCGTATCGCACCGAAAGCGACACCAATCTCAGAAATTAGCTTTAGTGAAGCATCAGAAATGGCTAATTTTGGCGCAAAGATCCTTCACCCATCAACCTTAGTTCCAGCATTGCGCCACGATATCCCAGTATTCGTCGGATCATCAAAAGAGCCAGAAAAAGGAGGAACGTGGATTCGACACCAAGTTGAAAGTTCACCACTATTTCGAGCTCTTGCGCTTCGCTGCAATCAAACCATGGTGACATTACGCAGTGTTGAGATGTTTCATGCTTACGGATTTCTAGCCAAAGTCTTTGAAGTTTTAGCCAAACATAAAGTGTCCGTCGATTTGATTACGACCTCAGAAGTGAGCGTCTCACTAACCTTAGATCAAACTGATACCTCTGGTGGCGCGCCACAACTTCCAGAACAAGCTCGCCTTGAACTAGAAAAGTTGTGTACCGTAGAAATTGAACATAATCTCTGTCTTGTCGCTCTGATCGGCAACAATATGAGTGAAAGTAAAGGTTATGCCAAACAAGTTTTTAGTACATTAGAAGACTTCAACTTACGCATGATCTGCTACGGTGCAAGTCCACATAACCTATGTTTTTTATTACATGAGTCAGTCTCTAAATTAGCGATTCAAAAACTACATCAAGACCTATTTGAATATTGATTCGTTGATCACGCGACAACCAACACAAAAAAGGTTGGCTTCAAGCCAACCTTTTTATCATTTCATTGCTATTAACACTGATAACGATGAATCTAGATCATAATAAACCGATCTACTCTACTACTCACCCGCGACTTTCATCGCTTCAATCAGAATAGAACCCGTTTGAATTTGCGAGCGTGTTTCAACGTCATTACCAACAGCGACAATTTGACGGAACATATCTTTTAAATTGCCCGCAATCGTAATTTCAGAAACCGGATATTGGATCACTCCGTTTTCAACCCAAAAACCTGAAGCGCCACGTGAATAATCACCAGTAACCACATTCACGCCTTGACCCATCACTTCAGTCACTAACAGACCTGTACCCAGACCTTTCAACATTTGCGTGAAATCTTGACCTGTTGAGTTAACAAACCAATTGTGAATACCACCCGCATGTCCTGTTGGGGTCATATTCATTTTACGAGCAGCATAACTTGTCATTAAGTAAGTTGCTAAAATACCATCAGTGATAATTTCGGTGTCTTTCGTCGCAACACCTTCGCTATCAAATGGGCTTGATGCTAAGCCACGTAAAATATGTGGACGCTCAGAAACATTAAACCATTCAGGTAAAATTTGCTGTCCTAGATGATCAAGTAAAAATGATGATTTGCGATAAAGATTGCCACCGCTGATCGCCATAACTAAATGCCCAAGCAAACCAGTAGCCACATCAGCAGCAAACATCACCGGATATTTTCCAGTTTTCAATTTTCGCGCATCCAAGCGACTGATGGTTTTTTCTGCGGCTTCTAATCCAACTCGTTCAGGAGACCATAAATCATCTTTATGACGCGCAACGGTATAACTGTAGTCACGCTCCATCTCGCCATTTAGTCCCTCACCGATCACACAGCAACTCACACTATGACGGCTAGATGCGTAGCTCGCCAACAAGCCATGACTATTGCCATACACCTTAACTCCATAATGGCTGTCATAACTGGCACCATCACTTTGTTTAATTCTGTCGCTATAGGAAAGTGCTTTTTGCTCAGCGGCAATAGCAATCTGTGCGGCATAATCAGGATCAGGGGTATCAGGGTGGAACAGATCCAAATCAGGGATCTCTTTCACCATAAATTCTTTAGGCGCAGGACCTGCAAAAGGGTCTTCAGAGGTATATTGGGCGATATCTAATGCAGCCATTACCGTTTGCTGAATCGCCTTTTCACTAAGATCTGACGTTGAGGCACTCCCTTTACGCTGACCTCGATATACGGTGATACCAAGAGCACCATCACTATTGAATTCTACGTTTTCCACGTCACACATATGTGTTGATACGCTCAAACCGGTGCTCTTCGTGATAGCGACTTCAGCCGCATCCGAATGTGCCGCTGCCATGTCTAATGCCTTAGCAACAGCCGCTTCAAGCTCCGCTCTTTGTTGAGTAACTTGCTCTCTTACGTCCATATCTCAATAAACTTTTCACTATGAATGTATTTAGAATAACAAGAATTTCGCTTTCTCCCCAAGAATCTTGTTAAAATAGAGAAATAGAAGTCGAAATTAGGATAAATAAGATGGCTCGCAAAAACCAGAAAGCGCCATGGGAACCAGAAGAAGAGATCATTTGGGTTAGTAAGACCGAACTGAAGAACGACATGGACGCGTTACAAAAATTGGGTGAAGAACTAATCAGCTTAAAACCAGCTGTATTAGCAAAATTCCCAATTAGTGAAGATTTGCTTGATGCGATTAAAGATGCGCAACGTTTTAAGAACGAAGCTCGCCGTCGCCAAATGCAGTTTATTGGTAAACTGATGCGTCAGGAAGATCCAGAACCGATTCAAGCGGCACTGGATAAAATCCGTAACAAGCACTCACAGAACACAGCGGTTCTACACAAACTTGAAACTCTGCGTGACCGTATCATTGCAGAGGGTGATAAAGCGATTGCTGATGCTGTCGACTTATACCCAACGATTGACCGTCAGCGTTTACGTCAGCTTGCTCGTCAAGCTAACAAAGAAAAAGCCGCAAGCAAGCCACCAAAGTCTTCTCGCGAAATTTTCCAAGTTCTAAAAGAATTGAACGACAAAGATCTTTGATCAAACGTTTGGCTCAATTAAGTTTTAATTTAAAAAGGCTTGGTAAATCACCAAGCCTTTTTCTTATCAATTTGAATCCCCTGCGCGCACAAACTCAGACAGTGTCGAATGTTGATGATTTACCGATAACGTATTTATTTTACCGGTAACAGCAACAACGCCATCAGCAACAAAGACAAAATCAGAAGCAATCGCTTTTGCGTCACTAATATGATGCGTCACCATCACAATCGTACGATTACGTTCAGTTGCCAGCTGCTTCACCAGAGCCAACATTTCTTCTCGAAGAATAGGATCTAACGCTGAAAAAGGTTCATCAAGCAACCAAATAGGGTGAGGCTGGACAAAACAACGAGCCAATGCGACTCGTTGCCGCTGCCCTCCAGAAAGCTGTTCCGGCAAACGATCTAAGTATGCCTCAACTCCAACTTGCTGCGCGGCTTGTTCAACCAACTCTTTCTGAGCTTGAGATAGCTTTAACCCTGGGTGTAATCCTAATCCAATATTTTCACGTACCGTCAAATGAGCAAATAGATTATGGTCTTGAAACAAAATCGTAAAAGGTCTCTGATGTGGCGCTTGGCCGAGAACTGATGATGAGTTAAAGCAAATATCACCGTGAACGGGTTCAATAAATCCGGCAATCAACGCCAGTAACGTCGATTTCCCTGCTCCACTAGGTCCCATTAGTGCAGTAATCGAACCTTCTGCTATCGTGACATCAAAATTAAACAATTCTTGATGGTAATAGTAATGAACCTGATCAACCGTTAGCATATTTCACCTTACTATTAGCTTTAAAAACAAACTCAACTAACGTAAAGCAACCGACGCTGAGTATTAATAATACGACAGACACGACCGCAGCTGCCTCCATCTGATAACTACCCAATAGCTGGAATAGATACAGCGGTAATGTTCTAAAGTCTTGGCTGCCAAACAATGCGATGGCACTTAAGTCACCAATCGCCAACATAAAGCTTATGGCAAATGCATGAGCCATTGGTCTTTTCAACGCTCGCCACTCCACCACTTTAAATCGTTGCCATCCTTGCATTCCTAGGCTCGCACAAACATATTGATATTGTTGCTCTACATGGAGCATAGGCTGCGAGAGGGTTTTGATGACATAAGGTAATCCCATTAACGCATTGACCAATACAACCACCACGAAAGCTAAGCTATACGCATCGGTCACCGCACGCAGTAATAGGAATAGCCCAGTGGAAATCACCAAACCGGGGGTGACTAATATTATGGTTCCTATCAACTCAACATAATCGGCCCGTTTTTCTTGCGCATTCAATCGCAAACGACGGCTTGTGAGTAATATCGCTATTCCAGAAAGTAATGCAATACTACTCGCTAAACCCGCGACTTTAATCGAAGACCAAAACGCGAGCCAAAATCGTTCGTCACCAAATACCACAAAAAGTTGCTTATTTAAGCCACTTAAAACCACCATAAATAACGGTGGTAAGACTAACAGGCATGGCAAACCAATCCAAATAGCATCCCAAGCATTGTCTCCCCAACCTATTTTTTCATACGTCATTTTACCAGCTTGGCTACCCGTAGTAACAGGCAGTGGCTGTGATAAGCGTTGGATTGAAAATGCCATAAAACCACACAGACACATTTGCCAAATACCCAGCAGTGCCCCCGTTTGAAGATCAAATTCAAACTTAATTGCTTGATATATAGCAAGCTCAATAGTGGTTGATTTAGGTCCGCCCCCTAGCGCCATAACAGCGGCAAAACTAGTGAAACAGAGCATGAAAACCAAACCGCTAACATGCGGAAGCTGTTGCCTTAACCTTGGCCATTCAACCCATTTAAACTTTTGCCACGTATTCATACCTAAATGAGCACATAGCTTATGTTGTTCTGCTGGAATCGTATCAAGAGCTTGAAGTAATAGTCTGGCCGCATAGGGCAAATTGAAAAAAACATGGGCAAGGAGGATGCCGTTCAATCCATAGATAGAAAATGGCAGTCGGCTATCAAACCAAGCAAATACGGTCGCTAGCAATCCGCTATTACCATAAATAGCCAATAAACCAAAAACGCCGACCAGAACGGGTAATACTAAGGTTGTCGCAAATAATTTCAGTAGTAGTGACTTGCCAAAAAAATCACGTCGAGACAATGCATGGGCAACCGGTAAGGCGAGCCCAACACTCAGTAAGGTCGATAAGAAAGATTGATAGAAACTAAACTTAGTGACATGTCGATAATAGGGATCTTGCCATACTTGCAAAACATTCAGTGACGGTGAATAGACAAGAAGAGAGCCAAGAGAAAAAACAACAAAGGTCGCGATAATAATCGCGACCAAAATGCCTATTTTAGGAGTACGACGCAAGAGTAACCCTTAGAATGTTAGTGCGTTTTGCCACTCACGAATCCATGTTCTGCGATTTTCAGCCACTTCTTGTGAGCTAAAACTTAAACCTTGAGCAGGAATCGTTAATGATTCAAATCCTGCCGGTAATGTAATATCGGTCACTGGATACATCCAATTTCCTGTAGGCATCGCTGACTGGAACTCATCACTTAAAATAAAATTCATAAACTCATCAGCCAGCTTTTCATTTTGAGTGCCTTTAACCTTAGCGGCAACCTCAACTTGCATGTAATGCCCTTCAGTAAAATCTGCCGCTACATATTTAGCGTCATTTTCGGCAATCAAATGGTACGCAGGTGAAGTCGTGTAAGACAAAACAAGATCTGACTCTCCCTCAAGGAACATTGAATACGCTTCTGACCAACCTTTGGTTACCGTCACCGTTTTCGTCGCCAACTGTTTCCACGCTTGAGCGGCATTATCGCCATATACCGACTTCATCCAAAGCATTAATCCTTGCCCTGGTGTTGATGTACGAGGGTCTTGATAAATGACTTTAAGATCATCACGAGATTCAACCAGCTCTTTTAAGCTTTTCGGTGGATTAGTCAGTTTTTCTTTATTGTAAACAAATGCGAAGTAGCCAAAGTCATAAGGAACAAAAGTTTTATCTTGCCATCCATTTGGTAACGCTATTTTAGAGGTATCGACTTGATGTTCAACGAGTAGCCCCGTTTTCTTTGCTTCATCCATCAAATTGTTGTCTAGGCCTAATACCACATCAGCTTTGCTGTTGCTGCCCTCAAGACGTAATCTATTTAGGATTGATACACCGTCATCTAAAGCGACAAAGTTGATATCACAGCCACCACATTGTGCTTCAAATGCCTTTTCTACTTTCGGCCCAGGGCCCCAATCAGCAGCAAAAGAATCGTAGGTATAAACTGTTAAAGTGTTATTTGCGGCGAATGCGCTAAATGAGGCCAATGAGGCCATAGCCAACGTGCTAAGAGTGGTTTTCACTGCTCGCTCTCTCCATATTTGAGCGGCATAGGCTTGAGGCGTGTCTTATTGCAAGAATTGGCAATGAAGAACGTAACTCAATTCCTACGCCAGCATTATCTGGTTCAGGTACACGGGTCCCGGTATAAAAACCGATCTCAGCACGATTCATTTTATGAATGGCTCCCCGATGAGTTGCGGATGAATTGTAATCGTTTTATTAATAATTAGCCATCGAGTTATAGTCTCTGGTCATACCCCCAACGAGGAACAAGCCCTTGTTCAATACCTAGATGATCTAAAACACGAGCCACCATAAAATCCACAAGATCATCAATACTTTGGGGTTGGTGATAGAAACCTGGAGCTGCCGGCATAATCGTGACACCTAACTGTGAAAGCTTAAGCATGTTTTCCAGATGCAGGGTAGAAAATGGTGACTCTCGAACGACCAGTAATAGCTGGCCCCGCTCTTTTAATACCACATCAGCAGCACGCTCAATAAGATTATCAGACATCCCATGAGCAATGGCTGCGACGCTTCCTGCCGAACATGGACAGACGACCATTTGTTTAGGAGCAGCGGATCCTGAAGCCACAGGTGAAAACCAATCGTCTTTGCCACAAACAATCAATTTGTCTGCCGGACATTTTAAATAATCCACCAGCACCTTTTGCGCCGCTTCTGGACCACTTGGTAGTTTTAGACCATGTTCTGTCGCCATCACCACACGGGCAGCAGAAGAAATGAGCAAGTAAACCTGATAATCCGCCGCTAATAAGCATTCAAGCAGTCGCAGCCCATAAGGTGCGCCCGATGCCCCTGTGAATGCTAAGGTAATCGCTTTGTCTGCACTATGGTGAGGTGCGTTTGAAAAAGGTACTTGTGAACGATTCGTTTTCATGAACTATTTCGCTATTTCTGGCTAGTGGCTAATTTTGTTAACAGTTTGTCGTGGATGCCCTCAAAGCCACCATTGCTCATGACCAATATTTGATCTCCTGGTTTGGCTGTTGCAACAATCGCATCGACTAATTGATTGATATCATTAGATACCAATGCCGGCTGAGAACACTGTTCTGCAACATCTTCAACTGACCAATCAATCGCATCTGGTTGATATAAAAAGACCTGATCGGCATGGTGGAGTGATGCGGCTAGTGTTTCTTTATGTACACCACGCTTCATTGTTGCTGAACGAGGCTCTAGTACTGCCAAAATTCGTTTTTTACCGACTTTATTACGTAAGCCCTCTAGCGTCAGTTCAATCGCTGTTGGATGGTGGGCAAAATCATCGTACACCACCACCTCACCGACCTCACCTTTGAGTTCCAATCGACGTTTGGTGTTGATAAATTTAGCTAAAGCTTCACAAGCAAGTTCTGGAGTTACACCAACATGGCGGGCTCCCGCAATCGCCATTAGCGCGTTATTAACATTATGTTCGCCAACTAAATCCCACTTAACGGTACCAACTCGTTCTCCGTCGAACAACACATGGAATTGAGAGCCATCTCGAGTGAGTTTTTCAGCTTGCCATTCACCATCGTCACCAGAAAACTCCGTTTCAGACCAGCAGCCACGCTCTAAGACATCGGCTAAAGCACCATCTTGCTTCGGCGCAAACACTCGGCCATTACTGGGTACGGTGCGGATCAAATGGTGGAATTGTCGCTTGATCGCTTCAAGATCATCGAAAATATCGGCATGATCAAACTCAAGATTGTTCATCACTAATGTGCGAGGATGATAATGAACGAACTTAGAACGCTTATCAAAAAAAGCACTGTCGTATTCATCGGCTTCTACAACAAAAAACATGCTTTCCCCTAAGCGAGCAGACACACCAAAGTTTCCTAGTACGCCTCCAACTAGGAAACCAGGTTGATAGCCACACTCTTCCAGTATCCATGCCAACATGCTCGATGTTGTTGTTTTTCCATGAGTTCCTGATACGGCTAAAACCCATCGGTCATGGAGCAGAAACTCTTGCAACCACTGTGGACCAGAGGTGTAACGAAGATTCGTATTCAATACATGTTCAACACATGGATTGCCACGACTCATTGCATTACCAATGACGACAAGATCGGGCGCAGGGCTTAACTGAGATGGGTCGAAACCTTGAATTATTTCAATACCTTGCGATTCTAACAATGTACTCATCGGTGGATAGACGTTTGCGTCACTTCCCGTCACTTTGTGACCCAATTGTCGAGCTAAAATGGCAGCTCCGCCCATAAATGTACCGCAAATACCCAAGATATGAATGTGCATAACCCTGACCTTATCCTCAGTCGATAGTGTGGGGTTATTATGGCGATAATGGCATTAAAAGCGAAATACTTTGATCATGATTATCTTGCTGATTAGCCCAATATCCCCGCGGTACTCCTATTCATAGCGAGAAATATTGAAACTGCAACGAGCTAAATGAGTCGACAAACAAATTGAGACCTAAATCGGTTAGTTCAATACCAATAAAAAGTTCTAACTCTTAAAATTATATCTGGGCATATGCCCACTACTTGCAGCCTAAGCCCAAGAAAGGCTCAAGCAAGGTTCACTCTATTAAATTATGACTTTGAAGGAATCAACATGTCTGGAATGCGCACCCTTGGCGAGTTTATTGTTGAGAAACAAGCAGACTTCCCCCACGCTAGCGGTGATTTATCATCCCTTTTATCTTCAATCCGTCTTGCCGCTAAAATTGTAAACCGTGAAATAAATAAAGCGGGTCTGGGTGATATTACCGGAGCTGTAGGAACGGAAAATGTGCAAGGTGAAGATCAGCAAAAGCTCGATCTCTATGCCAACGACAAGTTTAAAGCAGCATTAGAGGCTCGCGATCAAGTTTGTGGTGTTGCAAGTGAAGAAGAAGATGAAGCGGTTGCGTTCAATAAAGAGTTGAACAAGAATGCCAAATACGTGGTTCTAATGGATCCACTTGATGGCTCATCAAATATTGATGTTAACGTCTCCGTAGGTACCATTTTTTCAATTTACCGTCGTGTATCTCCAATCGGTACGCCTCCGACTGAAGAGGACTTTCTTCAGCCGGGCAACAAACAAGTCGCTGCAGGTTATGTCATCTATGGTTCCTCAACCATGTTGGTTTATACGACAGGCAATGGCGTAAACGGATTCACTTATGACCCATCACTAGGTACGTTCTGTTTATCTCATGAAAACATGATGATCCCTGAAGATGGTCACATTTATTCTATCAACGAGGGGAATTACTTCCGCTTCCCTGCTGGCGTGAAGAAATACATCAAGTTCTGCCAAGAAAATGAACCAGATGAGGGTCGCCCTTATACGTCTCGCTATATTGGTTCACTTGTTGCTGATTTTCATCGTAATCTGCTGAAAGGCGGAATCTATCTATATCCAAGCACTCAAAGCCATCCAAACGGTAAATTACGTCTACTTTATGAATGCAATCCAATTGCTTTCATCATGGAGCAAGCTGGCGGTACGGCATCTGATGGTTCAACACGCATTATGGATTTAAAACCAACTGAATTGCATCAGCGTGTTCCATTCTTTGTCGGCTCAAAAAATATGGTCACTAAAGTCGAAGCGTTTTTAGAGCGTCACCGCGACGAATAGTATTGAGTCATTTAATAAAAAACGCCGAAAGGCGTTTTTTTTATTATATTCAGATCAATGTCATACCTCTTATACCCAAGAAATAGGAAGAGGCTGGTAAACGGTAAGTTAGGAAGCCCTCTGAACAAAAGCGAATTATGTGATTGGGCCAGGCTAACGCAGCCAACACCACTGCAACTTCAAGTATGACGGGTATAGGTTTACATCGAACCACAATTACCAGTAAAGTAATTGAGGTAATTTTAACCCCATTAAATAAGGATATTTCTAATGAGTTTAAATAATGTACCTGCGGGAAAATCGCTACCTGATGATATTTATGTTGTCATCGAAATCCCAGCGAATGCCGACCCAATCAAATATGAAGTCGACAAAGACTCTGGAGCTGTATTCGTTGACCGCTTTATGTCGGCACCTATGTTTTACCCATGTAATTATGGCTACGTAAATCATACGCTTTCACTTGACGGCGATCCTGTAGATGTTTTAGTACCAACGCCATTCCCACTTATCCCAGGCTCAGTTATTCGCTGTCGTCCTGTCGGCGTATTAAAGATGACAGATGAATCTGGAGAAGATGCAAAAGTATTTGCAGTTCCACATTCAAAGCTGTCAAAAGAATACGATCACATTCAAGACGTTAACGATATTCCCGAACTCCTAAAAGCACAAATAACTCATTTCTTTGAGCGCTACAAAGAGCTTGAATCAGGTAAATGGGTAAAAGTTGATGGTTGGGAAGATGTCGCCTCTGCACGCCAAGAAATCTTAGAGTCTTACGAGCGTGCAAAAAAATAACTCTCGAAGCTAATGAATAAAAGCCAGCAAGATGCTGGCTTTTAAAAACTAATCACTAGAACTAATGGTCCAAAATAGATCTTGGCCTGAATCATATTGTTCTTGAAAAGACGGATCAACATCATCACAAATCCCGAGATAAGGACGCCCCGTAGCTCCTAGTATGCTCGCATCTTGGGTACAATATTCCGTTTTCCCTTTCATATATCCCAGTTGATAATCATTGTATAAAGAAGAGGTTAAATAACCATCCTGATCATTGGCACTCAATTTTTGCTCAGACTGTTTCAATCTTCCTTCAAGCGCTTGTTGTTTACCAAAATCAAACCAATCCATAGGAATATTTGAGAGTGGAGAAGTATTCGACGCACAGCCAAACATCAAAAATAGCGAACTTAATAAAAGGGCTTTCCAAACTTTTAATGACATCATCATTTTCCTCCCATTACAGCAACAATGTGCTGTTCTATATTTTTTGACACCAATCTCCGGATGAAATCAGCGTCTCCAGTTGCGAGGTATCTTGATATAAATATATCCACGCAAGTCCAAATGGGGTTTCGATTTGTTCGCGGCGATATTCAACCGGAACATCTTCAAGTTTATCCAATACTTGCAAATTATGACTATCGATCAGATAGACTTCACCGGATATAGAGTGGTGACCACTAATCACAGCGGGATAAGCGCCTAAGTCATATAGAGCAAATTCAGGTAATGTCTCATGATGACCTAAAAACTGTGCTTGCTCAGATAAGTGGTGGTGATTACTTTCACCTTTTCGCAAGGTGCCATACACAAAAACTAAGTGTTGCATAAACCCAGACCTATTAATTAAATTCAAATTGGTAAAGTAGATCCACGGCACTGTCTAAACCCGATACCGCCTCAACATAAAGATCTTTCAACAAACGATAGCGAACGGTAAATTCACCGACCGAATCGAAAATCCCAACACCATATTTCACCTGCAGACCAGGTAAAACATAACCACTCACAGTTACTTGAGAATCATCGCCAGAGCCTGCTGTATCAAGCTGTAAATCTTGAACCCCAAAAGCTTCGCCTATTTCTCCAACTAAACGACCACTTTTAGCTAAGCTTAGTCCAATTAACGTGGTTGTCATGGCATTACCACCCGCTTCCCCATCAATATCTTGACCACGTAATAGATACGATAGTGCATTGGCTTGTGGCATTGATGGCTCAGAGAAAATAGTAATTTTTGGCGCGTCAGCCGGGCCTGTTACTTTAATACCAGCGGTCACATCATCTTGAGTATTATCAGGATTTCGTATTGCGGTTATTTGTACGTAGGGCTGGTCGACAGGACCATTCATTAAGATTTTGCCCTCTTTAATCAGTAGATCTTGACCAAAAGAACCATATGAACCGTTAACGATATTTACTTCCCCTGTCACGAACGGACCTTTGTCTTTCTGGGCAACTTTTAGGTTACCGACAAGCTCCCCCTCAAGACCAAAAGCAGAAAGCTTAAAGTTATCGCCAATCTTAATTTTTATATTAGTCGCAATATCAAACGGTACCGGATCACTACTTTCAATCGGTTGTAATGAAGCATTAAGCAACACTTGATCTTTTGAAACCTCTACTGCACTAGGTGGCAAGTCTTCCACTACAATTCGCCCCCACGGCAAATCAATATTGCCATCGATTCGAGCTTGATGTGGCGCCAAATTGATTGTCATATCCGGCTCTACTTTGACTTTAACCATCGGTGGCATATCGACCATAAGTTGCTTCGCAAAAATACGAACTTTGCTACTCCAGGCGCTCATATCCTGCCAATCCGCATCACCGGTGACTTTCAACTCCCCATCAGGTGTTTGAATCGCCGCGTTCAATGCTGCCTGATAACCTTTGAAGTCAATCACTAAACGGCCAGAATCAATATCAATCGGTGATATTTCCCCTTTCAATTGCATCTTATCAACCACAAATTGCCCTTTGGCTTGTGGCTGCATTATTGGCCCAGATAGCTTTAGGTCTGTGGTAACCTCTGCGCCTAATTGGCTGTATTCACCCACCAACGGCGATAAAAACTTCAAGCTAAACGTGGAGAGTTTTAACTCACCATCAAGCTGTTTATCTCCGACTAATACATTGGGGATATAGAGATTACCCGTCACATCCCCATTATCTGTCACATCAAGGTTCCAGTCGCTTTTCAAAGCATTATTAGCTAATTCAGCATTGAGCGTTATGCTTTGCCACCCCAATGAAACTGGCTGAGAGAGATGCTGAACCACTTCGCCTTTGGGTAATCGAATGGACGCTTTAACTTGTGGTGGAACTTCAGGTGCCCATTTTGCCCATGCTGTCGCATCGACCTTGCCCTTTATCTCCGTCTGCTTAGGGATAAATGCCTCAACCTGAGAAAAATCAAAATCTTTCACTGTTACCGCTGCTTCACCGCTTTTCCCAACCTGAATATTGTTATCTAAACAGATCGATGCATCTTTTTGTAACCAACAATGAGCAGCTATCGATGCTTGCTCAGTTGCTAAATCGAATCCTAGTTTTGTCGCTTGATTAAGAACCCATTTCCCCTGCTCTGACGAAATAGACATCCGGTGCAAAGTGCCTTGCCAATTGAGGCTCGGTTTATCCTGTAAAGCACCGGTTAACAGTAGGCTGGTAGAAACGATATTCGAAAGCACATCCACAGTGAGTCGATGCACCTCCTGCGTCCCCGAAAATTTCAGCGTGGCTTCATCTATCACATCCTGCTGATATTTCGCGTTAGTAACCTTAAGATTAAGATTTCCTTTCGGTAGCGGTAATGGTGAAATATTGCCATCTAAGACTGCACGCTGAATACTGGCTGTCTGCTGCCAATTTAATTCATCAATACCCAATGCTAATTTAATGTCGGGTTGTTTCATTTTTCCCGTTAAATCAACATGACCTTGAACCCGCCCCTTTAGTTCAGGGATCGTTTTCGCTAAATCAGGAAAGTTTAATGCAAGTGACATATTCCACTCTTTATTTAACTGACCATTTGCTGACACCTTATTGGGACCATGAGCCAGCGTTACTCCCGATGTAGAGAGTTTAATATCACCTTTCCCTTTACTGTCAGAGGCTTTCAATGCTCCCTCAATATGCAGCGGATAACCTCGTAATTCACCATTTACATCTAAGATAGGTAAATCGATTTTCCAACCACCTTGCTTTGTCAAAGAGCCTGATGTTTCAAGCTCCCCACTCAGCTTACCCTCAGCATCCGGCCATTGAAGGCCTGGCTGGATATCACGTAAATTAACATCCGCAGACCAGTTAACAGGAGCCTGCCAATTGACCATCGCATCACCGGCAACATCACCGCCCAAGGTCTCTAAAACAAAATCACTCAACTCAATATGCGATAAGCTTCCTTTGGCTTTTGTCGTCAATGCTAAATTCGGTATTTCACTACCACTCACTTTTGTGTCTAAGTTTAATAGGTAACGTTTAAGTGACCCTTTCCCCTTCAATTGGGCAATGCGAACTTTATAGTCACTCTTCCCTGTCAGTGGCCACTGTACTGCGCCTTTCGTCAAATTAAGTTCAAAAGGCAAATCAGCGGTAAGAGGTTGTGCTTTCAGGGTTAGATTCGCCTTCGCTAACCCCGCTAGTTTTGCATTTAACGCAATATCAGCCACGCTTCCTTTTGCATTCAATTCTATAGTTTGCCCTTTGGCGATCGGATCCATGACCTCTGCATTTAGATCTAACGTCAATGGATAACCATTTTCTAGCTGTATATCACCTTGAAGTTCAGCTTTAATTTGTGGCATATCAAGATCCAGCGTTTTGATCTCAACTTTTGATCCCCCCGCAAAACCCTCCAATCCAAGATGATGAACGATCAGTGGTATTTCTTGCTGTAAGGTAAAATCATTGATGTCTAAGCGAGTTACATCAACTTGCAAAGGCAATTTGACATCAGGAAGCGTAAAGCCTTGATAGGAGAATGGCTTCGATGAGGATGTCGTTGTTTTAGAGGATTCGTCTTTTGATTCAGCCAATTGAAGGTATGCTTTATCTAAACGCGTCTCACCCACCGTTAAGCGATTTCCTGAAAATGACAACGCCGTAGAGAAGTTCCCCCAGCGAATCTGATTCCCTAAAATATCGAGGTCAATATTCGACAAGGAAATACGTTCAATTTTAATCGGTAAGGGAGCGGTGATCGGAGTATTGCTCGATTCATTGCTGGTATCTTCTGTATCACTGCTCGCCATTTCTGGCATTGAAAACTTCAAACCATCAACAGCAATATCTTCAATGCAAACACTGGGTTCCGTAAAACACGCTGGAGTTACCGCAAGTGTGATTGAGTTGGCAGTGGCATCAATATGGAGTGATTCATCTTTAAATCGAACATTTTGTAGATTAAAACGAGGGAAAATAGCCCCTGAATGACTACCGACTTGAAGCTGAGGCAACGCTTTTTCTGCCCCAAATAAAATCAAGCTTAGCCCCTGATTCGTAAACAGCACAAAGACTAAAGCAAGAAGAAGCGTCAGTATTAATGTAAAGAATGAAATGGACAGCCACTTTGACCATTTTAAAAAAATCTTGGTCATAACTCAGGACCTAATGTGAAGTGGATTTGAAACTCATCGCCCTTAGGTGCATCCAAACCCCAAGCGAAATCTAAACGAACAGGGCCCACTGGCGATCCCCATCGGATACCAACACCAGTGCCGCGCTTCCAGTCAGGGGTATTGTTATAGGCGTCACCAACGTCGTAAAACACAGCGCCCCACCAATTACCAACAACACGGTACTGATATTCAAGTGATGTTGTTGTAATGTATTTTGCACCGGTTAAAGCGCCACTGCTGTCTCGTGGTGAAATGGATTCATAACTATAACCACGTAAGTTGTTATCGCCACCAGCGAAGAAACGTAGTGATGGCGAAAGTTTTTCTAGCTCGTCGGTAATGTTAGCCCCACCATCTAAACGCCAAATACCTCGATGGTTCTCACCGATACTTCGTATCCATGTAGTACCCGCTTGTAAACGAAATACTCGAGTTTCTGAAAGCAGTTTAGGATCACCATACTCCATGGTGATCGACTGGCGATCCCCCCACATAAGCATAGGACCACTACCACTGCGGGTACGACTCCGAGAATATGAAATACCCGGTAATAAAAATTCAGCGCTATCGTCTTGTAAACCTTGTTCATAGTTTTCTAACAAATAGCGGATAAAGACAGTACGGTGCCACCCTCCATCCAGTAGCCAATGACGTTCTAGCGCGAGGTTTGACTCGAGACTTTTCGTGTCTCGGCTATCTTGATTTTTCATACCATATTGAATTCGATAGTAGTCATTCAATACATCTTCTAATGGGATCCGATAGCTCGCGGTTATGGTCTGTTCTGGTTTAGAAAGAGAAAAGCTACTATCAAAACTGTGTCCACGTGAGTTTACCCATGGCTTTTTCCACTTTAATGAACCTCGAACACCAACATCCGTTGAGTAGCCAATACCTGTTTCTAATTGATTTCGAGCTTGCGGAGCAAGAGAGACTTTCATTGGAAGTTCACGAGAAATACTGAGTTGCGAGAGATCCGGTTCGACAAACACAGAAGAAAACCAATCTGTATTAGATAAGTTTTGATTGTACTCGCCAACTTTAGAAACTAAATACGGTTCACCAAGCGTATAGGGTTCAAGAGAGTGAACTCGACTCTCTTCAATCTGACTCCCTGTAATAATGGTTTGACCGAACTCATATCGCATCCCACTGTCAAAATGAAGACGAACAAACGCTTCATTTAAGTCGGGAGAGACTTCAAGACGACTGAGTTTAAAGTCGCCCTCAAAATAGCCTTTTTGAAGTGCTAAATTTCGGATATTCGATTTCAGCGCATCGTACAAACCATGATTTAGCCGCTTACCAACTTTAATACCGCTATTTTGAACAAGTTTAATGAAATCAATATCATTTTTAGCTTCGCCAGTCAGTTCAATATCGACACTTTTGATTAAAACGGGAGCGCCTTTAACAACATACACCTCGAGTTCATCTTGATCG
Organism: Vibrio sinensis; assembly: GCF_003605645.1. Lineage (GTDB taxonomy): Bacteria > Pseudomonadota > Gammaproteobacteria > Enterobacterales > Vibrionaceae > Vibrio > Vibrio sinensis. Next base: position 31,770 of record NZ_QVMU01000010.1, on the reverse strand, counting down.
GAAGAGATCTCAAAACGAATTTCTGGATGATAGTAGCCCAAAGCATTCAGGGCTTCTCGGATGCTTTGCTCAATACGTGATTGAAAACGTAGGCTGGTGCTGTAATCAGATTCGGGAATAGAGGAAAGATAAGCATCGACATTATCCTCAAGCTTACCTTTTAGCCCATGAACAGAGAGTTGTACATCGCTCGCTAGAGCGTTCATTGGTAAGCATAATACTGCGAATAGAACTGGTAATGACTTTCTTATCATGATTTATTAAATACACTCAATCGATAAAAAATAATAACCCGTGATAGCGGGTAAGTCTGTAATAAAACCTAATAAGCGAATGACCACTTATTACTGATGAGGAAGGATTCACACTATGCCTGACAAACAAACAATGATCTCACCAAACAATGCTCTTGTAGGTAGAGCTGTACCCATGATTATAGACGATTTACATTTCGTTAATGGTTCCAGTCTGAGTGCACAACCTACATCAGGTCAAGAGCAAATTTTATTGGGACTGGGCTGTTTTTGGGGGGCAGAACGGCTATTTTGGAAACTAGATGGTGTGATTAGTACATCGGTCGGCTATGCCGGTGGTTATACCCCAAACCCAAGCTATGAAGAGGTTTGCAGCGGTTTGACCGGACACACTGAAGTGGTTCGAGTCATATTTGATCCGGCTCAGATCTCGTTAGAGCGACTGCTTCAAGAGTTTTGGGAACATCATGATCCAACCCAAGGTATGCGCCAAGGAAATGATCGTGGAACACAGTATCGATCTGCTATCTATACGTTCAGTGATTCTCAACAAACGCAAGCGATTGAATCTAAAGCTCAATACCAGTCACTACTCGGAAATGAACGTACAATTACCACCGACATATTGCCAGCTAAAGAGTACTATTTTGCTGAAAACTACCACCAGCAGTATCTTGCAAAAAATCCAAATGGTTATTGTGGTCTGGGAGGAACGGGTGTCTGCTTCCCTCCCAATCAATCTTAATCCAGCAAAATAAAAGCGCCCCTATAGAAAGGGGCGCATTAAAAATCCGTCTTAAATCACCAGAGATCATGTGAATTCTAGCGGTATCATTTCGCTTAAAAAATCGAACGGCCAATGCGTTCTGAAAGTAACTCTAGTGCTTGGGTTCCAGCTAAAGAATTACCCGATGGGTCTAACTCTGGAGACCATACCGCAATGGTCATTTCTCCAGGAACGATAGCAATAATACCACCACCAACTCCCGATTTTCCTGGCATACCAACACGATACGCAAATTCACCAGCACCATCATACAAACCACAGGTTGCCAGCAAAGCATTCAATTGCTTAGTTTGAACAGGGGTGATTACCGGCTGGTTGGTTTGCACTGATATACCTTTATTGGCTAAATAGCTGAATGTTTTCGCCAAGTCGACACAATTCATTTTCAGCGCACAAGCATGAAAGTAATTGTTCAGAACAGGGATCACTTCATTTTCAAAGTTGCCGAAAGATCGCATCAAATAGGCAATCGCTGCATTTCGGTCACTGTGCATCATCTCCGATGCGGCCACAACTTTGTCATAACAAATATGATTTTCCCCACTAAGTTGACGGACAAAATCTAATAAGCGCTGTCTTGGCGCAGATAAACGACTATGAAGCAAGTCAGCCACAACGATAGCTCCCGCATTAATAAACGGGTTACGTGGAATACCTTGTTCAACCTCAAGCTGAATCATGGAATTAAACGCTTGGCCTGATGGCTCTTTACCTACTCGAGTCCAAATTTCATCTGGTAAGTAAAGTCCCATTGCTAAGGTTAAACTCAGAGCCTTAGAAATAGATTGAATTGAAAAGGCTTCATCTGCATCACCGGCTTTGATCACTTCACCTTCATTGGTGAAGACAGCAATACCCAACTTGTTCGAGGGTACTTTTGCCAGTGCCGGAATATAATCAGCAACCTTCCCATGGCCTATAAGTGGACGAACTTCTTGTAGGATTTCAGTCAAAATCTCTTTGGTCGGTTTCATCAGCAGCCTTTAAATCAATATGTTATTTCATGCACGGTTTATAAAAACATCTAAAAACCAAATGGTTAATACAAATTTCAATATACCCAGAGTCAAAAAAGCCAACATCACAATAATGTTGGCTCAATTTCTATCAAAACGTTAGCAATGCTAGAGCATCAAGCAAAGTCGGGCTTTGCTTAATCAATACAGACGAATTATTTTACTCGTTTGTATTTAATATCCCATACGCCATGACCTAAACGGTGACCGCGAGCTTCAAATTTAGTAAGCGGACGATCATCAGGGCGTGGAACAAAGTCGCTATCTTCAGCCGTATTCTCATAACCAGGAGCTTGATTCATCACTTCAATCATGTGCTCTGCATAGTTTTCCCAGTCTGTTGCCATATGGAAAACACCAACACCATCCACCAGCTTTTGGCGAACCATTTCAGCAAAATCAAGTTGGACGATACGGCGCTTGTGGTGACGCGTCTTGTGCCATGGGTCAGGGAAAAACAGTTGTAGAGTCGCTAAACTAGCATCTGGAATCATGTGTTCAAATACTTCAACGGCATCATGACACATAACTCGAAGATTAGTTACACCAGCTTCACGAGCAGAAGACAGACAAGCACCAACACCTGGACTATGTACTTCAATACCAAAGAAATTCTTCTCCGGCGCATTTTTTGCCATTTCAACCAATGAAGCACCCATGCCGAAACCAATTTCTAAAACGACAGGATTGTCATTACCAAAAACTTCTTTCCAGTTCAGGAATTCAGCCTGGTAATCAATACCCATTGTTGGCCAACACTCTTTCATTGCGTTCTCTTGACCTTTGGTCAAGCGGCCTTCACGACGTACAAAACTGCGCACTTTGCGGATCAGTTTTCCGTCATCATTATATTCGTTAGTGGTCACTTCACTCATTGATTTTGCCTGTCTAAATATTGGTCTCTAACTGAGGGGATGTGATTATACCCAAGTGACAACAAGATGCTAGTTTCAACGAAAATTACTTAACCTAGAGTTAGTATAAGAAAATCGACTTCGCCTCTAGTATTAAGCAGTAAGAGGATTTATCGCGAATTTATTAAAGCCCCTACAAAATGTTGGTTGAACTTTACTGGGTATTTGTGGTGCAATTTTACGCCATAATACTCATTACATCACCAGAGCAAGCCGTGACCCCTTTCGCTAATGCCATTCTAAAATGGTACGACGCCTATGGTAGAAAAAGCCTACCTTGGCAACAAAACAAAACGGCCTACAGCGTATGGCTGTCTGAGATCATGCTACAACAAACTCAAGTAGCTACCGTCATTCCATACTATGAACGTTTTTTACAACGTTTCCCTAGCGTCCATGAACTCGCTAATGCTGAGCAAGATGAAGTTCTCCATCTATGGACTGGGCTTGGCTATTACGCGCGAGCACGCAACCTACATAAAGCGGCCAAAACAGTAGTAGAAATACATGGAGGCGAGTTTCCTACCGATATTGAACAGCTAAATGCTCTTCCTGGCATCGGACGATCTACTGCGGCTGCTATTTTATCTTCTGTCTATAAGCAGCCACACGCGATTTTAGATGGCAACGTAAAGCGCACTCTTTCTCGCGCTTTTGCTGTAGAGGGCTGGCCAGGACAGAAAAAAGTTGAAAACACACTTTGGCATCATGCCGAAGCTAACACGCCCAAACAGAACGTCGATAAATACAATCAAGCCATGATGGATATGGGAGCAATGGTTTGTACTCGAAGCAAACCCAAATGTACGCTCTGTCCGATTCAGCATTTATGTTTGGCATATCGTCAAGGTAATCAACTCGATTACCCTGGTAAAAAACCGAAAAAAGAAAAACCAGTCAAAGAATCTTGGTTTCTAATGCTGCATTACGATCATCAAGTATGGTTAGAGCAACGACCACAAAGCGGTATCTGGGGAGGACTATTTTGCTTCCCAGAAAACCCGACCAAAGAATTTGAACACCAACTCGATTTACGCGGCATTACCGCTAATGACGTTATTCGTCAGGAGCAATTGATCGCATTTCGACATACTTTCAGTCATTATCATCTCGATATAACGCCTATTTTGGTAGACCTCTCAAAGCAACCTAATGTGATAATGGAAGCCAACAACGGTCTTTGGTATAACTTATCACAACCAGAAGAAATCGGACTTGCCGCTCCAGTCAAACAGTTATTGGAAAGCTTGCCTCACGAACTTCAATCCCAACAGTTTTAACAAGGAGTCATCATGAGCCGCACCGTATTTTGTGCTCGATTACAGAAAGAAGCAGAAGGCTTGGACTTTCAACTTTACCCAGGTGACTTGGGTAAGCGTATTTTTGACAATATTTCAAAAGAAGCTTGGATGCAGTGGCAACACAAACAAACCATGCTGATCAATGAAAAGAAACTCAACATGATGAATCCGGAACACCGCAAACTTCTTGAAACAGAAATGGTTAATTTCTTGTTCGAGGGTAAAGAGGTTCACATTGAAGGTTACACGCCTCCAAGCGAATAATTTTGCATAAGCAGATGCTCTAGCTAAGCAATGTAAGAGCAAAAATAAGCCGGTTCTTTATTTTCTCACCGGTGAATAAATGACATTATAGCGAACGCTTTGATGTCATTTTTTTTAGGTATTTTATGAGAAAGTTCGTCTATGTCTTAACTGCTATCGCATTAACTGGCTGCAGCCGCGAATTTGTCGAGGGCTTTTATGACGTCAACTATGAACCAACAAACCGATTTGCGAAGAATTTGGCTCAATTACCCGGACAATTTCAAAAAGATACCGCCGCCTTGGATGCGCTAATCAATAGTTTTTCAGGCAACATTGAAAAGCGATGGGGGCGTAATGAACTCAAATTTGCGGGTAAGAACAACTACGTCAAATACATAGATAACTATCTGAGCCGTTCCGAAGTTAACTTTACTCAAGGGACGATCACCGTTGAAACGGTATCCCCTATTGATCCCAAAAAACACCTCAAAGACGCCATCATCACGACACTATTAACTCCAGATGATCCTGCGAATGTCGATCTATTCTCTTCCAAAAGCATTACGTTAGAAGGGCGACCTTTTCTCTATCAACAAGTTGTCGACCATGAGCAAAAAGCCATTCAATGGTCTTGGCGAGCAAGTAAGTTTGCTGACTACCTCATTGAAAATAAGCTGCAAGTAAAAGATGTCGATTTCAAAAAAGCCTATTACGTTGAAATACCGATGGTGGCCGATCAAGTGGAAATTCGCAGCTATCAATATGCAGATATAGTGCGAAGAGCGTCAGTGAAGTACGACATCCCTGAAGACCTCATTTATGCCATCATAAAAACCGAAAGTAGCTTTAACCCTTATGCCGTAAGTTGGGCTAATGCCTACGGACTGATGCAAGTCGTACCCAATACAGCAGGTAAAGATGTGTTTAAGCTAGTAAAAAAACGCTCGGATACGCCCACTCCAGAGTATTTGTTCAACCCTGAAAACAATATCGACGCTGGAACCGCCTACTTCTACATATTGAAAAACCGTTATCTCAAAGATGTTCGTCATCCGATCTCTCTTGAATACAGCATGATTTCTGCCTACAACGGTGGAACGGGGGGCGTTTTGAACACATTTAATCGATATGACCGTAAACGTGCGATGCAAGATCTTAATTCTTTGCAGCCAAATCAGGTTTTTTGGGCATTAACGAATAAACATCCCAAAGCAGAAGCGCGTCGTTACCTAGAAAAAGTTACAAAATTCAAGAAAGACTTTAACTCCGGCAAAACATAAGTACAAAGTGTGGTTAAATTATCGGCAAATAAACGTTTTTTGCTTTTTTTTATTAAAAACAGGTTGACGGGCAGGGCGAAAATCCGTTTAATACGCACCAAGCCCGGATAGCTCAGTCGGTAGAGCAGAGGATTGAAAATCCTCGTGTCGGTGGTTCGATTCCGCCTCCGGGCACCACAATTTGATTGTTGGTGTCTTAGACATCAATACGTTAGCAAAGAATATTAGTGTGCCGACTTAGCTCAGTAGGTAGAGCAACTGACTTGTAATCAGTAGGTCACCAGTTCGACTCCGGTAGTCGGCACCATTCTTTTGCCTCGATAGCTCAGTCGGTAGAGCAGAGGATTGAAAATCCTCGTGTCGGTGGTTCGATTCCGCCTCGAGGCACCATTATTTGGTGCTTATCTTGAAAAAGATGACACAGATAATTCCCCCTTAGTTCAGTCGGTAGAACGGCGGACTGTTAATCCGTATGTCGCAAGTTCAAGTCTTGCAGGGGGAGCCACTTTTAAACCCTAGTCGAAAGACTGGGGTTTTTCTTTTTCTAGTCTACAAACTTCCTCAAGCTTTTCTCTTATTAGTCACAATGCTAATCTCTCTAATTAGCGAACTCTCATCAATATCATATAGATACTCTTCCCTGTTATCTGATTTGCCCCTTTTCTCTATTTTTATGTACACCCCTATTTTATGAAGCGCTAACGTAGCAACGTTAAACCTCATACAAATCAGGTCTATATTTCAAAAACGGTAATACAGATCATGCTCGATGTTTGTGATAGTCATACATCCACAAATAGCATGACCCACCATTTAATTGCTCCACAAATAAATGGCGATGCCGAAACCACTCATTATTTTATTTCTATCTAGAGAAAACATATGAAGCTAAAAACACAAGCATATATTCTTGCCGCAATCATTCTTGCAGCATTGCTTGCTTTAACGATTACTGGGCTATGGACTTTGCGTGTCGCTAGCAGCTTAGACAACAAAACTCGTGTAACCGAATTATTTACCAGCGCATACAGCATGTTGACCGAAGTTGAGAAAATGGCAGCTGATGGCACTTTAGGTGAGCAACAAGCGAAAAGCATAGCTACTCGCCTCCTTCGCAACAACATCTATAAAGACAACGAATATGTCTATGTGGCCGATGAAAACATGATGTTCATTGCCGCACCTTTAGACCCTCAACTTCATGACACTAGTTTCCATGACTTTAGAGACAGTTCTGGCAACAGTGTTGGGCAACTCATCCAAGATGTACTCAGCCGCAGCAATGGCGAGCTTGTTGAATACACATGGAAACAACAACTTGCTGATGGAAGTATTGAAGAAAAGCTCTCAATAGCAGAAAAAACCCCTCGCTGGGGCTGGGTTGTAGGGACTGGCATTGGCTTCCACGACGTCAACGCCAGATTTTGGACTAGCGCTCAATGGCAGCTTTTGCTGTGTCTTAGTATTGCTGGCGCGATTTTTACCATTTTGATATTGGCTATCCGAAAAATGCAGACATTACTTGGTGGCGAACCACAAGATGTGCGCAATGCAGTTCAAGCTGTTGCGAATGGATCGATCCAATCTCATTTTGATCATGCAGCACCAGAGGGCAGTATTTATGAATCCGTTCAATTAATGAGTTTTTCGCTGGCTCAACTGATTAATAATCTTGAGAATTCAATGAACGCCCTAAGAAATGAGCTTTCAGGCGTAGAAGAAAGATCGATTTCTATTGCTCAGTTGACCGAATCACAACAACAATCCACAGAAATGATCGCAACCGCGATGACAGAAATGGCATCATCGGCGAATCATGTGGCAGATTCTGCGCGAGATACCGCGATCAACACGGACGAAGCTGACCAGCAAAGCCAGCATACTCAGCATCTGATTCATAACACCGTGAATAACATTCAAGGTTTAGCAGACCAACTGGGCACGGCAAGCCATGCTGTCGCTGAGCTTGATAATAATGTAAATAATATTGTTAAGGTCCTCGATGTTATTGGTGATATTGCAGAGCAAACCAATCTGCTGGCCCTCAACGCTGCAATTGAAGCAGCTCGCGCAGGAGAGCAAGGACGCGGGTTTGCTGTCGTTGCTGATGAAGTTCGTAACCTTGCAGGGCGCACGCAATCGAGCACCAAAGAAATTCAGCAGATGATCCATCATCTACAGCAAGGTTCTCGCAATGCAATTCACACCATGAGTGTTTGCGCTGAAACAAGCCAAAACACGGTAAAAGAATCTCAGGATGCATCAGAAGCACTGCAACAAATCGTGCTCGCCTTAGAGTCTATCTCTCAAATGAGCCATCAAATCGCAACGGCAGCAGCGGAACAAACTCAAGTAAGTGATGATATTTCACAGCGTATCAACATAATTGAAGAAAGTGGCACCCAATTAAGCCAAGTTGTTTCTGCAAGTCATAACAATACCCAAAGCCTAACTTTGCTAGCAAATGAGCTTGAAAACTGGCTAAACAAATTTACAGTGAAGCGATAACTCGCAATAACTAGACAAAAAGCACGCTTTCCAGCGTGCTTTTTTCTTAGATAAACACAATTGTTTATTATGAATTGCCTCTTTACACGCTTAGCCACTGTACTTTTGTTCATCAAAATGGATAAAAATAGCCCGCTAAGTATAGAAAATCAGCAAACGATATTTTTTTTGCATTTTAATGTTGACGGGAAACGCGAAAAACCGTTTAATACACCTCGTCGCCCGGATAGCTCAGTCGGTAGAGCAGAGGATTGAAAATCCTCGTGTCGGTGGTTCGATTCCGCCTCCGGGCACCACAATTTGATTGTTGGTGTCTAAGACATCAATGAAAAATAAAGAAATAGTGCGCCGACTTAGCTCAGTAGGTAGAGCAACTGACTTGTAATCAGTAGGTCACCAGTTCGATTCCGGTAGTCGGCACCATTCTTTATTAGAAAAGATAATTCCCCCTTAGTTCAGTCGGTAGAACGGCGGACTGTTAATCCGTATGTCGCAAGTTCAAGTCTTGCAGGGGGAGCCACTTTTAATTGATGAGCAAATTGCTTGTTAATAAAAAGCCGACTTAGCTCAGTAGGTAGAGCAACTGACTTGTAATCAGTAGGTCACCAGTTCGATTCCGGTAGTCGGCACCATCTTTTCCCCCTTAGTTCAGTCGGTAGAACGGCGGACTGTTAATCCGTATGTCGCAAGTTCAAGTCTTGCAGGGGGAGCCATATTAGAGAAAGCCTCATCATTTGATGAGGCTTTTTTTATACCTGCTATTTCCACAGTATCCCTACTCTTTACTTCTTTATATCAACACACAGCTCCTGCCTATAATTAACACCTATCTGGGACGTACACAGCCTTTAAGTGCGTAAAGCAATTACCCCTCCCCCCTCATTTACAACAGCCTTTACGTCACTCTCTAGAGCTTCCTATGGCAATGTCCGCATTAACGGTCATATAAAGACAGGTTTAGATACAAAACTGAGGCATAAAAAAAGCGTGCACCAATCGCACGCTTTCTTTCCTCTTGATGAGAAATCGCAAATTACTTTTTATTGAGTTGTTTTACTTCTTCATCAAGTTCAATCAGCTTCGCTGCCATTTGTTCACGACAAAGCGTTGCAAGATCACGAACATTCTCTTTTTTAAAGCCCTCAGAGCTTACTGGAGGCAGCATTTCAACAATAACATGACCATTGTTCCAACGATTCAATTTCACACCATCAGTAGAGCTACAGACGATAGGGACAATCGGAACCTCTGCGCCAATCGCTGCGTGAAATGCGCCAGTTTTAAATGGTAATAATCCACGACCTCTTGAGCGAGTCCCCTCTGGGAACATCCAGACTGATACATCACTATTTTTGATGCTATCAACGATTTGATCGATGGTGCCTTTCGCCTTTGTGCGGTTTGCTCTATCAATCAAAATATTACCCGTTAACCAATATAGCTGGCCAAACAGAGGTAGCCATACCAAACTCTTTTTACCAACCGTCACAACTTTAGGTGTTACTGCTGATGAAACAGTAAAAAGATCCCAAGTATTTTGGTGGTTCGCAATATAAATATGCTGACCTCGTTGGTACGCATCTTCAGGTAAACGAAGCTCTAAAGTGATACCAAATACTTTCGACATTTTTCCAAATAGACGACCAAAGGTAAAAACATGCTTTGGGTTACGAGGGCTAAATAAGCAGTAACCACAACCAAACACAAACATCACAATTGCAAAAATAGCGACAGCCAATACACGTAACAGTGCAATCATTATTGCTCTCCAAGAACACGGGGAATTAATCTCGCCCTAATCTAACTTATATGCCGCTCATAAAAAAGCCGAAACGACAGTTTCGGCTTACAAGCGTTAGCTAAAAATCAATTAGCGTCACGAAAACGTTCAATGTTAGCACCAAGCGCTGACAGTTTGTCTTCGATTTTATCGTAGCCACGGTCAATATGGTAAATACGATCAACGATAGTCTCACCGTGAGCGATACAACCCGCGATCACTAAGCTCGCAGATGCACGAAGATCTGTTGCCATAACTTGCGCGGCACTCAACTCTTCTACATCACCACAGATAACGGTATTACCCTCAATCTCAGCTTTAGCACCCATACGCATAAGTTCAGGTACATGCATGAAACGATTTTCAAAGATAGTTTCTGTAATAACACCACCACCTTTTGCCATCATATTCAATAGCGTGAATTGCGCTTGCATATCAGTAGGGAAGCCTGGATGTGGTGCAGTACGAATCGTCACTGCTTTCAGTTCACGTCCCGTCATATCAACGCTGATCCAATCTTCACCCGTTTCAACCAGTGCACCAGCTTCTTCAAGTTTCGCCAATACCGCTTCAAGCAAATGAGCACGAGTATTACGACAAACAACTTTGCCACCAGAAACCGCAGCAGCAACTAAAAATGTGCCCGTTTCGATACGGTCAGCAACCACAGCATGCTTACCGCCACCTAGACGCTCAACGCCTTCAATAGTGATAGTATCTGTGCCAGCACCCGTAATCTTAGCGCCAAGTGTATTTAGAAACTCGGCCGTATCAACAATTTCAGGTTCACGAGCAGCATTATCAAGCACTGTCTTGCCATCAGCTAATGTCGCTGCACACATTACAGTAATCGTCGCGCCAACGCTGACTTTATCCATAACGATATGTGCGCCTTTTAAACGCCCATCAACACTTGCTTTCACATAACCATCTTCTAATGTGATGGTAGCACCTAGTTGCTCTAGGCCATGAATATGGAGATCGACAGGACGAGCACCAATAGCACAACCGCCAGGTAAAGAAACTTGACCTTGACCAAATCGAGCAACAAGTGGACCTAGTGCCCAGATCGACGCTCGCATCGTTTTCACAAGATCATAAGGTGCACAAAATTCATTAATGCTACTTGGATCGACATGAACTGAACCATTGCGATCAACTTTCGCACCAAGGCGCTTTAATAGCTCCATCGTCGTGTCGATGTCACGCAGATGAGGAACGTTAGCAACTTCTACAGGCTCTTCAGCCAAGATGGATGCAAATAAAATGGGTAGTGCTGCGTTCTTGGCACCTGAAATGGTTACTTCACCAACCAGTGGCGTTTTTGAACCCTTTACTCGAAACTTTTCCATTACAAAACCTTACAGTGACATCAGCTTTTTATCGCGAGCCCACTCTTCTGGAGTGTAGGCCTTGATTGTTAATGCATGAACGTCATTTCTTTGAATATGCTCCATCAGCGGAGCATAAATTAGCTGTTGCTTCTTAACGCGACTCATTCCCTCGAAACAAGCATCAACAGCAACCACCTCGTAATGGCTACCCTCGCCCTTTACATGCAACTCTTCAAGATTAAGTGATTCAACTAAAATCTGTTGTACTTTTGCGCTATCCACAATTTACCTCTATTTATTCTTAACATGCCCAGCGATGAGCTCATCAACATTGCTCAACTGAAACAATGTGCTTAGCTGCTTTGGTACGAAACTGAGCATTATATGACAGTTTTGTTTTTTTGCATGCTCTATTAAGTGAATTAACATCACCATCCCAGCAGAGTCGACTCTCTTAATCTGCTCTAAGCTCACTTCAACAGACTGCTCAGACGGTGACCACTGACTCAATGTTGGCCATAAGATAGGAACAGTGTCCCTATCAAGAAGGCCATCGATAGAGTAAGTGGTGGCATCAATTTGCAACCACTGAGCATTACTCATTCTTGTTACTCTCAAAACGAATTGGTTGAGCGGCAAGCTGCTCTAAATCTTTAGCGACAGACAGGATTCCTTCTTGACGCAATTTGCCACTCCACTCTGATTGCTTGCTAGATAGTAAACTAATCCCCTCAGCAACCATGTCAAACGCTTGCCAATCCCCACTTCGTTTATCTTTGCGTAACTTAAACTCTAATTTGATGTTCGGTCTTGGCGCATCGACGATATCGACTTTGACACTCGTAATCGTTCGATTAGCATCGAGTTTTGGCTCAGGACCAAACTCGATTAATTGATCAGAATATTGAGTGAGCACTTGAGCATAAGAAGCAATTAGATATTGACGAAATGCCACGATAAATTCCGCAACATCCTGCTTTTTAGCGCCTTTTAAGTTAGGCCCAAGTAATTTAAGTGCCGCGTATTTCTCATTGACGTAAGGCATTAGTTCTTCATCAACAATTACTTTTAAATAATTCGGATCTTGATGAATTTTATCTTGTTCCGCTTTCAAACGATCAAAGGTGATTTGAGAAACTTGCTTCATCATTTGATACGGCTGTTTTTTGTCAACTTCGGTTGCCGTCACATTCAGTGAAAAAACCAACGCAGCAAAAGTAAGTACTAACTTTTTAAACATTCCTTATTTCCCTTTATCAGAACCGCCAACGCTATACAGAACCTGACCAATCAAATCTTCTAAAACCAACGCCGATTTAGTGTCTTCAATAAAGTCACCATCCACCAGCATTTGTTCATCTTCAAATACAAAACCGGGGACAAGGCCAATATATTGCTCACCGATCAGTCCTGAAGTGAGTATTTGCAAACTTGATGTTTCAGAGAACTGATTGTATTGACTATTAATCGCCATCGTCACCACAGGGAGTAAGCTCTCTTTATCTAAGCTAATTTGAGTCACTCGGCCAACCACAACACCACCTACCTTTACTGGGGAACGTGATTTTAAGCTGCCAATATTGTCAAACTCAGCCTTTAAAGTATAAGTATCACTGGAGCCGAAGCTCTTTACGTCAGCGACTTGAAAAATCATGACCAAAATTGCGCAAATTCCGGCAAGAACAAACGTTCCGACCCAAAGTTCAATTTTTCGTGTTTGCTGCATAATTAGTTCCCAAACATCAATGCGGTCAGTACAAAGTCTAGACCAAGTACTGCAAGTGAAGAGTGAACGACGGTTCGTGTCGTTGCGCGGCTGATTCCTTCTGAGGTAGGAATCGCATCATATCCATTAAAAAGAGCAATCCAAGTCACTGTGAATGCAAATACCAAGCTCTTAATCAAGCTGTTGCCAATATCTTGGCCCAGTTCAACGGAAGCTTGCATTGCTGACCAGAAGCTACCCTGATCAATTCCTTTCCAATCCACACCGACGAGTTGCCCTCCCCAAATACCCACTGCCATGAAAATCATCGCAAGTAGCGGCATAGAGATAACTCCAGCCCAGAACCTTGGCGCAATAACCCGTTTCAAAGGATCAATAGCCATCATTTCTAAACTAGATAGTTGTTCGGTCGCTTTCATTAATCCTATTTCTGCCGTTAATGCAGAGCCAGCACGACCAGCAAATAGCAATGCTGTTACTACCGGTCCTAACTCTCGTAATAGCGACAATGCGACCATTTGACCCAGTGCGCCCTCGGCACCAAAATCGACCAAAATAACATAGCCCTGCAGGCTCAATACCATGCCAATAAAAAGACCAGATAAGACAATAATCAGCAACGATTGAACGCCAACACTGTAAAGCTGCTTAATAAGCAATGGTGCATTTTTGATAGGCTGAGGCCTAGATGCTAAAGCCCCCACCAGCATTAATGTGGCTCGACCAAGAGACTGACATGTTTTTAATGTGTGACGCCCAAGAGCGGCAGTGAGATTTGCTAAGCCTGCTATCATGAAAAAAGGTCCTTAGCGATCGGTTGTGCTGGAAAACGAAAAGGGACAGGGCCGTCAGCATTTCCGACTAAAAATTGCTGTACTTGAGGATCGTCATTGGCATAGAGTTCATCAGGTGTACCGCTAGCAATAACCTTTCCGTTCGCTAATATATACACCCAATCAGCAATACTCATTACCTCGGGTACATCATGAGATACGACGATCGAAGTCACTTCTAATGCTTGGTTAAGATTGCGGATCAGTTCCACCAGCACCCCCATAGTTATTGGATCCTGACCAACAAAGGGTTCGTCATACATAATTAACTGTGGGTCTAAAGCAATAGCTCGAGCGAGAGCGGCCCGTCTTGCCATTCCTCCGGATAACTCACTTGGCATAAGCTGAGCTGCACCTCTAAGTCCAACTGCTTCCAATTTAAGTAACACCAATGTACGAATCAAACTTTCATCAAGTTTGGTGTGTTCTCTTAAGGGAAATGCCACATTGTCAAATACGGAAAGATCGGTAAACAGAGCACCCGATTGAAATAACATGCTCATTTTCTTTCGCTCTCGGTAGAGTTCTTTGCGACTTAATGTGGGGATATTTTTGCCATCAAACAAAATCCGACCATGATCGGGATAAATTTGCCCACCGATTAAACGTAACAGGGTTGTTTTTCCTATCCCTGACGGCCCCATAATGGCCGTAATTTTACCTTTAGGTACGTGCAGACTCACATCATCAAAAATCTTACGTTCTCCACGAAGAAATGTGAGGTTTTCTACCTTAACCAAGTCCATTGATGACATTAGATACTCTTATCTTGCGTCCTATTCTAATGGGCAATCATAAGCACATTGATTCAGAAATTAAAGCTCTGTTCAATGAAATGTGATTAGCACTTTTATCGATATTCTTAAGTCCTATATTTTCCGCAATCTCGTTATGGTCCATATAAACAGATAATTTATTCACTCTACAGCTTCCATTTTGTTTACCAACACGTCAAAATTGGCGGTTAAATTATTCGGTCCCCATTATAATTAGGATATATCATGCTCTCAGCTATAGCGTTACTTATCATAGGATTAGTTTTTCTAGTTTGGAGTGCAGACAAACTGGTATACGGCTCTGCAGCAATAGCTAGAAACTATGGTATATCTCCACTTGTCATCGGTATGACCATTCTTGCAATGGGTTCTTCTGCCCCAGAAATGATGGTATCCGCCACCGCTGCTTTTGATGGTAAAACCGATACTGCTGTTGGTAACGTATTAGGGTCAAATATTGCCAACATTGCGCTAATTCTTGGTATCACCGCTTTAATTAAACCTCTTTCTATAAGCTCTGCGGTTATTCGCCGAGAGTTACCATTAATGATTGGTGTAACTGTACTTGCAGGCGCATTACTGTGGGACAACCATTTAGGTTTTTATGAGGGTGTATTGTTGTTCGCCCTATTCGGCGTATTCATTTTCGCTATGTTGCACATTAGCCGTAAAGAAAAACAAAATGGCGACATCCTTATTCAAGAACAAGAGTCTGAAGTTCCTGAGGGTGTAAGCAATACCAAAGCTATTTTATGGGTAGTGGTTGGCCTTATTATTTTACCGATTGCAGCAAGTACTCTAGTCGATAGTGCCGTTGTGATTGCTCAATATTTTGGTATGAGTGATCTCGTTATTGGCTTAACTATTATTGCAGTGGGTACAAGTTTACCTGAACTGGCCGCTTCGCTCGCTGGCGTACTTAAAGGCGAAGATGATATGGCAGTAGGTAATATCATCGGTTCGAACGTTTTTAATATCCTTGCGGTTATGGGCATTCCTGGACTTGTACATCCAGCGGTACTTAGTGAATATGCAATGGGACGTGATTTTTGGGTAATGCTGGGTGTATCACTGCTACTAGTGATAATGGCTTTAGGTAAGTCTCGCAGCATTAACCGTATAGAGGGAGCGATACTGCTTTGTTGCTTTGTCGCTTACCAAGTTTATTTAATTCTAAATATGGCTGCTTAATTATATTCGCAGGAGTTTGAGATGTTTGATTTCCGCGCAGTTGCTCTGGAAGTATTAGAAACCGAAATATCCGCACTGACACAATTAGATCAGTATATTGATGACTCTTTTAGCCAAGCTTGTGAACTTATGTTCGCAAATGAGAGTGGTAAAGTCGTGGTCATGGGCATGGGTAAATCGGGCCATATCGGTAAGAAGATAGCGGCAACACTAGCCAGTACAGGTACGTCCGCATTCTTTGTTCACCCTGGCGAAGCTGCTCATGGCGACTTAGGCATGATTAAACCAGCAGATATTGTCCTTGCCATTTCTAACTCAGGTGAGTCTTCTGAAATTTTATCGCTGTTTCCTGTCTTAAAACGCTTAAATATTAAAATTATTAGCATGACTGGTAAGCCAAATTCCAATATGGCTAAACTCGCTGATATTCACTTACAGGTATCCGTACCGAAAGAAGCTTGCCCATTGGCGCTTGCTCCAACATCAAGTACAACGGCAACTCTAGTTATGGGTGATGCTCTTGCAGTCGCTTTAATGCAAGCAAGAGGCTTTACCGCTGAAGATTTTGCACTTTCTCATCCTGGTGGCGCACTGGGTCGCAAATTGCTTTTAAAACTCTCTGATATCATGCATTCTGGCGAACTTTTACCTCTCGTCTCACCAACAACGCTGATTAGAGATGCACTGCTAGAAATCAGCCAAAAAGGCCTAGGTATGACTGCGGTGATCGATGAACAGCAAAATCTGATGGGCATTTTTACTGATGGTGACTTACGTCGTATTCTCGATAAACGTGTGGATATTCATAGCACTGAAATCGGTGAAGTCATGACAGTAAACCCAACAATTGCAAAACCAAGCATGTTGGCAGCAGAAGGATTAAACTTAATGCAAGATAAAAGCATTAACGGCCTAATCTTATGTGATGGGACAAAAGTCGTTGGCGCACTCAATATGCATGATTTGCTCAAAGCAGGAGTAGTGTAATGTCAAACATGGTCAGCACGCTTTATGGTGAAGTTGAGCAAGAGTTACTCGATATTGCCAAGCAGATCAAACTGCTTATTTGCGATGTTGATGGAGTCTTCTCCGACGGCCTAGTGTATATGGGCAACAATGGTGAAGAACTGAAGACGTTTCACACCCGTGATGGGTATGGCGTAAAGTCATTAATGAATGCGGGTATTGAAATCGCAATCATTACTGGGCGTAGTTCTCAAATCGTAGAAAACAGAATGTCGGCGTTAGGAATTAAACTTATCTATCAAGGTCAAGACGATAAAATTAAAGCCTACCATGACATTTGCGAAAAGCTCCAAATAGCCCCAGAACAAACAGGCTATATTGGCGATGATTTGATAGACTGGCCGGTAATGGAAAAAGTAGCGTTGAAAGTCTGCGTCGCAGATGGACATCCACTCTTAGCAAAAAGAGCAAATTACGTCACCAAAATTAAAGGTGGCCACGGTGCGGTCCGTGAAGTCAGTGACCTGATTTTACAAGCTCGCGATGAGCTAGATATTCACAAAGGTTTAAGTATATGAGCTTAGCTCGTATTGGGTATCTGGTTTTAATCTTAATCGTCGCAAGTTCTGGTTACTATTTAATGAGTAATCGCCAGAACGATGACGTGCAAGTTGAACCTAATTCTGAACTACCCATGTTTTCTGGGGTAAACCTCGAAAACACATCATTTAATGAAAAAGGAATCCGCAGTTATGTCATTACATCTGTGGTTCTCGATCATTATGCAAAAAGCGGCGACACTGTTTTTCAGGAACCTGTACTGAAAGTTTATAAGCTAGGTACCTCTCAAGAGTGGCAAGTGACCGCTGATAGAGGTGTATTAGACGAAGATCAAGTGTTAACACTCTATGATAATGTACTAGTAAAGAACCTCTTACCTGATTCAGGTTTTGATACATTGTCGACAGATACCATGAGTATCCAACTCGACAATCGAGATTTTTGGGCAGACAACCAAGTAACTTTAGTTGGCCCACAATTTGAAACAGTAGGTCAAGCAATGAAAGGCAACTTTGCTGACAATACTGCTGTTCTATATCAACACGTACAAGGTAGATATGAAACTCTCACACCTTAGTTTAATCGCTTGTTTATTTACGTCAGCACAGGCATTTGCCTTATCGTCTGATACCGAGCAACCTGTTTATATTGACTCTGATAGCCAGCAACTAGATATGCAGAGCAATAAAGTGACATTCCTAGGGGATGTAAAGCTCAAACAGGGCAGTATCAATATAAGCGCCGACAAAGTAGTTGTGACTCGCTCTGCGAAAGATGGATCTATTCAAGAAATTGAAGGCTATGGAAACCTTGCGACATTCTCACAGCTGACCGATGATGGTAAAACTTTATACGGTGAAGCAAAAGAGCTCTATTACAAGATGGCTGACGACCAGTTAACCATGATTGATAAAGCCATGTTATCGCAAGATGACAGCATTATTCGTGGCACTAAAATTCGCTACAAAATATCGTCTCAGAAACTCATTGCTGACGGTAAACAAAAAGGTGACCGCGTTTCAACGGTTCTTCAGCCACAAGCCGCTCAAGAGTAATTATGGCCGTACTAAAAGCAGAACATTTAGCCAAGAGCTACAAAAATAGAAAAGTCGTTTCTGACGTCAGTTTAAAAGTTGAATCAGGCCAAATTGTTGGCTTACTTGGACCTAACGGTGCAGGTAAAACAACTTCTTTCTATATGATTGTTGGACTCGTTGCCCGTGATGAGGGCACGATTAGCATTGACGACCTAGATATCAGTATCTTACCTATGCACAGTCGTTCACGCCTTGGTATTGGCTATTTACCGCAAGAAGCGTCTATCTTCAGAAAACTGTCCGTTGAGCAAAATATTATGGCAGTTCTAGAAACTCGTGAAGAAATGACGCGTGAAGAGCGCCAAGACAAACTCGAAGATTTATTGGAAGAATTCCACATACAGCACATACGAGCTAGTGCAGGTATGGCATTATCAGGTGGCGAACGTCGTCGAGTTGAAATTGCTCGTGCGTTAGCTGCGA
The DNA here is from genome assembly GCF_003605645.1 of Vibrio sinensis. Classification (GTDB taxonomy): domain Bacteria; phylum Pseudomonadota; class Gammaproteobacteria; order Enterobacterales; family Vibrionaceae; genus Vibrio; species Vibrio sinensis. Next base: position 12,777 of record NZ_QVMU01000010.1, on the reverse strand, counting down.
ACCCACAATTTATTCTACTTGATGAACCGTTTGCCGGTGTAGACCCTATTTCGGTCATCGATATCAAGAAGATCATCGAACATCTACGAGATCGTGGATTGGGTGTTTTGATCACCGACCACAATGTTCGTGAAACTCTCGATGTATGTGAAAAAGCATACATTGTAAGTCAGGGACATTTGATCGCGGAAGGGACTCCTAGTGACGTGCTCAATAACGAACAAGTTAAACAAGTTTATCTCGGTGAACAATTCCGTCTATGATTAAACAAAGAACGGAAAGATTCTACAGTATCTAAAAGGCACGTATTACTGAATGAAACCCTCATTACAACTCAAGCTAGGTCAACAGTTAGCGATGACGCCACAGTTACAGCAAGCAATCCGCTTGTTGCAACTTTCGACGTTAGACCTTCAACAAGAAATTCAAGAAGCCCTAGAATCGAACCCTCTTCTCGAGATAGAGGAAGGTAATGAAGACACCGCACAAAATAGCGATGACAAGACAAGTAATGAAGAGCAACATTCAGACAACGACCTTAACGAACAAGAGATGCAAGATAGCTCTGAGCTGATTGAAAAATCTGAGCTTACTAGTGAGTTAGAAATCGATACCACTTGGGATGATGTCTACAGCGCAAACTCGGGCAGTACTGGTATATCCGTTGATGATGATTATCCGGTATATCAAGGAGAAACAACTGAATCTCTACATGATTACCTGAATTGGCAGCTAGACCTAACCCCATTTAGTGAAACAGATCGAACACTTGCGATGGCTATCATCGATGCTATTGACGACTATGGTTACCTCACTGTCTCTACTCAAGATATCTTAGAAAGTTTTGACAACGAAGAGATTGAGATCGACGAGATTGAAGCGGTTCGTAAACGAATCCAACAATTTGATCCTCTTGGGGTTGCTTCGGTTAACTTACAAGATTGCTTATTACTGCAATTGGCGACTTTTCCTCAAGATACTCCGTGGTTAAAAGAAGCAAAATTGGTGCTAACGGATCATATTGATCAGCTTGGTAATCGAGACTATAAACAAATAGTGAAAGAGACCAAGCTAAAAGAGAGTGAACTAAAAGCGATCTTAACGCTTATCCAGCAACTGGATCCTCGTCCTGGTAGTCGTATTGCACCGGACCATGCTGAATATGTTGTGCCAGATGTCTCTGTGTACAAAGATCATGGAAAATGGGTTGTTACGATTAATCCAGATTCCGTTCCAAGGTTAAAAGTAAATCAACAATATGCCGCCTTTAGCAAAGGGAACAGTGCTGATAGCCAGTACATTCGTTCTAATTTGCAAGAGGCCAAGTGGTTAATTAAAAGTCTAGAGAGTCGGAATGAGACTCTGCTCAAAGTTGCGAAATGCATTGTTGAACATCAACGAGATTTCTTCGAACATGGTGAAGAAGCCATGAAGCCAATGGTGCTAAATGATGTCGCATTAGCCGTAGATATGCATGAATCAACGATTTCACGTGTAACCACGCAAAAGTACATGCATACACCTCGTGGCATTTTTGAATTGAAATACTTCTTCTCTAGCCATGTTAGTACTGATAATGGCGGAGAGTGTTCATCAACTGCGATCCGTGCTTTGATCAAAAAGCTCGTGGCCGCCGAGAATAGTGCGAAACCACTGAGTGACAGTAAGATTGCAGCTTTACTCGCTGACCAAGGAATTCAGGTAGCTAGGCGGACTATTGCAAAATACCGCGAATCCTTAGGTATCGCTCCTTCAAGTCAGCGCAAACGCCTGTTATAAGGCCAACAAACCGAGAAGGAAAGTCTATGCAAATTAACATTAGCGGCCACCACATTGATCTGACCGATTCAATGCAAGACTACGTAAACTCTAAGTTTAAAAAGCTTGAGCGGTTTTTCGAGCATATCAATAGTATTAGTGTCGTGCTAAGCGTTGAAAAACTCCGCCAAAATGCTGAAGCTACCCTTCACGTAAACCAAGGTGAAATCCATGCGTCTGCTGACAACGATAATATGTACGCAGCCATTGATGCACTCGTCGATAAGCTCGTAAGACAGCTTAATAAGCATAAAGAAAAATTGAATCATCACTAATCATGCAATTACGCGAAATCCTTTCATTGGACTGCACTAAAAGTGCAGTTCAATGTACTAGCAAAAAAAGAGCCCTGGAAATGATCAGTGAGATTGTTGCTGAACATACCGGACAAAATTCAACTGAGCTGTTTGAGTGCATGCTAAGCCGAGAAAAAATGGGTAGTACTGGCATTGGAAATGGGATAGCCATTCCCCATGCTCGTATGAAAAGTGGCAACGAACAAGCAGTTGCCGTCCTATTACAGTGTGATACACCGATAGAGTTTGATTCTATCGATAATCGTCCTGTCGATGTGCTGTTCGCCTTGCTAGTACCAGACGCCCAATGTAAAGATCACTTGAAAACGTTATCTTGCATGGCTGAACGACTGAATGACAAACAGGTTCTTAAGCAACTTCGTAAGGCTCAATCTGATCAAGAGCTATACGATATCATGGTCAACTGACAGAGATGGCAATGCGCTTAATTGTAATTAGCGGACAGTCCGGTGCGGGCAAAAGTGTCGCTTTAAGAGTGTTAGAAGATCTCGGTTACTACTGTGTCGATAACCTACCCGTCGATCTTCTTGAGCAATTCATTCTGTCTGTTAAGGGTAGTAAGCAGAATGTCGCGGTAAGTATCGATATTCGTAATTTACCGCAAGATCCATCTCTAGTAGAAAATACCCTACAAACATTAAAGAAAGATAATGACGCGAGCGTTTTTTTCCTTGATGCGAACAAGGATACGTTGCTAAAACGCTATAGCGAAACTCGTCGTATCCACCCTCTTTCACTCGGTCACGAAAAAACATCTCTTGAACAAGCGATTGAAAAAGAGAAACAAATCTTAGCGCCAATGAAAGAGCAGGCCGATTTAATTCTAGATAGTAGTAACCAATCTCTACATGAATTAAGCGAGATGGTACGACAACGTGTTGAGGGCCGAGAGCGTAAAGATTTGGTGATGGTATTCCAATCTTTTGGCTTTAAATATGGTATTCCAAGTGATGCCGACTATGTCTTTGACGTCAGATTTTTACCTAACCCACATTGGGATCCAGATTTACGTCCATTAACCGGTCTTGATGTTCCAGTAAAAATATTTTTAGAAACGCATCCTGAAGTGATTGAACTCAAATCACAAATCCAACAGTTCATTGAATATTGGCTGCCATTACTCGAAAAAAACAATCGTAGCTATCTCACTGTCGCGATAGGCTGTACCGGGGGAAAACATCGCTCGGTATATTTAACGCAACAAATTGGTGAGCGCTTTATTGAACTTGGGCATCAAGTCCAAATTAGACACGCTTCATTAGAAAAACATTTGGAAAACTAGATTATGCAGCAGCAGAGTAAAACTGTCCTTATTCAAAATCGCCTAGGCTTACATGCTCGCGCTGCTGTAAAGCTTGTTGAACTAGCTCAATCTTTTAGTTCCATCCTTACCATTAAAAATGGGGATGGAAAAGAAGCCACGGCCGACAGTGTCATGGGGCTTTTAATGTTGGAGTCTGCCCAAGGTGAATTTGTAACCATCAGCGCTGATGGTACTGACTCCATTCCTGCACTTGATGCCGTTTGCTCACTCATCGAAGCGAAGTTTGATGAAGATGAGTAACCCTGCCTTTCACTACATCAATTTAACAAATCGAAATTTCTCAATCGTTTAATCTATCGATATTCGCCTATTTTTAAGCTGATATCCGATTATAAGTCGTATCTTTTTTCTCTCTCGTTAAGAATTTATCTGCCCTTTAACATTAACTTATTAAACAAGGGCTAAAATTAAGTTACTATTCAAAGCATTGTAATTCTATAGAGTTAGGGGGAACCGATGGCAGAGCAAATAGAATTCGACCAAGCTCACCAAGCCCTCCAAGAAGTCACAGAAGCTCTCGAAAATGGCCGTTTCGTCCATGTCCGCCGCCAACTGCAAGACATGGAACCGGAAGATATCGCCCATTTATTAGAAGCATCACCGCGTAAAAGCCGTGAGGTTCTATGGCAACTTACCGATCCTGAAGATTATGGCGAGATCCTCGATGAGCTAAGTGAAGACGTCAAAGATGACCTTGTTTCACGCATGGCGCCTGAGATGCTTGCTGAAGCAACTGAGGGCATGGATACCGATGATGTAGCCTACGTTTTACGTAGTTTGCCAGACGACGTCTCTCGAGAAGTTCTTTCTCAGATGGATGTTGAAGATCGTCAACGTGTTGAAACGGCTCTTTCTTATACTGAGGATACCGCGGGTAGTCTAATGAATACCGACGTAATCACGATTCGTGGTGATGTCGATATTGATGTTGTTTTACGTTACCTGCGTATGCGAGGCGAACTCCCTGAAGCAACGGATGCCTTGTATGTTATAGATGAAGAAAATCGTCTCATTGGCGAGCTTTCGCTTACATCTATTCTGACTACTCAGCCAGATGTAAAAGTCGCTGATGTTATGGAAGATGCTGACGACGCCATTGAAGTAACAATGAGTGATTCTGATGTTGCGAGTCTTTTCGAACGCCGTAACTGGGTATCCGCTCCTGTTATCGATGAAAATCAACAATTGGTTGGTCGTATTACCATTGATGACGTCGTAGACGTTATTCGTGAAGACGCAGAGCACTCAATGATGAGCATGGCAGGTATGGATGATGATGAAGATACATTCGCACCTGTTGTAAAGTCAGCGAGAAAGCGCAGTGTTTGGCTTGGTGCTAATGTTCTTGCAGCATTAGCCGCGGCCTCTGTATCAAACATGTTTGAAGCTACACTTTCACAAATGGCCGCGATTGCAGTCTTGATGACCATTGTTCCATCAATGGGAGGGGTTGCCGGTAACCAAACCGTCGCACTAGTGATCCGAGGTTTAGCGCTTGGACACATTGGTGACTCAAACAAGCGAGAACTCTTACTTAAAGAAGCGGCCATTGGTCTATTAAATGGCATCATGTGGGCGTTAATTATTGGCGGAATCGTGGTGGCATGGAAAGGAAACTGGATGCTTGGTGCCATTATATCTACGGCAATGCTGACCAATTTATTTGTCGCTGGTGTTGCTGGCGTTACCATTCCAATTCTATTGAAAAAAATGAATATCGACCCCGCTTTGGCCGGTGGTATGGCACTAACAACCGTGACAGATGTTATTGGTTTATCAGTTTTCTTAGGCCTCGCCACGATATTGATTTAAATAACCATTCTAAAGAAATAAAAAGCACAGCCGAAGCTGTGCTTTTTTGATCACCATGATCCAAAAACTATTAATTCATGTTTGGACCTAGCCACTTTTCAGCTTCTAACATGTCCCAACCTTTTCTGTCAGCGTAACTTTGTGCCTGATCTTGCTGTATTTGCGCAATAGCAAAGTAACGTGAGTCTGGGTGAGAGAAATACCAACCAGAGACTGCCGCTCCCGGCCACATTGCATAACTGCTCGTCAGTGACATTTCGATACTCTCTTCTACATTCAAAAGCTCCCACAGCGCACCTTTTTCAGTATGTTCAGGGCAAGCTGGGTAACCTGGGGCAGGACGAATGCCTTGGTATTTTTCACGAATCAAATCTTCATTCGATAAGTTTTCATCACCAGAGTAACCCCAAATTTCTTTACGAACTTTTTCATGTAAATATTCAGCAAATGCTTCAGCTAAACGATCGGCGACTGCTTGAATCATGATCGCATTGTAATCATCTCCTGCAGCTTTATATTGATCTGCAAGCTCTCGCTCACCAATTCCGCCAGTAACTGCAAACATCCCAATCCAATCATGTTTACCGCTCTCTTTCGGTGCAATGTAATCAGATAAACAATAGTTGAAGCCTTTAGGTTTCTCGGTTTGCTGACGTAGGTTATACAATACCTTAGCGACCTCTGTGCGAGATTCATCCGTGTAGACTTCAATATCATCTCCCACACTAGCGGCAGGGAAAAGCGCACACATGCCACGCGCTTCAAGTAGCTTTTCGCGTTCAACGCGATCAAGAAGATCATTGGCATCTTTAAACAGTCGCTGCGCTTCTTCACCCACTTCTTCATGTTGTAAAATGGTTGGATATTTACCGACAAGAGACCAAGTCATAAAAAATGGGGTCCAATCGATATATTGACGTAAAACGGCGATGTCAAAAGCCTTAAAGATATGAACGCCAGGCTTAGCGGGTACTGGGGGCGTGTAATTAACCCAATCAATCGCCACTTTATTCGCTCGTGCCCTTTCTAAAGTAACTGGACGAGTGCGAGGTTTTTTACGACTATGTTGATCTCGTACGCGATCATAATCCGCATTCAATTTATCAACAAAATCCGGATAACGCTCTTCTGATAGTAGCGACGTACAAACTCCTACGGCTCGTGAGGCGTTGTTCACGTAAACCACTGGCTTGTGGTAGTTTTGCTCAATCTTAACTGCTGTATGTGCCTTAGACGTCGTTGCTCCACCAATCAGTAGTGGGAGCTCAAACCCTTGTCGCTCCATCTCTTTTGCTACATGGACCATCTCATCCAGGGATGGGGTTATCAGGCCTGATAACCCAATAATATCCACGTTTTCCTCTTTGGCTACTTTAAGGATCTTTTCACACGGCACCATAACGCCAAGATCGATAATTTCGTAGTTATTACATTGCAGCACCACACCAACAATATTTTTGCCAATGTCATGCACATCACCTTTCACCGTAGCGAGCAGTATTTTACCGTTAGTTGAACCCACCTCTTTAGAAGCATTAATAAAAGGCTCTAAGTGGGCAACCGCCTGCTTCATTACTCGAGCTGATTTAACAACTTGAGGTAAGAACATTTTACCCTCACCAAACAAGTCGCCGACCACATTCATGCCATCCATCAGAGGGCCTTCAATCACTTCGATTGGTCTGGATGCATTAACGCGGGCTTCTTCGGTATCTTCAACGATGAACTCAGTAATGCCTTTTACTAATGAGTGCTCTAAACGCTTCTCAACCGGCCAAGTACGCCACTCCAATGCAGAAGTGTCTTCGACTTTACCGACAGCCTTATCGAGATACTCTTGAGCAATATCGAGTAAACGTTCTGTCGAATCATTTCGTCGGTTAAGTATTACATCCTCTACGGCTTCACGTAGGGTTTCAGGCACATTATCGTAAATCTCAAGCTGGCCTGCGTTAACAATCCCCATATCCATACCGTTTTTAAAACAGTGGTAAAGAAATACAGCATGGATAGCCTCACGGACATAGTTATTGCCACGGAAAGAGAAAGAGACGTTTGATACACCGCCAGAGATCATAGCATGAGGGAGATCGCGTTTAATATCTGCCACTGCCTCGATGAAATCGACCGCGTAATTATTATGTTCTTCAATACCCGTTGCGACAGCAAAGATGTTCGGGTCGAAAATAATATCTTCAGGTGGGAAACCAACCTCATCAACTAAGACGCGGTAAGCATTGGTACAGATTTCAAGTTTACGTTCGCGCGTTTCTGCTTGGCCGACTTCGTCAAATGCCATCACAATAATTGCCGCACCATAACGACGTACTAACTTCGCTTGAGCAATAAACTTCTCTTTACCCTCTTTAAGTGAAATGGAGTTCACGATGCCTTTGCCTTGAATGCACTTCAAGCCCGCTTCAATCACTTCCCACTTTGAGGAGTCAACCATAATTGGCACTTTAGAGATTTCTGGCTCTGAAGCACACAAGTTCAGAAAGCGTACCATACAGGCTTCAGCATCAATCATGCCCTCGTCCATATTAATATCGATAATCTGAGCGCCGTTTTCGACTTGTTGCCGTGCAACGTCGAGTGCTTCTTCGTACAGTTCTTCTTTAATCAAACGCTTGAATCGAGCAGAACCCGTTACATTGGTTCTTTCACCCACATTTAAAAATAGGGTCTCTTTTTCGATAGTCAAAGGCTCTAAGCCCGATAACCGACAAGCGACTGGCAAATCCGGTAGCGTTCGAGGCGCTACATTTTCCACCGCCAACGCCATTTGACGAATGTGTTCAGGCGTTGTTCCACAGCAACCACCAATCAGGTTTAAAAATCCACTTTCAGCCCACTCTTTAACATTGATGGCCATGTCTTCTGGTGAAAGATCATATTCACCAAATGCATTGGGCAGGCCAGCATTGGGGTGTGCAGAAACAAATGTCTCTGAGATACGAGAAAGCTCAGAGACATAGGGGCGTAATTCATCAGGGCCCAAAGCACAATTCAAACCAAAAGAGATGGGGTTAACATGACGAAGAGAATTATAAAAAGCCTCTGTCGTTTGACCGGAAAGCGTTCGCCCTGAAGCGTCTGTAATGGTTCCTGAAATCATCACAGGTAGCGAATAACCCAACTCTTCAAATACTGTATCAACTGCAAACGCACAAGCTTTAGCGTTCAAGGTATCAAATATCGTTTCTAGTAGAATAAGATCAGCACCACCTCTAATCAAAGCATGTGTTGATTCAGAATAAGCCTCAACGAGCTCGTCAAAGCTTACGTTTCGATAGCCTGGGTCATTAACGTCTGGAGAAATAGAACATGTTCTATTGGTTGGGCCTAATACACCGGCGACATAACGTGGTTTGTCTGGCGTTTTTTTCGTCCATTCATCTGCAGCTTCACGAGCAAGTTGAGCCGCAGCGAAGTTAATCTCTTCACTCAAGCTTTCCATGTCGTAATCAGCCATCGCGATAGTGGTGGCATTAAATGTATTGGTTTCTAAAATATCCGCACCTGCTTCCAAGTAGGCGTTATGAATATCTTTAATCAGTTTCGGCTGTGAAAGAACCAACAGATCATTGTTACCTTTTAGATCGCAATGCCAATCTGAAAATCGCTCTCCACGATAATCTTGTTCTTCTAGTTTGTAGTCTTGAATCATGGTGCCCATGCCACCATCAATCAATAAGATGCGTCGCTTTAATTGCGTTTCGATCTGTTGTCTTATTTTGCTTCCCACAGTACAGCCCCATTCCTTTGTGTATGTAACCATCCTATCACACAATTAAAAGGAGTCTAGACGTCCAAAAAACTAAATCAATTTAAGTGATAGGTTTAAAATAGTTTGCTATTTGAACACCTAGGGCACAAAATTATTATTACATTTTGTTACACATGAGTTTCCTATGTCGGTCTACTACACACTTTGTTTTTTATCCGCTGCAGCCATGTTAATTGCCTTTATAAACAGTAAGATTGGCAAAATGCAAACGACTATCGCAATTACTGCTGGGTCGATGATTTTGTCACTAATCATCTTAATTGCGGGTCAGAATAATTGGTTTCAACTGACAGAAATCGCAACCCATACAATGTCGAGCATCAACTTCGAAGATTTCTTACTTAAAGGAATTTTGGGGTTCTTATTGTTTGCCGGTGGTCTTGGCATAAAACTGTCTAACCTTAAAGATCAGAAGTGGGAAATTACAGTTTTAGCATTAGGGGCAACTCTGTTTTCAACATTTTTTATCGGTTACGCATTGTTTGGGTTTTGCCAGCTCACCGGAATTAAATTCGACCTCGTCTACTGTTTACTATTCGGGGCACTTATTTCTCCAACAGACCCGATTGCTGTTTTAGCTATCGTAAAAAAACTCAATGCACCAAAACGTATCTCGACCCAGATTGAAGGTGAGTCACTATTTAACGATGGCTTTGGTCTCGTCATCTTTGTCACTATCTATACGATTGCTTTTGGTAATGAAGCGCCGACATTCAGCAGTGTTGCCTCTTTATTTGCACAAGAAGCAATTGGCGGGATCGCCTATGGGTTGCTCTTAGGCCTGCTCTTCCATTATCTAATTTGCGCCACTGATGATCATTCAATGGAACTGTTATTAACTATCGGTATTCCAACTGCTGGCTATGCACTGGCTGATATATTGCACGTTTCAGGCCCTTTAGCCATGGTGGTTTCAGGGATTATGATTGGTAACTGGACTCGCTATATCGGTTTTTCAAAAGAGAGTGAAGACCATCTTGATAATTTTTGGGAATTGATCGATGAGTTTTTCAATGGTGTGCTATTTCTGCTCATTGGTATGTCGATGCTGTTGTTTAAGTTCCATCAGGAAGACTTCATTCTAATGGCTTTTGCTATTCCATTGGTGCTAACTGGGCGTTATTTGAGTGTGTTTTTATCTTATCTTGGTTTCAAACGCTACCGCACTTATAACTCTTGGTCAGTTCCAATCTTAACTTGGGGTGGTCTACGTGGCGGCTTAGCTCTAGCTATGGCACTCTCAATACCTGCGGGTATTTGGGTTATTCCAGATAAACAAATCGATGTAAGAGAGATCATCCTTGTCATGACATACTCGGTTGTCGTTTTCTCCATATTAATTCAAGGCTCAACGATTACACCTATGATAGAAAAAGCGAAAAAAGAACAAGCTGTGATGGATAAAGAACTCAATTAGTGTTCGTAATCCATTTGGACAAAAATAGAAAAGGCAGCTTAAAGCTGCCTTTTCTTTATCTATATTATCCCACTAAGATCATCGTAACCCTAAAGCTCACATTACTGACTAGCGTTCAACTTCCTCAACAATAGGTTTTACCTTACTCGCTTGCTGTTCGTGCATTGCACGGCGAACACGCATAGTAATATACCCAAGAACAGCTGTAACCAAAGTAATAACAGGTGCAGCCATTAGGCCCATGGTAACCAATTTGCTGATGTTCTCTGGTAATAGAGGCAGCAACATACCAAATGAACATAATAACAATGTCCACAAAATCGCACTCAGCCATGCAAAGTAATGAAACTTATTAACCTTGTTCGCACGCATACCCATCATTAAAGGCAATAAAGAGCGCACGACAGGAACAAAGCGGGCACAAAACAGCGCAACTAGACCATGCTTACCAAGTAGCATATCAACCTGCTGTAAGCGCTTCTGTGGAACAGCATTAACCCAACCTTGAACTTTCGGTAAGCGATTAAGTAATCGCCCCTGGACATAAGCAGCCCAACTACCCAACGCGGCACAGGTAGCAATAATCACCAACACTAGAAACGGGTCTAGTACACCAACTGCCGCCAAAGTCCCTGACAGCACGACAACACTATCGCATGGGAATGGTGCTGCTGGAATAAAGCCGCTTTCTAAAAAGATCAACGCGCCAACCACAAAATAAACCATGACAGCACTACCAGGCGTCATTAACGTAGCAAAGTCTTGATGCCAAAGAGCCATCAAGACTGAAATAATTGAATCCAACATTTTTCACCTCATAAACAGAACATATTTACACTATCTAACCAGAGTGTAATTTCGGCTATGAATAAAGCGGTAGATCAGATTAGACTCATAATGTTGCTTTACACGATAACTACTAGCCGTACGCTGATCATCATTACCTAAAGAGAGTGCACGAAATGCTAGCGCGCTAAGTGTATCGCTGATTGGTAAACAATAAGCAAGCTGGGTTTGTCGCTCTGCGGGCTTATTGAGGTATCGACTCAGCAAATAATAGTGAACATTTTTATGATTTCGAATATTAAGTTGATGTGAGAGTTGGTGCTCATAAGGCAAACGGATCTGATAGTTTTCTGAAATTAATTCAGGATCGCGAGACAATAGCTGTTCATCCGTAGCATTTCCAAGCAACAGAACTAAACAGGCTACTGAGAATAAAACTCTCGCTTGCAATATACTACTCCACATCGATAACTTATCGTTAAAAATAATAAAATTCTAAAACCTCTGTGGGTTTTAGCTCTACTAGAGAATTAGTTCAATAGTGATTATCTATCGTAAGCATTAGCAAGTTATGGTTATCATTAAAGATGAGTAGATTAGACGAGAAAATATAAAACATTGCGTCTATATCCATATAAAAAACAGAAGTTACTTTCGAAAAATTGTACTTATCTTCGGTCTGCTCTCTTAAAAATCACCCATATTATGATTAGAACTTCTTCAAATAGCGGCGGAGTGGTCGGGACTTTCTCTCGACCTTGAAAGCTTCACGTCCCCCCGGAATAACAGGTCGCTGCGTCCTCCAATCAGTAACTCGCTAATAACAGCTTAACCAACGAAACGACAATTCGCTTTCTTATCCCTTTCTCATTCCATAATTGATTTTCGACAGACATAAAAAAACCTAGTCTTTCGATTAGGGCTTCTTCAAATAATGCGAAATAGTGACGGAGTGGATGGGACTTTCTTTCTACCTTGAAAGCATCACGCCCCCGGAGTAACAGGCTGTTGCGGCCTCCAATCAGTAAACTCGCTAATGGCAGCTTAACCAAGGAAACGACGATTCACTTTCTTATTTCCTTTCTCATTCCATATTTGATTTTCGACAGACGTAAAAAAGCCCTAGTCTTTCCGATTAGAGCTTCTTCAAATAATGTGAAATAGCGGCGGAGTGGACGAGACTTTCTCTCGACCTTGAAAGCTTCACGCCCCCGGAGTAACAGACCGTTAATGCCTCTAATTAGTAAATTCGCTAGTAACAGCCTAACCAACGAAACGACAATTCGCTTTCTTATTCCTTTCTCATTCCATAATTGATTTTCGACAGACGTAAAAAAGCCCTAATCTTTCGACTAGGGCTTCTTCAAATAGTGGCGGAGTGGACGGGACTCGAACCCGCGACCCCCGGCGTGACAGGCCGGTATTCTAACCAACTGAACTACCACTCCGCAGTGGTATTTTATCTAAATAAAGTCTTATGGTTAGGTAGCTTTATTTAGTTTTGCCTTTAGAT
>NZ_QVMU01000087.1 GCF_003605645.1 Vibrio sinensis | reverse complement strand
CCTTTGAGCGAAATGCGGCAAAAGGAAGGAAAATCCATGGACCGACCCCATCGTCTCCACCCCGTAGGAACTACGAGATCACCCCAAGGACGCCTKCGGYATCCAGGGGTCRCGGACCGACCATAGAACCCTGATCAATACGTGGAACGCCTTAGCTGTCCGCTCKCAKGTTGGGCAGTAAGGGTCGGAGAAGGGCAATCACTCATTCTTAAAACCAGCATTCGAAAGAGTTGGGGCGGAAAAGGGGGGGAAAGCTCTCCGTTCCTGGTTCTCCTGTAGCTGGATCCTCYRGAACCACAAGAATCCTTAGTTGGAATGGGATTCCARCTCAKCACCTTTTGAGATTTTGAGAAGAGTTGCTCTTTGGAGAGCACAGTACGATGAAAGTTGTAAGCTGTGTTCGGGGGGGAGTTMTTGTCTATYGTTGGCCTYTATGGTAGAATCAGTCAGGGGCCTGAKAGGCGGTGGTTTACCCTGYGGCGGATGTCAGCGGTTCGAGTCCGCTTATCTCCAACTCGTGAACTTAGCCGATACAAAGCTATATGATAGCACMCAATTTTTCCGATTCGGCRGTTCGATCTATGATTKWTCATTCATGGACGTTGATAAGATCYWTCCATTTAGCAGCACCTTAGGATGGCATAGCCTTAAAGTTAASGGCGAGGTTCAAACGAGGAAAGGCTTACGGTGGATACCTAGGCACCCAGAGACGAGGAAGGGCGTAGYAAGCGACGAAATGCTTCGGGGAGTTGAAAATAAGCRTAGATCCGGAGATTCCCGAATAGGTYAACCTTTYGAACTGCTGCTGAATCCATGGGCMGRCAAGAGACAACCTGGCGAACTGAAACATCTTAGTAGCCAGAGGAAAAGAAAGCAAAAGCGATTCCCGTAGTAGCGGCGAGCGAAATGGGAGCAGCCTAAACCGTGAAAACGGGGTTGTGGGAGAGCAA
>NZ_QVMU01000085.1 GCF_003605645.1 Vibrio sinensis | reverse complement strand
CTATCTGGAACGGCAAGGCCTGCTGGAACGGGATGTCGAAAACAGCTATCTGGCCTCGGATGCGGTGGATGACGACCCGATGACACCCCTGCTGGGGCACTCGATCACTTACCGTATCGCTGTCGGTTCACAGGCGGGGCGAAAGGTGTTCACTTTGCAAACTCTGCCGACCAGTGGTGATCCGTTCGGTGACGGGATTGGCAAGGTAGCCGGGTCCAGCCTGCACGCCGGCGTGGCGGCCAGGGCCGATGAACGCAAGAAGCTCGAACGGCTGTGCCGGTACATCAGCCGCCCGGCGGTATCCGAGAAGCGGCTGTCGTTAACACGAGGCGGCAACGTGCGCTACCAGCTCAAGACGCCGTACCGGGACGGCACCACGCACGTCATTTTCGAACCATTGGATTTCATTGCAAGGCTGGCCGCCCTGGTACCGAAGCCCAGAGTCAACCTAACCCGCTTCCACGGGGTGTTCGCACCCAACAGTCGGCACCGGGCGTTGGTCACGCCGGCAAAACGGGGCAGGGGCAACAAGGTCAGGGTGGCTGATGAACCGGCAACACCAGCACAACGGCGAGCGTCGATGACATGGGCGCAACGGCTCAAGCGTGTTTTCAATATCGACATCGAGACCTGCAGCGGCTGCGGCGGCGCCATGAAAGTCATCGCCTGCATTGAAGACCCTATAGTGATCAAGCAGATCCTTGATCACCTGAAGCACAAAGCCGAAACCAGCGGGACCAGGGCGTTACCCGAAAGCCGGGCGCCACCGGCTGAGCTGCTCCTGGGTCTGTTTGACTGACGAGCCTGAAGGCCAACGATACCAATCAAAATGCTGCGTTCACAGCGCCGCGGCAGGGATCCGCCGTGCTGGTTGTCGGAAAAGGAGCCGCTAGTGGGAAAGAGGAGGGTAAATTTTCAGCGTTGCTGGCTCCCCGTCAGCCGGATTGGGTTGCATCGCAGGGGTGTCGAAAGAGTCAACTGCGGTCCAAAGCTGTTGGACTTGGGTGAAAAGGGCGTTTATTCTTCCTATACGT
>NZ_QVMU01000083.1 GCF_003605645.1 Vibrio sinensis | reverse complement strand
ACGCGGCACCATTGAAAAAAGTTATCCGCTTAAAAAGCCACAGAGAAAAGGAACCCAATAGATTACTGATGTCCGCCATTAGGTAAAGTAACCTTAAACGGAAGCCTGCAATTTGAAGTAGATACAAGGTCTAAGAAGGAATGGGGCACAGGCTTCTCAGCGGCATGAAAAGCCTGTATTAATCTTTCTAGCAATCCGTTTGCTCTGAGAGTCTCAGAGCGTCTTCTAGTTCAACGCCCAGGTATCTAATAGTGTTATCTAGCTTCGAATGGCCAAGTAAGATTTGTACCGCTCGTATGTTTTTCGTTCTGGCATAGATCAGAGTAGCTTTAGTGCGACGCATGGAATGCGTACCATAATAGTCCGCATTCAAACCAAGCTTTACAGCCCAGCTCCTGATAATCGTACGATAAAACGAGTAGCTGATGGGTTGGCCTTTACGGCGACAGCTTGGAAATAGAAAACTACTTGCCTCTAGATTTGCTGAGTATACCCACCGGCTAATACTCTGTTGCGTTCTCGGAGTAATCTCATAGTGTACATCGGTACCTGTTTTTTGCTGGATGCATTGAACCCTTTCATAGATTACTCCTTGCGAAGAAACATCATATACGTGCAGCTTTAATAGATCACTCGCCCTTAACTTGCTATCAATGGCTAGGTTCAATAGTGCAAGCTGCATTAGGTCGTTTTCAAGCTCTAGCCTAGTTCTGATTCGCCAAATCTCTTCCAACTTGAATGGTCTTTTAATGCCGCTGCATTTTCCCGAAGATAACTTTCTCATATTGACCTCCTCTTCGATGTTGTTGGTCAACATAGAGTCTGGCTATCAACTAGAGCTGTTCCAGTCGCGATAAGAGTCGGTCAGTTTGCCGAATCACACAGTTTGCCGAATCGGCGTCAGCATGTCCGTGGACAAGAATGAGCTAGAAGTATTGATCTAGCTCTGGTGATTTGAATTAGAAAATGTATTAATGTTGTGTATAGTTTATCAGCAGGTATTCGTAAGCATCTAGTCAGGAAAAACAACAATACCCAACGCTTCGAGAAGCTGTTCTTG
>NZ_QVMU01000082.1 GCF_003605645.1 Vibrio sinensis | reverse complement strand
TGGACAAGAATGAGCTAGAAGTATTGATCTAGCTCTGGTGATTTGAATTAGAAAATGTATTAATGTTGTGTATAGTTTATCAGCAGGTATTCGTAAGCATCTAGTCAGGAAAAACAACAATACCCAACGCTTCGAGAAGCTGTTCTTGTTGCCAGCTGGCAATTTTGATACCTGATGTATCGACTTTTCGAGGATCTAAACCGTCGAGTTCGGCGTGGCATAAATTAGCACCCTGTAGGCTAAACTGTCCCCAGACATCTTCAGAAAAAACACCTCGACTTAAGTCTGACTCTTTCAGTGATGCGCCCGCGAGGTGAGTCCCTATCCAGCGATTTTCAAACAGCTCACATTTTTCTAAACAGACCCGCTCCATATTGGCATAAGACAGGTTACATCCAGTAATAAAGGCTGAGCAAAAGTACATACGATTACTCACTTGATTGGCAAAGTTTGCTCGGGAAAAGTTGGCCCCTTTTAAATCACACTCACGTAACTCAATACCGTAGCAATTGGCGTTACTAAAGTTTGCCATCGCAAGCTGGCATTGTTGGAAACTTGCATCGCGAAGGTCTGCGACATCAAAATGGCAACCTTCGATATCACCCTGTTCAATGAACTTGCAGTTAATAAATGTCGCATCACGCAAGTTAGCACGTCGAAAATCGCATCGGATAAAGGTGCAAGCAGTGAAAGTAATATCACTTAGATCTTGATGTGAAAAACTGTGGTGTCGATATGTGTGACGGTAGGTTTCCATGTTGACTCCTATGATGAACTGGACGCAACACTACCATCAAAGCCACATCACATCACCAAAATAAAAACACTAAAAATCAAGATCTTAAAAACCCTCATTTTGCCTATTTTAAGGGGGTAAAATAGCGCCCTGAGCCTCTATGTTAACGTTCAAAGTACGCGGCACCATTGAAAAAAGTTATCCGCTTAAAAAGCCACAGAGAAAAGGAACCCAATAGATTACTGATGTCCGCCATTAGGTAAAGTAACCTTAAACGGAAGCCTGCAATTTGAAGTAGATACAAGGTCTAAGAAGGAATGGGGCA
>NZ_QVMU01000081.1 GCF_003605645.1 Vibrio sinensis | reverse complement strand
TTGAGATGATGTTCTTGGCAAAACTCAGCGGTAATCTGTAACTCTTTAGAAAACTCAGACATAAAAAAATCGGCCTCAACTATGTTGAGACCGATTATGAACCCTGCTCAGGATCGTTCAATTATTTAAAACGATCAGCATTAACCTACAGGGTCGGTTTTTTTATACCTTAAAATCATAATAGGTAAAAAAAGCATTTAGCCTACCGTAAGCCAAAAGGTCTGTGAGCTTATAATATTACTCTCTATGCTGGTTTATCTCTTTCACCTCAACTATGTATCAAACAAATGAACACAAGCCCCTCAGAGACTAACAGTAGCGACTACAAACTCTGATTAGTAAACGAGATTACTTACAGCTCCCCTAATTCTGATATCACAGCTAAATGTGTAATCAAGAAAAGTTCCATACCTAAGTCCTTGGTTACTCAAAAACGATCTTTCGAAGTAATACCAATCCAGATAAGTAGCTCAATCACAAGCTTAACCACAAAGCCAGTATTGACCTTGTTCTTCCACATCGTATTTTCGACAAACGTAAAAAACCTAATCTTTCGACTAAGGCCTCTTCAAAAAATGCGAAATAGCGGCGGTGTGGATGGGACTTTCTTTCTACCTTGAAAGCATCACGCCCCCGGAGTAACAGGCCGTTAATGCCTCTAATCCGTAAACTCGCTAATAGCAGCTTAACCAACGAAGCGACGATTCACTTTCTTATTCCATAATTGATTTTCGACAGACGTAAAAAAGCCCTAGTCTTTCGACTAGGGCTTCTTCAAATAATGCGAGATAGCGGCGGAGTGGACGGGACTTTCTCTCGACCTTGAAAGCATCACGCCCCCGGAGTAACAGGCCGTTAATACCTATAATCAGTAAACTCGCTAATAACAGTCTAACCAACGAAACGACAATTCGCTTTCTTATTCCATAATTGATTTTCGACAGACGTAAAAAAGCCCTAGTCTTTCGACTAGGGCTTCTTCAAATAATGCGAAATAGCGGCGGAGTGGATGGGACTTTCTTTCTACCTTGAAAGCATCACGCCCCCGGAGTAACAGGCTGTT
>NZ_QVMU01000080.1 GCF_003605645.1 Vibrio sinensis | reverse complement strand
TAGCGGGCGGCCGGAAGGTGAATGCTAGGCATGATCTAACCCTCGGTCTCTGGCGTCGCGACTGCGAAATTTCGCGAGGGTTTCCGAGAAGGTGATTGCGCTTCGCAGATCTCCAGGCGCGTGGGTGCGGACGTAGTCAGCGCCATTGCCGATCGCGTGAAGTTCCGCCGCAAGGCTCGCTGGACCCAGATCCTTTACAGGAAGGCCAACGGTGGCGCCCAAGAAGGATTTCCGCGACACCGAGACCAATAGCGGAAGCCCCAACGCCGACTTCAGCTTTTGAAGGTTCGACAGCACGTGCAGCGATGTTTCCGGTGCGGGGCTCAAGAAAAATCCCATCCCCGGATCGAGGATGAGCCGGTCGGCAGCGACCCCGCTCCGTCGCAAGGCGGAAACCCGCGCCTCGAAGAACCGCACAATCTCGTCGAGCGCGTCTTCGGGTCGAAGGTGACCGGTGCGGGTGGCGATGCCATCCCGCTGCGCTGAGTGCATAACCACCAGCCTGCAGTCCGCCTCAGCAATATCGGGATAGAGCGCAGGGTCAGGAAATCCTTGGATATCGTTCAGGTAGCCCACGCCGCGCTTGAGCGCATAGCGCTGGGTTTCCGGTTGGAAGCTGTCGATTGAAACACGGTGCATCTGATCGGACAGGGCGTCTAAGAGCGGCGCAATACGTCTGATCTCATCGGCCGGCGATACAGGCCTCGCGTCCGGATGGCTRGCGGCCGGTCCGACATCCACGACGTCTGATCCGACTCGCAGCATTTCGATCGCCGCGGTGACAGCGCCGGCGGGGTCTAGCCGCCGGCTCTCATCGAAGAAGGAGTCCTCGGTGAGATTCAGAATGCCGAACACCGTCACCATGGCGTCGGCCTCCGCAGCGACTTCCACGATGGGGATCGGGCGAGCAAAAAGGCAGCAATTATGAGCCCCATACCTACAAAGCCCCACGCATCAAGCTTTTGCCCATGAAGCAACCAGGCAATGGCTGTAATTATGACGACGCCGAGTCCCGACCAGACTGCATAAGCAACACCGACAGGGATGGATTTCAGAACCAGAGAA
>NZ_QVMU01000079.1 GCF_003605645.1 Vibrio sinensis | reverse complement strand
CCCGAATTCAACTGCGAAGTGCGACACTCTCCAATATCAAGCAGCCAATGTCATTTCTTTAAAGACAATCGCTGGTTGCTTGAAGTCTAAACACTTTTTCGGTCGATAATTTATCCGTGATACAGCGAATTCAATATCGCTGTCTGTTACCGTTGTTAAGTCGGTTCCTTTCTTCACATATTGCCTTAAAAGCCCGTTAGCATTCTCATTGGCTCCACGCTCCCAAGAGCTATAAGGATGAGCAAAGTACACATCAGCCTCCAACGCCTTTGCGATGGTTTCGTGGCCTGCAAACTCTCTCCCGTTATCTGCCGTGATGGTATGGACATGTTCCTTATAAGGCATGAGTAGCTCTATGGTGGCTTGGGTGACATCATCTGCTGACTTCGATGGCACTTTCTTGACCACGTAAAATCGTGTTTTACGCTCTAAAATTGTCACCATAGCACCAGTGCCATGTTTGCCTAATACGGTGTCGATTTCCCAATCACCCAATCGCTCCTTACTGTCAACGATGCTTGGCCTATCATCGATAGAAACAGCATTCTTGATCGCTGGCGCTTTCTCTTTTCCACCGCGACGATACCGCTTGTGACCTTGCCTCAAGTGGCGATATAACTTGCCTCCCAAGCGTTTATCCTGCGCAACAAATCGGTAGATCCACTCATGGCTGACAGAGGCACCGACTCTAGTTAATACACTGGAAATCTGCTCTGGACTCCAATCTGCTTCTAAAAGGAGGCGGATAAAATCAACACGCTCCTTTGGTATTCTGTATTTCCGCGCTGATGTGCGTTTTTTGATTGAGAATACCTGAGCTTCGCTTGGGCAATAATGACTGCCTTTGCTGCCGCGTTTAAGCTCCCGATATACCGTAGAGCGATGGCACTGAACGGTTTTAGCTATTTCAGAAACCGAAATTCCCCGTTCCAAAAGAGCAGAAATCTGGTATCTTCTGCCCTCGGTCAACTGCTGATAATTCATGGTAGTACTGCTTGTTTCTTTGGCGAGAAGAGCGTACCACTTTCAGCAGTTGGCTTCTTCTTCTACACCTTTCCATGAATGTCGCACTTATTATCTGAAATCGGG
>NZ_QVMU01000009.1 GCF_003605645.1 Vibrio sinensis | reverse complement strand
AGAGTTGAGGGACAATGGCAAACGGCTAATACTTCCTAAAAAGAGAAAAAGAAAGCCTTACCCCAGAGCTGTGCTAAAAAAAGCGCAAAAATACCCCTCACGCTCTAGAGATAAAAATGCCACTCGCTCTTAAGCGAGTGGCATTAGTGCATTGCATCCGCTTTTTTGATCTAAGGCCCTTGAATTCTTATCTCATTATGTAAATGCTGTATGATTTTTCAGCGAGAGTTCAAATGCCCTCCCAACTTGTACCTTTCTGCCAGAAAACTAAACGTCGCTTTACGTTTCATTGACATTGCTATGCCCAAAACCGCGACAATGCGTGCCATTAACAACGTCAGGGCAAGGAACAACAATGGAAACCATGGAATTTACCGATCAAGATAGAGAAGCACTTTATCAAGTCTGGATGTCAAAGAAATCAAAAATGCGTTTAACACAAATGGAATTTGTGAAGAAAATCGGCATGAGCCAAATTTCATTTTCCCGCGTTTTTCGTGGTGAAACACCATTGACGATGAGCTTCATTAGTCACTTTTGTCGTGTGCTTAAACTGGATCCTATGCAGATTATTCCCTCTTTAAGAGCCACGATTGATACTGGGCCTAAAGTGGTGTATTTGCAAAGCCGTATGACAGTCGATGGTGAAATACAAAATGCTTATATTGAGGGCAATCAAGTGATAGTTGAGTACAGCCACATCGTTAAAATGCCATCCTAGATCGGTTTTTATGAGAGTCTAGCTATTCAATGGAAATAGAGAATCGATAGAATACGAATGAATTACTACTGGCTGACTGGTCTAAAAAAGTGGTGTTTTTTTGTCCATTAGGTCGACATGCTACCATCTTATGGTATAGCATTCTTTTTTGATAGTTCAGAAGGGAATGCAACGAGATGAAGTTTTGGAAACCATGGCTCCTTATTTTAGTCAGTATGACGCTGTTTGGTTGTGCTGCAGGGCTTGAACAGCGAGCGACAAAATTTACCTCCTACGATGATTTTGCCAAAGGTCCAGCGGGAGGAGTCGATTTAGTTTGGGCTCGGATTGGTCTGCGAGATGCGGATCGTTTACGCAATCGGATCAGCCAATATGATTCTGTCATTATTGATCAAGTTTTTGTGGTTACAAATGGAGATGCTCTCGACGATACGCAGATCAGAGAATTAAGTGATTTTGCCATTACTCGTTTGAAGCAAGAGATCTCGCCTTACAAGGAGATTGTCACTCAACCAACAGGGCAATCGCTACGTCTTAGTATTGCGTTAAGTAATGTGGAAACGCCGAATCCGATTTTGGCTGTTACTAGCAGTGTGTTGCCTGTGGGTCTTGCGATTTCGACGATTTCGAAAGTAACGACAGGCAAACATACCAATGTTGGCAGTGCTAGCATTGAACTTTTAGTAAGTGATGCTCAAAACGGTAAAGCCCTTTTTGCTGCAATAGATAGAGAAAGCGGTAACAAAGACTTTTCAACTATGATTGATTCATTAGATGACGCTAAAGATGCGATTAACTACTGGACTGAGCGACTAAGTGTTACTCTTGCTGGTTGGCAGCAACCATAATAGGTGCAAGATATGTTGGAGAAAGCGAATTTACTGAAACTGGCACGAATTCAAATGCCATTTGGTAAATATGCAGGACGCGTGTTGATTGATTTACCTGAAGAATATTTACTGTGGTTTGAAAAAAAAGGCTATCCGGATGGTGAATTGGGATCGCTGATGCAGTTATGTCTAGCCTTGAAAGTTGAGGGATTGGATTCTGTAGTGAAACCACTTAAGTATGATAACTACCCTTAAAATCTATATAGGTTCTTATATCTCTAACCGCTATTCTGTATTAACTGTGATTTGAATACTCTCTTTTGTAAACTTGGAGATTAGTATTGCAATACCTATCGGAAGAGTGGTTTGTCTTTTTGGTGGGGAGTTGGCAAAAAGATAAAACCTTTAGATAAAAAGAAAGCGCTAGATAGGCGCTTTCTTTGAATCGAATGAATGGCGGTTTTTCGCGGTTAACTAGTTAATACCATGTTGTTTTCAGACTTCATGTTGGCGCGGCGATTGACGTCTGTCCAGACCATAGGAATAACGATAACTGCCAGTGCAAGATTAGAAAGCGGAACGGCAAGCCAGATACCATCTACTCCCATTAGTTTTGGCATAACGTATAGGAACGGTAGCTGAATCAGCATGTTGCCCATTGAGATCATCAGTGCTTTTCCACCCTTATCTATTGCCATAAAGTACACGGAAGCTAACGCAAAGAAACCATCTAGAAACATGCCAAACAGGTGCAAGCGAATACCGTTGACCGTTTCCAATGTAAGCATCGGCTCGTTCTGGCTAAACATACTCACAAGAGTGTTCGGGAAAATATTCAGTAGAGCAATTGCTGTAATACCCGTTAGGATAACGGCTTTGGCGGCAATCTCTAAAGTAGCTCGAATTTTTTCGCCTTGCTTTGCCCCGTAATAGTAACTGACTGGCGGCTGCATACCACTCGATAACCCTTCGGCTAGTAAGTAATACATGGTGACTAAATAACCCACAATGGCATACGCCCCGACATGGACTGAACTGCCATAGCTCATAAATAATTTATTATGCAGGGCAACCATAAGGCTTAAATAGGCGTACATAAATAGACTTGATGCACCTAATACAATGATCTTGATGGCAATCGCCATATTAAAATATAAGTTATGAAGCGTTAATCGCAGTTGAGAAAAGCGCGAAAAGAAATACAGAATTGCCACCACTGTAATGCTAATTTGCGCAATAATAGTCGCAATAGCCGCCCCTTGTAGTGCCCAACCTAAATGTCCGATGAACAGGTAATCCAATACAATGTTGATCACCGCACCGCTAATCATTAATCCAGTCGCAAAATTTGGGCTTTCATCGTTACGTATCAACATCGGTAAGGCACCGGATGCAATGGTAAAAATGGCTCCCCAACTGAATACTTCGATATACGCACTACCCATTGCTAGGACATTACCAGTAGCCCCTTGTGCAATTAATAGAGTAGAGGCATGCGTATTAAGTAATACCATTAAAATTAAGCCACCAAGGCCGATTAGGCCCAATGCGGTGTAAAGAGTGTGCTGTGCTTTCCGGGTGTTGTTTTCTCCACGGAAAATTGAGATTAAGCTACCAGCTCCCATGCCAACGAGCATGCCTAATCCAGCCAAAACGCCAATCACAGGCCAAGCTAGGTTGATCCCTGCTAGACCTTCATAGCCTACGTAATGACCAACGAAGATACCATCGATAACTTGGTAGAGACCGTTAACGAGCATGGCGGCAATAGACGGGATAGCAAAACGCCAGAACGTTTTACTGATGCTGTTGGTATCTATGCTGCTGGAGGATATTTCTTGCATTGTTATTATTCTACTTTGTGAGAGATATAGGTATTATCCCTATAAATGAGATTGATTGAAGTTGGTATCCATCCGATTTTCGGATGATTGGAGTGAGTTTTATCTTATTGAATAGGCGAAACAATATGCATTGGACGATAGATCAACTAGAAGCCTTTGTGACTGCGGTACAGCAAGGGTCATTTTCTGCGGCAGCCAGACAATTGGGTAAAGCCCAGTCACGGGTGAGCACCGCAATTGGCAATTTAGAAGTGGATTTAGGTTTTGAATTATTTGATCGTAGTGCGCGATTGCCGGTGCTGACTCCCGAAGGAGAAGATATGTACATTGAAGCACAGGCCGTATTAGCACAATGTCAACGTATGAGTTCACGGGCGATGACAGTCTCGACTGGTGAGGAAACCATGTTTACCGTCGCGATTGATGAAGCTGTGCCAGTGACGGCTTTTGAAATACTATTTGAAGCTGTCGCTCGGGAGTTTCCGCTGTTGAAACTCACTATCATTAATGGCTCACAGCAGGATATTGCACAGTATGCTGCCAGTGGTAAAGCCGATATTGGTATACTTTTTTATCAACACAGTTTACCCGAAAACCTTGAGTTTACTTCTGTTGGTCAGTTTAAACACTCATTAATTGTTTCTCGTGATCATCCGCTTTCTGCTATTTCTGTACCTCAGATACAGGACCTCACTCGATATCGTCAATTGGTAATCCGTGATCGTATGGGGTTAGGGCAAGCTAAACCTTTAGCGTCTAACTATTGGCATATTGATAGCTATTACATGATTTCCTCCATGGTAATACGTGGTTTGGGTTGGGCGTTGGTGCCTGAGCATGTGGCGAAAGAGCAATGGTTTGCGAACGATTTAGTCGAGTTGTCCAGTGAATCTATTCCAGATCCATTAATGGTTGAAATCGGTATTGTAAAACGGAGGGACAAAGGTATAGGACCTGTGATGGAATGGATGTACAGCGAGCTAGAAAAAATCTTTTAGCCGAGTGGTTTTCTAGTGAACGCTGGTTTGCTTATCTGTATTTACAGTGCATGTCTTTTTGTCTTGGGATAGAAGTTAGCTTGTCCGCTGCTAGGCCGAAACTCGATGACATAAATTTGCAACATAAGTTTGTCTTGCTATCAGCATTGGGTAATCGGCGTATTGTGCGGCTATCCGATTTCTATTTCTCGTCATTAAGCGAGGATATTTATGACCCCACAAGAACAAGAACTTATTCAGAAATTAGCGGATAAAATGCGTGTTAATCAAAACAACGCAAAAGATGCCGCAGCTGCACAGCTAATCCAAGAACAGATCGAATCTCAATCTGACATTGTTTATCGCCTCACTCAAGTTGCTCTTGCTCAGGAAGTGGCACTCAAAGAGTTAAAAGAGCGTAACGAGTATTTGCAACGCAATGCTGAATTTTATAAACAAGAATCAAACAGAGGCAGCCTAAATCGCATGTTTGGCGGGGATAAAACCCCTCCGACGCCTCCTCAGCCTAGTTACCGTCCAAGTGCATTTGGTGGCTTTATGCAAACAGCAGCGGGTGTTGCGGCAGGTATGGTAGCAGGAAGCGCCTTAAGTCACCTTTTCTTTGGTGGAGAACATAATTCACCGATGTCTGAAGATGTCACCAATAATACCATTATTGAACAGCCTGAAGAGGGTGCGGATAGCCAACAAGATCCTGCGCAGGATGCCAATGATCTACCAGCAGATAGCACCGATAACAGCGGTAGTTTTCTTGATGGTACCAATGATTATACGCAGGATTATACTGGTGGCGGTTGGAGCCAAAACTCAGGTTTTGATGATTCTGGTTTTCAAACGTCGGGTTCTGATGATAGCAATACCCTGAATGATGATTCATTTGCGAGTAATGATACCGATAGCGTTGATGGCGGGAATGGTTTTTTGAACGGCGATGACTTTGACTTTGGTGGCTTTGACGATGATGACAGTTTGTTCTAATTCTTTCTTCCGTTATATCTAAACTAGGCAGATTAAATCTAAGCAGATTGATTTGCCTTGTACTGTGATGTGGCGAGAAACGAATTTAGTCACTATCTTTCTATTGTTTTACTTATATATTAAGGATTGAGTCGATGAAGCGATTAACGGTTACAGTTGGTCTGATAGCAGGCCTGCTTTCTGGTCAGGTTTTTGCGCAAAATATGAGTTTAACTGGGGATTCCATTTCCACCGCGACAATCCAGGGACTCGAATTCAAGATGGCCGATTTCACCTCTAGCTCGGACAAGCAAGGTAGAGTGGAATCAATGAGTCAAGGCATGTTCAAGTTTGATCGAGGCTACGATGATGGTTATGTCGGTCCAGCCGGCTATTTTCAATCAAATGGTATTATTTCTTGTTCAAATCCTATCGTAAAAATTACGTCACTAGCTGATTTTACTCAACTTCCAACAGGGGATAACCCATTCCCTGTTTTTGGTTTGTCTTCTTATGATAAGAAAGCGCCATCTACTGACGATGGTAAGATTAGTCGTGTCGGTTTTCGTTTGTATAACGACGACACAGTGATGAATTTCTCTGCATTAGAGAACATCGACAAGGTTAGTCATGAGCAAGTTTTAGCATCGATAAAAGATCGCTTTGGTGCACCCTCTTTTGTTCTTAAGGATAAAAATGGCTGGAGAGTGATTTACCTTGATAAAGCTATTGATGCCGCTCCGATCCAATTGGCTTATGAAAATGCGCTCAATCCAGAAAAGCCCAATAATCTGTTGAATATGACACCCTCAACGGTTCTTTATGGTGTGCTGATGGATGCATCACTAAACAGTGACTTAAATTTAAATATATCAGGTTCAGCGTTAGAATTTTATATTGGTGATGAATATTGGGTTTTCACTAAATATTTTGACCTAGGGAAATTTATCGGGCGTGTTAACACTGCTCTTGAACACTGTGAAACTGCACCTAAGTAGCGTTTAGCATCAAAACATTTTTAGGGGTACGAAGTCTACGATATTTTGCGTCTGAGCTTAATATCTAGGGTTTGTATCCCTGCTGTTTATCCTACCTACCTACCTACCTACCTACCTACCTACCTATCTATACAGACAGCTACCTATAGTCTATTTCTCAATTACCTTAGCTAATTAAAGCCACTTAAATCAGCGTTATTTTCCTTGAAAAATAGTCTCATTAATTCCATTGCGGCAGTGGTCATCGATTCCTATCAGATGAATCCAAGCGCTGCGTTTTAGCAACCTAGTGCTGTTTTTGTTGGTGTGACATCAAAGTATTTAAATTTATTTACAACAATGTCATTCTTTTGTATTTATCTGAATATAAAGAATAATTTGTTATTTTTGTTGCCAGCGTGTTGCTAGCTCTCATTGGAAATGGTTTGAGGTCTAACTAAATTTCAGGCAATCTATACTTAATTGAACGTTCAATAAAAAATAATCAAGGAAGAAAAATGCCCAAGGTCGGGATGCCAGATATTAGAAAACCACAGCTCGTGAATGCCACCATGGCGGTGATCAATCGCGTCGGTTTACATGCGGCGAGCATCTCATTGATCAGCAAGGAAGCCGGGGTTTCTACGGGGATCATTAATCACTATTTTGGTGGTAAGCATGGTTTACTCGAAGAGACGATGCGCGAAATTTTGCGTCAGCTCTCTTCAACTATCATCTCACAGCTTAAACCTATTCCTGTGGATGCCCATCAACAAAGAATTAACGCAATTATTAATGCGAACTTTGAGGGCTTTCAGGCAGAAAGTAAGGTCGCAAAAACCTGGCTGGCATTTTGGTCTTATTCTATGCACGACGTTGATCTAAATCGCTTGCAACGTGTGAATGAAAAACGATTACTTTCCCATTTAAAAATCGAGCTAAAAGCACTGCTGCCAAAAGAGCAGGCAGAAGTGGTTGCTCACGGTATTGCTTCGCTGATTGACGGTATTTGGTTACGTGGCACGCTCAATCCAGAGGGTATTGATGCCAATAAAGCGCGACTCATTATCAATGACTACCTAGATAAACAACTGACATTTTACGCAAAAGTATCTAGATTTCAGGGCATTTAATTTAACGTTCAAAACACGATTTACGACATTCTTTAAGCCCTTTTTAAACCATTTAAAAAGACAGATAACGGCAGGCTCTCAAATGGAAATGAATTCACTTTATATTGATGGAAACTTACTAGCCGCGACATCAGGCGAAACATTTACTTCTTTTAATCCAGCCAACGGCGAACCGATTGCTGTGGTTGGTCAAGCTTCTGATTGCGATGTAGAACTGGCTGTTGAATCAGCTAAACGAGGGTTTGAAATTTGGTCAGCAATGACACCACTTGAGCGCAGCCGAATACTTCTTAAAGCGGTGGAATTGCTTAGAGCTCAAAATGATGAATTGGCGAAGCTAGAAGTTGTCGATACAGGGAAACCATTGCAAGAAGCTATCGCCGTTGATGTGGCAAGTGGGGCTGATGTTATTGAGTATTTCGCCAATCTTGCACCATCAATGCAAGGATCGCAGCAGCCATTGAGCGATAGCCAGTTTTTTTATACACGCCGTGAACCGCTGGGCATTTGCGCTGGTATTGGCGCTTGGAACTATCCAATTCAAATTGCGATGTGGAAATCAGCACCTGCTTTAGCCGCAGGCAACGTGATGGTTTTCAAACCCTCTGAAGAAACGCCACTTACGGCTCTAAAGTTGGCTGAGATATTCACCCAAGCAGGTCTCCCTGATGGCGTATTCAATGTTGTTCAGGGTGATTATCGTGTTGGTCAGATGCTCACTGCCCATCCTGATATTGCCAAAGTATCTTTTACTGGTGAGTCTGGAACAGGGAAAGCGGTTATGGCGGATAGTGCTAAAACATTAAAGTCCGTCACCATGGAGCTTGGTGGGAAATCGCCAATGATGATTTTTGATGATGCCAAGATTGATGATGCAGTTTCGGCTGCGATGGTCGCTAATTTTTATACCCAAGGCGAAGTGTGCACTCATGGTACGCGAGTCTTCGTACATGAAAGCATTCATGATGAATTTATTGCTCAATTGAAGCGCCGTACTGAAAAGCTGGTGGTTGGTGACCCAATGGATATGGAGACGCAAATTGGTGCTCTTATCTCTAAGTCACATTTAGCTAAAGTGTTGGATGCGATTGAGCTGGCTAAAAATAGTGGCGCCACGCTACTAACAGGCGGTTATCAAGTAACTGAAAATGGTTTGGAGAATGGCTATTTTGTGGCACCGACGGTTTTTGTCGATTGTGATGACAGCATGGATCATGTGCAGCAGGAAATTTTCGGCCCTGTCATGTCAGTACTTAAGTTTAGTGATGAGCAAGAGGTTATCGCTCGCGCGAACCATACAGATTACGGTCTTGCTGCTGGAGTTTTCACACAGAATCTAGCTCGTGCTCATCGCGTTATCCATCAGTTACAAGCGGGTATTTGCTGGGTGAATACTTGGGGTGATTCACCGGCAGAGATGCCAGTTGGGGGCTATAAGCACTCCGGCATTGGGCGTGAAAATGGGGCAGAAACGCTACTTCATTATACCCAAACCAAGAGCATTTTGATTGAGTTGGGGGACTTTGCCAGTCCTTATCAATAAAGCCGTATTTATAGCGACGGCTTCTCGCACTATTTATTCCACATTATTAGATTAACGAGATGAGTTAACGAACAGAGCGTAAGCTCATCGTCATGGAGAGACAAGAATGCAACAACGCTACGATTATATCATCGTTGGTGCGGGGTCGGCTGGCTGCGTATTAGCGGATCGACTAACCGAATGCGGTAATCACAGTGTTTTATTATTGGAAGCGGGAGGTTCAGATAAAAGTATTTTTATCCAAATGCCCACCGCGCTTTCTTATCCAATGAATACTGAAAAGTACGCGTGGCAATTTGAAACCCAAAAAGAAGCGGGGTTGGACGGTCGTCAGCTACATTGCCCAAGAGGTAAGGTGCTAGGCGGAAGCTCATCAATCAACGGTATGGTTTATGTTCGAGGTCATGCTTGTGATTTTGATGAGTGGGAAGAACAAGGTGCGAAAGGGTGGAACTATCAAACTTGCTTGCCTTACTTTCGACGAGCAGAAAATTGGATTTACGGCGCTAACCAGTACCGTGGTGAAGATGGGCCTCTTGGCACCTGCAACGGTAATGAGATGCAACTGAATCCACTTTATCAAGCGTTTATCGATGCAGGCAAAGAAGCGGGTTACCCAGAAACCGAGGATTATAATGCCTATCAACAAGAGGGCTTTGGTCCTATGCATATGACGGTTGATAAAGGGGTTCGAGCATCCACTTCAAATGCATATTTACGTCGAGCATTAAAACGCGACAACCTGACATTAATGAAAGGCATTGTTGCACGTAAGGTTTTACTTGAGGGCAAATCAGCCATTGGTATTGAGTTTGAAAAATCGGGTAACGTCATCGAGGTGCGAGCCAATAAAGAAGTGATTTCGAGCGCGGGTTCGATTGGTTCGGTTCAACTATTGCAGCTTTCAGGTATTGGTCCTGAAGCGGTATTAAAAGATGCAGGCGTTGAGGTTGTACACGATCTTCCCGGCGTTGGTGAGAACCTCCAAGATCACCTGGAAGTGTATTTCCAATACCACTGCAAACAGCCAATTACGCTAAACAGCAAACTGGGTTTGGTCAGCAAGGGAATGATTGGCGCTGAATGGATTTTGACGCGCAAAGGCCTTGGCGCCACCAATCATTTTGAATCTTGTGCTTTTATCCGTTCACGTAAAGGGCTGAAATCCCCAAACATTCAGTACCATTTTCTACCTGCAGCGATGCGTTACGATGGGCGTGTGGCGTTTGATGGACATGGATTTCAAGTCCATGTTGGACCGAATAAGCCAGAAAGTCGTGGTTGTGTGAGCATCATTTCAAGTGATCCCCATGCGAAGCCAAATATCGTATTTAACTACATCTCTACCGAGCAGGATCGCCAAGATTGGCGTGATTGTATTCGCTTAACGCGTGAGATCTTGTCTCAGCCGGCGATGGACGCATTTCGTGGTGAGGAGATTCAGCCCGGTAAGGAGATCAACGACGACAATGCCATTGATCAATGGGTGAAAGAGAACGTAGAGAGCGCCTATCACCCATCATGTACTTGTAAAATGGGTTCAGAAGACGACCCAATGGCTGTACTTGATGAAGCATGCCGAGTTAAAGGAATTGAAAACCTTCGCGTGGTCGATTCATCCATTTTTCCTACTATCCCGAATGGCAATTTGAATGCTCCTACGATTATGGTCGCTGAGCGTGCCGCCGACTATATCCTCGAGAAACCACTGCTGGCAGTGGAGAATGTCCCAGTTTGGATCGCGCCGAATTGGCAGGAAACACAACGAATTAATTATCCCAAAAGAGTGTTGGATACCACTCTTAAAAGTCAGTAATCATACAAGGAAATATTATGTCTCTTACGACAAAGACTCTTTCAACTTTAGCGATTAGTAGTTTGGCATTTAATGCGTATGCAAATCAGTGTGAAACCGTACGTTTTGCCGACGTTGGTTGGACGGATATCACTGCAACGACAGCCGTAACCTCTGAGTTACTAAAGGGAATGGGTTACAAAACGAAAACCGATCTACTTTCTGTTCCAGTGACTTATTCTTCAATGGCGAACGGCGACATTGATGTGTTCCTAGGCAACTGGATGCCGACGATGGAAGGCGATATCGCAAAATATCGTGAAGCCGGTACGGTAGAAACGGTTCGCGCTAACCTTGAAGGGGCGAAATATACTCTAGCGGTTCCTAAATATGTTTATGACGCCGGGGTGAGGAGCTTTGCTGATTTGGCTAAACATGCGGATAAGTTTAAAGACCGCATCTACGGTATCGAGCCGGGTAACGATGGTAATCGCTTAATCCAATCAATGATTGATTCAAACGCATTTGATTTAAAAGATTTTAGTCTTGTTGAATCGAGTGAAGCAGGCATGGTTTCACAAGTTGCACGTTCAGTGCGTCGTGACCAGTGGATTGTCTACTTAGGTTGGGCCCCACATCCAATGAATAGTAATGTTGAAATGGAATATCTAGAGGGTGGTGATGATTTCTTTGGGCCAAACTTTGGCGGGGCAAACGTCTATACCAACGTACGTAGCAACTACTTATCTGAGTGTAAAAACGTCGGTCAGTTATTAAAAAATCTTGAGTTCAGTCTAGAGATGGAAAATCAACTAATGGAAGCGATCTTGAACCAAAAAGCGCAACCAGAAAAAGCAGCGCAGCAATGGTTGAATGCTCATCCTCAGCAGGTTGAAGCTTGGCTAAAAGGCATTAAAACCATCGATGGTCAGCCAGCAGCAGATGCCGTCTCTCAATACCTGAAATCAAACGCGTAATCTTACGTTGTCTCGATCTTAGGTTAAATAGGTGGGCGTAAGTCCACCTAATCGAATAAAGGTAATAGTGTGAATTTTATTACGGATAACAAAATCCCTTTGGGTCAATGGATGGAAGCTGGGGTTGACTGGTTAACAATCAACGCCGCTGGGTTTTTCGATACCGTTTCGATTTTATTAGAAACGATTATTCTTTTCCTCGTCGATATTTTTAAGTGGATGCCTCCGGCTGGCCCTATCGTGCTAACCGCGGTGATTGCTTGGTATTTGCACCGAAGCATCCCACTGGTGTTATTTGTGGTTGGGGCATTACTGACAATATTGAACCTCGGCTATTGGCAAGAAATGCTGGAAACCTTTGTTCTCGTTTTTGCAGCGACAACGATTTCCGTATTAATTGGCGTTCCAATAGGCATTATGGCGGCGCATAGGCCTTGGTTATACACACTGTTACGTCCAATTCTCGACCTTATGCAGACAGTACCGACTTTTGTTTATCTGATTCCAACCTTAGTGCTATTTGGTCTAGGCATTGTGCCGGGATTAATTTCAACCATTATCTTTGCGATTGCTGCGCCAATTCGCCTTACTTATTTGGGTGTCACCAAGGTGCCTGAAGAATTGCTAGAAGCGGGTAAAGCATTTGGCGCGAGTAGAATGAAATTGCTGTTTAAGGTTGAGTTACCAGCAGCTTTACCAAGTATTATGGCGGGTGTGACTCAGTGCATCATGCTGTCACTATCTATGGTGGTGATCGCCGCATTGGTGGGTGCAGATGGGCTTGGTAAGCCAGTTGTACGAGCCTTAAATACGGTCAACATTTCACAGGGTTTTGAAGCGGGTTTAGCCATCGTTTTAGTGGCAATTATTCTCGACCGTTTATGTAAAACACCGGGTCAAAAGGAAGCGTAATCATGGATGCTATAACGATTAAAAACCTCGATGTTGTTTTTGGTGATAATGCCAAACAGGCATTAGCGCTGCTCGATGCGGGTAAAACGCGCCAAGAAATCATTGAACAAACAGGCCAGGTTGTGGGTGTCGATGGCGTTTCACTGAGCGTTAAAGAGGGAGAAATCTGTGTTCTGATGGGCCTTTCTGGTTCAGGAAAATCGAGCTTATTGCGCGCAGTGAACGGCTTGAATGCAATTTCTCGGGGCAGTTTGCAAGTCAAAGATGGTGACCAACACGTTGATCTAATTAACTGTGATGAAGCAACACTTCGCCACTTAAGAACCCATAGAGTGTCGATGGTGTTTCAAAAGTTTGCCTTGATGCCTTGGTTATCGGTACTGGATAACGTGGCATTTGGTTTAGAAATGCAGGGTGTGGCAAAAAAAGAGCGTCGTGAAGTCGCACGAAAACAGTTAGAGATGGTTGGCTTATCTGAATGGGAAAAGAAATACCCTCATGAGTTATCAGGGGGAATGCAGCAGCGTGTTGGATTGGCGAGAGCCTTTGCCATGGATACGGACATATTATTAATGGATGAACCGTTTTCTGCACTTGACCCTTTAATTCGAGCTCAGTTACAAGATGAGCTATTGACCCTCCAAGCTAAGCTCAATAAGACCATTTTGTTTGTCAGTCATGATTTAGATGAAGCATTAAAAATAGGTAATAACATTGCAATAATGGAATCAGGAAAACTGATTCAACATGGTAAACCAGAAGATATCGTACTTAATCCAAAAACAGAGTACGTTAAAGATTTTGTTGCTCATACCAATCCACTCAATGTGCTTAAAGGTCGTTCATTAATGCAGCCAGTCACCTCGCTCAAGAGCAAAGCGCAACGCTGGCAAGTTTGTGAAAGTAGTGAGCTATGGGTAGAGCAGGCCAATGGGGCTCTGTCATTGGTTGATGAAGAGGGGCTGTCGTTGGTTGAGTGGGAAAGCAACAGTTCGGACTTTGATCAAATTGATGATAAGACACTAGTTCTTGCTAACCCAGATATTGGGATGCGTGAAGCGATTCAATTGAAGCAGCTAAGCCAGCGACCTATTCTACTTGTAGAGGGTGGGGAATTAGTTGGCGTTCTCGATGATGGTCAGTTTTACAACGCACTACTAGGTAAGTTTCGATTAAAAGAGGCTGCTTAACCCTGATAATAAATCGCTTATAGGGGAGGTGACATGGAACGTGAGTCATCCACTCACTTTTTATCTCCTAGCTAATGGACTATAGTAATCCTACGCTTAGCACTAGCTATTAGGTAAATGATGAGGGATTTGAGATGAGAATGATGAAAAGATTGTCGATGGCAGCACTATTGATGAGCTTTCCTTTTTTAGGGGCTAGTTATGCCTATTCTGCTGATTCAGCTGCAATGACATTGACCAGTCCTTCGGTAACTAATGGTGATTCACTAACGAAAGCACAAGTCTTTAATAGTTGGGGGTGTACGGGCGAGAATATATCACCGAAACTCATGTGGTCTGGTGCTCCTGAGGGGACCAAAAGTTTTGCTGTGACCATGTATGATCCTGATGCGCCAACAGGCAGTGGTTGGTGGCACTGGATGGTGGTCAATATCCCAGCTAAGGTCACTTCACTTGCTGCCCATGCGGGCAATGTTAGTAATGAGTTTTTGCCGGAAGGGGCAATGCAAGTTACGAATGATTTTGGCGTAAAAGCGTTTGGTGGTGCATGTCCTCCTGAGGGCGCAAAACCACATAACTACACGATTACAGTGTATGCATTAGATGTTGATAAATTAGATCTTCCTGCTAATGCGATGCCAGCCCTAGGCGGTTACTATATTCACCAACATGTGTTAGCAGAAGCTGAACTTGTTGCGCCAAGCTCTCTAAGATAGTGCTTGTAGGTACTGTGTGAGGCAATGCCTACCGTATTTTGAAATGGCTCTTTGAGCAAAGATTGTAATATAGAATAAAGCCCAGACATTCGATGTCTGGGCTTTGTTTTAGGCGAACATTTTACTTAACGCACGTCCGGCAATTAGTGAGACTTATTGATGCCGTTACGCACCATCTCTTGGCCAGTTTGGAATACTTCTTCAGTGACCCAACGAGCTAAAACTAGTTGATGGTTATCATCAAGTGCCGCTACAAATCGACGGCCATCTTTATTGCTGGTTGCTAACGCCACGCCAGCAACACCATCTAGACCGAAACCGCCATTCTCAATTGCCAGCAGAAATTGTTGAAGTTCGTCTAGGGTCGTGATCATCTCTTGATCGTTTATCATTGTTCTTTACTCTTTTCGTTTATCTGTACAGTTGTACGTTATTACCGGGTACTTTACCGCTAATTGAAACCGTCGTCGATATTGGCTTGTATTAGCGACGACGTAGATAATGGCTTTGGACAATCTCATCTAACAAAATAGTGCTGCTTTTCAATGTAAAATTAACGTATTCAGGCAATGAACCAAATAGAGAAACTCCACCGCCCAGCAAGACAGGAATCGTGGAAATGATCATTTCGTCGATCAGATCCTGCTCTAAGAACTGTTGCACTGTGACTCCGCCATCAATGTATAAGTTGTGATAGCCCTGTTGGTTTAGGGTCGCAATAACGCCATCAAGCTCGCCTTTGATGAGCGATACTTTATCTTCATAGCCTGCAGGCACACTGGTTAGTGTGTTACTAAGCACATATACAGGTTTACTATAGGGCCAATCGACGCCAAAGCTGAGAACCATTTCGAATGTGTTTCTCCCCATCACTAGCGCGTCTATTCGCTCCATATGAGCGTTAAATCCCATATCATCTTGAGTTGGATTAGGTACTGTATTGAGCCACTCGAGTCCACCGTTCTTATCTGCGATATACCCATCTAAACTGGTTGCTATGAAAACGACATTAGCCACGTTGTTTGCTCCCCAATGGTTGCGACTAGATGCTTGGCATCTTTTAAAGTGTGAGTTAGAATTAATTCTACAGTGTAGATTTAATCCATTTTAACGAGGTGGTGAAATGTCCGTCAAGGAAAAAAAAAGGGGGCGGCCTAAGTCACTCCATCGCCCTCTTAGCGATGTCATCATCTTAGAGCAAGCTAAAGTAATGATGAGAGAAGAGGGCAAGATCCCGAGCATTCGTCAACTATCAACGGCTTTGAGTGTGGATCCGATGGCGATTTACCACTATTTCAAAAATAAGAATGCTCTGTTGGAAGCCGTTGCTACCTCTTTAGTCAATGATATATACCAACCGATTGAAAGCGATGATTGGCAGCAAGAGTTGGTTGAATTATCGACCAGCTATGTTTCTTTGTTACATCAATATCCCGGCTTATTAGAAATCTTACTTGGTATGACATCATTAAGTCCGGCAAATGTTTTTATCGAACGTTTTCAACGAATAATGAGTGTGTTTGAACTTGATGAAGCGAAGATGAGCGATGGGTTAGATTTGCTGGTGGACTATTTACATGGCTTTGCATTGGCAATGAATTACCAAGATGAACGTCAATTATTAGATGTCAGCAGATTGCGCGGGCCGTTAATACTTTATTGCCAAGGACTATTGCCTGGCATGTGCTCGTGCAAAATCACAGACAGTTAAATTGATGAATATCAAGAGAAAGAAATGTTAGTATGCCTCCAGACAACAAATTGGTATTTGGGACGTAATTTTGACTCGTACAAATAAAAGTGGTTTTGCGACCATTTCAGATGTAGCAAAAATGGCTGGTGTAGGCAAAACCAGTGTTTCTCGTTTTCTTAATGGAGAAAAAGGGAAACTGTCAGATGATTTAATTGCTCGTATTGGCCATGCCGTCGAAACACTGAATTACCGTCCTAATCAGTCAGCACGAATGTTGAAAGCAGGGCAATCAAAGCTGATTGGTTTATTACTTGCTGACATTACAAATCCATATTCAATAGGCGTAATGCAAGGCATTGAGTCGGTATGTAAGAAAGCAGGTTACATGCTAATGGTGTGCAATACCGATAATCAAATGAAGCAACAAAGCCAATATCTTGCATTGCTAGAAGCGCATCGCGTGGATGGGATTGTGATCAACACATTCGATATGATTGATGAAGAAATGGCGGAATTTTCCAAAATTGGTTGCCCATTTGTTTTAGTTGATCGCACTAGCGATTCTCTTCAAGTTGATAGTGTCAGCTTAAATAACGAACAAGCGATGCAGCAGGGTTGCCAACACTTACTTGAACAACATTACCAAGCGTTATTTGTGGTAACACCACCTCTTACAATAGCCCCTCGAATAGAGCGCGTCGATGCACTTAGAGAGTTTGTGGCGCACAATCAAGGTATGCAGTGCGATGTCTTTGAGCTTAATCGAAGCGAGCAAATGTTAAATGCATCTTTGATGGCATTCATACAACAACATCAAGGGTTAAAAACCGCGATAGTATCCATCAATGGTGTTACGAGTATGCTCGCGGCAAAAGCACTAAAACAGCTGAATATATCGTTAGGTTCTCAAATAGGCTTTTTAAGTGTTGATGACCCGGATTGGGTGGAGTTGGTTGATGGTGGGATTACGGCCCTAAGGCAGCCGACGAAAGAAATTGGTAAGCAGGCTTGTCAGCTTTTGATCGATAGGATCAATGGTGATGAATCTTCTCCCCAACAGAAAAAGCTGCAAGCGGAATTGATTGTACGACACTCCACAACAGCTTAGACATTTTCCACTAAGTTTCTATTAAGCTTTGATTGGTTAGATTGATCGTCAATTCGATCAAAAATTGTTTTTGAGTATTGCTCTTGGAACCGATTCCATAGTATTCTCATGTAAAATGTGATTTTGGTTAGAACATTAAATTCGTGGCCAGAAAGCAAACGGTTCAATTGTGGCTATTCAATAGCCCTATATTTTAAAAGATTATGGAATCGGTTCCATTGGTGTGTCAAATTGAATGCTTCAAGCTGAATGGTTCAAGTTGAATGACTCCATAATCATTTTCTTTTTTATTTATGATGCTCCACTTACTGAGCGGGTCGCTTATCAGGTAAGTGGTTAAAAATGGGTTAGGGTGACAGAGATGATGAAGAAGTTTGTGACAATTGGTGAGCCAATGGCTATGTTTACCGCAGATGAGGCTGGTGATCTTGCCCTTGCAACTCACTTTACTAAACGACTTGCCGGTGCTGAGTTAAACGTTGCTATTGGCATGGCGCGATTAGGCTTTCACTCTACCTACATTACCAAATTGGGCTCAGACAGCTTCGGCCGTTATATCGAACAAGCAGTGCGTGAAGAGGGTGTCGATACCTCTCAATTTAGCTACTCGTCTGATCGCGCAACGGGATTTTATA
Organism: Vibrio sinensis; assembly: GCF_003605645.1. Taxonomy (GTDB): domain Bacteria; phylum Pseudomonadota; class Gammaproteobacteria; order Enterobacterales; family Vibrionaceae; genus Vibrio; species Vibrio sinensis. The sequence goes on along the minus strand of NZ_QVMU01000009.1, from coordinate 152,376 downwards.
TCAAATCACGTGAACTGCATGGTGATGATCCGAAAGTCGAATATTTCCGTAAAAACTCAGCGGCAAGCACTTTGTGTGTCGACGATTTAAATGCAGATCTGTTTACCTCTGATACTCATCTTCATTTGACTGGGGTGGCTGCTGCGGTATCACCTAGCTTACGTGCCCTTTGTCACAAGGCCCTTGATACTGCGAAAGCTAACGGAAATAGTGTTTCATTTGATACCAACTTACGCCCAACGTTATGGGCAAGTGAAGCGGAAATGGTCGAAGAAGTGAATGCATTGGCATTTAAATCCGATATCGTTTTACCTGGTATTGCTGAGGGTAAGATTTTGACAGGTTCTGAAGTGCCTGAAGAAATCGCAGATTTTTACCTAAATCACGGCGCAAAATTGGTCGTGGTTAAACTCGGTGGCGACGGCGCATATTTCAAACTAGCAACTGGTGAGTCAAGTGTCGTACCTGGTCAAAAAGTGGAAGTGGTTGTTGATACCGTTGGCGCAGGCGACAGTTTTGCTGTTGGTGTTGTTTCCGCTTGGCTGGAAAACTTATCGGTAACAGAGGCCGTTGCTCGTGGTAACTTATTTGGCGCTTTGGCTGTTCAGGTTCTCGGTGATAGTGAAGGCTTACCGACTCGCGCTGCTCTTGACGCTATGTGTTAAGTAGATTGAGTTTTCCTTTCATCGCATGTTATGCGTTAATACGGGAAAATTTGCAGATACTCGCGCTATATAAGGGATAACTTCGTAAGGGATAGCTTCTATATGAGAGTCTTGAAGTTGCCCCCTGATGTTACAACAGTAGTGACAGCTCTTATGACCTCCAGTCATCGAGCTAACAACGATTAAACACAATAAGAATTTAACCAAGGAATTTAAATGAACAATTGGACACTGAGCCCAGAACAAGTCTTTGCAGCATCACCAATCGTACCGGTTATGGTGATTGAGCGGCTAGAAGATGCAATTCCAATGGCACAAGCACTACTTGATGGCGGTATTTCTGTTTTTGAAATTACACTTCGTACCGATGTAGCATTAGAAGCTATCCGTCAAATTGCTCAAACATTCCCACAAGCCTATGTTGGTGCTGGTACTGTTATCTGTCCAGAGCAATACGATGCAGCAGTTGAAGCGGGTTCACAATTCATCATTTCTCCGGGAATGACGCCGGAATTGCTTGCTCATGCTAAACAGAATAGCGTTGCTCTAATCCCAGGTGTTGCAACTCCATCAGAAGTGATGTCGGCCATTGCGCAAGGTTATACTCACCTTAAATTCTTCCCTGCTGAAGCAAATGGTGGCGTGAAATCTTTGGCTGCAATTTCAGCCCCGCTACCTCAAGTCCGTTTCTGTCCAACTGGCGGTATTTCTCCTGCAAACGTTAAAGATTATGTGGCACTAAACTGTGTTGCGACGGTAGGTGGTACTTGGATGCTACCAAAAGCAGGCGAAACCAATATCAATTGGGCTGATGTGACGGAAAAAACCAAACAAGCCGTTGCTTTAGTTGTATAGAGGCGTTATCGCTAAAAAACATCAATAAATCAATTGTTTATTCAGGTAACGATTGATGAAAAAATCACTAAAACGAAAATAGTTGGCTAAATCAATTCAGGGTAATTGTGTTTATTGAACATGATTGATTCGACAATTGATGAATGTAAATCTAAAAGCTCAGGTTCTATAAAGGCCTGAGTTTTTTTGTTTACAGGTATACGAAAGTCTTTGATGAAATCATCATAGGTATGTGTTTCTTGAAGTTTATATTTAGCGCTGTGGAATCGCTTAGATAGCATGAAATACTTAGGGATGGATTGCTGGGGGAACCAACCCCAGCAAAGATCACAAACTCACAAAGTTCGAACCATTGAGCATGTGAAGAGGTATTGAATCGTAACTTGTCGCTACATGATGAATGATAACGGTATTTTATTTTGGCGGCTATCTTGTGGGAGACGGTGACTCTCAATACATCTGTAAATTATTTTATACAGATAGGCCGTTTTCTTACACCTCATCTCTTATCACTCTCAGTCTTACGTAAAGTTATTCATGAATATGCCCTTGTTTAGAGTCGTTCTATTTAATTGCACTTATCTTTTTCCTTACGGCGTACATTTTTCGTTTCAATCTATAAATTCGTCATTTACAATGATCTCGAACCAAAAACACCATTTGTAGAAATGGGGCATCTTACGAGTCGGCCTTAACTTGCTTCGAACCCAAGTTTTTTGTGCTGTTGGATGCCAGAAATCTATAACGGTCGATAGATTGACCTAACTACCCTATGCAACGGAATTTGTGTGACCCCGATGTACAACCATACATTTGGGGACGGCTTTTTGATCGCGTTGTTTAGGGAACGCTTTGCCTACAGAATGCTTTATCTATAGCACTCAGCGTTTAGGCAAGGTGGTATTGAATTAAAACGGATAATATTAAGAGGTAATTACCGTGAATCAAAAACTTGTCGGAAGCGCCCTGATCGTTGCAGGGACTGCTTTGGGGGCGGGTATGCTCGCTATCCCTATGGTACTTGCACAATTTGGCCTGTTATGGGGCACATTGTTGATGCTGTTTATTTGGAGTGGTACTACGTACGCTGCGTTACTTCTCCTAGAAGCAAGCTGTAAAGTGGGTGGTGGCGCAAGTATGAATGCTATCGCTCGTCAAACGTTGGGTAAATCCGGACAGTTTGTCACTAATGCTTTGCTTTACGCTCTCCTTATCTGCTTGCTAATGGCTTACATCATTGGTGCTGGTGATCTTGTTCAACAAGTTGTTCGCAATATTGGTTTTGAACCATCATCTATGATGTCTCAGATTGGATTCACTCTTGTGGCGGGTGCTGTGGTTTCTTCAGGTACCCATGTCGTGGATAAGCTTAACCGCGTACTATTCCTAGGTATGATCCTAGCCTTGTTGTTTACGCTTATTGCCCTTGTTCCGGGTATCAATATGGCGAGCTTGTTGGATTATGCAAGCAATGACAAAGTCGCATTAATTAAGACCAGTTCAGTTCTGTTTACCAGTTTTGGCTTCTTGGTTGTTATCCCATCATTGGTAACTTACAACAAAGATGCGACCAAAGAGCAACTACGTAATATGATTATTTTGGGTTCAGCTATTCCATTGGTGAGCTACCTATTATGGTTATTTGCGGCAGTGGGTAACTTGTCTTCTTCAGAGCTGGTTCAATTTGCAAGTGTGTCAGATCTTATTGCGGCACTAGGTAAGCAATATGCAGGCTTAGAATTTGTGCTTTCAGTATTTACTGGTTTGGCGCTACTAACCTCTTTCCTTGGTGTGGCAATGGCGCTATTTGACCAAAATGCCGATATCTTTAAATGTAATCGCTTAGGTATTTTCGGTATTACATTTGTATTGCCGTTAATTGGTGCGATTGTTGCTCCGGAACACTTCCTTGCGATATTGGGTTATGCAGGCATCATTCTTGTTTTTCTTGCGATCTTCGTACCTATGGCGATGACACTTAAGGTTCGTAAACTTGAGTTCGACTTGACGCAAGTATACCAAGCCGGTGGTGGCAGTATTGCAATGGGCACTATCTTTTTGTTTGGGTGCTTCTTACTTTTTGCGCAAGTGATTTAGTCAGATTAGATAATAAAAAAGGAGATAGTTATCTCCTTTTTTACGCTTGTGTTTCCCAGTGAAAATATCGCTAAGGACTCTAATACTAATTATCAGAGATTATTCGTTCGCAAATTCTGAACGTTTACTTATCTTGGTGGGTATAAGGTTATTTTAAGCACGGGGATTCGAGGCTCTCGAGTTGCTTGTCTTCACTTCTTCTCTTTCCTTTCTTGTATCAAGGACACGATTTCCTTGATGAATATTGACGGATAAACGATTAATGATCTTTTGGAAATCTTCCGTAGGCAGAGTTGAATTTCGATGCAACTCGATCTCGATTTTTTTACTCAGTTTGTAAATGTTCGTGAGATCTAAGGTTAGTGCGCTTTGTTTTACATTGTGAATGACGTGCTTTAACTTGCCTTTATCTGTATCAGCAAATGCTGATATCAGTCGCTCTATATATTGTTCAAACTCATTGATAACAGAAGTAATGATTGAAAAATATTGTTCTGGATAACTCTGTAAACTAAGAAGTAATCGGCTATTAGATAATTCTTCCTCAGTTAGATGTAAGCGTGAAATGGGTTGTCGGTGCAGACTTACAATATTGCTTTCCTCATCATAGACATTACCAGTTTGGACGCATGTAATTGATGAAGCGATCAATCGATTAGAGAATGTACGCATCGCATCGTTAAAACTCTCTTTTTGTAGTGGTTTAGTTAGAACATGATTTGCCCCAGCATTAATGAAGTCATCGTGGGCTTCACGAAATACATCGGCAGTGTAAGCAAAAATTAGTATTGGGAGTTTTAATGTCTGGCGAATGTAATAGGTTGCTTCGATACCATTCATCTTTGGCATATGATTATCCATTAAAATCAGGTCATACTTTTTCTCTTGGACCATTTTCGTCGCTACGAGACCGTTTTCTGCTAAATCAACATGGTGACCCAATTTATTACAAAAACTCTTAGCAACTATGGCGTTTACTCGGTTATCTTCCGCTAACAAAATCGTTAGTGATGGTAGGCTTTTTGTGGATTGCTCCGTTTGAGTAGCGATGACTGCTTGGTGGGAAGATGCATAAGGAAGAGAAAATGTAAGAGTGAAAGTAGTACCCTTATCTCGTTCACTCTCTAAATAAAGATCTCCCTGCATAAGGTCAGTGAGTTTTTTTACAATAGCTAGACCCAATCCAGAACCACCAAACTGGCGAGTAGTTGATGTATCGGCTTGCTCAAATGGATGAAAAATTTTGTTATGTTTTTCTTTTGGAATACCAATTCCCGTATCTGAAACGACTAGTTTGAGTTTTGCAGGTTGATCATCAGTAAGACTTGTGTGAATCGTCACCTTTCCTTTTTTCGTGAATTTAACGGCGTTACCTGCAAGGTTGTAGACTATCTGCCTTAGCCTTGCACTGTCACCTTGGAATTCAGTTTGTGGTGGTATGCTATTGATTACATCAAAGTCTAGGTTTTTTTCTTCAGTGAGAGGAAAGATGGCACTTTTGACAGGGGTTAGGATTTGGTCGATTTGAAACGAAGTACATTCAAGCTTGAGCTTATTTTCCTCCACCTTAGAAAAATCAAGGATATCATTAAGGATAGTCATTAGATGCTGACCAGAATCTAAAATGATATTGATATTATTGAGAGTTTTCGCTTCCTGACTCTCTGTTGAAATGATTTGTGCGATTCCAAGGACGCCATTCATTGGCGTTCTTAACTCGTGACTCATTGTTGCTAGAAAGCGAGATTTTGCTTTTGCCGCCCGCTGGGCTTTTTCGGTAGTTTGTTCCAACTTCCGATTTAGGCGTTTTAAACTGAGATAACGTTGGTAGCCATGGTAGCTGGCAAGCAGTAATAGGATCACAATGCCAGCTAACATAAATAGCCAACTGTTATAGGCCTCTTGGTTAGATAATTGGAGTAGTTCTCGTTCAGTTTGCTCTACAAATTCAAAACTATGAGGTTCTAGGAGGTCTGAAATGATGCTCGTACGTTGTTCTTCTAGCTCTCTAAGTTGTGATGCAAACTGTTTGGCATTAGAGTCAATAAGCCATTCTTGAGAAGACTCTTCCGTCAGTAAGTCAAAGAAATACCACGCATCATTACCATTTATATGTTGAGTATCTGTTCGCTGATTCAGCAAAGAAATAAACGTGATTTGGGCATATTTTCTGGCGACTTGAATCCCCACGAGAATATCCATCTTTTCGGTAGCACGCAGTAGCATCGTATAGAAATCACTAAGGATGCGTTTTTCTTGGTCGTAAGTATTTATGGTAAATAAAAGTTCAGGTCTGGCTTCAAGCTCAAGTAAATATTTGGCAGCCAGTTTTTCTATGTCGACAATTTCTTTTGTCAGGATAAAGTGTTTGCGATTACTGTTTTGTTGATAATTGAGAATAATATCTCGGTGTTCAATTAAATCGTGCCCTAGAAAAGATATATCGCTGTAGTAGGTGTCAATTGAACGACTGTTTTGGAAACTCTGGTATGAGTAAGCAAATAAACAAATTGAGGATATGAGGGACACTATAGTAATGAACGTTATTTTACTCATTTTCGAGAACCTCCAGAATTTTTGGCCTAGGTGCACTTAACGAGTGTAAAAAAGATTCTATGTCAGAAAGAGTTTCATCTTCGATATTAATACCGAGTTGGCGTTGAGCCATGATACTTATAGCATCCTTTAGATCTTGAGTTCTCCCATCATGAAAATAGGGTGCAGTGTTTGCCACATTTCGTAAACTGGCGACGCGAAAGTAGAATTTGTCTTGTCTTTTGCCCATATTTATATGTCGTCCAGTATCTTCTTGATTAGGATTTGTCCCAAAATATCCAAATTTTTGAATCATCCCCCCACCAATATTGGCTCCTTGATGGCATTGTATACAGCCCAGTTTTTGAAATTGTAACCAGCCTCTTTTCGCTGAATCAGAAAGAATATTTTTATTTCCTTTCAAATATTGATCAAATTTAGCGTTAGGCGTTAGTAGAGTATTCATGAACGCGATAAGAGCTCTTTTTATGTTGCTTTCTGAGATATTCGAATCGTCTATGGCTTGGAAGTGCTCGCGGTAGAAACTTGATTTAGCGACATAGGCTTCGATATCTTGCCAGTTGGAATCCATCTCTAGTGGATTGGTAATTGGGCCATCAATTTGTTCACTTAGAGAGTTTGCTCTTCCATCCCAGAAAAAACGATAGTTGAGAGACGTATTGAATACTGTAATTGAATTTCTTATGCCTTGACCATTAACGCCTTTGGAGGTTGCCGTTTGTTCTGCGCCATTGGATTGAAGTGAATGGCATGTTTCACAACTAACTAAACCGTTAGAGGATAAGTTAGGGTCTTTAAAGAGTAACCACCCTAGTTTTACGAGGTTGTAATCATAGTTATCTACGTCCGAAATGGGGGTAATGAGTCCATAATCATTATCTCGAAACGTATTTTGCTCGTGTTGATTGATGGGTATTGCTGAGTATGCAGGAGGATGCCCTACCAAAAGTAAGCAAATAAAGAAGAATTGACGAATACCGAGCATTTATAAGGCAACCTGTTGTATATAAACCTTAGTATGAGCATAGTTTTATAGTGAGAATTTACAATAATTGACGTGTTTTTATCGCTGACGTTTTCATGAGGGCAACGCCATGAAATTGAGTGAGAAGTGGTGCAAATATAAAGTAAGTGTGAGCTACAACATAAAAAACAAGCTTCTAATGTATATATCCTTGCTGAAATAATGTGAATGTGAAAACCTTACCACAATGAAACATGAAAACCTTTTCACATTTTCCGGGTGGAACACATGAACAATAAAATTGCAGTGAGTTTACTTGATGCTCTCGGTGGTAAAGAGAACATTCGAGCGCTAGAACATTGCGCAACACGTTTGCGCGTTGTGGTTAAAGACAATGAAAAAGTTGACGCTGAAGCGATTAAAAAAACCAATAAAGTGGCGGGTTACTTTCTTCAGTCAGGCCAACATCAAGTCATTCTTGGGACTGGGCTTGTTAACGCAGTACATACTGAAATGACCAAGTTGGTTGATGGTGAACTTGAAAGTACCAAAGGCGCAGCTTATGAAAACTTAAGTCCGTTCCAAAAAGGCCTTCGAGCATTGGCGGATGTGTTTATTCCATTGATCCCTGTCCTTGTTGCAACTGGTCTTTTCATGGGGTTACGTGGCTTTGCACAGCAGTTAGGTGTGACATTCTCTCCAGACGTTTTGACCATGACGCAAGTTGTGACTGATACCGTCTTTATCTTTTTGCCTGCTTTGGTTGTTTGGTCTGCTTTCCAACGTTTTGGTGGTACACCTGTTGTAGGTATGGTTTTGGGTTTGATGCTGATTGCACCGATGTTACCAAATGCCTGGGCGGTAGCTTCTGGTGATGCGCAAAGATTGTCATTTGGCATATTCCAAGTTCAAGGTTTCCAGGGCACTATCATCCCAGCATTAATCGTGGGTATTTTTGGTGCGAGCTTAGAGCGTTGGATTAAATCTTGGATGCCATCAGTGGTCGCGCTGGTATTCACGCCATTTCTGACCATTACGATAGGCATGTTAGCCGGTCTACTGATCATCGGTCCAATCTTCAACGTTGTTGAACATGGCGTGATGGTTTCATCTGAAACGATTGTGAATTTACCATTTGGTATCGGCGGTGCAATCTTCGGTGCATTCCAACAAGTGCTCACTGTTACAGGTTTACACCACAGTTTGATGGTGGTTGAACTGAACTTCTTATCAACGTTAAAAGTAAACCCTTTAAACGCATTGATTACCGCTTCAATGGCGGGTCAAGCGGGGGGCTGCAATTGCTTACACCATGTCTCTGAAAGATAAAGAGCAGAAAGCACTCAACTACTCATCTATCGTGCCATGTTTCTTTGGTATCACTGAGCCACTATTGTTTGGTATCACTTTAACCAATAGCAAAGTATTTGGTGCAGGTATGGTTGGCGGTGCGATTGCGGGTGCGTTCGCAACTATGATGCATATTGCACCATCAGTGATGGGTGTGACTTACCTGCCAGCTATTCCAGCTTACCTAGGTAACGGGTTAATGATGTACATTGCTATGATTGCCATCGGCATGGGTTCTGCAATGGTTGTTACCAAAATTCTTCTTAAAACGTCTAAAGCATAAATAAAGTGAGAGCCCAGCAATGGGCTCTCTTCAATCGTATGAATTCACTTTTAAATCAAGCAAACGAAATTTTAAACCAAGTTAATGCATCTTCAACTGATCATTTACGTCCGAAATTTCACATTACGCCACCCTCTGGTTTACTCAATGACCCGAATGGGTTTATTGAGTTCGATGGTCAATATCACCTGTTCTTTCAATGGCACCCATTTGCCTGTACACACGGTTCTAAATTTTGGGCTCATTGCACTAGCCAAGACCTAGTCAACTGGGACTTTAAGCCAACCGCATTAGCCCCTGACGCAAGTTATGATAAAAATGGGTGTTATTCGGGCAGTGCATTTGTTTTAGGTGACGAACTACATCTTTTCTATACCGGTAATTTGAAAGATGAAGCTGGAGAGCGAGTTTCAACCCAGTGCTTGGCAAAATCGGTAGATGCTGAACTTGAGATTTATAGCAAAATCGGGCCGGTAATTCATAGCCAGCCACAAGGTTACACCGCACACTTTCGTGATCCGAAAATTTGGCAACACGATGGGCGTTGGTATTGTGTGTTGGGTGCACAAACTGAAGCATTAACCGGGCAAGTATTGCTGTACTCATCATCTGATGCGTATCAGTGGAATTACCATGGACCAATAGCGGGTGAGGGAATCAATGGGTTAACCGATTTTGGTTATATGTTTGAGTGCCCTGATTTGTTTCCTCTCGATGGACAAGATGTCTTGATTGGGTGCCCACAAGGCATTAAACCGGATGGTTTCGACTTCCATAATCGTCACAACAATGGCTATTTTGTCGGGGAGTTAGATTACAACTTGTCCCAGTATAGTCATGGTGAGTTCCACCCTTTGGACCGAGGCTTTGAATTCTATGCGCCTCAAACCACATTGGGCAAAGATGGTCGACGTTTACTCAGTGCTTGGATTGGTATTCCTGATGAGGATGAACAGCCAACAGTAGAACATGATTGGATTCATGCGTTGTCACTGGTTCGTAGTTTGCATCTTGTGGATGGTAGGGTTCATCAACGTCCTGTTGAAGAGCATAAGGCACTGCGTGGCGCTAAGTCTGAATGGGCAGCTCAAATATTGAGTTCGGAACAAGCACTAACCTTTAGTAGCGAAAACTGTTTTGAGCTATCACTGAAAGCCGAAGAGATTAACGGTTTGTTTTCACTGCGCTTAGCCGAAGCCGGTGACCACTTTGTGGAGATAAGCTTTGATTCTGCGACAGGCATTTTCAAGCTGGATCGTAGCCACGCACTTCACCAAGATGGAAGTCGAGAGAGTACCTTAGCCTATACCGACCGTTTGGAACTGCAAATCTTCTTTGACTGCTCAATTTTGGAAGTTTTTGTTAACAATGGTGAAGAAGTATTCACTGGTCGCGTGTTTCCTCAGCAACTGGTTTCAAACTCCACTGTCTCAATCAGTAACTCGTGTATAATCAAGGAGCTTATTCGCTACGATTATTAGCCCTAAAATAAAGGACACGGGACATGCCAACCATCAAAGAAATTGCTCAATTAGCGGAAACTTCGATATCAAGCGTGTCTCGGGTTATTAATAGCTCGGGTTATGTTGGTGAGGAAGCGCGTAAGCGTATCCAAAAAGTGTTGGACGATACTGGCTATCGACCAAATGCACTGGCGAAAGCGCTTCACTCAAAACGCAGTCAAACCATTGGTGTTATCCTACCGAAAATCAACGCAACCTCCTCTGGTGAAAATATCGCAGGTATTGACCAGTATTACTCTGATAAGGGCTATTCCATCATATTGGGTAATACTAACCATTCGATAGCCAAAGAACTTGAATTCTTAGACTTGTTTGCTGAAAAACAAGTGGATGGCATCATCTTAATTGCTACGACTATTACACCTGAACATGAAGAAAAAATTAGGAAAATCCATAAACCGCTTGTTGTGATGGGACAAACCGCGACGGATGGTTCACCTAGTGTCCTATTTGACGAAGTTTCTGCTGTTGAAGATATGATGGCGCACTTAGTCGCGTTGAATCATCAACGTATTGCTTATATTGGTGTGTCGGAAGCGGATATTTCTGTTGGACAAAAGCGTAAGCAAGGCTACCTCAATAGTCTGGTGCAGTATGGCTTACCTCAACATGATGAATGGATGGCGAAAGGGGATTTCTCCGTGACCAGTGGTTATGATGCTTGTCGAGAAATATTTGAAAACAGCACGCTTAAGCCGGATAGCATTTTTGCGGTGAACGACAAAATGGCGATTGGCGCAATTAACTACCTATTGGGACACGGTTACCAAGTTCCGCAAGATATTAGCGTATGCGGTGTCGGTGGTGGCGCGATGTCTGCTTATTACAATCCTAAAATTACATCCCTCGTCTACGATTTCCATGAATCAGGCCGCATGGCTGCAGAGTTGCTGCATAGTTTGATTGATAAATCACAAGTGGCGCTCGAAAATCACGTTAGCTTTGTACCGTATTCTCTAGCAGTGCGAGAGAGTACGGCTGTAAAGCTATGAGTTAGAGATCGATAAATTGTTGATTTAGCCAATGTTCAAGCTTTTCTATATGTGGATGACTTTCCCTGCTATTTGGCTTTAAGAAATAGAAACTATTGTTGGTTTGCATTGTGAACTTACCAATAGGGATTAGACGTCCACTTTTTAGATAATCTTGGATTAGATGCCGCCAACCTAGTGTGACACCTAGACTAAGCTCTGCTGCCTGCAAACAGAGCGAATAATCACTGAATATGTGACCCGATTTTATATGGTTAACTGGTCCTCCGGATGCTAATAACCAGTGTTGCCACTCAATTCTATCGTAATCCGTACTACTAAAATGAATCAGGCTTTGTTTTGATAAATTTCGTAGTGTTGGCTTGTATTTATCTAGATATTCCGGACTACATACTGCCATTATGGCTTCATCAAACAGGTGATCTGCTTTACAGTTTGGCCAGTAGCTACCTATTTTAGCAATTGCACAGTCTGTGTTCTGTTCAACTATTATCTCTCGCTCGGGTAAGCTCTTGAAACGCAGCCTTATATCAGGGATTTGCTCGAGCAATTGGTTCATTTTAGGCAGTAGGAAATAGCGCATAAAAGCAGGGCTAGTAGTGATGCAGAGTTCTCTCTCTTTTCCAAGTTGGTCGAGTGAGTAATCAATATGTTTCTGTGTTTCATGTAAGGTGACGCTGGTGTTTTTATGTAAGCTAAATCCAGCCGTAGTTAAGCTGATTTTTCGACCTTGACGATGAAAAAGGTGAACTCCGAGTTCTTGCTCTAACGATTTTATCGCTGTGCTGACTGCGGGTTGGCTTAAATTTAATTCATCGGCAGCCTTTGAAAAACTCATGTGTTTGACGACTACATCAAAAAAGGTGAGCAGACGAATATGCCTAAGCATTTGGTTTTGAGAGCCCTTTTCTTCATACATGGTGGAATATCTTTGTATATATAATTACTTTTATTATTTATGTGATTTATTCCAAATATTCAAGCAATATTATTAACGGTAAAACGAAATAGTGATACAGAACGGGAGTTAACCTGCTTATCATCATAACGTTATGAATAATAAAAAATTTATTGGCTTAATAATTAAGTCACTCTCCATTCTAAAAAAGAAATATTCATTAAGTATAAATTTCATTTATAAGAGTCATAAATATGGGGCAATAGTAGAGTTCCGAAACAAGGAATATATTAGCAACAACATTACACACGAGAGTATTTGAAACATGAAAATTACGAAGGTTGTTGCTACCCCGATTAACGTTCCAATGGAAGCACCGTACGTTTGGTCTGTTGGTATGCTGACTGGTATGCCAAAAACAGTGGTGCAAGTATTCACTGATGAGGGCTTAATCGGAATAGGTGAAGGGCCATCAGATGCACAAGCAAATATAATTAATGATGTGATTGGGCCATACCTAATAGGTAAAGACCCACTACAGATTACAGATCTTGAAGCTGGGGTCATTCCAGAATGGCGCAGTGCGATGAATATATGTGACCCAAATATGGCACGAGCATGGGGGGCAATTGATATTGCTCTTTGGGATCTTCGCGGGAAATATTGGGAACAACCACTATATCAACTATTAGGTGGAGCATATCGTAAAGACATTAAGTTTACTGAGTATTTTACCTATCGTCTTGGAAAAGAGCAGTCTGTCGAAGAGGTGGTTGATTACTGTGTTCGTATGAAAGAAGAACATGGTTCAATGTGGTTTGAAGGAAAAGCAGGGTTTAGTGACGCCGAAAATGAGCTTAAGCTTTACCGGCGACTACGCGAAAGTCTAGGTGATGCTGCTGAGCTTCGAATTGATGCGAATTATGGTTGGAGCCTGCCTACGGCCCGTAAGATGGTTCGCGAGTTAGAGTCTTTGAATATTCGCAATATCGAAGATCCAGTGATTGGACTTCAGAATATGGCACGATTAAGACAGCATACGTCTATTCCATTTTCGACTCATGAAATGGATCTTCCACAGTCTGTTGCAAGTGGTGCTCCGGATGCTTTCGTCGGAAATATCGCAACACTTGGTGGTGTCGCTGCAACGGTTCGTTTTGCCGCAGCCTGTGAAGCTATGGGGCGCAATTTCTGGTTCTATTCTGGAGATGGCGGAATCATGACTGCCGCGTACATGCATATTACGGCAGCAATGCCAGGAATGACTGAACCACATCAATTGTTGTCTCGCTGGCAAACGATGGATGTGATTGAAGAAGGGGTGTTCAAGGCGACAAATAATATCATACAGGTTCCAGAGGGACATGGTTTAGGGGTCACGCTGAATGATGAGCTATTGAAAGCAGCCCACCAACACTATTTGGATAATGGCCCATGTGATGAGTTTAAGCGTCTTGATGACAATCAACCTTATAATCGCTGTCCAAGATTCTAGTTTTTAGTGGATTTAAATCACGGCTCATATGAGATGTGAGCCGTTTCAAAGGAAGAGTTTGATGTCAGTCGAGCTGATTAAGTTTAGTGATGCGGTTTGGGGAGATCGAGATGGAGCCCCCCCCCGGAGAGTGTCGAGTTGCTGAAGCCGCTTGTTCCGAAAATGCACAGTCAATGACTGGTGGTTGGGCTTTTTTTCATGAGTGTAACATCGCATGGAGAGTGAAATATGATGAATTCATTTTTGTACTAGATGGTGAATTTATTCTCGAGTTTGATTGTGATAAAGAAAGCAGAAAACTTATAGCACAGCGTGGTGATGTGGTTTTTATTCCTGAAAATACCCTACTTAAATATAAAGGAAAAAATTGCACTGTTTTCTACGCGTTAGCGCCAGCAAATTGGAAAGAAGCATCTAAATTTGTGAGTTTTTTAGATTTCAAATAATTTAAAATGTGAAGGTCTGATAATGATAAAGTACAAAATTGATACGGGATTATTCTTCCCCTCCATCATGGCGGTGCTAGCAATAACAGCACCCATGATTTATTTTTCTGATTCTCTACAAGGTGTTATTCAAGAGCTGTATACATTCTTAACGGACAGTTTCGGTTGGACATACTTAGTTACTGTATTTTTCTCGATGTTTCTATTTGGTTGGGTTGCATTTGGTCGTTACGGTAATATTAAAATTGGTGGAGCAGACGAAAAACCAAAGTTTAGTAATGTTTCTTGGGCTGCGATGATTATTGCTTCTGGTTTTGGTATCGGCATAGTTAACTGGTCAATGGTTGAGCCTGTCGCGTTGTTAGTCGATCCTCCGTTAGGGATTGAGTCAATGTCTGCAGAAGCACTTGAAGTTGCCGCAGTATACGGTGTTTTCCATTGGGGACCTTTTTATTGGGCACTATATTTAATATCCACTTTACCTATTGCTTATTTTGTAGGTGTTCGTCGCGCAAAACGCAAACGTGTAAGTGAATGTTTTATCCCTTTAGTTGGTGAGAAAAATGCTAGGGGAAAAGTTGGTAAATGGATTGATATCTTTGTTATTTTTGGCTTGATTGGTGGTATTGGCGTTACACTTGGTTCTGCAGTGCCATTAGTTGCTGGGTTATTTAGTGAAGTCACCGGCGTTCAGGATACATTAACACTTAAATTGGCAGTGTTAATGATGTTTGCTGCAGTTATAGCCGTGAGTGTATTTCGCTCAATGGATAAGGGGATGAAAATCTTATCAGACGTAAATGGTATTCTTGCCCTTGCCATTTTACTCTTGGTCCTAGTTGGTGGCCCTACAGCTTATTTACTTAATTTATCATCAAATACGATTGGAATGTTGTTGCAATACTTCCCTAGAATAATGACATGGACTGATCCTGTTACCGGTGGTGGCTTTCCTGCTAAATGGACCATTTTCTATGGTGCTTGGATTATTGCTTATGGGCCGATGATGGGACTATTTATTACATCAATCTCTTATGGTCGTACGCTTAAACAAGTCATTGTAGGCTGTATGTTCTGGGGTTCCGTCAGTGCATTTTTATTCTTTATGATTATGGGCGGATTCGCACTACACCTACAATACAATGAAATCGTGGATGTATATACGGTTTATACCACAAATAGTTTGCCAAAGGCTGTTGTGACTGTGCTTTCGCATATGCCAATGAGCAAAGTGCTGATGGGAGTGTTCCTCTTACTTGCAGGTGTATTTTTAGCTACAACAATAGATGCTGCAACGCGAGTATTAGCGGGGATGACATCGACAGATCTTGAAGATGGGGAGGAAGCCTCTCCTGTTTCTCGCTTAATTTGGTGCGGTATGATCGTTTTATTAGTATTTGGTATATTGCTCGTAGGAGGTATGGACGTTATACAAGCTTTAGCTGTGGGTACAACGATACCTCTGATGCCAATTTCGGTTCTTATGCTTTATTCGATGGTTAAAGCGATGAAGAAAGATTTTGGCCCTCTAACTGATAGTGCAGTGTTGGTTTATGAGAACGGCTCGGTACGCTCGATTCCAGTGGAACAACCAACTGAAAAGTTGAGTTCATTAGTAGAAACAGAGTGCTTACAAGCTAAAATTGTAAACTAGGCTAGTTTGGCTCTATATAATAAAAAACACCACGTATTACGCGGTGTTTTTTATTGGAGCTAAAGCTGACGGATCTGTTGGATCTCTTGCTCTTCAATTCCTAATGACTCAAGAAACTTCTGGTGCTCTTGTGGTTCCATCTCTTCAAATTTTTGATGCCATTTGATCATGTCATTTTCGGTAAAACCTGATGCTTGCATAATGGCGACCCAGCGTTGTTTATTCACAATATTTTCCTCTAATAAGTTAGGTTCTTGCAGCAATGCGACAATCGCTTTTTGTTGCGAACGTAAGTTTTGGATCTCAAGTTCTAGCTCATTAAAGTGATCTTTTAGAATTTGAGCTTGAGACTGCGCTTGTTGTTCGAGCAGGGTTTTTATGGTTGAAATAGGTAACCCATAAGAACGATAAGCCGTGATTGCTTTCAATCGTTCTATCTCTTTTTCGCCATACCATCGGTAACCATTATCAGAACGGTATGCTGGAGTAAGTAAGTGCTCACGCTCATAGTAAAGAACGGTAGTGCGTGAGAGATCGCACTCTCTAGCGAGTTGAGTTACGGTAAGCATAATGTCCCCTTTATTTCGACAAGACGATGTTCAGCCCTACACTTATAGACAGGTCAAATATTAATTATACGGGTATGAGTTATATTTTTGTTATGGTGTTTTATCCGTATTAGAAAGTAGGTATAGGCAACAAGATCGTGATCTTTAGCATAGACAGCTCACAGAATTGAACTGGATTACGTGCGGGAATATAGACTTGGGCACACTATGGGCGACAGCTTTTTTCTTTCGAAACTGGCTCCAGTACTCTTAAATAATGAAATATAAAGCACGGATAGTGAAATGAACAAAGACGATTTTTATGTAATGGATGATATTGAGCAACTGAAAGTCGCGCTAAACAATTGTCCGGTATTTATCTACATAAAAGATACTCAGTCACGCTATATTTATGCGAATAAAAAAACATTGAATCTATTCGAGTGCACTATTGATGAGTTAATAGGTCGCACTGATAAAGACTTTTTCCCCGCTGATGTTGCTGTCTATCTTCGTAGTATCGATGAAAGGGTATTACAGGGAGAAAGTACTCAAGAAGAAATCATAGTTGGTGAGTTGGATGGATGCGAACAAGTTTATTTAGAAGTTCAAACACCAATTTATGACACTCAAGATAAACAGCGTATTGTTGCAATGTTTGGTATTTCAACGGACATCTCTTATCAGAAGAAAATTGAAAATGAAGTACGAAGCTTAGCGTTAACCGATCCTTTAACCAATCTACCTAATCGACGTTATTTAATTGAACGTATTGAAGAAGCACAAAATCGCAGTCAGCGACAAGGAACGTATTGTGCCGTGTTGTTTGTTGATTTAGACAAATTTAAGTTGGTGAATGATATTCACGGTCATGATGTTGGCGACCAATTGTTGATGGAAGTCGCACATCGATTGAAATTGCAGGTAAGAAAAACCGATACGGTGGCTCGTGTTGGTGGGGATGAATATATCGTCTTACTAGAGGGTATCGGTCATGATATTCAGTCTGCTGGAAATTTTGCAGAAGAAATAACAGATCGTATGTCAGAACGTTTGAGTGAAGTTTATGAGCTAAGTGACGTCCGTCTAGAAATTACGGCCAGTATAGGATCCAGTTTGTTCTATGGTGAGGCCCATTCTACCTCTCATATTATTAGTACCGCTGATCAAGAAATGTATAAGCGGAAACATCGCCAGTTATCATAATAAAGAGCTATCCCCAAACATCTTGATATTGCTTGGGGGCTATTATTTCAATGCGCTATTTACAAACAAACGTTATATATCTTAATGAGTTGGCGCTTGTTTAACGAGTGTTTGTGTTGCCCTGTATAAGCGATAGATTGTGATGCTATTGGCTACAATAAACGTCGCTTCAACTAACGTGCCACCAATTGATCCTACCCATAAGTTGTGCGTGAACCAACAACATGAGTTAAACAAGATCAAGCTACGCATTTTAATTCCGGACGCTGAGAATAGCGCCCATGTCCCAATCGCAGAACCGATGATGGGTAGAACTTCGATGGGTGATACTACATAGGGAAGCGTGGAGACTGCCAGTAAAAAAATGAAGAACCACATCGCTTTTTTCGATTGCGTCTTTATTGATGCAAAAGCTCGAAAACCATTTATGGTCACACCAATTGCGCCAACAACAGCCCCCATCATAATAAAATGAAATGCCATGGTGAAGCAGAACACCACCATGCAGTATCTAAAGCGAATATCTTCTTTTTGTAAAAACGCGAGAATACCGAAGATAAACGCAATACCACCGATAACTTGTGCCAACAACATTTATTCATGCTCCAAAAGAGAGACTATAAAATGTAGACATGAATTTGGACTGTTTAGCACGGTTACTTTCTTGATATGCTGATTGGTGGCAATAGAATTTATGGTATTAGACACCATTGTCGACGCTGTCGACATAGAAGCTTGAGCTAACACAACAGCATCGAAAGCGACTTCAGAATCGGTGAAATGTTGCGCTATCGCATCAGTGATACACTGATTAAATGCTGTGGTATCTAGATTGGTATAGTGATCCCACGCGCCATCTATGAACAAAAAACTCAGTTGAGTATTGGGTGCAAAGTGCTGCAATAGTGCTTTCGTTGGTTCTACAGTACTTTCTAGTGTGACGGCAACCAATGCGCGCTGGTAGTTGGCACATTCTTGTGCCATGGGTCTATCAACTCTAAATACATTTTGATCTGGGTAGCTATCGACAATAGGACCAAGTGTAGAACAGGTGCAAACGATATAATCGTGTCCACGATTGAGTTTGTCTTTTAAGTAAGTGTGTATTTCTCGGGTAATATCTACTGTTGGCCCATGTTCACGAATGGTGGAAAGAAAATGTTCTTGTACATCGTGATGCAACTGGTGGTGAGGTAGTGCTTTTGAGACCAGCGGTGCAAATAATTCGGTATTGCTGCTGAGAGTGTGAAGAAATAAGATGTCCATATCACTCCTTAAGTGAATGCTAAAAAGGCCCCATACTCAATTAATGAGTAAGGGACCTTATATATTCTTATAAAAATTAAGCGTTTACTAGTTCAACGGCTTCTCTTGTTAGACGAGCTAGTTCATCCCATTCACCAGCTTCAATCAATTTTTTATCAACCATCCAAGTACCACCACAAGCAAGTACACGAGGGATCGCTAGGTAGTCTTTGATGTTGCTTGGGCTCACGCCTCCAGTAGGCATAATTTCAACATCAACGTAAGGTGCTAACAGAGATTTCAGCATATTGATGCCACCAGACGCTTCCGCAGGGAAGAATTTTAACGTGGTCAAGCCCATTTCAAGTGCCGCTTCAACGGTACTTGGGTTGTTAACTCCAGGGACGATATCAATACCGATATCTTGGCAAGCTCTAACCGTATTTGGATTAAAACCCGGTGATACCACAAATGTCGCACCAGCTTCTTTTGCAGCGATAGCTTGTTCACGATTTAGAACCGTGCCCGCACCAATCAACATATCTGGTTGAGATTGACGTAGTAGGCGAATGGCTTCTACTGCGGCGTCTGAACGAAAAGTAATTTCAGCAGCTGGTAAACCATTTTCTACTAATACTTTTCCTAACGGGATGATGTCTTCGGCGTTATCAATTGCAATCACCGGAATCACTTTTAATGCTTTAAGTTGGTCTCTAATCGTAGACATGACAGTTCCTTAGTCTTTTTTTTGTCACAGTATCAGTGGCAGATTTTGGGATGATAGCGCCACGATGTTGAATTACCACACCAGCAATGGCGTTTCCGCGTTGGCAAGATTCAGTTAGTGAACCGCCAGCAAGGTAGCATGACAAGAAGCCACCGTTAAATGAGTCACCCGCTGAAGTAGTATCAACGACCGTTTCTACGGGCGTTGTTGGGACTGCATACTCTGCGTTTGATTCAAAATCGCCCACAAGACAGCCATCAGATCCTAACTTTACTATCGCGCGTTTCACGCCTTGCTTTTGCATGCGCACAAGGGTGTCTTGCGGTGTGGCATCACCCCAAATTAACTGCTCATCATCAAAGGTCACTAACGCGAGGTCTGTCGTTTGGTACATCGCGGTATAGATTTCTTTTACGGTCGCAAGCGCCTCGTTTTGAGGCCACAAAGCAGGGCGGAAGTTGCTATCAAAGGCAATCTCAACACCTTGTTGTCGTAACTCAGTAAGTAGAGCTAATAGAGTGAAACGGTCTTCTTCTGGTAAAATAGCCAGGCTAATACCACTTAAGAAAACGAGATCAACACTTTGTAGTGCTTGGGCAATATCGTCAAACTGCGGATGCTGTAATAAATAGCGAGCAGGGGACTGATTGCGCCAATAAAGGAATGTACGTTCACCTTGGTCATCTAACTGAATAAGGTAAAGGCCGGGTGTACGCTGCTCGTCACGTAGAACAAGATCAGTGTTAACCCCTTCATCTTGCCAGCGTGTCAGCATGCCATTGCTGATTGCGTCAGTACCTAGTGCTGAAACGTAGGAAATTTTGATGTCATTTGGGTTGGCGTTGAGTTCACAGCTGCGGCTTAGATAAACCGCAGCATTAAGTGAGTCCCCACCAAAGGTTTGATGCATTTCGCCAAACGGTTTCCCGTTCAACTCAATCATGCATTCACCGATGATAGCGATCTGTTTCATGCTTACGCTTCCTTAGCAAAGTAGCGTTTTGCGTTGTTAAAACTGATGTCTTCCACGAGCCCGCCAAGCATTGACATATCGTTTGGCACTTCGCCATTTTCAGCCCAGCGACCAATCATGTCACAAAGAATGCGGCGGAAATATTCGTGGCGAGTGTAAGACAAGAAGCTGCGAGAGTCGGTCAACATACCAACAAACTGGCTTAATAGGCCAAGCTGAGCCAATTGCTCCATTTGACGTTGCATGCCGTCTTTTTGGTCGTTAAACCACCATCCAGAACCGAACTGTACTTTGCCAGCAATGCCGCCACCTTGGAAGTTACCAATCATGGTCGCCATCATCTCGTTATCACGAGGGTTTAGGCAGTAAAGGATGGTTTTAGGTAACTCGTTGCTTTGATCCATGTCGTCTAATAGGTGCGCTAATTCAAAGGCAAAAGTTTTATCGCCAATAGAATCAAATCCCGCATCTGCACCAAGCAGTTTGAACATGCGCGTGTTGTTATTACGCTGTGCACCGATATGCAATTGCATTACCCAACCTAACTTCGCGTAACGTTTTCCGAGCCAAACTTGAACTGCGGTTGAAAATTGAGCGCACTCGAGTTCAGAAAGCGTTTCACCATTAACACGACGCACCAATAATGAACTTAGTTCAGCTTCAGATGGGATCTCAGCGTAACGTACCACTTCAATACCATGGTCAGCAGCACGACAACCGTGAGCATCAAAGTGCGCTAAGCGCTTGTCTAGTGCATCAAGTAGTGTTGCAAAGTTGGTGATCTCGATATCTGCTGCTTGTCCGAGAAGCTGCATATATTCTGCAAAGCCAGCAAGTTCAATTTTGAATGCACGGTCAGGACGCCAGCTTGGTAGTACTTCAACATCAAATTGGTTATCGTTCGCGATGGTTTGATGGTGCTCAAGGGAATCAATAGGGTCATCAGTAGTGCCAGCCATAACCACGTTCATTTGCTTCATGATGCCACGTGCTGAGAACTCAGGCGTTTGTAGCAATTCATTACACTCGTGCCAAATGCTGTCGGCTGTGGTTGGGCTAAGCAGTTTACCAGTGATGCCAAATGGACGGCGTAATTCTAGGTGTGTCCAGTGGTAAAGCGGGTTGCCTAATGTCTGAGGAACGGTTTTTGCCCATGCTTGGAATTTGTCGTAGTCAGAAGCATCGCCAGTAATTAGTTGTTCATTGATACCAGCAGAGCGCATACCACGCCATTTGTAGTGATCACCCGCTAGCCAGATTTGAGCTAGGTTGTCAAAGCGACGGTCTTGCGCGACTTCAGCGGAATTGAGGTGACAGTGGTAGTCATAAATTGGTTGACCAGCAGCATGCTCATGGTAAAGACGACGAGCGGTTTCGTTGCTCAGTAGGAAATCATCACACAAGAAATTTTTCATTTTTTACTCCAACGGTGCTCGCGATAGAAATATTCATAGCCAACACCAAAATTCGTATTAACGACAATGCTCTCACACATAGTAAAAGGTGGAGAGCATTGAATAGAATGTTATAGCGAAGCGACAGCTGCGCGAGCACCTTGGTCAAGGATAAGCTGATAAGCGTCAGTGACCGCAGAAACAAACGTGTCGTTTGCGATAAGGTCAGTACCGAAAATTGCTTCAATCGATAGCAATGCTTTTACTGCAGACACATTTAGACCATGTTCTGCGTAAATTGCCTGGAATTGTTCAACCATAGGGTCGCGAACATCAATTGCTTCACCACTCTCGTTAACACCAGCAACGTAACGCATCCAACCAGCGATACCTAAAGCTAACCATTTGAAATCACTACCTTGTGCAAGGTGGTGACGTAGTGAACCGCCCATACGTTGAGGGATCTTCTGGCTACCATCCATCGCAATTTGCCATGTTTGGTGTTTTAGACTTGGGTTCGTGAAGCGTTCAATCAGTAGTGTTGCGTACGCTTCTAAATTTGTACCCTCAGGCATGTTTAGTGTTGGAGCTTGTGCTTTCATCATCATGTCGAATGCCGCTTTGCGATAATCATCATTCGTCATTGTGTCTGAAATGTGTGCGTAGCCACCTAGGTAACCTAAGTAAGCTAGGAATGAGTGACTGCCGTTTAGCATACGCAGTTTCATTTCTTCAAATGGTACAACGTCGCTAACGAATTCAGCGCCTGCAACATTCCAATCTGGGCGGCCTGCAACAAAGTTATCTTCAATAACCCATTGGCGGAATGGTTCACACGCAATACCGCATAGGTCTTCTACGCCTACAAGTGTTGCGATTTCAGTTAATGTTTCTTCAGTTGCTGCTGGTACGATGCGGTCAACCATGGTGCATGGGAACGTCACATTCGCTTCAATCCAAGCGGCTAAATCGGTATCAACTAGGTTAGCAAAATCCAGTACAGCAGCGCGTGCTACGTGACCGTTCTCTTGTACGTTATCGCAAGACATAACGGTAAATGGTTGAATACCTTTCTCACGACGTTGACGAAGTGCTTCAACGATATAACCGATCGCAGAGCTAGGGTCTTGCGGATTAGCCAAATCAGCAATGATTAAGCCGTTGTTTTTGTCTAGGCGACCTGTCGCTGGATCTGCGCAGTAACCTTTTTCAGTAATGGTCATCGAAACGATAGCCACTTGCTCTTCGGTCATCTTAGCTAATACAGCCGCTTTACCATCTAATGTTGGGTGTAGCGATTCCGTTACTGATGCAATCAACTTAACGTCGGTCGATTCTGCGCCCTTTTCTGCCACTGTGTATAGGTGGTCTTGTGCGCGCAGCTGCTCAATCAGGTCTTCGCCGCCAAATAGGTTTACTTCGCAAATGCCCCAATCACTGTTGGTCTTCTCTAGCATTTCATTGGTGAATAGCGCTTGGTGAGCACGGTGGAAAGCACCGAAACCAAGGTGAACAATACGAGTATTCAGGTTTGAGCGAGCGAAAGTTGGACGAATGACTTGTTCATTCAAGTTGGTATTTGCGATTGTTTTCATTATTTTTTCCTTGGCTTCGTTACTCACTAGATACAACGAAGCGAATTTATGGACCCAAATCTGAGAATCAAATTACATGTAGCGAGAATTCGTGACCCAATATCAGCTGATTGATTTGTGGAATAAACGAGGTTGTCGTTAATACCGCAAAAAGGTCGCTTTGATGGAAATATCTTTTAATTGGTCGACCACATAAAACGATCTGTTTATGCCTTGTTCAACAATATTTCTTCTCTGAAGCGCATTATATGCAGTTACCACCTCTAGTCTGTGATTCACTTCACAGTTGAATTGGTTGACCAATTAATTGCTCGCAAGTGTGTCTTTGATCAACCAATTACCATTACCCTCACTTATTTGGCTTTGAGTGATAGGAGATGCGTGGTGATTATGCTGGCTATTCTTTAGCTAATATCAATAAAAGTGGGTCTAAATCAATAGAAATAGCGACTGCTTCGTATCCTAATAATTGGTGTGAACTTATCAATCATAGCTAAAGTTTTCTCTGCCTACAGTCAGTTTTTTATGTGATTTGTTAATTTAATTTCATTTAAAAACAGCAAGTTAATTATTTTGGTTCTCTATGTTGCTCCTAGTGCTTTAATAAGAAGAATTGGTTCATAACTAACTTGCAAAGGGGATGTGTCG
This sequence comes from Vibrio sinensis, assembly GCF_003605645.1. Taxonomy (GTDB): domain Bacteria; phylum Pseudomonadota; class Gammaproteobacteria; order Enterobacterales; family Vibrionaceae; genus Vibrio; species Vibrio sinensis. Next base: position 128,262 of record NZ_QVMU01000009.1, on the reverse strand, counting down.
TAATGGAAAGTCCCCCCTTAGTCTAAGATGTTGGTCACAATTCTGCTTCTGGTGTACCAAAATTAAGTTTTATTGCCACATAGGTCAACCAATTGAACTCTTTCAATTGCTTCTTATTGGTTGATTGAATAAAAATAGGCCCATAAACGAAAAAGATATAAACCGAGGAATTTATGGAACAAACGTGGAGATGGTACGGTGACTCAGATGCAGTCTCTCTATCAGATATTAAACAAGCAGGTGCAACTGGCATAGTTACTGCTCTTCATCATATTCCTAATGGTCAGGTATGGCCCGTTGCTGAAATTTTGAAGCGCAAAGAAACCATCGAAATGATGGGTATGAATTGGTCTGTCGTTGAGAGTATTCCAGTTCATGAAGAGATCAAAACTCGTACTGGTAATTACGCGCAATGGATTGAAAACTACAAGCAAAGCATCATAAATCTTGCTGAATGTGGCATTGATACGGTTTGCTACAACTTTATGCCAGTTTTGGATTGGACTCGTACTGATTTAGCGTTTGAATTACCAGATGGTTCTCGTGCTCTACGTTTTGATCAAGTTCAATTTGCTGCATTCGATCTATTTATTCTTTGTCGTGAAGAAGCAAAAGAAGAATATTCACAGGCAGAACAAGAAGAAGCACGTTCTTGCTTCGAGTCAATGACGGCTGCTGAAATTGATAAGCTAACAAGCAATATTATCGCAGGTTTAGCAGGTTCAGAAGAGTCTTACACACTTGACAACTTTAAAGATCAACTTGCCCGTTATGCAGAGATCAACAAAGATAAGCTGCGTGAACATATGGCACTTTTCTTGGGCGAACTTATCCCTGTTTGTGAATTACATGGTTTAAGACTAGCAGTACACCCTGACGATCCACCGCGTCCTCTATTTGGTCTACCTCGCATTGTTTCAACGATCGAAGATATGGATTGGTTAGTTGAAAACGTACCAAGCAAGATGAACGGTTTCACTATGTGTACTGGTTCTTACGGTGTGCGAGCTGACAACGACCTTGTTTGCATGATCAACAAGCACTCTTCTCGAATTTATTTTGCTCACTTACGTTCAACGCAACGTGATGAAGCTAACCCACTTTCATTCCATGAAGCAGCTCACTTAGAAGGTGATGTGGACATGTTTAATGTTGTCCATGCCCTACTTAGCGAAGAAAAAAGACGCTCGGAGAAAGGCGACATCCGTTTAATCCCAATGCGTCCAGACCACGGTCATCAAATGTTAGATGACCTGAAAAAGAAAAACATGAACGGCTACTCGGCTATCGGACGCTTGAAAGGTCTAGCGGAAGTTCGAGGCGTCGAGTTCGCACTCAAACGCACTGAATTTAGTTAAATAGATTAAAGGTGGTCGGAATTGGTCTGACCACCTAAATTTGGAAGTTTAATTATGAGTACAATAACAGCTACACCGCAACAAAGGTCATGGCTCTGGAACTTTTTTAATAAGGTTGATACGAGTAACCCGAATAAGAAATTATGTTTAAGAAATAAAATTGGATATATGTTCGGTGACATCGGCAATAACATGTCATTTGCTTTATCTTCTACATTTTTCATGGCGTTTTATGTAGATGTTATCGGCGTATCCGCAGCCGCAGTGGGTGTTTTATTCCTTGTTGCTCGTATCTGGGATGGTTGTAATGATCCAATCATGGGTACAATCTCAGAGCGCGCATACATCAAGAAAAACGATCCAAAAGCAGATAAGTATCGACCTTACCTATTAAAAGGTACGTTCATGCTTGCAGCAGCAGCAGTATTAATGTTCTTGGTTCCAGATTCACTAGAATCAATGAACGCTAAGATTGCTTGGATGTCAGCTACATACATCATCTGGGGTATGTGTTACACCTTTGTTAACATTCCTTATGGTTCACTTGCCTCTTCAATGACACAAGATGCGGCGGAGGGTCTAGCACTTTCTAACTTCCGTGTATTTGGTGCGATTCTAGCGGGTACGATCATCAAAACTGCATTACCTATTGCTTTCGTTATCTTTGCTGACGACATGAAAACAGCATACCTAGTTGGTGCGGTTGCTTGTAGTATTCTAGGTATTACATCTCACACGCTCGCATTCTTGAACACTAAAGAGAATATCAAGCCAGAACCACAACCAATGACCCCGTTTAAAGAGCAGATTCGCTCTATCTTTACTAATCGTCTTTTAATTGCAGCGGCGATGGCTGGTCTTGTTTCTCTTACTGCACTTTACGGTATTGGTGGTGTTCTACTGTTCTACATCCGTAGTAACCTAGATAACGCGATGGAAATCCTTGCTTACACTGGTTTTATTGACTTAACAGTAATGGCATTGATTATGAAATTCAGCCCTAAGCTCGTTGATAAGTTCGGTAACCGTCTGCTTATTCTATGGTGTTGTGCTGGTTCTCTAGTTTTCTGTACAGCTGGTTACTTCTTAGTATCTACACCAATGCAATATCTAACGTTCTACTGTATAGAAAAAGTGTTCAGCATGTTCAGTGTCGGTGTTATGTGGGCATTAGTTGCTGACTGTATCGAATACAACCATTACAAAACAGGTAAGCGTGAAGCTGGTGTTATCTACTCTGCTTACTCTCTGTCTCGTAAACTAGCAGGTGCTCTAGCTGGCCTAGTTGGTGGTGTTGGTGTGACTCTAGTAGGTTACAACGCTACTCTAGCGACGCAAACGCTTGAAACGCAACAAGGTTTACACGCTATCGTGTTCTTGATGCCAGCAGTTGCAGCAGGTTTGATGTGGTTAATCTTCAAGTTCATTTGGAACCTAACTCCTGAAAAACGTGAAGAAATGGTTAAACATAACCAAGCAATGATGAAATTAGGTGACAAAGGCTAATTTAAATAATCTGAATAATAAAAGCTCAACAATAAAAATAATCAAAATAATTATAAAACAATAATCGTGACCTGTTTAGCGGTCGAGTTTGGCTGCTAAACACTAATTAAAACCAACCCCCTATTAATTAGAAATAAACAAAAGGTTAATAAAATTGAAAAGCATCATTACTACTAAAGGAATATTAGCAACAGCTATTGCCCTTGCGTTATCAAATAGCGCTATTGCTTCTGAATCTGTCAATGAATTTGATCAATCTTTGAAACTAAAACTACATAACGAATTACGTATAGCGGATCGCCCTAGTGCTTGTGGTGATGGTGATTATGACAAAAATGGCAACCCAAATACCACGCCAATTGATCGCGACTGCAAATCTGGAAATGTTAAAGCATGGGTGCAAGGCGCGATGCTTGACTACGAAACTGATAATTTACTTTCATGGTTAGATGTACAAGCATTCGGATATACAGTGCAGAAACTATGGTCACCATCTAGCGCAACTAGTCGTTTTTACTTAGATGAAAGTAGCGGCAGTGCTGAATCGTTCGCATTGTTTGGAGGTTCTTTGAACTTCAAACCAACAGATAACGTTGAGTTGAAATTGGGTCGCTTTGGTGTTGATATGGGACACGGTACTATCGATCATGCAGTGCCACTATTAGAGTACAGTTCAATTCGTACCATGCCTTACATGCGTGAAGGTGCGATGCTTCGTTATTCACCAACTGAGAATTCACACTTCTATGGTGCGATTACTAACAAGTTCGGTGGTGGTTACTACACTGAAATGGTTGATGAAAGTGTTGCTAACGGTGATAAAAGCGAGAGATACTTTTCTGCATACGTGTATGACGATCCGATGAAACACTTTGGTCTTGGTATGAGCTATCAAGGTGATGTTTCTGTTCAGGCACAAATGAATACCGATTACGCGTGGGTAAATGATGACAAATCCTTTATTAAGCTCGATGGTCGTGCGTTCTACGGTAGTCTATTAGGATATACCAAAGACGCTCAACCGACAGGTAAGGACGATTCTACTTATGTAGTTTCTGGTCAAATTACCTACGCAAAAGGAAAAATGTTTGCTAATGCTGGTTTTGGTCAAGTTGGTTCTCGTATAGATGCAGGCGGTATCGACACTGATATCGGTTTCCCGTTCGATATGTCAATCTCTCGCAACTACCAAAATACCACATCGTTCTCGACTGGCGCAGGTTACAGCTTCAATGAAAACTGGATGGCTATGCTATCTCTAGTTAAGACCGACGGCGACCTAAATTATCACGAAACAACTGAAGTTGATGGTGTTGGTGCAAACTTAGTTATCCAGCACAAGTTTACACAAGGTAGCCTGAAAGGCGTATCTACTCAGTTAATTGTTAACAAAGCTATGGAAAAACGCACAGGCGTTGTTAATGAAGATCTTGATTACTACGATATTAACTTGGATATTAAGTACACATTTAACCTGATGTAATAACATAAAATGGGCATTAGTTTAACTTAATGTAATTAGTTTCCATTTTTTTACAAAGCAGTAACCAAAAACACTTTTTAAACTTAAAATATCCATTTTATTTAAAGATAAAAAATCGATAAAATAAAAATTGTCTGCATTAATGCATTCAACGGACAATTTAAAACCCCAATTATGAGATGTTGTATTTATATTTTAAAACAACGTCTCATAATTGATAAAATAGTGATTAACTTCACTGTTTAATAATAATAATTGAATTACCATCTGTTTTATAAATTTAATTATAAAATATCAAAATAAATTACTGAGGTATATATGACTGTTCGCATAGGTATTATTGGAATTGGGCAACAAGGTTCGATGTATTCTTCTGTTGTCGCTCACGGTAAGCTAATGGGTAATGACATCGGCACTGTTGAGGGCATGGAATTAGGCGCGGTATGTGATATTAGCCTTGAGCGTAAAACATGGGCTGAAGAAAATATTCCTAATGTTCCTTTTTTCACTGATTACATCGAAATGATGGACAGTGGTCTAGTTGATGCTGTTCTTGTAGTCGTACCTCACTACCTGCACCCTGAAATGTCAATCGAAGCAATGAAGCGCGATCTTCACGTTCTTTGCGACAAACCAGCAGGTGTTTACACCAAACAAGTTAAAGAAATGAATGAATTTGCTGCTACTAAGCCTGAGCTTAAGTTTGCAATGATGTTCAACCAACGTATGAACCCTCTTTACATCAAACTTAAAGAGATCATGGATTCAGGTGTTATCGGTGAAATCCGTCGCACTAACTGGATGATCACGACTTGGTGGCGTCCAGAAGGTTACTACCAAATGAGCGAATGGCGTGCAACTTGGGGTGGCGAGGGCGGCGGCGTTCTTATTAACCAAGCACCACACCAAATCGATTTGTGGCAGTGGCTATGTGGTATGCCTACCAAAGTACTAGCGAAAGCATCTTACGGAAGTCAACGTAACATCGCGGTAGAAGATGATGTAACTGCACTTGTTGAATACGCGAACGGCGCAACAGGTTCATTCATCACTTGTGTTCACGACCTTATGGGTACTGACCGCTTTGAAATTCTTGGTGACAAGGGCAAGATTGTTGTTGATGGCAGCAAGAAAATTACGCTTAAAGTGCTTAACGAATCTGAGAAAGAAATCAGCAAAAACCTATCATTTGATGACATGAAGCAGTTGTTCATGGGCGGTGGCATTGGTGACCGTGTTACTGAGACGACATTTGAATTTGCTGATCAATGGGGCATCCAACACAAAGATGTAATGCGTAACTTTGCAGATGCTATCACCAATGGTGCTGAACTAGTTGCTCATGGCTCTGAAGGTATCAATGCATTGAGCATCACAAATGCTATGCACCTATCTAGCTGGTTGGGTGAAGAAGTTTCACTACCAATCGATGAAGACCTATACTTCGCAAAACTTCAAGAGAAGATTGACGAAGAAGCAGCTAAGAAGGCGAACTAATTATGACTCAGCCACAAATTGCTGTTCAGATGATGATGCTAAAAGACAAAGTTGCAGAGAATGGTATCTACGAAACTCTAAAAACTTTGTCTGGTATGGGATTTAAAGCCGTTGAGATTTCACAGCTTGATATGACCGAAGAAAACGTAGTTGCAATGGAAAAAGCGATTCAAGACTTCGATATCAATATCTGTTCTTTAAGTGCTTACACGCAACAGATTCATCCAAGCTTCCCTGTTGACTCTTTTGACCTGCACTACGACAAGATTGTCTCTGATGCGAAACGTTTGAACGTTGAATACCTACGTATCGGTATGCTTCCATTCTCAATGTTTGGTGATGCAGATAAAGTTGTTCAGTTTGCTAAAGAAATGGACAAGTGGGGCGAGAAGCTAAGCGCTGAAGGCATTAAGCTTTTCTACCACAATCACCATTTAGAGTTCGATAAAGTAGATGGTAAATCATACTTTGATATGCTGCTTGAAAATACGAACCCTGAAAACATCGGTTTTGAAATTGATGTTCACTGGATCCAACGTTCAGGTTTAAATCCTGTTACTGTGATTGAGAATCTGCAAGGACGAGCTGAATTAGTTCACCTTAAAGACTTCCGTATCGCAACTCCGGATCCAGAAGCAATGATGGGCGCTCTTGCAAAGGGTGATATGTCAGTGTTCTTTAATGCTATCCAGTTTGCTGAAATTGGTGAGGGTAACCTTGACTTTAAAGCAATCATTGAAGCTTGTGAGCGCACTGGTGTTAAATACCTGCCAATCGAACAAGATGATACTTATGGTCGTGACCCATTCGAATCGCTACAAATCAGTATGGACAACCTAAAAGCACTTGGTTTCTCTGAGTACTTTTAAGTCCTAATCTAAGTAGTAGTGGTGTTAGAACTAGCACCACTACTAAATCACTCTCTGTTCCTTTTTTTACCCCTTTTTCCTATCAGAGATATCAGCCATGTTAAAAGTAGGTCTTATTGGATGTGGTAACATCTCAGTTATCCACCTGGAAGCGATTAATAAAAACGAAGATGCACTTTTGGTAAGTGTATGTGACATAAAGAGCGATATTGTTTCTAAAGTATCCAACGAAATGAACTGTAAGGCATACACAGATTATGCTGAGATGTTGGAACATGAAGATTTAGACGTCGTTCATATTTGTACACCTCACTATCTCCACAAAGAAATGATTGTAAAAGCTTTGTCACTCAACATTCATGTTGTTACTGAAAAGCCTGTCGTCATGAACATCGAAGAGTCGAAAGCTGTCAAAGCTGCCCTTTCGCAATCAAAAGCTAAGCTAGCAGTGACATTCCAGAACCGATTAAATCCAACGTCTTTGGTTATGCGCCGCTATGTTGACGAAGGTCTCTTAGGTGACTTGATCGGTATTAAAGGTTTTGTTACTTGGTGTCGTGAGCCGATTCAATACTACGCCGAAAGTGATTGGCGTGGTCAGTACGCAACTGAAGGTGGTGGTTTCCTTATCAATCAAGGCATTCATACACTTGACCTTATTCAATGGCTAGGTGGAGAGATCAGTACTTTAAACGGAAGTTATTCCACAAAGGCATTCCAACAATATATCGAAGTTGAAGATACAGCAGAAATATATATTGAGTTTAAGAATGGCGCTAAGGGATTATTCTACGGCACTAATGCTTACTCAACTAATACCCCTGTTGAGATGGAACTTATGTTCCAGAATGGCTTACTAAAATACATGAATGGCAAACTTTACATCGAAGATGAAAATAAAGACTTTGTATTTTTAGAAGAAGACTTCGCACCTGGTCAACGAGGCATGAGTTATTGGGGCGCGAGTCATCAAAAGACCATTAACGCTTTCTACAAAGCAATCATTGATAATACAAGTGACTACATCAATCTCGATGAAGGACTTAAAACAATCGCTATTCTTGACCAATTGAGAAACAAGGATTAATAATGAGCAAGCACGTATTGCTATCTGCTTTTGCAGATGAAATTGATATGGATTTAACCACACAAATGGATGTTCTTGACACACATGGTATCAAGCATATCGAAATGCGTGGTGTTAATGGCAAAAACATTAGTGAAGTCACTGTGGAAGAAGCTGTTGAAATAAAAAAACAGCTTGATGCACGTGGATTTAAAATTTCATCTCTCGGATCGCCTGTTGGTAAGATTTATCTGAAAGATGATTTTGAAGCTCACAAAACGATGTTCGTTCAGCTATTAGAAGTAGCGAAAATCCTTGAATCTAAGTACATGCGTATTTTTAGTTTCTTTATGGAAAAAGAGACGAATCATGACGATTATGCTGATGATGTAATCAGTCGTTTGAAAGAGCTATCAGCAATCGCATCGTCATACGATATCACTCTACTTCATGAAAATGAAAAAGACATTTACGGTGATACATCTGCACGTTGTCTGAATCTTGCTGAAAAAGTGAATTGCGACAACTTTAAGCTTGTTTTTGACCCTGCTAACTTTGTGCAGTGTGGTGAAAATCCTTTCGTTACTTACTCACTACTAAAGGACCATGTGGCTTACTACCACATCAAAGATGCGCGTTCGTCCGATAGCGTTGTCGTACCTGCTGGTGAAGGTGATGGGCAGATTAGTCAAATCATCAAAGAACTGACGACTGAGCGAGACTACCACGGATTCTTATCTCTAGAACCTCATCTAGGTAACTTTGCTGGCTTCGCTGCGCTTGAAAACATTGAAGAAGGTGAAGTGGAAGAATTAGAACAAAGTGATGCAGGTAAGTTTGGTATCGCTGTTGATGCATTAAAGACTATTCTTGCTAGCCAGAATATTGCTCACGCATAAGATGCGTATCACCCAACAAGCGTAAACGTTGGGATGAAGTGAAAGACTTCAATAAAAAATAATCTGAGATTATTTTAAGTAAATAAGCGGTCTTACGGCCGCTTATTTATTACTTGTTATAAAACCACACGTAATATTTAGGCGTTAAATACCTACCAGTTACAATTATAAATTTTGCAAATTTATTAAACACATAAAATAACGTTAAGTTATTCAAATTAAAACAGCAGTTAATATATATTAATCTGCACATACTCACCTGTACTATAGATTTAAAATGAAATTAAAACATATTTCCGCTCTAGCTTTATTTTGTTCAGCATCAGCAAACGCACTTATTCTACCCAATGATGCAAAAACCCTCGATCGTGTATCTGTTTATTATATGGACTGGTCAGAAGGTGCGACCGAACAATCGCAAGGTTTTGCTTTCGATACCGGTGTTATTCAATACAGCCATGCTGCTATCAAAAATTGGGGGGAATGGGTTGCCATTATTGATGCCTCAAACTTTTCCAAATTGTCGAAAAATGACTATGACGATATGGAATCTATTACCGTTCGTACCATGACGCATAAAAACTTAGGTGACACTAACTTTAATGCCTGGGCGCAAAACACGTTGGCAACCAGTACCGTTATGACAGCAAATGATTTGTATGTCGGTATTAGTTACGATTGGAATATAGGTTCACTGCAATTAAAACCAGCGATTGGTCTTCATCATAACTTTGGCATGGCGAGTATTCCTTTACCTACTCAGCCAAATCCAGGAATGGAATTAGCGATGCATACCGATCATTCTGGTTTAGCTGGGATGACGGCTGTTATTACTGCTCAATATCCTTTTACTGTCTTTGACCAAGCGGTTTTATTTAATGCTGGTTTGGACTATCAATTTGCCCGCCCTGATGATTACAAAGAGTTTGTCATGGTAGATCGCGATGCAGGTTATGCAGCCATTATCAACTTAGATTGGAGCATTTCTCAAAACCTCAATGCGTTTATTGAATATCGATACATGAACAATTACTCAGTTGCAATGAATGGCAATGCAGGTGGTTTGGCCGTTGGGGTCGGGTATAGCTTTTAACGATAAAACCATGCCAGTGTATTAAGTCCCGTAAATTCATATCACTAGGGGCTTATTACACAACGCTGATCGGTTATCTACGGATAAGCGTTTGCGCAAGAATCAGAATCACCAAATCGTGTAATTTGGTAGATATCAGTGTTGTATTTAGTCGTCACTCCTTTGCATGTCTAGATAGTCATTAGGTAAAAAATATGTCTAAAAATAAATTTTATGAATTACAAGGATTGGCTATTCCTCTTGCTTTAGGTTCTTTGGCCGCCAATAGTATGGGATTTATTGATGCAACTATGGCAGGCAATGTCAGTGCGGTTGATCTTGCCGCCGTTTCGTTAGCTGGGAGTCTTTGGTTTTCAATAATGATGCTGTGCTATGGGGTTTTTATTCCATTGTCACCAGTCATTTCAGGGTTAAATAAATCGAATCAACGGAATCAAATTGCCCCTAAAATTCATAATAGCATTTATGTTTCGATATTAAATGCCATCCCGATTGTGATTTTATATCTCAATATTGAATCGATTCTAATTGCAGCAAATGTGGAACGAGAAGTGGCCTCAAAAACCGCTGAATATTTGTTTTATATGATTTTTGCTATTCCAGCTTATCTATGTTGGGGCATACTGAAAATATTATGTGACTCCCTATCATTAACGAAAATTGGCATGATAGTGGGTTATATTGGCGTAATCATCAATGTGCCGTTGAATTATGCATTCGTGAATGGAGAGTTTGGCCTACCTGCGATGGGTGGAGCGGGCTGTGGCTTAGCGACCGCTATTTTGTACTGGGCTATTTCTATGATTATCGCTTTGTACATAATGACCTCAAAAAAATTTAAAGACATTAACGTATTTAAAGTAACGCCGCCAAATATAGAAGGAATGAAGTTTGCCTTCAATCTAGGTATGCCAATATCAATCGCGTTATTTCTAGACTTACTAGCATTTGGTGTTATTTCTATATTGGCCGCGGGTTATGGTGCAGTATCACTTGCCGCCCACCAGGTCGCTTTGAACTCTGCAATGCTAATATGTATGGTGCCAATGGCGTTAGGCAATGCAACAAGCATTCTGGTTGGGGGCTGCGTGGGTGTGGATGACTTTGCTGGAGCTAAGGAGTCGATTAAAGTCGGTTTAGTGACCACTCTGCTATTAATCATTGTGACATCTGGCCTAACGGTAATATTCAGAGAGCATATTGGCCTGATTTACAGTAACGATTCAACAGTTCTAAAAACATCATCTTTTCTATTGATATTGGGGGCATTGTATCAATTATTTTCGGCGCTTAATCACGCGTTACGTGGGGCATTGCAAGGATTTGGTGAAACCAAAGTTATTATGAAAACTTCTATTTTAAGTAGTTGGTTGGTCGGCTTACCGCTAGGTTATGTACTTGCAAATACAAATTTGATTGTTGATGCAATGGGAATTTATGGCCTATGGGTTGGCTTACTTTCTATCCCATTGGTTGCTTCATCAATGATGGTACTAAAATTACGACATAAACTCGCAGGATACGATAGTCAATTGCAATTTGAATCATGATACCGACTACGTCTCTATAGGAAATTAGGCGAACGTATGTCTTAAATATAAATATATTGGTGGTATTGCTATCGAGTCCCTACTGTTGATTCTTGGCATCATGACCGTTTTCAGAATGATCAAAAAAGAGTTTTTGGCGACTTCTGATCGCAAAAAAGTGAAGTATATGCCATTAAGCTGTAGACATTTTTATTAGTATGTAGATAGCGTTTTGTCGTGGATTATCCAAGGGTTACGTTTTAATAAAGCGTGATAGGTAGAGCAACTTAATTATAATTAGAGCACATTTTTTGGTAGACTGTACATAACGATAAGTCATCAAAAATAAGGTACTTATGGAAAATATAACTAGACGATATGTATCAATAGGCAGAGAGCTGATTGAGCAATTGAAAACAAGCCGATATCAAGTAGGGGACAGATTACCTACCGAAAGGGATATTGCGGAGCAATTTGGTGTCAGTCGCACTACAATTCGAGATGCAATTATCATGCTTGAGTTACAGGGGTTAGTGGAAGTTCGTAAAGGCTCTGGCGTATACGTCATTTCGCTACCCGATGATATAAGTTACCCGCACCTATCTCGTCATGATGAACATTCAAATTATGACAACAACGATATTGGTACGTTTGAGATGCTGCAAGCTCGTCAATTGCTTGAAAGTAATATCGCTGAATTCGCAGCGACTAACGTGACTGGTGTTCAAGTCAACCGCATGAAACAGATACTCGATGCCGAGCGAATAGCGGTAGAGCTCGGGACTCAAGAATATAATCATGACAAAGATTTTCATATTCTCATTGCAGAAGCAACGCAGAACAACTATTTGATAGAAGTTGCTCAAGCGGCATGGGATCGTCGTACCAGTAGTAAAATGTGGGCTCAATTACATACTCACATTGATGATACGGAATATCGAACCCAATTTATTGAAGACCATGCCAAGATTCTTTCCGCACTGCAGAAGAAAAATCCTGCTCAAGCAAAAGAAGCGATGTGGCAACACATGGAAAATGTAAAAGAGGCACTTCTATCGCTATCAGACACCAATTCTGATGATTTCGATGGTTATCTTTTTGACTCTTATAAAGTCGATGTTTAGCCTGTTCCCTCTTGGTAATGCTTCGTAATTACCTATCGTGAATTTTATCTTAAGAGTATATAAGTCGATGTTGAACATCGACTTTTTTGTTCATTTTATCTTTTTGGTATGTGTATTTCTGATGGCCATAATGCTGCATAAGTGGCTAGAAAAGCGAACTCGCTCGGTTTCAATCTGGATCTGTGGAGCAGTAGACAAAATTGGTCGACCAATTGGTTGACCAATTTGTTTTGGGTGATATCATAATAGTCAAAATATTAGATATGATTTTCCTATGAACATCGCAATTACAGAACCAAAACGTTTGTATCAAGAAATTGGCCTTACTCTGCAAGAGCGAATCCGCTTAGATGAGTTTAAGGTCGGTGATCGCTTACCGCCAGAGCGTGATATCGCGGAAGAGATGCAAGTAAGTCGTTCGGTTGTCCGTGAAGCTATTATTATGCTAGAGCTTCAGGGCTTAGTTGAAGTGCGCAAAGGTTCCGGTGTTTACGTATCAAATGTTCCTAGCAATGATTCTCAGCAAGCACCAGTTTCTTCTCGCTCTAATTCTGACATTGGTCCATTTGAATTGCTGCAAGCTCGGCAAGTACTGGAAAGTCAAATCGCAGGCTTTGCAGCAAAACATGTGACAAAAAATGACATATCAAAGCTACGTGAAGCTCTAGATACAGAACGTCAACAGCTAGAAACTGGTCACGGTGATTACGATGGAGATGAAATGTTTCATCTGACGATTGCTGAAGCATCACAAAACAGCGTACTTGCGGATATTGTAAAAGATCTTTGGTTCCGCCGAGATGCGAGTTGCATGTGGCGACAACTCCATGCCCGATTTACTGATACTGGCTATCGCATTGCGTGGCTTGATGATCATGAACAAATTTTAAAGGCGCTGCAACGCCGTGATCCAGATGGGGCGCGAGAAGCGATGTGGCACCATATCGAAAATGTAAAGCAAACACTATTTGAATTATCTGATGTAGATGACCCACGGTTTGACGGGTTCTTATTTAGATAGTTTTAATTACTCGTTATAAAAAACAATTAAATATATAAAATACTGGTGAGTTGGTAACAACTCTCCACTCACTAGTATTGTCTAAATAAAGGTAAGATAATATGGAACAGACGTGGCGTTGGTACGGTCCTAATGACCTAGTTTCTCTCGATGATATTAAACAAGCAGGCGCAACGGGTATTGTTAATGCTCTTCATCATATTCCAAACGGTGAGGTTTGGACTAAAGAAGAAATATTAAAGCGTAAAGCGATTATTGAAGAAAAAGGATTTACTTGGTCTGTAGTTGAAAGTGTTCCAGTACACGAGGAAATTAAAACTCGTACTGGTAACTATCAATTATGGATTGATAACTACAAGCAGTCTTTAACTAATTTAGCTGAATGCGGAATCGATACGGTTTGTTATAACTTCATGCCTGTCTTGGACTGGACTCGTACCGATTTAGAATATGAATTGGCAGACGGTTCGAAAGCACTTCGTTTTGACCAAATTGAATTTGCAGCTTTTGAACTTTGTATCCTAAAACGTCCAGGGGCAAATGCGGATTACACTGAAGCTGAGCAAGCTCAAGCGCAAGCACGTTTCGAAGAAATGAGCGAAGCGGAAATTGCCAAACTGACAGCAAACATCATCGCTGGCTTACCGGGCTCAGAAGAGGGTTATACTCTAGAAGAGTTCCAAGCGCGTCTAGATACTTACAATGGTATTGATAAAGCGAAACTGCGTGAACACATGGTTCTATTCTTAGAAGAGCTGATGCCAATTTGTGAGGGCCATGGTTTGAAGATGGCGGTTCACCCGGACGATCCACCGCGTCCAATTCTAGGTTTGCCTCGTATCGTATCAACGATTGAAGATATTGAAGCGCTAACCACAGCAGTACCTAGCATGATGAACGGAATTACCATGTGTACCGGTTCTTACGGTGTTCGTGGTGACAACGATCTTGTTAAAATGATCGAAACGTACGGCGATCGCGTTTACTTTACTCATTTACGTTCAACGCAACGTGAAGAAAACCCAATGAGTTTCCATGAAGCTGCGCACCTTGAGGGTGATGTGGACATGTACAACGTGGTTAATGCGTTGTTGAAAGAAGAGAAACGTCGTAGTGATGCGGGTGAAACTCGCATGATCCCAATGCGTCCAGACCACGGTCACCAAATGATTGATGACCTGAAAAAGAAAACCAACCCAGGTTACTCTTGTATTGGTCGTTTGAAAGGTTTAGCGGAAATCCGCGGCGTAGAATTAGCACTTAAGCGAGCGTTCTATCAGTAAGAACCATAAAAGATTAATCAGAGCGTCTTTGATTCAGTCATTCTGTTAATAGGTAAAAGCAAAAACCCTTAGCATCCGCTAAGGGTTTTTTATATTTATTTAATCTGAGTTCCGGTTATTTATGCCATCGCCAATCGAGGCACCGGTTTATCGTTGATTGGTAGGTGAATTAACGCCGCAATGAAAGCCATTACAACCGTTGACCACCAAATTGGCTCGTATGAACCGTAGTAGTCATAGATGCGACCACCTGCCCATGCGCCAAGGAAGCTGCCCACTTGGTGTGTAAAAAATACCAATCCATATAAGGTGGATAGGTAACGGGCACCAAACATTTGGCGCACTAAACCCGATGTGAGTGGAACCGTACCTAACCAGCAGAAACCAATAGCACCACCAAATATTGCTGCAGTGTGTTCAGTGACAGGTAACGAAACGAATCCGGCAATAACGACAGTTCTCATCAGATACAATGCCGACATCACGTGACGTTTACTGTATTTGTCAGCCATCACACCCCAAAAATAAGAACCGAAGATGTTGAAAATACCCACATAGGCGAGGGCCATTGCTGCACTTGATGCGGGTAAATGTTTGTCTGCCAAATAGCTGGGTAAGTGGGTAGCAATAAACATAACGTGGAAGCCACAGACAAAAAATCCAGCATGAATCAACCAATAACTTTTATTAGAAAATGCTTCTTTTAGTGCTTCTTTCAGTGTTTGATTTTCAGTTGCTGCGTTGGTTGCTGCCGCGGTACTTGAGTTTTTATTCGCGGTTCGCATAAACAATGCAAACACAACAATCAGGCTACATAGCATAGCAAATACTTGTAAAGCTTGTTGCCAACCAAAGTCGCTGAGTAGCGTTTGAGCGCCAGGGATCATCGCGAACATACCAAAAGAACCGGCCGCCGTAGTTAAGCCAAATGCTTTTGCTGCGTGCTGTGCAGGGACAACCTTTGCGACAACACCAAGAATAATGACGTAGCTAGTTGCGCTCAAACCAAGACCAACAAGGGCACCAAGAGAAAGATAAAGTAAGCTAGGCTCAACGGCGATTGAAGTTAGGTATAAGCCCAATGCATAAGAGATCGAACCGATGATCAAAATGCGTTTTGATCCCCATCGATCCGATGCCATCCCTACGAAAGGCTGAAATACACCAAATAATAAGTTTTGTAGTGCGATAGCAAAGCTAAAAAATTCACGACCAGTCTGGAAGTGGTCGGAAATTGGCATCATAAAAATACCAAAAGATTGTCTTATCCCTAGACTAATAATCAAAATCCCTATTCCTAACCAAACAAGAATAGGAAAACGGAAAATACTCATAATGTGCTCATTTTAATGATGATGGTGGTGCTGAGAGGAGATCTCTTCAGATTGTTGATGACAACCGCTATTGATTGCTTGTTGTGCCAATAGTTCTAGCAATCGGGGAGAGTGATGAACCACGGTTAATGTTACGACTAATAGCAGAGTCATTCTCAACACTTGAGCGAAAATGGTTTGTGAAAAAAGCATGTATTGCGCTCTGTTGAAAAAAGAGCGCGAAGTGTAGTGATTTATATGAAATGACACAAATGAAAATTTGTGAAGTCGAGTATGCATACTATGCATAACATGGAGGCTAAAAAAATTTGATGGGCCTCACAAAAAAATAGTGAGGCCCATATCGATTAGCTTTGGTAACGACTAGGTCTGCGGTTATGGTTGACGACAGGTTTGGAATAGGTCCAAGGCTGGTTGATAAGCTGTTGTTTTTACGTCCATAATGCCCAGTAATGAATGGAATAAGTTGTCATGAGAAAACTTCCCTTTTTGCTGAGCTTCTTGTTTCAGGCAAGCGGTATCGATTTGCTTCTCTTTTTCAAAGCCTGGTGACATCCACAAGATAAACGGTACTTTTTTCTGAAAGTCCGGGGCTAGGCTATAAGGCATGCCGTGTAAAAATAGGCCATTTTCACCTAAAGATTCTCCGTGATCAGAAACATAGATCAGCGCAGTGTTGTACTGCGTTTCGAGAGCTTTCAGTTTGTTGATAAGCTGATTTAAAACGTAATCGGTATAGAGAATAGTATTGTCATAAGTATTCACGATTTGCTCGATACTACAGTTCTCAATATCGGCTCGCTCACAATCGGGTAGAAACTTAGCGTGGTTTTTAGGATAGCGTTTGTAATAGGTTGGGCCGTGACTTCCCATTAAGTGAAGGGCAATAATGCGATTTCCCTTTAAGTTAGAGATGTCTTGGTCAAGTCCTTCTAACAGTGACATATCGTAACAGGTTGAGCCATCACACAGGGTGTTTTTTTGAGTTCGGTCGACCGCTTTATAAAGTACATTTCGAGCAACGCCTTTGTCACCACCATCGTTATCTTTCCACATAATATTAATACCAGCATGTCTTAATATATCGAGAACATTATCTTGGTTCATAGCATGCGCATGATCGTAGGTATTATGGGTCAGTTCTGAAAACATACACGGGAGCGACACTGCGGTGGCGGTACCACAAGAGCTGACGTCTTGGAATGAAATAACATTCTGCGCAATCGTGTATTGATTGGTTGCTCGCGAATAGTTATTGAGTTGGTAGTTTTGTGTACGAGCAGTTTCACCGACTACCACGAATAATAATGTTGGTTTTGTTTTAGCTGCCTGCAAGGCCTGTTGTGATTGCTTCGCGTCTGATCCTACGGTGCGGTAGGGCTCTGGTGTCGTGAGGTAGTTCTTATTGACATACTTGACAGCGCTACTAACAAACTCAGTAGGTATGATCATTTTTTTTAAGTAGCTGTGGTTTCGACCGACAGAAGCGTAATCTTGATAATAGAGAGCGGCAATGGCAATAACGATGAGTACTGAAACGATCATCGATGCTAATTTCATTAAGGTGAATTTTAACCAACTACCTTGGTTGGAGAGGCGCATAAAAAACACCCATAAAGCAGGTAAGCCCCCCATTAAGAGTATCCAAGTTAGTGAGTAAGCACTTAGGTAAGAGCTTGCTTCACTCGTATCGGTTTCAACGATATTGGTGATCATGCCATAGTCGAAAAATGTGCCATAGTTATAAGCCGCATAACTCACCACACTCGACATGAACAATAAAATGATAAAAAACGGTTTACTGATCCCAGGCCAACTAAATAAGTTGAAGAGAAAATTGAGTGCAGCCAAGAAAAAAATAGGGATGGATAGGACAAAACCGATCTTAACACCATCAAGTTGGTTAAATATCGAATAGAGTTCTTTGTAAATTGGGATGTTGACGATTAGCGCAAAGTACAGCGCCAGTAAAAACGTAAATGTTACGTATGAAATCGTACGATGAGTTCTAGTTCTAGAATGAATCATAATAACCACGGTAGCGACAAGGCTCAAAAAGAGCAAAAATCAAAATGTATTTTAAAAAGATAACGAAAGATCTTTCTCAACACATAACCATTAAAGCGTAATACATAAGAAATAAATCAGTGAAAAAGTTCGGCTTCTTATGCATCAACAAACAGGATGTTGTGTTCCTCTTTGTTTCGTCGTGCGTCTATTAACTTTGCTTTTATAAATTGGGTATCTATAAACCTATCTATAAGATATAGCACACTTATTTTGAGCGTAATATTACGCTTATATGTGATAGGTGTCTGTGAAGATAAGATTTCATTTTTCGTCAGTCGATTGAGGTTTGGGACATTATGATTTTTCGATGCCTAGTTCTTAAAGGTCTAGTTCTTAAAGGTTTAGTTTTTAGAAGTCGAGTTTTTGATGTTTGGTTTAGGTGATTAGTTTCGAGACGCTCAGCTTTGCGACACAGAAATAGAAAAAGCCCCACGATGTAAATCGTAGGGCTTTGGATTAGGGGGAATTCAGCTCACTTAAATCGTATCTCAATTTAGATCGAATCTAAGTTAAACATGAAACGTTAAACATTAAACTTAGCTAAGTTGTGTTGCAACTTGTGCTGGTGTTTCTTTTTCAGCGCCTTGCTCGTCTGAAGTGATACCTAAGATGATATCTTGTTCAGCTTGGTGAGCCATGATTGTGCTGTAGTTGTCTTTCAAGTATTGAAGCGTTTTAACCGCTGCAACAAAGAACACAGGCACAATCAGTACAATGATAAGTACAGGGAACGCTTTCAGGATGTTCAGGTCTGCATTAATCAATAGGAAGATGATTGGCAGAGCAGTCAGTAGTAGACACCAGAACAAACGGAACATTGGGTTTACGTTTGCTTCATCATCAAGTTTCTTCGTTGCGATACCCGCTAGAGAGTAAGACGTACCATCTAGAGTTGTTACCGTGAACAGAATCATTGTTACAAGGTAAAGCGCCGTTAGAATCATTGGAATCGATGTTGAGTTAAAGATCTGTTTTACAAGCTCAGTCGGTTGACCCTCACCAATCAGTTTAACGCCATCGATAACGCCAGTGTTGATCAAGTCCATAGAGAACGTACCACATACACCAAAGATAACCGCAGAACCCATTGTGCCGCCGATTACTAGGATAAGGATAACGTCACGTAGTTTTTGACCTTGGATAATCTTAGTGATGAATACGCCTACACCAGGAGAGTAAGAGATCCAGTTCGCTAGGAAGAACACAGTCCAGTATTGTGGGAACAGTGTTGTACCGTATGGGTCAGTGTTAGTGCTCATACGGATGTATTCCGAAAGCATCACACCAATACCGTTAGTTAGGTTATTCATGATCAGCGCTGATGGACCGATGATGAAGATGATGCCTACAAACGCCGCACAGATGTAGATAGTTGCACTTGATAGGCGAGCCATACCTTTTTCGATACCGATGTATGAACTCATCGAGAAGATAACTGAAAGACCTAGGATGACGCCAATACCCAACATCAAGTTATCTGGAATACCAGTTAAGCTTGCTAGGTTTGAAGAAATCATTGGAATACCAAGACCTAGAGTAAGCGCAGTTGCTGCTAGTGTCGTGATAATGAACAGTAGATCGATGAACTTTTGTGCCCAACCAGGTAGACGATCATTAAATAGTGCGTTGATAACACCACTTAAGCTCATGCGACGGCTGCCTTTTAGGTAGAACACGACAGCAAATGGAATTGCAACGATTAGGTAAATAAACCAGCCTGCAGCACCCCAGTGGAACATGTTGTACGCCGTAGCGTATTCCATTGCCATTGCTTTGTCAGTTATGCCAAATTGAGGGTCCATGAAGTAGTAAACTGCTTCAATAAAGCCCCAGTACATAGTACTTGCACCCATACCCGCTGACAGTGCCATTGCGAATAGTTGGAATTTAGTAAATTTCGGTTTGCTATCACCCATACGGATATCACCGTATTTAGAGAAAGCTAGGAATAAAAGTGCGCCTGTTGCAAAGATTGTGTACCAAAGGAAACCTGAACCGAAGTTAATTACGGTAAAGTCTAGCATGCTGCCCATTGAGCTTTTTACAGCCTCAGGGTAAACCACAGCGAGAATACCTAGTAGCAGAACAAATCCAAAGCTGCCAAAGGTAAGTTTCCAGTCGATTTCTGAAGTATTCAATTTCATTTGTGACTTTCCAATATTGTCTAAATTTGAGAATACTCGGACGGCGAGTTCATCATGACTGACATCAGGTATGTTTGCCCTTCAACCGTTCCCAAAACGTGTGACTTGAAGGGCAAACAATGTAGGTAGAGGCGTGTCAGTTATTGCTGTCTTTGTATTAGTTGTTTTTCATTATTAACAAGCAATTATTCGAACACGTAAGATGCTACAGACATCTCTTTCACTTTATCCCAATCCATTTCGATACCTAGACCGTTGCCAGCTGGTGCGTGAACAAAGCCCTCTTTGTCAGTACGGATTGTGTTAATTGATGCTAGTTCGAAGTCATCGTATGGGTAGAACTGCTCGAAGTACTTACAGTTGTTATGCGCTAGTGCTACGTGTAGGTTCGCAGCTTGAGTTAGCGTGTAACCCATAGATTGAATTTCTAGGTTCTTAGAGAAACCTTCCGCGATGTGGAAACATTTGTTCAGTGGAGTAATACCACCACATACGGTTGCGTCTTGACGAATATCAGACCACATATTTTGTGATAGTGCGTACGTTACTTCTTGAAGTGTCAGTAAGCAGTTACCGTGGCTAGAAATTTCTAGGTTAGTTTGATCAACCAAACGCTTGTATGTGTTGTAGTCGTAGTCAGAAACAGGAGCTTCAAACCATTCCCAGTTGTAGCTCTCTAGGCGTTTTGCCATAGCCATCGCTTGTTCTGGTGTGTAGAACGTTGCGGTATCTAGCATGAAACGAATGCCAGTTTTGCCATAACGTGCTTGCACTGCATCAACAAGAGCAACGTCTTTTGCATACACACAGTAGCAGTGTAGTTTGATAGCAGTGAAGCCGTGCTCGATACAGTCGTCTAGGTACGGGAAGTATTCTTCTACGGTGTCAAACATTGGCGTTGAAGCGTAAGAAAGCATTTTTGAGCGAGCGCCACCCAAAAGCATATATAGAGGCATGCCAGCTTTTTTACCTTTGATATCCCAAGCTGCGATGTCGATTGGCGATTTTGCAGGTAGACCACCCCATGTGCAGCGAGATTGTAGCCAGTTGTACAGTTCTTGCGTTGCTAGTGGGTTTTTACCAATTAAACCAGGAACGATAGTACGTTGTGATTCAATGATGCAACGGTCAAAGTCGTTCTCTGTGTAGCTAATCGTCGCGCCAGCACCTTCAGTACCGTCATTACAAATCAAACGAACGATATTGTTGGTGTAAAGCAATGGTTCTTGGTTATCAGCCCATGGAACCGGAGCCGCTAGGCGATCAGCAACTGCGTAAAGTTCAACGCGTTCAATTTTTAGATCTGACATTTTATAATCCTTACAGGCGAGAGCCGTTTTCAATCATGGTGGCGCGAATATCCGCAACATTTAGGTCGCGAATCGCCGTATTTGTATTAATTGCTTGTACTGCAGCAACACCTGCTGCGTGGCCTAGTTCAAAACACTGCGCAGTAACGCGTGCTGATGCTAGGGCTTCGTGTTCTGCGCTTAGGCAACGACCCGCAACGATGATATTTTCACCCACGATTGGCACAAGTGTGTGGAACGGGATGTCGTAGTAGTCGTTTAGTAGCCAATGCAGTTTTGGTTTGTCACCAGAGTGCAGTTCGATAGGCCAAGGTGTACGGCAGATACCATCTTCACGTTTACGGCAGTTCACTACGTCTTCATTGGTTAGCGTTTCAACGCCAACGATAGAGCGTGTTTGACGAATGCCCACTTCAACGCCAGTATCAACAACGTAAGCATTTTCACAGCCAGGAACGTATTTGTTTAAGAAACGTGCGTAGTCACGAACTTGACGACGACCAAACACTTCAGCTTCTGTGAAGTCTTTCGGGTCGATAACATTGAGCATACGACCATCTTGGCCAGCCAAACGTGTTGCGTTAACCATTAGCTCGCTTGGACGAGTGGTTGGGAAGATCCAAATCTTGTGACGTGGAAGATCGTATTCACCAGTAGCATTAGCCGCGAGAATGTTCTCAGTCACTTTTGGTGGACAAATCGTATCTTCACCGTAGTACGCTAGGTACTTTTCCATGTCCACGCCTGCGTAGCGGAAGAACATAGTTGGGTTTTGAATACGACCATTATCACCGAAGTAGTAATCCATTCCTGCGCGAGCAACCACGGCAGCATCACCTGATGCATCAATGATTTGCTTACTTAGGATGATGCTTTGGCCAGCGTTAGATTCGATCACAACACCTTTAAATGCATCGCCATCCATGATCACGCCAGTAACAGCCGTGTGGAATAGAGTGGTGACGCCAGCTTGTTCTAGAAAATCGTCAGCAACTTCACGCCACATTAGTGGATCGTGCGTTACGGTAAACGTTTTTCCGTAAAGTTGTGGAGCAGTGACGCCACCTTTGTTTTCTAATGCTTGACGGAAACGCTCTGTAAAACCGAATACAACTTGCTCCGGTTCAGGGTTCTCTTCGTCTGTTGCCATGTACATGCCACAAATGGTGCCTGATAGGCCTGCTACTGCAGCACCACCGCAAAATCCATATTTTTCAATCAGCCATGTGTCCTTACCCATACGACCAGCAGTTTCCGCTGCGGCTACGCCAGCAGGGCCACCGCCAATAACCAATACCTCAGTTTCTGCCAAGATTGGCAGCTCAGGTAGAGATTCATAACGACGGATAATGTTCCAAGATTTCATTGTTACCTCACTAATAGATGACTGATGTTCATCTGATATATCAGTTGTATGTTTTTAATATATTCGTAATTTCTTTTCTGGTACAATGGCATGAGTTCTGAACGTGATATTGCTCACTAAAAAATTGAAAAAGGAAATGGATGTACATGAGCGCTACCGCTATCAATAAGACCGAGGTTGCATACAGCAAGCTCGAGAAAATGATCATATTCCGCGAACTAGAGCCAGGGAGTATGGTGAGTGAGAAACAATTAGCAGAAGAGTTAGATTTAGGGCGAACGCCTGTTCGCGAAGCGCTTCAAAGGCTAGCTTATGAATGTATGGTGGAGATCCATCCACGTCGAGGCATTCAGATTCCTGTTATTTCGGTTGAAAGTCAGTTGAAAATTTTGGAAGTACGTCGAGATATCGAAGCACTTTGTGTAAATTATGCAGCATCTCGTGCAAGTGTTGATGAGAAGCAACAAATGCTCTATCTGGCTGAACAGTTAGAAATGTGCGCAGAGAATAAAGACGATCTACTTTATGCCTCTTTATTAAAAGACATTCATAATGTATTGGTTAAAGCGGCGAGCAATGAATACCTTCAGTTGGCAATGGCTCCACTGCAAGGTCTTTCTCGTCGATTTTGGTTTGCTTATAAAAATATCGATTCCGATTTGATTGAAGCATCCTCTTTGCATGCCGCGGTACTAAGAGCGGTGAGTCATACGGATGCTGAAGAAGCTGTTGCCGCTTCCCATCGTTTGAACGACTATCTTACTGATGTTGCTTACCGTTCTATTTCTTTGCGTAAATAAACGTTAGCTTCACTTGTGTCACATGCAATTTTTTAAGGCGGCATGTGACATAAATTAATTGAAAGCGAAAGTTTGGTTTTAAGCCTAGCTCAATCATCCCTCCTTATTATGTCCCCTCCAAAAACGACCTTTTGATTCGCTGACTTGCGTTCATTTGGCGAGGTTTTTCTGGTTATAAGCCACTATTTTTGCTTTGTTGTCGTTTTTTTTGCGAGTGATTTATGGTTTTTATCGTAAATTTGATCTATGTCACATGGTTATTTTTTGTTATGTAGCACGTCAATAACCATAATTAAAACAGATGCTTATCCTTTCTGTGATTAGTTCAATTTATAAAAAAATCTATTTTCTTGTGCTCATAAGCCTTTGGTTGCATTTAATAATCAATGATCTCGTACTAAGTTTTTAGTGACCGTGATGTTTTGAGTAATTTGTACTCATGCGGACGTGAATAAAACTCTCTATACGGACATTAAAATATGAAAATGAAACTACTGGCCATTGCAGTGGCAGCAACAGGATTTGGTACTAACGTTTTAGCAGCAGAAGTGTATAACAGCCAAGGTTCAACGCTTTCTATTGGCGGCTACGTCGATGTTGGAGTTGGCGAATATGGAGACAGTACAGAAGTCGAAGTGCATGATGTATCACCCCGTTTGAATATATCAGGTACGCAACAGGCCGGAAACGGTGTCACGGTTGATGCAAAAGGCGAGTGGGCAATCAATTTTCTAGATGGTGGAAAAGAAACATTTACAACTCGCCTAGGTTATATCGGTGCGACGCATGAACAAGCCGGCCGACTTGTTGCGGGTACGCAGTGGGCTCCTTATTATGATGTGGGTGGCGTTGCGGATATTCCTATTGCGTTCGCTAATGATTTTCTATATTCAAACCAAGGCAATATCGGCTCTGCTCGTGCCGATAAGATGCTGAGCTACCGCAACACTTTGAACATTAGTAATGACGTAGCGCTTAACCTTGGTCTTGGTTGGCAAGGTAAACATGATATATACGATACTCGTGGCCAAATTGCTATTAGCGGCGAGTTTATGGGTTTTGGGCTAGGCTACGTTTATAGTGATGGTGATGTCGGTATTGGTGGTGTTGAAGAGAATTCCCAATCGCATTTGGTTTCCGCCAACTATGGTACCTATGGTGAGGGGGTGTATGCGGCTGTGGTATACGCGAGCAACGAATATTTTTATGGAGCCGGCCTAAGTGCATTGAAAGATTCTTCTCAGTATGAGGGGTTATTGGCTTATGGATTGGGAAATGGTCTGACACTGAGCGTGAACTATGAAGCGGTTGAAGATGATAACACCGATAAAACGCAATATAGCCAGAGTGCAATCCAAGCTGAGTACCAGTTAGCACCAAAACTGACCGGTTTTGCTGCTTTCCAATTTGACTTAGGGAATGATATCGGCGATCCAGAAGATGATAAATGGACGATCGGTGCTCGATACTACCTATAATTTTTTAGTATCTACTGCCTAAACACAATCTTGTGTTAGCGCCTATTCAATTTGAATAGGCGTTTTTCTGTTTTCTGTGGTAGCCATATTGGATATATCGATAACGATTGCTAAGCGAGGTTACTTGGATTGAGACCAAAGTGAATGAAATGGGGACTAGCTCTTGTTTTTGAAGGGGCAATTAAACAAATTGGTTTTCAGCTCATCATCTTAGTTTAAAATCGCCGCCCTATTGCTACTCTCTTTTTGATGAACTCAAGGATGAACTCATGTACTCAGTAAAAGTTGACGATAAGCTCGTTCACCCAACGAAAGTCGTCTGTATTGGCCGTAATTATTTGGAGCATATTAAAGAGCTGAATAATGCTGTACCTGAGTCTATGGTGGTGTTTAATAAACCCTCCACATCCGTGACTTCTTCTTTAGCATCGACACATGGCGGTGAGTCGTTGCATTACGAGGGAGAGATTTGCTTTATCGTTTCAAAAGGAAAACTGAGTGCTGTTGGGCTAGGGTTAGATTTAACTAAGCGTGGGTTACAAAGCCAACTGAAACAACAAGGTTTACCTTGGGAGCGAGCAAAAAGCTTTGATGGTTCAGCAGTGTTTAGCCGTTTTTTACCGCTGAATAATATTGTGATTGATGAATTAGAAATTGAGTTGTTCATCAATTGTGTCAGAGTTCAATGCGGAAACGTTAAACAGATGATGTATTCCCCGAATGATATATTAAAAGAACTGACAACATACACGACCTTATGTGATGGCGATATTATTATGACCGGTACCCCGCAAGGTGTAGGCGAAATACACACTGGTGATGTGTTTTTATCGCGTTTAAAACATGCAGGACAAACATTAATTGAGATAGAGTGGCTTGCCAATTAATCAGGTTGCTGTATTGCAAATAAAGTAATAAATTCTTGAACTGATCGGCATATATTGATTGGTTACGCAAATGTAATAACAATAATAAGAGTGCCTCGACTTTTAAATATCTATAACAAATAATGGGTGGCTAGTATTAACGAGCTGGAAATATAACGCCAATACATCATAGGGATATTTGAAATGAAGAAAGTTACTCTTATTGCCTCGACACTTTTTTTAATCGCAGGCTGTACCAGTCAAGATGTTTCACGAGTGATTGATGGTGGTGTCAATGGTGCAATTGATGGTGTATTAGGCGGTGTTGGTGGTGTGGTAAAAACTGGCGGGACTAGTGTGACAACGCCAGCGCGAGATAGCTATTCAACGAAGCGTGAGCAGTTTCATCCAGTTCAACCAAAAAAAACCAAGCGAGACTATGGCACAATCACCATTAATCGTCTCTCCGCTAACCCAAAAAAGCAAACCCGTCTTGCTTTAAATTCATGTTCTCACCCAGGAGTGGGGAATGTAAATTGTAAAGGGTACCTTTATTCTATTACGCCTGAAGGATGGTTACAGGAAGATCATATCAATTTCGGTACTCGCTTTAACAATGAAATTGTCATTCCCGCTGGCTCTTATTACGTAAAACTTGAAAGTGAAGGGTCTGGTAAAGGTGTATGGGTAACAGGAACCTTGACCGTTAAGCCTTATATGACGAACTATGTTGATCTTTCACTCGAATAAATGCTACTCAAATAGATGCTACTTAATTGCTAATAGATAATTAAGTTATGCAGAATTAAAAACACGCCCATACTGACTACCGTGGTAAGTAACACATTTTTGGTCCAGAGGATTAACCCTACCGCAAGTGCCGCGCACAATAAATAAGGGTTGTTGTAAGACAGCCCTAATTCCCCCTCCGGTATAAATACAATTGGCGCCCAAATAGCCGTTAGTACAGCAGGTGAAGAGTAGCTCAGTATTCTTTGCAACATAGGCTTCAAGCGTAACGGTAATCGTGGTTCAAGAAATAGATAGCGGCTTATAAACACCAATAGTGTCATGGCTAAGATAGATAGAAAGATCATTGTCTTGCTCCTAATACCCGTTCAGCGATATAACCTGACAACATTCCACTAATGCTGGCAAGTATTAATGCACCGTCAATGCCTGCGTAATTGAGATAAACCGAACTAACAAGGGAAACTAAAACAGCAAGTAGGATAGGGCGCGTTTTAATTGTTGGAATGACAATAGCAATAAATGTCGCCGCAACGGCAAATTCTAATCCAAGATCTCCTATTGCTGGTATGTACGTTCCGGCGACAATACCGATTAACGTAGCGGTATTCCAAATAAGATAGAAACTCAACCCTGCACCTAATGCATACCACTGATTAAACTGCTTTTTGGATTGATGTCCACAAATAGCAAACAATTCGTCAGTCAGTAAGAAGCCTAATGCCACACGCCAACGCAATGGCATAGTGCTGATTTTGTCTCGCATTGAAATACTGTAAAGAAAATGGCGCGAAGTTATGAACAAGGTCGTGAGCAACATTGTCATAATGCCGACTCCCGCTTTGATCATACCTGTTGCGACCAACTGTGCAGAACCAGCAAAAAGAATCGCGGAAAGCGCTTGGCTCTCAAAAACAGTCAAGCCAGAC
The DNA here is from genome assembly GCF_003605645.1 of Vibrio sinensis. Lineage (GTDB taxonomy): Bacteria > Pseudomonadota > Gammaproteobacteria > Enterobacterales > Vibrionaceae > Vibrio > Vibrio sinensis. The sequence continues at coordinate 100,487 of NZ_QVMU01000009.1, read as the reverse complement.
TCAATTGCGTACGAGCCAGCGAGTATTCCCCATGGAATAACAGCGATGCTTAACGGCATCATAGCGACAGTGCCTTGCCAGAATAGTTTGCGAGAGGGATGAGAGGATGTTGATTCTAAATTCATGTTTTAATAGAAGTTCCGTTTGGATTTTGTTTTGGCTAGCCTAACGCGCTTAAACGTTTTGTACAAATTACCAGCTATTTTGGTGTTGTGTTGCACAAAGTTATAACAATTTATTGTATTGATATTTAGTTAGCTGTTGATGTCAGGCGCTGGAATCTTGTGGTTGTGTGGTATAAAATCCCGCGTCTTTTTTAATGCCTGAATATAAATAATGATCGACTTATCTATCCTCCCTGTTTACTTAACGGCGGTTATCGCGTTGTTGCTCCTCCCTGGACCTGACATGCTGCTGATTGCAAGCTCAAGCATGAGTTACGGTCGTCGAGTTGGTATTTTTGCCAGTTTAGGCAATGCAACATCAGGTATTATTCTTACATTACTTGCAGCGTTAGGCGTGTCTGCGTTGATTGCGATGAGCCCGTTAGCACTAAAAGCGTTACACTTATTAGGTGGTGCGTATTTGCTTAAAATGGGTATCGACTGTATTCGCGCTAATGCTGATGATGCTCCAGTGCTCGATGGTCAAAGCAAAATGGCGACCACGTTCTATCAACGTGCATTAGTGAGTAACCTGCTAAATCCCAAGGCTTTAGTTTTCTTTGTGATGTTTTTACCTCAGTTCGTTTCAAGCAATATTCCAGCAAGTTCTGGAGAGCAGATGTTGGCTTTGGGTTTGCTTCTTAATGTACTTGGGCTCATTTTTAATTTGTTGCTGGTGGCGTTGGTCGGCAGTCTTGGTAAACCTTTATTAGAAAATGCGACATTCCGGACATACCAGCATAAATTTATGGGTGTTATCTTTGTGGTATTGGCTATTTGGATGCTGAGTTCATTTTTTAGTTAAACTGGGTGTCCACTTAATTTGTGTTATACCAAGATTAAGGTCAGCTATTTGCTGGCCTTTTTTATGACTTTGATATCCAATAGGAGATTAAGGGGTCATTTTCCAAAAAGTTGTTCAGGAGAGAACATGAATATCGAGTTTATTTTTAATCCAGCCACTGAAATCAAAGACACGGTTTTAAAAGGTCTACGTGGGTTTAATGCCAATCATTTTCCTCATGACAATAGCGAAGATATCGCTTGTGTAACCAAAAATGATGATGGTGAGATCAAAGGTGGCTTGACGGGTGAGATTTACATGAATACTCTATTTATTCATTATTTTTGGCTTGATGATTCGCTACGTGGTAGCGGCATGGGTACACAACTTATTCAAAAAGTAGAACAAATGGTGCAACAGAGAGGTGTGACAGATATCTATTTAGATACGTTCACTTTTCAAGCTCGAGAGTTTTATTTAAAGATGGGGTTTGAAGAGGTCGGGCGCTTTACTGGGTACCCTATGGCGGGTGTCGATAAGATATTTTTGCAAAAGCATCTTTAAACGCTTTAATCAGCAAGTCTCTTAAACCGTTCGTCTCTTAAACAGTAAGGTTCAAGCCTTTCAGACAATTGTTATTCGTATCGCAGTACCGTTGATGAATAAAGGGTATGAATTAACATACCCTTTCTACTGTTCCGGATAGCGAATAGCGAGTTATGGTAGTGAGGCTTGATGTTCGATCACGAGTTTATCCATTGCAGAGATGGCGTTGGCCTGTACTTGCTTATACTCGCCATCGCTTGGGAAAGGTTCGATGACTTCATAATAGCATTTTAATTTTGGTTCCGTACCTGATGGCCGGACAATGACTCGCGCGCCACCATCAAGATGGTAAATTAATACGTCACTTGCGGGTAAGTCGATTTTCTCTGTATTACCACCTGTTGTGATTCGTTCAAGTGACTTTAAGTCTTCGATGACTTCAATGCGCTTTCCGGCTATTTCGCTAGGAGGATTCGCCCTGAGAAGTTCACCAATCGGAGGCGAGTTTGGTGCAAGTGCAATGCTCCGCTGCGCATTGACGTAAACACCGTGTTCTCGATAGAGCGTTTCAAGTTGATCCCAAATGGTTTTTCCTTGCTGCTTTAATTCAGCGGTGAGCTGAGAAAATGCAACCAGTGCGGACAAGCCATCTTTATCCCAAACGGCCTTACCAACGGTATACCCAAGTGCTTCTTCATATGCAAAAAGGAATTCACGCTCTGCGGTCTCTTTTGTCATCGCGACATTAGTTAGCCATTTGAATCCTGTGAGTGTTTGAAAATATTCAGCCCCTGTTGATAGGGCTATTTTTTTCAATAGTGACGAAGAAACAATCGTGTTACCCACCAATTGCTTGTTTGCTTGTGTTTTAGATAACAAATAATGACCAAATAGGCAGCCGACTTGATCGCCAGTTAGCATTTTATACGAACCGTCGTTACATTTTACCGCAACGGCAAATCTGTCGGCATCTGGGTCATTGGCACAAGCGATCTCTGCATCGTGCTGTTTTGCTAGTGCAATGACCATATCCATCGCGCCAGCTTCTTCTGGGTTAGGGAAGTTAACGGTCGGGAAAGTTCCATCGGGTTCCCGTTGCTCTTTTACACTGTAAACTTGGCTAAAACCGGCATCATTCAGTAAAGTTTCTGCCATGTTAGCCCCTACGCCATGCATCGCAGTATAAGCAATACCAATGTTGTCGGTTGCAAGGTTATTATGTAATAGAGGGCTATTGTTCATCGTGGAGCGATAAGCTTGATAGTAATCGTCTCGCAACCATTCTAGGCGTTGAAGACTTTCTGCTTCTTCCAATCCCATCATTGTGATGGGTTGACCTGCCGCAATATCAATTTGAGCCGCAATACCCGAGTCATGAGGCGGAATGATTTGTGCGCCATTCTCCCAATAAACTTTGAAGCCATTGTACTCAGGTGGATTATGGCTTGCTGTCACGACAACGGCTGCCGCAGCGTTAAAGTACTTAATGCCAAACGCAACGATAGGGGTTGCAGCTACATCATGAGTAAGGTGAACTTTGATGCCCAGAGCGGTCAGTACGCCTGCGGTATCGTAAGCAAATTGTTGAGAATCTAATCGGCCATCATAGCCGATAACAACGCCACGTTGAGCTGCGTTACTAATATGTTGTAGTAGATAACGACCTAAGCCGGTGGCAGTTTGCTGAATAACAAAGCGATTCATTCTATTCGGACCACAGCCCACTTTGCCGCGCAGACCCGCCGTACCAAATTCCAGTCGCTGGCTGAATCGGTCGTTTATTTCATCTAAGTTATTTGAATCAATGAGTTGCAGTAGTTCTTCACGTGTTCGTGGGTCAGGGTCTTGCTCCAACCAACGAGAAACTTGTTCCATCATGGCAATTACCTTTTTCAATCAGTCGCCCTATATTATTTGATAGTGATTATCATTTGCGATAACGCAATCGCTAAAATCATTTCTTTTATTATGGCCTCAACCACTCAATCTGCTCTGCATAGGCCCATTTTTTAGCTAATTATTTGAAGTTACGCCTTTTATAGTAAATGACAAGCCAAGGTTTTGTGCTAGGGGGTTAAAGGTGTGAATTGTTCCACTTTTGTGTCTGCACTTTCTTGCACATTCTAAGAACGCCAACTAGGTTTTATTAACATAACTATAACATTTTACGTCAGATTTGCCGTTAACACGGATATAAGGAATTTCTCAATACCAGATGCTTACGAGGGTAGTTTTATTAGTAAGTGAGTTGATATCTGGTTAGAGCACCAAGGTAGGTGCGTTAGGCAGAGGAGAGGTCTTTTGAAGATAAAACTGGTCAAGCAGTGGCTGTCGACGGGGTTATTGTGCGCAGCGTATTCGACGGTGGGACATGCTGAAGAAAGCGCGCTGAATATGACGCAGGGCGTGACGGAAATAAGCGGAAAAGTGTATGAATTACATATGCTTATTTTCTACATTTGCTGTGCAATTGCTTTGGTTGTTTTTGGCGCCATGTTTTATTCCATCATCAATCACCGAAAATCAAAAGGCGCTGTTGCCGCTCATTTCCATGAAAGCACCAAGGTTGAAATCATATGGACCATCATCCCTATCGTGATTCTGGTGTTGATGGCGATACCTGCGACAAAAACCTTGATTGCGATGGAAGATACGACTCAATCGGATCTAACAGTGAAGATTACAGGCTCGCAATGGAAGTGGCATTACAGCTATTTCGACCAAGGTGTTGAGTTCTACAGTTTATTGGCGACTAGCCAAAAGGAGATTGATGGCGAGGCTCCTAAAGGCGCGCACTATTTATTAGAAGTTGATAACCCACTGGTTTTGCCTATTAACAGAAAAGTTCGATTTTTGATGACATCAGATGATGTGATTCACTCATGGTGGGTGCCTGATTTCGCGGTTAAGAAAGACACTATTCCTGGTTTTATTAATGAAGCGTGGACTCGCATTGACGAACCTGGAGTTTATCGAGGTCAGTGTGCTGAGTTATGTGGTAAGGCCCATGGCTTTATGCCGATAGTCGTGCATGCGATGAGTGAAGACGATTATGACGCTTGGTTGGAAGAGAAAAAAGTGGAGTTGGCACAGGCACAAGAGGACGCAGCTGCATCATTAACGGTTTCTCTCAGCATGGATGAATTGATGGCTTCTGGTGAAAAAGTTTACCTAGATCGTTGTTCTGTCTGTCACCAAGCCAATGGTGCAGGTATCCCGGGGGCATTCCCAGCCATTAAAGGCAGTAAAGTGGTAACAGGGGATTTGGACGAACACATCAACATTATCGTTAATGGTCGACCGGGCACGGCAATGCAGGCTTTTGCCAATCAACTGACGGATCAAGAAATTGCAGCGGTTACGACTTATCAACGTAACGGGTTTGGCAATGATACTGGAGATTTGGTGCAAGCCTCGGATGTGAATGCGTTCAAAGTGCAGGAACAAGCTTCCAAGGAGGGAGAATGAAGCCATCTAAATCAATGAACGAGAAGTCAGCCCCAGTGACGGATGCGGATATTTCTCGTGCGAATCGTTCTTATGACAATAGCTCCTATGAAAGCACTTCGAATGGCGGTAGTACTTTAACCGCTGATGACGATGATCATCATGCTCCCTCTGGTTGGGCTAGGTGGGTATATTCAACTAACCATAAGGATATTGGTACGCTTTACCTGTGGTTTAGCTTTACGATGTTTTTAGTGGGTGGGGCGATGGCAATGGTCATTCGCGCCGAGCTATTCCAGCCAGGATTGCAGTTAGTTAATCCACAATTTTTCAATCAAATGACCACAGTTCATGGTCTGATTATGGTGTTTGGCGCAGTAATGCCCGCTTTTACCGGCCTAGCTAACTGGATGATCCCTCTGATGATCGGTGCTCCAGACATGGCTTTGCCACGTATGAATAACCTCAGTTTCTGGATACTACCGTTCGCTTTTCTCATTTTGTTAGGTTCCCTGTTTACTGAGGGGGGCGGTCCTGATTTTGGCTGGACATTTTACGCGCCACTTTCGACCACTTATGGCCCAGATAGTACGGCGTTATTTGTCTTTTCTGTGCATATTATGGGTATTAGTTCCATCATGGGGGCTATTAATGTCATCGTGACGATCGTGAATATGCGTGCTCCTGGGATGACATGGTTCAAAATGCCATTGTTCGTTTGGACTTGGTTGATCACTGCGTTTTTGCTGATTGCGGTGATGCCGGTTTTAGCGGGCGCCGTGACAATGGTACTGACCGACAAGTATTTCGGAACATCATTCTTTGATGCCGCTGGCGGCGGGGACCCTGTGATGTTCCAGCATATATTCTGGTTCTTTGGGCACCCTGAAGTTTACATTATGATTTTGCCATCATTCGGTATTGTTTCTGCCATTATTCCAGCATTCAGCGGCAAAAAACTCTTTGGCTACCACTCAATGGTTTATGCCACGTGTAGTATCGCATTGTTGTCATTTCTTGTTTGGGCACACCATATGTTCACCACAGGGATGCCCGTGTTTGCGGAGTTGTTTTTCATGTACTGCACCATGTTAATAGCGGTTCCTACAGGGGTAAAAGTCTTCAACTGGGTCGCAACTATGTGGCGTGGTGCCCTCACATTTGAAACGCCAATGCTTTTTGCTATTGCCTTTATCATCCTGTTTACCATCGGTGGATTTTCAGGCTTGATGTTGGCTATTGTCCCTGCTGACTTCCAATACCATGACACCTACTTTGTTGTGGCTCACTTTCATTACGTACTGGTTTCAGGTGCCGTATTTTCGATTATGGCAGCCGCTTACTATTGGTTGCCGAAATGGACCGGACATATGTACGACCATAAGTTGAGCTTGTGGCATTTCTGGTGCTCGGTGATTTCCGTGAACGTGTTGTTTTTCCCGATGCATTTCTTAGGGTTGGCGGGGATGCCGCGCAGAATTCCAGATTATGCCATTCAGTTTGCGGATATTAATCAAATTGTATCAATTGGAGGATTCGCTTTCGGTTTGTCTCAGTTAATTTTCTTGTGGGTAGTGATTAAGTGTATTCGTGGTGGGGAGAAAGCGCCTGCGAAACCATGGGAACGAGCAGAAGGATTGGAGTGGACAGTGCCTAGCCCAGCACCACACCACACGTTTTCTCAGCCACCGAAAATAGATTAAAAAAAATACGAGTCGAGGGAAGAAGTATGACACGTCAGAAAAATGGACCTAATCAAGCGAACCGAAAACTTACGACGAAGTTGTTAGGAGCAGTAATATTAATGTTTGGTTTCGGGTTTGCCCTTGTACCTTTATACGATGTGATGTGTGATGCCTTGGGGATCAATGGCAAAACCAACACGGAGTCAGCGGTACAGCCACAAGGCATGATCCCAGACACCTCGCGCGTTGTTCGCGTTGAGTTTATGGCACATCTAAATCAGGGAATACCTTGGTCATTTGCTCCTAAGCAACGATATATGGATGTGCATCCAGGACAAGTGATACAAACGGCTTACGTTGCCGTTAACCAATCAGCAGGGGCGATCATTGGTCAGGCAGTGCCATCTGTCTCTCCTGGGCAAGGAGCCACTTTCTTTAATAAGATTGAGTGTTTTTGTTTTAACCAACAACCTTTGGAAAGCAATGAGCAAACGGAAATGCCGCTCATTTTCTACATTGAGCCCGATATTCCAGAATCAATTCATACCTTAACGCTTTCTTATACCCTTTATGACATCACGACGCCGGAGCAACCGGAACCCGTCGTGGATGTCGCAAAACTAGATAGTGGCACTTTTTTCTGGAGAGTCGCGATGCAAGGAGCAAGATAATGAGTGATAAACCGACGTCATACTATGTTCCCGCTCAGAGTAGTTGGCCTATTGTTGGCGCTATTGCTCTATTTTTGGTTGCCGTTGGAGCCGGTTTAACGGTACAGAGTGTAACGGATAATGATGAAAGTGGCCTGTTCGGTAAAATCATTTTACTTATCGGCTTCATCGTACTTCTTTATATGCTAGCTGGGTGGTTTAGTAACGTGATCACTGAGTCAATGGGAGGGCTCTACTCAAATCAGCTGTCTCGTTCATTTCGTCAAGGGATGAGCTGGTTTATCTTTTCAGAAGTGATGTTCTTTGGCGCATTTTTTGGAGCACTATTTTATGCCCGAATGATTTCAGTGCCTTGGCTTGGTGGCGCTAGCAATAACTTGATGACTAATGAAATTCTTTGGCCCGCATTTGATGCATTATGGCCGCTGACTACCACTCCGGACGGGACCACGACTCAAGCGATGGGGTGGCAAGGTATTCCATTAAAGAACACGATCATCTTATTGCTTTCTTCCGTTACGTTACACATGGCACATATAAGTTTGGAGAAAAATAAGCGAACAGCACTCATTGTTTGGCTTGAAATTACCATTATTCTCGCGGGCTTTTTCTTATATTTCCAGGTGGCGGAATATGGACATGCGTATGAGGAGTTAGGATTAACCTTACAGTCAGGCGTTTACGGTAATACTTTCTTTATGCTGACAGGTTTTCACGGATTGCATGTCTGCTTAGGAACGATCTTTTTGATCATTTTATTATTCAGGGTGGCTAAGGATCACTTTACTCCAAAAGACCATTTTGCTTTCCAAGCAGGAAGTTGGTACTGGCACTTTGTTGATGTTGTTTGGCTGTGTCTATTTGTTTTTGTATACGTATTGTGAGTTTTCGTGAGTGAGTGAGTGAGTGAGTGAGTGAGTGAGTGTGCTTGCTTGAGTAGTAATTGGTGGGAGTCAGTGTAAGCGGCTTGGCGAGAATACCGATAATTTAACGCCAAGCTATTCCACTAGTAAGGTCGGATATTGGGTTCAATGAACCCGGTCAATAGGGCCATAACGAGTAAGATGACGGCTAAAGCAGAAAGGACTACCCGTCGAGTTAAATAGTGGCTCATTGGTTTATCGTTATCTGATGTTGGTTGATCGGGATCTGCCCCCCGAACCATTTCAAACAAAGCTCTTGCGAGGTTAAAAAGAATGAATAACAGCAATAGCACAAGAAGTAGTTTGAAGAGAAATACCATAGCGTCGTCCTTGTATGAATTGATCATGAATCGATCATTTTGGTTGGTGTTCACATTAACTGTGGTTGCCTTTTCCATATTGGTCAAATTGGGTTTTTGGCAGTTATCTAGAGCCGACGAGAAGCAACAAATAGAGCAGTTATTACAGCAACGAGCAATTAAGCCATTGGTTGATATTGATAGCCTGAAACAGGGCGAGACAAACTACAACGGGTTACTTGTGAGTGGTCACCTTACCGCGATAATGGATAAATATTTGCTGCTGGATAATCAAACCTATTTAGGCAAAGTGGGTTATTTAGCCTTACAGTTGATGGTGACGCAGCAGGGTCAATATGTGTTGCTTGAACGCGGTTTTGTTGAAGCTCCCTTAGAACGAACTAAGTTGCCTAAGGTAGAGTGGTTATCGAGTGATCTGAATGTAGAAGGACGTTTATATCAGCGCAGTTCCAATCCAATGAGTAGCGATCTATTTTTCGAATCAGGTGATGTTGCTCGGATTCAGAATATCAATATCGATGCACTCTCCCAGCAATGGCAACTCTCAATCGAGCCCTATGTTGTACAACCGACAATGGTGCCTTGGCCTTACCCGCAACCGTGGTCACCAGTGCCAATGACATCAACAAAACATATTGGTTATGCCGTTCAATGGTTTGGCTTATCCATCGCTTTACTCATATTGAGCAGTTGGATGTTGAAGAAAACACTTTGCGCAAGGAGGCCACAGTGATGAACCCTAAATTAAGAGGTCGCATAATATTAGTTGGATTGGTCGTCATGTTTGCATTGCCAGCCATTATTGCTAAAACATTTTTATCTCAAAATTGGTATCAAAGCGGGGTAACCAATAAAGGGACATTAATCGAGCCCGCAGTAAGCTTTAGTGGATTGGGAATCGTTAATCCATTTCAACAGAACCAGTGGCAGTTAGGCTACGTGATTCCTAAACATTGCGATGATTTTTGTCAGAGGCAGCTATTTCTTCTTGGGCAAAGCCATATTGCACTCGGCAAATATCAAGGTCGTGTCGCGCCAGTCGTGTTTACTACCCCTGATAGTGATCGCTCTCAGTTAGTTGAGGGATGGAATGTCGTTGAAGTGAATGATCAATTCACTCAGGTTGCGCAAGAATTTGATTACATCATTGTCGATCCAATTGGCCAGTTAGTGATGCGTTATCCGAAAGTTCTCAGCCAAGATGAGCTGGTTTCTCAAAGTAAAGATGTACTGGCTGATCTTCGTAAGTTGCTGAAACTGTCTCGTGTAGGCTAAGGAGAGGCATATGCTGACACATCTTGTCCGTTTTAGTCTGTTATTGACCGTCTGTGTGATCGCTCTGGGAGCATATACTCGTTTAGCTGATGCAGGTTTGGGGTGCCCTGATTGGCCTGGGTGCTATGGGCAATTGAGTGTCCCCTCAACACTGGCCGATATACAGCAAGCTAATGAACACTTTCCACAACTGACAGTGGAGGCTGAAAAAGCATGGTTGGAAATGATCCATCGTTATTTTGCCGGTTCATTGGGTTTAGTCGTCTTTTGTATCAGTGTCGTAGGGTGGCGCACACAGAAAGTCAGTAAAAGCTTGTCAGTTGCAATTAGTGTCGTTGTCATTTTTCAAGCTCTACTTGGAATGTGGACGGTGACGTTAATGCTCATGCCTATTATTGTTATGGGGCATTTATTAGGTGGTTTTACGCTCTTTTGCTCACTGTGTTTAGTTTATTGGCAGCTCACGCATAGCCAAAAAGGAAAAGATGCCTACGAGCTTGACGTAAACCACTCTCAACAGACATCCATATCCACCAGCTTGAAGTCACTGGCATTACTGAGCCTCATTGTGGTGATTATTCAGATAGCTTTAGGTGGATGGACATCTTCCAATTATGCCGCATTGATGTGCACTAGTTTACCTATTTGCCAAGGGGATTGGATGAGTTATCTCGATTTCCGTCAAGCGTTTGATATGATCCAACCGGAAAAATCGACATATGAATTCGGTACCTTGGATTATGGCGCACGAATGACAATCCATGTGACTCATCGCCTTGGCGCTTTGTTAACCGTGTTGGTTGTTGGAGCCTTGATTGTTCAACTCTACCGACATCCAAGTTCTGTTTATAAAACAATGGCCAGACGTCTAGCTTGGCTACTTAGCGCACAGGTTCTGCTTGGGTTGAGTAATATCCTATTGAGCCTACCGCTATTGGTGGCCGTTGCCCATAATCTGGGAGCTGCGTTACTACTTATCACGATCTTATATATCAATGTGTTGATTTGGCGCTCAGTGCCATCTCCAACCGATTCGACTCACATCTTGAGCAAGGAGAGCACACGATGAGTAAATCGATCAGTTATTCCGCGCCAACTGAAAAGCCGACATGGCAAGTTTATTTAACGTTAACCAAACCTAAGGTCGTTGCTTTAATGCTGCTGACGGCATTGGTAGGGATGTGTTTAGCCGTTTCTGGTCGTCTCCCTCTGATTCCGGCAGTTTTGGGACTACTTGGTATCGGTTTGATGGCGGGGTCAGCAGCAGCATTTAATCATCTTATTGACCGTCGAATTGATGCCCTTATGGCGAGAACCTATAAGCGTCCATTACCCTCTGGCGATATTCAACCGTGGCGAGTTATGGCGTTTGCTGCATCAATGGGAGTAGGGGGTTTTGTTGTTCTCTACGCATGGGTGAATCCATTGACCGCATGGCTAACGTTTGCCAGCCTGTTGGGCTATGCCGTCATCTATACTTTATATTTGAAACGCGCAACGCCTCAAAATATTGTTATCGCGGGAATAGCTGGAGCGATGCCACCTTTGCTGGGGTGGACAGCGGTCACTGGAGAGCTTCATGCTAATGCATGGTTATTGGTGATGATTATCTTCATCTGGACTCCTCCCCATTTTTGGGCGTTAGCTATCCACCGAAAAGATGATTATGCGAAAGCGGATATTCCAATGCTACCGGTGACGCATGGTATCGAGTACACAAAAACCTCGGTATTGTTATATACCATTTTATTAGCGCTAGTGTGTCTAATGCCCGTGTTGGTAGGGATGAGTGGGGTTATTTATGCGATAGGCGTTTCGTTATTGAGTTTAGGTTTTATTGCTCATGCATGGAAATTGAAATACCACCCTCAACCGAATTCGGCGATGGAAACCTTTAAGTTTTCTATCTACCATTTGATGCTGTTGTTCCTCTTGTTGTTGGTCGATCATTATCTCGCTTTTTAATCCGAGGTTAAATTACGAATTAAGGTGTGTAACGAAGACTAGGTATCAAATTCGTTACACATATTCACTTTGTTGCTCTTTCATTGAGAGAACTGCTCACGTATCCTTTTGTGTCTATTTTTTAGTCAGATCTTGAGTGCTGGTAGTGAAACGTCGTCCCCTATTTTTAAATCTACGCAGTCTAATACCACTTACTATTATTGTATTGGCAGGATTAGCTTCGATGGCGAAAACCTTTTCTATACATGCAAGTATGATTCGGGATGTTGAGTTGTTCTTGGGGGGAGATTGGGTACTACATAGTCTTATTTCATTATTGCTCGGTTTTTCAACGTGTTGGTCGACACCTAAGTACTGCTTTCGCAATAGATCTTTTTTCATCCCCACTTTTTCGCTGCTCGTATTATTTGCCGTTTGTGCTGATGAGTTTTGCCAAGCGATAAGCCCCTCTCGTACGTTTTCCTTGGTTGATTTAAGTATTAATGTAATTGGTGTTTTGCTTGGTGTTCTAATTTATAACGTATATCTAAAAGTACGAGGTTTGTAAGGTGGGTAGGATGATCGCGGGTGCATTATTGAATACCATGTAGAGGGTTATATTCGACCTCTGAATCCAGCATCTTGAAGTCACTTGGGTAAATATCATTTTTGTTGTTAAATTCACCACTCCGCTATTATTTTGCTTGTGTTTTTGAGTGCTTATCTAGGTTTTATCGCTGAGATTTGTATTTTGCAATGTTACTGTTCAAAAAGCGCACTAATTATTTATTAGTGTTCATCACTAATGATGTCGTGTCGAGTGTAACTAATTCGCAACGATGTAAATTAATATTTACAGCTTGGTATTACTTAAACTTGGTGTTGTTTATTGCCTTTACTCAAAATAAGTGCTTGCAAGTTATCCTGTTGATAGATAAGTTACATGGAAAGGACATAAAAATTGGATAGCAGTTCACGAAGATGAGCCTTATCCATAACAAATACAATGATAGGAAGATGTAGCGATGTTTCAGACAGATGATGTAAGAATTAGTAAAGTAAAAGAGTTGCTCCCACCTGTAGCGGTGTTGGAGAAGTTCCCTGCAACTGAAACGGCGTCTTCAACTACTTTTCGTTCAAGAGAAGCGATTTCTAATATTTTGAATGGGAAAGATGATCGTCTATTAGTCATCATTGGCCCGTGCTCTATTCATGATCCTGAAGCGGCGATTGAGTATGGAAAACGATTGAAAGTTTTGCGAGATGAACTCGGTGAAGATCTTGAAGTTGTCATGCGAGTCTATTTTGAAAAGCCCCGTACTACTGTCGGTTGGAAAGGTCTGATTAATGACCCTTATTTAAATGACACCTTTAAAATTAACGATGGTTTACGTATGGCTCGTAAGCTATTGCTTGATCTGACAGATATGGGGGTTCCGACGGCCAGTGAATTCTTAGATATGATCACGCCGCAATACGTCGCTGATTTGATCAGTTGGGGAGCCATTGGTGCGCGTACCACAGAATCACAAGTTCACCGTGAATTAGCATCAGGCCTATCATCTCCGGTAGGCTTTAAAAATGGTACTGACGGTAATATCAAAATTGCGACAGATGCTATTCGTTCTGCAAGTGCTTCTCACCATTTCTTATCGGTAACCAAGTTTGGTCATTCGGCTATTATTGAAACGAGCGGCAACCCAGACTGTCACCTTATTTTACGTGGTGGCAAAGAGCCAAATTATAGTGCAGCCCATGTTGCAGATATAAAACAACAGCTTGAAGCATCGAAGTTACCTCAAAAGGTGATGGTTGATTTTAGTCATGCGAACAGTTCAAAACAATACCAGCGTCAAATGACCGTGGCTGAGGATATTTCAGCTCAAATGGCGGCTGGCGAAGACGCTATTTTTGGTGTAATGATTGAATCCCACTTAGTGGAAGGTCGACAAGATCTTATTGAGGGTGAAGAGCTAACTTACGGGCAATCTATTACAGATGCATGTATTGGTTGGGAAGATACTGAGCGAGTTTTACGTCAGTTAGCCGATGCGGTTAAAATTCGTCGCCAGCGATAATTAATCATCCTAATGCTCATCATTTACACATACTAAAGGTCCCTCGGGGCCTTTTTTATTGCGAGTTATTTTATTGATGACGTTCAGCCTATTACTATTTTTACCACTACTTTAAGCACAATTTTGGGTGTCATGTTGTAAGGATTTGAGTTTGGTAACACTCCTTAATGCGGAATGAAATTTCCATTGAGTAATCATAAGAACAAGATTAGCCTAATGACAGTTAACTTAAGAGGTAGACGGATATGGTGTCGAAAGTGACTATAGCCCAGCAAGGACCGGACTTGTCGGAATTGGTTCAAGGGTATTGGCGTTTGGCTGAATGGAATATGACGCCACAGCAACGTCTGACATTTCTAAAACAGCATATTGACCTTGGCATTACCACGGTCGATCACGCGGATATATACGGGAATTATGAGTGTGAAACTCTATTTGGTGAGGGATTAAAACTCGATCCGTCGATTCGCAGCCAAATTGAGATTGTTACCAAGTGTGATATCAATTTGTGCACTGACAAGTTCCCGAAACGCAAAGTTAATTATTACGATACGAGTTCAGCACACATCTATGAATCGGTGAACAATTCCTTGTCTCGATTAGGTGTTGAACAAATTGATGTACTGCTGATTCATCGACCTGACGCACTAATGAACGCCGATGAAGTGGCAGAAGCATTTTCAGAATTGCATAAAGTAGGAAAAGTGAAGCACTTTGGTGTTTCAAACTTCACGCCTAGGCAGTTTGATTTGCTTCAATCACGAGTCTCTAAACCACTAGTCACGAATCAAGTCGAAATTAATCCATTGAACTTTGATGTGGTGGATGATGGCACTCTTGATCAATTGCAAATGCAACGAGTTCGCCCAATGGCATGGTCTTGTCTTGGGGGAGGTAGTATCTTCTCCGGTGCAACAGAGCAAGCGAAGCGTGTACGTGCAGAACTGGATTTAATTCGTAAAGAAATTGGTGCTAAAACCATCGATGAAGTGATTTATGCTTGGGTTCGTCGTCTCCCATCTAACCCTCTGCCAATTATCGGTTCTGGTCAGATTAAACGTGTTGAAACTGCGGTTAATGCATTAAGCTTGGAACTTACTCGAGAGCAGTGGTATCGAGTTTGGGTTGCATCTAAAGGCCATGGCGTAGCGTAATTACGGGTATATTTAATTAACCCTATTTAACGAGAGAAAGTCAGCTTTGCTGGCTTTTTTTAAACTGTTTTTAGTTTAAGTAGATAAGCATTTGGACGATTTTTCTTTTTTTGTTTGCCCACTATAAGCTAGGAATGCGTCTGGCTTGATAGGATGTGAATAATAGAAGCCTTGGATATAACGTACACCTAGCTTTCGCAGTTGCGCGATTTGTTGGGGAGTTTCAACGCCCTCGGCAATGACTTTCATCTTTAACTCATTAGCCAAGTGGATCATTGAAACGAGTACTGGGGTGATGGTGGATTCCGAGTGAAGGCTTTTAATAAACACACGATCAATCTTCATGACATGGAAAGAGTGAAGGCGAATAAAGTTGAGACCCGAATACCCAGTGCCAAAATCGTCGATAGCAATTTGAAAACCGAGTTGTTTGAGTAGTTTTAAGTTATCTAAAGCGGAATCTAATTCGACCTGACTAAAATCGATATTCTCTGTCACTTCCAACAATATGCTGCCCACAATGTCTGGGTGGGAATCTGCGTAGTCGTATAAATAACGGATAAAGCTAGCATCAATAATAGAATTGCGGCTTAGGTTTACACTAATATAATGATTTTCGGTGTAGGTTGGGTTAGCATGTAGGAACTGCGTCAATGTTGAAAATGTTTGTTTCGTGACATCCCCTATGACGCCGAGCTTCTCTGCCAATGGAATAAAAATGTCTGGAGAAATCTGTCCTTGACTCGGGTGATTCCAACGAAGCAGAGCTTCACTTCCTACAACACGTTCTGTGGTGATATCCACAATGGGTTGTAAATACATTTCAATTCGATCGTGTTTAATTGCGTTGATCAGAGAAAATTCAATAGAACGTTTGGCGAGCATTTGATAACGAATGAGTAGGTAAAAAACAGAAAGTACACATGCGATTAAGATCGTTTGCCAAATATGTTGTACAAAATAGAACAGGTAAGATTCATTGTTAATATAAAGAGTCAGAGAAAGTGGATAGCGTTGTGATGAAAAATACAATATTGACTTTGGCTCTTTTAAACGATTATTGCCATTGTATATATTGTCGCTGTATATGTGTTCACTCAGTACCTTGAAACTATAGCCATAACGCCTTTCTTGAAGCTTAGGGATAACGGTTTCTAAAAAATCAGAGGGAGGCAACAAAGCGTTTAACCCTGAACGTTCACCAGTTGAAGCGTATATGAAAAATGCTGTAAAGCCGCTTTTCGATTGAGATAAGGAAATCGTCACTTTATTCGACGTGTTTGCTAAACGAGATAGAAGAGGGGGATATAGAGGTATATTTGCTTTTCCTTCATTACTGGTACAAGTTACAACACCTTGATAATAAACCCCCGCTTCCTTAAGCATATCTGAATTAAAAACATAGCTACGTAATCCGAGTTTATCACTGTCATTGCAATGATAGCTGATATAAGGACTCAACTCGTGCAATTCATAGGCGATACTCTCTATATAGTTTTCTAGTTCTGCAATCGACGCATTGCCATCTTTTTTGACGGCGATTTGGGTGTGGTAAAAATTCAGTAAAGCAGAAAGACAAAACACCAATAAGAAGATAATCACAACAGGGACTAGGTTAGGTAGATGTGTAAACATTTCCTTAGTTGTTGAATTAAGGCGATTGATTTTTGGTTCCAGTGATTTCATAACATCGAGATCTTTGGTGTTTTTTTACACTATAAATCGAAATAGAAAAAATATTTACCTTTCATCACGATATTCAAACTCAGTCTCTAAAATGCCATTTCTATGCAAAATAGTGTCTCTAATTTGAGAGGGGAAAGTGTGACAAAGTTGGTGGAATATGTATGAAAACCATATGAAACTTGTTTTATTGTTCAGGCAAATTTACGTCTATACTTAGATTACTAATTCTTTTGTCACTTTAAAATGTAAATTCTTTGTTGTAAGTTAGGGAATCTGGTACTTTTTCACTCTAATAACAATAATTTGTATCAAAAAGTAAAAATTGGCTTGTGTTGTGGTATTTGATAGTAAAGGTGGGAATAGATGGAAGTTGAAGTTGTACGTTATTCCACGAAAGTTGAGGACGTTTTCGGTGATGTCATTGCCGTTAATCCTGCAGGCGTAGCGCGTAAGCTTGCTGCGGGAGATACGTTGCAGAAAGGGGACATACTGCTTTCCAGTAATGAATCGTATGTTGTCATATTGCAGCATGGGAAAGTGACTGAAGTCGTGGAAAATTGTGTCGCCTGTGTATCGGGCGATGACACCATCGTGGTGACTGAGCTTTCAGGGCAGGTTTCCGTTGACCCGAGTGCGATTGAAAATGCAGCGTTTGATGCAGCAGACATTGACGCTATTCAGCAAGCGATTTTAGATGGTGTCGACCCTACGGCAACTCTAGAAGCGGCCGCAGCGGGTGGAAACTTAGGTTCCGCAAATGCTGGTTTTGTTACTATTGAATACAATGATACTCAAACATTGGCGAGTACTTTTTTTGAGACTAAAGGCCTGCAAAATAACGATGAACAATCCATTATTAATCAACAACGCTATACCCGATTTGCCGATGGTGGTGAGTCACTTAGCGAAATCGTAACCGAAGGTTCGCTTTCACAAAATACCTATCCTCAAACTGTATCAAACTCCACACTTATCTTAGCGGGAGATCTTCCTCTTGATGCTGACTCTTTTGTTCCTACAGAGTCGGGTATTACTGCATTACTTGCTGAATTAAATACAGACATTACTTCTAGTGGTCAAACGGTGACGTTTAGTTACGATAGCGCTGAAAATACCATTATTGGTGTACTTGCCGATGGTAGCGAAGTTATCCGAATCGATATTGATACCGTATTAGTCGGTAAAGACGTCGAAATGACAGTCACCAGTACCGTGTTTGAACCGGTTGATCATCTTGCTGCTATCAATGGCGGATTAGTTTCATTAAATAACGATCAAGTTGTAATTAATATTGAGCTGACTGGATTTGATTTAGGTGGTAATGAAATTCAGTTACCCATTAATGTTGATGTCATCGTGCAAGATGGTGTTAATCCAGAAGCTCAGCCAGTCACCATTACTAATGTCGAGTCGGATACAGCAACGATCGACGGAACATTTGTCACAATAGGCAGTGATGCTCTTCAATCGGTCGGCTTTGATCAGGCTGCATTGGCGCAATTCGATAATCTATTAAGTAACAACAACCCGATTACGGTCACTTTATCTAATGATGGCACAGAGCTATTGGTTTCCATTGAGGGAACTGGCGAAGAAGTAATGCGGATCACCCTAGATACAGAAGGGAACTATCAATTTGAGCAGAAATTGCCTCTAGAGCAATCTTCTGGTGATGATACGGTTACGCTGGCTTTACCGATTACGATTACTGATTTTGACCAAGATACCATCACCAATGTGATTAATATCCGAGTCGGTGACGGAGACATTCCTGTTATTACCGATGTGACTGGGTTGTCGCTCGATGAGTCCGGCGTTCAAGATGGTAGCGATCAAGGCATCGCATTAACATCAGGTGCTGGTTCGGTGACCACCCAAGTTGGTAGTGATGCAATCAATCACTATGAATTAGAACCTAATGAATTTAACACCGATGGGGCTATACAGTCGCAAGGACAGATTGTTCAACTTGAATTAGTCAGCACCACCAATGGCTCTCGTTTTTATGAGGGTGTGATTGAACTCAACGGTAGTCGCGTAACTATTTTTGACATTACATTGGATACACCGAATCAGGGTGAATACCAGTTCAACTTATATGAGCAACTCGATAACTTCGGTGCCCAAGCTGAAAGTGCATCCATCAAACTACCTATTTATGCGGTAGATACCGATGGAGATCGCTCAGCGGTTGCTGGTGGAACCGGAGAAGCGGAAGCTGCGTATATTGTTATCGATGTCAAAGATGATGTGCCCGTTATTGATACTGCAACGGGGTTATCACTTGAAGAAAATGATTTAGCCCCAATCGGTTCGGATCAAAGTGGTGTAACACAGATCAGTGGTAGCTTTGCGACGACGCAAGGGGCTGATGGTGTGGTGAGTTACCGACTAGATACCAGCACTAATCCATTAGGCTCTCTGACCTCTCAAGGGGACTCGGTGAGCTTAATAGAAACCAAGTTAGCAGACGGTAGTTACAGCTATCAGGCTTCAACTGATTCAGAGGCTATTTTTAACCTATTAGTTCGACCGGATGGCAGCTATACCTTTACCCTACAAGGTCCAATCGATCACGCGCTAAACAGTGATAGTCGCTCTTTTGATTTCACAATTATTGCGACCGATTTCGATGGAGATACCTCTTCAAAAGTTCTGCCATTAAGCATTGTTGACGATGTACCCACCTTGACGGGCTCATCAGGAACTCTAGTGGTTGATGAAGATGATATTGTCGAGATTGGGGATACTCAAGGCTCTGATGGTAGTCAACCAGCGGTCATTTCAGGCTTGTTTGAAGTAGCCGAAGGGGCTGATGGGATAGTCAAATATGAAGTGGTGAATGAAAGTTCAGTGCTGAATGGGATCACATCCAATGGCCAAGCGGTAACATGGACATCAGATAGCCCTGTGATCAATGGTGAGCAACTGGTTTATACCGCCGTCTCTGCTAACGGGCTAAATGTATTTACGTTAACGCTTGATGCGAATGACAATAGCTACCGCTTTGAGCTGATCCGCCCGATTGACCATCTAGATGGACAAGATGAAAACCAAGCGGTGATTGATTTTGAAATAAAAGCGACAGATCAAGATCAAGATCAAACCTCCTCTATTCGCCTGCCCATTACCATTGTCGATGATGTTGCAACCCTGACTGGGATCAGTGGTGTAACAAGGGTTGATGAAGATGATATTGCCCAGATAGGTAACACCGTAGGCTCTGATGGAACCCAGGCATCATTTGCTAGCGGTAATTTCGTCGTGACAGAGGGTGCAGATGGCGTCATCAAGTTAGCGTTATCTAATCAAGATTCTGTACTTGATGGGCTAAGTTCAGGTAAAGAAGCCTTGATTTGGACAACCAATAGTCCTGTCGAAACGGGTGAGCAATTGGTTTATACCGCTGTTACCACATCGGGTAATGAAACGGTCTTTACCTTGACGTTGGATGCCAGTGATAACAGTTATCGCTTTGACCTTATTCGTCCGTTAGATCATGGTCAAGCGGATGGCGAAAATGAGATTACCATTCCATTTAGTGTCGAAGCGACAGATAAAGATCAGGATGTTTCCAATTCCATAGAAGTGTCAATCACGGTGGTTGATGACGTACCGACACTTTCCGGGTTTACTGGCCAGAATCAAGTTGATGAAGATGATATCGCTCAGGTTAATAGTGCTCAGGGTAATAATAGCACTGAGGGTTCTGATGGTACTCAATCAGCAACGATCGGCGGCAATTTTACTGTCGTAGAAGGGGCTGATGGAATTGTGGAATACCAGCTTGAGAATCAAGCGGAAGTTCTAGATGGGCTCACCTCTGCTGGCGCTGATGTGGTTTGGTCAACAGACAGCCCCGTCATCAATGGTGAACAATTGGTGTATACCGCTATTAATGCGACCACTCAAGAAACCGTATTTACTTTCACCTTAGATGCCACAGACAACAGTTATCAATTTGATTTGATTCGTCCTGTCGATCACCCAACAGCCGATGGGCAAAACACGATTGTTCTTGATATGAGTATTGTTGCCACTGATGCGGATGGTGACAAATCTTCAGCCATTACTTTACCGATCACTATTGTAGATGATGTACCTGTTTTATCTGGTTTTAGCGGCGCAACGCAAGTTGATGAAGATGATATTGCTCAAATTGGTAACACGGTTGGCTCGGACGGTACCCAAGATCCTTTCGCTGAGGGTAACTTTACGGTTACAGAAGGTGCTGACGGTATTGTGAAATTTGATTTGGTTGATCCGAATAGTGCCTTGGTGGGATTAACATCAGCCAATGAAACGTTGGAGTGGAGCAGTAATAGTCCGGTCATAACGGGTGAGCAGCTAGTCTATACCGCGGTGACAAGTAATGGTCAAGACAGTGTCTTTACCATTACCCTAGATGCGAGCAACAACAGTTACCGCTTTGATTTAATTCGTCCATTAGATCACGAACAAGGTAATGACCAAAACAGCATTACGATTGATTTTAAAGTACAAGCCAGTGATGCTGATGGTGACCTTACCTCCGTGATTACCTTACCTATTACGGTAGTCGATGATATCTCGGTATTGGCTGGCTTTAGTGGCAATACCGTGGTTGATGAAGATGATCTTGTCCAAGATGGTTCAGATGGCAATCAAGACCCGTTTGTTACTGGCAACTTTAATGTCACTGAAGGCGCAGATGGTATTGTTCGCTTTGAGCTTGCAAACCAAGACTCGGTGCTCGATGGTTTAGTTTCCAATCAGCAATCTGTAATTTGGACCGCAGAGAGTCCTGTGATTACTGGGGAGCAGTATGTTTACACAGCGGTGACTGAAAACAGCGCTGATGTTGTCTTTACCCTAACATTTGATGCCAGTGATAACAGCTATCGCTTTGAATTAGTCAGCCCTGTTACCCATGACGATGCACAAAGTGAGAATAATCAAGTCCTCAATTTTGAAGTGAAAGCGGTAGATGGTGATGGGGATGAGACACCAACGATTGATCTACCAATCTCTATTGTTGACGATGTTCCACTAATTTCCGGTTTAACCGGACAGCAAAGCGTCAACGAAGATGACATTGTTTTAATTGATGGTGTTGTCGGTTCAGATGGGACGCAATCACCTTTTGCCAACGGTAACTTTACCGTGACAGAGGGCGCAGACCGTATCGTTAGTTTTGAACTAGGTAATCAGGCAACCGCATTGACGGGGTTAACCTCTGGTGGTCAGCAACTGGTTTGGACCAACGAAAGCCCAGTGAGCAATGGCGAGCAACGAGTTTATACCGCTATTACCCAGCCGGGAGGCCTAACGGTATTTACGCTAACACTTGATGCAACGGACAACAGCTACCGATTCGATTTAATTCGCCCTATCGATCATGCCGATGTTCAAGGTGACAATACTAAACTCATTAATTTCACTGTAACCGCAACAGATTCGGATAATGATGTCAGTGCTCCGATTGATTTACCGATCACTGTGATTGATGACATTCCGCAGATCAATACCGTAGATCCTTTGTCTTTCAATGAAGATGATCTGACTTTAGGTTCTTCTCCTCAAGCGGGAGAATTAAGTAAAGATGGCAACTTTGGCACCATTCAAGGTGCTGATGGTGTAGTGAGTTATCGCTTAGAAGGCGGTACCGATCCTATTGATGGTTTAACATCACAAGGCCAAGCAATCACATTGGTTGAAACGCAAGGGCCAAATACCGGTGAATACACTTACACTGCGTCGACCTCTCTTGGTGAAGTCTTTGTTTTAATCGTTCGTCCTGATGGCAGTTACACATTTGAATTGAAAGGCCCGATTGATCACGAATCCAATAGTGATAGTGAGCAGCTCATTTTCTCCATTGTTGCCACCGATGCAGACGGTGATATCAGTAAGATTAATCTACCTGTGACCATCTCAGATGATAAACCCGTGCTTAGCGGTTATCAGGGGAATACTCAGGTCGACGAAGATGACATCGTTACGATTGGCGATACACAGGGCTCTGATGGTACACAAGTTCCTTTTGTCTCTGGCACCTTTACCGTCGTAGAGGGCGCGGATGGCATCGTTAAGTTTGAGCTAACTAATCAAGATACAGCATTAGATAATCTTACATCTGCGGGTCAAGATGTGGTTTGGACAACCGATAGTCCAGTCGTTAACGGTGAACAATTGGTGTATACCGCAGTGACGAGTAATGGCCAAGAAACCGTATTTACACTGACGTTAAATGCGTCAGACAATAGTTATCGTTTTGACTTAGTTCGTCCTATTGATCATGCGCCAGCGGATGGCGAAAACAGTAAAACGCTGAACTTTGATATCAAAGGAACCGATGTCGATTTGGATGAAACCTCGTCAGTTCGCCTACCGTTCACCATTGTTGATGATATCCCTAAATTGACTGGTTTCACTGGAAGTACCACGGTTGACGAAGATGATATCCGAGCCAATCAAGATGTCTTCCCATCCGTAAACGGCAGTTTTGATGTGGTTGAGGGGGCGGATGGTATTGTTAAGTTCGAACTGGACAATACCTTAACCGTGATTGATGGACTAACTTCAGGTGGACAAAACGTTGAATGGGCCGATCCTATCGTCAACGGTGAACAAATCATTTACACCGCTGTCATCAATCCAGGGCCAAATCAGGTTTCTGTTTTTACTTTAACGCTTGATGCAACCAGCAACACTTATCGTTTTGAGTTACAAAAAGCGATCGATCACCTGCCAATTCAAGGTGAAAACACCGACACATTAACGTTTAGCATCAAGGCGGTTGATGCCGATTCTGATCAAACTACCACGATTAATTTGCCGATTAATATCGTCGATGATATCCCGTTATTGCGCGATCGTAGTTTTACTGTGACTGAAGATGGAGACCGAGTTCAAACGGGGATGTTCCGTCGTCAAGGTGCTGATGGTGCAAGTATTGTTGAACTTGAGGGTAGCGATACAGCGAATGGGCAGATTGTATTTGAATTGCCTGATGGAAGTTTTTCCGATACTTATGCCATGAGCGGTAACACGCCTAACTTTACGGTTTATGAAGCAGTAACTACCGCCGGAGTAACTGCTTACATTGAACTTGGTACCATGCAGGTGCAAAGTAGTGGCCGGGTTCGATTCACCCCAGTCGATGATCTTAAACAAGAGTCAGATGGCTTTACTTTTGTGGTGAACTTTACTGGTAAAGATAAAGATGACGATACCTCAACCGAACAGCTAACCATTACAATCCATGATAGAAATGCGGACATTAAGGTGTCTACCGTCACGTCATTTGAAGATGCCGGGCGTGATCCGAGTGTTCCGTTTGCTGATCCTATTGATAGAAATAATGCTCAAGATAACCAATCGTCACTGCCAGTAACGCCGACGCAAGTAAACTTACAGATTGATCTTTATGATTTAGATAACGATGAAATGGTCGGTGATATCACCATCAAGGCGGGCGATCATCAAGGCACATTCTATTATTTAAATAATGCCGGTGAGTACGTCGCTCTGGCTACGGACAGCAATGGCAATTTTGTTTTATCAGCAGCTCAGGTTAAGCAAATCATCGCCAAATATGCAAGTGAAGCGGGGGGGCCAGAAGATAGTGGTATCTCGACGATTAATAACTTGTTCTTTGTGCCTGATAGAAATACCGCGACATCCGATGCGGGAATTACTGCTGATATCGAGGTGCAAATTCTCAATGGGGGGAGCGCGGATCATACCGTGGATGGAACACTCAGCATTGAAATCGAGAGTGTCGCAGATATTGCCACATGGAATGATGATGCAAGTACTTACCAGTACACCATTGTTGAAGATGCAGATAATGCAACCTTAACCTTGGATGCTGTTACGCAAGATGGTTCAACACCAGAAGTGATCACCTATGAACTTGCCATTGAGTCTGGCGAGGGACAGTTTGTGCTGCGTGATGCCGATGGAAATGAGATTGCAGAAACGTCTCCAGGTATCTACATCATTTCTGCTGATCAGATTAATACCATTCAAGTTGATCCGATTGAGCATTTCTCTGGCCATATTAAATTTATCGCCACCGCGATTACGACTGAACAAGACAACGCTCTCGTAGGTAAAGAGGTTGCTCGTTCTGAGCCAAAAGAGATCATTATTGATGTTGAACCTCAAGGCGATTTGGGTCGTTTCAGCGTCAATCGAATTACGATCTTTGAAGACAACGCACTGAATCAAGATACGGTGAACCCAGATCTTGAGCATGATCCGTTTACTCTGAATGAAGTGATCAGCATGTCACCGTCTCCAGATTTAGATGGCTCAGAGTCCCTATATGTTGAGCTATCTAACTTTACCGCAACTGGGGTTGAAGTGCGTTGGGTTGGACCTGGAGATAGCCAAATTGAGGTGATTACCGAAGGGGGTAACACCATTTATCGAGTGCCAGAAGAGGCACTGGAATTTGTTGAAATTCAGCCACCACTGCACAGCAATGACAATTTTAGCTTCAGCGTCGAAGGCTTCGTTGAAGATAAAGCGATTGTGGGAGGCGAAACCGTTATAGAAGGCGGTAGTGAAATTTCTGATGTGGTCTCGTTAGGCGAAAAAACAGTTAATGTGACAGTGAAAGGTGTTGCTGACATCCCTTATATCCCAGATGTTCCGGATGTGCCGGATACTGGTGCAGCACTGGATACTTGGTATCAGTATGATGATGGAACTGGGCGTGTTGGTGCACAAATTACCATTAATGAGAGTACTGAAGCGAATATTTCATTTGTAGTATTTTCTGGAGAATTATCAGATGGCGTAGCCGATAACTCGGAAACGGTTTCTGTTTTGTTGTCGAACATCCCAGATGGGGTTGAATTATTTGATGCCAACGGCGGCACTATCGACTTAGTGTATGTCGGGGAAGCAAGTGATGGCTCTGGTCCAATATACCAAGCCAATATTGCCCAATCTGAATACCCCGCGGGTATCACCATTAAGCCACCAGCATACTCAACTGAAGATCTGGAAATTGGGGCAACGGTCGTCGTAACAGAAAATGATGGCCACGTGCGTCAAGTTGAGGGCGTGCTAAAAGTTAATGTTGTCCCTGTTATTGACGCAGGTCTTGATGATAAAGCTTATCAGCGCACGGTCACGGGCAGCGAAGACCCAGTCAATGCACAAGGGGATGATGTTTATATTACGCTCCCTTGGACCTTGCCAAATGCGGAGTCGCCAGATAGCACCCCAAGTATCAATGGGCGCGATTTCGAATACGTAACTAATGTTGAGCTGACAGGGTTCCCGACAGGTTCGACAGTGCGAGTTAATGGTCAAATTCTTGCTGATCCAAGTGAAGTCGACATTGATGGTTTAACCGTTAAATTTGATGGCGGGAAACTGGAAATTGATGGCCTGACGGCTAATACGCCAACGCCAGTGGTGGACTTTAGACCGCCAGAAGACTCGAGTACCGATTTTACAATTAAATCAGAATTAACCATCGAAGAAGTTGATGACAATGATCCATCTTTGATTGTTACAGCGAAAGTAGCAGGTGAGATTAACGTTGAAATTATTCCAACAGTAGAACCTGATGGCACCTTGAGTGTGATTGGAGACAATGGTCAACCGGTTACTCTAGTCACTGATGGCGATATAAATAAAGACCCAGATGGCTTTATTAACTTCTCTATTAATAGTGCAACTGGTGGCAAAAGCGATGCGAACGTCATTATATTTGATGATCTTGATCCAAGCTCTGTCGAACAGGTGAAAGAAATTGTTATTCGTTTCATCATTCCAGATGGAGAAGATGCGCAGACCGTGCTCGATCAACTGTTTGTTAGTGGGGCTGTCAACAATGGTGATGGTTCTTGGACAATTTTGGACGAGCAGAACTTTAGTATTTCGGCGCCTAACGGACTTCAATACGACAATCAAACAGGTCCGAATAGCCAGATTCAGATTGAAATTGTCGCGGAAGTGGAAGATTTGGGCGATGAGAATGAGGGCAGTCCACTGACTAAAGTCACAACCGACTTGACTCTACAATTCCCATCGTCAATTTCTGGCAACGACAGTGTGGCGGCTAAGTTAGAAGAAATTACCACACCAGAAGCCATCGTGATCGGAACGGAAGATAATGCCGTTGACGTGAGCAGCCAGATCAGCAAATTGATAGCTGTATCTGCGCTACCAGATACAGGGACAGGCAGCAGTGCTGATGGGGTTTCTGATCAACTGACGATTGTGATTGACCCAACTAAAATCCCTGCCGAAGCCAATGGACTTGTCATCAATGGCGCGGAATATGACTTTGCGAATAATCTGTATATTTTCAAAGGCACCATTGATAGTGATGGCAATATTGTCATCCCAGATGGCTTAGAGTTTATATTGCCGAAAGATTACGCCGGTGACTTTATTCTACCGATTACATTTGTCACTACTGACTCCGCGTCAGGGGACGAAAATGTATTGGAAATGCAAGTGCCAATAGCCGTTTCACCTTTAGTGGATGTGCCAACTAGCGATGGCGGTGTCGCGCAACCTGAAGATAACAATGTCACACCAGAGATTAATGTCAGTGTTGATTCTGTTGCTGTCGGTTCTGGTGCAGTTGAAGATGATAAGGCACTAGAAGACAACCTAATTAAGATTAATTTGGATGTCGCATTTGCTGACTCTCGCAATACGCCAACTCAAGGTCAGGAAACCATTACGGCAGTCGTGATTAAGTTAGCCGATTCGACACTTGGAGAGTTTGTCGATATTAACGGTAATCCGATTACTCCAGATTCGAGCGAATTTACCATTGCATCGAGTGACCCTGCTGTTATCGCTGCTGCATTAGACCAAATTTTCTTTATGCCTAAAGAGAATTATCCAACGGGTAATGATATCAATAAGGTTGAATTAGAAGTTTCGACTACCATCGTTGATAAAACGGACTTTGACACCACAGGAACAACACAGATAACCAATGAGGGCGTAGAGAAGACCGTAACTCAAACAGTATCGTTTGAGATTACACCTGTATTGGACTCTATCCAAATTGGCGATCAAATAGTGCCACCAAACGATGCAAATATTCCGATGGTTGGTATGGTTGTCGGCCAAGAAGATACCGATATTGCCTTGCAAGAAAATGGAACTGGTCTGAAAATTTCGCTGATTGATAACGATGGTTCTGAGCAGTTCTTATCTGCAAAACTCACCGGTGTTCCAGATAATTTCTTAATCAACAGTACTTCTGATGATTACGTTATTAAAAACAGTGGCGGCGGTGAGTGGGTGATTCAACTGGTTAATCCGAACGTGACATCCATAGATCTTTCGAATGTGACGATTCGTCCACCAGAACATTTTAGTGGCAAAGTCGATATTGGTGTAACGGTATTCACTCAAGAAAAACTACTGGGTCAGCCTGACGAGTTTAAAGGTAGCTTTACCGTAGAAGTTAAACCGGTCGGTGATATCGTCGACGTTGATCCGACGGATGCGGTGACGGGTAAAGAGGGTGAGAACATCGATATTAAAATCGATGCCAATATTGTCGATAAAGTCGATCTGTTGCCTGCCGACAATACTCAAGACCAGCCGGAAACCTTGTTGATCACGGTTGAAAACGTGCCTGATGGCGCAAGCATCTTCTTCCCTGATGGAACAACAGCGGGTACTAACTTAGGTGGTGGTGTCTGGCAATTACGTGTCGATGGTCAAGAGTTGGACAAAATTGTCTTTAATTCTGGTGAGCAGAATAAAGATACTTGGAGCCAAGATAGCCTTAAGATCACTGTTCAATCGGTAGACAAAGATAGCGACGGTAATGAATACCTCGGGCCAACGGTAAACCAAATTTTCGACGTTGCTGTAGATGTTGAAGCGATTAATGATCGTCCGGAATTTAATAACATTGCAAATCTAGAGACTTCAGAAGATACCGTGGTGGCGATTAAAGGTTTTACCATCAGTGATATTGATTCTAGTCTCGATAACCCGGCGGCATCGTACACGCTGACCTTGTCAGTTGACAGCGGTTCAATGACGTTTATTGATAGTGTTGCAACCGCGTTCAACCTGACTGTTAGTCTTGACCCATCGACCCAGCAAATTGTGATTCAAGGAACGGTAACCAATATCAATCAAGCACTTGAGCAAAACTTGGTGCAGTATACGCCACCATTGAATAGCAATAATCTGATTGATACCGATGGTGTGAAAGTCTCTGCGACTGTCAATGATAATGGTAATAATGGTGCGGTTGATCCAGCTAATCCAAATACAGACAACACCAATAGTGCTGAGTTTGTCATTAATGTCACTGAAGTGAATGATGCCCCAGTTGCCGCCGATCTCGATTTTGGTTCAATAGAGGAAGATACCTCTGTCATCATAAGCGCATCGCAATTGATCAATGCTAGCAGTGATATTGAAGGTCATGATTTAACGGTTATGAGTGTTACCGTTCCTGCTGAACAAGGAACGATTGTTCCTAATGGTGCTGGCTCGTGGATATTCCAGCCTAAATTGGACTTCAATGGTGAAGTGACAATTAGTTATGTGATTGAAGATAACGGAACGACCAATGGTACTAATGACTTTAAGCAAGATACTGGCACCATTAGCTTAGATGTCGTTGGGAAAAATGATGCACCTGATTTGGATATTGATGGATTAGTGTCAACTATTGATGAAGCAGCAAACCAATTAATCAGTGGTATCCAAGTTAGCGATGTTGATTACGTTGACCAATACGCGAATGATCCGATGTCGATGACTTTGAGTGTTGATTACGGGATTCTAAGCGTACAGTTGCCAGCGGGATCAACGGTGAGTGTGACGCAAAATACAGATTCAAGCATCACCCTTATTGGCACTATTGGTGAACTGAATGCTTTATTAGATTCACCATCAGCAGGTTCAGGCGTCTTTGTTGATGCGAGCTTTGCCCCTGATAGTGATATTGAACTCACCATTTTAGCGACAGACTCAGGTAATCCATCTGGTATTGTATTACCGACGGAAAAAACCGCCAATATTACGGTTACACCTGTTGCGAATGCTCCGACGCTGAGCATCGACCCTCAATTTAATTACATTCGCAACGTCACAGCGAGCCAAAGTGCTAGTAATAGTGGGATTGCGCTAGTGGGGATCATGGCAGCATTAACGGATGTGAATGAACTATTAACCTTAGATTTGACCAACTTGCCTGCGGGTACTGTTGTTGAAACAGCAAATGGAGTCATCACACCGGACAATGGTGTCTGGACGATTCCAGCGGCTGAGATTGATTCCTTAGTGGTGAAAAATTTACCTGAGGGAAGCAATAACATTACTTTGACCGCTGTCTCTGAGGAAGATGACAACAGCACCGCTTCATCAGCATCCATTTCACTTAATGTGGCTGTCACCAATGATAGTAATGATATTGACTTATCGAGTTCGACTGAGGATGTTGAGTTGCTGGGTGGCGACACTGGTATCGAACTGACAGCGGGTAGTGGCAATGATTTATTGGTTGGTGGTGATTCAGATGATGTTCTTAATGGTGGTGCAGGTAATGACACTTTAGAGGGCGGGTTAGGTTCAGATATCTTAACTGGCGGTACGGGAGAGGATACGTTCGTGTGGCGTGAAATCTCTCAAGGTGCGACCGATACGATCACTGACTTTAGCTTCTCTGATGGCGATAAATTAGATTTGCGAGATTTGCTTCCTGAGTTGAATTCGAGCACCGTCAATATGGATGACTTACTAAGCCATATCACTGCAGCAGTCAGTGGTGATGATGTGACACTGACTATCAGTCCTGCTGGAACGGGGACTGGTATGGAACAAAATATCTTGTTGGAAAATATTGGTCAGCAAGTCACATTGGATAACTTGGATTCATCACAAATAGTTACGACTTTGTTTGATGAGCACGCTTTTGTTCACAACGGTAACTAGTCGTTAGTATGAACAGTGTTGCTAGAAACTAAAAAGAGTCCGTGTAAAAGCGGGCTCTTTTTATTCATTTCCACTCGTATGAGGAGGTCTTAATTCGCTATCGCGTACGTTGCTACAAATGATTTTGCGGCAGCTCTGATGGCAGTATCGACCTCTTTACAACTCGCTGGTGGTAAGTGCGCGAGCAACTGAGGCCAGAATATAATAGCCTTAATCCCACCAATATACTGTTCGACAGCGAGGGAAATATTTTCAATATTCAATCGCTTAGCTTCAATACCTTGTTTTACCCAGCGGTGTAAGCCGTAAGAGTCATCAATTGCAGAGAATCGTTCCATAAGTAATTTGGATGTTTGTTCACTTCGAAGGCACTCCGTCATTACCAAACGCGCAGTTATCTGAAAGTCATCTTTAGTGATGTAACACATACGCTGAAGAGTGAGAGTTG
Source organism: Vibrio sinensis (assembly GCF_003605645.1). Classification (GTDB taxonomy): domain Bacteria; phylum Pseudomonadota; class Gammaproteobacteria; order Enterobacterales; family Vibrionaceae; genus Vibrio; species Vibrio sinensis. The sequence goes on along the minus strand of NZ_QVMU01000009.1, from coordinate 69,433 downwards.
TGAGTTGTTGTTCCATATCGACAGAGGGGTCAAACTGTTGATCGCACTGATCATGGAAACGACACATCAGATTCCCCACGATGACATCGAATAACGCCTCTTTATTTGGGTAATACTTGTACAATGTTCGTTTGGACACACCAGCGTGTTTTGAAATGCCCTCCATACTTGCTTGATCAAAGCCTTTTTGTGAAAAAACTTCGATGGCAGACCGAATGATATCTTCTTGCTTTATATCGCTTCTCTTAATCATAGCATGATCTCAATACTAAAAAAGTAAACGTCAGTGTTTACTTCTTAATGATGAACACCTAAAGTATACACTAACGTTTACTTTTCTGGGTAATCTATCAGTCATGAAAAGTTTTTCTTTGAGCGTGGATCGTTGAAGCCGCAGTTTGAACTGCCTTTTCTTGCGGTTGATTCAACGCTCCTTTCTATTGTAAGCCTTAAATATCATTGGGTTGCAGTAAAAACGCCCTCGAAAGAGGGCGCTTTTATTGGTGCGGTGTGTCGGTAGTCTACCTAATTACTGTGCTAAAGAGATTGCTGTTTGAGCCGTCTCCTCGGGATTTGGCGCATCGAAAACTAAGGTGCGAGTTGGGAATGCGATATCAGCATCATGTGAGTGAATAATCGCCATGATTTTCAAAAGCACATCTTGCTTTACCTCATGATAACGAATCCAGTTAACGGTTTTGGTAAAGGTATAGACGAGTAAGTCTAACGATGACGGACCAAAAGCATTAAAGTTGACGATCAATGTCTGATTGCTATCGATATCAACGTGGTTTTCCAGCATGGATTTAATTTCTTCAACAATGATGGCGACTTTCGCTGCATCATTATAACGAATGCCAATATTTTCTTTAATGCGGCGGTTTAACATTCGTGATGGGTTCTCCACCACGATATTGCTAAACACAGAGTTTGGAACGTATAAAGGACGTTTATCAAACGTTCTAATAATGGTCATACGCCAACCGATACGTTCAACCGTTCCCTCAATTTGGCGGTCTGGAGAGCGGATCCAATCGCCAACTTTAAATGGGCGGTCGAAGTAGATCATCATGCCGCCAAAGAAGTTAGACAGTAAATCTTTTGCGGCCAAACCGACAACAAGACCACCGACACCACCAAAGGTCAGTAAGCCTGAAAGACTCAGCCCAAACGCTTGCATTACAGATAATGCGGCAATAACAAAGAAGAATAAGCGAGCGACTTTTGCAATAGCTTGAACCGTGGTTTCATCACGGGTTTTTTGTGATAACACATACTCTTCAACATTATTAATCATCCGCAAAACGATCCAGATAAAGATCGCGATAATCAATAGGAGCTTTAATGTGCTTAGCCAGTCTAGCTTGGAAGTAATGTGATTTTGCAGTACGAAACCTAAGGAAATCGTTGCAGGCCAGCACCAGATCAAAGTACTAATTGGTGTTTTTACGGCTTGAAGCGTCAAGTCATCCCAATGAAATCGTGTTTTACTGACCAACACTTCAAGACGGTGATAAACAATTTTCCAGATTATCCAAGCAAAAAAGCTCGCGATAGTGATGAAGAGGACATTGGTATCCCAGGTTTTTAAGGCCATTAATAGCTCTGGAGGGAGGTAATTCGTTAATTCAAGCATGATGACGTCTTATGTATTGATTTTTCAGCCGTGATTATAAAAGCTTGCCACGAATGAAACTAGCGCTAGAAATAGGAATAAGTGGAAAGTTAACTAAAGAAGTTGAATAACAGTCACTTTGGAGAGCACGTGCATCCAGGGGAATACCTAATAAGAACAGATAGAGAGAATACTAATCGTTAAGATCTATTTATTGCTGAAATGATCAGAAAGAGCAGAGCGACGTTGTTGAGAGAAACCGACAGTCTCCGTCTTAATTGTATGTTCGAATCCTTTCTTAATTAGGCGCTGACTAGGAGTAAGGGGTTGTATCCGTTTAAGTTGTGGTGACGATATCGTCCCACTAATCTGATAAATAGTCGTTCCTCGTCCTGTTTCGATCAAAACGCGTTTACCATCGAATTTAAACTGCGTGGCGACTAAACGTCCATTTTTAAGCACACCCTGTCCATTGAGGGTAAGGGTGTCAGTTTTGTATGGTGGCGAGCCAATTTCAATCCAATCGCCATAAATGTTCCTTGGATGGACGTAATCTTGATAGCTGAAATAGAGTAAGCTGGCAAACCCGCTCGCAAGAGAAATGAATATCAGAATAGACAAGGAATGTAACCAAGTCCAGCGTCTGATATTGAGCTGTAGTAATACTTTCCTTGTTGTACGCTTAGGTTTTTTCAAACGTCCAACTCCATTGTGGTCGTAGCTATTTTACTGGTAGGCATACTCGAGCGCTCAAGGGGATCGGGTTTACAACTATGTCAATAATCTTGATTTAAAAAAATCAACCTTAAGCATAGCTTCTTAAAGTTTAAACAATTTCGCAACATACTTACATAAAAGTTTGAACCAACATCAAAAGTAACAGTGAAATGAAACAGAATAAGATCGGTTAACTATTTGAAATAGAAAAAATGGCGGGGAATAGTCAATGCAGACTTGTTGAGATATGTGAATTGCGATACAACAAACGCCTGAATTGCGAATTAACCGAATGGTTGATACGAGCGTGTATATCAAGGAAAGAAAATGATTAAAGAAAATGTGTATTTTGAAGGTAACGTTAAGTCGTTGGGTTTCGCGCAAAACGGTGCTGATTTGAGTGTGGGTGTTATGGCTGCGGGTGAGTATACATTCGGTACAGCTGCAGCAGAAAAAATGACAGTTGTGAAAGGCGCATTAACCATCAAACGAGTAGGTGATTCTGATTGGACGACTTACCAAGCCGGTGAAGCATTTGATGTAGTAGAAAACTCTTCATTTGATCTTAAAGTGACAGAAGCGACCGCTTATTTGTGTGAATACCTATAATTCTTCAGGAATCGTAGAATCACCGACCAGAAAGCCATACAGAACTGTGTGGCTTTTTTGTGATTGACGTTTGAGTCTTTCGAGAAAAACGATAGTTCGATCAGGAATAACCAAAAATCCCTTGGCAGCGTTTGACTATACTTAAGAGATTAGGGATAGAGTTATCAGGAGGTTTTATGGCAATATCACGGCCAAGTTCAGACGACCGTTCTCGTTATAATCCTAAACAAGACTTTACAGCAGATCAGTTACATCGGTTTGGTGAAGTTGCGAATGAGGCAAATAAACGTCGAGAAGACCAGGTGAAACAGACATTGATACATAAAGCAAAAAAGACGGCAATGAAATCTGTTTTGACCTCGAGTAAACACAACGATAAGTCAGTTCGTAATGCAATTTGGCTTATAGTACTGTTAGCGGTATTGTTGTGGATGATGTATATGTTTAATTAGCTTAATAAATCGATGTAATATTGTTTTCAGCGGTATCGTTTTTTGGAGATAGCTTTAAGTTACCTTCATGATAATAGCGGTATTGATTCTTCCCTCCATGTTTAGCCGCATACATCGCTTTGTCTGCACATCGAGTGAGTTCTGGCAATGTTTCGGCATCTTCAGGATACAATGCTACACCTACACTTATCGTTAAGTTATTAATGTGCTTGGTACTTTTGTAGCTATCTTCAAATAAATTACTGATTCGTTCTAAGATTCGGTCTAAATCTTTTTTACTACGAACATCGTAAAGCAAGACGACAAACTCATCTCCTGCGAATCGTGCGATAGAATAATCATGTGTGTTAGTTTTGCGGTCTTTGTTACGAATATTATTTTTAAGCCGCTGCGAAAAGTGCTGTAAAACACGGTCACCAACATCGTGCCCGTAGGTGTCATTTATTGTTTTGAAATTATCAATATCAAGGAAGATAAGAGCAGTGGTAGAAGAAAGGTGGTGTACTTCTTTTAATTTGCCCTGTGCCCAGTTTTCGAAACTCCAGCGGTTGGCTAGTCCTGTTAATTGATCAAGATAGGCTAGATCTTCAATACCTTCTCGATAGAGAGACTGAACATAACATAGCATTTTTGAATAGTAGTAAGATGCGGTATTACAGATTGCGCAGATAACAAACAAACTTAAAAAGAAACGGTCTTGAAATCGGTCCGTACCAAAGATGGTGTCGGTAAAGATCGCGGCGCTCAGAGCTAATACACAAAATACACAGCTAAATAATAAGCCGATACGAAATTCATTAATGAATATTACTGCAACAACAATAGGAAAAACCCACATTAAGCGGTCAGAGACATGCTCACTGTAGAGCATCAACATTAACCCTTGAAACATGAGTACCCCGGTTAAGACGAGATCGGCATAACTCAGAGATTGGTTATCTCTTAAATGCCATAAGTTGAAAATTAAGACTGCTGCACAGAAAAGATTGAGTGAACCAAATATATACTCATGATTAGAAAAATGAACCAAACTATAACCAGCAAGCACGAACAGTGATAATAATGAACATAACAACACTATTTTACACTTACGAGTAGCGCGGATATCCGCCATTTCCTCGAGGTGTCGGCCTACAAAGTTGCCCATTTAGCGTTTCCCTATTTTGTTTGACGTTGTGCAGTAAAGCTTAGAAGAAATACCGTACTAAAAAATAAACATTGGGAAAAATGACGTGAGCAAAGTCTATTATTTATATGAAACTTGTTTTGTAGTGTATTTCATTCGTGCATGAACAAATGAGGCTAGGATAATTATGTTACATCGATCACGTTTTATGGTTATTGAGTCTATATAAAGCTCAGTATAAATAAGCGCGTTGAGAATAATGGAGAGGATATTGGGTTATTTTAGCTTCGCATCGAAAAATTAATAAACAGTTATTACTCTAAATAAATAGCTATTTTGCTACAAATGACATCGAAAGACATCTCTTGGAAAGAGATTAAACCAGTTATTTAATAATGGCTCCTGTAATCTCTTGAAAAATGTCATTAGATATTTTTTGGTTGTATTGCCTTACAATTTTTTGTGAGAAAAAAAGATGAGGGAGTTCATAGAGCACTAACACAACCAGTATGAATAAAGCTTCAATATGACCGATATAAAGGGCGGTAATTGCAATGAGGAACAATTTAATTTCGATGAAGAACAGCATTTTCTTTTCAAGGTAGAGATGATGAAAACCACCTAAACAAAACCAATTGAGCGAGGCATAAGTATCAGGATCTTTGAGCTGTTTCATCTGGGCTTGGTAATAGCGTCTCTTTTGCTCTGACGAAAGTTGGTTTACCTTATTTCTCAGACTATTTTCTCTACATTCAAGTTCTTCAAGTGGTTCAAATAGGCTCATCAAGGCACCTCATCGTGAATTTTTTCAATCAAATTAGGTTGATTACAGCGCTTAATTCTTGATAATCCCATGCGCCACCCTTTTATTGCTCCATATTTGATAATGCATTGCTTGGTGTATTCAGAACAAGTCGGTTCATAGTTGCATTCGATATTGAGTAGTTTTTTTGATCCACCATTACGTTGGTATAGGTGGATCAATTTAAGTGACAGAGTTTTCAAATTTAGCGCCCAAGCGTGATAATAATCGCTTCGCGTTTCCAAAATAACATAAAGCGTTTCTGCTCTACGATTTGGAATACTACTTGCCAACCATCTTGCACATATTGGTTTAATTCTGCTTCCATTTTTTGTACAGGAAGACCACTGGCTCCAAATAGGATGGTTCCGCAACCACCCTCAACAATATGGACGACTTTATATTCATTAAATTTAGACATAGGTTTCAATGCTTTATTTTAAAAACACGATGTTAACGAATCATCCATGTATCATCAATCTCGTGTTTGATAATCGAAGTAAAAAGTATTTTTACTTAATAATAAGGCCATAGGGAATGCTTTTGAATATTGCAGGGTCACCCGTTACCGTTGGTGCTTGGTGAACACCTTGCCAATCTAGCAGCATAATTGCTAACACATTTCGATGTTCACCATGAGTGAGATCAAAATCGCCTCGCACTGATGGAATCATGCCTTGAGTTTGATCGATGGAAGCTTGGATCGCTTTTCGTGTTTGTTGAACCACGGGGTCATTGTCTAACCCAGCGAGTAAAAATGACAGGCCGACCTCGGCGATTACATCTTCTTTTGCTCGGGTAAGAATTGTATCAATGTTGGCTCGAAAGTAATCGTAGATCCACTGATGTTCTTGCTCATTGACTAAGGTTTGATAGTACTGTGAGTCGGCAAAAATAATATGGGTCATGCCGTAAATTTTATTACCGAATTGCTGCTTAGTGAGCTGAGCATCTTGCTTATCGGGGTAAGCTTGCTGAAAGTGAGTAATAAACGTATCAACAAGGTCGCGTTCGCCTAACTGTCGCAACCAGAATACTTGATTAGCTAACTGAGCGGCCCACGCTTTGATCATCTCTTCGTCTGTGACATAAGTTTCAAAATCGTAGCGTCGAATGATTTCACGTAACTTTCGATCTTCACGGTGTTTAAGTCCATATTCATTCGCACGAGCCATTGAACCTAATAAACCCACACCAAGATAAAGATACTCAGGCATTTTTTGCGTCACTTGATAGCGTCTTAGACTGCGCTCATCGGTATCACCGATATAGCTTTTTAGGCGTTTTTGAGCATATTCATGAATTTGCTCTGGCGTATGAACTTCGGCACTAAAACGGTTTAACTTGCTGGTGACTCGTGCCATATCACTCCAGATTGCTGACGCATATTTTTTGTCGAGCGTTTGACGATACATCCTTAAACCATAATGGCCTTCTTTAAAGGCCGGTAGTGTATAGAGTTGTGATTCGTATGTTTGACGCAGTACGTCAGCAGACTGTTGGAAAGTCGGTGTAGGGGAGTGTTGAGTTGAAGAAGTATCAGCAAAAGCAGAATGAGTGAGAGCTAAACTCAAACATAGAGCAGCAATAAAAGCGCGCATAATCTATCCCAATATTATGTGTGGTAAGGGCAAGCTAACAAACATTGATCCTTTCAATGTATGTACTTTGTCATATTGACGTCAAAGGCTCTCTATTTGTGATTTAAACGATATCTTAAACACTTTTGTTGTGTAGTAAATTATTGTTTTTAATAAATATATCTAAAGGTGAGATTGATGCGTGAAGAGATGGCTCGGCGAGTTTTGGGTAAACAATGTTTCCAATGATGCTGCATCTTACCACCCATGATAAGCAAACTACCGTGGGAGAGTTGAAAGTGATGTTTTTCGTTAGTAGTAAGATGCTTTATCGAAAATTTACGTTCAGCTCCGAGACTGATTGATGCAATAACGGGTTGCTCTCCAAGTTCCGGCTCATTGTCTTGATGCCACCCCATTGAATCTTCTCCATCACGGTATAAATTAATCAAAACAGAGTTGAATTTTTGATTAACGGCAAGTTCACACTGCTGTTTTAAAGGGAGCAGAAAATCAGGCAAAGGGATTGGCGTCAGTTTTAATCCGGAATATTGATAGTCACGTTCTCCATACCATGCTTGTAATCTCGGCTGTGGGACTTGTTTGCCAAATATCTTAATCGACTCCTGCTTCCAAGGAGTAGAATCCAAGAGTTGGTGATATAGGTTGTTGGCATCTCTGCTGGGGATAAATTGATGAGATGACCAGATAGTTGCCTGAGGTAAATCCAATCTATTCAGTAACATTTTTGAGCCGACCTCAAGATGTAATTGCAGACTTTCTTTCAAAAATAGGCCTCTTGGTTGAGGTTAATTTTAGAAGTCCTCGGTTGTAAATGAGAGTTTGTTTGGTTCAATCATAGCTGAAACGTGATTGATCGTGCGTATATTACGACGATTTCTTCGAGAATATAGCCACTAAAATGCACGACATTGTATTACGCACAAAGAACTTTAATTTGCATTTTGCAAATTAAGTGTTCGCAATTTGTCTGCATTTGCATTTTGCAAATGTATTATGCATGGAGTTTTCATGAAACTGATGGTTTCTTGCTCGTTTTTGGGCAATATTTCGAAAATCAAAACTTGGCACGCAAAGTGCATTATAAGTTATGACCCTTAATTAAGCCGAGGGTCACCTAGCCAACTGACGTTGTTAGTGAACCCAAATTTGTTCACAATCATATATGGCCAATCAGCATTATTTTGATTGGCCTTTTTCTTGTCTGTCGTTTCACTTTTACACTACTTTCTTCATCATTACTCACTATTACTCACCACAAGCATTATAACAACTTGGTTGTCTTGGGCAGACTGCTCCTCGAGAACAAATGACTCTAGCATCCGATTGCAGCCCTCGTTCAATCCAATTGATATTGAGAATTTTTGCAATGGTTGTGAACTCTTTTTGCATTGAGCGAGGGATCTGGGCACTTCCGCCGTTGCCAACACACAGTGTTTTGAGTTCTTCTGCAATATCACGAGCATTCCCGCCTTGAGCATCAATAGCTGGATTTAAATCAATACCAGCACACAGCACTCGATTATTGCCTGCGGGATCGGTCATATTGACGGATTCGCAGCAATAGATGCGTGGTTCATCACCGACGTGAAGAATGGATATTTGAGCGGAACTTCCTGTCTTAGGTTCAGAAAGACGTCTGAATACCGCCCAGTGCTGGCATGGGTCATTCACTTTTCGCATATTGCCCCAAGGCAGTGGAATACCATTACCCCGATAAACAGCTTTGAGTTTGTTTTGTCCATAAGCATCAAAGTAGTGCCAATGTGGGTAAGGAGAAACGACCGTCATGCGGCGCATGGCGACAGAGGGAGAGACCCCCGCTTTCTGGTGAACATCAATCTCGTAACCATTGCGATCCAATAATTGGCGAAAAGGGACTTTGGGGCATAACAAGGCTCCGGCGAAAAAACTGGACTCAAAGTCTCGCCATGCTTGGAGAATATCTTGTGAATTAAGCACGGAAGTTGCTGGGGCTTGTCCGGCACTTTCCCAACTATTAGCGTGACCGATGGACAAGACGCTTTTCAATCCATCTTTACTGTGTAGCGCACAATGGCCGATATAAACCGCGAGATCATATTTTAAACGAGTAGGATAATCTCGCAGTACCTCATTAAGATAAATACTACCAGGAGGTTCAAAAAATGAAGTGACGACTTGTTTTGCACTGACGCCTAATTCATCGACAACATCTTGTGGTGCTTGATTCACCCAACGTATTGTTAGCCCCATGCTTCTGGCGATATCCATTAAATCTTGAGTTGATAGATTTAGACGTTTCAAGCCAATTTCTTCAGCGGCGCGTTCAAGATCAGGGAAGTGATTCTGGTGTTTTTCCTGATGAGCCCGAATCAATAAATGAGCAAATTGACGTCCAGTAATCCCTGTCTGTGAGAGCATTTCCGGGATCGCTATCTGCAAGATTTCATTGGAAAAAAGAAAGCTCGGCTCAAGGGCCATACCGCTAATCCCACCGCGATTGCCTTTGTCGGGTGTGATATTGGCATCTGCTGGCTCATCATCTAAAAACCAAGCAGGATCTTTTTGAAAAACTTCAGCGATAACCTCTAGCATGTCGATGCTCGGGACTCTTTTCCCGCGTTCAATCATTGATAGGTATGAAACAGATGGAGCATATTCCGGATTAACCCGAATGCATCGGGCTGAGAGATCTTCCATCGTTAAATGGTTACGTTTCCGTAAGTTACGTATTTTTGTGCCCAAAAAATGGGATTGTCGAATCAGACTTTTTGACAGAGACATTTTGTAAAATTCACACTGTAAAATTTTTGTTGTGAAATTGTAGCTAATAATTCGCTAGTCTAGATAGTAAGCAAGGTCACAAAATTGAAACGAAATCGAAAGCAACTTCGAAGTGCTTAGATGTAACACCAAAGTGATTTTGCACTGGGACATAAAATTAGATGTGAGTTATCCGCGAGGGAAAGACTATGAATATGCTAACATTCGACAAGAACGATATCCAAAATCAACCACAGCCATTTATCGCTCAAGCAGTCTTTGCCGTGGAGACAATTGACGCAAGCCAAGCGTCGGAAAAGCAAGCGCAAGCTAAACAACTACTGGACCGTCTATTTCCATTAGAGTCAGGCTCTCATGAAGAGGTTACGGCATACGTTATCGATTATCGCCACGTGATGGCATACTTCAAAGGCGGTCGCCACAGTGGCCTAAAGCACCCTAAACATTTTGTTGCGTTTACTGGAGAGAAAGCAGACCCGCATTCAATCTTGCTACGTGATGGGAATGGCAGCCATGTAGAAGTGCTGTTCGGTCAGCATAAAGGAACAGGCAGTGTTGAGCTTATTGATATCGATGATATTCAATTGGAAACTTGCACCACTTTCCCACATCAAGATACCGATATGGCTGCGATTCGCCATTGGATTAGCCTAGTGAAAGGTGATGAGCGAGGTAAACCACGTGCTTGCAGCGAAGATAAAGAGTACACGGCAAAAAATGGTGATGATTACCGCTTAGATTACAGCTACAAACTGTAACTCAATCAGAATAAATATAATTTGAACAAAGCGGCGCCGACTGAAGCGCCGTTTTGTTTTTGAATGGCATAATCTGACCTTTTGTAGCAGATGTTTTTCAGTAGACGTTTGGTCAAAGCTTAACTATTCATATTTAACTATCCACATTTAACCATTCATATAGGGTTAGCTCGATTGAACAAATTCGATAATGTCAAAGTGAGGATTTTGAAACTGTGCTTTCATTGATCGCAGCTGGCTTGTCGCAATCAACTGCTCGCCCATTGAAGTCACTAGCACGATACACTCTTGATGTTGGGCGTTGTAACGGGTATCAACTGCTTGCCCACTGAGTTGCTGACCATTCAGTAACGTGAGTGTCACTGGCAATTTAAATAGGCAAGCAATTTCTATGTAGTCATATAGTTGGCATGAAATCATGATTTCCTCCCCTCTTATTCTTTTAAAATCGCGATTATTTATTGATAGAACACCGCTAACCAGATGGTTTCTGTTTCCGCTTGAGTACTTCTTACTCGATGTTTTTGATGTGCGGCAATATTCAAATGGTCACCAACATTGAGATCAACGATTTTCCCATCATCAAATTCAATTTGTGCAAACCCTTTCAATACCGTGACCCATTCGTGTTCTTGTTGATCGTACCAAAATCCATCAGGCGAAGATTGCCCATGAGAAACAATCCGTTCAATACGCAAATTCTTATGGACGAGGAGATCGTCAAATTGCTCTTCATTGAAGTTAGCAGGTAGATCATTAAATAAGTTCAGCATGGTGCTTTATCCTCAAGCCGATTTGATTATGCAGCAGTGATAGTATTAATAGCGTTAGCAAATTAGATGTGGAATGACTCATACGGTTGAAAATATTGTTAAGTGAAATACTGCTGAGTAAAACACTGTTGAGTGAAATATTGTTCTGTGAAATATTGTCGAGCACACAACTTAACGGACCGGTTTCAGCTCAACGATATTCCCCTCAGGGTCGTGAATATAAATCGAACGACCATAGCCTTGGGCTCCATAACGCTCTGCAAAGGGCTGAACCTTTATATGGTGGCTTTGAAGATACTGAAGCAATTCTTTCTCATCAAACGATGCGATTTGAAGGCAAAAATGGTCGACGTTGCGTCCATTTTGCTGGGGAGGGTTTCCTCCGTCACGACCAAGATCCCCATCCAGCGTGACGATATCAATAAGAGCATTGCCGGCTCGAAGTTGAATTAGGCCAATCGGTAAGGGGAGCGAGCGCTCTATCGGACAATGGAGGACATCACGATAAAACACTAACATCGCTTCTAATTTGTTGGTACGCAGCACTAAATGGTCTAAGCCGATAACGTCAATCATCCTTGCTCCTATATGAGTAAACTCACCGCGAGAAATAGCATTACCAAACCGATGATCGCTTCGAGTACTTTCCATGAGCGAGCATGACGAAAAACTGGGATTAATAGCTTTGCGCCGTAGCCTAGGCTAAAGAAGAACACAAACGAAGCCGTGATTGCTCCTAAGGCAAAGTCTAGCTTATGGGGTTCATATTGTGTGGATATGGAACCGAGTAGAACGACAGTATCAAGATAAACATGTGGGTTGAGCCAAGTAAATGCTAAACAGGTTAACGCAGTTGCGATGGCACTTTGATGACTATCTCCGATTGGATTTAATGCATGGCTCGTTTGATACGCAGAATGAAGACTGCGTAAGCCATACCAAGTTAGAAATAGTGCTCCAGCATAACGAGCAATCGACTCGACCTCTGGAAATTTTGCGACAATGGCACCAAATCCGGCGACACCAGCAGAAATTAAAATGGCATCAGATAAAGCGCAAATGAAACAGACCAGAAAAACATGATGCTGTTTGATGCCTTGCTTTAAAACAAACGCATTTTGCGCGCCAATCGCCAAAATAAGCGACAGACTTAAAGAGAAACCAGAAATATAGGTAGAAAGGAGCATAATTTCTTAGTGTGTTAATTGCTTGCGATCGCTCGTTACAGGGGGAATCGCAAGCCATATTGAGTTTGAACCGATGACCTACACTGTTTATAGAGTCAGTTCTTTACGATAGCGTTCAAAAACTGGAGTTTGGCGTATCAAGAAAGGCCAACTCATCCGGTGTACTGATTCGACCTAGTATCGCATTTCGATGTGGATAGCGTCCAAATTGCTCGATGATCACTTTGTGTTTTAATTCAAAATCATAGTTATTTTCAAGACCGGGTTGATCAAAAAGGACCACGGCTTGTTGATGAATCTTGATGGATTCACTGTGCATAAACGGCATGTAAAGAAATGAACGTTCGATTAAAGAGAGGGATTTATCAGCCCCAACTTCGATTGCTTGCTGTGCGAGTGCCAACGCGAGTGGATCTTGAGAAAATGCTTGTGGTGTATCACGGTAAATATTGCGAGAAAACTGATCAAGTAAGATGATTTCAGCCAAGCGACCTTGTGGGGTTTTACGCCATGAATCAAGTTCACATTGGGCGGCTTGCTCAACTAGGTCAGCAAAGCGTTCCTTGATCAGTGCATCGGTCTTGTCACTGCTAACAAACCAATCTTTAGCTTCTAGTTCATGAAACCAGAAATCGAGAATACGTTTTGACATTGTAGTTTCCTCATAGATAGCGAACTAACTGAATGAAAACTATAACCTATCTGAACGTATCCTCAAGGCTTCATTTGGATTGTTGTTTGATCCAAAAAGTGTGGAGAGCACTAATATCACCAGAACACAGCAGTGGCATAGCTTGTTTTACTTGCTCATCTTGCCAATTCCACCATTTCATTTCTAACAGCATTTCAATTTCGCTTACAGAAAAACGAAAGCGCAGATGCTTAGCAGGATTGGATCCAACAATCGAGTAGGGTGCGACATCTTTTGTCACGACGGCCCGGCTTGCGATTACAGCGCCATCACCAATAGTGATACCCGGCATGATCATCGCTTCACTACCGATCCATACATCATTGCCAATGATGGTATCGCCTTTTGTTTCAAACCCATCTACAGCGCCTTCAAACTGCGGTTGGTCTTGGTAGAAGAAAGGAAAAGTAGTGACCCAATCAGTGCGGTGGCCTTGGTTGCCCGCCATCATAAATACAGCGCCTGAACCGATGGAGCAGTATCTACCGATGATTAGCTTATCGACATCAGAGCGATCAGGGATGAGATAGCGAGCGCAGTCGTCAAAACTGTGACCATGGTAATAGCCAGAATAATAGCTATGTTCGCCCACAATAATATTAGGATTGGTGGTTTGCTCTTTTAGTGACTTCCCAGAAAATGGGCTATCAAAATAGTTAGTCATGGTTATTGTTCCATGTTGAGTTGACGAGATAGTAATTCCTACCAATATGAGGCGTAATCATTATTTCGCTGCGTTGTTTTCCTTGAAGCTTAGGCACTTATTTCCCCAATCGTCTAGTTTATCTAGGCGCTTGGGGATTCAGCTCGCCTTTAAGAATACGCACCGTAGTGGGGTTTAATAACGGTTAAAAACAGGCGTGTTTTACGAAATAAGGATTATCGAATTTCTTTTCTGGGCCTAATTCAGACAGCACCAGCTTATTCCATAAATTACGATCAAATTCCCCTTTTGGAATGGAAGGGTAAATAGTTTCTAGTTCTTCAATGGCAAAGCGTAAAAACGCTTTTTTCTTAATTTGATTGTACTTTTTAGCAACGCGATTGTGTTTTTGAATCCATTCTAGTTTAAAGGCGATCAGAGCAGGCTCTGCTTGCTCTAAAGGTACTCTAGAGAGGTAGACTCGTTTATATGACACTTTACGATCTTTCATCGTACGCATCGCGGTCTGAATATATTTCCCGTGATGAGTGATGGAAATATCGTCTTTTTCAAAAAGCGTCACGGCCCAACCAGCAGGAAAGATGGTTGGTTTTTTAAATTGTTGATTACGCACTTCCAGTGCATGGTGGAGAACAATATCAGAAGTGCCATTGAACGTTTGTTGCCATTTGCCAATTCGAATTTGAAAGGCCGTTGGTAAACGATAAATATTAGTAAACTTATCTTTGTCCATATACGAATACACACTACTTACTAATTAAGGCCTACCTACCGGCTTGTGGCAGGAAAGGTCAGAAATGTCCCAAAATAGACGGCAGCTCATCACTTCTGATGAGAATGGTGCATATTTTAGTCAAAACTTAAACAGACCGCTAGTGGAAAATGAGCCTGCTAACATTTACTTACTACGGCTTAGTATAACGTTGGTTATTCGATTAACTCAAGTTGATATCGCAGTTTCGAGAAGAATCTTAATAGATTAATCGAAAACATGGGCTGCTAACATTTTGAGCAGTGCGTTTCTATTAGCTAATAGGTAAAAAACGCTTAGAAAATGCAGTGCTTAGCATAATCTTTCGCTTCATTAGCCGTCCAATCACCTTTTGCTTTGGTATCCATATCACTACACCATTCATCACTTCCAACCTCGGTACAGGCTGCGATTTGTAAAGCCATTACTAAAATAAACGCGATCTTTTTCATTTTTTCACCTTTGTCTTTCTTGGATATTGTTTTTCTGTGCCAGTTATTAATTACGTTAATTATATCCACGATTCATAAATTTATTGTGAATATCTAGTGTGATATGCAACGCATCTTTATGCCATTTAAGTAAACCTCTGAAAGTTAGGTGCAGTGATTGTGTGAGCTATAACCGAAATTATTGGAGGTGTTGCACAAAATTGCCGATCAATGTCACACCTTGGTGTTTGTGATGGTGCAAAGAAAAAAATCAGCCTTATTATTTCATCGAAACGTATCGATGAGTGTTTTACGAACAGTTTAATCGCTAATAGAACAGCACTCATAGAGATCGAAACAGTGAGTAAAAAGGTTAAATAATGAAAAAAAGTACCCTACTAAATTCTGACATCTCTTATCTGGTAGCGACGTTAGGACATACTGATGAAATTACTGTTTGCGATGCCGGTTTACCTATCCCAAGTCATGTACAACGCATCGATCTTGCCCTCACTCATGGCGTCCCTAGTTTTATTGATACGGTACGCGTAATTTTGTCTGAGTCTCAAATTGAAGCGGTTTTGGTCGCAGAGGAATTCGAGCGAACTAGCCCTGAAGTTTATGGTGAGTTGCTTGATTTATTGGTTCAAGAACAACTGACAACAGGCAAGGTTATTGAAGTGGGGCATGTGACACACGAAGAATTTAAAGCTCGCACGAACAATAGCAAAGCAGTGGTTCGTACCGGAGAGTGTACGCCATATGCCAACGTGATCTTCCAAACAGGTGTGGTCTTTTAAGCTTTGATTTTTAAGTTCAGCGCTCTAATTAAGTGCGGACTTTTGAAATACGGAATTTTTGGTGCGGCTAAGGCTGCCAGTTTGTCGAATTGAGGACAGAACATGACTCAAGCCATCTTACAACTTAACGACATTGAGAAAGCGTTTCCGGGTGTAAAAGCTCTCGATAAAGCAAGTCTGAATGTCTACCCTGGGCGAGTGATGGCGCTGATGGGAGAAAACGGAGCCGGTAAGTCGACGTTAATGAAAGTATTAACCGGTATTCACCCTTTAGATGGTGGGACAATTCACTATCAAGGTCAACCAGCCGCTTTTAAAGGACCACGTGATTCACAACAAGCCGGGATCAGTATCATCCACCAAGAGCTGAACCTTATTCCTGAGCTAACGATTGCTGAGAATATCTTTTTAGGCCGTGAATTTACAGGCTCTCTCGGCCGTATTCAATGGGCTAAAATGTATGACGAAGCCGATAAGCTATTAGCTCGCTTAAACGTAAAACACAGTTCCAAAACCCTCCTTGGGGATTTAAGTCTTGGCGAACAACAAATGGTTGAAATTGCCAAAGCGCTGTCGTTTGAGTCGAAAGTCATCATTATGGACGAACCTACTGATGCACTGACAGATACTGAAACTGAGTCTCTGTTTAAAGTGATCAACGAACTGCGCGATCAAGGTTGTGGAATCGTTTATATCTCTCACCGACTTAAAGAAATCTTTGAAATTTGCGATGACATCACAGTACTACGAGATGGCAAATTTATCGGTGAATGTCGAGTGTCTGATACCAATGAAGATGGCCTAATCGAGATGATGGTCGGTCGTAAATTGGAAGAGCAGTATCCACGTATTGAGGTTAAACACGGAGAAACTTGCCTTGAAGTTATCGGTTTAACCGGCTCTGGTGTTCATGACGTGAGCTTCAAATTAAAGCGTGGTGAAATCCTTGGGGTATCTGGCCTTATGGGGGCAGGTCGTACCGAATTAATGAAAGTGATTTACGGCGCATTACCGAGTGAGCGTGGTGTGATTAACCTTGAAAATAAAACCATTAATCCAGTCAGCCCACAAGATGGCTTGATCAATGGTATCGCTTATATCTCTGAAGACCGTAAAGGTGATGGGCTAGTTCTTGGCTTGTCAGTGAAAGAAAATATGTCGCTTTGCTCTCTTGATAAATTAACCAAAGGTGGACGAATTCAGCACGCTGATGAAGTGATGGCCGTTGAGGACTTTATCAAGTTATTCAATATTAAAACGCCAACTCGTGATCAAATCATTGGCAACCTTTCTGGAGGAAACCAACAGAAAGTTGCTATCGCCAAAGGATTGATGACAAAACCAAAAGTGCTGATCTTAGATGAACCCACTCGCGGTGTAGATGTCGGCGCAAAAAAAGAAATTTACCAACTCATCAATAAATTCAAAGCGGATGGAATGAGCATCATTTTGGTGTCATCAGAAATGCCAGAAGTGCTTGGGATGAGTGACCGCATCATTGTGATGCATGAAGGCCGTATTAGCGGTGAATTCGATGCCAAAGAGGCGGACCAAGAAAAATTACTCGCCTGTGCGGTAGGTAAAATGATCAGTGAGGAAGCAGCATGAGTACCAAAGCCATGAGTAAACCAACCCAAACGGGTAATAAGCTTTTTAGTAAAGAATGGTTAATCGAGCAAAAGTCGCTTATTGCTTTGCTGTTCTTAATTGTTGTGGTGTCGTTTTTAAACCCTAACTTTTTTACTGTCGATAATATTTTAAACATACTTCGTCAAACGTCAGTTAACGCCATTATAGCGGTGGGTATGACGCTCGTTATCCTTACCGCAGGTATTGATTTGAGTGTCGGTTCAGTACTGGCTTTATGTGGTGCGTTTGCCGCGACATTAATTGGTCTTGAAGTGCCAGTGATGATCGCGTTGCCAACCGCATTAGTTGCGGGTGCCGCATTGGGCGCAATTAGCGGCATTATTATCGCTAAGGGTAAGGTCCAAGCCTTTATCGCGACTCTTGTGACCATGACGCTTCTGCGTGGTGTGACCATGGTTTATACCGATGGTCGACCAATCTCAACTGGCTTTACTGATACTGCTGATGCGTTTGCATGGTTTGGTACAGGCTACACCCTAGGTATTCCAGTTCCAGTATGGCTGATGGTGTTCGTTTTTGCGGGTGCTTGGTATTTGCTTAACCATACGCGTTTTGGTCGTTACGTTTACGCAGTTGGCGGTAATGAATCAGCAGCACGCCTATCAGGTATCAATGTGGACCGCGTTAAAATTGGTGTCTACTCAATCTGTGGTTTACTGGCAGCGTTGGCGGGCATCATCATTACTTCTCGTCTGTCGTCAGCGCAACCAACCGCTGGTATGGGCTATGAGCTAGATGCAATTGCTGCTGTTGTGTTGGGTGGTACCAGCCTAATGGGTGGTAAAGGTCGAATCATGGGTACGCTGATTGGTGCTCTGATCATTGGCTTCTTAAACAATGCTCTGAACCTATTGGATGTGTCGTCTTACTACCAAATGATTGCAAAAGCCGTCGTTATCCTACTGGCAGTATTAGTGGATAACAAAAACAAGTAACCCCGATACCCGTTGTGCTTGCTTCCTAAGTAAATAGCTACCTAAGCGTCTGCAATAAAGTGAGTAAGGTTGTTTAAGCATAACGGGTCATTAACCTGATGAGTCAAGTTAGGAAGACATAAACAATAACGATCCAATTTAAAATAGCTAAATAGCTAAATAGCTAAACAAATAGATAACTACATAAAAACCGACGCGGGATGATATGTCCCGTGACACCCTACACAAAGGACGATAACGATGAAAAAACTGGCCACTTTAATTTCTGCTGCACTACTTTCTACGACGGTTTCTGTGTCTGCTCAAGCTCAAGATACAATGGCAATCGTACTATCGACTCTTAACAATCCGTTTTTCGTTACGATGAAAGATGGTGCGGAAGCGAAAGCGGAGGAGCTCGGTTATGACCTAATCGTTCTTGATTCGCAAAACGATCCTAGTAAAGAGCTTTCCAATGTTGAAGACCTAACAGTTCGCGGCGTAAAAGCTATTTTGATTAACCCAACAGACTCTGATGCGGTTTCTAATGCGATTCGTATGGCGAACCGCTCAAACATTCCTGTACTTACTTTGGACCGTGGCGCGAGTCGTGGTGACGTAGTGAGCCATATCGCTTCAGACAACGTTGCTGGTGGTGAAATGGCCGGTGAATACATTATCAGCAAAGTCGGTGAGACTGCGAAAGTTATCCAACTTGAGGGTATCGCTGGTACATCAGCTGCGCGTGAACGTGGTGAGGGGTTCATGAAAGCGGTCGATGGCAGTGAGATGAATCTACTTGCGAGTCAACCAGCGGATTTTGACCGTACTAAAGGTTTGAACGTTATGGAAAACCTACTTGCTGCTAACCCAGATGTTCAAGCAGTATTCGCACAAAATGATGAAATGGCACTTGGTGCGCTTCGTGCTGTACAAGCTTCAGGCAAAGAAGTGTTAATCGTTGGTTTTGATGGTACTGATGATGGTATTGCAGCGGTAAACCGTGGCATTCTTGGCGCGACCATCGCACAGCAACCTGACCTTATCGGTGCTCTGGGTGTTGAAACAGCGGTAAAAGTTCTAAAAGGCGAACAAGTTGAAGCGAACATCCCAGTTCCGCTAAAAGTTATTGCTCAATAATTTTTCTGATTGGTATAAAGCCCTCCCTGCTCGGGGAGGGTTTGAAGAAACAGTTAGCTTTGCATTTTTACGAGAGTGGAAATCTATCTGTTCCTGAATTGTATAGGTTCACTAGAACCGAGGATAAGCGTATGAATAAGTTAATCGTATTGGGTAGCGTGAACGCTGACCATGTGCTCCAAGTGCCATCATTTCCTCGTCCCGGTGAGACGCTCCATGGCCGTCGTTATCAAGTTATTCCCGGTGGTAAAGGCGCAAACCAAGCCGTCGCAGCAGCACGTTTAAAAGCAGATATAGGCTTTATTGCCGCCGTGGGTGACGACTCTTTTGGTATTAATATTCGTGAAAACTTCATCATGGATGGCATGAATATCAAAGGGGTGAAAATGCAGCCCAACTGCCCAACAGGCATTGCGATGATTCAAGTGTGCGATAGTGGCGAAAACAGCATCTGTATTTCAGGAGAGGCAAATGATCTTCTTTCTGCACAGATGATTGAAAGTGAGTTAGAAGATATTCGCCAAGCTCAGTATTTGCTTATGCAGTTAGAAACCCCATTAGATGGTATTGAAAAAGCAGCTCAAGTAGCCAAAGAAAGTGACACCGTTGTTGTGTTAAACCCCGCACCAGCGCGAGCTTTGTCTGATGAATTGCTTAGTAATGTTGACATCATTACCCCAAATGAAACCGAAGCTGAAGTGTTAACGGGTGTTGCCGTCATTGATGATGAATCTGCGCAACAAGCCGCCAATATTCTTCATCAAAAAGGCATCGAAACCGTCATGATTACCTTGGGCGCGAAAGGTGTTTGGTTGAGCCAAAAGGGTGTGGGTAAAATCATTGCAGGATTTAGAGTTACTGCGACAGATACCACGGCAGCAGGAGACACCTTTAACGGTGCATTCGTCACTGGTTTGTTAGAAGAAATGCCATTAGAATCAGCGATTAAATTTGCCCATGCCGCTGCTGCTATTTCAGTCACGCGTTTTGGTGCACAAACATCGATTCCAACCCGTGAAGAGGTTGAAACGTTTTTGGCCGAGCAGTTTTAGGAGAATTAATGCATGGCGACAATGAAAGACATTGCTCGATTAGCGGGTGTTTCCACTTCGACAGTCAGCCATGTGATTAATAGCTCACGCTATGTTAGCGAAGAGATCTCTGAGCGAGTGAATAAGGCGGCTAAAGAGCTGAATTACACACCATCAGCTTTAGCGCGTAGTTTTAAAATGAATCGCACCAAAACTTTTGGCATGTTAATGACTACCTCAACCAACCCTTTTTTTGGTGAGGTGGTAAAAGGTGTCGAACGCAGTTGTTATCAGCAAGGGTATAACCTTATTGTTTGTAATACCGAGGGCGACCAAGTTCGAATGAAAGCATCCATCAATACCTTGCTTCAAAAGCGTGTTGATGGGTTGATTTTAATGTGTTCTTCACTGGTTGGAGAGCGGTTTGATATTTTTGAACAATACCCTGATATCCCGATTGTTGTGATGGATTGGGGCCCAATGCACTTTACCAGTGATAAGATTCAAGATAACTCACTGCGTGGTGGCTATTTAGCAGCTAAGTACTTGGTTGAAAGTGGCCATCAATCCATTGGTTGTATTACCGGTCCTCTCAATTTATACCAAGCTCAGATGCGTTATGAGGGGTATAAGCGTGCATTAAATGAAGCTAATCTCTCTTTTAATGGTGATTGGATCGTAGAGTCAGACTTTAACTGTGAGGGTGGCTATCAGGCATTCAATACCATTTATAGTAAAGGGACACTGCCCAGTGCGATTTTTGTGTGTAACGACATGATGGCGATGGGGGTAATTAATGCAGCCAATGAAAAAGGTATCCGTATTCCCGAAGATGTTTCATTAATTGGCTATGATGATATTCACATTGCTAAGTTTATGTCCCCAGGGTTAACCACTATTCATCAGCCTAAATATCGTTTAGGCCAATCAGCAGTCGAAATGCTATTGAAGCGTTTAGAAGACCCAAGTCGAGATGCGCATGTGGTTCAGTTAGAGCCGACGCTTGTTGAGCGCAGTAGTGTCAAAAAGATCAGCCAATAGGCTGATTTTTTTTATTACGTTAATTCAAAAAATCCCCGTGACTGAACAAAATTGATACTTTTATTTTTTGTTGCGATTTTGTTATTAAGAAGTGCGATGTAGATCGTTTCATAAATCGTTGAATTTCCCTACCTTAAGATCCGTAATCGATTGTTTTGATGAATACGCAGCATGCCTGAATGGTATTGTTTGATTAAGAACAGGGAGAGTATCGAATGAAAATGAATAAGCTAGTGAAAACCATCGCTATCGCCGTTGCATCATTTGGCATCGCGAGCAATGCAGTTGCACAAGATCGCAGTTACATATTGGCAACGGCTTCAACAGGTGGAACCTATTATCCCGTCGGCGTCGCGCTAGCAACGTTGAGTAAAGTGAAGCTGACACCCCAATATAAATTTTCGTTGTCAGCGATCAGTTCAGCGGGCTCGGGCGAGAACGTAAAACTGCTCAATGAAAACGAAGCTCAGTTTGCGATTCTACAAGGTTTATATGGCGCATGGGCTTGGGAGGGTGAGGGCCCTTATAAAGAAAGACAAGAGCAGCTGCGTTCTGTTTCTATGTTATGGCAAAACGTTGAGCACTTTATTGTCCGTTCAGAATTAGCAGAAACAGGCATGGTTTCGGATCTGAATAACCTAGAGGGAAAAAAATTCTCTATTGGTAAGAAAAACTCAGGTACTGAAAATTCAGGTCGTCAGATCATGAAAGGACTCTCGATTGATCCAGAAAGCTTTAACCTTGCGCATATGGGTTATGGCGGTAGTGCGAGTGCACTGCAAAATGGAACGATTGATGGCATGAACACGCCAGCAGGTGTTCCTGTCGGAGCGGTAACACAAGCATTTGCAGCATTAGGCGATGAGATAAAGATCTTGTCGTTCAACGATGAGCAAATTAAGCAGGCGAATGGCAGCTACAATTTGTGGACCAAATTTGAAATCCCAGCCAATACCTACCCGGGTGTCACTGAAGTCGTTACCACGATTGCTCAGCCTAACTTTCTTGCCGTACGTGATGATGTTTCCGATGAAGATGTTTATCAGCTAACTAAAACCATCTATGAAAACCTGCCGTTCCTACAAGGTATCCATAAAGCGACCAAAGCGATGGCGATTGAAAAAGCGATTGCCGGTTTGCCGGTACCACTTCATCCAGGAGCCGCTCGTTACTACAAAGAAGTGGGTGTTGAGATCCCTGATACATTGATCACTCAATAACCACCTAGCTCTCTAAACTTTTGCTGGTGTACAGATAAACCTGAATTTAAACCGTTCCAATTTATGAAGCGGACTTCAGCAGACCTTACTCTAGAGATGAACGCCTGAGATGGACTCAAGATATGAATTCAGAGGGTTCACTTCAAAAGCAAAAGGCTAGGGAGCCTTTTTTATCGCTTTATATCAGTTGAATGGAGTCGGTTATGAGCGATTCTCTAAAGCAAGAACTACAAAAGTTCGAGTTACCTACTCGGGCTGATTTTCCTTGGGTGGTAAGTGCCATTACGTTTATTGGCGTTGGACTGTCACTGATCCACATTTGGTTTAACACATTTGCGACTTGGCCTGAATTATGGGTTTCTGCGGTTCACTTTGCAGGCTTTGCTGTTATTTGCGCCTTGTGGTACCCCGCGCACGGTTCATTGAAAAAAAGTAAAGTGGCGCTAGCTGTCGACATATTGATTGCCCTTGGCGCACTCGCATGTCTTGCCTATATCCCTTTTGCTGAAGATGCTCTGTATGAAAGAGGGGTGAAGTTTGTTACCACCGATTGGATATTTGCGATCTTAGCCATTGCGATAGTCATTGAGCTTATTCGTCGAACCATGGGGTGGTTTATCCCTGTTTTGATTGTGATCTGCTTAAGTTACGTTGTGCTGTGGGGAAAATGGGCGACAGGTATCTTTCATTTTCCGGGTTTGAGTATGGAGACGTTGCTCTATCGCAGTTTCTATTCTTCAGAGGGGATGTTTGGCCCCATTTCACGGATTAGCTGGAGCTTTGTCTTCATGTTTATTCTGTTCGGGGCTTTTTTGGTTCGTTCAGGTGTTGGTGACTACATCATTGATGTGGCGCGTGCTGCAGCAGGCAAAGTGATTGGAGGGCCGGGTTTTATCGCGGTAATCGGATCTGGCCTTATGGGGTCAGTTTCTGGCTCCAGTGTGGCCAATACGGTTTCTACTGGAGTGATCAGTATTCCGTTGATGCAAAAGGCTGGGTTCCCATCACGATTTGCCGCCGGTGTTGAAGCCGCCGCATCGACTGGTGGGCAGTTAATGCCACCGGTCATGGGGGCCGGGGCATTTATTATGGCCTCTTATACTCAAATTCCTTACGTTGATATTATTGCCGTGTCATTTGTTCCAGCTTTGATCTACTTCCTTTCTGTTGGATTTTTTGTACGTATTGAAGCGAAACGCAGTGGCGTGCAAAAAATTACCACGAGTGAGGACTCACTGCTGAAAGTCGTCCTGTCAGGTTGGCATAACTTGATACCTTTAGCCGTTCTTGTTTACCTGTTGGTCGATGGATTTACCCCAACTTACGCTGCAGGGTTAGCGATTATTTCAGTTGTGGTCGCAAGCTGGTTCTCCCGCTCTCATAGAATGGGTGTAACGGCGATTATTGAAGCATTAGCTCAAGGGGCGAGAAACATGGCAACGACCGCTGTGTTACTCGTGGGGATCGGTTTGGTGGTTAATGTCATCAGTACCACAGGGATTGGCAATACGTTTTCTCTAATGATCGATGGTTGGGCTGGTGGCAACCTTTTACTTATGTTGCTGTTGATTGCCTTAGCATCACTGGTACTTGGTATGGGGCTTCCGGTTACAGCGGCTTATATCGTTCTTGGTACTTTGTCGGCTCCTGCATTGTATAAGTTATTAGCAGAAAGCCAGCTGTTGAATCTATTGGTTTCAGGACAACTACCGGAGCAAGCGAAAGCGATCTTTATGCTAGCCGCACCAGAAAAGCTTGTTTTACTGAGTGCGCCAATGGCATTAGAAACGGCAAAAGAGTTAGTTGCTGTTGTACCACCTGATTTCATGGAAATGTTGTTGGAACAAAGTTTGGGTATGGAAGCCGTAGGACTGGCACTTTTGTCTGCACATTTGATTATCTTTTGGTTATCTCAGGACAGTAATGTGACGCCTCCGGTTTGCTTAACCGCTTTTGCGGCAGCTACGATAGCTAAAACACCCCCCATGCGAACAGGTATGATGGCATGGAAAATTGCCAAAGGCTTGTACCTAGTGCCTTTGCTTATTGCCTATACCGGATTAGTCAGTTGGGATATCAGTCATGTGATGATAGTTGGGATATTTGCGGTAATAGGAACCTATGCTTTGGTCGCAGCAATAGAGGGTTTTTTAGAGGGACCGATTAACTGGTTATTGCGTCTGGTGTTACTTGGTGTCGGAGTTGTATTGATTTGGCCTGAGATCAATGTGATGTTCAAGCTATTGAGTGGAGCTATCTTTATTACCATCTTTATTTATAGCAATCGAGGGTATCAAGATTATCGGATGAAGCTCACTTCCAGTGAGAGTCCCGGTGTAACTTAAGTTATTGTATAAAAACGAGACATAAAAAAATCCCCACCAAATGGCGGGGATTTTTTTAACTAATCTTTAGATCTTAGTCTTCGCTGCGTTGTGGACGGCTGTGACCACGTTCGCCACGGTGGTTACCACGGTGATCGCCACCACGGTTACGGTCGAAACGACGTTCGCCATCACGGTTCGCTGCGCCATCACGGTTTGCACCACCTTCGCGGTTACCACGGTAGCCGCCGCCATCGCGGTTTGCGCCACCTTCACGGTTGCCACGGTAGCCGCCGCCATCACGGTTTGCACCACCTTCACGGTTACCACGGTAGCCGCCGCCATCGCGGTTGCCGCCTTCACGGTTACCACGGAAGCCACCTTCACGGTTGCCGCCTTCGCGGTTACCACGGAAACCACCTTCGCGGTTGCCGCCTTCACGGTTACCACGGAAACCACCATCACGGTTGCCATCACGACGACCGCCATCACGGCGAGGCTCACGGAAATCGTTGAAGTCACAAACTACCGCGCCAACTTCTTTTTGACGGATACGTAGCTTGCTTAGTTTGCCCGTAGTTTCAGAGTTCATTGTTTTTGGCAGCTGAACGTAAGTTTGACCTTGATCTAGTTTGATAGCACCGATAGAGCCTTTAACTAGACCTAGTTCGTTAGCTAGTGCGCCAACGATGTCTTTAACTTGAACACCTTGCTCACGACCAACTTGTAGTTGGTAAGTATCCCAATCTTGAGTGCTGAAACTACGCTCACGACGGCCACCTTCACGGCCACCATCACGACCGTCACGTCCACCTTCACGGCGATCTTGACGACGTTGTTTCTCACGTGCGATTGCGTCTACCATTGGGTCGTCACCGATGTAGAACAATGGACGTTTGCCTTGCTGACGTTTCAGTAAGATTGCCGCTAGAGTGTTCGCATCGATTTCTAGAGATTCTTGAAGCTTCTCGACTAGTTCAACGAACTTATCTAGAGCTTTATGTTCTTTTTCTGCTTCTAGCTCAGCACCTAGTTTAACTAGACGAGATGCAGCAACTTGATCACGCATAGGAAGTTGGATTTCTTCCATAGATGATTTAGTTACGCGCTCGATAGTGCGTAGCATGCGGATTTGGTTAGTACGAACCAATAGGATCGCTTTACCTTTACGTCCAGCACGACCAGTACGGCCGATACGGTGGATGTAAGATTCCACATCGAATGGGATATCGTAGTTGAATACGTGTGTAATACGTGGAACATCAAGACCACGTGCAACAACGTCAGTAGCAACTAGAATGTCGATAACACCTTGTTTGATGTGGTCAACAGTACGCTCACGTAGAGACTGAGGGATATCGCCGTGTAGTGCAGAAGCTTTAAAGCCACGCTCACTTAGCCAATCAGCTAGGCGTTCAGTGTCTTGACGAGTACGTACGAATACGATTGATGCGTCAGTTTCTTCAGTTTCAAGTAGACGAGACATTGCTTCGTCTTTCTCTACGCCTTTAACAACCCAGAATTGTTGCTCTACTTTGTCAACAGTGTGGTTTTTACCAGCAACGTCAACAGTAACTGGATCGCGTAGGAAACGCTCACAGATGTTTTTAAGCATTGGAGGCATAGTTGCAGAGAATAGAACGCGCTGTGCAGAAGCAGGCGAGTGTTCCATGATTGCAGTTACGTCATCAACAAAGCCCATGTTCAACATTTCATCTGCTTCATCTAGAACGAAAGTGTGTACTTCGTCTAGGAAAAGATTTTTACGGTTGATAAGGTCTTGAACACGGCCTGGAGTACCAACAACAATGTGAGCACCATTTTTAAGTGCACGCATTTGATCAACGATAGAAGTACCACCGTAGATTTCAAGAACTTTAAGACCAGGGATGTTACGGCCTAGGTTTTTAACTTCAGCTGCTACTTGGATAGCAAGTTCGCGAGTTGGAGCTAGAACGATAGCTTGTGGTTTACGTTGTGCTAGGTCTACTTTGTTTAGTAAAGGTAGAGAGAAAGCAGCTGTTTTACCAGTACCTGTCTGTGCTTTACCAAGTGCGTCAGAACCTTCCATCAGATGTGGAATAGCAGCAGCTTGAATTGGAGTTGGGTTAACAAAGCCCATTTCAGTCAAAGCTGAAAGGATAGAGTCATTTAGCGCTAAGTCGCTAAACTGAATTACAGAATCTTGCATTGGGATCCTACTAAATATTTATTCAACAAAAGGTCCCACGAGCTCTACCAATTCCATTACCAATCCAGAAAGAGCTGATTCCGTTCAGATGCGGAAAAGTTGTAAATCGCATCAAGCCAACTAGGGACATAAACAAGGGGGCGGATTATATTACCAAAAGCATAAAAAAAGCTAGAAAAAATTGAATTTCATCACAAAAATTTCTCAAAAATGGAAAACATGGTCACATTGTCGACATAAAGTGATTAAAACGGTTGTTTTCTGCGCCATGACTGAATGGTTTTTTCCTGAAGGAGCACCGAACTTAGGCTAGATTGGCCCTAATAGCGGTGTTATAGTGTCCGCCATTATGTAAGTTAGATGTGTTACGATGTTTCAAGATAATCCCCTACTGGCTCAACTTAAGCAGCAAATGCAAGAAAATCTTCCTAAAAAGGAAGGGACCATTAAAGCAACGGAAAAAGGCTTTGGCTTTTTGGAAGTAGATAGCAAGACTAGCTTCTTTATTCCACCACCTTATATGAAGAAGTGTCTTCATGGCGATAAAGTCATTGCGATCATCCGTACTGAGAAAGAGCGAGAAGTTGCAGAGCCGGAATCGCTATTAGAACAAAATCTAACGCGCTTTATTGGCCGCGTTAAATTGTTCAAAGGCAAATTGAATGTCGCACCTGATCACCCGCAATTAAAGAAACAATCTCTGAAAGCAAAAGTGAAGAAAGGATTAAACCCGGAACATTTTGCTGAAGGCGATTGGGTGGTAGCACATCTTATTCAACATCCTTTGAAAGGCGACAATGGTTTCATGGTCGAGATTTCAGAAAAGATCACGGATGCCAACGACAAGATTGCACCTTGGTGGGTAACTTTAGCGGAAAACGATCTACCGAACAGCGAACCCGCTGGTCTAGATACGTGGGAAGTAAAAGATGACGCTGATCTTGAACGTATCGATTTCACTCATGTACCGTTTGTAACAATTGATGGTCAATCGACCAAAGATATGGACGATGCACTTTACGCGAAGAAAAACGCGAATGGTGATTTTGAACTAACAATCGCGATTGCCGATCCTACTGCTTACATCACACCTGATAGCGAGATGGACAAAGTCGCGCGTGAACGTGGTTTCACCATCTACTTGCCTGGTCGTAATATTCCAATGCTGCCTCGTGATCTAGCCGATGAGCTTTGTTCATTGATGGAAGGCGAAGTTCGCCCAGCACTATGTTGTACAGTTACAGTAAGTAAAGACGGTGTCATCGGCGATGATATTAAGTTCTTTGCTGCTAACATTAAGTCACACGCTCGTTTGGTTTACGATCATCTTTCAGATTGGCTTGAGAATGGTGAGTCACCTGAATGGCAACCAAACGAAGAGATTGCACAAATTGTTCGTGATCTTTACGAGTTTTCATTAGCGCGTGCTCAATGGCGTCAAGCGAACGCAGTGGTTTTCCCTGACCGTCCAGACTACCGTTTTGAGCTAAGCGAAGACAACGACGTAATTGCGATTCATGCAGACATGCGCCGCAGTGCAAACCGGTTAGTCGAAGAGTCGATGATTACCGCAAACATTTGTGCAGGAAAAACTCTGCAAGCTGCTTTTGGTTGTGGTGTATTCAACACTCACGCTGGTTTTAAACCAGAGAAAATCGCTGATGTAGTTGCACTTGTTAACCCAGATGGCGATCTACCGTTTACGGTAGAATCAGTAGCAACTCTGGAAGGTTTCGCTGCATTACGTCGTTGGTTAGGCCAACAAGATACAAGCTATCTTGATAACCGTATTCGTAAAGCGCAAGCTTATAGCGAAATGGGTAACCAACCACTACCACATTACGCAATGGGTCTAGATATCTACGCGACTTGGACATCTCCAATCCGTAAATATGGCGACATGATCAACCACCGTATGCTTAAAGCGTTCGTGCTCGGTAAAGAGCCAGTGCAAACCGCTGATGATACCGTTGGCGAAGAGTTGGCATTGCATCGTAAGCACCACAATATGGCTGAACGTAAAGTTGGCGATTGGCTATATGCTCGTACTCTTGCTGAAGCGCCTGCTAACGAGACTAAATTCAACGCAGAAATCTTTGATATTTCTCGCGCTGGTATGCGTGTACGTCTACTAGACAATGGTGCGGCGGCCTTTATTCCTGGCTCAATGATTGTTGATAATAAAGAACGTCTTGAGTGTAATGGCGAAAGCGGCACAGTTGCGGTTGATAAAGAACTTGTATTCCGTCTTGGTGATGTACTGGAAGTAGTATTGGTTGATGTAAACCAAGAAAACCGTAGCTTACTTGCAAAACCAACTCAGGTTTTTGCACCAGTAAAGACAGTTGAAGCTGTTAACGCTGAAACTATTACTGCTGAAACAAGCGCTGAAGAAACAGCGACGAAGTCTTAATCAGATATCAGTAACAGCACTCGATATAAGTAACACAACGATCCCTTGGTGAAAGCCGAGGGATTTTTTTTACCCTCAATTTGTTAACAACATCGGTTAGCCCCACTCTTTTTATCGTAAGCGTTGTTAAAATCACCATGAGAGTCACGATTTGCAAAAATTCATCAGTTGATGAATAAGTGATGAATTAAAAGTCTGTCGACTAGAAAATCAACAACCTATAATTAATCGACTGATGAATAAATCAAATGGAAATGCAATGACCAATAACAGGAAAGTGGGGCGTCCTAGCGAAAGGACCGGTGCGCGTGAACAGTTAATTTATCATGCTCGTGAACTTTTTACCGTTATGGCCTATGACAAGGTATCGACTCGACTGATCGCCCAAAAATCAGGCGTCAATAGTGCGCTGATTCGTTATTATTTTGGTAATAAAGAGGGGCTGTTCGAAACCATGTTGCGCGAAACTCTTGCCCCAATGCAAAAACAAATTAACGCCCTCATGGCGGAAAGTAGCCACAAAAATTTCCTCGATTTAATGCGGACTTACTATAAAGAAATGGTCAAAGTCCCTCAATTCCCCCGATTGATCTTCCAAGTTATGCATATGCCACCCTCAGATACGCAGCGCAAGTTGATGGAGAAAGTATTTAACGACATCAGTAAGCATATGCAAGATGTCATATTCGACAAACTGATCTCGACTGGCGTACTTAAAGAGGGGATGGATCCCAAGCTATGCCGTATATCCTACATCAGCTTGATGGTGTTTCCGTTTATGGCTCCGCCTGCCATGTTAGCGATTCATGGTATTGAACTGAATGAAGCATTTCTCAATCAGTTGATTGAGCACAATATTCAACTTATGACGGGTGGTTTCATGAACCCTCAGCCAGACATATAAAAAGAGGGCAGCAGAATGAAAATAAACCGCAAACTCCTTTTCTTTCCAGCTTTAGCGGTGGGTGTTGTTATCTTTATCTTATCGATGAAATTGCGCCCTGATTTACCAGTAAAACCAGCCGGAGATAGAGCTCGAGTTGTGGATATATTGCCGATGGAACTTACGGCCATTGCCCCACTAGCTGTAGGCTTTGGTAAAGTCACGCCAAAACTTGAGTGGAAAGCGATCGCTGAAGTTTCTGGCAAGATCGTGTATCGAAACCCTAGCTTGGAAAAAGGACAGGTTCTGCCAGCAGGGACTGAATTGCTGCGAATTGATCCTCTTGATTACCAACTTAAATTGGCACAAGCAGAGGCGGATCTTAAATCAAGTGAGACATCGCTGGCTAAATTGGATCAAGAAGAGCTTAACCTTAAGCAGACGTTAAACATTGAGCAGACACGATTAGTGATTGCGCAAAAAGAGCTGGAACGAAAGCAGAACTTGCGTAAAAAAGGACTGACGTCGCCATCGGATGTAGACCAACAACAACAAAGTCTTCTATCACAACAAAAATTAGTGCAAGACATTCAAAATCAACGAGCACTT
This sequence comes from Vibrio sinensis, assembly GCF_003605645.1. GTDB lineage: Bacteria > Pseudomonadota > Gammaproteobacteria > Enterobacterales > Vibrionaceae > Vibrio > Vibrio sinensis. Next base: position 38,274 of record NZ_QVMU01000009.1, on the reverse strand, counting down.
TTGCCTGATGAAAAACGCGTAGCAGAAGCAAAAGTAAAAGTGAACCAAGCGAAAGTCCAAGAAGCCGAGCGTTCTTTGGCAAAAACGACCATCGCATTACCACAAAATTTACGTATCGCAGAAGTAGATATCGAAGTCGATCAAGTGGTGAACTTGCAGCAAGTAATGGTGGTTGCCCATGGCATGTCCGTCATGGAAGTGGAAGCGCAGTTATCAATTCATGATATGCACATGTTGACATCAAGCTTGGCGGAATTTCGCGTTGATGGAGCAGGGATCCCTCAGCCAGATATGACCTTTACTAATGCGTTTGTCGAGTTAAGTAGCGGCTCAGTTGTTGCCCGCTGGCCTGCCAAAGTGGCTCGCATTAGTGAGACTGTCGATCCAAACCAAGCAACCGTTGGTGTGATCCTTGAGATCGAGCAAGATTATAGTCAACTAAATCCAGAATCGGCACCACCTTTGGTCAATGGGATGTTTGTTCGCGCTGATATTGAAGGTCAATCAAACCCAAGTTGGGTGGTTCCAGAGCGAGCTTTACATAATCAACGCATCTACGTGATGAATAATGAAAATAAACTTGAGATAAAACCGGTAGAAGTGCTTTATCGTCGTGACAATCTCGTCGTCATCGATGGCGATATCGAACATGGCGATAAACTGGTTTTAAACGATCTGCTTCCCGCAATTGAGGGAATGGCGCTGAAAGATAGAAACGCAGAGGAACCAGCCTTATGATTCGTTTCTTTACTCGCCATCCTACTGCTGCCAATTTACTGATGATCTCCCTATTGATCCTCGGTTTTAGCTCACTTTCAACCATTAAACGCGAAACCTTTCCTGAGTTTGATCCACCTTATATTATGGCGGGAATCGCCTACCCAGGGGCTTCCCCACAAGAAGTGGAAGAGAGCCTGTGTGTCCGTATGGAAGATGCGGTTGATGGGTTAGCTAATATTGAAGAAACCCAGTGTGAAGCGATAGAGGGCTCTGCACGTTTGGTTCTAAAGTTGAACGAAAAAGCAGATATCGGGCGAATGTTAGTTGACGTTCAAACTCAAATTAATTCGATTAATGATTTTCCTGACGACATTGAATCCCCAGTTGTTCAGGAGCTTGATTGGAATGAACCCGTGGTTGATGTGGCGATTACTGCCAATACCACATGGCCAGAATTAAAAGCGTATGCAGAGCAGCTTAAGAGGGAGTTAAAGCTTGATTATCAAGTCTCTTTGGTTGAAGTTGCTGGATTTTCTGACCACCAATATCTCATCGAATTAGATGATCAGGCGATTCGCCAGCTAGGGTTAACGGTTGGCGATATTGCTCAGCAAATTGGTAAACAAAATATCAAATTACCCAGTGGTAACATTGAAACCCCAGAGAAAAACTTCCTGATCCGTTTTGATGAACGCCGCACAACGCCGCAAGAGTTAGCATCTTTGGTGGTAGGGTCAGGAGCTAACGGTTCGCTTATTCGCTTACGAGATGTGGCGACGATTACGGATCAATTTGAGCTCGATGAACAGAAAGTCCTGTTTGATGGCAAACCCTCAGCATTATTGAAAGTAAGCAAGAACAAAGAAGATGATGCGTTAAGAATCAAAGAACGTGTTAGTCAGTTTGTGATTGACCAACGACTTATAGCACCTGATGGAGTGACGTTAGAACTCACTAACGATCTTTCCTCAGTATTGTGGGATCGCTTAACCATGATGGTGCGCAATGGCTGGCAGGGTATTGTGCTGGTGTTTGCGACGATGTGGCTGTTCTTTAGCTTCCGCTACTCATTTTGGGTTGCCGCTGGGCTACCTGTCGCGTTCTTCGGTGGTTTGTTCTTAATGGCGCAACTAGGCCTTTCAATCAATATTATGTCTTTGGTTGGGCTATTAATGGCGATTGGTATCATGATGGATGATGCGATTGTTATCGCTGAATCCATCGCTGCTCATCTCGAACGGGGGGAGGATATAGATGATGCCGTGGTCAACGGGGTTAAAAAAGTCTTACCTGGCGTGGTCTCTTCATACTTAACCACAGTATGTATATTTGGCAGCTTACTCTTCTTACAAGGGGAGATGGGGGCAGTGCTAAAAGCAGTACCTCAGGTGTTAATTCTAGTATTAACGTTAAGTTTGATAGAAGCCTTTTTGATCTTGCCACACCATTTATCGCATTCACTACATAAACAGAAATCAGAACGAAAAGTGTGGAAATTCAAGCAAGTCATCTTGGAACGGTTTGAGTCATTTCGCAATAATCAACTGGTGTACGCAGTCGACAAAGTAGTCGACTACCGATACGCCTTTTTAGGTGGCGTTTTAACGTTATTATTGGTTTCTATTGCCGCGATTACTGGCGGCCTTCTTAAGTTTCAGCCATTTCCTGAGCTAGATGGCGACATCGCTGAAGTACGCATTATCCTTGCGCCGGGCGCGTCATTAACTCAGACAGAACAAGTGGTCGAGCATATTGTTGAGTCTGCACAAAAGCTCAATAAAGTTTGGAGTGATAAGAACGAAAATGGACGAGCATTGGTGGAACATATCACCAGCCAGTTTAACGTTAACCAAGATGCGAACGAATCTGGGCCTCATATCGCGACCGTCAGGTTGGATTTACTCGGAGCAGAAGATCGCAACACCATCATTGATGACTTCGTTGACGCTTGGCGTGAGGATGTAGGCGAATTAGCAGATCCTATCTCATTGGTCTTTAAGCAGCCAACCGTTGGCCCAGGTGGCCGCGCGATTGAAATTCGAGCGATGCACGATGACTTAGAGCAGCTTAAAGCCGCTTCTATTGATATTCAGCAATACCTTCAAGAGTTCGATGGCATTCATGGCGTATTAGATGATATGCGGATGGGTAAAGAAGAAGTGTTGGTTAAACTGCGTCCGGGGGCAGAAAGCTTTGGCATTAACGGGCAACTGATAGCGAATCAACTTCGTGCGGCTTATTTTGGTCAAACAGCTGATGAGATTCAGCTCGGTGTTGAAAACATCTCGATAGAAGTGCGATTGAATAAACGCCAAGCAGGCGATCTACAGCAACTCGCGAATTTCCCGATTATTTTGCCTGATGGTAGCCAAATTCCATTGGCTTCGATTGCAACATTGGAGTTTCAGCGCAATTACGTTCGAATTCAACGAATTAATGGTTTACGTACCGTTAGTGTTTTTGCTGATACGGATAACAGTAAGATCAGTTCATCAGCGGCTATTGCTCAGTTCCAAAAAGAGGAGGCGTCAGCATTACTCGCTAAATATCCGAGGCTACGATTTGATTTTGAGGGTGAAGCGAAAGATGCCGCCAAGACTGGTAGCTCCATGGGGAAAGGTTTCCTACTTGGGTTGTTTGGTGTATTTACTATCTTAAGCTACCAATTCCGTAGCTATTTGGAACCGTTTGTCGTGATGCTTGCGATTCCATTGGCATTTATCGGGGTTGTTTGGGGGCACGTGTTATTAGGGCACTCTTTAAGTATGCCTAGCATGATGGGTTTTGTGTCACTGGCAGGTATCGTTGTGAACGATTCTATTCTTCTGGTGCAGTATATTCGCCATCATGTGGATGAGGGGGATAGTGTGCATGATGCCGTTGTGAAAGCGAGTCGTGAACGTTTTCGCGCAGTATTTCTCACATCGATGACCACGGCAGCCGGTTTATTGCCGTTACTACTCGAAACCAGCTTACAGGCTCAGGTCATTCAGCCTTTGGTAATATCGATTGTGTTCGGAATTTTTGCATCCACACTGTTGGTGTTATTTATGATCCCTGCAGCTTACGCGATTTTGGCTGATTTCGGTTTTATCCGAAAACATGAAAAAATTTAAGCGAATGGATGATCAACGAAATTGATGGTATTCGGGCCTAGTCGTTATTGAATCGTAATTCAATTTAGTAATGGTTAGGCCTTTTTGTTGTACCAAAATACCGCATTAGGATCTTTATCGACTTCTTTCATGACGGAAGCGAGATCGGAACTTGGGGTTTGATAAGGGTAAGGGGACCAGTAGTCATTGCTCTCATCACTCTCTTCGTCATTAGGAACAAACAATTGCCAAAGGCCGAGTTCACTATTCCAAAGTACTTTTGCGATGGGGTAAGTGTAATCACAATGGGATGAGTCCAAGAGGAAATGTTGCTGGATGAATACCACGCCATTGTCCAGCGATTCAAATCCCGCTTTGCCTAATTCTGTCGGCAGACTTTGATTGCGTTGTTGGCAAATCATTTGTGCCCGCGTTTCAACTTGCTTTTGCAGTAAACTGACTAATCCCATGATGACTCCGATTCAGGATGAAGTACCTCCCCATAGTATGTATTAGAATTTGATCAGTCTGTATAGCCTTTCACAAAATTGTCATCAATTCGACATAACATATCGACGGTCAGTTAATACTAAATGGAGATAATTATGATACGAGTTGTGCTTGCTACGCTTTTTTCTTCTTCACTATTCACTTTTTCAGCGATGGCGAGCGAAGTGAACATTTCAGGTTCTACCTCAGTTGCACGAGTTATGGATGTGCTTGCTGAGGGGTATAACATTGAGCACCCGGACAGTTTTATTGCAGTGCAGGGTGTTGGCTCAACGGCAGGTATCATACTGGTACAAAAAGACGTGGTTGATTTGGGGATGAGTTCACGTTATTTGACGGAAGCTGAATTGGGAGAAACACTGGCCGTAACGCCTATTGCGTTTGATGGTTTAGCGGTTGTGGTTAACCAAAACAATGCAGTGAAAGGCATCAGCAGAGATCAATTGTATGACGTTTACAAAGGGAAGATTACCAACTGGAAAGAGCTAGGCGGAATTGATCAAACTATCGCTGTGGTCACACGTGAGGCATCGTCAGGTTCACGTTCGAGCTTCGAGAGCCTACTGGGCTTGACCAAAGTAATTAATGGTCAGCTAGTCTCTGATATCGACAATGATAGCTTAGTTGTAAACAGTAACAGCATGGTTAAAACCATCGTTAACCACAACAAGCAAGCGATAGGCTTCATTTCAACCGGCTCTATCGATGAATCAGTGAAAGCGATTCGGTTTGAGGGCGTTAAAGCGACAAACTCAAGCATTCACAATGGAACCTATGAACTGACTCGCCCATTTTTGGTGGTGTATAAGCCTGAATTAGCAAATGATGAAACTAAAGCATTTCTGGAATATTTGAATAGCGTTGAAGCGAAGAACTTAATTCGTGAATACGGTTATTCACCTATTGCGAAGTAGTGGCTTAAGCAGTTGCATTGTTAGTGGGATGAAAAAGCATAAGCTGAGATAAAGTAAAAGGGAGAACATGATGTTCTCCCTTTTTAGTATTTAGATTAAGTTATCTGGATTAGCTATTTGAAATCGGTTAGTTGAAATCAGAAATGCAGTTGAATAACGGATACCACAATAGCACCAGGGCGGCGAACGCCTTCAATTTCGACTTTGATTTCACGCTCAATCTCTAAGCCTTTTCTAATCGGCGTTACTTTAGTCAGAGTACTAACAGCACGCAGGCGGTTACCCGGCTTAACAGGGTACGGAAAACGTACTTGGTTTAAACCAATGTTCACAACCATTTTTGCTGTTGGGTACTGAGAATGGTCAGGATCAACACTGTCTGTTAGACGTGGCAACAGTGCTAAAGTGAGAAACCCGTGAGCAATCGTGGTTTTAAACGGAGATTCAGCTGTCGCACGCTCAGGATCGGTGTGAATCCATTGCATATCTTCAGTGACTAAACCGAATTGGTTGATTCGGTCTTGCGTTACGCCAAACCATTCACCGGTATGAATCACTTCACCAATTTGAGCCGACATCTCATTATAAAGAGTTTGCGCTTCTGGTTTGAGCTCGATAGGCTTAGGTGCCTGCGGAGTCACTGCATCATTGACTGCGGGTTGCTGCAAATCACGTAAACGACCAAATAGATGACGGTTATGTGCTTTGTGAAGGAACTCCCCCCAGTACTCACGCATGACTGGCGACACCCACTGCATAAGCTCGTATTGCTTTGCGTTTGGTTCATCACGATGTTTAAACAGATCTGCGACCTTCATAAAACCCTCAGAAAAATTAGCATAGTCTCGGTCAATCTTTCAATTTTGAAGTAGTTCACACTTATGTGCAAATACTTTCGAGCGTACAGGTGTATTCTGTACAGTGTTTTAATTAATAATAACAATAACTTAAAAATAAAACACTATTTTATTAGAGTTGATAAATTAGAGCTATTATGTAAATAATTTGGTCTACAGGAAAAACCCTGATTAGCTCTGCTGATTGTTTAGTGAGCACTTGATTCATCTGAATTAAATTAGTGCTTTACAAGCTTATGGTGAATACCTATTATAGCGCCACTGCGGAGAGATGGCTGAGTGGTTTAAAGCACCGGTCTTGAAAACCGGCGTGGGTTTATAGCCCACCTAGGGTTCAAATCCCTATCTCTCCGCCACTTATTTATACGTCCAAGCCCTTGATTTTCAAGGGCTTTTTCGTATCTGTAGTACTGCAAATCACTTTCATGACAATGAGGTGAGACAATGTACTTACAAAAAGCGCCCAACGGCGTCTATCAAACCCGCATTTGCATCCCTAAGCCACTACAGCGTTTTGGCTATCCATTCGACATAAAAGTAAGCCTTCGTACCAAAGAACGCTCAGAAGCGATTGCTCGTAACTTCATAGTAGCTAACTACCTTCGATCCGCCATTACTAGGCTAGATACCTCGTGTCCCCCTAAATTTGATCTCTTCAAATCAGCTCTCGATCAAAATATCAATTGTATCCGCCTTTCATTTGTTAGTGGTTCAGCGTCATATGAACATCCGCAATATAAAGCGGTAGAGCTTGTTGACGAGCATTCTATAGCTGAATCATTAATAAACGATGCTTTTGAACATCGAAATACCGCAAATCGTTGTAAGCCCACTTCTTTTGATGATTCTCTTGCGTTGTTTGTGGAAAGTAAACATAAGCAAGGAATTACCAAACTCACCGTACACCAGCTAGAGCAGCGAATTAATCATTGTATGAAGTTCCTTGCTCGTAAAGGTTTGGGTCAAAACACAGTAACCAGTGCTGACTTACTCGATTATGTCGATCACTTAATTAGCGAGAAACGCTCGGCAAAATCAAACCGAGGTTATTTCGCGTCGGTTAAACAGTATTTTGCTTGGCTTAAAGCGAAAGGTTTCAACTCAGATAATCCAGCTCAGGGGATAAATCCAAAGTTTAAAAGTAAGCTGCATGCTTCAGAGCAACGAGAACGCTGGACTGAGTCTGAGTTGATTAGGCTGTTTCGAAGTGCTGAATATATGCGACAAACAGAAGATTTCCAGTGGGTAACTAAGTTACAACTGTTTCATGGTTTTCGAACAGGAGAGGTATGTCAGATATACGTCAAAGACATTGTATGGCAGATGCGTATTCCCTGCATCAGAGTGACCGACCTATCTAAAGATCAGCATTTAAAGAATGCACATGCAGTTCGAACCATCCCCTTGCATCCGCAGTTGCGTGAGAGCTTTTTGCAGTTCTACGAGTCACGCAAAACCCGTAAACGCACGCCCTTATTCAACTACAAACCATTGGGGAAAGACAAAGACTGGACTAAAACGTATCGCCAACAGTTCGGCAAGTTACAGACGAAATTAGGAATGCGTGCGGGAGCACGCCCTACAGCTTATAGCTTGCGCCACACGTTTATCGATGAGCTGAAAGAAAAAGACATTCCTGAACATAGCGTGGCTGAAGTCGTGGGGCATACTAATCCCAATATGACATATGGACGTTACGGGAAAAAACACCGCATAGACAAGTTACTTGAAATTGTAGGTGAGTTTGAAATTAATTTGGAGGGAACCTTATGATGCGCTTATCTAATAGAATCCGCCAAGACTTGATAACGACCCTCATGGAGGGGGCTGCTTATATTGATAGTTTAGACTTATCACGATTTTTTGAGCTCGGTGTCAGAGAGAAACAAATCGGGCTTATTGACTACGCAATTCATACTCTTTATTCGCACCCATATCTCACTATGGATGCTTTTATTGAAGAGGGTTATTCACAGCAACTCCTAAATCGGACTATAGGTGATTTTGAACAGTTTAAAAGTGAAATTGGTTTAGATCGTTACACGTTAGATCGCTGGCTTGAGCAGAATGATGATGCCTCTGGAGACGTGTGTATGCCATACGAAGTTTATCAATATTTTGCTCCAGAAGTTCGCGCCAAGTATTTGAGCGGTCTGATACTTAAAGGCGTTCGCGTCCAGTTAGGCAGCGAGAGCTTAGCATGTATTCGCTTAAAATGTGGCACTCCCTTTGCTATCCCTAAAAATACAGCTGAGATAGCGTTTTACCTACAAATTTCGAGGTTCGGGCACTACAGCCAGATGCATTTTTCTCGATCGGAATCGGTTTTGACTTTAGGTAGTAATCGCATTGAAATATGCATTTATGCAAGTCAAGCAAAGCGAACCGAAGACTACACAGTGTGTTTAATTGATGACCGTGAACTACATGACGTTCAGAAAGCTAAACCTTCAATATTTATGCTGCAAGATTTCTCGATTAAACATACTTCAGGGATCAATGAAGAGTGCCTTAAGGTATTGGGTCTGATTTAACCTATCTGTTATAGATGCTTGTTCAAGGGTTACAAGATGGCTTGTAACCCACTTTTGGACATTTGTGAGTTATTTATTTTGCTAAATTAGCAATCCATGAATGAACTCAGCTAATGAAAAGTCGTTTAATTAACTGTCTAGTTTCGGTGGTGCAACTCCTTACTATGAAGGACCAAAATCCCAATCATATGGATTTAGAAGTATTGCTTTATCTTCTTCCGTTAAATTATCATAATTTTGCGATACATATCTTATTAAGTAAGGGAAAAAATAGTCCATGATTACTTCTTCACCTAACCCAAGAATTGAACCATTGCCGCTCCACCTTGAATGATTAAAAACCTCCTCGCTATACAGTTCATTTGGAATGGGAAACTTAATTACAAATTTGCCTTTGTTAGGTAGTTCCACCCATGCATCGATTCCTTTCGCATCAGAATTGTAAAAGTTTTCTCCATCTAGCGCCAATTGACAATAACGGGTGAGAACACGATTAAGGTTTTTCAAAACATATGGAAATGAAATGTATAATAGCTCTATAGTTTGATCAGCAAGAATGAATTTAAGTGCATTTTTTAAGTTACTTTCACGCCGTTTTTTTATAGATAAAGGTATACTTGATTCACAATCCAAATTCTTCATGTTATCTCCTGTATACAAGCGTATTTCTTAATCTTTTCGTGTACAGTCATTAAATTGAAATCCTAAAGTATCGAAAGTAGAAATGAGCCTACACTAGCTATACTGCCCGCATGAGGCAACGCACTTAGCAAAGTTTTGACAACTGCTTTACTCGGTTTGTCTGACTGAATCTGTAGTTCAATTGCATCAACAACTTCCAATGCTTCTTTCTTTTCAGCAGTATCTTGAACAAGCCTATCAATTTCGCTTCGAAGGAGCTGTATATGCTCTACGATTTCAGAGTTCTGATTGACGATATTAGTTGAGTTGTCTACCGAGTTATTGTTAACTCGAGCATTGTCACCATGGAAGTTGTAAGTAATATTTTGAACTGCTTCCTTAGCTTCTGGAATACCTAACTTTTTAGCTTTGATTTGATAATGTGCTGGTATTGAATGAAATTTTTCGTGAAAGCCTGGATCTATTACTTTGTAAGTTTCTTCACCGCCGCTAGACATAAACCTCTGTATTAGATCATTTGTTTCAATCGAAACATTTGATTGCATAAGGTAAATACCTTTATCTTGCACACTAGCCTTTAAATCCGAATACTCATCACCATTAGTTTTAATAACTTTGATTCGATCTGTCATCATTCTTTGAAATGCCATACTTTCTCCTAGGAATTAACAGGTTCAAAAACACAATGTTACTTGTAAGTAGGTCTATCATTGTAAAGTATAAAAATTTACTCATAGATTGAATAGCAACCTACTCACTAGACAGATGCAGAACCACATTATTCAATCAGAGCCATATTGAATCATTAGGAGAAATAGGTCAATTAATAGCAAGAAAAGTGTGTCCTGCTCCTTATCCTAAATAACTCAGATTTGTGAGAGTAACTAAAATCGGTCTCACTCAGGTCACGTAAGCGATTTACACAAAAAGCGAAGTATATTAAACTTGTTTCGTTACCACTTTGGTAATTCTCCAGCCTACTGAACCGAAGTAGCTTATTACATTGTGTGATGAGGCTGCCTGTGGCAAGCACAGGCACTCAGTGGAGATTTTGCCGATGAGACAGAAAATTGTTGATGTACGTCAGTACACTCGATTTCGTCTAGGCAAGCTCGAGGTAGTGTGTAAACACCGCCGATCGCTGCCAAGACGATAAGTTGATTGAATACCTCAGTGGTAACCACTATGACTCCATCATACAGTGGTAATGTTCCTCGTCTTGACTCTCTATAAATATAGACTTGAATCTTTCCAAGTACGCTTGAGGTTCAACTTCGACCATCAAACCAATGTTCGTTGGATCGGAGTGTGAACTCCTATTAATGTAGCGATAAAAAGCTTTGTGTCCTTGCTCTGGCTCTTTTTCTGCTAATTCATTTAGGATGTCAGATAGCTTGTCTCTCTTGTGTACAAAACCGAAATAATACTCAATTATGTTTCGCATCACATTGGGTAAAACGACAGGATTGGCACTGCCCTCAATGACATCTTTGATTATTTGCCATAAAGACTGATAATCATTTTTTAGCTCACCTTTATTCATTGGTTGTACATTGGTGTATTGCTTTTTATTTAAGCGATATAGTGAGTATTTATCATTGAACCTATCATTGCCCTTTTTGTCTTTACCTTGTGGAGCTAGCTTCAATAGCTCTTGATAGAAAAACAAGCTATGGGTTAGCACAATGACCTTTTTGAACTTATTACCTTTAATGATTTTGGTGTGGGTCAGAGAGGCTATGTCATAGATATAGTTTTGAGAGAGACTAGAAATAGGGTCATCGATAACGATCAGTTTTTCTTTATCAGCAATATCTGAATCCTTACTCATACTGCCGTTGCATTTCTCGATAAAGTATAAGAAGGTTATCAGTGTTTTTTCTCCTTCACTGAGGGACTTAAACACTTCTTTTCCTTCATTGGTCTTTTCCCCTCGGCTAAGTACAAAGTAATTTTGTTGCTCTGGGTCAGTTGATGAGACAATTTCAAAGCTCGTTAGACCTAGACTCTTCAAATTTATATTAATTCTTTCAATGGTATCGTCAATATTTGACGTTTTTGAGCGAAGGTAACTGATTCTGCTAGCAACTTTTTGACCAACCAGTTTCACTCTTTTCAAGTCTGCATTTAGTTGTTTGATGTCACTATCTTTTTCATCTATCAAACGCTTTTCCAATGAAAAAATAGACTCAGTATGATATCTAACTGAATCCCACATCCTGTCTTGGATGTCTTTTTTGCTTTCCTTGAATTTTCTTGCCTTTATTATTATCACTTTAACGGCTGCATTGATCTCTTCAGAGATACTCATTAAAGGGGCTGATTTCTCCTGATAATCAATGATTTCAATAGATAAGCTTGGTTTTTCTATCTTGGATTTAATCAGGTCTAGGTTGTCTTGATAGACACGCTCTAGAAGAGCAATAACTGGGTCAACCTTATGTAAGTTTGGGTCATATAACGAGCAATTGATAAACGCAGCTTGGATGGATGTTATATAGTTCGTTACCGCATCGCCGTAAGACTTCGAGATAGCTTCTACTTTTTGCACGTTGGAGTCATATGTTTTATCAAATAATGCAGCAAGCTCAGAGCGAAAGGTGTCATCTATCGTATCTTTCTGACAAAAAGGGCATTTTGTTTGCTCTTCTGCTAAGTAGCTATCTTTACCATTCTTAACCCAATTTTGGTTGTTGAGTTCAGTGATAAACTCTGTGAGCTGACTACTTGATGAACCTACAATTGGTTCAGAAAGGATGGTTGTTTCTTCAATGCTTAGGCTTGGTGGGGAAGGTAGCTCAATTAATGTTGGTAGTGCTTTATCAGATTGGGTTAGGGAATCATACTCAGCTTGAAGGCTTTCTATGGAGTCTTGGGATACCCCTTTTTGAGACTTTACTTGTTTGTAAAAATTACTTTTAGGTCTTTTAAACCCTTCAAGAAACGGCGCAAGAGATGTTTTCTCAATGATATTTTTTTGTTTAAATACTTCTTCGATAGCAGAATCCGTCGCCTTTCCTTGAGCCGTTTCGGCTTCTGATATCTTGGCTTTGATCCCGTTGTATAATTCTAAAAGCTTTTCCCTCAATTTTGATTTTTCAGCAATTCTTGCTTCAAGATCTGCATTGTCTTTGCTCAATGTGAATACGCCTTCCTGCATTGAGCTTTTTACAAAGTGTTGCTCTACAAAGGCTTGGTTGTACACTATAGGGGTAAAACTCCCTTCAACATTAAGACTGCAACTATCGAATTTTTCTCTATCATACAAGAAATTAGAAATTGTGGACTTACCTGCTCCATTTAAGCCAAAAATCAACGTATTCTGCTTTGATATATCGATAATTTGTGGTGTGGTAGGGTGGTAGCTAGTAACCCCTTTTATGGTTATAGAATCGCTCACTTTTCCCTCGCTAGTTTGACTAAATACACCAATCTTTTAGTAGCTAACTTAAGCTCTAAATACTCAATTGATTACATAGTTATACATGAGAAAAACTTGGTCAAGTTGTGTCTGTAGATAAGGTGAATTGAAACAACACTAACTCATAATGGGGCAATTCTGAGTCAACAGGCAAGGATATCTTACCTGTTGTTAACCCCCAAGCTGCTTCACTTATTATTGAGGGCAGTAATCAACCTTCGGTAAAATGGGTCGCTCGCTGGGTTATATGAGTCGGAACCGCCCCAATAATATCGACCTAACACCGATTTTATGTTGTCGTAATGCATGTTTAGGTTACTTGCACGCTTTTTCGGAGTTGACCCTAGTGTGCTTTGAATTTTCGCTTTCCAAGGGTGGTTACTTCCCATGATGTTTTCGTTTCGGGCAATGAGCTTCTCCACAAAATGCTGCCCCACTAAGCGATCTGACTTCAACAAGTTACAGTCACCGTGAGAGAGTACTAGATTCCATATTTCATCATGATTAATTACTTGTCTGGGCAGAACATGATCCACATGAATATTATCATCCATTGGTTCACCACAGTAGAAACAGACGTTTCCTTGATAGCCAGATAGAAACGGTATGTTGTGAGTCAGTGCTTTGCGCTCATGACCATTTTTTAGATATATCTCTCGTATGTTATTGGCAAGCTCAAAGTTTGTTTGATTAATGCTAAACGCGCCCTCTAGCAACCCCCAACGCGCATGAACTTCTTGTTGAAGTGTGTTTATTTGCGGTTCAGTCAATGACAGTAGCGAGTCTTTCAAAACAAGCTTCTTACCTTTCTCTATATCGTAGAAATAGCTTGCGACAATATTTTTGTCAGAGCCGATAGTTTGGAATCTCGGAACCACGTCATCAAAAGCCGTATCCGCCACCTTATCGATAGCTTGATTACTAGTTAAAACGCCTAGCTCATGCTCTTTAATGATGCGTTCCATCTTCGTTAAACGGTTAGGATTGCCCTGCTGCGGCATTGAGTTAGCCGCCAGCCGTGCTTTATAGGCGTCAAAGTAAGTGGTTGATAGCTCTTCCCAAGAAAGCTCGGTTTTCCCCTCCCGTGAAGCTTTAAGAAGCGTTTGAGCCAATGCCATCTTGTAAGTGGCTGCATTTAGCCCAAATAAGACAATTCCCTTAAAATAATCTTCGTTCGTAAAGTTCATCTAGCCCTTCACCAATATTGCATTTAACCACTGCTCTTTCTCGCGTCCTTTACGCAGGTCACCCGTTATCCAAAGTTTTTGAGCGGTAAGCGATGTCGTAGCCAATATGCTGTTAAGACGAGCTTCATCTAGGTTGGTAAAGAAGCGCCCATTGCGTTCAACTTCATCATCGCCATATTTGAAAGAACAATAAAACACGCCACCTTCATTTAACGGGATCGCAAGATTACTAAATGCGAGTGGCAGCTCATCAAAGGGAACATGTAACAGAGAGGCACACGCCCATACTGCATCGAACTGAACAGAGGCGCTGAACTGTTGAAAGGTTGTCACTTCCACGGGTTGCTTTATCAGAGCCTCCGCCAACTGAGCAAGTTCAGCGCTGGCATCTATAGAATGGACTCTAAAGCCTTGAGACTTAAATGCAAGAGTGTCCCTTCCCGAGCCGCAACCAGCATCAAGGATAGCGCCACCTTTAGGGATTAACGGTAAGAACTCATTATATAAGCTCTGCATCTCTACGTTGACGGTACCGTTATAAAACTCTTGCGCGTTGTTGTTGTAGTAATTCACGCTTATTACTCTTTAGTTACGGTATACATAGCAAAATCATACTACTAACTTTCATGTTGATGTCGGTTTTAAATCAAAAATATACTTATTCACAGGACTCCAAGCTAGAACAAAGCACAAAAGTAAGCGGATGGATCGTCTTTTATGTAACCGCCACTTGCATCGGGAGAGAATCACGTTTACCGCTGGCATGCTAGCTTTATTTGTGCGGGCAACCCCATGTCAGTCGTTCTCGTTGATTGGTCTGATATCCGTGTACACAAAAGACTTATGGTGAGCCGAGCATAAGCCCCGCAACAACGACGTTAGGTCACTTTTTTTCTTCCATCGGATTAGAGTTGATAGGGAAAACGCACGCCCCTAATATTTGTAGAGTATTTAGTTTAACGAATAATGGGACAAAAACGTGCCAGAACATATCGGTCTGACATGGGTTACTAGATCGTAGCGTTGTGGCAAATAAGAAATCGCTACTTGTGGGAAATTTACTGGGATCGTTGCGCTTTTCTAAATGCAGCAATGCCTGCCTCACAAAGAGGCTTAGTGACGGGTTTGTGCGCATTATTAGTTTTTTCTAGTCCGTCGTTTGTCTATCTTGCGCACCAAACACTATCAACTCTACCTGACACATGGCTATGGAAATAAACCGCTAAATAGCTGTGATCGTTCACTTCTACCTTGACTATATCCGATGCATCATAATTGCTTGGCAATGTAACCACAACTTGGTTTTGTGTACTGGTAGAGTGAATTTTAGGTGTAGATGTATCAGTAAATGCCGAAGAACTATTATTACTACTGAATGCTGAATTACTGGCAAAACTTGAAGTAGCCAGTCCTAACATTAGCCAGATCGCAATCAATACTGCTTTCATCATTAACATCCATCTTACGTGATTAAGATATTAGTTTAGAACTTCAGTGGGCAAACTTTGAAGATGCAAATAATAGAAACGAGTGAATCGTCTCAAATAAAACGTCATATTGTTATTAATTGTATCCTACTGTGTTTATTATCATTAATGCGTTTACTCAGTTCAAATTACGTAAGTCGATGGATTAGTGAGCCTGAATACAGGGAATTAACCTCAATACGTGAATTTAATGGCAATATTTTATGTGACAAATATCACATTTTTAGGATGCAAAATATTTTGTTTCATATTGAGTTTTCCCATTCATCATAAATGATACTTGAGTTAAAACAGTTAGTTACATCAGTATGAATATATTTGAATTTCAAATATATTCCCTTATTATACAATAACTTAGAAAAAAGTTAACTGACTTTGCTATTGATCAATAAATACGACTGTGTTCACATAATAAGCAAATCACTACGTCACGAAAATTCGGAATTGTTACGCAAGAAGAGCAATACGGTTTGTTGGCTTAATTAAAGGGTCCGCAGATGGTAATCAATAACGTAAAACATAAAAAACGAGTAAACAGAAAACTAAAAAGCAAAGTACAAACGAGAAGAAAAGGAACAAGAAAGTCGAAGGCGTCTCTAGAGATGCATGATTATCCGACTAGTTCTTTGAGTTATGCGGTATGTAAATACTTACAACTTAAAAAGTTCGAAGTTGCAGAATCGACATATCAATCAATGAAAACTCATGCGCGGCACATCATTAGTCACGTAGGACAAATCAGAGTATGCGATATGTCTACGGCGACTATTGATGAATTTAAACTGAAAATGCTTAACAAAGGCTCTAAAGGAAAAGTAATTAATAGCTGCTACACGATACTGCGAGAGATCTGCGAGAGATCTGCGAGAAAGCTAGAAAAGATAGTTTACTCAAATCTAATTTGATGGAAGGAATAAAGAACGTAAAAGTTGTGGAGTTAGAGCCCAATCCATTCAGCAAAAACGAAATTCAAAAACTACTTTCTACGCCGACATCTCGAAGCATGAGTAAGCTTGCAGTCGCTCTTGGCTCTGCGACCGCTCTACGAATTAGTGAGTTGATTTGCATTGACTGGGGCAATGTTGAGTATTTTGTAGATAATGAAATTGAGAAAGCAATCTTACATATCGATCTTGCGAAACCACTGAACCGCTATAAAGTCACTAAAACACCAGAATCAGATCGCTATATTGAACTGTCAGCACAAGCCACATTGATGCTGAGAAAATTGGAAAAATACACTAAGCATTTATCCGCAGTAGATATCGAAGTTGTGCAACGCGATAATATTACGATCAAAAAAGAAAAAAGAAAGTTCATTTTCTACAACGAGCAAACAGGGCAGCCTTGGTTAAACCCCAAGCAATTTGCTAAGCAGTTTTTCACGCCGTTTCTAAAGCAAGCAGGTGTTGACCACAGAGGTCCGAACCAGCTAAGGCATACTTGTGCAAGTTATCATTTCATTAGTGGCGCGAACCTCGCGTGGATCGCTTCTTTGCTTGGTCATCGAAGCGTTGCAATAGTGGAGAAACACTATGCAAAGCGTAATCGTGCAAGCTTAATTAAAGAGCAAGTCAAAGCGGATAAAACAATTGATAGTCTATTTAGATCGCAAGATCAAAATAGCATTGTAGTGCCACTGGAAGTTGTCTCACTAAAAGAGAAAGATAAAGAACCCGTGGTATCTGATCAACGACTGTATTTGATGAGCATCTTGCAACTAGCTAAGCATGCAAAAGATGAAAAACACCGCGAACAACTATTTTCGGTGATTGAAGATATGCTCAAGGAGGAATAAGAGATGACTACATCTAATCTGCCTTCCTCTCTGTCTTCTTTTCTTCCTGTCTCAGAAAGGCAGGAAGGAAGACATGACTTATCTCGTTTGATTACAGAGTTTCATTTGCAATTGCGGCAAGCGAATTTATCTACTGATAAAGGCAAAACAATACAAGAATATGCCGCTGCATTTTCGAACCCCGAGAATGCCCCTCAATCGGCGAAAGCCCTACAAAAAGCTGTAGGAGGAGATTTTTCGAGAGTTCGTATTGCGTTCAAAATTTTAACTGATGATCTTTACCCTCTGCATGTAGGTTCTGATAAAGACGCCTGGTTTATTGAACTAGAGAAACAAGTCGAAGTGACTTGTGCGAATGTGCTGAGCGAAGTTTGGAACAAGTTCTCCCATGAGGTTCAAGAAACGGTCGAGAGTCGTTCTCAACATGCTAAAGCGCAGATATTAGAACTTGAGAGAGAGAATCAGCAGCTAGCTGAGTTCATTGATGAACTGCAAAGCAGTAATGAAACAAAGACAGAATCACTTGATCAACTAGAAAAGAGACTTGATCGTGCAGAGCAACTTTGTATGGAGTATCAATTACAAGTTGAACAGCTTCAGCAGAAATTAAGTGATGCACTATATGAAGATAAAGAGCGCTCGCTAATGCAAGAACGGGTGTCTGCTCTTGACGATAAAGTTGCGGCACTTATTGAGGATAAGAAGCAACTTCAAACTAGCAATGAAAATCTCATGACTCTATTCAACAAATGTGTAGATCATCCTCCTTTACCTCTCATCGATAGTACATCAAGCACGAGTGAGTTTTTGGATGGCATCGATACGGATTTCACGAGTGTTAGTAATGAGTTCAATGGCGATAAAGACGAGTAGCAAGTGGCTTTTCATCAAAGCAACTAATTTGATAAGGCACTAAACAACTCAGTCATCAGTTCTTTGAATAGCAAGGTTACCCCAACCCCGTATGACATTTCATTCGGGTTGGTGGTATCTAAGCTGCCGCTTAGGAACGCTTGGGCTGCGCCCAAACCCCTATTATAAATATAAAAACAGGTGAAAATATGACACGGAAGTATAAGAAAAAGCTAATCGATGAGTACTATTTACAAGACGCTGAATTAGCTGGTTCATTTGAAAATGCTATTGATCAATTGCTTAAAAATGATATCAGAATTACGAAAAATCGATTAAAGAACGAAACAAAATTTAAATCAGCTCAGCTTGATGCATTTTATCGCTTTCATTGTAAAGAGAAGAAAGCTCGAATTGAAATGAACTGTACATTGCTTGATAAAAAAATCTGGAAATATAAAGCAGAAAAAGCGGGAAAAACGGTTTCGCAACTAGTCGCAGAATCATTACATCAGACGTATATTGTCGTACCTTTTACTGATAAAACGCGAAAGGAAATGCAACAAGTAATTAATGAGCGAGTTCGCTTCAACTCACTTCTTAACCAAGCAGTAAAATGGTGCAATACACACAAGTCGGGTGTAGAAGCTATTCAAATATTGCTAGAGCTCAATCAATTAAATAAAGCGTTTGAACAACACGATCTTAGGGTGATGAGTATTCTTGCTGAACCGCTTGTCGATCACAAATTTAGAGTCGCAAGAGTTGACCCCTTGGATGTGCAGTCATGGCGATAATAGTAATCTTCAAAACGACTGGAAAAGGGCAAGCTAAATCAACTGCCGCAACCGACTACTTGTACGGTGCATATTGCAGTCTCACTAATGAGCAGAAAGAGGCTTATGGTGAGGCATACAAGTTAAGGGACCATGCACGAGAAAGTAACGATACAGATACTCTATTTGAGCAAGACTATATTCTTAGACAGATCAAAGGTAAAAGACGAGATCCATTGCCTGAGGCAATTAATGGAAATCGCAAGGCGGTCGAGTATGCCATTGAGCAAACACCATTTGTTCACAAGTATGTGAGTGGTGTTATTGCTCATGCGTTTGAAGACACAGAGAAGTTACGTGACAATCCTCATATCGAAGAAGAATGGCGAGAGTTGTTTGAAGAGCTGTGTTTTGCTGGTATTCCTAAAGAAGAGCGTTTGATTGACTGGGTGCGGCACACTCATCAAGGTAATATCGAAAATCATTTTTTGATTCCACGTATTCACCTAAGAACAGGGCGCTCGTTTAATCCAGCTCCTCCTAATCACCAGAAAGCATTTAATCTTCTACGTGATTATTTAAACTTAAAGCATGACTTAGAAAGCCCTACAGATTCACTTCGCAGAAGACTGACTCGAGACGATTGTAAATACTCAAAACGGTATGAGCTAAAAAAGAAGCTGAATGCCTGGGTAGAAGACATGGTTACTGGAGGTAAATTTAATTGTAGGGATGACATTGTCAGAGCACTTGAAAACCGTGAGAACTCAGAATTAATCGAGCTAGTTAACGTAAAGACATCGGCTAATTTTATTAGCCTTCGGTTTAAGAATCGCGAAACGAATATTCGACTAAAAGGCTTCGTTTTTAGTGATGCTTTTGATTCACCTGAATCCTTAATTAAAGAAGATCAAATTCCCGACAAAAAACAGCGTTTAGCTGAATTGTGGGTTGGGTTACAAAAGATGATTTCCAAGCGAGCGAAAGCGAATACAGGACGTTATGGACTGCCGAAAGCTGAATCCAAAGGGTCAATTCATTGTTACCTACCACCAAACGAGAAATGGTTAAAGCGACCATCTTTCTATTCACAACCATTGCAATCAGAGTTTCAAACTATGCCTGATTTTAACCCTAATCTCAGAGGGATAGACATGCTCATGCAGTTAGAAAGACAGCAAGCAATAGCGGCAAGAATCGCCCAAAAGGCGCTAAAACATCAGTTAGAGCGACACGCAAAATTTGTCCTACAGTGGCTCAAAGAAATTATAGAGGATCGGAATGAATCATATAGAGAAGCAATTAGCATCGAATTTAGCGACATTAATAAAAGATCAGACATGTACCAACGAAAAATTGTTGAATTCAGCGAAAAAGCAGAACAAGTTTTATCAAGCTGCTATAAAGCAAATTCAGCAGCAGTATCAAGAGGAGCGGAAGATGATCTTAGACGAGATAGTCCACAATCACCAACTAATGAAGAGCGAGTACCAAAGCTCAGAGAAGAGCTTGAACGAACTATCGGAAGTTTCAGAACAGCAATCAGCGTCAACAATGCAGCAAATACAAGACTTGAAGAACCGATTGAACAAGCTGGAGAACTTACAGAACGATTGCAACACAGCTATCTCAAACTTACTGGAGCTATTACAAAGCTAGGAACTAATTACGAACTGCGTGAAAAATATAAATTGCGCTTATTACAGAATGAAAAACGCTCAAAGGTCAGCGTTGAATCAAAAATACAACGAGTAGGACGGCTTATAGAGGGTGGTAAGCCCAGTACTTCTAAAACCTTTAAGAATAGATAGTCAGAGGGGCAATATAACTGGTTTTGCTCGTTTAATAGCAATTCCCTTCTACATAAATAATGTCTATTTTCTTGTGATTCGATTATTACAGCGTAATTTCGATGATAAACCTAATAAAGGTAAGTTTTATAGATATTGATAATCTTTGTTTTTATATAATTGTAAGTGCCTCACTCGATTATAAAAGAATGAGGCATTAGTGACGGGTTTTTATCGGATACGCTACGATTATTTAGTGATTACTTGAATAAATAATTACTAAAATGATTTTATTGGCGGCAAGGAAAGTACACAGCCCCAATCTAAAACTTTTCTCCCAATGAAATCCCATTGAGATTTGATATGAGGTGTAAGTCTAAGATATATTGGGCGAAGATGTACCACTTTCATTTTTTCGATACTATCGACTAATATTTTTTCACCTAATCCACCTATTTCTATACATTTGTTACACTGTACGTTGTGTTTTGCGTTGATGCATTTATCCACGGGTTTACAAGGTTTTGTTTGGAACAAATGTTCTCGTGAAAAAAATGGCTTCCAAAATTGTTGCTTATAGCGAGAGTCTAATTCCCAACCTTTTAATAAACTAAAACCATTTTTATGGTCAAAGTAACGTCGAAATTGATAATCGCTAGATTGTTCGAAAGTTTCAATTTTATCCAAGATTTCAATCTTACATTGATCTACCACAGAGATTAATATTTCATGTGGAATAATACATTCTGCTTCGTGGAAATCGAGAATAATAGACTCTTGGTTGATAGCATAACCTCGTTGATTTTTATTCGGTTTAAAAGCTCTTGAAGTATCACCTTCTGATCCTTTAGGATGCTTTTTATCATTATCAACAATGCAAAGTCCAAACGAATTTTCTAAAAGCATTGTTTCGTATTTTTTATGAGTTCTTGAACCTCCGCCTTCAAGATTATTTAAGGATAAACTTACGGAGTTTCCTATCTCTATTTTAGCAATGGTTTTAGCAATAAGAGTGAAAAATTCACAGTCAGATTCATCTTCTGCTAGAAACGTACACCTATTTTTAAATGAATCAGATAATAAGTAATGATAAGATGAGGTGATTTCAAATCGACTGTCATTTACTATGCTGCTAATATATTTTTCTTCTAATGAGAAATCTACAGTCAGAATTACTTTGAAGATATTTTTTAAGCTTCCAATTTCATTTTTTAAATCTAAAAGATCGCTGGAGTACTTATTGTGAATCTTTCCGAATAAACCGCTATTGACTATGCTTAAGCATGTCTTTTTAGGGCAGTAAACGATATGCTTTCTTTCACCATGAGCGTCAAGAAAGCTTTGAATTGAAGCTTGTTTATTTACATCATCACTATATTTTTCAGGTGTGCAATTTTTAATTATAACAAACATATATTATCTGCCTGAAAAAAAACCAATAGGCCAGTTGACTAAGTCACCATCTTCATCAAACTTAGATTCAATAACATTTGTTATTTTATCTTCTTTATTGAATATATATATAGCAGCTAAAGAAGGACAGTTATTTTCTTCTATGAAGTCACCAATAGCATCAATCATAGTTTTACTGTGTGTCTCAAAAATAATATTAACTTTTCTTATTGTATTGTTATAATTTAATGCAACTGATGCAAAAACACGAGCAAGTATTGCTTGGTATTCTGGATGTAAGTGTAATTCTGGTTGTTCTAAAACAAATGTTAGCGATGTACGTCGTCTTCTTAGGCGGGGTGAGGAAGTCTCTAACCAAAGAGTAGTAACTATTGGAAGAATTTGGGAAAACCCGAAGCCCATATCACTAATGTTTTGTGTCTCATTATCAATAGTTACTTTAATTTCGTAGTGTAAACTATTGGTTTCGGGAACTGAAACATAGAAACCAAAGTTTTTTTGTGACCATTCTTGAAAACGTTTCATCTCAGCGAGATGCAAGTTTCTCAACAACATAGCTAAGTTAGAGCCTGTATGATCTATTTCTTCTACTCTAAGATCTTGGAAACGATAAAATCGCTCTGCAGTGGCGCGCAAAGGAGCTACATACTTGATTGATTTAGTAAATTGATTTAAGTAACTATTAATTGATTCGATAAGAAGTGGTAAATAGTTTATGCAGCATAGTCGGTGAATCTCGTTTATTTCTGAATCAGTTAATTCTCTATTTAATTGAAATGTGCTGCTTAGTATTTTTTTTATCTCCGCAGGATCAAGTAATGATAGGCTTGAAACAATGCTGTTTTCAAAATCATCATATTTTAACGTTGGTTTTTCGATCGTGTTAAATAATATATTAGCTATTTTTAAAGTGATATCTCTAGATATGGCGCTGTTCGAACGGTAAGTATCCTCTATTTCGGATAAGTATATTAGTAATTCATCATCTTCATCACCTTCATCATCTTCATTGAGTATTGAATTGGAAAATGTAGTTCTCTCAAAATCATGTAAGTTATCATTGTCAAAATCTTCAATTGAAATTTCAGGTATTATGGCGTTACTAGGAGAGTAAATATATATTTGAGAGAGTAATTTAACGTCGTCAATATATATATTTCTTGTTGAGTAATCTATTGATATATCTGTATTGTTAAATTTAATTTTGATGGATTTAGCTATAGTGCGTTTGTTCTTTTCTATAACCTCGATACTCAATTCAACAGGTCTAGTTTGACTTTCTCTCCTTATAAAAGAGTTTTTATTATAGATGGCCAAGTCGAATTTGTAATCAAAAAATATTGATTCTTCAGTTGTGTTTTTATTTATAGCTTCAGAAAAAGCCCCATAATCTACATAGTCACCATACCAAAGAAATGGTCCACTAGTATTTGCTTCAACTGATTGTCTTAATAGTGGAAAAGTACGGAGTAAACTACTTTTTCCACAGCTATTCTTCCCTACAAAAATGGTGATAGGCTTTATGTTAATAAACGGTTGTTCAGAAGTGTTATTGAAGCTTCTGAGATTTCGTACGCGTATAGATTTCATTGGATTACTCTATAGAAGTATTTTTAGTTATTCTAATGAGTTTACATGCATATAAAAAGGAATTTTGTCTGACAATGGATCATAAATCTATATTTGCTAAAAATCTGTAATGGTAGGTAAACCGTTAGGCTTTAACTAGACTTTGACATTTGCCACGTTTTGAGACGAGATACGCTTTCTTTGTTAGTAGGAAGAGGTTAATAGTCTTTATGATGAGTCATGAGAATTGCTTGGGAAATAATTGAATTTTTTGCGAATGCTGTGTAATATTTTTAACAAGTCAAATGACTTAAACGTTTGTAACTAGATTTGCAGTTTTTATTGAATAAATCTTTTCAAATAAAGGGTTTACGTTAAATATTTTTTTAGCGGTGGGGTTCAAATCCCTATCTCTCCGCCACTTATTCTTAGAAAAAAGCCTTTGATTATCAAAGGCTTTTTTCGTATCTGAAGCATAGAAAAGTCACCTAACACAGATAGGTGATACATATGTATTTGATAAAACTGGCTTCTGGCGTGTACTACACACGTATTGCCACCCCTGTTTTTTACAAAACTCACATGACTATCCAAAGGGAGTTCGCTTCTCTTTGCTGACCAAAACGCGCTGTGAATCGAACACTATAACGAAGTTTATGCTTAATTTCACATTAGCAATGTGTCCAATCTATTTAGATTAGAGTAGTAAAGATGAGGCACTGCGTTTAGACAGTGCCCCTTAGCGATGGTTTAGTTGTGAGAAATCATGTCGTTGAAGTATTCAACTTGCTCTTGCATAGAAAGGCTTTGAGTATTTGAGCCTAACGTCCAAATAAAGAAACCGCCGTATCCTTGAGCTTTCTGCCATTTTGCTCGTTTAATATTATTTTCACGAGTTTCAACAAAGCGACCATCTGGTCCCCATTGGCTATTGATTGTTGCACCAAGCACGATTTTTGATGGGTCACCAACGTGTTTGGCATAGTTTGCCATAGCGACATCGTACTTGAAGTTTTTACCCGCGTCGTATGCCATTACATTGAAGAAATCTACGCTTTCTTTCGTATTTTGAAGTAGTGATATAACTTCACCATGGTGGCTAGAACGATCTGGTTCGATGAATGAACAGTTTTCAATAACGCTTGGGTTTGCGCACTCAACAGGGTCGGCACCTACATGGTAAGTTGTTAAAGAGATAAGCTTACTCTTACCGACTTTGGTTCGAATCAAATCAATCAACGCTTCTAGGTTACGGTTCTCTTGTTCAGTAAGGCGTGCGGCTTTTTCGTAGTCGAAATCGATGCCATCAATACTTACGTAGCCAGCAAGTTGATATTTGCTGTAATCACACTCACCAGACCAGTTCGTCGCAAGACATTCTCCAACCATCTCTTCTGGTTTCAGGTTTTTCTTATACACTGGATAAGGCTTGCTCATCATTTCAACAAGACCATTGGCAATCGACTCGCGTGCAGCAGGTGATTCCATATAAGCCCACATACTTTCATGCGTTTGACCACCAAATGCAACCATCATGGTTTTATTTGGGTGGCTATGTTTTAGCTCAGTCCATGACTGGTAGCCTGGAGCCATCCAAGAGTCGTTGTAACTTGGTTCAATCATTCCATCCGTTACTTGGATGTTACCGTTAGAGTCCCACTTACCAAAAGACAAGAAGTATGCATCACCTTGAGATTTTTGAAGTTCTTCAATGTTTGTCAGTCCCCACGAGGTCAAATAAGTAATTGAACGGTCTGGATTATCACGTAAACCTGTTTCTGGTTTCGCTTCCTGTACTTCAATTGTCGACACTGGGCTTGCTAGCGTGTCACCTTCAGTATTGATGGCAATAGCCTCAATGGTGTGGGTACCTTCTTGTGCACCAACCCACTCATATTCGTATGGTGCTTTATTCAGTGTGACTAGCTCCGTTTCATTTACTTTGAACGTCACAGACTGAATAGAGCCAACGAAGCTTTCTGCGTCAGCAGCAAGTTTAATGCTACGTCCCTGCGTGAATTTTGAACCATCAACAGGAGAGGTCAATCCAACGACAAGATCTTGGTCGGTAATCGCTAATGTAATTGGTGCCGTTGCCGCTGATGCACCTTTGTCGTCATAAGCTGCTGTTACTAATTCATAAGCACCTTCTGCCTGACCTGGAACCGTCAGTTTGTATTGATTGCTTGATGTTGGTTGCGTAGCTGTTGCGACAACCTTACCGTTAAGCAAGGCTTCTACATTTACGATTTCGCCGTCTTCGTCAACCGCATTGATGATTACGTCAAAAGGTTTATTCGGAGATAGACGCTCACCGTTAGCAGGCGTTTCTAAACCAATGTCAGGTACCGCGTTTGGATCACATTGCCCTTCTGATTGCCACGCATCTTTCCAAGCATCAGGGTAGCTAGGATGTCCAGTTCCTGGAGCCCATACTGGGTTACCACACCAGCCAAATACCGTACACGAGAAGACTTCACCAACATTCGAAACGCGATCGCCAACTTGGTAGCTGATTCCATCTTGATATGGTGCGACATCGCCACAGCTGTTGCTCGATTCGGTAACGATAATTTGTACACTTGTCGTGTTTGTTAGGTTCTGCTCATCGGTAGCGATTGCGCTCAGTGTCACTGAACCGGCTTGTGATGGTTGCCAATCACAAGCAAATGGCTCAGATTGCTTAGCATCAAATTCACAAATTTGAGCGTTGTTAGCTTCGATAACAACAGAGGTTAGGTCATCGTCAATATCGAACGCATCAACAGAGATAGATACGGTTTCTGTTTTATTAAAAGTAGCGCCATTTTCTGGTGTAATGAAACGAATTTCTGGTGCTGAGAAATCGTGATCAGATTCCACTTCAACCGTGACAGATTGCTGTTTGAGTTGTTGGTTTTTCTCATCAAACACAAGTACGTTGATGGTTGCAAAACCGAGTTCACTTGGTGTCCAAGATTGCGAGTAATCTGTTTTATCTTGCTCGACACTTTGCTCGGCAATTTTACTGCCATCGACCCAAAATTCGATTTTAGAGGCGCTTTCACCAGCAATAGAAATCGTAATATCGGTTGCTTCATTAGATACCAATTTTTGTCCATCAATAGGAGAAAGAATTGATAAGTCTAA
The DNA here is from genome assembly GCF_003605645.1 of Vibrio sinensis. Classification (GTDB taxonomy): domain Bacteria; phylum Pseudomonadota; class Gammaproteobacteria; order Enterobacterales; family Vibrionaceae; genus Vibrio; species Vibrio sinensis. Next base: position 11,580 of record NZ_QVMU01000009.1, on the reverse strand, counting down.
CTCTGGCTCTGGTGTTGGCGGTTGTCCACCACCTGAGCCATTGAATTTAATTGAGTTTTCAAACGATTGGAAATCTGGAAGTTGGCTATTTAGTCCAAAGGATAAACTGAATGATCCATCACGAGGAAGTGTGTTTTTAACCCATACACCGTCATCAAATTTATAAGTGATCGTGTGATAAACACCTTCAGATGTGAATTCATGTTCAATCGTCCAGCTCGGATATGAGAGCGTTGAAGATACAAAATTAACATCGTTGATTGCATTAGGCAGTAGAAACTCTACCGTAGATTCTTTCATATCAATATCTTGATTTGAAGTATTTTGAATTTCAACGCTATACGTGCTCCACCACTGACTTTCATTTGCTGAAGTCTCAATATTTACATTTTCAGCAACAGCTGCAGCAACGGGGCTTAAACTAAACCCAGCAACAAGAAGCAATGTTGCTCCTAATGTTTTTTTCATGGAATATCCTTTGTTATTAATTTTGTTTAGGTTTTTAGTCATGCATTAAACAGCCGATAAGTTGCAGTTAATAAACATGCTATTGTGTGGTGTATTTAAATGTTGAATAAGCGACTGATTTTGGAGAATAAAAAACGAAGTTCAAGTCGGATTATTCCTACAAAAGGCTGTTGTGTGAGTTTTGTTCAAAAAACGTGTTCGGAACTAATTAGGTTTGGTGTACCGAAGCCGACGGTACATTGTGTATTCTTGAAATTCGACGGGATAGTTACATAAACATTTAAGGCTTCAAGATGATTTTTCTAATTAGGTAGAAGCTTGTAGGACAACAGTTCTAACAAAGTTGATTGAGGTATACGCTGATAACTGGCTGCGACTTTAGTTTCGACTGTAATACAAACCTTTATGCCCACTTGATCTTTATTATATAAGATTTCATCTAGCTTGAACGTTGTTTAGATTATCGTAGACTTTATTTTCTGTAAGCCTGCGTGCTGATGCTCTGATTTGAGCCTGCTCAAGAGCTGTTTCTAGCCCCTTAATTTTGATTGTGTTTTTCATAGCTATCAACCCTCAAGCGTCGTTTCTGCATGGAAAGGTTCGAACTGGCTAGCCATACGCTCGATTGTCGCTGGTGGCACACCATGTACATTTGGGAAACGTCCGTTCAGCTCAATAATTTCGAACGTAATGCCCCTCGTGCGTGCAAGTTCCTGATAGAACTTGGTTTCCCAAAGTTTGATAAATGTATTCCCGGCGACAGCGTCTCTACCGCGGTCAAGTTTCGTTTAATTTCTAACTGGTACCCGGCATTAGGCCATGGTCAAATCATTCAACCGAACAGCTTGGTTGAAAAATAGAGTGAATAATAATGTGAGTTCAGAAACATCTTTTTACTTTACTTGGTGCAATAGTGCTTACCTGAGGTTCTTACATAGCGTTTAAACATTAACCAATGTAAGAGTTGAAAGGATTGATGACTTGTAGTGCCAAGATAACGGAATTCGAGATGAAAGAACGCACAGTGGTAATTTCAGTATCGCCTGTGATGCATCGAATATGACGGTTTTTACACCTTATGTTGGTTTAAAAGTGGGTTATTCATTCCTTAATAATGACGGTACTACTTTCTCCAGAACGTTATCGATACTTTTTAATTGGTGATTGATATCACAAATTAGTCTTTCATGATCTTTATCGCTTAATCAAGAGAGAAATATTTAAGCTCCAATTTAGTGGTTTGGGATATTGATCAGAATGAGCTCATTCTAAATTCAAGTTTCTATCTACAAGTACATGATTTTTCATCTCAAGGTTTTCACTAGTTCAAACTTATGCATGTCGTATTTTTCTATCATGAAGCTGATATACATTGATTTTCAAATTGATGTTTTATTGATCTGGATGGATCGATAATTTATGCGTAATTAACGTGGTTAGCCTAACGTATTAACTGACATTTTAGTCAACTTATTGATTATAAAAGAATTTAATTCTGTCTCCATGATGTTTTGATCACTCCTGTCGATCGACACGATCGATAATACTGATCGATCGATTTGCTTTATCGTACGATAAAAAAAATTACTCAACATAATAGATTTCGCTAATGCACTAATGTGATAGTTTAGATGTGCTACGGAAAAAGCGCATTACATACTGATTAATTAGTCATTAAGCATGTCTATTATGTTGTTTTTTAGTAAAGATCGTGAAAAGGAAAGGCAGCCCAATCATTGGGGAGAGTAGTGGAGGCGTAGGTTTTGGTTCCTGATAAATTTAGATTTTCTGATCTAGTTGTCGTTATTGCAGATGATTCACCGATAGTCATCAGCTCGTTGAAATCTATGTTGATTAAACTAGGGATAGTAGATAGAAATTTATATATCGCTAAAACAGCGAAAGAGGTTGTTTATTATTCAGCTAAGATAAAATTTGACGTATATATTAGTGATTACAATTTTGGCAAAGGAATTAATGGAAAGCAGCTTTTTGAAGAGCTTGTACATATTAATGCTATTGAAAATGACACGGTATTTATAATGATCACGGCTGAAAATTCAGCATTTGCCATAAGGGCAATAATAGAGTTGAAGCCGGATGAATATCTTTTAAAACCATTTAATATAATAACATTAAAAAGTAGAATATCCTCAGCTATTAGACGAAAAAAAATATTACACAACTTATATGCATATGAAAAGCAAAAAAATTATGATGATGGAATTACGCTATGTAATGAACTCTTGCCTCTTTACCCTGAATATTATTTTTTAATTGAGAAGTTTCGAGCATCATTTCTTAGTTTAATAGAACTTCATCAAAATGCTAGAGATGTATATGAGAATATTTTAAATAAAAAACAGTTCAATTGGGCTAAAATCGGCCTTGCCAATGAGATGGGAAAATCTGGCAATCTGGAAGAAGCAACGGTTCTTATCGACGACATGCTAAAAATAACACCAGAAGATGTTAGCGTCAGGATGGGGGCGGCGAATATACGTTTATTGAATGATGATATTCCAAGAGCTATCGCTGAATTAGAAATCGCTAGTAAACTTGTTCCTGGAAATTCAGAGCGGGAACTTGTCATTGTTAATCTATGTTTGTCAAAAAGTGAATTTGCCACTGCACTAGATAGATACGATCTATATATAAAAATAAACAGAGATACATACAGAGATGGTGTTTATTCTAAGTTAAATCATATTAGAGTTCTCCTTTATGCTTGTAAAAATAATGAGAATAAGGGTGTCCTTATTAATGAAGCTAAAGCAATACTAGCTCAGGTTAGAACTCATTATGATAAGGATATACATGATGAAATTGAACTTCTCTTAGCTCATATAGCTCTTGAAACAAGTAACTATAAATTAGCAATGAGTATTATTAATAAGGTCTATAATGAAAATAGTTTGAGCCATTTTTATGGTGTGTATCACTTAGCATGGCTTCTTAACGAATTATGTTATGAATCTGAATTCTGCCATGTTATTAAACGACTAAACCTATTATTAGACCGGAACCAATCTAGCGCTATCATTCTTAGCAGTAAAATTGTTATGGAATCAGAATTAGTCAAGTTGAATGAAAAAAAATTATCTTTTTTGAGAAATGAACATAGACATATTAAAACTAGCATTTCTGATGCAAAAGAGTTATTGAAAATATATCTCAAAATCAAAGAAAAATGCCCTTATATTAAAAGTGTTAATGTAAACATTATTAAGTTGCTTTCAAGGTGTTGGCCTGAAAGGAAATCTGCCCCAGATGTCATTAGGTTAATTGAGTTTAGTGACCGATTTATTAGACATACATTGGATACAGATGAGTTAGAGATTATCGAATATGAAAAAATCTATGAACAAGCATTTTCCAAATGTAAGGAGCATATAAATAGTGAGCAATATGGTTAGAATGGCATTTAATATTACCTTATTATTTTTAGCTGTAATTAGCGTTGTATTATTTTATTGTTTTGGTTTTGATTTCTTTCATTCTCAAAGTGATAATACTTTCTTAACAGTGATAGTGTTATTTTTGATGGCACTTTATGTTTTCCTATTTTTATTATGCCATTGTTTATGTTCAGCTATTATCCGTCTTGAATCAAAAATTGTATCTATAGATCTATCCCAGGATGGGAATATTAAGTTAGAGAAAAGGTTTATCCCTATATCTAGGCTAATAATATCAATAAATAATTTAATTTATAGAGTTAAAGAAAAGATAGAATTTGATAATCGTAAAGATTACATTGATAGTATAACACTTTTGCCAAACAAAAAATGGGTAAATAATAATATTGGTCAAATAAATTTAACTTCGTGTATATTATTTGAAGTAGAATCTATTAATGGTGTTGCAGAACGTTTAAAATATGAAGAATATGAGTTGTTTATAAAAAGTCTAACTTCAGTTTTAAAAAATGTCGTTGGGGATGATGCTATATTAATATGTATATCATCTGGAAAGTATGCTATTGGGATAAGTGCTGACTTACGTATAGAACACTTTGTTAGTAAAATAAGAACCATAAGTAATATACCATTCGATTCATTTTCAAATACAATTTATGTGGATTTTTGGTTTGGGTCATCATCGAGATTAGAAGATCGTATTGATGTGAATACTTTGCTTGATGATGCTAAGTTAGCATTGTATGAAGCAAAACGGAATATGGTGAGGCATATCCATTTTGATAGTTCTATTCGTCAAAATAGCGAATTGGAAATTAAAGAATATAATCGGCTAAAAAATGCCGTGATAGATGATCAGTTTGTTCCATACTTTCAACCAATAGTCGATTTGGATAGTGGGGTGATCGTTGGGGTTGAGGCTTTGGCTAGGTGGGTCGATCCCGATAATGGAGTTATTGGACCTTTAGATTTTATACCACTGGCAGAAGATGTGGGACTCATTGACGAAATTGGCTTATCTATATTAAAAAAGTCACTAATGTGGTTTAAATTAAATTGCGATAGCATTGTTAATGCAGATAGTTTTAGTGTTCACATTAACATATCAATAAAACAACTAATGCATGTTGAATTTGTGAACGATGTGAAATCAATTATTGATGCCCTAGATTACAAATTTAAAAATATTCATTTTGAGTTTACTGAATCCATTTATATGGAAACAAAACAAGTGATGGATAATTTAAATAACTTGAGAGAATTTGGCATCAAATTCTCAGTTGATGATTTTGGCACCGGTTACTCTTCTTTTTCTTATTTACGCGATATAGAATTTGCGAGCTTGAAAATAGATAGGACATTCGTTTGCTCAAATAATATAGAACTGCTTAAGGGGATGATAACAATGGGAATATCTTTGGGGTGTGACGTTATTGCTGAGGGTGTCGAAACTAGAGAACAATGTGGTCTTTTAAAGAGTATGAATTGTAAGATGGCTCAAGGATATTTGTTTAGCCCACCATTACCTGGTAAGGAATTTTCAGAATTATTAAGAAGTATAAGAAAAGTTGATATTGTCAGTTAAATATTGATTTAAAAGGCTTGGTTGATCTGTTAGTGGATGTATTTAAGGTTGTAGAGTGATGTTTTCATATTTAAGTAAAAACGAATCAAAATCTAGAATTTCTGAACTTATTGAACTGGTGAACGAGAAAGATGAGTTAATCCTAAGTTTAAAAGGCGAAATTGAACAAGGTAATGTTGTGCTAGACAAATCAAACGATCTGAATTGTCTTCAAACCTCTATTGTGGGTAATTTGCTCCGAACAATGGGCGCTTTGAATGGCATTAGAGATAATATCGCACATGCTGCAAATGGCTTGAAAGATTGTTTAGAGAGTCACGTTAATGAGCATCGTTCTGGGTTAGAAGTTTTAGATAATTTTCGTATTTCAATCCAGTCTTTAATGGAACATTTAGTTGATAATAATATTTCTATTGATAATTTGAATATGAGTTCTCAATTAATAGATAAACTTGTTGTCAATATTACAAAAATTTCTGAACAAACTAACTTATTGGCATTAAACGCAACTATCGAAGCGGCACGCGCTGGAGAACATGGTAAAGGGTTTACTATTGTTGCTGGTGAAATCAGGACTCTTGCTGGGAATGCTTCTAATTCTGCTAAGCAAATTAAATCAGTGGTTGATACGATAAAGACTAATTCGGAAATGACCTCAAACAGTTTTAACGTTATGGATAACGAGTGTCAGAAACTACATGCAAATATCGTAGAACTCATGGATATAGTTCGTTCGTTGATCATTAAAGCAGAAGATTTGTTTTCGTTGGTAAAGATCAGTTATAGCTCGATTTTCTTGCGTTTAGTGCAGTTAGATCATGTTGTATGGAAAATGAGCATCTACCAGGCTGTCGATAACGGCTGTTTTGATAGCGTTAACTTAACGAATCATAAGCAATGCCGGTTAGGTTGTTGGTATTATGAAGGTCGAGGAAAACTCGTTTTTCATGAATGTAAGTCGTATAAGCAATTAGAAAAGCCACATGAAGAAGTCCACCTTTTTGGCAAAAAAGCTTTGGCGTACTTTGCCAACAATGAACCTCAAAAAGGCATTGAATGCATAAATAAAATGGAAGCTGCGGCAGATTTGGTTATGTACTATTTAGATAATCTTGAATTGGAAATTAAATCGATGGGTTAAGTAACCCCATTTTTTGTTTTTGCACTGGAAAACGAGGCTGGAAAAAACTGACCTCGTTTATGGCCAAACGTGAGTATAAATAGAGAGGTATATCTTAAGTATAGGTTTAGTTCCAAGGCGTCGAAAATTTGCTAAACGGTATTTAAAGTGTCTGTCCTTTCACTGATTATTGTCTTTAACAGGTCATAAAGACTTCTTAAGTTTCAAAGCATAGTTTTAGAGGGAAGCATAGTTTAAAGGGACACACGCCATATATTCAGAATGTGTGCCACCAATTAACTAAAATGATTTCTGGTTACAGGCAGTGTGGTTGGAATCACTTAACAGCCACTTATCTTAATCCACTAATTGAACTTTGAAGCGAAAGTTATAACTGCTACTGCGGCAAATAGCCGATCCATATTCTAGAACATGACCTTGTTGATCTAGGCTTTTGAGGATTATTTTTAAGGCCGGTTCACTGACTTTAGTTTCTAGCATGTCTGCTTCTTCTTGAGTCAGTTGATGGGCGTTAATTTCATACTCTTGAGTACAAGGTTTGATGCCTTGTTCATTCCAAAACTGGTATAGCGACCATTCCAATAATTCTGGCCTTGGCAAATAAACTTGAGGGATATACATCGTCTCGATAGAGACGGGGATATTGTCGGCCAAACGTACTCGCTTCACTTTCGCCACCTTACTCGCTTCAGTGATATTGAGTTCTTGTCGAATAGTTTGCTTACCATCAATCAGTTCTCGTGCGATCCAGCGGTTAGACAATTGGCCTTGGTTGTGTAATTGCGAAGAAAATCCGCCACCAGACAAGTTGTAGTCCAGTGGGAAGTTCACCGTTGTCCCTTTGCCTTGTTTTTTTATGATCAAACCTGACAGTCTTAGTTCTTCAAGAACTTTGACGATGGTCACTCTTGATACACTCAATTCTTCTGCCAATTTTCTTTCTGAGGGTAAGACAGCACCATTTGCAATAATTCGCTTTTTGATGATGAACTCAAGGCTTTCTTTTAATTGAATATATTTTGGTGCTAGCGAGTTTTCGCTGAGATTATTTTTAATCGCAGTGACTATGTTTTGGCTCGTCATTTTTCAAAAAATCAAATTATCAGGACTGACGCACAGAATAACAAATAATGTGGGAACTGTCACACTGGACTATCAAAGGACTTTTATTGGACTCTAACTGGACTTATTCTTGGCTCAGAAAATAGATTCCGATGGTGATACAAAATGACACTGACCTCTACAACGAATAACAATACAACACTTAAGCGAATTCAGGGCTGTTTGCTCGGACAGGCTTATGGTGACGCACTTGGTATGCCATCTGAATTGTGGCCAAAAAGCCGAGTAGAGAGCTATTTTGGCTGGATTGATGAATTTCTTGCGGGCCCAGAAGAGAATATCGCGGCCAATGAATTTGAAAAAGGTCAGTACACTGATGATACCAGTCAAGCTATTGCATTGATTGAAGCTATTATTGAAGCCGATGGCGAAATCGACCCGAATATTGTAGCAAAGCACATCATTAAATGGGCTAACGATGTGGACGCGTTCAACAAGAACATTTTGGGTCCAACTTCGAAGAAAACTCTCAATGATATTGCGCAAGGTATTGATGTTGAGCTGATTGAATCAAATGGGGTGACCAATGGCTCTGCTATGCGTGTGTCCCCGATAGGGTGTTTATTACGTTGTGATGATTTAGAGCAGTTTATTGCTGACGTACGTTTATCGTGCATTGCTACGCATAAATCAGATATTGCTATCGCCGGAGCAACGGCTGTTGCTTGGTGTATCAGTCGCGCTATTGATGGTGCTGCTTGGCATGAAATCAAAGACGAGCTGTGTGAAATTGCCAATGTAGCGCAACAAAAATACCAGTCCACTTTCAGTCCACTATTAGGCTATCGAATCATTTATGCGATGGATTTGATTGCTGCGATTAAAAAACAACACGCAATTGCCACTGATGCTGAGATTGCATCACATGCTTATAAGCAAGAAGTCGTGAAAGTGGTTTACGAACAGGTGGGCGCAGGAATGGACATTATTGAATCCATTCCCGCCGCGATTGCCCTTGTCGATGCCGCCAATACAGATCCAATGGTGTGTGCGGAGTTAGCTGCCAATTTGGGGGGAGACACTGACACTATTGGTGCAATGGCGACAGCGATTTGTGGCGCAATACATGGCATTGATGTGTTCCCTGCAGAAAGCATCGAATTGATTGAACAAGCAAACAATACCTCTTTCAGCCATTACGCTGAAAAACTGAATGAATACAGACCTAATGGAAAAGGTGAGTAGAATGAGTTTTGATAACGCAAGTGCGTCAAGTAAAAACGTGGGCGCTCAAAAAGAGTCGTCTTCCGTCAATGTTCTTGGTATTGATATTGTTCCTGAAGATCAAAAAACCAAATCACCAACAGAGCTATTTTTTGTTTGGTGCGCGGCAAATATCGGTATTTTGGGGGTGGTCTATGGCGCAATTATAGTGTCATTTGGCTTATCATTTTTCCAATCTGTATTAGCGGCTATTGTCGGTGTTGCATCATTTTCTTTAGTTGGTATCACCAGTATTGCGGGTAAAATTGGTAGCACAACCACACTGACTCTCTCTCGAGCGGGTTTTGGTAAGAAAGGTAATATTGCTCCAACGTCATTTTGTTGGATGAACTTAATGGGTTGGGAAGCCGTTAATATTATCACCGGCACGCTGACATTGTCTGCTCTGTTTGTGGCGATGGGCGTTGAAGAGTCGGTCTATCTTACTGCATTGTCGTTACTTTTGTTTGGTGGCCTGACCGTGTTTGTCAGTATGTTGGGACAAAATACCGTACTCAAGATGCAAGAGTGGATTACCCGTTCTTTTGGTGTGATGACACTAATTGTTGTGGGTTACTTACTGAGCACAGCAGATTGGGTGGCGATTATGGCACTACCGCAAGGTGATTGGTTAACTGGGTTTTTACCTGCTGTTTCTATTATTGCTGCGGGCACTGGTATTAGTTGGGCTATTGCAGGTGCGGACTACAGTCGAGATCAGTCTCGACAATCAAGCAATAGTGGCATTTTTGCAGCGGTAGTTGGTGGTGCGGCACTACCTTTGTTACTGCTAATTATTGCGGGTATCTTACTGACAGCACAGATCCCTGATCTTGCTTCTCATGAAAACCCAATTGCTGCAATTGGTACTTTATTGCCGTCATGGATGGCTGTCCCTTACTTGTTAGCGGCTGTTGCGGGCATTGTTACCATCGCTGTGATCAGTCTTTATTCAGCGAGCTTAAACCTATTGACGATTGGCGTGAAATTAAAGCAACGCACTGCTATTGCGATTGATGCGGTTCTAGTATTAGGCGTTGCTATCTATGTACTATTTGTTTCAGGTGATTTCTTAGGTCCATTTATCTCATTCTTGGTTTTCTGTGGAGTATTCCTTGCTGCATGGGCTGCGATCTTTATTAACGATTATTATGTGCATCGTGCGCATTGCGGTTATCGTTTTGAAGAGCTTTATGGTGAAACTGGCGTGAATAAAGTGACGTTGGGTTGTTGGTTAGCCGGTGCTATCTCTGGCTTACTGGTTACTAATACTGGCTTTATTGATGGTCCTTTCGCGGTTGGTATTTTCGCTAGTTCAAGCCTAGGTCTGTTTGTATCATTCTTTGTTAGCTTGATTGCACACCGTATTCTGTCTAAGTAAACCGAGGGCACATTGTGAATCTAAATAATCTCAATCAGACCTTACCGGTCGTAGTTATGGGTGCGGCTTTTGGCGATATCATTTTAACAATGAAGCAACTGCCAATCAGTGGTGGAGACGAAGTCGCTCGCGAGCAGTCTAAACAAATCGGTGGTTGCGCATTTAATGTGGCACGAAGCCTTGCTCGCTTAGGGATTGAGATCGTGAATGGTATCCCTGTGGGTAATGGTTCTTGGGGAGACATGACGAAAAAGGCCATGTTGCAAGAGGGTCTTGTCCCTCTTCTTCATAATGATCATGTAGACAATGGTTGGTGCTTAGCCATTGTTGAACCTGACAAGGAACGTACATTCATCACGGTTGAGGGTTGTGAACAGTATTGGTGTGAGCAGCAGCTAAACCAACTGGGCGTGAGCAATAACTCATTGGTATATGTGTCAGGTTATGAATTGGTTGATAAAGAGAGTGAGCCATTAAAAAAGTGGTTGCTTGATTTAGACGAATCAATACGTATTTTCGTGGATTTCGGGCCAAGATTCGCTGATATCGATAAGGCTTTCATTACCCAGTTATTGGCGAGAAAACCGATTCTCACCATCAACAGAGATGAGTTTAAGATGCTTGTCGATAATGATGATGCATCGGTTTCTGACGCACAACAATTTGCTGATGAGCAGGGCGTTAGCTTGATTTATCGCTTAGATAAGCAAGGAGCATGGGTGATTGAACCGCAATGTGAGGCAGTAAGTATACCCGCTTGCAAAGTGGAGGTTGTCGATACCATTGCTGCCGGCGATAGCCACTGTGGTGGGGTATTAGCTGGGCTTTCATCTGGATGGTCTTTGGCTGAGTCGGCACAATTGGGCAATTTGGTTGCTGCGATGGTTGTTTCTACCGAGGGCGCAAATGGAGCGCCGACAAAAGCGGAACTAGAGGCGTTTATATCTCGTCAACCATAGCGGTCTTGCTTAATTAAATAAAATATTAATGCCCCAAGTTTATACTGGGGCATTTTTGTTTTAATTTTTTACAAGGACACACACCAATCTTCAAGTAATATTTTAAAGAATATTTAAAAGAGGATATTTAAAAATTTTTTTAAAAGGACAGGCACTGAGGTATCCCCTCAAATATGAGAAAAATAGTAAAATAATTCATAAAGATAAGAACATTCATGATGTTTAGTGATCTCACTTTTATCACCACAATAAAATGAGTAAACACTATGAATGCAGACCAAATAATAACTCACTTCACTGCC
>NZ_QVMU01000077.1 GCF_003605645.1 Vibrio sinensis | reverse complement strand
ATGATGCCTTCTGCTACAACGTCCATGTGTGCGTAAGTGTATACACGACGTGGAATAGTTAGACGTACTGTTTCTAGCATTGGACGGTGGTGATCACCGGTCACTTTGTTACGTCCAGCAGATACGATACCACGTTCCATTGTACGTACACCTGCTTCTACGTAGATGCTAGCAGCTAGACTTTGTGCTGGTAGTTGATCTTGAGTTAGGTGGTCACAGAAACGACGTGCATCTAGGAATACAGCGTGGCCGCCTGTTGGCTCTACGATTGGAACGCCAGCAGCTTTTAGTTTATCACCTAGGTAACGAACTTGCTTAACACGGTGCTCAATGTACTCGTATTGCATTGCTTCRCGTAGGCCGATTGCCATTGCTTCCATATCACGACCAGCAAGACCGCCGTATGAAGGCATACCTTCATATACTACTACTAGCTCTTTCGCTTCGTCGAACATCTCATCGTCGTTCATACATAGGAAGCCGCCRATGTTTACTAGACAGTCTTTCTTACCACTCATTGTACAGCCATCTGAGTARCTGAATGTCTCTAGAACGATTTCTTGGATTGTCTTGTCTGCGTAACCTTCTTCTTGCTCTTTGATGTAGAAYGCGTTTTCTACACAACGCGTTGCGTCGAAGAATACTTTGATGCCGTGCTTGYTTGTRATTTCACGTACTGCGCGCATGTTAGCCATTGATACTGGCTGACCACCTGCAAGGTTAACTGTTACTGCTAAACAGATGTAAGCGATGTTCTCAGCGCCTTTCTCTTCAATGATTGCAGTCAGTTTATTTAGATCGATATCGCCTTTAAATGGTACGTCGATAGTTGCATCGTGCGCTTCATCACGRATGATATCTAGGAAAGTAGCACCGTTCACTTCTTGGTGGAAACGAGTCGTTGTGAAGTACATGTTACCTAGAACGTATTGGCCTTCTTTGATAGCAAGTTGAGAAAGCAAGTTCTCTGCGCCACGACCTTGGTGAGTCGGGATAACGTGTTTGAAACCAAATAGTTCACGTACCGTCGCTTCTAGGTGGTAGAAGTTTTTGCTGCCCGCATACGCTTCGTCACCAACCATCATACCAGCCCACTGCTTGTCACTCATTGCTGTTGTGCCAGAGTCAGTCAATAGGTCAATGTAAACGTCTTCACTGTTCAACAAGAATGTGTTGTAACCCGCTTCTTTCATCTTCTCAGCACGCTCTTCACGGCCAATCATCGATACTGTTTCAACTGCTTTAATGCGGAACGGTTCTGCTGGATAAGACATT
>NZ_QVMU01000076.1 GCF_003605645.1 Vibrio sinensis | reverse complement strand
CACCTTTCGCCCCGCCTGTGAACCGACAGCGATACGGTAAGTGATCGAGTGCCCCAGCAGGGGTGTCATCGGGTCGTCATCCACCGCATCCGAGGCCAGATAGCTGTTTTCGACATCCCGTTCCAGCAGGCCTTGCCGTTCCAGATAGGGGTTCTAGGGATTTTCCCCTCTAAAGTAACATAAATCGCCATACTCACCATATTTAAAGGCATACAAAGGTGGGTTACTTCTCCAAAGTATGGCAAATTATGAGGTTAACAACCCCTTAAACTTAATTTAATTAAAAACGAACTATCAATTCTTACCAAAGCTGAGCAGCTTGATCTATATTCTCCGCCGCTATTATCACTTGAACAACAACGATTGTATTTTACGCCAAACGAGATCGAGTTAACAGAGTTGAAAAGTATTCGCCTAAGGAACCACCGATGCTATTTCATTGCGTTATTAGGGTATTTTAAGTCTAAGCCTGTGATTCTTTCACCTAGCTTTAACCTCATCTTTGACGATATGCAGTTTATTTCAACGCAAGTTCAAGGAGGCAAAGGGATCAGGCCTTTCAGCATTAATAAGATGCAGCGTGACCGTATATATCAAAGAATACTGAGGTTATTAAACTATCAGAAATGGGACGAAAGTCTGCACTTTGCGCCGCTGTACGAACATCTTGTTATGGTCGGCAAAGCTTGGCTTGAGCCTCGTTATCTATTCGATGCAGCCGCTGAATATCTAGCAACGCATAGAATTGCCATCCCTAAATATACTGTCTTACAAAAGCTTATCAGTCGTGTTATCCAACAGGTCAAGAAGGCGTTAAATAATAAGCTTCGTATTCATGTTTCATCTGAACTACACGGATTTCTAAATACTATTATCGATGACAAAGATGGGCTCTCCTTAAGCCAGCTTCGAGCCGGTGCAAAAAGCGTTATGGTGACAGAGCTAAAAAAAGAACTGACGGTGTATCATCAGTTACAGCCTTATACAAGACAGATTGATAATGCTGTTAAGGGCTTAGCCCTGAGAGATCCCCTCATAATTTCCCCAAAGCGTAACCATGTGTGAATAAATTTTGAGCTAGTAGGGTTGCAGCCACGAGTAAGTCTTCCCTTGTTATTGTGTAGCCAGAATGCCGCAAAACTTCCATGCCTAAGCGAACTGTTGAGAGTACGTTTCGATTTCTGACTGTGTTAGCCTGGAAGTGCTTGTCCCAACCTTGTTTCTGAGCATGAACGCCCGTAAGCCAACATGTTAGTTGAAGCATCAGGGCGATTAGCAGCATGATATCAA
>NZ_QVMU01000075.1 GCF_003605645.1 Vibrio sinensis | reverse complement strand
CTGAGGGATCCCCTCATAATTTCCCCAAAGCACAACCATGTTTGAATAGATTTTGAGCAAGCAGGGTTGCAGCCGCGAGCAAGTCTTCCCTCGTTATTGTGTAGCCAGAATGCCGCAAAACTTCCATCCCTAAGCGCACTGTTGAGAGTACATTTCGATTTTTGACAGTGTTAGCTTGGAAGTGCTTATCCCAACCTTGTTTCTGACCATGAACTCCAGCAAGCCAAAATGTCAGTTGAAGCATTAGGGCGATTAGCAGCATGATATCAAAGCGCTCTGAGCTGCTAGTTCGGCTATGACGGAGGCCTAAACCGTAGGCTGGGCTTTTCAAGTCTCGGAAGGTTTCTTCAATTTGCATACGCTTCGAGTAGAGCCTAACAAGTTGCTTTGGTGTTCGGATTTCAACGGGCAAGTTAGTCGCTAAAACCCATGGTTCTTTTGTCGAAGCGGAGTAGATTTTAGGTGACGGATGATGACAATTAGTCCGTGTCGAACGCTGATTTTTTCGGCCTTTAGGACGTGATTTATACAGTGCAATTTGACATGAAATTGGGTTGCTCTTAGTCAACCTCTTATAGCCTAAAGTCTTTGAGCGACTTGAGGATATGCTATGTAAGTTGCTGATAGGTTGCCAGTTTTCCGCACCTAAATCTGCATATTGCACTTTCCCTCTGACTCGACTTAACCAGTACCAACCTAGCTTTTCAACGGATTTATACCATGGCACTTTAAAGCCAGCATCACTGACAATGAGCGGTGTAGTGTTACTCGGTAGAATGCTTGCAAGGTCGGCTAGAAATTGGTCATGAGCCTTCTTTGAACATTGCTCTGAAAGCGGAAAGGCTTTCTCATAAAGAGTAATAGAACGACCATGTAGTGCCACCGAAGCCCGCAATACCATAAGCCGTTTTTGCTCACGAATATCAGACCAGTCAACAAGAACAATGGGCATCGAATTACCTGAACAGATAAAGCTGGCATGCCAACGGTATACAGCGAGTCGCTCTTTGTGCAAGTGACGATTACYTAACAATCTGTCGATTCGTTTGATGTTATGTTTTGTTCTGGCTTTCGTTGGCAGGTTACGACCAAGTTCGGTAAGAGTGAGCGTTTTACATTCAAGTAATGCGTGGCAAGCCAGCGTTAAACTGTTGAGTCGTTTTAAGTGCAATTCAGGGCAGAATTGGTAAAGAGAGTCGTGTAAAATATCGAGTTCGCACATCTTGTTGTCTGGTTATTGATTTTTCTCAGAACCATTTGATCACATGACAAGATGTGCATCTACCTTAAATTTATGATTTTTATCAAAATCATTAGGGGATTCCTCAG
>NZ_QVMU01000074.1 GCF_003605645.1 Vibrio sinensis | reverse complement strand
AAGCACTGATGAATCCCCTAATGATTTTTATCAAAATCATTAAGTTAAGGTAGATACACATCTTGTCATATGATCAAATGGTTTCGCCAAAAATCAATAATCAGACAACAAAATGTGCGAACTCGATATTTTACACGACTCTCTTTACCAATTCTGCCCCGAATTACACTTAAAACGACTCAACAGCTTAACGTTGGCTTGCCACGCCTTACTTGACTGTAAAACTCTCACTCTTACCGAACTTGGCCGTAACCTGCCAACCAAAGCGAGAACAAAACATAACATCAAACGAATCGACCGATTGTTAGGTAATCGTCACCTCCACAAAGAGCGACTCGCTGTATACCGTTGGCATGCTAGCTTTATCTGTTCGGGCAATACGATGCCCATTGTACTTGTTGACTGGTCTGATATYCGTGAGCAAAAACGRCTTATGGTATTGCGAGCTTCAGTCGCACTACACGGTCGTTCTGTTACTCTTTATGAGAAAGCGTTCCCGCTTTCAGAGCAATGTTCAAAGAAAGCTCATGACCAATTTCTAGCCGACCTTGCGAGCATTCTACCGAGTAACACCACACCGCTCATTGTCAGTGATGCTGGCTTTAAAGTGCCATGGTATAAATCCGTTGAGAAGCTGGGTTGGTACTGGTTAAGTCGAGTAAGAGGAAAAGTACAATATGCAGACCTAGGAGCGGAAAACTGGAAACCTATCAGCAACTTACATGATATGTCATCTAGTCACTCAAAGACTTTAGGCTATAAGAGGCTGACTAAAAGCAATCCAATCTCATGCCAAATTCTATTGTATAAATCTCGCTCTAAAGGCCGAAAAAATCAGCGCTCGACACGGACTCATTGTCACCACCCGTCACCTAAAATCTACTCAGCGTCGGCAAAGGAGCCATGGRTTCTAGCAACTAACTTACCTGTTGAAATTCGAACACCCAAACAACTTGTTAATATCTATTCGAAGCGAATGCAGATTGAAGAAACCTTCCGAGACTTGAAAAGTCCTGCCTACGGACTAGGCCTACGCCATAGCCGAACGAGCAGCTCAGAGCGTTTTGATATCATGCTGCTAATCGCCCTGATGCTTCAACTAACATGTTGGCTTRCGGGCGTTCATGCTCAGAAACAAGGTTGGGACAAGCACTTCCAGGCTAACACAGTCAGAAATCGAAACGTACTCTCAACAGTTCGCTTAGGCATGGAAGTTTTGCGGCATTCTGGCTACACAATAACAAGGGAAGACTCACTCGTGGCTGCAACCCTGCTTACTCAAAATCTATTCACACATGGTTACGTTTTGGGGAAATTATGAGGGGATCTCTCAGTGC
>NZ_QVMU01000073.1 GCF_003605645.1 Vibrio sinensis | reverse complement strand
GGACAGGCACTGAGGGATCCCCACAAACTTAAATCCTAAGCTCTTGAGCCAACTGTATTTTTTGGCAGAAGGTATTTATAGTTCTTCGCCAAGATGACATTGTTATAACTAGATATTTGTTTTTTAATACTCGTTTCCCAAGGGTGAAGTAACTTAATACTCTTCTATTTTTAACTGTATTGGCTTGAAATTTCATATGAATATCAAGAACTTCAGAKAGCAGTCCTAGTAAGATTAGATAGGTGTGAGCAAGCGTTCCTATTAGGATTATAATGCTCAATCGACTTCGGCTATTCGTTCGATGCATGCTCATCCCCAGACCGAATTGACATGACTTATGGTCTCTAAATGCTTCTTCTATTTGCATACGTTTGCTATATATTCCAATGGCTTGCTTTGCTAATTTTGAGCTAGTRCGAAGTGAAGTGGCAATTAACCATGGGTCTCTTGCTCTACGTGCATTTTTCCTGCTGTAATTTGATTGTTGACGCTTTCCAGATGCTGTTTTTGCGACTCGCCCTTTAGAAGGAGATTTATAGAGAACGAGGTTGAGTTTATAGGCCGATATATTTCCYATGTACCATCCCTTTAACAGCTTAGGGGKTGAGGTTGCCGTTGGGAAAAGTGTTTTACATAGCTGTCCATTTTTTCCATTTTCACTAACACAAACTCGACCACGGATCCGACCAACAAAATCCCACCCTAGAGCTCTGACACTTTTAAACCAAGGCCTTTTAAAACCCGCATCCGTAACAATAATTGGCTTGGTTTTATCAGGGAGAATGAGGGATAGCGTTTGTAAAAATAGAGAATGCGTTACTGCTTTTTCTTTGGTGTTAAGTTCATGAACTTCTTCATAAAGTGTTAGAGAACGACCTTCAAAAGAGAGTGACGCTCGAATGAGAAATAGGGTCTTTTGAAGGTTTAAATCCGACCAATCAACATGAATAATTGGTCGGCTATTTTTTGCTACAAACAAGGTACAAAGATGCTTATATATTACTATTGCATGTCTTGTTATATGTGRATTTGAGCACAACCTGTCAGCACRTTTAATGGCATGTTTTTCATATGCWMGGGTTTCAATTCCTCGGCCTAAATCGGTCACGGTTAGTCGTTGTCCGGAAATAGCACTCCGAACACAGGCTTCAAGCGCATTAGCTCTAGTTTTATGCATGCCACTAGAGAATGAGGYAGTGAAGTGAGTTATTATTTGGTCTGCATTCATAGTGTTTACTCATTTTATTGTGGTGATAAAAGTGAGATCACTAAACATCATGAATGTTCTTATCTTTATGAATTATTTTACTATTTTTCTCATATTTGAGGGGATACCTCAG
>NZ_QVMU01000072.1 GCF_003605645.1 Vibrio sinensis | reverse complement strand
ACTGCATGTCGCCGTCGACAATGTCTCCGATAACGGTCAGTTTGAAGCGGTGGCTGCCGATCCCGATCATGGCTCGGTCAGCAGTGCGATTGTTGATGAAAATAATCCAAATTCCGATGACACTGTGTATGTCAAAATCAGCGTGGATACAGATAGCGCTACTGAAGGTGGTGAGCTGACTTATACGCTAACGCTGGTTGATAGCGATGGTAATTCAGTGACGCCTCCGGCAGGCACACTTGTGTCTGGCGATCTCAATTGGTCCGGTGCGGCGGCTGGCGGCGCTGACACCAGTGCACTACCGAACAGTTTCACCATTGGTGATTCTGGCTCGTTTGAATTTAAAGTCGCTGCGGTTGATGATCCGTTTAATGAGGGTTCAGAAGCTTTAAATGTTACTGTCGAGAATGTTTCTGATAACGGTAAATTTGAAGTAATAGCCGTGGATCCAGCGAACAAAACCGCTAATAGCCAAATTGTTGATGAAGATGGTAGCAACCAAAACAACCCACGTGATGCGATTGCAGTCAAGTTAACTGGTCCCGATTCGGTGATGGAGGGAGAAGAGACTGCTCCGTTTACCATTACGTTGAGCGATCCGGCTAACTCAGGAGCTCAATCACCTCTTGCCACGCCGGGTAGCATTGTGACGCTAAGCTACACGTACATTAACGCCGATGGCAATGACATTACCGAAATACTGGAAGCGGTCATTGGCCTTGATGGGTTAACCGCAACATTCTCAGTACCAACCACGCAAGATGATGTTTACGAAGCCGGTCAAGCATTCACGGTTTCCGTGGTTTCAATTAAGGACGGCAATGGTCCGGATGCAAAAGATCTATTTGAAGCACTCGATGTGACCAACGCACATCAAACCGTCGCGATTGATGACAGCAAAGATAACCCACCAGAAGCGGAAGATTTTACCGTCGAGCTCGCCTCGAATGGTGGTGCTGCGATTGTCTTTAATAGTGACACGCCAGCGAACGACCATATTTCAGATGAAGAAGATGACGCGTCAAATACGCCAGTGGAAGTGGTGATCACCCAACTGCCGACATCGGGAGTATTGCTTTATGATGGCGTTGAGATCACGCCAGAACAACTTACGAAATTTAACTCGGACGGTAGTGTTGATGGCGTGTTGACCACATTCGATGCATCCAAGATCACCTACCAAAATGACAACCAATCGACCGGATTTATTCTTGGGGTAAAAGAGAGCCCAGATGAGATGCAGGGCGATGAGAGCACCGAGTCATTCCTTAACTGGGGTGAGCCAGTCGATGGCAAGCCGAATCAGCGTGAACTGACCTTTGAGGGCAGTAACGATGTCATTACCATTACTGCGAATTCAGCTAATGACCAGCCATTAGCGCAATACTACGCTG
>NZ_QVMU01000070.1 GCF_003605645.1 Vibrio sinensis | reverse complement strand
AAAGCTCTTTAACAATATAAACCTATCAATCTGTGTGGGCACTCGTTGATGATAATCCAATAAGTTTTTGCTTAGGCAAAGACTGTTTCTTCGGAAAYAAATTGGGTTCAATGAACTGAGTGACCAAATTTGATAACAYTTTCTTTATAAGRAATGGTTATCGAGCACAGTCAATTCATTATCGTTCTGTTGGTAATAGCTTTAAAATTACTTCTTACTTTCGAGTAAGRRCAGTTTTGAAGTCAGTATTCATTGAGCCGACAAAATCTTAAATTGAAGAGTTTGATCATGGCTCAGATTGAACGCTGGCGGCAGGCCTAACACATGCAAGTCGAGCGGTAACATTTCAAAAGCTTGCTTTTGAAGATGACGAGCGGCGGACGGGTGAGTAATGCCTGGGAATATGCCTTGATGTGGGGGATAACCATTGGAAACGATGGCTAATACCGCATAATGCCTACGGGCCAAAGAGGGGGATCTTCGGACCTCTCGCGTCAAGATTAGCCCAGGTGGGATTAGCTAGTTGGTGAGGTAATGGCTCACCAAGGCGACGATCCCTAGCTGGTCTGAGAGGATGATCAGCCACACTGGAACTGAGACACGGTCCAGACTCCTACGGGAGGCAGCAGTGGGGAATATTGCACAATGGGCGCAAGCCTGATGCAGCCATGCCGCGTGTGTGAAGAAGGCCTTCGGGTTGTAAAGCACTTTCAGTCGTGAGGAAGGTTCATRCGTTAATAGCGTATGGATTTGACGTTAGCGACAGAAGAAGCACCGGCTAACTCCGTGCCAGCAGCCGCGGTAATACGGAGGGTGCGAGCGTTAATCGGAATTACTGGGCGTAAAGCGCATGCAGGTGGTTCGTTAAGTCAGATGTGAAAGCCCGGGGCTCAACCTCGGAACTGCATTTGAAACTGGCGGACTAGAGTACTGTAGAGGGGGGTAGAATTTCAGGTGTAGCGGTGAAATGCGTAGAGATCTGAAGGAATACCGGTGGCGAAGGCGGCCCCCTGGACAGATACTGACACTCAGATGCGAAAGCGTGGGGAGCAAACAGGATTAGATACCCTGGTAGTCCACGCCGTAAACGATGTCTACTTGGAGGTTGTGGCCTTGAGCCGTGGCTTTCGGAGCTAACGCGTTAAGTAGACCGCCTGGGGAGTACGGTCGCAAGATTAAAACTCAAATGAATTGACGGGGGCCCGCACAAGCGGTGGAGCATGTGGTTTAATTCGATGCAACGCGAAGAACCTTACCTACTCTTGACATCYAGAGAAGCCAGCGGAGACGCAGGTGTGCCTTCGGGAACTCTRAGACAGGTGCTGCATGGCTGTCGTCAGCTCGTGTTGTGAAATGTTGGGTTAAGTCCCGCAACGAGCGCAACCCTTATCCTTGTTTGCCAGCGAGTAATGTCGGGAACTCCAGGGAGACTGCCGGTGATAAACCGGAGGAAGGTGGGGACGACGTCAAGTCATCATGGCCCTTACGAGTAGGGCTACACACGTGCTACAATGGCGCATACAGAGGGCTGCCAACCAGCGATGGTGAGCGAATCCCAAAAAGTGCGTCGTAGTCCGGATTGGAGTCTGCAACTCGACTCCATGAAGTCGGAATCGCTAGTAATCGTGAATCAGAATGTCACGGTGAATACGTTCCCGGGCCTTGTACACACCGCCCGTCACACCATGGGAGTGGGCTGCAAAAGAAGTGGGTAGTTTAACCTTTCG
>NZ_QVMU01000008.1 GCF_003605645.1 Vibrio sinensis | reverse complement strand
CTGAGTTCCACCTACCACACGGTTTGGCTAACGCACTGCTTATCTCTAACGTTGTACGTTACAACGCGAATGATAACCCAACTAAACAAACTGCATTCTCTCAATACGACCGTCCACAAGCACGTCGTCGTTACGCTGAAGTTGCTGACCACTTAGGCCTAAGCCAAGCTGGTGACCGCACTGCTCAGAAGATTGAACGTCTACTAACTTGGTTAGATGAGCTAAAAGTCGTGCTTGATATTCCATTATCAATTCAAGCCGCTGGTGTTAACGAAGCTGATTTTATTGCAAAACTGGATGATCTATCCGTTGAAGCGTTCGATGACCAATGTACTGGCGCGAACCCACGTTACCCACTTATCAGTGAACTACGATCGGTATTAACGGCATCTTACTACGGCGCTGCATATGTTGAGGGTAGCACTTTCGAAGGTACAAGCGTCATTAAGAAAAAGGCAGACCAAGAAGCATCGAAATCGGTTTTAAAGCCAGGATTAAAAGATGTATCAAAAACAAAGAAAGAAAAAGCTATCGCTTAATTTGATGCGTTTTGAAAGGCGCTTTGAGGTGAGTTTTCGCTAGCACGATTCTTACCTAATACAGTCTGTTATGAAACACAAAGGGCTTCACCTACTCATTGGTTAATGAGAAAGGAAAGCCCTTTTTTATTCTACCATTGCACCGTACTACATTGCACCGTACTATTCAGCGGCATCTTTGAAGAGCATTGTTTAACAACATTACTCGACAACATTACTCAAAAACATTGTTCAACAGCACCATTACTGGCACGATTGTTCGGCGCTAATGTTAGGTACTATTTGTTTGGCACTATTGAAAGGTATGGTCGAGTCGTAGAGCGTTGAATACGACAAAATCGACTACTGCTTATTTCGACTACTGCTTATTGCGGTTTTCTAGGTAAGTATCTTGAAGAATATACATACGCTTAATATCGCAATACTCGCCGTTCACGAATATCTCTTTAACTAAGTGACCCTCTTCAACAAAGCCACTCTTCTCATAGAGGTGGATCGCTCTTTCGTTATTGACCGCAACGTGTAAATACACTTTGTGCAGGTTCAAAATCGTAAACGCATAGTTCAATGCTTTGTTGATTAAAGTACGTGCGTAACCACAGCCTTGGTAATCTGGCGCAATAATAATCTGGAATTCAGCGCTACGGTGAATCGAGTTGATTTCAACAAGTTCGACTAAACCGATCGATTGTTTGTCGGCGTTCTCTACGATAAAACGACGTTCGTTGCTGTCGTGGATGTGCTTACGGAACAACTCTTCAAGTTCATAATAAGATTCATAGGGTTCTTCAAACCAATATGACATGATTGAACGGTTGTTGTTGAGCTGATGAATGAAACGAAGGTCAGTTTGCTCAAGGGCGCGTAATCGGATTTCATTATCCATGATTCTTTCCATTAACAAGTAAAAATAGTGTTCATAACATAAAATACAGATTCTTATGCTGTCTCGAGAACATACCACTATTATTTGTGGTGGGAAATGAAAATTTTAACGCTATCCCAACAAATTTGGCGCGGTTTAACTTCGCGCCAAATGAGGTTGTTTATTTAAAATAAGATAGTTTGTTTCACGCTCAAACGCTCAGAGATTTAGGCTCTTTCGGCATACCTAAGCCACGTTCTGCAATGATGTTTCGTTGGATTTCATTGGTGCCGCCATAGATGGTGTCAGAACGGGTGAATAGGAATAATGACTGTAAGCGTGTTAAATCATAAGGACCTTGCGCCAATATTTCAGATTCTGGGCCTAAAACATCCATAGCTAACTTACCCAAATCACGATGCCAAGTAGACCAATAGAGCTTATAAATGAGCGCTTCTTTAGGTAATTGACCGTTATCAGTTGCTGACAACATGCGCAAAGAGTTGTAACGCATGATCGTCAGTTCACTGTGCGCTTTGGCAATTCGCTGACGAATATCGCTGTTATTTGCCATGCCATTAGTTTTGGCTAATTGGATTACTTCATCGAGTTCGTTTTGAAATAGCATTTGTTGCCCAAGCGTCGACACGCCTCGCTCAAACCCTAATAGAGCCATCGCAATGCGCCAACCATCTCCTGGTTCGCCAATAATATCGGCAGCGATGGCATCATCAAAAAACACTTCGTTGAACTCGCTTGTTCCTGTTAGCTGTTGAATCGGCCTAACTTGAACCTCGGTCTGGTCCATACTCACGAGGAAAAATCCCAAGCCTTTATGGCCGATAGAACCTGACTCGCATCGAGCAATAACGAAGCACCAATCCGCGTCCATTGCTAAAGATGTCCACACTTTTTGACCGCTAATCGACCAATGTTTGGTTGTTGAATCGTAGCTTGCTTTGGTTTTTACTGCGGCGAGATCGGAGCCCGCATCTGGCTCGGAATATCCTTGGCACCAAAGATCTTGACCTGAAACAATACCGGGTAGGTAACGTTGTTTCTGCTCCTCAGTGCCAAACATAGCAATGGTTGGCCCAGCGAGACCCTCGCCAATATGACCGACTCGCCCAGGCCCGCCAGCGCGCGCATACTCTTCATGAAAGATAACTTGTTGTTCGATGGTTGCGTCGCGCCCTCCATCTTGCTGGGACCAACCGATACATGTCCAACCACCTTGAGCGAGCTTTTGTTCCCAGCTTTTACGTTCCTCGGTGAACATGTGTTCATCCCCCGGGCCACCACGAAAACGTAGAGGCTCAAACTCGCCAGTCAGATTTTGCTCAAGCCACTTGGCGATTTCATTGCGAAAAAGCTCATCCTCAGTGCTGAATGTCAGTTTCATAATGTCGTTCCTTGTTGTGGTTCTTCACTCTTTAGCGTTTGACTCGCTAACGTATTATTTTTTAACGTACTGCTCTCTAACGCATTGTTTTCTAACGAATGGTTCTCTAAGGAATGACTCTCTAACTTATGACTCTCTAACTTATTGCTCCCTAACTTATTGTTCTGTAAATGGTTGCGCCCCAATTGACCGAGTAATTGATCGGCGAGTTGTTGGTGATGATAGGCGCTACTACCAAGTAAGACGCCACTAGATTGAGCCCGCTTGAAATACAAATGCACATCAAATTCCCATGTAAACCCAACACCACCGTGCAATTGAAGCGCAGTCGACGCATTAAAAAAATAGGCCTCGGAACAATAACTTTTGGCAATACTGGCGGCTTGCTGTAAATCCGCCTGATCGGGTTGGGTTTGAGCAGTTAGTAGGGCAGTATCAGCAATGCAGGCTGCATAATAGACAGCAGAACGACTTGCCTCTGCTTTTAACATCATATCGGCGGCCTGATGTTTCACCGCTTGAAAGCTAGCAATGGTTCGATTGAACTGAGTGCGTTGTTGAGTATATTGGACGGTTTGGTCAAGTACGGCTTGAGTTCCACCCAGTTGCTCTGCAGCCAAGCCAATTTGTCCGGCTGCTATCGCAGCCATAAGTGTTTCGCTCGCATGGTGATCGCTTGCCAGCAGATTAGAAGCATCGAGAATTAGGTTCTCTAAGTGAATGTGCGCGAGGTTTTGAGTTTGGTCCATGGTTGGGAGATGCTTGGGGCTTATGCTGGCGTTATCCGCATCGATGACAAACAAACGAATGCCTTGCTCACCCTCAATTCCTTGTTCTCTCGCTGCTAAAATTAGCCACTGGGCATGATGGCCGTAGGGAACATAACGGTAGGTCCCGTTGAGTACATATTGATGACCTTGCTTTGTAAAGCTAACTTCGACGGCATCACAACCCCATCCTCGCTCAGTACCTACGTTGACGCTGGTATAGGCAAGAGTGGCGATTTCTCCTTGAAGAAGACGTTCAAAATAATGTGTTTTTTGTGTGTCATCTGCCGCCAACAGTAAAGCAGTGGTTGCCATACACGCACTGGCATGAAAGGGAGAGTTAACTAATTGCGCTCCTATTTTTTCCAGCACAATACACAGTTCAACATACCCAAGGCCCAAGCCACCGTATTGTTCAGGGATCAAGATGCCGTGGAAAAACATGTCATCACAGATTCGCTGCCATAGCTCGCGATCGTAGCCCTGTTCTGATCCCATCGTTTCTCGTGTTACGGATACCGGACACACTTGGCTAAAGAAGTCATTAGCACTTTGCTCAATCATGATTTGTTCGTCTGTGTAGCTAAAATTCATGTCATCCCTTGGCTTATTAGAATTACGTCAAGCCATATTGCATAGGGGCTGTGCAACGAACAACGTACAAGTGGACTATATCGGCTCGACTTGAAGTCACGGTGGTGTTGACTGTGTAGTTGCCCCCTAAAAAAGGTCATATCAGGGGTGTTTTGAGCTGAGTTATAACGTATTCCAAAGTGGACTTACGAATCATACACCCCATTTTAATCAAATAGTTGCAAGGCGATACGGCATTTTTAGTCGCTAGATACACCCTCTCTTTAAACAATGTTTGAACTTTAGTCTTAATGGACGATGAGCGACATTTACAAACTCTTAATAATTGCCGTAGTGTGATAATCAGAGGACGAGAATATGGATATCAAGGCGCTTGGGTATTTTGTAGCCCAGACAAATGACCTAAAAAAATGGCAAGACTATGCAGAGCAGGTGCTGGGCATGCCGGTACAAACGGCTCCTAACGGTGGTCTCTACATTAAAATGGATGACCGTCCATATCGAATGCTCATTGTTGAAGGCCCTGAAAATCGTTATATCGCCTCTGGCTGGGAGCTATCTTCTAAAAGTGCTTTTGATGCAGCGGTAACAAAACTGACAGACAAGCAAGTTCAGTGGGAGTTTGGTAATAAAGAACAATGCGAGCAACGCGGCGTTCAAGAGCTAGTGATTTTTAATGATCCAGCTGGAAATACTCATGAAGTTTACTGGGGTTTCCTTTCTGGCTGCGAAGTCTTTATCTCCCCACAAGGTGTACCGCGTTTCCTTACCGATGAAATGGGCCTTGGGCATACTGTTCTTCCGGCGCCAAATTTTGATGAAACTTATCAGTTCTTGATGGATGTGATGGGCTTTCAGCTTTCCGATATTTTCAATTTCCGTCCGGCCCCTGACGCACCACCAGTGCGCATTTACTTCATGCACTGTGAAAACCCACGTCACCACAGTTTGGCAATTTGTGAATTCCCAGTCCCGACGGGCTGTGTGCATGTGATGGTCGAAGTGGATTCTATGGCTGAAGTTGGCCGAGCTAATGACCGACGCATCGCTCATGACGTGCCGCTGTCGGCGACATTAGGTCAGCACTTAAATGACAAAATGACCTCTTTTTATATGAAAACCCCATCTGATTTTGATCTTGAGTTTGGCCACGGTGGCTTGCAAGTCGATTGGGATGACCATCGCGCATTTGAATTTACCCGTGTGAGCTTGTGGGGACACGATTTTTCAGTGGGACAGGAGAAAGGCAATGAATAAGGAAATGACCATTGACCAGATGGTAGATTCACTGGAAGACGGAATGACGATTGGTATTGGCGGCTGGGGACCTCGTCGTAAACCGATGGCGTTGATTCGTGCCATTCTAAACTCTGATGTGAAAGATCTCACGATTGTTGCCTACGGCGGTGCTGATGTCGGCATGTTGTGTGCGGCAGGAAAAGTGAAAAAACTCGTTTTTGCGTTTGTGTCACTCGACTTTATTCCTCTCGAACCTTTTTTCCGCCAAGCACGTCAAAGTGGTGAATTGGAGGTAATGGAAATCGACGAGGGCATGATGCTGCTTGGCTTGCGAGCGGCAGCTTGGGGTTGCCCATATATTCCTACTGCGCTGGGCTTAGGTACTGATGTGTTGTCGGTTAACTCTGAACTGAAAGTGATTGATAGTCCATACGATGAAAAAGAATGGGTTGCGATGCCAGCGTTAAAGTTGGATGTCGCTTTACTTCATGTTGATCGAGCTGACCGTCGTGGTGTGTGCCAAATTAAAGGCCCAGATCATTATATGGATGATTGGTTTGCGCGTGCTGCGGATAAAACGTTCGTCAGTTGTGAAGAAATTGTCGAGTCAGAGGCATTTTATGATGCAGAAGAATCGCGTTATGTACTGTGGGAACGTAGCCAAACGACTGGCGTGATTGAAGTGGCTGGTGGTGCTCACCCTACGTCTTGTGCTCCTTTGTATGGCTTTGATACTGCTCACTTTAAAGAGTACGCCTCTTCAGCTCGAGAGGGTGGTTTTGAGGGCTACTTCAGCAAGTACATCCAAAACAGCGATGAACTAGCCTACCAAGAAAAAGTGGGTGGCTTGGATGCTATTCGCCAGTTATCACTGCCAGTTTACTAGAGGACGATTCGATGAAAGCAGCACAAGATTATAGCCTTGCGGAATTAATGATTTGCGCTGGCGCAGAGGCGTTTCGTCACGATGGCGAAGTATTAGCGACCGGCATTGGTGTTATCCCTCGCTTGGCGGCAAGCCTAGCGATGAAGACGGTCAACACAGATTTAATGATGACGGATTCGGAAGCATTTCTACTTTCAGAACCGAATCCCATTGGTCAGCGCGGCGAGCAGTTCGTGCAAAAAAATGAAACGTGGATGGGTTTTTCTCGCATTTTCGATAATGTTTGGAGTAAGAAACGCCACGCCATGGTTGGTCCGACTCAAATCGATCAGTATGGTCAATCCAATATTTCCGCACTGGGCAGTGATTACCAGCGTCCAAAAGTACAGATGCTGGGCGTAAGAGGCTTCCCAGGTAATTCGATTTGCCATGCCAACTCGTTTTTTGTACCAGACCATAACAGCCGAGTTTTTGTTAGCGGCGAATGTGACATGGTGGCATCTATTGGTAAAAATCCGGCTCGACTACCGAAAGGTTACTCTCTTGATGATATTGATCTTCGTTTGGTCATTACTAACCTTGCGGTGATGGATTGGCAAGGGCCAAATAACCAGTTGCGTTTAGTTAGTTTGCACCCAGGGGTGACAGTGAATGAAGTTGTCGCGAATACAGGTTTTGAAATTTTTGTTCCTGACAATGTGGTGATTACGCCAGCACCAACAGAAGAACAGCTCGCCATTATTGCTCAACTTGACCCAGATAATATTCGCTCTCGTCAACTTAAAGGTAACCCATCAGGGGTTCGAGAGGAGTCGAAAGCGGTTAAGGAGAGCCTTGTATGAATGAAGCCCCAATCTTGATTGATGATGTGGTTGAGTACCACATCAAAGAGGGTATTGCAGTTGTCACTATGGCAAGAGCGCAATACAACAATGCACAGAATGGACAAATGACTTACGCGCTTGATAAAGCGTTTAAGCTCGCGTGTGATGACGATGAAGTCAAAGCTATCGTCTTATGCGGCGCCGGAAAACACTTTTCAGCTGGGCATGATATTGGTTCTCCCGGTCGTGATATTGACCAAAGCTTCGATCGCGCCAGTCTTTGGTATGACCATACCAACAAACCTGGTGGTGAGTTTCTTTATGCGAGAGAGCAAGAAGCCTATTTAGGTATGTGTCGTCGCTGGCGAGATATGCCAAAACCAACTATCGCTATGGTCCATGGCGCTTGTGTTGCTGGTGGATTGATGCTGGCTTGGGTGTGTGACTTGATTGTTTGTTCGGAAGATAGCTTCTTTCAAGATCCGGTGGTGAGAATGGGGATTCCCGGTGTGGAGTATTTCGCTCACGTATTTGAGATGAATCCTCGAATGGCTAAAGAGTTTCTTTTCTTGGGTGAAAGGATGACCGCCCAACGTGCCTATGAGCTTGGCATGGTGAACCGTGTGGTAGCTAAAGCCGACTTGGAAGCAGAAACCTTTAAAATGGCCGGTAAGATAGCGACCATGCCAAGATTGGGTTTGCAACTGACTAAACAAGTGGTGAATACCGTCGAAGATATCATGGGTAAACGGACCTCCATGGATATGGCGTTTGGTTTCCACCATTTTGCTCATACTCATAATCAATTGATCTCCGGTGATAAACTTTCTGGTTTTGACGCTAAAGCGATGGCGCAAGCGAATAAGCAACAAGAGACCGAGTCCGCAAAAGGGAGGTAGGAATCATGTTACAGACAGAATTAACACGCAAACTAGGATGTCGATACCCTATCGTGCAAACAGCAATGGGTTGGGTGTCGGATTCAAACTTAGTCATAGCCACGACCAAAGCCGGAGGCTTTGGTTTTCTTGCTGGCGCCACGATAGTTGCGGATGAACTAGAAGATGAAATCAAACGAGTCATCTCTGAGACGGGCAGTCGTAACTTCGGCCTCAACTTTCACATGTTTCAAGAAAATGCGGCGCAATGTGTTGACCTTGCGATTGAGTATAAACTTAAAGCGATCAGCTACGGTCGCGGTCCAGATAAACAGACTATTGCTCGCCTAAAAGCGGCAGGTGTACTGTGTATTCCGACCGTCGGCGCAGTAAAACACGCGATTAGCGCAGTGAAATTGGGCGCGGACATGGTCACTATCCAAGGTGCGGAAGGTGGCGGTCATACTGGTGGTGTTCCCTCTTCAATATTACTTCCTCAAGTTTTAGACGCGGTTGATGTTCCTGTTATCGCTGCTGGTGGTTTTTCTACTGGTCGTGGCCTTGCTTCTGCGCTCGCCGCTGGCGCTTGCGGCATTGCGATGGGCACTCGCTTTTTAATGACGACCGACTCACCAACACCAAGCACCACGCTTGAACGATATCTAGCCGTGCATGATCCACAGAAGATTCAAGTGACCACCGCAGTGGATGGCTTACGACATCGCATGATCTCGACCGCATTGATTAAGAAACTCGAAAAATCGACCGCCATGGGACGCTTATTTATCGCACTATCAAGTGCATGGAAATGGAAGAAGCAAACCGATATGACGTTAGTTCATATGATGAGTGTTTTCTTCAAGTCATTGAAAGAAGATCCGGCAGAACTTTCACAAACCGTTATGGCTGCGAACCAACCGGTGTTATTGCAACACTCAATGGTCGATGGGCATCCAGATCAAGGTATTTTACCGAGCGGACAAGTCGCCGCTGCAATCAATGAATTGATCTCAGTCGATGCTTTGATAAATGAAATTGTTGATGAAGCCAATCAGTGCTTAATCAGTTTGTATCACAACAACGCCAATGATTTGGCCTATCAGCATAAGGAAGTGAGTTAAATGAAAGAACAAAACCAAACCAGTGCTTTTAGCATTGTTGTTGATAACGGTATCGCCGAACTGGTTATTGCAAGGCCACCGGTTAATGCACTAGATAGCCGTGAGTGGTTGGAATTGGCGCAAGCGATTGAACAGCTTGGTACGCAAGAGCATGTGAGCGTCATTGTTATTCGCTCAGAAGGCCGTGGCTTTTGCGCTGGCGTCGATATTAAAGAGTTGGATCAATACCCTGAGCGTATCGTTCAGGTTAATGCAGGAAATTACGCCACATTTAAAGCGGTTCACCGTAGCCCTGTACCTGTGATTGTTGCAGTGCATGGTTATGTGCTTGGTGGCGGTATTGGAATTACAGGAGCCGCTGACATTGTGGTGGCTTCTGAATGTGCCACATTCGCACTACCTGAGGTTGATCGTGGAGCAATGGGCGGCGGTGCCCACTTGCAACGCTTATTCCCAGTACAAAAAGTGCGTTATATGTTTTTCACGGGTGAAACCGTTACGGCACAACAGGCGGATCGGTATGGATTTATTGAACGCATTGTTCCTAAAACCGAGTTAAGAGAAGCCGCACTGGAGATCGCGGGTAAGATTGCCGCGAAAAGTCCAGCGATGATAAGAATTGCCAAAGAAGCACTCAATGGAATCGAAGATGGTGATCTAGAAGCCAAATATCGCTGGGAGCAAGGATTTACATTAGAAGCCTATACAAGGCCGGACTCGGCTGAAACAAGACGAGCGTTTGTCGAAAAACGCGAAGCACGTTTTGACTAATCTGAACTGATTTTAGGTTATTCCGAGTTCAGGTTAATTGGTTATGGAGGACATAAACCACCATGGAATTACATTTTACCGATAAACAACGAGCCTTTCGCGACGAAGTACGCCAATGGCTTGCAAGCAACGTCCCGCGCGAGCCTTTGGCAAGTTACGACACCAAAGAGGGTTTTGAGCAACATCGCGCGTGGGAGAAAAAACTCTACGAAGCACGCCTATCAATGGTGATGTGGCCAGAAGACTTGGGCGGCCGAGGCTGTGACTTAATTGATTGGCTCATTTTTGAAGAAGAATACTACGGCGCTGGCGCTCCAATGCGCGTCAATCAAAATGGCCAATTACTTCTTGGTTCTACACTGATTGATTTTGGTACCGAGGAACAAAAACAGCAGTTTTTGCCTCGTATGGCGTCGAGTGATGACATGTGGGCGCAAGCTTGGTCTGAACCTAATGCTGGTTCTGATATGGCTGCGATTACCAGTAAAGCGGTACTTGATGGCGATGAGTACGTCATCAATGGTCAGAAAACCTGGTCTACACGAGCGATTTTCGCTGATTGGTGTTTTGGACTGTTTCGCAGCGATCCGGATTCGGTACGTCACCATGGCTTATCTTATTTGATGGTAAAACTCGATACCCCAGGTGTGACGATTCGTCCAATTAAAGCGTTAAATGGTAAAGAAGCGTTTGCCGAGATCTTTTTTGACAACGTTCGCGTTCCGGCTCAAAACCGTATCGGTGAAGAGGGTAAAGGTTGGCAAGTCGCGATGGCGACCGCGGGCTTTGAGCGTGGCTTGTTACTGCGTTCGCCAGCACGTTTCCAACAGACGGCGCGTGAACTGATTAAGCTGTTCCATGAAAACCAAACTCACGCCGCGCAAAACCCAGCGCTTGCAGTAGACGTTGCTAATGCTTGGTCTGATGCGCAAGCCTATGCTCTATCGGCATATTACACGGTAGGGCGTTTGAGTAAGGGCGAAAAAATTGGTGCAGAATCGAGTGTGAATAAGATTTTTTGGTCTGAGCTTGATTTGAAAATGCATGAACTCGCCATGGAGATTTTAGGCGCACGCGGTGAGTTGACCAACGAAGCCAGCACGCGATGGCTTGAGGGATTCTTATTTGCCCAAGCGGGTCCTATCTACGCCGGAACCAATGAGATCCAGCGTAATATCATTGCTGAGCGAATGCTTGATCTACCAAAAAGTTGAGGTGAAAAATGGATTTTACATTCACAGAAGATCAGTTGGCCTTTAAGGATGCAATTAGCCGTTTTTTGATGACGGAAACTGCACCGGAAGTGCTGCGAGAGATCTGGGAAACTGACTCAGGACGTTCACCAAAACTGATGAGTAATATCGCGGAGCAGGGGATGCTTGCCGTCTCTGTTCCAGAAGAAAACGGCGGCATCGGCATGGGTGATGTTGCTTGGTCTTTGTTGACTCAAGAACTTGGCTATTACTGTATTCCTGACGTTATTGCTGATACCGGTTATACCGCCGTTGGCTTACTCAGCGCACTGCCACAATCCACATTACGTGATGAATGGCTTGAGCACATTTCTACTGGTTCACTGCGTGTCGCGGTTTCTCATCCTGAAAACCCTTTAGTCGCGGACGCGCATTTGGCTGACTTGTTGTTATTAATCGATGGTGATGATGTACATGCAGTGAAACGCGATCTGGTTGATGTTGTTCCGTGCACCAGCATTGATTCATCACGAAGATTGGCGAAAGTGGCTTGGAATCCGACTGATGAAACCAAGCTAGTCGGTGGCGAGCAAGGTAAGCAGGTTAAAGAACAACTGTTTAACCGAGGAGCATTAGCAACCTCTGGACAGTTATTAGGGTTGGCGCAACGGATGCTGGATCTC
This sequence comes from Vibrio sinensis, assembly GCF_003605645.1. Taxonomy (GTDB): domain Bacteria; phylum Pseudomonadota; class Gammaproteobacteria; order Enterobacterales; family Vibrionaceae; genus Vibrio; species Vibrio sinensis. Next base: position 167,298 of record NZ_QVMU01000008.1, on the reverse strand, counting down.
TCCGTTGATTATGTCGCGCAACGAAAACAATTTGGTCGTGCCATTGGTAGTTTCCAAGCGATTAAGCACCACTTAGCTGACGTAGCCAAAGAAATAGAGTTTGCTCGCCCAGTATTATACCGCGCTGCACACTCGCTTGAGACCGGGCATCCTGACGTTGATTTGCATGTTTCTCAAGCCAAATTGTACGCGGCAAAAGCGGCACATTTAGCTGCTAAGCAAGGCATTCAAGTTCATGGTGCCATGGGTTATACCTGGGAAGTCGATCTGCAAATGTTCATGAAAAGAACATGGGCACTAGAGTCTTACTGGGGTTCAAAAGCATCTCATCAGCAGAGGTTGTGTGACTTTGTCCACTCCACGCTTGCACAAGATTTGGTGAGCGCTGGTCCAGAATCAACATTTGGGAGAGGCTAATGGCACAAGCATATATTGTCGATGCGATCAGAACGCCAACAGGGCGACGTAAGGGAAGTTTATCCGATATTCACGCCATCGATCTGGGCGCTCATGTGTTGAAAGCCTTAGTAGAACGTAACGCGATCCCCGCTGAAGATTACGATGATGTGATTTTTGGTTGCGTCGATACGATTGGCTCTCAAGCGGGCAACATCGCAAGAACCAGCTGGTTAGCCGCAGGTTTACCACTGAACGTGCCGGGGACAACCGTTGACCGTCAGTGTGGTTCTTCGCAACAAGCGATTCATTTTGCTGCTCAAGCGGTGATGAGTGGTACTCAAGATGTCATTGCAGTCGGTGGCGTACAAACCATGACTCAAATCCCCATCTCTTCTGCGATGCTCGCCGGCCAACCTCTGGGTTTTACCACTCCATTTGCTCAAAGTGAGGGTTGGAGTGCACGCTTTGGGGATGCACCCGTCGATCAGTTTTATGCCGCTCAACGGATTGCCGATCATTGGGACGTGACGCGCGCAGAAATGGAAGCGTTTGCCCTCGAAAGCCATCGCCGTGCAATCGCAGCTCGTGATGAGGGTTATTTTGAGCGTGAAATTGTCCCAATTGCAGGGCTAAGCGCAGATGAAACACCAAGACAAACCTCTGTTGAAAAAATGGCAGAGCTTGATCCTGTTGGAGAGAGTTATCCATCTATCACTGCGGCAGTCTCAAGCCAAACTTGCGATGCTTCTTCTGCGCTGTTGATCGTCTCAGAAGAGGCGCTCAAGCGTTATAACTTAACGCCTCGCGCACGTATCCACCACATTAGTGTGTTGGGGGATGATCCTATTTGGCATCTAACGGCTCCAATTCCAGCGACCAAAGCGGCGTTGAAAAAGGCCGGATTAACCATAGATGATATCGATGTGGCGGAAGTGAATGAAGCGTTTGCTTCGGTAGCGATGGCATGGATGAAAGAAACGGGCTGCGATCACGAGCGTATGAATGTGAATGGTGGCGCCATTGCACTTGGTCACCCATTGGGGGCGACGGGGGCAAGATTGATGACTGGATTACTGCATGAACTTGAGCGTCGAGGTGGGCGTTTTGGTTTGCAAACCATGTGCGAAGGCGGTGGTTTGGCGAATGTGACTATCATCGAACGGCTTTAAATCACGATTATAGACAGAGCAAATACGTCATGGCGATACGAAATTAATACGAACATTAATCCGTCTGCCATGACGTGACGATAAGTTAAGGAGAGACAATGGAATGGTGTAGCGGACGCACAGTGATCATTACCGGTGCAGGCGGCGGACTTGGTCGATCGTATGCATTGGCTTTTGCCAAAGAAGGTGCCAATGTTGTTGTGAATGATATTCGCCATGATGCGGCAGCGGCGGTTGCTGATGAAATTGTGACAGCAGGTGGCAAGGCGATAGCGAACAGTAACGATATTACAGCCCTAGACAGTGCTCAGTTGATTGTTGATGCGGCCCTGTCGAAGTTTGGTGAAGTACATGTTCTCGTCAATAATGCTGGGATCTTGGCTGACAGAATGTTTGTCAGCTTGACTGAATCTGACTGGGATAAAGTGATGCAAGTGCATCTTAAAGGTCATTTTTGCTTAGCGAATATCTTGGCTCGTCGTTGGCGCGATTTGGCCAAAGCGGGCACGCCAGTCGATGCTCGCATTATCAATACGACTTCAGGAGCTGGGCTACAGGGTTCGATTGGCCAGTCTAATTATTCGGCTGCAAAAGGTGGAGTAGCGAGTTTAACGTTAGTTCAAGCCGCAGAATTAAAGCGTTATGGCATCACTAGTAATGCGTTAGCGCCAGCAGCGCGTACTCACATGACCGAAAGTGCCATGCCGGATGTGGTGAAAAAACCAGAAGATGACAGCTTCGATTTATGGGCTCCAGAAAACGTCGCACCGATTGTCGTGTGGCTTGGCAGTGCGCAATCTTCTCATGTGACAGGGCAAATATTTGAAAGCCAAGGCGGTCGTATCTCCTTGGGTGATGGTTGGCGCACGGGTGTTACCGAAGACAAAGGCGCGAAGTGGACATTAGAGCAAGTTGGCCCATCGATTGACGCTCTGCTCGATGAAGCTGTCCCTGCTCAAAAAGTATGGGGATCGTAATATGGAAGAGATCGATCGTCGTCGTCGCCAGCTTATTAAAGGTGGGTTAGGCACTGGTGCACTCGTGGCATCTGGCGTGAGCTTTGTCGCGAATGCCAATGCGTTATCGGGTTCTGCTAAGCAACAATCTTTGCCATTACCAGAATATGAGCGTTGGGACTTAACCGATATGAGCGAGTTGCTCAAAAAAGGGGAAGTCACACCGTTAGAGCTGTTTGATGCAGCAACCGCAAGATTTGAGCAGCGCAAGCAGTTCAATTTGCTGACGGTGAATCACTTTGACCAAGCGCGAGAAAAAGCGATTGAACAAAGTGGCTACTCAGCGAAACAGCGCGAAGCTATCTATCAGAAAGCGCCACTGCAAGGTGTTCCTTTTGCCTTGAAAGATCTTCATATCCAGCTCAAAGACACCATTACAACCAATGGCAGTGAGTTCTATAAAGACGCTCTAGCGAAGCAGAACTCAACATTGACCGATCGTTATCAAGCGGCCGGGCTTAACATTCTTGCTAAGTTGAGCAGCCCAGAGTTTGGTCAAACTGCCACGACAGAATCTAAGCTTCATGGTGATACATTAAATCCATGGGACGTACGCTACTCTTCAGGTGGTTCAAGTGGGGGTTCTGCTGTCGCCGTTGCTGCTCGTATTCTTCCGGCTGCCCACGCCAGTGATGGCGGTGGTTCGATCCGAATCCCAGCTTCGCACTGTGGTGTGTTTGGGTTAAAACCGAGTCGTGGCTTAGTTCCGATGGGCCCCGGTCAGGTTGAAGGTTGGATGGGGTTGTCTGTCCATAACGTGATTACCCGAACGGTAAGAGACACAGCAAAACTTCTTGAAGTGACCAGTGGTTCAGAGTCTGGTTCGCGTATACACCATCAAAATACCGATTTTGTTGCAGCGATTGCACGCCCACCAAAGCGTTTGAAAGTGGCGGTGATGGCGACGCATCCATTTGGTTTACCGATTGATCAAGACTGTTTAGACGCGGTAAACAAGACGGCCGAGTTACTGACTTCTCTCGGCCATCAGGTGGAATACGCAACGCCAGCATTGCCAATTAAAGATATGTTTACCGGTATGGGAATCGCCACATCCAGTGGTGTGCTTCATGCCATTCGTGAACGAGAAGCCATTGTTGGACGAGCAGCGGTAGAGAATGAGTTTTCTCCGATTGTTTGGCAGCATATCCAGCGCGCGAAAACATTCACAGCGCAGCAAGTTTATGATGCACGTAAAGCATTCGACGAGGGTGGCAAAGTATTTGATGATTTCTTCAATCAATACGATGTGATCTTATCGCCGGTTACGGCTGGGCCGCCACCTAAAATTGGCGAACTGACGCTTTACCAACCATACGATGCGTTTGTGCAAGAGGTAATTAAAGCGTCACCCATCACGGCGTTATTTAATATGACGGGTTTACCTGCTATGTCAGTACCTTTGCACTGGAATGCAGAAAATCTACCCATTGGCGTGCATTTTGGCGCCGGATTTGGTCAAGAACCATTGTTACTTTCATTGGCAGCAGAGCTAGAAACCGCCCTCCCGTGGAGTGACCGCATGCCGAGTACTATCTAACCTAGGTTCATTATTCATTCTGCTTACTATGAAGTAGGGGGGATACAACAAAAACGCCCGCTAAGTATGACCTAGCGGGCGTTTGTTATTTCTGGAGGGGTAATATTGCTAGAGTAGTTTGTGGTTTGGTTTTGGATAGAAGCTTGTCAGCGAATTATCTAGTTTCGCAATCTATTAATCAAATCATGTATGGCAAAGCCAAATTAGAAATGTCACATTAAATATTTATCCAATATAAATGCAAGTAATGTAGAAACTACTGCCACAACAATATTACTTTCTAGCACACTTTTAAGCTTTGCAGCAACACTCGTTGTGACCAGTATGTTGTGATCACCAACCTGTACTGCTTCTGAATTTATATTATAGGTATTGTTCACTTGTTCCCCACTTTGCTTAGTGCCGGTGTATTCAATATTAATCGGATTGTCCTCATGAAAGGAGGGCAAAGGAGATTTGCAAGTTCTGTTCATAAACTTAAACTGGTTACTTAAATCGCTACGAGTAATTTTTTCGATAGAACTGAAATGTTTACTTAAACCACTGTTGGTAATCTTTTCGATAGAACCAAACTGCTTACTTAAATCATATTTATTCATAGTTTAAGTTAATCCTTACTGACGTCTTTTGTTTAACTATCAGATAAGTTATCACATTGAATCATTTACCGTTTGTGGGGTATTTCCATCTTAAGAGGAATGTGTAAATAAAATTAGATACTTATGGAGAGTCATGATTGATAAGAAAAATTTAAAAAAATCTTCGAAGACAATAAAAGGAAAAAAGCCCTAGAAAGGGAAGGAACAAAGGTGATTTAGGCCACTGCGAAGGATTCCTTCCTAGTTGCCAGCTCGGAATGGGGTAGAAGTGAATTAGGTATAGTTGTTAGTGCAATGTGAGCACTAAGCGATTTTGTCGAACTTTTAAATAGAGCCGAAAGACCCCTCCTAACCTCCCCTTTATTGTGTTTTTAGGCCAATTTTATTTCCACTAAGGGGAGGGACGAAATGCTAAACGTTGAAGATATGGTGATCATCTTATGCTGTTCATTATTTACTAAATGGAAAAGCCAACGTTTCACACTCTAATTAGCCAAAAGTTTCCAACCACACGAGGAAAAAATTCAGGACAGAATTTTTAGGTTTTCGGCGTAGGGAACGCCTAAAACCGACCGGACAGCACACTCGATCAAAAAGCGCCTTTCTGATGACTCTTTGGCAAGACAAAGAGTTATTGGTCCGCATTCGCGAGGTGAAAGAAATGCTCGGTAGTTTTAAGCGGGACACACAGCGTCGGCAAACTAGAACAGACCTTAAGGTGTCTGTCTCTCTAATTCTCCAATCCTCTCATCATTCAGCCGAAAGACCCCTCCTAACCTCCCCTTTGTTGTGTTTTTAGGCCAATTTTATTTTTCAGCAAGGGGAGGGACGAAATGCCAAACGTTGAAGATATGGTGACCACCTTATGCTGTTCATTATTTACAAAAATGGAGCCTGCTTATCACACTTCAATTAGCCAAAAGTTTCCAACCACACGAGGAAAAAATTCAGGACAGAATTTTTAGGTTTTTGGCGTCGGGAACACCTAAAACCGACCGTTTAGCACACTCGATCAAAAAGCGCCTTTCTGATGACTCTTTGGCAAGGCAAAGAGTTATTGGCCCGCATGCGCGAGGCGAAAGAAACGCTCGGCAGTTTTAAGCGGGACATACAGCGTCGGCAAACTTGAACAGACTGTAAGGTGTCTGTCCCTTTTAATCCCTAAGCTCAATATTCATTCTGCTTATTATGGAGTAGGGTGGATATAACGAAAACGCCCGCGAAGTTTGGACTAGCGGGCGTTTGTTGTTATAGCTCAGCTATGTGCGAAAGAGTTTCTGGGTTACGCTGAACCAATTTTAAAAGCGTTACCGCTTGTCCATTTGGTGCGCTTCGACCTTGTTCCCAACTTTCTAATGTACGAGATGATGTGTGTAACAAACGAGCAAACACACCACGAGACATATTAAACTGTTCACGAATACTCACGATTTCATCAGGTGAGATATTTAACTCACTAATGTCGTTAACTTTATGAGTTTTAAGGGTTAGTTTGCCCTCTGAATGCTCTTTAGCTTCAGTAAGTGCTGAACTTAACTCTGCAAATAGATCACGATTGCTCATTACGCCATGTCTCCACAAAAGCTTTTAGCTGTTTCTTCTGGTCTGCGGTTAAATCGGACATTTCATTCTTGCCATAAATGGTCAGTAAGTAGAAACGACACTTTTCATACGCAAAGTATACGTGATTAACGTACAGTTGACAAAGTTGCCCATCCAGTACTCTCATCACTAAGCCGAATGACCCCTCCTAACCTCCCCTTTATTGTGTTTTTAGGCCAATTTTCTTTTTCAGTAAGGGGAGGGACGAAATGCCAAACGTTGAAGATATGGTGTCCATCTTGTGTTGTTCGTTATTTGCACAGCAGAAGAGCGAACGTTTCACACTCCAATTAGCCAAAAGTTTCCAACCACACGAGGGAAAAATTCAGGACGAATTTTTAGGCTTTCGGCGTCGGGAACGCCTAAAACCGACCGGATAGCACCCTCGAACAAAAAGCGCCTTTCTGATGACTCTTTGGCAAGACAAAGAGTTATTGGCCCGCATTCGCAAGGTGAAAGAAACGCTCGGTAGTTTTAAGCGGGACATACAGAGTCAGCAAACTAGAACAGACGGTAAGGTGTCTGCCCCTCTAATTTATTTCAAGTAGAACGGTACTCATAAGTAGATAGGGGCGATAGGTAGAAATATCGAGAACATCCCTCTACAACGATCTCTAACTTAATAACGACTCGTCATCCCCATTCTATGTGACATATCATCATTCATACGGCCGCCTTTCCATCCACCTTTACCTAGTAAATTAAGCACGTCGCGAGCATTAAATTCATTGGCTAAAAAGAAATCGTATGAAATATCGTGGCGAATTTGGCTAAGAGCAGGATTATTCGCCAAATCTAAATCGAGAGGATCAGCAAATAATGCGAACGTAATTTGCTGTTGGCGTTTACACAGTGTTGTCACATTGGCTTGTATTTGTCCTACAGTGAAGTAATCACGGCTTCCATACCCTTTTTGCAATATTGGTGACAGTGCCTTAATGACTTTCTTTACTCGACGGCGTTGGATATATCGAAACATATTACCCTCAACTTCACTGTTATCTTTATTGGTCGTATACCATGTTTAGAACACATTACAGGCATGAGGAAAACCAAGTCAAACACTTACTGCTAAAGAGGACGTTAGTGGAAATACACACTAACAATCATTGGCAATTTCAAGTTAAATCTTTAGACGAAAAAACGCCCGCTAGTCAGACTGAGCGGGCGTTTTTATCAAAGTACACGTCTAAGGCAAATGTATAAAGTCGACGTACTTTAATTTGTTATAGCGTTTCAATGGTATCTAGTAGCTGACGATTGAACTCTTCAGATGTGACTTGCGCCGTTTCCATGTCGAAGTTCTCGTAAAAGCTTGGTAAAGAGATGCTCGCTTTTACGTCCGCTGCAAAGTAAGGCGCTGAACCTGTTGCGGCTGCCAATACACTCGCTGCACCGCCAGGGCCGGGTGAAGTCGCTAGCATGATGACAGGCTTACCTTGGAATACTTGCATGTCGATACGCGTTGTCCAATCGAACACGTTCTTATAGGCCGCAGTGTAAGAACCATTGTGCTCAGCGAAAGAGATAACAATAAGATCTGCATCGCTGATTGCTTGGAAAAATTGCTTAGCTTGCTCAGGTTGGCCAAGTTCTTTTTCGCGTTCATCACTAAAGATAGGCATTTCTAGTTGGTTGATATCCAACATTGTGATCTCAGCGTTTGGAACTTGCTTTGCTGCGTAGTGAGCCAATTGTTGGTTAATTGAATTCTGGTTGTTGCTTGCGCCAAACGCTAATACTTTCATCTGCTATTCCTCAGTGCTTTTGCTCAATTCGGTTGATGAGGGGAGTTTACTTTGATTCCATATTTTGATTAATAGGGTTAATGTGTAATCATTATTTCCATATGACTTGCAATTAAAAGCACTCGCTACTCTTTCGTTGCAACCATTCGAGTGCTACACCTATGTTTTTTTCTTTAACCGTAATTCTATCAATCTGAATGAGCCAATCTGTTTCTTCTTTAGGTAGTTTCAATATCCTGATCTCTGGATATTTGTTAATTACATGATTAGGGATCAGTAGCCAATTGCTGTCGAGTTTTAGTAATTCAATGGCGGACTCAATACTGTTTACATAAGTGATGCTTGGCGACAATGGTGTGCTGTATTGGCTATTCTCATCGAGCAAGATAATTTGTCGATGTTTTTTCAACTGTTCGAATACAAGCTGTGAGTCATTGAGTAAAGGGTGAGTATGATGAACGGCCACAGAAAATGGTAGATAGCCAATCATGCCTACTTCAATCCCTTTCGGAAGGCTGTTGCCAAATGTCATAAAGCCAATATCTGCTTTGTGGTTCACTACTGAGTGAGCGACGTTATCGTTACTTTCACTGTATAGATTTAGCTCTGTATCTGGAAAGCGTGAATAAAATTCACCAATCATTTGATAAAAACTTGGTGTGAGGAGAATAGGATTAATGGCAATAGATATCTTACCCTCAATTCCAGAACTGAATGCATGAATCATGTTCTCGATGCTTTGAGAGTAGTCCACTAAAGCAACAGCTCGCTGATACAGCTGCTCACCTTGATCCGTTAAAACGGGAAAACGGGAAGAACGGTCAAAAATTTGGATTCCGGTATCAATTTCTAAGTTAGCAATGGCTGTGCTAACCGCTGACTGAGCTTTTCTTAGTTTTCTCGCAGCCGCGGAAAAAGATCCACATTCGACGCACAGCACGAGAGTTTCTAACTGGTTGAGATTGAACATGCGTATCTATCTATTTTTTAGATGGAAAGTAACTATACGTCATATTGATTGTAGATAGAATGGCGACATCTCCCTAACAAATTGAACGTATCAATCTAGAAATGCAAAACATGAAAACCAATACTTCAAACGAGCTAACTTCAACACAGCAAGAGCTACAAGCATTAAGAGAACGTATTAAACAAAATACAGAGTCTATGCTGACTTCAACCAAAAAAGTGGATGTGAATGACGCGATGTCAGGTGTGATAAAAGTGATCGGTACTTTTGAGAAGTCTTAACAGGCGTTAAATCAGATCAACAAACCACTTCTTGTATCAACACGAAGTGGTTTGCTTAACAAAAACGACTTTAGCTCTAATAGTAACAAGACTATCGCATTATCGTAGAGGCGATTAAGTTGGCTACTTGTTGATAAAGCAGCGCAAAAATAACGGGTTAATTAGTTTAATCCACAGCTCGTTTAATGATGATTTGATTGGGAAAGTGTTGTTTCATTTGATTGGTTTCATAAGGCGAGGTGTATTGTTTTACATCAGCGATGGGAGCCTCTGTTGCAACCTCAATAGTGACTCCAAACTCATGGGCACGTGCTTCAAATTCATCAAATACGGCTTTTTCTTGCTCAGTTAACTGCGTTAAATCTTTACCTTCCAATGCAATCATCTTATCAAATAATAATTTGTCTTCTGGGCTCATGATTATGTCCTCAATGCTGAATCTTATTACTACTTTAGCCCCATTATTCACAAAATCCAACGAGTGCTGATTTGGGTGGTTTTAGAGGAGTAGTTTGATGAGCGAAGATTCCTCCCCAATGGGTGTTGGGTAAGCTATGTACTTTTATCGACATTTAAAAGAATTTAAGAGGATTTCAGCGAATTTACCTCAATAGATGCCATAAAGTAACGCAATTCATAATAGCGTTTAAGGTGTCTGTCCTTTTAATTTAGCATTTTAATTTTGCGTTTTTATCTCGATGATATGACGTTTCTACCACGGTTTTTGAGACTGTTTCTATCGTGGCAGTGCATAACGCGGTTTGGTACGTGTAGTTGTGATGGTTTTAACCAGCAGGCGTAAGTTTTGATGAATAGTTGATGATTAATTGATGGTTCTTTCATGATTGCTTGGTTAGTCCATATTGACGATGAGTACCCACTTAAAGTGTGGAAATCTCGTAAAGACTAATCAAAGAGAATAGCGTCGAAACCATTCTGAATCGGCGTGGGTGTTTAGGAGAATAAACATGGCAATCTATCAAGAAATAACGTCACATGAAGTCAAAGAAGACTACCTCACGCCAGAGGCGCTTGATCTTATTGAGAAAGCAACAGCGTTAATTCCGACGTTGAAAGAGCGAGCTCGTCAAGCAGACGTCGATGGAAAAGTACCGGACCAGTCAGTGGCTGACATTGCAGAAGCTGGCTTGTTTCGAGTATTGCAACCTAAGCGATGGGGTGGCTATGAACTTGATCCACGAGTGTTTTATCGAATCCAGATGATCTTGGCTCGAGGCTGTATGTCTACGGCGTGGATTTATGGTGTTATTGGCGTCCACAATTGGCAGTTGCCACTGTTTCCAGAGCAAGCACAACAAGATGTATGGAAAGACGATTCGAGTACTCGTATCGCTTCAACGTATATGCCTGTGGGTAAAGCGGAGAAAGTTGAGGGGGGTTACAAATTCACAGGTCGCTGGGGATTCTCAAGTGGTTGTGAACATTGTGAGTGGATTTTCCTTGGTGCACTTTTACCGAAAAAAGATAATCCTGAAGAGCTGGAGCATGCGACTTTCCTACTGCCTAAGTCAGATTTCTTAATTGAAAAAAATTGGGATGTACATGGCCTAAGAGCGACAGGAAGTCATGACATTGTAGTTGAAGGTGCATTTGTTCCTGAGCATCGCGTTCAACGAACTAATAATCATAGTAATGATGGTTGTCCGGGGCGCGAAACAAACCCAAGCTGGTTATACAAAATTCCATTCACTCAAGTTTTTCAACGCGCAGTATCTTCGGCTTGTATCGGTGCGCTTGATGGTGCGATTGATGAGTTTAGAGAGCGTGCGAGTGCCCATATTGGTAAGCACGGCAGCAAAACGGCGGAAGATCCAAATGCACAATATGCAGTATGTGATGCCATGATGCTTAGCGATCAACTTAAGTTGGTACTGCTTCGTAACTATGGACGCATCGTTGATAACATCCGTGATGATCGAACTCTTGAAGTTGAAGAACGCTTGATGCAACGCGCACAATCAGCGGCAGTGCCAAAACTGTGTGCAGAGCAAGTTGATTCACTACTTAGAGCATGTGCCGCTTCTGGGCTGTATCGTTCAAATCCGATTGAACGAATCGTTCGAGATATTCATCAAGCTCGTGGTCACATTGCGAATAACACTGATGCTTATATGCGTGCCCAAGGCTCGGTGATGCTTGGTATGCCCAATATGGACCCATTTGTTTAGCGAATTTTGCTGATCTAATGTGGCTTTGCCAACCCTGTTTATTGAGGATCACCTATGTCGACAGTTCATTATCATTCTCTTGTCGTTAAGCAAGTTATTGAAGAAACCGAAGCGGCTATTTCGTTGCGCTTTGAGGTGCCTGAATCTCTGCGCTCCTTATATCAATATCAACCGGGGCAATTTCTTACTCTCCGAGTGCCATGGGATGGCGGACAGCAATTGCGCTGTTATTCTATGTCGAGCTCGCCTGAATTAGACGAAGAGTTACAAGTGTCAATCAAGCGTGTTGAGGGTGGACGAGTATCAAATTATCTCTGCGATCACATCAAAGCGGGGGACAGTATCGATGTCATGCCGCCCTCTGGTGTGTTCGTTCCAAAGAGTTTTGATGATGAGCTGTTACTATTTGCTGGCGGTAGTGGTATCACCCCAGTCTATTCAATACTCAGAACTGCGTTGGTTAAGGGGAATGCTCGTATTCGTCTAATCTATGCAAATAGAGATGAAGAATCAGTGATATTTAAAGATTCACTGAAAAAACTGCAGGCAGATTACCCTAATCGTTTAGAGGTTATTCATTTGCTTGAAAGCCTTAGTGGGATACCGAGCCAGTTATTTCTAACATCATTAGCGAGCGCGATGTCGCCATCGAGCAAGGTATTCATTTGTGGTCCTGCGCCATTTATGGATGCGGTAGAATTGGCATTATTCCATTTAGATATTCCCAAATCGGCAATTCATCTTGAACGTTTTGTTGCACCATCGGCGGATTCCGTTTCTAGCTCAGAAAATGTGACTATGTCGGATACGTTTTCAGAGTGTGATACGACAGTGGAGATAGGCAGCAATACTCATCGCTTTGCTTGGAAGCCAGATGAGACACTGCTTAATGCCGCTGAACGTTCTGGGGTAGAGCTCCCTTATTCTTGTTGTAGTGGTCTTTGCGCATCTTGTATGTGCGAGGTCGTTGAGGGAGAGGTGAGTATGTTGGTTAATGAGGTGCTTGATGAGCGTGATATTAAACAAAACCTTATTTTGAGCTGCCAGGCAATACCGCATTCAGATATAGTAAAAATTCGTTTTACGTAATCCCACTAGTCAGAGTCTTACTAAGCCACGAAGCTTAATTGTGTGAGGTTAAATAGTGAGGTTCAATTGGTGAGTGGGATAGAAATAAAAACGGGTAGACAATGTCTCCCGTTTTTTTGTTGTTAGGGTTAACCCAACAGCTAGTAGGAGTGTGATTTCGGCTTCATTATTAATTCTCTATTTAGTTAGCCATTCAAGATGGTGTGGTTTAGGAGAGATAAACCACTAATAAGTCAGCTTCTACAGCATTAGCTAATTTGGGAACGGAAGAGGAAAAACGGCTCAAAAACTTATGATGATGACCGCAAACGACCAAGTCAATATTCATGTTTTTTACTAGGCCAGAGAGCTTTATATGTAGATCGCCGATAACGACTAAAGTATTTGTTACTGGATAATCTGCTTCATCTGCGAGTGTTTGTAACTGTTGATGTAACGTCTGTTCTTCTTTAGGTTCTAAGACAACTTTATCAACATCGACATAAACAAATGACAACTTAGAATTTGCGTTTTTCGCTAAGGAAATCCCTTTATTGATGACATCCTTGCTGGATTTAGTTAGATCAACAGCCACCAAAATATGTTCATACCTCATGACGCTCTCCCTTGATGAGTTCTAATACGCAGCTTTAAGTCTAGCATTGCTCATCTGACTCATCTGTTTTGTCTAGCCTTTCAAGCCTGTGCGCCTTGCCACTTCATAACCTCTGTTTAGATATATTTTATTGATTTTTATTCGATAGTCTCAATGGACGATGTTGAGAAAGATGTTTTTTCCTAATCTGAATGAAACTTACGGAAAGTCTGATTAATGGATGATTAATCGGTACCACATACAAATGAGGGAGTAATGCATGAAGATTCTCGTTCCCATTAAAAGAGTCGTTGATTACAACGTGAAAGTAAGGTTGAAGTCAGACCGCTCTGGGGTTGATCTTGATAATGTGAAGATGTCGATTAACCCATTTGATGAAATTGCTATCGAACAAGCAGTTCGTTTAAAAGAAGCCGGCGTCGCATCAGAGGTCGTGGTTGTCAGTGTTGGTAGCCAAGGATGCCAAGATATTATTCGAACCGCACTAGCAGTCGGTGCAGACAGAGGTATTCATGTTCTCGCTGAAGATGGGATTGAGCCTTTGTCCGTCGCGAAAACTCTTAAAGCGGTTGCAGAACAAGAATCACCAAAACTATTACTGTTAGGTAAACAGGCCATTGATGATGACAGCAATCAAACCGGTCAAATGTTAGCGGCGCTGCTGCACTGGCCACAAGGTACATTCGCGTCTGAGATGGAAATTGAAGGCGAAGAACTGACAGTAACACGTGAAGTTGATGCGGGTTTGGAAGTGTTGAAAATGCCGCTACCAGCAGTGGTGACTTGTGATCTTCGACTCAATGAGCCTCGTTATGCGTCACTCCCAAATATCATGAAAGCAAAACGTAAGCCTATAGATACCTTAGATATTTCAAGCTTGGGCGTCGATACTACACCTCGTTTTACGGCCGTTTCTTATGCGATGCCTGAGCAACGCAAAGGTGGTGTCATGGTATCAAGTATTGATGAGCTTATCGAAAAGCTAAAAAGCGAAGCTAAGGTGCTTTAGGAGAAAATAATGAAAATTTTAGTTATAGCAGAACATCTGAATAACCAACTTATTAGTGCGACGCTTAATGCCGTTGGGGCTGCTAAAACACTCGCAAGTTATACATCAGACTCGACAATTGATGTGCTGGTTGCAGGTCATCAATGTTCAGATGTAGCGCAAGAGTGTCAACGTATTTCAGGGGTCAATAATGTGCTACATGCAGAGGCGGAATACTACGCTGGTGGGTTGGCAGAAAACGTTGCGCAGCTAGTTTTGGAAGTCACTGAAAATGAAAGTTATGACGCGATTATTAGCGCAAGTACGACGTTTGGTAAGAATGTATCTCCTCGCATTTCCGCACTTCTTGATGTTGCTCAAGTTTCAGACGTAACGAGCATCGAAAATGTTGGCATCTACCAGCGTTATATATACACTAGTAACATTCTCTTAACATTGGAATCTAAAGAGAAAGTACAGATCTTAACCATTAGAACGACGGCCTTTGAAAAAGCAGGAATGGAAGGCCAGGCGGAAGTGAAAAATATCGCAGCTGCAGCAGATGTTGGTCTATCGCAGTTTGTTAGAACAGAACTTGTTGAATCGGATCGTCCAGATCTAAGTACTGCGTCAGTGGTGGTCTCCGGGGGGAGAGGTCTTGGTAGTGATCAAAACTATCGAGATATTTTAGAACCATTGGCAGATAAATTAGGAGCGGCTCTTGGAGCTTCGCGAGCTGCAGTTGATGCAGGTTATGTTCCTAATGACTATCAAGTAGGGCAAACAGGTAAGATTGTTGCACCTGAGCTCTATATAGCAGTAGGCATTTCCGGCGCGATTCAACACCTTGCAGGGATGAGCGACTCTAAAGTTATCGTAGCCATTAATAAAGACCCTGATGCACCAATATTTCAGTATGCTGATTATGGTCTTGAGGGGGACTTGTTTACTTTGGTTCCTGAACTCACGGAGTGTCTAGCTCAGTCATAGCGCGATCCGCAGTAAGTGATTGCTGCGGGTGCCTACCCTTAAATAAGTATTATAAAGGAGGGTAAATTGGCGGACATGTCTTACGATTTTCAGCAATACAGCGCGCTGATAGAGAACATATACGAATTTTCGCAAAGTAAATCCAATTGGTATAAACCATTGCAGGAACTGCGTGATTGTTTTTCGGCTAACTATGTCACTTTGATTCTTAAACCGACATTTGAAAACGAGGAAGAAGAGCTAGGATTAATGATTGCGATAGGAAGTGGTATTAGCGCAGAGAAAAAAGTGCAATACCTTCCTTATCGTTACCACATCACCCCTTTCAACAATCAACGTCCAGATACGGTGTTTACTGTTGATGACCTCATGGATGAAGAAGCTTGGATCCAAAGTACCTACCGTAAGTATTGGTGTGCCAATATTGGCGTCTACCATGTCATGTCTGCTGATATTTCAACAATCGACGGTGGCTTAGTCAAACTACGTATTACAAGACCTGAATCACAAGACAATTTTAGCGACGAAGACAAAGCACTTTGTCAGCTGCTGATTACCCACCTAAAGCGCGCACTTGATATCCACCATCAACTTGACCGAAGTAATTCCATCGGTTCTATGTATAACGAGGCGATTAGTCGTTTATCGATTGCAACGGTACAGATTGATGAGTCCGGAAGAATCCTTGAACAAAATGTATTTGCCAGCGAATTGTTGTTGCAAGAAGATGGCTTAAAAGTTCAAGGGGGTAAACTAACCGCCCACTACCCAAACGATAATCGTGAGCTTAAACAGCTTATCGCCGATTCTTTTAAAATGGTCAGTGAATCCGACCGTCCTATGTTACCTGAAGCAATGTCAATCGCCCGCCCATCTGGTGAGGTGAACCTTGGCGTTGTTGTGGAAGTCATTCCATCACCAGCATGGCAGAAAGGAACAGGGCAGGGCAAAGCCGTGGTTTATATTCGAGACTCTGTTGCTAAGTCTCAGGCAAGTAGCCATGTCGCTAAGAAAATTTTTGGTTTAACCTCTGCCGAGACGGCATTAACCCTTCAACTAGCGAACGGTCTTTCATTAGAAGAGGCCGCAGAAGTACTCAATATCCGTCGTAATACCGCCCGAGCGCATTTACGCTCTATCTTTTCTAAAACGGGTGTTAGACGACAAACAGAGTTGGTTCGTATTCTGTTAAATAGTGTCGCACCACTTGCATGCAAAGAGACCGATATTAATGTTGGACCTTAACGTTAATTTTAGCTTTGACCATGACCAAAATAGACTTGGATGAATAACCAATGTGACCAATAGCAGACTGCCCCCCGTCTAGTCTTGATAGTCATCTACATTTAAACGCCCGATGTTTGCATTGGGCGTTTTTATTTTAACCTCTAGGTATTATCTCAAGGTGTAGAGAAGAGAAGAGAAGAGAAGAGAAGAGAAGAGAAGAGCTAGGGCTGATAAGGGAAAGTCTCGAGCATAAAAAAGACCACTACTCCTATCAAAATAGTGGCCAATAAGACACAGCAGACAACACAAAATAATCACAGAGCAACTAAAGTGGTACAGGCAGTTGCAAAAAGCTAAAAGTTAGCTGCAAAGTAATTATACCGTCATACTTGAAGTTGCAGGGTTGTCGCTCGATGTTGCTATGGCCCAGCCACATACTTTATCTATGCTCACGGGCCTTGCTAACGTCTATCTACATCTTCAAGTTTCTAGGGTATTAGAGTGAATATCTTTAGAATTTGTTAGAACGCATCATTGCATCCATACCACCATCAACAAACAGTACGCTACCGTTCACAAAGCTGGCTTTCTCCGACACAAGGAACGAGACTGCGTTTGCGATCTCTTCCGGTTGACCATTTCGGCCAAGGGGAGCGACAAAGTTCTTCACTGCTTCACCAAAGCGAGGATCTTCTTTCGAAGCTTGATGCAAAGGCGTTTCTACTGCGCCAGGGGCAATGACGTTTACTCGAATACCTTGTTTGGCAATTGATATAGACAGCTTACGCGCCCACGCTGTAACCGCATATTTAGACGCGGCATACGCCAGGTGAGTCGAACCCAGTGTTTCAGCGATAAGGTTGGCTTTCTCTTCCTCACCGGCAAACATGGCTTCAGCCAGTTCGGCGGTTTCTTGCTGCTGATGAGTCGCAGCAACTGAACCTATGATAACAATGGAAGCGTTGCTTGCTTTAGTCAAAGAGCTAGTCAATCCATCAATAAATTCTGTTACACCAAAGTAGTTCACACCGACAATGAGTGATGTTGATGGTGCCGTGACACCAACACCAGCACAACAAATAATGCCATCTAAGCTTCCCTCACATAAGCGAGACACTTCTTGAACTGCTAGTTGTCGACCTGTCGAATTTGATAAGTCTGCTGCTATTCTTGTGTGTTTCTGGTCGATGTTTCGGTCAATACCGATAATAGAATGCCCTTCTGACTCAAGCATTTTACATACCTCGGCTCCAATCCCTGAGGCAGAACCTGTTACTGCAATAGAGGCCATAACCACTCCTTAGTTATTAAAATAAACGTATTAAGCGCGAGATAAAGACGAGGTGCGCAATTTAGCCATCGTCATCGCCGTATCATCAATCATATCTTCTTGACCGCCGATAGTACCCTGACGTCCGAGCTCCATTAATATGTCACGTGCAGGTACCCCAAATTTGGCCTCTGCACGTTTTGCAAATAGAAGGAATGATGAATAGACCCCAGCATAGCCAAGAGTTAGCGCATCTCGATCGATACGGATCGGTTGTTCCATCATTGGTGTCACGATATCTTCCGCAACATCCATCACTTTATACAGATCGACACCATGGTTCACCGCCATGCGATTAAGCACAGCCACCATGACTTCTAATGGTGTATTACCCGCACCTGCGCCTAGGCCTGCGGATGAAACATCAATTCGAATAGCGCCAGCATCCATCGCTGCAAGAGAGTTAGGAATACTCATACCCAAATTGTGATGCCCATGAAAGCCAATTTGAGTATCTTGGCTCAGCCCATCTCTTAATACGGCGATGCGTTCAGTTACATCGGCAGGCAACATGTAGCCTGCGGAGTCTGTACAATAAATACAGTTTGCTCCATAAGATTCCATGAGTTTTGCTTGTTCAAGCAGCTTTTCAGGTGATGCCATGTGCGCCATCATTAAAAAACCGACCGTATCCATACCCAATGAGCGAGCCAGACCGATATGTTGACCTGAGACGTCAGCTTCGGTGCAGTGGGTTGCGACACGAATTGTGCTTACGCCCAGATCATGCGCCATACGTAAATGTTCGACTGTTCCGATTCCCGGTAACAACAAAGCTGAAACTTTGGCTTGTTTCATTTTAGGAACAACAGCTTTTAAGTATTCTTCGTCACTGTGAGCCGGAAAACCGTAATTTAATGATGAACCACCGAGACCATCACCATGGGTGACTTCAATTAAAGGGACACCCGCTTCATCAAGTCCGGTTGCGATATCACTCATTTCAGAAACGCTAATTTGGTGACGTTTCGCGTGCATACCATCACGAAGGGACATTTCGTGTAAGATGACATCTCTATTTTCAACTTTCATGGTGTACTCCTTACACTGCAACTGAGGGTTCAACATTAGACAAGATACCTGCTGCGAGCATTTCTGCGGTTCTAGCTGCTGATGCCGTCATGATATCGAGGTTACCCGCATACTTAGGTAAGTAGTCGCCGAGTCCTTCGACTTCTAAGAAAACCGACACTTTATTGCCATCGAAAATAGGGCCATTTTTTAAGGTATAACCCGGTACATAACGTTGCACTTCTTCAATCATTGCATGCACTGATGCGGTAATGGCGGCTTGGTCAGGTTCATTTTCAGTCAAGCAGTGAATCGTATCTCGCATCATCAAAGGTGGCTCGGCAGGGTTGATAATAATGATCGCTTTACCCTCCTTTGCGCCACCGACTTCTTCTACTGCTCGTGATGTTGTACGCGTAAACTCATCGACATTTTGACGAGTACCTGGGCCGACTGAACGAGAAGAAACGGTCGCTACAATCTCGCCGTATTTCACTTCTTGAACGCGAGAAACCGCTGCAACCATTGGTATTGTCGCTTGACCGCCACAGGTCACCATATTGACGTTCATCGTTGAACTGGCCAATTTGGTTAAGTTAACTGATGGAATGCAGTAGGGGCCAATCGCTGCAGGTGTGAGATCAACCATTACTACGCCGAGTTCGTTGAGTTTGCGAGAGTTTTCGGCATGCACATAGGCTGATGTTGCATCAAAAGCGATTTTAATATCATCGGCAATGACATGAGGGAGTAAACCATCTACACCCTGATCTGTTGTTTTTAATCCAGCATCGCGGGCACGAGCTAAGCCTTCGGATTCAGGGTCGATACCGACCATCCAAACTGGTTCGAGTACTTCACTACGCTGTAATTTGTATAGCAAGTCTGTACCAATATTCCCTGAACCAATCAGGGCACATTTGATTTTACTCATTGGTTTCTTCTTCCTTATTGTTCTGTCGAGTGCGCTTCATCTATCCAATAAGCCCGCTATTCAATAGGTCATCAATGAATGGGCTTATTCATGATCTCACTAACGATATAGGCGGCTGACGACATTAGGCTTTGAAGCGGATACTCGCTTTCCCTAACCCTTCGATTTCCATATCAAAACGGTCTCCGGCTTTAGCATCAATGAGAGGGGCTAATGCACCGGAAAGAATAATTTCGCCTTTTTTGAATGGAATACCATATTCACCTAACGTATTGGCAAGCCACGCAACCGCTTCGGCAGGGTGGCCTTGAACAGCGCTCCCGATGCCTTGTACTGCCAGTTCGTTATTGTGATAGACACGCATTTGAGCTGCGGCTAAATCCAGTGATAGGGGGTCAATACGCGATTCACCAATCACAAATACACCACAAGAAGCGTTGTCTGCGACAGTATCAATAATGCTGATCTGCCAATCTTTGATGCGTGAATCGACAATTTCGAAACAAGGTGCAACCCACTCAGTGGCTTGTAATACTTGTTCTGCAGTGACATTGGGGCCGATAAGATCTTCTTTTAGACAAAAAGCGATTTCACCCTCTGCACGAGGTTGAATGAGTTTTGCTTCTTTTAAACTGATTTCACTGCCATCTGGATAGTGCATAGTGTTAGTAAGAAAACCAAAGTCAGGTTGGTGTACGTTGAGCATTTCTTGAACGGGCTTACTGGTAACGCCAATCTTTTTACCGATGATTTGCTCACCGTCTTGTTCTCTTTTTGCCAACGTATATAAAGAAATTTGGTAAGCGTCATCAATGGATAATGATTGTCCAATGTCACCAGAAATAAGTGGCACAATCGTTTTTCTTTGACGTAACGCTTGATATAAATCTTCGCCTAGTTGTTCAACAGCCATAGTACTCATACGTCCTCCTTATGATGCGTTTTCCCATAGGTCAGGAAGACCTGGATCGGTTTGTTGAATCAGTCGTTTGAGCATCACTTTCAGTGCCATGATATCGCCCTCACCAAGTTGTGAGACGATATCATCTTCAATGGATTTCGCTTCTGCGATATGGAGAAGCGTGGCTTTATGGCCTTTTGCCGTAAGCATGTACTTACTATCAAGGGATTTAACCAAACCTAATTCCACAAGCTCATTCATATGAATGACATCGAGTTGGTGACCGGTATAACCAATATGAGCGTTAATATCATCGAGTTGAACGTTATCTTGAATAGCTAATACTGACAGTGCAAAGAAGTGCAGCGCAGTGACACTTTGTGAGTTTAGTATTTGCTGCATTTTTCCTAGCATTTGGAAATGGGCGCGACCGACTAAGTAACCGAGTAAATCTTCGCTATAGCTGCAATCTAGTGGTTCTTCGACAGACGAGAGTTTCAATTCTTGCCAAGGCTTCTTCGCCGTGACGGCATATTGACCAGATTGGAATGCCAGCGGTGGGAGATCGGATTGATCAAATGCGATGACTTCACCAATAAAGATGATGTGGTCACCACCGTCATGAGTAAATGCAGTTCGGCATTGGAAACGGGCTGTGCATTGTTGAATTAATGGTGCATCTGAAACGCCCTGATCTAACTCTAATCCTGAAAATTTATTTTCGCCTTTTGAAGCAAATCTCATAGAAAGTTCCTGTTGCTCGGTGGAGAGAACGTGAACATTCCAATGAGTGGTCGAGGTAAAGGCAGGCAGGCTCAACGCTGTCTTAGCGAGACTCCAAAGCACAAGTGGTGGATCTAAAGAGACTGAATTGAAACTGTTTGCGGTTAGACCTACGGCCTGTCCCTCTCCATCACGAGTGGTAATAATAGTCACGCCAGTCGTGAATGTGCCTAACGCGTTTCGAAGCGCCTTAGGATCGATGATCGATTGCTGCATCTGCTTCTCCTTTGAACAAAATTCTCGTTGTATTACACCCTTTCATTATTGAGTGGACGCGCGCTAGCTCCATCGTCAATACGGACTACAAATTAATTCACTCAGTTTTAGCGCCTAGTCCCAATAGACGATTTCAGCGACCCAGCACTTAGAAAACAATCGTTAGGCAATCATCAAACAGACACGATTCGATGTACTGCTAGCCACAACAACGCACTCAAAATAGTGATAGAGCATGGTTAACAGGTGAAAGAACCAAGGAGAGATGCATGAAATACCAAAAAGGATTCCCCGCGCTGTTAGCAACAATGCTACTGGTTCCAGCCACTTCTGCATTAGCGAAAGTTTCGCCAGAAGAAGCAAGCAAACTGGGCAATGAGCTAACGTGTACAGGTGCAATTGCTGCTGGTAATAGCGATGGAACGATACCTGCGTTTTCAGGAAAGTGGTTAGGAAAACCCGATCATGTTGAGTATGAACTCAGTGTTGGACAACCATTAGTAGACCCTTATCAAGATGACAAGCCACTGTATGTTATCGATGGTAAGAACTTTAGTGAGTACGAAGACAAACTGACTCCAGGGCAAATTGCGATGTTCCAGCAATACCCTGATACGTTCAAGATGCCTGTTTACCCTGGTCGTCGAGATTTTCGTTATCCAGATGAAGTTTGTGTAACGATGAAGAAAAATGCTGTTGAATCTGAGCTTATCGATGAAGGCTTTGGCTTTACAGGCTACAAAGGGGGCGTTCCGTTTCCGATTCCTGATTTAGAACAGCCAATGCAAATTCTATCAAATTTGAATTTCCCTTACCGTCCTTACACTTACAGTACAACTCGTGATGTTGCTGATGTAAGTTCAACCCATTCAATTGCTTGGGCACGTACGCTTAATGAGGGGCTAAATGTAACAACGCATCCAGATGAAATCGGCAAACCTATTGAAGGCGTAATGGCTTACAGTTTTGTATCTTCACTCTTACCTACGCGTGCAAAAGGTTCAGCGACCGTTACATCTGAGCCTGTTAATTTCACTCGAGGAAAGCGTCTTGCTTGGACTTATAACCCTGGTACTCGTCGAGTTCGTCAGTTACCTGAATATGGTTTTGATACTCCGCTAACGGGCACGTCAGGCAAGTTAACTCTAGATTCAGACCGTCTAATGAATGGTTCTCCAGAGCGCTATGAATGGAAAGCGTTCGAGCGACGTGAAGTGTTTATTCCTGCCAATGCTTACCGTGTCCACCAAGATGACGTGACTTACGATGAGCTGTTAACGCTAAACCATGCTAATCCTGATTTTATGCGTTATGAGCTACGTCGAGTTTGGGTGCTAGAGGGTGAACTGAAAGATGAATATCGTCATAAGTATGGTCGTCGAGTAATGTATCTCGATGAGGATTCTTGGCACGCTATCATCAGTGATTATTATGATACGCGAGGTGAGTTGGTTCAGCATGCCTACATCAACTACTACTACGCGTTTGACGCGAACAGTTATGAAGCGGGTTCGAGCTTTTACCATGACTTAAAAAGTGGTGGTTACGTTGGCTACAACTTATTCCAAGAACGTGGTTTAGCACCGGTTCTGAATAAGGGTAATTTCACCGCCAACAATTTTTCACCAGCCGCATTGCGTCGTCTAAGTCACTAATCAAGGAGTAGAATAGTGAATATATCAATGAAATGTAGACTGTCTGCACTTAGCTTAGCGGTGTTTGCAGCGACCTCTCAGGCTGGAGAAACACTTGAGCTTGGTAATGATGTGATGCTTGACTGGAAAGGAACAGTCACCTATTCAGCAGGTATGCGCCTCGAAGAGCAAGATCCCGTTTTAGCTGCGAAATCATCGGGTGACCGAAATTTTGATCAATACGATATGATTGGTAACGGTCTTTACCTTTTGCTTGAGAGCCACCTACGTTGGGACAACTTTGGTTTCGTTGCTTCCGGTAGTACTTTTTATGATGAAGTTTATCAAGACGACAAATTCTCTGATGATGCGCAGAAATACAGTGGCGGTTATACACGTCTGCTCGATTTCTATGGCTACACATCTTTCTCTTATGGCGAATATGGATATGCCGATATTCGTGTCGGACGTCACGTAGTCGCATGGGGTGAGGGACTTTTCTTTCCAAGCATTTCACTCGCCCAGGGCCCAACTGATGCGATTAAAGCGTCAGTCCCTGGTACTGAAGTAAAAGAGGTATTGTTACCAGAAGATCAAATTTCGATGCAGCTTGAGGTGACGCCAGAGCTATCATTGCTCGCTCAATGGCAATTTAACTGGCAAGAGACATTAGTTCCTGAACCTGGTACGTTCTACAGCACCTCAGAAGCTGTGGGCGAGGGGGCAACCTGTTTAACCCAAGCACCGGGTGAACCTTGTGTAGTGGCATCTCGTGGTCCTAATATTGAGCCGGGTAAAACGGATCAATGGGGTATTGGTACTCGATATCGTGTGACAGATGTTTCAGAGCTAGGTTTGTACTTCTTGAATTACTCTGATCGTATCCCTATGGTTGATTTAGACATCAGTAATATGTTTATTGGTCAATTGCCAGAATACAACGTGGTCTATTTTGATGACATTAAACTGTATGGTTTAACTTATTCAACCAACGCAGGTATTGCTTCAATTGCAGCGGAAGTGACGTATAAAGATGGTGCACCAGTATTAGTTGGCTCTGCATTACCGACACGTGGTGAGATATTGCAAACCAACTTGAATACCATTGTTAACTTTGGTCGTAATGCTTTGGCTGAATCAGTCAACTTAACGGCAGAAGTCGCGTATGTGAATATCCTCGATGCAGAGGCTCGCAGCATGACTGGTACTCCTGGCCCTAAAACCGATGAGCTTTATTATTCTAACCACAGCTTAGCGGCTGCTGCGACGTTAATTTTGTCTTATCCTAGCTTTACTGAGGGGTGGGGGCTATCGATTCCTATCGGGTATACAGGACAGTTGAGCGGTAGAACTATTACAGGTGGCGTCGGTGGTGAGGGCGATCACCGAGCTCGCCTTGGCGTAGAGTTGACACATAACGCAACCGATATACTGCTTGGTTTACAATATGCTGGCTACTTTGGGAATCCAGATGTTGATGACCCAACTAAAGAGCGTCCTTTAAGTGATAGAGATAACATTTCGTTTACGGCAAAATATTCGTTCTAATCGATACACTTTCCTATTCATATTCAATGGAGGCATTTATGCCTCCATTTTTTTATCGATTAATCTAGCGTCATTTCATCTAACTTATTTTATGGCTTAACTTGCTATTAATATTTGACGCATACTCTCATCCGACTTGTTGAACATCTTGGTAACATATAGCCAATTACCGATTTGTTTTTTTGCTATCCGTCATTCGCCTCGTTTCTATGCAATCAACATGCAATCAACGTTTATATGCAGTTTATAAGTAAGCAACGAGGTTTTCCTCCTCCTTTAGCTACAAATAAAAATCACTTCTACCCACAAAATTTGTGTGATTATTTTGTATTGAAAATGTAAACAACCGTATTCTCTAGCTCGTTTGGACGATGCTGACATTCCTCATCTGCAACTATAAATAGCACAATAAACAGTATCAACTTTGGTGTTTTGAACGCTATGAGTTCTGCTAGTTGATACTCAAACAACGTGGAAATAAGGTGGCATATGAAAAAAATAACAACAACCAAAATGGCGGTCGCTTTGTCCCTCATCATGGCCACAGCTGGTGGCATTGCTTTCGCTCCTCGTCATACCTTACCCCTTGCTCCATCGGAGATCCCAGTTAACAACATGATTATTACTAGTGTTGCTGAGTCTAACGTCGGGCTCGTTGCAGCCGGTGAGCTAGGACATATCATTTTATCGCAAGACAATGGCAAAACATGGGGAAAAGCGGCGATTGATCAACAGAGGCATGCACTCATTACCGATGTGGCATTCCAAGATGAAGCCCACGGCTTAGCGGTTGGTCACGAGGGATGGATCTTGCGAACTCAGGACGGCGGTGAAAGCTGGAAAGAAGTCAGCTTTGGCAATAAAGGCAGCGTTCCGTTGTTAAACATTAGCCAGCTATCCTCTGATTTATGGATCGCTATCGGTGCTTATGGTTTAACTCGAATTTCTAATGATAACGGTAAAACTTGGCAAGATGTGCCACCTCCTGCGGGGACGGACTGGCATTTAAATGCCATCATTACTTCTGCAAGTAGCGATACTTGGTTAATCGCAGGAGAAGCTGGAACGTTATTAAGAAGTACCAGTGCGGGAGAGTCGTGGGAGATGACGACACCATTTTATGATGGTTCTTTCTATGGTGGCCTCCACCTTGGTGGGCAATCTTGGTTAGTTTACGGTATGCGAGGAAATATATTCCGTTCAAGTGACGATGGTGTGAATTGGCACCGCGTAGACTTTGAACTGCCTATTTCTCTATTTTCTCATTTGCAATTACCTAACGGAAATCTCTTGCTAGGGGGACAGGGAGGCATCTTGCTCTCCTCCAACGATAAAGGCGAAACTTTCGAATTGATTCGACGTGGAGCGCGCGAAACCATCAATGATATTGAATTACTCGACAGTGGTGATTTTTTGCTCGGTTCAGAAGCTGGGGTGATTCATTTCCCAGCCCCTGACTCAACCAAACTCGCTTATCTATCTACCTCAACCAATTAATGATTGAAATCGGAGCAACCATGTCGACACATACCCCAACACAGACACAACAATTCGTGGATAAAATTGGCCGGTTAATCATCAACTGGCGCTTTCCTCTGGCAATAATATTTTTATGCTTAACGGTCTTGCTGAGCTATACCGCGACCAAGACCCGTTTTGATCCTGGCTTTACTAAGCTAATTCCGGTGAAACACCAGTATATGGAGGCGTTTTTAGAGCACGCTGAAAAGTTTACTGGTACCAACCGAATTATGGTCAGTTTAACGTGGCAAGGTGAGGGCGATATTTATAACCCTGAGCTGCTTTCTCGTTTGAGAAAAGCCACTGACAGTGTCTTTTTTACCCCCGGGGTAAACCGAGCTACAGTGCGATCTTTGTTTACACCTGAGATTCGTTATCTTGAGGTCACTGAGTTTGGCTTCATGGGCGATGTTGTTATCCCATCACGATTTACTGCTGATAAGGCTGGTCTCGAGCAAGTTCGCAGCAACGTGGCGAAATCAGGTCAAATCGGTAACCTTGTTTCCAACGATCTCAAATCCGCAATGGTGCAAGCCGAACTGCTCGATATTGACCCTGAAACCGGTGAAAAAACCAATTATGCTGCTGTGGCTAAGCATCTAGAAAATATACGCACAGAGCTTGCTGGCGCAGGTGTGGATATCCAGATTATTGGCTTTGCCAAAGTGATGGGTGATGTCATGGACGGTTTGTCTAACGTTCTGATGTTTTTCTCAATCGCATTCGTTGTGACTGTTTTGCTGTTATGGCACTACACCATGTCGATTAAATTGACGGGCTTGATTGTGGCGGTTGCACTATTACCGGTTGTTTGGCTATTGGGAACGCTGCCTCTAATTGGCTATGGTATTGATCCAATGTCGTTGTTGGTACCATTCCTTATTTTCTCAATTGGTGTTTCACACGCGGTTCAGATGACTAATGCGTGGAAATTGGATGTGCTCTCGGGTATTGATTCAAAAGAGTCTGCGATTAATGCATTCCGACGTTTAGCTATTCCTGGAACAGTTGCACTGTTAGCGAATGCTCTCGGCTTTATGGTGATCATGGTGATCGATATTCCGATCGTGCATGAATTGGGTGTGACGGCCTGTCTTGGCGTGGCGATGATGATCATGACTAATAAAATGTTCATGCCAATTATTCTCTCTCACCTAAGCCTTGAAAACATGGCCCTACGCCATAAACCGACCAATGAAAAACACAGCTCTTTTTGGTGGTCGATATCGGCGCTGGCGACAGAAAAGCCAGCAAAAATCTCCGTCGCGATTATGTTGATTTTATTGGTGGCGGCGACATGGCAATCTCGTAACCTTCTTACTGGTGACATCGGTAATGGGGTTCCTGAGTTACATGCTGATTCACGCTACAATCTGGATAACGAAAAAATCGTCAACGATTACTCAATTGGTATGGATGTGTTATCCATCTACTTGGAAACGCGCAATCAAGAAGAAGCCTGTCTGAATTGGGAAATCATGAATGCTGTAGACCGTTTCGATTTTCATATGCGTGGTGTCGATGGCGTCCAATCTGTCGCAACAACAGCAGGTACCGCGAAACGTTATGTATCCGGTAATAATGAGGGTAATCCTCTGTGGCGCACCTTGCAACGTGACCCTATTGCGTTACGTGCTGGAGCACAAGCGGCTCGTCCTCAGCTTGGTCTGAATGACAATGGTTGTCAGACTATCAACATGATGGTGTACCTCAATGACCACCAAAGCACTACGCTTAATCACGTGGTTTCAGAAATCAAATCTTTCATTGAAAAAGAGCAGTTAACCGATGCAGAGTTTCGATTGCTTGGGGGTAATGCAGGCGTAGCCGAAGCGACCAACCAAGCAGTAGAAAAGGCAGAAGTACAAATTCTTATCTCAATTTTTGTCGCAATCGGTGTGTTGTGCTGGCTGACGTTCCGCTCATTTACCGCAACCTTGTGTGTGATTTTGCCGCTAATGTTAGTGTGTATTATGTGTAACGCCCTAATGGCAACTTTAGGTATTGGTCTTAAAGTGGCGACCTTACCGGTGATTGCACTGGGCGTTGGTGTCGGGGTGGATTACGGCATTTATATTTATGAACGGATGCAACACGACCTTAATAGAAATATTCCATTACGAGAGGCTTTTTACCAGTCGATTCAAACTCGTGGTATTCCTGCGATATTTACCGCAGTGACCATGTCAGTCAGTGTGGCGACTTGGGCTTTCTCATCATTAAAATTCCAAGCGGATATGGGTGTCTTACTGGCATTTATGTTCTTGGTAAATGTTCTTGGAGCCATGTTGCTGCTTCCAGCATTGGCCTATTTATTAGGGGCGAAAGCAGTCGTGTTAAAGTCTCCAAAAACTCAAGAGGCTTGTGATGTAAATAAGCTTTCTGCAGACGATAAAGCTTAATCTATCACTTGGCCTTAGCTTGGCCTTAGCTTGGCTTGGCTTGGCTTGGCTTGGTTTAGTTGAGTTGCTGGAAACGATATAGCGGAAAATAAAGAGTATGGCGACTGGGCAAATAAACCCATGTCGCCATTTTTTATGCTGTCGTACATAGAGCGTTATGCATAGAAAATATGCCTAGAAACCAATGTCTAAAAACCTGCGCCTAGAAACCTACGCGTAGAAAACAGTAGATCAGCAGCGTCGAATGAGATGTGTAGAACGAAAGCAAAGTGAAGCTAGCGAAGAGACGAAAGGATGCAATGAATGATGGAACAGCAGAAGCATAATACAGAGCTAAATAGTGCCAAATTAAGCGATACCAAGTTAGGTAATAAAGTGGCGCTCATAACAGGGGCTGGGCAAGGAGTCGGTCAAGGCATCGCGATTGCACTGGCCAAGCAAGGTGCACGCATTGCAGTCGCGGGCAGAACCGAAGCTAAACTAAAACAAACGTGTGAATTGATCCATGCGTTTGGTGGAGAGGCGCAGCCGTTTATTATCGACATTACCGATGCAGCGAGTACTACGGATTGTGTTGAGGCTGTGGTTAGCCATTTTGGTGGTCTTAATATTTTGGTGAATAATGCCCAAGAATCCCCCCTCGGGTTGTTAAACGAACTGACAGAGATTGAGTTGGAGCGTGGTTGGCAATCAGGCCCGATGGCGACATTTAGGTTGATGAAACTCTGTTATCCCTACTTAAAAGGGGATGGCAGCATTATCAACCTAGCCAGTAGTGCGAGCAAACGTTGGGATATGAGCGGTTATGGTGGATATGCTGCAGTCAAAGAGGCGATTCGTTCTCTGACACGAACGGCCGCTAACGAGTGGGGACCAGATAATATTCGCAGCAATGTCATTCTTCCTGTCGCCAAATCTCCCGGCCTCGGTTGGTGGGCGGAGCATAACCCAGAGGAAGCACAAGCGTTTCTAAACACGATTCCACTACAACGCTTTGGTGACTGTGTCGATGATATCGGGCAGTTTGTTGCCATGATGTGCAGTGATGAATCTCGTTACCTAAATGGACAAAGTATTGCCCTTGATGGCGGGCAAGCATATCTAGGTTAGTGGAAGCACGTTTAACTCGACGTGTTTCGGAGAGTGAACTTAGCAAAGGTTGGGAGTTGGGGAGAATACGAGTTAATCAACAGGGCTATTAATATATGATGGTTTAATAGTCGATGATTAACTCGTTTTAGATCTAGTCCGCTGTGATTTGCGCTTCGATCATGGCTTTAAAGTCGTTACTAAATGGTGGCAGCATTCCCCATTCTCGACGAAGATCCTGTGCGGGTGCATGGAAAATCGTTTTGTTGTGGCTGAACGTAAGGAAACCTTCCTTGCCATGATAATGCCCCATACCTGATTGACCGGTCCCTCCAAATGGAGCGTCATGGATGGCGGCATGCATAAGGGCATCATTAATCGAGACACCACCGGCGCGGATATCCTCAAGAACTTGAGTTTGCTGCTTTTGGTCATTACCGAAGTAATAGAGTGCCAGAGGGTTAGGGCGTGACTGAATATCTGCTATCACATCCTCAAAATCGTCGTAAGTTTTAATGATAACCGCTAGGCCAAAAATCTCTTCCTGCATGATTTTTGAATCTGCTGGAGGGTTGATTACCATCGTCAATGGCATTCTACGTCCGACAGGATCTTGCTCATCATGGCTATATTCGACTTTAACCCCTTTCGCCACAGCATCATCAATGTAGTGGTTAATACGCTCATAGTGCGTAGCATTAATGATCGGCACCAAGTCAGGATTATTCGTAATTGTTGGGTAGCAACAAGTAAACTCCGCGTTGAGCTCTTGAATGGCGCTATAGAGTAGATGTGACGGTACGTAGATGATGTCAGGACTAATACAAATTTGACCACCGTTAGTCCCTTTTGCAATCGCTAGTCGGCGACAAGCATCTTGTAAATCGGCAGATGTGCTAATGATGGCTGGTGATTTACCACCAAGCTCTAGCGTGACAGGGGTTAGGTTTTCTGAGGCAGCAGCCATGATTTTTTTACCGACATTCGGTGAGCCAGTAAATACGATGTGGTCAAAAGGCGTGGCACTAAATGCCTTGCCTATTTCACTATCACCGGTAACTACATTCACCCAGTTTGGATCGATTTTCTGCTGAACCAATTCCGCCAAGACTGCAGCAGTGCGTGGCGCTAATTCCGAAGGTTTAAGGATAACTCGGTTACCAGCTCCTAGTGCACAAGCAAGTGGACTGAGCAAAGTATAAAGTGGCGCGTTCCATGTGCCCATAATACCAATGACACCTTTCGGCTGATACATGACTTGTGCTTTTGCGCCTAATTGATCGTATGGAGCAAAAACGTCACGCTCTTCAATGGTTAACCATTGTTCAAGGTTATCTCTTGTGTGCTTTAACGATCCCAGTGATCCTAAAATATCGTTCATCAATGAGAATGTTTGGCTGCGACCGCCAAAATCAGCTTCCATTGCTTCTGCCAGTGACGAGTGGCCATCAACGAGCATTTGAATGACTTGCTGGATCACCTCTCGGCGCTCTTGCGCGGAGCTCATTGGTTGAGCGTTATGAGCGGCAACCTGTTGTTCAAAAATACGGTTGAGATGAGTGAAGTTATCTGACATCCGTTTCTTCCTTTTGTATTGTTGGAGTGTATCAACCACCGTAACAGCCACCGTAAGGTATGACGTTATTCGATTGTTAATACACTCAAGCCATCTACCCGTCCTACTTATTGCCTGTCAGCATCTTTAAGTATTTGGGTATCATTTCCATGTCTATATTTTGGCTGCGATTTTCCAAGCAGACGAAAGGGCACCTTCGATAAAGTCGAGAGAGGTACAATCCCCTACTTGATGAACGGGATAGATACTCGAAATATCATCCGCCATACTCGTATTTGTCTCAGTGCCAACCGCTAAGATTACTGAACCGGCTTGTGCGGTTTGCACATTTTCATCACCGTCGAAAGTATAATGTACTTGTTTGGCGGTGATTTCTTTAATCGTTACGGAATTGTGCATGGTTACACCGAGTTTTTCGACTTCATGCAATACTCGCCAGCGGCGAACAATAGAAAGTTCTTTGCCTAGCATTTCACTCGGCTCTAAAACAGTGACTTTTCGACCCCGTTGCGCGAGAAACTCTGCCAACTCCAGGCCAACAAGACCCCCGCCGATAATGCAAACATTGTCAGCCAACGGCATCCATAGGTGAGAGAGCTTTCGTGTAGCTTCAACTGACCCTGTTACGCCACTTAATTGGCCACTTTTAAGCATGGTTCTTTGAATGAAATTGAACTTCTCTTTGCTGACTTCACTACTGTCACTAGTCATCACTTTTCGAAGTTCATCGCCACTCCATACGTGCTTTTGGTCTGCACCTTTAATGTCAGGCTTGCCTCTTAACGCCCCTGTAGCAATGACAACTTCATCCGGTTGTAACTTGATGAGTAGGGCTTTGGTTGCATTAGTATTTAGCTGTACGTCGATCATTGGATGATCAATTTGTTGGTAGAGGTGATCGAGCAATTTGCTGTTTTCTGGGTAGACCATAGAAGCAAAAAATAGCGTGCCGCCTAGGCGTTTATCTTGCTCAATAAGAGTGACCTTATGACCACGTCGAGCAATTTGACTCGCCGCTTCCATACCACCGGGACCTCCACCGACGATCACAACGTGTTTTTGACGTTCTGCTAAAGTAATTTGGTATTCAGATTCATGTCCCATAGCCGGGTTCACGGCACACTTAACCCGTTTATTAATGAAGATCTCACTCACGCAGGCATAGCAGTAGATGCACGGACGTATACTCTTGGGGTTATTAGCGATTAACTTGTTTGGTAACTCTGGGTCAGCAAGAAGTTTTCTTCCCATAGCGACAAAGCTGCATTGGCCTTTTTCAATCGCTTTGTTAGCGATTTCAGGCTCTAAACGACCAACAGCAATGACAGGGATAACCAATTGTTTGGCCACTTCAGTTGCCCAATCAAGAAACCCTGCTGGTTTATGAACCAGTGGCGCTTCAGTAAAGGCATCACCACTGGTGGTGGTTGCGTAAGCTGAAATACTTACCGCATCTATGCCAAGTTTTTCTGACAGTTTGGCAACGTGCAAACAGTCATCTAGGTCAATGCCCTCAGGCGTTCTTAACTCGCAAGCATCAAGGCGCAGCCAAACCGGGTAATCTTGTCCCACACGTTGGCGAACTGCTGCAATGATTTCGCGAAGCAGGCGAGTTCGGTTTTCAAAACTACCGCCATATTCATCAGTACGTTTGTTGTAATATTTCGATAAGAAACCAGCAATGATGTAGCTATGAGCTGCGTGAATTTCTACGCCATCAAAGCCCGCTTTTTTGGCTCTTTCTGCTGCGTCCGCAAACCAGAATACCATTTGCTCAATGTCTGGTTTTTCCATGACACGAATTTTGACATTGCCCCCTTTAGGGCGAACAAAAGAGGCGAGTTCTTGTTTTGATAAAGCCGCCATCATGCCGAGTTTTGCCGGCGGTGGCATGGAGGGAACCCATAACTCTCGTCCCTCAGCCATGTCTCGAACTGCCGTTTTTCCAGCGTGTTGAAGCTGAATGGCTATCTTAGCGCCATGTTTATGAACGCGTTCGGTCAATTGAGTTAAGCCAGGTAAAAATTCATCTGATGAAAGGCCAACTTGATAAGGTTCTGCCGTTCCCGCAGGGTAGGCAACCGAACCCACACCCATGGTGATTAATCCTGCACCGCCTTTTGCTCTTGCTTCATAAAAGGCTTGAATGCGTTCGCTGCAATGTCCGTCAGCTTCTGCCAGATTGGTTCCCATTGGGGCAGAAACAATACGGTTGCGAACCGTCATTGAACCGATTTTTCCGGGTTTAAGTAGATGTTCAAAGGTACTCATATTACTTTCCTTGTAGGATTACCGACCGAGGAGGAAATCTAAACATGTACGATTAAAGAGTTCTGAGTGCTCAACTTGAACCCAATGACCACATTGGTTAAGTAAGATAAATTTTGCTGTTGGTACATTATCGAGGAACTTAAAAACCCCTGCTGGCGGATTGAAGACATCGTTGCTGCCCCAGAAGCCAAGCATTGGACACGCTAGCTTATGGAGATCTTCCGTCATATTAGGAACCATCATGGTGGAAAACAACTGACTTGGTTGCGTTACCGCGACTGCAACACGTTCTTGTAAAATTTCGTCGGTAAGTTGTGATGAATCATGGAGTTGTAAACTCATCACTTCTCTCATTTCATGAATGCCCATTGGCCCTTGATTGTAGGTCGCAACCATCTTTTGGATGCCCTCCATCTCAAAGTAGGTTTCACGTTCTTCTACGCCACCGGGTGCCATAAGAATCAGTTTATTGACGGTCGTTGGGTGTTTTAATGCTTGCCCCAGCGCAATTGCTCCGCCGAGAGAATTACCTAACAAGGTACAAGGTGCGAGATTGAGAGCTTCAATCATTTCATTTAGAACACTGACAAAAAAGTCGAGGTTGTATTGAACATCGTCAGGTTTATCTGAACGGCCAAACCCAGGTAGGTCAAGAACGATATTGCGGAAACCTTGCTTGGCAAAATAAGGATAATTACCTTTAAAGTTGCTGTATCCCGATGCGCCAGGTCCACTTCCGTGTAACCAAAGAACCACATCGCCTTTCCCCTCGTCGAGGTAATGTACAGTCAAACCATTTTGCAATGTTAGGTAATGCTGCTCAGGCAAACTTAGACCTAAATTTGACATTGCTTTCTCCTTCCTTGTTGTTATGCATTTCAGTCGCAGAGACTGTCATCATGACATCGTCTTGTTTTTGAGCTTTTTGAGCATCGTCCATTTGAACCAGATTGAAATTTCATCAATCCGGACTTATTAGTCCCGTTGGACGATGTTAGTTTGCGCAAGTTTTTCAAACATAAGGTTGGTTCAATTATGTTGGAAATGCGGATATTGAAAGGTATCCGATAGAATACGGCAGGAAGTTACTATGACAGACACAATAAGTCCGAAGGTGGATGCCACCTATGACGAAGTAGCAGACGTCATTTTGCCTGTTCCTCGCAGTGAGACACAGGAAAAAATGGATCGTAGAGCGAAAGCGGCGATGTTAATAAAACCGTCTGATCATTACACGCTCGCGGATCGATTTGAGCACCAAGTAAGCCAAAGAGCAGATCAATCATTTTTGATCTACAACGATCGGTCTTTGAGTTATCTTGAGGTTGATCATCAAGCAAATAAGATCGCCCATACTGCTTATAAACTGGGTCTCAGAGCCGGAGATGTATGTGCGATAGCCCTTGAGAATCGACCTGAATTCTTTTTTGCGTGGTTTGGATTGGCAAAAATAGGGGCAACCGTCGCCTTTATTAATACACAAATTCACGGCACACCTTTGGTGCATGCACTCGAAGCATGTAACCCTAAAATGGTATTAGTGGGTGAAGAATGTGCTTCACTGTTTGCTAAAACAATGGATCAGCTTACGGATCTCCCGTTGTATTTGTTACCGGATTCGGAAAAGCCAGCCACGAGTGAGGTTAATGCTCAGTTTGATGCGAGTTTTGCCCATGCGCTTGAAGCCGCCTCAATAGAATCGTTTGATAAATCGGTGCGTTCAGCAGTTACAGCAGAAATGCCGTCACTTCTGATTTTCACATCAGGAACGACTGGCCTACCGAAAGCCGCGATATACAGCCATATGCGTTGGATGTGTTCAGGTGACGTGATGCACGTGACTTTGGATGCGGTCCCTGATGATATTTTCTATTGTTTTCTGCCTCTTTATCATGGTGCAGCTGCAACTTCTATCACATCTACAGCCTTAGCTGCTGGATCATCTATTCTCCTAAGACGTAAATTTAGTGTCCGTTCTTTCTGGCCTGACATTAAGAATAACCAAGTGACTGTCGTGCAATATATCGGTGAAATTTGCCGTTATTTACTCAATCACGATGACGCAAACAACCAAGAGCAGGGTTATAGAGATCATCAGGTTCGCGCTATGTTAGGAGCGGGGCTAACTGCGGAATCATGGCGTCGTTGGTTGGATAAATTTGGCTCGATGGACGTTTATGAGGGTTGGGGTTCAACAGAAGCGAACACTAATTTGATCAACCTTGATAACTATATTGGTTCTTGTGGTCGTGTTCCTGATAAGAAAAAGACCAATTTCCTTTTGGTTCGATATGATGTTGAAGCGGATCAATATATTAAAGATGATCAAGGCTTTTGTATTCCATGTCAGGAAGGGGAAGTGGGTGAAGCCTTAGGGATGATCATCAATCACCCTGATATGGGAGCCGGCCGCTTCGAGGGTTACACCTCAGCAGAAGCATCAGAACAAAAAATCGTTCGAAATGTACTGAAAAGTGATGATGCTTACTGGCGTTCCGGCGATTTGCTCCGTTACGATCAGGATGACTATTACTATTTTGTTGACCGCATTGGGGATACGTATCGCTGGAAAAGTGAAAATGTGTCAACTCAAGAGGTCGCGACGGCGCTTGAAGATTTCCAAGGTGCTGAAACTATCAATATCTACGGTGTGTTGGTTCCGAACCATGAAGGGCGCGCTGGTATGGCAGCGATAGTGATGCAAGATGGAGAAACATTTGATCCAAAAGCGTTCTTTCAATTAACCGAACAACGATTACCGCGTTACGCGGCGCCACAATTTGTTCGAGTTTGTGGAGCTGCCGATATCACCACCACATTTAAGTTGCGTAAAGTGGACTTACAAAGACAAGGTTACGATCCGAAAGCGTGTCGAGACCCATTATTCATCCGTAATGAAGAGGCTTCAACATACGAGTCATATTCGCCGGATAGGCTGGCTGCCGTGGGGTATCCACCATTTCAACATAGTGAGCAGGGATAAGGAGTCCAAAAATGGGATTAAAGGGAACCGCAGCGATCGTTGGCGCGGCGCAATATAAGCCAGAAAAATATCAAACCGCCCCTCAAATGTTTCATCTAGAGCAAGTGGCTGACTTAAGTCGTCAGGCTGTTTTAGATGCAGGTTTGAGTATGAAAGATGTAGATGGTCTTGTTTTACATGGGCCACAATTTCACGAAGCCTCAATTTTTGTACCTGCTATGGCGGCTGAATATTTGGGTGTTGAAGTCAATTTTGCGGAAGTTGTCGATTTAGGAGGCTGTTCGTCCGTAGGTATGGTTTGGCGCGCAGCAGCGGCAATCGAAATGGGATTATGCCAAGCAGTATTGTGTGTAATACCTGCTCGTATGGCACCTTTTGCTCCAGGTGAAGATTTAAGCTGGATGGCAAATGCCATGCGTTATGGTGGACACTCGACAGCATTTGGTGCGCCAGAAGCGGAATTTGATTTGCCTTACGGTCACGTCGGACAAAATACCGGTTATGCGATGATCGCCCAGCGTTACGCAGCACAATATGGTTATGATAAAAAAGCAATGGCGAAGATTGCCGTCGATCAACGCTTTAACGCTCAATACCATCCGGATGCGATCTTTAATGGTCAAACTCTAACAGCGGAAGATGTATTGGCGAGTAAAGTGGTCGCAGATCCTCTTCATGTACTTGAAATTGTGATGCCTGTTGCTGGCGGAGCCGCGGTACTAGTGACTTCTAAAGAACTGGCTGCGCGTAGTCGCCACCGTCCTGCGTTTGTAAAAGGTTTTGGCGAACGTCTTTCTTATAAGTCGCCATCTTATAGTAATGAAATGACGGTGACCCCTTTAGCGCAAGCGGCAGAAAAAGCGTTTTCTATGGCTGGAATGAAACCTGACCAAATGGATGCAGCCCAACTTTACGATTGTTATACCATCACAACGCTTTTATCTCTGGAAGATGCAGGATTTTGTCCAAAAGGTGAGGGGATGAAATTCGTTAATGAACACAACCTAACCTTTAAAGGCGACTTCCCACTTAATACTCATGGTGGCCAATTAAGCTTTGGTCAATCTGGCGCCGCTGGTGGCATGTCGCAAGTGATTGAAGCATTCCAGCAGATTGCCGGACGAGGGGATAAACGACAATTGGCAAAATGTGATCAAGTATTTGTCAGTGGTACGGGTGGAGTAATGAGTGAGCAAGGCGCGTTGATCTTGCAAGGAGCTTAAGTCGATGAGTAATAGCAAACCAATGCCGTTAGAGACGGCGATTTCTGCACCATTTTGGCAATCGTTAAAAGATGGTGTCGTACGAATTCAACATTGCCAAGATTGCCAAGGTTGGGTGTTCTATCCTCGCAACCACTGTTCTCATTGCTTGAGCGATCAGTTGGAGTGGACTGAAGTCTCAGGTGAAGCGACCTTGTATAGCTTTACGATTGCTCGCGTGCCGACCATGTCTGAATTTGAGAGTGATAAACCTCAAGTATTGGCGGTGGTTAAATTGAAAGAGGGTGTGCAAATCAACACCACGATCGTAGGGCTCGATGAGAGTCAAATTACGGTTGGTATGGCACTTAAGCCGGTATTTGAACAAGTGGATGCTGAGGGAACAACCTTATTGCAGTTCACTGGCAAGGAAGCTGACTTTGATCGCTTAGAATATAAAAATCCGTTGGCGGATTTAGCCAAGAACGATCAAGGTCAAGTGCAGATTTCAATTGATAATAGCGCTGCAGTTTCTGCTCTACCGTCGTTCGGTTTTACCCCATGGAGTAATGAGATCACGGTCGATCAGACATTGATCAATGATTTTGCCAAATTGTCCGGTGATGATTATTGGTTGCACACAGATCCAGAACGCGCCAAAAAAGAGAGCCCATTTGGGAGCACGATTGCTCATGGCGCTCTGGTTCAGGTTCTTCAATCGCGTTTTGATCTGGCGTTGCCTTATGAGATCACGGGTTTCAAAACTATGGTTAATTACGGCTCAGATAGATTGCGTTTCCCTGCGCCAGTGCCCGTAGGTTCAAACTTGCATGCACGTTCTCGAGTTAAGTCTGCACTGAATACTCATAAAGGTCTTCAGTTGACGCTTGAGGTCACGACACATGTGGTCGGTAATGAACGTCCATCGGTGATTAATGAATTGGTGATTTTGTATCGTTAATTCATTATCTAGACGGCTAATTCGTTGCGCGTTAGTTCATTATAAGCAAGTTCGTTGCTAGCTATTTTGTGACAAGCTCTTTGCTGTGAAACGGCGTAGATAGTCGTTTGATTAACCAATGTAGAAATCCGAGTGAGGCGACCCACTCGGATTTTTTGTGCTTTCAAACAATAGTATTTCTAAAAGATTATATTTTTTAGAGCAATGCGACTCAGACATATCATTTTTGCTCAAGGTTGTTTCTTTTCTTAAGATTGCTTCTTAGCTTATTGCGGCATCAAGACCGTATCAATAACATGTATAACGCCATTGCTTGCATCAACGTCTGTCCCAATGACAGTGGCATCATTGACCATCACTTTGTCGCCGTTGATAGTAAAGCTGACTAACTCACCTTGAACCGTTTTGGCGTCTTTCATTTTTACTACCTCAGCAGCCGTAACTTCTCCAGGTACGACATGGTAAGTGAGGATTGAAACAAGCTTATCTTTGTTTTCTGGTTTCAAAAGCATTTCGACAGTGCCGTCTGGTAGTTTTTCAAATGCTGCATCAGTGGGAGCAAAGACGGTAAAAGGACCATCGCTTTTTAATGTACCAACCAGCTCAGCCGCTTTCACTGCGGTGACTAACGTGTTGAATGAACCATTTTCAACGGCGACATCAACGATGTCTTTCTTCATCCCATGGTGATCGGCTAGAGCAATCGTGGAAAATGTCGCGGTAGCGACAACTAAAGATGCACAGGTAGCTACTTTTCTAAACATTATATCGTCCTTTTTAAATGGCTGCGTTTTGGCTTGGCGTATAATTCTGCATGTGATTTTGCATGGTTTCCGAAAAGTTATTACGCAGCTCTAAATGGATTGGATCATAAGAATTTCTGTTTAATAAGTTCGACCTGTCCGTTCAATGTAACTCGATGTGATTGGGTAACAGAGGATCAATTCGGGGGGAATAGATAAGGGGACGGGGAAGAAAAGAGGTAAACGACCTCTTTTCTAAATTGAATATGGAAAATTTATTGTTGTTTAATCAGTGCCTTAACAACATCTAGGGTATAGAGCTGACAATCAATAGCGGTTTGTGGGTCAAAATCTTGTTTGTGTTGATCAGTGTTAGAAAGAACACGGATACCAACAAATGGGACTTGATAGGCTTGCGCGACGAGTGCGGCAGCTGAAGTTTCCATTTCTTCAACTGAAGTGCCTAGCGTGTCGTGGAACCAGTTGATGCGATCGACTTCTCGGTTCCATTCGTCTGCTGAGCCAATTAGACCTTTAACGACTTTGCCGTTCTTGTACACGTCTGCTTGTGAGTAGGCGATATTGACCAGTTTCTCATCGGCTTTAAATTGTTTGTATTCAACAAATTCGCCATTTTCACGTAAACGCATGGTTACATCGAAGTTTTGCCATTGAGTTGGGTCAATGCCTTGGCCTTTTTCTTTGAATGTAGATTTGTAAGCGCCCATGTTGAAGCTTGCTTCACCGACAACAATATCACCACGGTACAATTTCGGATCGTGACCACCAGAAGTGCCTTGGTTGATAATGTACTTTGGATTGAAATTTTCGATGCCAATAGTGGTTGAAGCCGCCGCATTTGCTAAGCCAACTTCAGTACGAGAAACGACCACTGGATAGCCATCAATTTCACCTTGCCAAAAAGTCCAAGAACCAACGGTTGTCTGTTTAGATTCTTTTAGTGCCGAAACAAGGGTACTGGTTTCGATTTCCATGGCACCTTGTATCAAGATAGGTTGTGGTTGGGCAAAAATAGAAAAAGAGACAACAACTGGGGCAAGCGCAATTAAACGAATAAACATAACGACATACTTATCAATAAAAAAGATGGCGTAACTTACATATAGCAAACGTTTGCGTCAATCACGAAACGTTATTTTTAGCCAAAATATCACTCTTTTTCAGATTGAAATTCAAAATAGAGATGAATTTTTGGAAAGGGACTCTTGGAGGGACAGCCATCAATGGCCTTGGTCGTTAATAGTCAATTAATGACCATGCAGAGAGAGCACCAGTCTAGACTAGTGCTCTGTGAGCTAAGATTAGCGTCCTTTAAAATCAGGATAGCGCTTTTCGATGAAAGCTTTCATGCCCTCTGTTTGATCTTGTGAAGCAAACAGTAGAGCGTTTGCTTTACGTTCGAGTGCCATAGCGGAATCCAGAGAAGCATCCATACCGGCATTAATGACTTCTTTTATTTGTTCTGCGGCGAGTGGGGGCATTCTTGCGACTTTCTTTGCAACAGTATTGGCATGTGCGAGCACATCATTGTCGGCACAAGTTTCACTCACTAGCCCTGATACCCAAGCTTCATAGGCCGAAATCGGCTTACCTGTTAGCGCCATCTGCATCGCTTTTACTTTGCCAACAGCGCGAACTAATCGCTGCGTTCCACCAATTCCGGGCATGATGCCAATATTAATTTCTGGCTGACAAAATGAAGCACTTTCGCCGGCAATGATGATGTCTGCATGCATCATTAATTCACACCCACCACCGTATGCGTAACCACATACTGCCGCGACAATCGGTTTAGGACAGTTGGCTATCGGAGCCCACAGCCTTTCAGTATGACGCTTGTAAATGTCGATGGCTCCGCAATCAACCATGCTATGAATATCCCCTCCAGCAGCAAAGACATTCTCACCTCCGGTCAGCACGATACAACGAACCTCTGGGTCATCGGATAATTGTTCAAAATATTCGGCAAGTTGCTTTTGAAGATCAAGGCTAAGTGCGTTGGTTGCTTGGGGTCTGTTTAATGTTAACTGCGCCACGCCCTTATTAGGGTAAGACAGTAAAACAGTGTTCTCTTTACATTCTTCCATACATTCATCCATCGAAACGCCTCTTATTTAATGCAAATTCTCTACGGATAAAGCTTTTTATCATCGTCCATTTAGACGACGAATTTGTGGGGTGTAGTGATGAGAATAGCAATATGAGGTTCTTTCCATTGTGAAGGAAAACGATAGGGGAAGTGATGATGCAATTCGAAAATAAAGGCAAAACCGTTTTGATTACCGGCGGCACTAAAGGGATTGGTGCTGGGATCGCTAAGACGTTTTTAGACAGTGGAGCAGATGTGATCGTGTGTGGTCGATCCGCACCCGAGACACTACCGGCAAGCGGAGGGCGAGAGGCCCGTTTTCTACCTGTTGATGTTCGAGACTTAGATTCAGTCGATACGCTGTTTTCTGTTATCGAGAGTGAATATGGCGAGTTAGATGTATTGATTAACAATGCAGGCGGTAGCCCTTTTGCATTGGCAGATAAGGCATCTCCGAGGTTTCATGAAAGCATTATTCGCTTGAACCTCATTGCTCCTCTCAATATCGCTCAGCGCGCCAATACTTTGATGCAAAAGCAATCTCGTCAGGGCGTGATTATTTTTATTAGCAGTGTCAGTGCACTAAGACCCTCTCCAGGTACAGCGGCTTATGGTGCAGCGAAAGCAGGTGTCCTCTCATTGGTTCAATCTTTGGCTGTTGAATGGGCACCAAAGGTGAGAGTGG
This sequence comes from Vibrio sinensis, assembly GCF_003605645.1. GTDB lineage: Bacteria > Pseudomonadota > Gammaproteobacteria > Enterobacterales > Vibrionaceae > Vibrio > Vibrio sinensis. The sequence continues at coordinate 124,996 of NZ_QVMU01000008.1, read as the reverse complement.
TCGCTGTGACTCCAGGTTTAGTGAAAACAGAACAATCTGCGCTTCATTATGGTGATGAAGCGGGTATTGCGGCGGTAAGCCAGACTATCCCCCTTGGGCGTATGGCAGAGCCAAGTGATATTGGCGGCGCGTGCCTATTTTTGGCATCGGAACATTGCTTATATGGAAGTGGCTGCAATCTGGTGCTCCATGGTGGAGGCGAGAAGCCTGCTTTCTTATCTGCGGCAGACGTATAAACACAATTGTTCATAATAAAACAATTCATAACGCATTGTTTTATTGAACATTATTTCATTGCGAATTGCTTTATTAAGTACGGTTTTATTAAGCACACTTTTAATAAGCTGTGTTTTGAAGATTAGGAGAAAGACATTGTCTGAAAATAACTGGTTAACCCCAATACGCGAAATGGTAGGCAAAGAGTTTGGCCGAATTTACGCGTGGGACGAAGTGAATCCAGCAATGGTGCGACAGTGGTGTGAAGTAATGGGGGTAACAAATCCTCTATATATTGACCCTGAATACGCACTTCAAACGGAATTTGAAGGATTAGTTGCGCCACCAGCGATGCTACAGAGCTGGTGTCAATCGGGTTTGTACCAAGACAATTTTCCGCCGGGCTCTACGGATGATAACCCTTACGGTGTACTTAAATTGCTTGAAGAGCAAGGCTATATGTCGGTCGTCGCGGTAAATTCAGAATTGACCTTTGAGCGCTACCTAAAAATGGGTGAGCGTCTTTATTACACCACGCGTTTTGATTCACTCAGCGATCAAAAGCAAACAGCACTCGGAACTGGTTTTTTTGTGACATTGAAAATGACCTATTTTTCACAAAAGCCATATGGTGATGAACAAGTCGGTGAATTGTTATTCCGCGTGTTTAAGTTTAAACCGGCTCAGGTAATAGAAACTAAAACTGAAAGCAAGCCAGCTATTCCAGTGATTAAGCGTTCAAAACCGGGGATCAGCGATGACACTCGCTTTTTCTGGGACGGTTGTGACGAGAAAGAACTGCGCATTCAGCATTGTAAAAGCTGCGATAAATTACAGCACCCACCTGCACCAGTGTGTATCCATTGTCAATCATTCGACCTTGATTACAAAGTCGCGAGTGGTAAAGGTGAGTTGTACTCCTATGTAGTGATGCATTACCCAGAAATTCCACCGTTTGATTACCCAAATCCGATTGGATTGATCGAACTGGAAGAGGGGGTTCGCTTAACCGCTGGGTTGGTTGGTGTTGATCCTAAAAACCTATCGATTGGTACGCCCGTTGAAGTGTGTTTTGAAACGTTCGATGGCGACTTAACACTACCAATGTTTCGAACTAGGGAGGAGTCATGAATTTTACTTTGACAGAAGATCAGCGTGCGATTCAAGAGATGGCCGTTGCTGTATTCAGTGATTACTGTGATGACGAAACACTTCGTTCGTTTGCAGAATCTGGTGAGACTCGCATGGCTCCGCTTTGGAAAACCTGTATTGAAACTGGGTTGCACTCGCTAATGATTCCAGAAGAGATTGGTGGCAGTGGTCTGAATATGACGGATCTGATGGTGATCCTTGAAGCTCAAGGGGCTTCGCTGGCATTGGTCCCGTTATATCGCCATCAAATGGCGGCGTCGGCTATTTATCACTTTGGGGATGAATCCCTATTGCCAATCGGCGTGACAGCGGCAGAAGGCGCGAATGTCCTGACGATTGCCAATATCAATGAAGCTCCGCTGACAGCAACTGTCGACGGCGCTGAGTTGGTTTTGACTGGTGAGCTGAGTTGTGTAGCCGAAGTAAGCAACAGTCAATATGCACTGGTGGCAGCTGAACTAGACGACATTAAACGCCTTGTTGTGGTTGATTTGTCACTGACAGGTATTGCTCGCATCGATGGTGTTTTAACTCAAGGCGAATCCGTATCCGATCTTAAGTTCGACAATGTACGATTAAAAACAACCGATCTACTTTCTGAAAGTGCGATGGCGTGGTTGGCACCTCGCCTCGTGGCGGCACAAGCGTCAATGCTGATTGGTTTATGTGAGCAGCAGCTAAAGCGAACCGTGGAATACGTAACAGAACGTCGCCAGTTTGACCGACAAATCGCGACATTCCAGTCGGTACAAATGACGATGGCAGATTGCCAAATCTCGCTAGAAACGCTGCGTTCAACGCTTTGGCAATTGGTTTATCGTCTTGATGCAGGCATGACAAGCGAGCCTGAATCGTATTCGACGGCATGGCAAGCGTGTGAAACAGGGCACTTCATTTGTCATAAAGCTCAGCACTTACATGGTGGCTTTGGCGTCGACATCAGTTCACCAACGTATCTCTTTCTATATTGGAGCAGAGCACTTTGCCTTGGACTTGGCGGGAGCAGTGAAAATCTGGAAGTACTAGGGGATTGGCTAGCAAATAACAACACACTTGGGTGGAAATATGATCTCGCAGAACAAGAATAATTTAAGTGATATCAATATTGGTGACAACTTACCGACACTATCGGTTCCGATCACTGTTGCGTTAATTACAGGTGGAGCAATTGCAACACGTGACTATTTCGCAGGTCATCATGATAAAGATGCAGCTCAAGCTTCGGGTACGCCCCATATCTTTATGAACATTTTAACCACCAATGCGCTAGTTCAACGCTATGTGGAAGATTGGGTTGGACCGGGCGCTCGTTTAAAAGATCTTAAGATCAAGTTAGGCATGCCTAATTACCCTGGCGACACCATGGTGTTTAAAGGCGAAGTCACGCATATCGATGCTGAATCTAACGATGTTGTCGTCACCATTGTAGGGAAAAACAGCATGGGTACGCACGTTAGTGGCACAGTTTCAATCGCATTGTCAGCATAGGGAGAATGAAAATGGATTCGTCAATCAGTGGTAAAGCTGCCATTGTTGGTTTGGGCGCAACAGAGTTTTCAAAAAACTCAGGACGTACAGAGTTGCGTCTAGCCATGGAAGCAACGTTAGCAGCACTTGAAGATGCAGGCATCTCACCATCGGATGTGGATGGTTTTTGTAGCTACTCTGTCGATAAAGTACCTGAGTACGAAATGGCGCGTTTGCTGGGCTGTGATAAAGTCACTTTCTTCTCACAAATTCCTCACGGTGGTGGCGCGGCTTGTGCTCCTATCATCCATGCGGCTATGGCGGTTGCTTCAGGTCTTGCTAATACCGTTGTGGTTTATCGCTCTATGAACGAGCGTTCTTGGTACCGTTTTGGTAGTGGTGATTATGGATTTGGCTCGACGCCAATTTTCGAAAACGTCAACTATGGTTGGTATATGCCACACGGTTTCCATACGCCAGCGGCATGGGTGGGTATGTTTGCTCAGCGCTATATGCACGAATACGGCGCAACCTCAGAAGACTTCGGCCGTGTTGCTGTCGCCGCTCGAGATTTCGCAGCGACTAACCCAAACGCATTCTTTTATGAAAAGCCGTTGACCCTCGAAGAGCATCAAGCCTCTCGCTGGATTTGTGAACCACTGCACCTATTTGATTGCTGCCAAGAATCTGATGGCGCTGTTGCTATGGTCATTACTCGTACCGAAGTGGCTCAAGAGTTACAGGTTAAACCTGTCATTATCAAAGCGGGTTCGCAAGGCATTGCCGATGGTCAGCAATCCATGACCTCTTTTTATCGTGAAGACATTACCGGATTGCCAGAAATGGCTGTCGTTGCTGAAGAGCTTTACAAGCAATCAGGGCTAACGCCAGACGATTTTCAAACCGCGATTATTTATGATCACTTTACGCCTTTTGTTTTGCCACAACTGGAAGAGTTTGGCTTTGCTCCAAGAGGACAGGCGAAAGAGTTTATTCGTGCCGGTCACCATGCCCGTGGCGGCAAGTTGCCAATTAACCCCCATGGTGGGCAAATCGGTGAGGCCTATATCCATGGTATGAATGGGGTGGCTGAAGCGGTAAGGCAAGTTCGCGGCACTGCGGTGAATCAGGTCGAGAATGTACAAAACGTATTGGTAACCGCCGGTACAGGAGTCCCAACCAGTGGGCTTATTCTAGGTAACGAGTAGGAGTCAGTATGTTTGTCGATTTAACACCAGAGCAGCATGAACTGCGTCTTACCGTTAGAGATTATTTCTCTTCGTTGATGACGCCGGAATTGAAACTCCGATTACGTGGGGCAGAGAGCGGTACTGAATATCGTGATGTCATTCGTCAAATGGGTAAAGATGGTTGGTTGGCTGTCGGCTGGCCAAAAGAATATGGTGGCCAAGGTTATAGTGCTACAGAGCAATTGATCTTCTTTGAAGAGGCGAACATCGCTGGTGCTCCTCTTCCGTTCGTCACCATCAGTACTGTTGGCCCGTCATTAATGGCATTCGGTTCCGATGAGCAAAAGGAACAGTTTCTTCCGGGTATTGCGCGTGGTGAAACACACTTTGCGATTGGCTATTCCGAACCTAACGCAGGCTCTGATTTGGCTAGTCTGAAAACCGTCGCACGACCAAAAGAGGATCATTTCCTTGTTAATGGCACCAAGCTTTGGACTTCAGGAGCGAACAATGCCGATTATATTTGGTTGGCCGCACGTACAGATGCTGACTTACCAAGGCATAAAGGTATCTCCATTCTGATTGTCGATACGAAAAGTGAAGGCTTTTCTCATACATTGATTCCAACAACATCAAACACAACTACATCAACGTATTACGACAACGTGGTCGTTCCTCAGTCGATGTTGGTGGGAGAGTTAAATGGTGGTTGGAAGTTGATGACCGCACAGCTTAATCACGAACGATTGGGCTTAGGTTCATGGTCTGATAAAGTGGTTGGTCTATTCCGCCGCGTGTTTTTATGGGCAAAAACACCGGATGAGCAAGGTAAACGAGCCATCAATAAGCCTTGGGTTCGTACAGCGTTGGCAGAGTGCTATGCACGCCTTGAGTCTATGCGCTTAATCAACTTCAGAATTGCTGCTGATCTTGAGGCGGGTTCTCTTGGCGTATCACTCGCATCAACAACAAAAGTGTACGGTTCGGAATCCGTTATTGAAATATTACGTCGTTTGCAAGAGATTACTGGCGCAAACGGTATGGTTCGTGAGGGCTCTGCGGCTTCATTGCTCGAGGGTGAATTGGAATACGAAGTACGCGCTTCTGTTACCGTCACTTTTGGCGGTGGTACCAATGAAATCCAACGCGAACTTATCGCACAATTTGGTTTAGGGTTACCCCGAGCTCGATAATTCAAGGAGAACAAGGATGGTTGATAAAGGTGAGTTTCGCGCAGAAGTCAGATCGTGGTTAGAAGAAAACTGCCCGATGTCATTAAGAACGCCTACTCCAGATGATGAATTAGTGTGGGGTGGAAGTGATATTGCGTTTAAAACCCAAGATCAACGTCAGTGGTTTGAACGTATGCGAGACAAAGGTTGGTTCTGCCCGAACTGGCCAACCGAATATGGTGGTGGTGGTCTTAGTGCTGAACAAGAGACGATTCTTGAACAAGAGATTCGTCGTTTAGGTTGCCGTCCGGCTCAAATTAATTTAGGTATTTGGATGCTTGGCCCGGTGGTTTTGAAATACGGAACCGAAGAGCAAAAACAGCGCATTCTTACACCGATGACCAAGGGTGAAGTACGTTGGTGTCAGGGTTTTAGTGAGCCTAATGCAGGGTCTGATCTCGCTAATATTAGAACGACTGCAAAAGACGAGGGTGATCACTACGTAGTCAATGGTGCAAAAATTTGGACCTCTTACGGCAATAAAAGTGATTGGATGTATGCCTTAGTACGAACCGATAGTTCAGGTAGCAAGCATCATGGAATTTCACTGTTATTGATAGACATGCATGCACCGGGCGTGACCGTTTCACCGATTGATCTCATCAGTGGCAAGTCAACATTTTGCGAAGTGCATTTTGATGAAGTAAAAGTCGCGAAAAACAACTTAATTGGAGAGTTACATTTAGGTTGGTCACTGGCTAAGCAACTGCTGCAACACGAACGTGCCGCGATGTCTAAATTTGGCGAGTTCAGTTTACCAACACACTATGATCTTCTCGCTCTAAGTAAAGACTACCTGTCTGATTCACCAACAGCAGCTAATGCCGGGTTGAAAGCGCGAATCACTGCCGCTGATATGGACGAGCACGCCTATGGGCTTACGGTTCAGCGTATGACGGAGGAAGCCCGGCTGGGCCTTGATGTTAACGGCACTATGTCAATCATGAAATTAGTGCATACCGAGCAAGAAAAAATCAAATTTGAGCTACTGCTCGATGTGATGGGTTACCGTGCACTTGGTTGGCAAGGTGATGGTATCTCGGAGCAAGAGCTTGGCGTAACTCGTGCTTGGTTGAACAGCTTTACTCAAACCATCGCAGGTGGCTCATCAGAAATTCAACTCAACGTGATCGCGAAGCGTATCTTGAATTTGCCTGATGCTGGCAGCGCAGACAAACAACAATAAGGGGAACACCAATGAGCCTGACTTATTCACAAGATGAGCTGATGTTATTGGAAAGTGCGCAAGGACTTTTGGGCGAAATTAGCCCTGTTTCAGCTCAAAGAGCGCTACGTGATACCAACAATGAGCAAGGCTTCGATAGCGAGCTTTGGAACAATATGATTGAGATGGGGTGGACTGCCATCCCATTCTCAGAAGAATCTGGTGGTTTAGCTTTTGGCTACAAAGGAATGGGGGCTGTGTTCACTCAGATTGGATACAACCTTTCTGCTTCGCCGTTGCTTTCTTCTGTCGTTTTATGTGGTTCGTTGATTGAATCACTAGGAAATGAACAGCAAAAAGAGAAATGGTTAGCCGGTATTATGAGTGGTGAGGTTCGCGTGGCTCTCGCTCATGAAGAAAGCCATATTTATGATCCGCTAGCAGTGGATGCTGAGTTAATGGCTCAAGGACAAGATTTGGTTTTGTCAGGGAATAAAGTGCTCGTAGCCGATTGTATCGGTGCGGATGCGTTTCTCGTCGTCGCAACATTGAATAACCAAGTCCGTTTGTTATTGGTACCGGCTACAAGCAGCGGGATTACCGTGACACCAATGAAACTGGTGGATGCTCGGAACATGGCGATGGTGAGTTTCGACCAAGTCAAAGTGAGCAACGAATCGTTACTTGGGAGCGTTAAGGAAACGGAGTCTGCGCTGGTCGCGTCTTTAGATGCGGCGACAGCTTGTTTAGCCGCTGAAATGTTTGGTGCTTGTGAAGCGCTGTTTAGCATGACGTTAGAGTACCTAAGAACCCGTAAACAGTTTGACCAGAAAATTGGGAGTTTTCAGGCGCTTCAACATCGAGCGGCGGCTTGCTTTGTCGAAATGGAGTTAGCGAAAAGTACTTTAATGCATGCCTTGTCAGCGGTGGACGATGCAACTGACGACAGTGAACGCGCCAAAGCGGTGAGTTTAGCGAAATGGAAAGTCAATAAGATGGCTGATCTTGTTACGAAAGAGTCGGTACAAATGCATGGTGGTATCGGTGTGACGGATGAGTTAGATGTGGGCCTCTACCTAAAACGTATCCGAGTCGCACAAATGCATCTGGGTGATTCTGACTACCATCAAACACGTTATGCCGCTTTGACTGATTAGCATTTTGTCTGATAAATAATGTGATTATTTTGGTGATGTAGGTGGAGAGCCTGCATCACCAATTTTGTTTTTGGTACTGTGTATCAAGGATTTATTGCTGTTTTATCGACGACATTCATTTTGACATCTTATCTTTATCTTCCTCATAGTCTCTCGTTCAATTATTTCTCATCCACCAAACTTTACATTTTCATTTGCTACCCACCCTTTAATCGGGCGATTCAGTTTGAATTAGTCCAGTTTGACGATGGCGTACTTTTCTTAGCGTGCTGGAATAAGGCTAATTACCTTTATATACGCAAGATAGGAGAGTTGAGCATGAGTCAGATCCCTGAGTACGTTCAAGGACACGGATTACTGGAAGGTCGGTCGGTATTAATTACGGCAGCGGCTGGAGCCGGTATTGGATTTTCTGCTGCTCAACGAGCACTTGAAGAAGGGTGCCGAGCTTTGATGATTTCTGATATTCATCCGGGTCGATTAGATCAAGCAGTGATGACGTTAAAAGATTTGCATCCTAAGGCTCAAATTTTTGGTCAGATCTGCAACGTAACCCAGCAAGAGCAAGTCGATAGCTTAATTGAGTATGCCAACTCGGCACTTGAGGGGATTGACGTTTTGATCAACAACGCTGGCCTTGGCGGTCAAAAGTCGGTCGTTGAAATGAGTGACGACGAATGGAACTTGGTACTGGATGTGACGCTCACAGGTACATTTCGTATGACGCGCGCTGTGCTTCCTTATATGCAGCAGCGCAAACAAGGTGTCATTGTTAACAACGCTTCAGTACTCGGTTGGCGAGCACAAAAAGAGCAAGCACATTATGCAGCGGCTAAAGCTGGTGTTATGGCGCTCACTCGTTGCAGCGCTTTGGAAGCTGCCGAGGATGGGATTCGTATTAATGCGGTATCGCCATCAATTGCCTTACATGACTTCTTGAAAAAAGCCTCATCTCCGCAACTTTTGGACGAACTCGCGAGCCGAGAAGCCTTTGGTCGCGCCGCTGAAGTGTGGGAAGTCGCGAATGTGATGATGTTCCTTGCCAGCGACTATGCCTCTTATATGACAGGTGAAATTGTTCCCGTCAGTTCACAACGCGCTTAATGGAGATCCATCATGAAAAACGTAGTTATTACTAACCCAGAAGAATTATTGAGCCTAGAGGGAAAAACCCTTGGGACGACACCTTGGCTAACCATGACGCAGCAACGTATTAATCTATTTGCAGAAGCGACCAATGATCATCAATGGATACATGTTGACCCGGAAAAAGCCGCAGCCGGTCCTTTTGGAGCATGTATTGCCCACGGCTACCTGACGTTATCGTTGGCGAGTGATTTTCTCGATCAGCTTATCGGTATCGAAAACCTAGCAATGGGTGTGAATTATGGCTGTAACAAAATTCGTTTCCCAGCCCCGGTGCCTGTCGGAAGTCAAATCCGCGGAAAAGGGGATGTCATTAGCGTAGAAAAGATCGGTGATTCTCTTCAAGCATGCATTCGAGTAACGATTGAGATTGAAGGGTCAGAACGACCTGGATGTGTTGTCGATACCATCAGTCGTTATTCATTTAATTAAGGTCAAGGAGTAGACCATGAAAAAAGCGGTTATCGTCTCTGCTGCACGAACAGCATTGGCAAAGTCATTTCGAGGAAGTTTTAATGACACAGAAGCGCCTGTTCTCGGTGGCGCCGTAGTGCAAGAAGTCGTGAAACGCGCCAACATCGATCCGGGCATGGTTGAAGATGTGATCATGGGCGCTGCAGTTCAGCAAGGTACTCAAGGTTATAATATTGGCCGTCTTTGTGCTTACACAGCAGGATTGCCTCAGTCAGTCCCAGGAATGGCAATTGACAGAATGTGCGCTTCGGGCCTGATGACGATTAGTGTCGCCGCGAATAATATTATGACTGGCGATATGGATGTTGTGGTCGCTGGTGGTGTTGAGTCATTGTCTCTGACCCAAACAAAACATAAAAATGCCTATCGAGCACGCTCAGAAGCGGTTATCGAGCAAGCACCCTCTGCTTATATTCCTATGATTGAGACCGCTGAGATTGTCGCTGAACGCTACGGCATTAGTCGCCAGTTACAAGACGAATATGCATTGCAAAGTCAACAACGTACGGCAGCAGCTCAAGAGGCAGGGTTATTTGACGATGAAATCGTGCCTCTTACCGTGAATAAACTGACGTTTGACGAAAATCGTAAGCCAGCAGGGCATGTTGAAGTGTGTGCTGATAAAGACGAGTGCAATCGTCCATCGACTGATTATCAAAGCCTTGCCAATCTTAAAGCGGTTTGGAGTGGTGGTGATTACATCGAACAAGGTCAACACATTACGGCGGGTAATGCTTCTCAGTTTGCTGATGGTGCCGCTGCAACCTTGGTAATGAGTGAGGAAAAAGCCAAGGAAAATGGCCTAGATATCATGGGCGTATACAAAGGTATGGCTGTGGCTGGTTGTAAACCTGAAGAGATGGGCATTGGCCCAATCTATGCGATTCCAAAACTACTTAACCGTTTTGGATTACAGGTTGATGATATCGGTTTATGGGAAATCAATGAAGCCTTTGCCAGCCAAGTACTTTATTGTCGCGATAAGTTGGAAATCCCGAATGACAGATTGAATGTTAATGGTGGCGCGATTTCGATTGGTCATCCATTTGGTATGTCGGGTGCGAGAATGGTGGGTCATGGTCTTCGCGAGGCGAAAAGACGTGGTGTTCGCTACCTAGTCGTTGCGATGTGTATTGGTGGCGGTATGGGCGCTGCTGCCCTATTTGAAGTGACAGAATAGGAGAGCGTAACTTGTCTATTCATGAGCAAGCCTCGGCTACCAAAAAGCAGGTGTTATTCAACATACCGCTACAGATGATAGATGTTGCGATATCTGGCCCTATTTGTCAGCTAACCTTGACTAGGCCAGCATGCCTAAATGCATTCAATCAACAAATGCGTCAAGAGTTGGTCGATGTGTTGACATTGATTAACGAAGATCAGCAGATAAAAACCGTGGTTTTATTGGCGCAAGGTAATTGTTTTTCTGCGGGTGCAGATTTGTCTGAGCTTGCCAATGAATGTGACAATCTAGAAGCTCAATTATTAGAAGAATACGCACCGATATTTCATAGTATTCGTCGCTCGGACAAAATTTTTATTGCCGGTGTTAATGGCGTTGCTGCCGGTATTGGCGCTGCGCTTGCGATGAGCTGTGATTTATTAGTGATGGCGGACGATGCGCGGTTATACCCAGCGTTTATGCTATTAGGTTTGGTGCCTGATGGTGGGACGAGCTGGCAGTTTGTCAAACGTCTTGGTTATCGAAAGGCGCTAGAAGTTTGTCTTGAAGCGAAAGCTATCGATGCCAATGATTGCTTAGGTTTTGGGTTAACCAATAAAGTCGTTGAGCTCGAGCAATTGCAACCCGCAGTGAATGCATGGGCGACTAAATTAGCGCAAGGCCCATTACCGGCCCAACGTCACCTTAAGCAGTTATTACAAAAAGTCGATCAAATGACGTTTAAAGATGCTTTTGTTGCAGAGGCGCAATTGCAACAACAATGTTTTACTAGTCGCGATTTTAATGAAGGTTTACGAGCCTTCTTTGAGAAGCGTCAGCCAAATTTTTCAGGGAAATAGCCACAAGGAGTAAATGATGCGTGAATCAATGGAATTTGATGTTGTGATCGTAGGAGCTGGCCCATCAGGTTTATCTTCTGCTTGTCGACTCATGCAATTGGCGAAAGAAGCTGAGCAAGAACTGTCAGTTTGTGTCGTAGAAAAAGGTGCTGAGGTTGGGGCACACATTCTCTCAGGTGCCATTGTTGAGCCGCGAGCGCTCAATGAGCTGTTTCCCGACTGGAAAGAAAACAATGCACCATTAACATGTGGTGTTTCACAAGACCAAGTCATTATCTTAAAAGATGATGCGACTAGCGTTCAGTTGCCCAACTTTGCGATTCCTAAACCAATGCACAACGAGGGCAACTATATTGCCAGTTTAGGTAACCTTTGTCGTTGGCTTGCTCAACAAGCAGAGGCGTTGGGTGTTGAAATTTTCCCTGGCTTTGCTGCGAGTGAAGTGCTCTATCACGAAGATGGTTCAGTCAAAGGGATTGCGACAGGTGATATGGGACTGGATAAGTCAGGTGAACAAAAATCTGGCTATATGATGGGGATGGAATTACACGCGAAATATACCCTATTTAGTGAGGGCGTTCGTGGACATTTAGGTAAGCAAATCATCAATCGTTTTGAATTAAACAAAGATTGTGATCCGCAGCATTACGGCTTAGGTATCAAAGAGCAGTGGGAAATTCCTGCTGAAAAACACACTCCAGGATTAGTGGTTCATGGCGCGGGTTGGCCGCTAGGAAGTCAGGCTTCTGGTGGGTTTTTCCTCTACCATGGCGACAATAATCAAGTCTCAGTGGGTTTGATTGTGGACCTTAACTATCGCAATCCATACGTCAATATTTATGAAGAGTTTCAACGTTTTAAACATCATCCCCAAATCGCTACTCATCTTGAGAGGGGAACGCGACTAGCTTATGGAGCTCGTGCTATTTCTAAAGGTGGGTTGAATGCACTTCCATCGATGGTTTTTCCTGGCGGGCTATTAATTGGTTGTAATGCCGGCACATTGAATGTGGCGAAGATTAAAGGGACACACACTGCAATGAAGTCAGGAATGCTTGCAGCCGAAGCGGTATTCTCAGCGTGTGTGAGTGAGCAATCACTTACTTCGAATGACTTTGAATCTCGCTTAAAAGAGTCGTGGCTATATGATGAATTGTATCGTAGCCGAAACTTTGGACCAGCTTTGCATAAATTTGGTTTGTGGACTGGTGGTGCTTTCAACTATGTTGACCAAAACATGTTGAACGGTAAGGTTCCTTTCACTCTTCGAGATCAACACGCGGATCATGCGATGTTAAAACCTGCAGAGGAATTTGAACCGATTGTCTACCCGAAACCAGATGGGGTATTGAGCTTTGATAAAAACTCATCAGTATTCTTGTCCAATACTAATCACGAAGAAGATCAGCCTTGTCACCTTAAGTTGACCGATTCAGAGATCTTCATCAACACCAATCTCCCCGTCTTTGCCGAGCCAGCGCAACGTTATTGCCCGGCAGGTGTCTATGAAGTGGTTGATGATGAGCAAGGGATGCGTTTACAAATAAACGCCCAAAACTGTCTCCACTGTAAGACGTGTGATATTAAAGATCCGAGCCAAAATATTACTTGGGTTGTACCTGAGGGTGGTGGTGGCCCCGGTTATCAGAATATGTAGCTAATTCGAATATATAGTTCAAAGTAGCGTTAACAGACGTAGAGAACGATTGTTGGTTGTTATATACCCAAGCATTTTAAGATGACTTGGGTATTTTTTATTGGGTGAATAGTAGGGGAGCGAGAGCAGCCAATATGGCTGCAACTCTAGGTCGAACAGAAATTTAGGTCGAACAGAAATTTGCCCGTCGCGGTCGGAGTCGGGATTTACTCCTCTAGTATTAAACAGACATGACCATGCTTAACGGTGATAGGCCAAACTCTTAATGAGTACTTATCATCCTCAAAACAACGCCCGGTTTTGAGGCTAAAGTGCTGCTTGTAGAGCGGGGAAGCGATACATAGTTCGCCGTCAATATCACCAACAATGCCTCGGCTCATCACATAGGCTTTACCAATCGGGTCCCAATCTTGAACGGCATAGATGCCACTATTTGGAATGTAAAATAGAGCGACTTGCTCGTTATTTACTAGTGCGGTAGCTCCAACCCATGGTGTCAATTGCTCTTGTTTACAAATGATTACGTTGGTTAATAGTGTCATTTAGACCTCCTGTTTCACGGGGATACGTTGGTTACGTACTTGTTGATAGGGCAGTGATTGACTTGGTTCACTACTGTTTAGATAAGGTCTGAATCGTTGTAATTTTAGTGGATTAGTTAGTGTACTTTTCCACTCACACTGATAGGTGTCGACGACATAGGCCATCTGTTCATCTAATGCTTCACACAAGCCGAGGGAGTCATCAATGATGACTTGCTGGAGATAGGCAATGCCTCCCTCCATGTTCTCCATCCAAACGGAAGTGCGCTGTAATCGATCGGCGGTTCTGACATAAAACATTAAAACTCGGTCAATCATGGCAATGAGTTCTTGTTTGGATAAATCAGATGCAAACAGGTCCGCGTGTCTTGGTTTCATACCTCCGTTACCACACACGTATAAGTTCCAGCCATTTTCGGTAGCAATGACACCAATATCTTTGCTTTGAGCTTCGGCACATTCTCGAGTACACCCTGACACGGCAAACTTTATCTTATGGGGGGCTCGCAAGCCTTTGTAGCGATTTTCTAATTCAATGGCGAGTCCGACAGAGTCGTCGACACCATAGCGACACCAGGTTGAGCCGACACAGGATTTAACCGTGCGAAGTGATTTGCCGTAGGCGTGTCCGGTTTCAAAACCAGCATTGATTAAGGTTTGCCATATATCAGGCAACTGCGAAAGTTGTGCGCCAAACAAGTCGACTCTTTGGCCTCCTGTGATTTTGGTATACAGATCGTATTGTTTGGCAACTTGGCCTAACGCGATCAGTTTATCTGGAGTGATTTCGCCGCCAGGAATACGGGGTACAACAGAGTAAGAGCCGTCTTTTTGCAGGTTAGCCATAAAAGCGTCGTTAGAATCTTGTAGTGACTGCAATTGGGGTTCCATGATGTGTTCATTCCATAACGAGGCGAAAATGGATGCGGCTGTAGGTTTACAAATATCGCAACCATGTCCATCACCATGAGCACTTAATAAGGTGGTGAAATCCTTTATTTGTTCGACTTGGCAAATATGGAATAACTCTTGTCGGCTCAACTTGAAGTGTTGACAAAGGTGGTTATTCACTTCAAGGCCCATGGCAGAGAGTTCTGTATCTAGAACCGATTTGACCATGTTGGTACATCCGCCACAGCCCGTGCCAGCTTTTGTCTTGGATTTTAAATCAGTCAGATTGGTTGTACCGGCTTGGATCTCTGCCACTAGGTCACCTTTGGTAACATTGTGGCAAGAACAAATAATGGCTGAATCGGTGATTTCGCCTTGTAGGATTCCAGTATCGAGCAGCAGGTTAGCAGCGTGATCGGGCAAAATGGTTTTATTTAAGTAGCACTGTAATAACGCATCGTAGTCTCTATTGTCCCCAACTAAAATAGCGCCGAGTAGCTGAGTCCCACTTTGATCGACCACCAGTTTTTTGTAAACACCAGCGACTGTATCTTGCAACACCAACTCTTGCGCGCCTTCGCTAGACATTTGCGCATCACCAATGGAAGCTACATCGACGCCGAGTAATTTGAGTTTGGTACTCATATCTGCGCCGCTAAAACCGCTGCTTTCTCTGCCTGTGATTGCATCAGCGGTGACTCTTGCCATGGTGTACCCAGGAGCCACCAAACCGAAGATTTTATCTTGCCACAATGCACATTCACCAATGGCGAAGATATTCTCATCGCTTGTTTGACATTGATTATTGATGACGATCCCACCGCGTTCACCGACGTCGAGCTGTGCCAATCGAGCCAGTTCATCTTGCGGGCGAATACCGGCTGAAAAAACCACCACATCCACTTCTAAAGGCGACTTATCTTTGAACACCATCCGATGCTTGGCCGTTTCTCCATCGCAAATTCGTTCTGTCGCCGTTGAGGTATGGACGGTTAAGCCGAGAGATTCAATTTTTTCTTTTAGAACAGCACTTGCTCCATCATCGAGTTGCACTGGCATCAAACGAGGGGCAAACTCAATCACGTGCGTTTCAACACCGAGTAATTTCAGCGCATTAGCTGCTTCCAACCCGAGTAAGCCACCGCCAATCACTGCACCAGTTTTTGCGCCCTCGCAAGCGCTTTTAATTTTTGATAAGTCATCTAATGTGCGATAGACAAAGATATTGTCTCGGTTGTTTCCCTCTATCGGGGGGACAAATGGATAAGATCCGGTTGCGAGTATGAGCTGGTCATAATGCAGGGTATTATCTTTGTTTAAAATTACATGTTGCTGTTCTCTGTCGATTCCGGTGACTTGATGACCAAGAAGCAAATTAATGCTGTGCATGGCATACCAATCTTCGCTACTTAGCATCAGATCTTGTTGTGATTTTCCTGCAAATACAGAAGACAATTGAACACGATCATAAGCGATATAATCTTCAGCACCAATGACGGTAATTCTGTGTTCTAAATGCGCACTTTTTTGCACTAATTGTTCAACGAGATGGTGCCCAACCATGCCATTCCCCACGACAACGATATGATTCATTTTTTCTCCTTAGGCTATCTTTGCCGTTGTATTAGGTTTTTTAGTCTCAGACTTGTTCGGATCCGTCGTTAAACCCACTTTCGATTGTTTCTCGTAAAGGAATTTGAGTACGGATTGACGGTATTTCTGGTACTGAGGGTTGTCAGCTAATGCGACTCTTTCTCTTGGTCTTGGCAAATCAATGTTGAGGACTTCGCCGATGGTGGCAGCTGGACCATTGGTCATCATGACGATTTTGTCAGAGAGCAACACCGCTTCGTCTACATCGTGAGTAATCATGATTACGGTGTTATTGAGTTCGGCTTGAATAGCCATGAGTGAATCTTGTAAGTGGGCGCGGGTCAGGGCATCGAGCGCACCAAATGGTTCATCCATCAACAGTACTTTGGGCTGAAGGGCAAGAGCACGTGCAATGCCGACACGTTGCTTCATTCCGCCGGAGATTTCGTCTGGTTTTTTATCAGCGGCATGCTCCATTTGAATCAGCTCTAGGTAATGATGAACTTGTTTTTTTATCCATGTTTTTCCTCGACCGTTCGCAATTTGCTTTACTGCCAGTTCAACGTTTTGAAATACGGTTAACCAAGGAAGAAGTGAGTGGTTTTGAAATACTACTGCGCGATCTGAGCCGGGGCCCGCGACTTCACGACCGTCGATAATTACGCCACCATCGGTTGGTATATGTAGCCCTGCGACCAAGTTTAATACGGTTGATTTTCCGCAGCCCGAGTGGCCAATAAGGGAAATGAATTCGCCTTTTTTTATTTGTATATCGACATTTTTTAATGCGATAAACTCGCCGTCTGGGGTCGGAAATCGCATTCCGAGTCGGGTTAAATTAAGTAATGGTTTTTCCATGAGGTAATCCTTTATCTTAGCGCTTGTTGTTTATTCCATGACAACCATTTCTGCAGTTGCAACATGCCTTTATCGAGCATCAAACCAATGAATCCAATGGTGAGTACTGCAACCATAATTCGGCCTAAAGAAGCGGAACTACCGTTTTGAAACTCATCCCATACGAACTTACCTAAGCCTGGGTTTTGAGCCAGCATTTCTGCAGCAATGAGCACCATCCATGCAATACCTAAAGAGAGACGTAAACCAGTGAATATCATTGGGATTGCGGAGGGGAGAACAATGGTTCGCAAGTGTTGCCACCAGGAAAGTTGTAATACTCGGCTTACGTTGATAAGGTCTTTATCGATGTTGGTAACCCCTACAGCGGTATTGATGAGCGTTGGCCATAAGCTACAAAGGGTGACGGTCAACAAAGAGGTGACAAATGATTTAGCCACAAGAGGATCATCACTGACGTAGGTGGCACTCACGACTATGGTGACGATGGGCAGCCAAGCTAGTGGTGATACAGGTTTAAGCAGTTGAATGATTGGATTGAACGTTTGATACAAACCTTGGTTAAGACCAAGGACAATGCCAAGTGGAATCGCAATAACGGTCGCTAATAGAAAGCCCGCAGCGACGGTCACTAAACTGGTCAATACTTGGTCAAAAAAGGTGGATTTACCTGTGTAAGGGCGGATTTTTACTTTGGCGTCCGGATTTAGGCTTAGTTTTTCAGCGTTACGTTTTACCTGACGTTCGATGAACGCTTGTTCTTTGTTTCGCTCTTGCCAATGGTCGTCAATTAAATGGTTAAACTGCTGGTAGGTTTGTACCGGGCCGGGCAAGGTACCAAGAGAAGTTTTGACCTCTCTCGCAGCTAAGTGCCAAAGGCTAAGAAAGATTAAAATACCAATCACAGGTAATAATACTAATCGACTTCGGCTTGCGACGATTTTTACTGGGAAAAGTGATATCACGTTACTAGACATACGTACTCCTAATGGATTGCGTTCTACAGCTTGTTATATGTGCTGTGATGGTTATTCGGTATTAGGTTTTGTCGCTCCCTTTTAAACCGATAGTGAATTTTTCTAGATATTGATTCGGCTTATGACCGTCATAAACGACGTTGTCGATAAAGTGAGTTTGGGGAGCGCGAAAGCCATTTTCATTATCAAAATCAGGAAACGCGTTTTGACTTAACTTACCGTCTTCAATCAACGCCTTAGCTGCTTGTTGGTATATCTCAGGTCGATACACTTCTTTAGCAATATTCATATACCACTCGTCGGGTTTTGGGGTCGATATTTGTCCCCATCGACGCATTTGGGTGAGGTACCAAATGGCATCGCTGTAATATGGATAAGTTGCGTTGTGGCGAAAGAACACATTGAAATCAGGCAAGTTGCGTTTGTCGCCTTTCTCATATTCAAATGTACCTGTCATCGAGCTAGCGATGACTTCAGCATCAGCACCTACGTATTGACTGTTAGCAAGTATTTTTACTGCTTCATCTCGATTTTCATTGTCATTTTCATCGAGCCAGTGCGCGGCACGGATTAACGCTTTTACGACCCGGATATGGGTATTGGGGTATTGTTCAGCCCAATGCTTCGACACACCAAAAACTTTCTCTGGGTTGTTTTTCCAAATTTCATAATCGGTGACAACAGGAGTACCGATACCTTTGAATACAGCTTGTTGGTTCCAAGGTTCTCCAACGCAGTAACCTTGTATCGTGCCAGCTTCCATCGTTGCGGGCATTTGGGGCGGGGGGGTAACACTAAGTAGAACATCGGCATCAATCTGACCGCTATTGTCTCCTGAATCTGGAGCGTAATATCCGGGATGAATACCACCAGCTGCTAGCCAATAACGCAGCTCATAGTTGTGAGTAGAGACAGGAAAGACCATGCCCATATTGAATGGTTTGCCCTCGTCAAGGTAACTTTCTACTACGGGTTTCAGAGCATCTGCTTTAATTGGATGGACAGGTTTACCATCATCTTGTTTAGGAATGTTCGGTTTCATTCTCTCCCAAGTATCGTTAGACACTGTGATGGCATTGCCATTGAGATCCATACTAAATGCGGTGATTATCTGTGCTTTTGTTCCAATTCCTATGGTTGCCCCCAATGGTTGGCCTGCGAGCATATGTGCACCATCAAGTTCACCATCAATTACTCTATCGAGGAGTATTTTCCAGTTCGCTTGCGCTTCGAGGCTGACATAGAGGCCCTCGTCTTCAAAAAAACCTTTCTCATAAGCCACCGCAAGAGGAGCCATATCGGTCAGTTTAATAAAACCAAACTTGAGATCTTCTATTTCTGGTTCGCCCAGTTTTGCGTTCGCACTGAACACGTTCAGTATTGATATCGCAATGACCGAACTTTTTAGCAGTAAAGTCCATTTCATTGATTTTCTCCCATAAAAAAACGCTACTACTCTAAAGAGCAGTAGCGCCGTTGCTAATTGGTTCCAATTACCGTCGTTGATAATGGACTTAATTTTATTTATTCACTCAATGATTACAGCAACTACTATGCCAAGTAAATTTTAACTTTAATTACAGTGAGTTAAGCGGTTAGCTTCGTTAGGCACCCCCTAATGTGCTTAACGATAGTGCAACGCGCACCATGTTTGCGATTAGAGTGGCCCTTAAAGATTGGCTGTTATGCCAATAGTTCCAACGTTGAAATGAGATTCTTAGCGACTTGAGTTAAAGTTTGACTCGATTGCATCGCAGAGTTTCGTAGTGCTTTATATGCATGATCCTCATCGACATTGTGTACTTTCATTAGTAAGCCTTTAGCTCTTTCAACCACTTTCCGCTCTTCAATTTTTAGAGTCAGAGTCATGATCTCAGATTCCATTTGCGCCCATTTTTGACGGACTTGTTTAGCATGTTCTAGCCATGGTTTTAATGCGTTCGCATCGTGAGATGGTACTAGAACGTAGCCGGAATTATCAGGTAACTTATTGATATTATTAACTGATAAGTGCCTGAGTATGATGATCAAAGGAATAAGCTTATGGCGGCAGAAATCCGCAATAAGGCGCAGTTCAGCCGTTGCATGCTGCCAACTAACGATAACGGTGGCATTTGGGTTAAGTTGTATCTGTTGTTCTAATTGTGCGAGTTGGCAGGTAATCGTATCGTCGTTAATTTGATCTTGGCTTGTGTTGTTGCTGAGAGAATCAGCTAAGCGAGTCTGTTCGTCTCGCTTGTCACTACAAATAATGATGGGGGATTTTGATGTGGGTTTAGTCATGAACATTCCTTGTTTTTTTCTCACAGATGGTAAGAAGTACAACAAGGAATGTGCCAACAATTCACGATGAGTGATGAATGCGAAAAAATGGGCGTCGTTTACGTAGTTACAACTGACTACAATAGTCTTGCCAATATGAAAATGATCTTTCAAATGCGCTTTCACGGTCTTGAGTTTCAGCGAACAAAACGACGGTCATTGTAGCGAGAACCGTATTGGCCATTTGATTTCTGTTTTCTGGCGTAGTATCGAAAAGGCAGGACAAAGGCATAGGGAGTTCTGAAAGCATTTGCTCCGTCCAGTAGTGAGAGGTCACCCCGATGGTTTGGCTTTGCCAGATGGTTTGGCTGACTTTGGGGTTGTATTCAGACTCACCGGACTGGCCTTTAAATGACACGACGGCGTGACGAGTTTGACCGATTTCATATTCAACTTCTGCATGCAGTTGTTGGAAGCCTGGGTGGAAACTACCACGAATACCTATCGTCGCTTGGCCGGGATTTAGAGCACGAACCACGGTGTTGATTGGCGTTCTTAAACCATATCGGTTCTTCCAACCAATCATTATTTCGGCTTGTGGAGCGAATGCACTTAAAGGTAGATAAGCGATATTCTGTGTTTCGAGTATTTGCTTGGCTTCTAATGCGGATTGCGCCTTTTTTATGCCAAATTTATCAAGGTAATCCTCTGCGTGTAAACGACCGGATTGACGGTCGTGGTAACCATGCATCAGTACCTTGTGACCATTGTCGGCAAGAATTTTGGCAGCGAGCAAGTGCCAAGGAGGACCCGCGGCTTCACGTTTCCCAGCGTAACATGGCCAGTCAATATCAGCACCAATCGCAGGCATTCTTGATTGAAAGGCTTTGACGAAACCGGCGATTTCCTGCTGAGTTTCATTTTGAACTCGGATCAGCATCAACAGCATCGCCATCTGATCATCATCGCATTCGCCGTTAAGGTATTCATCCATGACTCGGCAAGCTTGGTCGAAACTAAGAGGTTTTCTGCCTCGCTCTCCACGACCTACGGTTCTAATACACTCTAAGATACTGCTCATGTTACCTCGTACTCCGTTACTGACTGTACGGTATTGATTAACTGTTCACGCAGTTTGACAACTTCTCCCATCACAATCAATGTTGGGCTGATACCTTTAAGTGTTTTCGATAACTCTTTGAGTTGATTTAGTTGCGTAATCCGGATTTGCTGCTGCGGGCTACAGCCATGTGAAATAATGGCCACTGGAAAGTCATCAGGTAGCCCCGATGTGATGAGACCTTTTTGAATTTCTGAAGATTTTTCTAGCCCCATGTAAAACACCAGCGTTTGTCCGCTTTTCATTAATTGGCTCCACGCATCAAAAGCGCCAGTAACGACTTGTCCGGTGACAAAGGTGACGCTACGGGAGATACCTCGGTGTGTTAAGGGAATAAGGCTACTGGCAGAGCAACCTATTGCTGCGGTGATCCCTGGTATCACTTCATAAGGAATAGAGTGGCGCACCAGTTCTAATGCCTCTTCACCACCCCGACCAAACACAAAAGCATCTCCGCCTTTTAATCTCACAACGCGTTTGCCTTGTTGAGCGAGTTGAACCATCAAGTGGGAGATTTCACTTTGTTTGATGCTTGTTTCACCGCAGCGTTTGCCCACATATATCCAGTCGGAAGCGGATGAAGCCAATTCAAGAATGTCTTTATTCACTAAGCGGTCATAGAGCAATACATCTGCTCGCATGATGGCTTTGACCGCTTTTATCGTCAGTAATTCTGGATCGTGAGGGCCGGCCCCTACCATTGAAACGTAACCTTTGGACGAGTTTTCTATCTGGTTGGGATTATCTTTGAAAAAAGCATTCAATTTTGATGCTTGCTGATGGTTAGAAAATCGAGCTGACTGAGTTTGCTCTTCAGTTTTCTCTTTTGTTCGGCCTGTTTTTTTGAACCAATGTTGATAGAGTGCGTCCATATGTTCACCTTAAATTCTGTCCGTATTTAAAATTCTTCGCTCTTATTGTTAATTTGTGATGTGACGGTTTGGCATTGCTGCTATTACGTTAACTTAATGAGTGTTCGGTTGATTGTTGATGAGATGTCACTATTTGTTCTATCTGAGAGATGCATGAACCGCAGTTAGTGCCGCACTTGAGTCTATTTTGTAGCGCTGAAAGCGTCGTGCAATCGTGATTTTTGATGGCATCGTTGATTTGTAAGTCGGTGACCCGAAAGCAACTGCAGATGAGTTTTCCAGCACTTTCTGATTGCACGATTGTCAGCAATTGAGAGAGTTCCATGACGTATCCAACCATGGCAGAAAGATGGCTATAATCCATTTGGATTGGCTGATTAGATACCACTAATATCGAATTGACGACGAGATTTTCTCCCATCAAATTACAATCTACGGTTAGCCATCCTTGTGGGATATCGATAGTGATACGGCGGTGGGATGTTGAAAATGTAAAACTGTGTTTTTGTATCCATTGATTGTGAGCAAACCGCCAAATTCCAACCTGCTTGTCTGACTGAAAAGCTTGGTAGAGGAAGTTATTTTTATTTAAATAGGCATCAACATTGGCATCAAATGCGGATTTAATGAATAACCCGTAAGACTTTACATCGACCGGTTCAATTTCTATGAGCGATGATTTGAATGCCGGTTGCCCGGATAAGGGGTCTGTTTCGCTGTTTACGATCGCGTTAACAGCGCTGTTGCCACCATAACGCCCAGCCCAATGCATTGACATGAAGACCTCTTGGGCCGCAAGTCCGTCATCTATCGCAATTTTGGCATAGATACAGGCTTGGTGATTAGGTTTAATTAGCCTAGTAAGTTGACCGGATTTAAGATTTTGTCGACTTGCACTGAGTTCACTAATGTATATCGTCGGTTCTATTTCTGATGCGGCTAGATGAGGAATATGACCGGTTCGCGTCATCGTGTGCCATTGGTCTCGCTGTCTCCCCGTATTGAGTGTCCAAAGCTTATTGGATTGTCGTTCGGCTCCCGAATCACTCGTGACAATAAAGCGTGCTTTGCCATCAGCGTGGGAGTACTGACCATCTGAAAATGGATGTTGATCTCCCCAGCATGTGGGCTGCCAATCTTGATATTCCTGCTCAGTTAAGTTGGCATGTTGTGAGAGATCGAGCTTCAAGCTTGAGTTGCTATTTAGCCCAGTCATGGCTGCAAATTCGCAAAAAATTTCTCTTTCACTCATATAAGCAAATCCATTACTTGTTTGTTCTAGTTGGCACAGGGTCTGTCCAACTTGGCTGATAGCCCACCAATCTGGCTTCGCTTCTCCCGGTGGGGAAACGAATTGACGTTGACGTGATACTCTTCGCTCTGAGTTGGTAACCATACCTTGTTTCTCCCCCCAACCTGCCGCGGGTAAGAGTAGATCGGCGTACTGCGCCACGTCAGAATCCGCAGTAATATCAGAAACAATCACAAACGGACAAATGTCTAATGCTTGCTTAACCAGTGCGTTATTAGGCATTGATATCACAGGATTTGTTGCCATGATCCACAATACTTTAATATCGCCTCGTTCAACAGCTTCAAATAGCTCCACTGCTTTTAAGCCAGGATTGGAAGCAATTTCTGGTGAGTTCCAAAAGTTTTGAACGAGTTGGATTGATTCGTTATCAAAACCACGATGTACTGCAAGTTGATTTGCCAGTCCGCCAACCTCTCGACCACCCATTGCATTAGGTTGCCCTGTTATTGAAAAAGGCCCACAGCCAGATTTAGCGATTTTGCCTGTTGCTAGATGGGCATTAATGATGGAATTACCTTTATCAACCCCATTTTTAGCTTGATTAACCCCTTGGCAAAATAGAGTGATGGCTGTTGGGCTTCGAGCAAACCATTGGTAGAAAGTGGTCAGTTTTTGTTGAGGGATACCTAATGATGCTGTTAATTCAGTTACGCTGTAACGTTGAGCGGTGACCTCTGCCACTAAAGCCTTAAACCCAGAGGTATGAGATTGAATGTAATCATTATCAATACATTGTTCTTCTAGGAGAAATTTAAGTAGGCCATTAAATAAAATGACATCACTATCATTTTTTATTGCAAGATGTAAGTCCGCTTGTTTTGCTGTTACTGTCTCTCTTGGATCGATCACAACCACTTTGAGGTTTGGATTTTTCTGTCTTGCTCGTTGAATACGTTGGAACAGGATAGGATGAGTCCACGCGGTGTTTGCCCCGCATATGACGAGAAGTTCGGTGTCGTCTATGTCACTGTAATTAACGGGTACCAGGTCTTCACCAAACGCTCGTATATGTGCGGCTACCGCGGACGACATGCATAAACGCGAATTGGTATCGATGTTCGCGCTACCGATATACCCTTTCATTAATTTATTGGCGACGTAGTAGTCTTCGGTGAGCAATTGACCTGATACGTACATGGCGACGGAATCTGGTCCTGTCTCTTTTTTGGCTTGGTGGAGCTTTTCAGCAATCAAGGTTGTCGCATACTGCCAATCAACTTCACGTCCATTGAGTTTTGGGTAGAGTAGCCGAGAGGGCGTTTGTAAACTCTCTTCTAAAGCGACACCTTTAACACATAACGAACCTGAGTTGGCTGGATGGGAAGCATCTCCAACAATACCGTTTGAGTTAATTTCCACCCCACATCCTACACCGCAGTAAGGACAAGTGGTTTTTGTTCCGATGGTTGTTTTGCATCCTTGCGACATTTTCACCCCTAGCTCTTCTGTTTTGTCGTTTCAAAAACAAAAATGCCTCTCCCAATCTGAGAGAGGCATCATTGCCTTACTATGTTCAGCCCATTTTCTAATGAAGTGTCCCAGCGTTTAAATTGCCGAAAAAACAAAGCAGCGTATCAAATTAACGATGGGAATCATGTTCGTTCTACGTGGAAAGTGCAAGTGGGATGCCAGAAATTAATATGTTTATAAAACAATAAATTAGGTTGCATGGATGGATGTAATATGAAAATCCCGCACCGTAAAGGTGCGACCTTGAGCTATTACAGTGCCAGGATATTGTAGGGGACTAATGGGGTTATGAGGGGTTATGAGCAGCTAATAGAGCTTCCGTTATCCCTTAAGCCTTGAGTAATATGAACGTCACCCTGTTTTGATATGGCAACCGCTTCAATACCAGTTTGCTGATCTAAGTATGAAATTGCTGCATCAATAGAGGGTAAAAAACCAGCAGTACTCCAAATTTCGCCATCAACGGATTGCTGAGAAATGATCGTTAAACTCGCTATGTCAGTTATAATTGGCATTCCTGTTTGTGCATCAAGTAGATGATGATATCGCTGCCCGTTAGCATGGAAAAAACGCTCATTAATGCCGGATGTCACCATCGACATTCCTTGCAGTGGAACAACCCGCACAACGTTACCACGATTGCCTAACGGATTTTGGATCCCCACGTTCCATGCTCGATTCGCATTCTTTGGAGAGTGTCCAATAGTTACCACGTTTCCGCCTAAACTAATAAAGCCGCATTCAACGCCTGCGTTGATCCATAATTGTTTTACTTGATCGGCAAAATATCCTTTGGCTATGGCGCCAAGATCGATCTCCATATTGGTTTTGCTTAAGAATACCGAGTGATCATCATGATTGAGAATAATATTTTTCGGATCAATCAAAGGCAGTTTAGCGGTGATCTCATCTTGGCTCGGTACTTTGGCATCTTTAAAGCCAATGCGCCAGGTTTTCACCAGTGGCCCGATGGCAATATTGAACGGATTTTTTGTCTCTTCGCTGCTTTGTTTAGCGACGTTTATCAGTTGGAAAAGATCCGGTTGAACAACAACGGGAGCAATACCCGCGTGTTGATTCACACGCATCAACTCTGAGTCTGGCTGGTTGACGGTGAATCGCTGAGCATAGCATTCAAGTTGTAAGTAGGCTTCTTTGATCAACTGTTCCCCATTAGGGTGATAGACCACTAAGTCGATAAAAGTACCCATCATTTGAAATCGTGCACGATAGTTTGTCATTGATCTTTACTTATCTAGTCTTAGTAAGGGTAGAGAAGAGGGAAGTAGTGCTTCCCTCCGATACTCGATCTAATCGGTATAAGTGGTTACCTACTAAACTAGATTTGCAGCACTTTCGCCAGCGATACGACCATAGGTGAAGATATCAATCAAGGCGTTACCACCCAATCGATTACCTGCATGGATACCACCAGTGACTTCACCTGCTGCATATAAACCAGCGATGATGTTGCCATCTTTACCGATCACTCGTGCTTGAGTATCAATCTTCAATCCACCCATTGTATGGTGAACAGATGGTTGACGAGGCGTAGCGTAAAATGGTGCCTGTTCCACTTTCAACCCGAATGCACTCTTGTTGAATTCAGGATCATGGCCTTGATCGACATACGTATTGTATTGTGCGATGGTGCGAGTCAATTCAGCCGGAGCAATACCAATCTTATCAGCCAATTCTTCTAGAGTGTCGGCCTGAACAATAATGCCCTCTTTGATTTCTCGTTCGATGGTTTCATCAGAAGTATTCGCCGCGGTTTGACGGATCTTCTCATCAGCAATCATGTAGATTAGGCCACCATTGTCAAAGAATGCATCTGAAAGTACGTCACGACTTCCACATTCATCAGTAAAGCGTTGACCTTGCTGGTTAACAAAAACAAAGTTCTCTGGTGGTACGATCAAACCGGTGAGTAGTGCTCCTGATTTAGGATCGCCGATCGGCATTAGTTGCACGAAACCCATACCAACTAACTCTGCGCCGGCTTTTTCACCAATCTCGATACCATCACCAATTAGTGCTGGAGAGTTAGTGGTTTTGATATCATCCGCGATCTCTTTCCAGTAGGTGTTGTATTTTTTGATCATCTTGGTGTTGGCACCAAAACCACCAGACGCAAGCACCACGCCGTGATTGACACGTAAAACGAGTTTTGTGCCGTTTGCTTGTGTCGCTCTGATTCCGACTACTTTACCCTCTTCAAGGATCAGATCTGTTGCGCGAGTATCCGTGATGATTCGACCATTTTGCTCTTGAATGCGTTTTTGCAGTTTGTCGACAAACTCAACACCTTTTGGACGCTTAGGTTTGTGCGCACGGCGCCACAATGCGCCAACAGGGATCTCAACCACGCTGCGATCAAAGTCGATACCTTTTTCACTCAACCAGTCAATAGACTCCATTGAATGAGAGGTTAACGTCTCCACTAAGTCATATTGGCCGTAGATGGCTTCACCGTTTAAGTCAGTACGTTTACCACCTAAATAGGTTTGGATACGGTGTAACTCAATTGAATCAAACAGATACTGTTTACCGTTTTCCATATCTGTAAAGTAACCATCAAGCTGAGATTTTAGCACTTGGAAATCAGCAAGGTACTCGCCAGCGAATTCAGATTCCGGTGTTTTGGCTAGTGTCATCAAGGTTTCTTTTTCACCAGGTAGCGCTGGGAAATCATTTTGCCATTGTGGTTCGGCCGCATTCACCCAACCACCTGTGCGTACGGTGTTACCACCAATTGCTGGAAATTTCTCTAGCAAGATAACTGACTTGCCGTTATCAAGCGCAGTTAGTGCGGCACTTAAGCCAGCGCCACCGCCGCCAACGACAACGACATCAACGGTCTCTTCGATGGTTTTTGATGACCATTCTACCGCTTCTCTTGCTTTGCAGCGTAGCGCTTCAGAGTTACCTCCAGCTAAGTCAACCGCATTTGAAACCCCATCAATCACAGCTTGACTGCTGACGGTCGCCCCTGAAATGACGTCAATATTCAAGGTTTGACCATCAAGGATCTGCTGCGGAATACGCTCAAATGCTGGGTTAGCAATACCATCTGACTCTTTGGATGAATCAACAAAAATCTCAAGGATTTTGTCGTCAGAGAAAGTCACTGTCACAGGTAAATTGCCATTGTGGCCGCGACCGTACGCCGTGTATTCACCAGAGTTAAATGTAATAGGAATGCTCTGTAGCTCTTTAATACGTTGGTGCTTCAAGGCTTCAGCCGCACTGTCGACAATCATGTAATCCATGATTTCCCATAGTGGGGTAGGGATTTGCAACGCATGTTGTTGGGCTATATCAGCAAATTCAGCGCAGGTTTCGTTATTAAAAGCTTTACTCGCCCAAGTTGGCTCAACGAGGTAGCCTTTACCTACGCTCACCATATCGTAACCTTGTTTAAGCGCTTGTTCGGCATCCGCGCGTTGGGCAATACCACCTACACCAATGACGGGCACTTTAGCGACGGCCTCAGACTGAAGTTGACGATATTTGCTGATTAATAGCTCTGAATCTTCTGGTGTGACAATGGAGTTGCGTGCCCAGTTACCCATTGAAAAATGGAAATAATCCAAACCGTGAGTGGCCAGTTTATCTAATAGATACATGGTTTCATCGAAACGAATACCTGGCTGCTCGATCTCTTCTGGAGAGAATCGGTAACCTACGATGAAATCATCTTTGTTATGCTCAAGTGCAACTTGTTTGGTTTTTTCTAAAATAGCCAGTGGGAAGCGAGTACGTTTTTCAATATTACCGCCCCATTTATCACGTCGACGGTTTGAATGAGGAGAGAAAAATTGCTGGATTAAGTAGGTGTTTGCACCGTGGATTTCAACTCCATCAAAGCCAGCTAAAATCGCACGATTAACGGCATTGCCAAAGCTTTCAATCATGGCTTCGACTTGAATTTTTGTCATTTCTAGCGGTGTTTCAGCGTTGTCACGTAGCGCAGCTACTGGGCTGGCTGAAATCGGTTGGTGACCGCCATTGAACTCTGGATTCGCCATACGACCGGCGTGGTAGATTTGCAAAATGGCTTTTGAGCCTTTTGCTTTTATCGCTTCTGCTAGTTTTTTTAAACCCACGATTTTGCTATCGGAATCTATTCCTAAAGCGCCAGGGAAAGCACGACCATAATTCTCTACGAATGCACTCTCAACAATAATGGCTCCAGCATCACCCGAACGACTGCCATAGTAGGTGATCATTTCTTGAGTCACACCGCCATCAAAAAAGGCAGATTGAATCGTCATAGGTGCCATTACGACACGATTGTTCAGTGTGGCACCGGATTGAAATACGATTTTATCGATTAACGTCGACATTAAATTTTCCTTTTTACAGATTAATTTTCATATAAAAAGTACCTAGCGTTCGGCTTATTTTGACAGCAAATAACTTTGGCAATAAGTAACTTTGATATGAAAATAGGGCTATATATTCATCCGACTTGAAGTTTCAATAATAACGATGGATTCCTACAAACCTCATTACATAGCTCATCTATATTCGGAACGGATCAGAGGCTTTGCTTGCTTATAACCCTAAGAATTATATTGATTTATATGTATGAGTAAAATGAATGGTTTACATTCACGATATGATTTTATTGCATGGTGTGAGGGCGTGATCGGTGAAATAGGTTGCTTTGACTGCTTGTCGTATTTGCATGAAAAATTGTATTTATCTTTACATCATCAACGGGGGAATGACTAAAAAGCGAGTCAAATCTTACCACTTTAATTGATGATTTTATCATTAATGCCATTGGGTTACCTCACAGTTGCTGCCATATGTTTCGGTTCCTAATCGCATGTTATTGGCTTATTAACAACCTGCATATTTGCAACTTTAATTATGCCATTTGTCAATGTTCAGCCTAATCTCATAGTGGTACTTTTTGCTTACTAGGTTTCACCTGTCTCCATATAGCGACTAGAAACGTTGCTATACGCCTGCAAGGAATACCTAACCGGCTTAAGAGCTAAATTTAAATATGAGGTTAGTGGACATGGCAAATACAGGAAATATCAATAAGGGGCGTATTAGTGTATTCGCCCTTGCAATGCTTAATATTGTTGCAGTGGTCAGTTTAAGAGGTCTTCCTGCTGAAGCTGAATACGGCCTAAGTTCTATCTTTTATTATATCTTCGCAGCAATAGTGTTTCTCATCCCTGTTTCGCTCGTTGCGGCAGAACTGGCTACGGGTTGGTCTGAAAAAGGGGGGGTGTTTCGTTGGGTTGGTGAGGCATTTGGTCCTCGACTCGCTTTAGTGGCCATGTTCATGTTGTGGATTGAAGTAACGGTTTGGTTCCCAACGGCATTAACATTCGGTTCTGTTTCTCTCGCGTTTGTTGGCCCTGATCAAACATGGGACCAAGCTCTTTCGCAAAATAAATTTTTTGTATTGGGAATAGTACTAGCCATTTATTGGTTAGCCACAATTATTGCGTTACGTGGTACTGACGCCTTTTCAAAAGTTGCCAAATGGGGGGGGTTAATCGGTACGGTTATACCAGGTATTGTACTCATCGTATTAGGTTTTTCTTATCTATTCTTCTCTGGAAATGCCCCTCAAATCGACTTGTCTTGGAGCAAGGTTATTCCTGATTTCTCCAATTTCGATAATGTAGTTCTCGCTGCCAGTATCTTCTTGTTTTATGCCGGTATGGAAATGAACGCCTTGCACGTAAAAGAAGTAGATAACGCTCCACGTAATTATCCATTAGCCATTATGATTGCAGCTGCAGGTACTGTGGGTGTGTTTGTTTTAGGTACGTTAGCGATCGCATTCATTATTCCACAACAAGATATTAGCTTAACGCAAAGCTTATTAGTGACTTACGACAAGATGTTTGCTTGGGCTGGCATTAGTTGGGCTGCTCCGGTTATGGCTGCATGTTTGGCCTTGGGTGTTCTTGCTGGGGTTGTTGGTTGGGTTGCAGGTCCATCATCAGGTTTACTTGTGGTAGCGAAAGGGGGATTCTTACCTCGCTTTTGGCAACAAACGAATAAACATGGTATGGCAACACACATCATGATGGCTCAAGCTCTTTTGGTGACCATGATCTCTACCGTTTTCGTGGTATTACCATCAGTACAAGCGGCATATCAAATCCTTAGTCAACTTACCGTTGTTCTATATCTAATCATGTACTTACTGATGTTTGCAGCAGCGATATATCTACGTTATAGCCAACCAAATCGTCCACGCCCATATAAAATTCCGGGTGGTAATATCGGTATGTGGTTGGTGGCAGGTCTAGGTTTCATCGGTTCACTGACTGCTTTCCTATTCTCGTTTATCCCACCAAGCCAAATTGCTGTGGGTAGCCCTGAAGCGTACATCGGTATTTTAGTTGCACTGACCGTCATATTTACAGCAGTACCATTTGTTGTTTACAAAGCGCGTAAACCTCACTGGAAAGATCCAGCAGTCACAGATTTTGCGCCATTCACATGGGAAATTGAAAATGTTCACCCAGGTGTAATTAATCCATCGGATAAAGTTACTCACAAATTAAATTCTTAAGCAGAGGGTTTGCATAATGTTTAATTCAACATTAAAAGGTGAGCTTACTGCTGCGATGCAGCAAGCCCTAGAGAATAGTATAAGCAACAGAGGCGGAGAGAACGCATCTTATATTCCGTTCTTGGCTTCCGTACCATCAGAATTAACCGGTTTTGCTTTTGTTTCAGTTACCGGCGAGGTGATTCAATTACAAGATGCTAATTATAAGTTTGCGATTGAATCAATCTCGAAAATTATGACACTCGGTTTGGTGCTAGAGCAGTCTGGTGCTGACGAATTACACAATAAAATTGGCGCGGAACCGACGGGTATGCCGTTCAATTCCGTGTTAGCCCTAGAGCTTCATCAAGGCAAACCATTAACGCCGCTGGTAAACGCAGGCGCAATGGCTACCGTGAGCTTAGTGAAAGCAAGCGATAGAGAAGATAGATGGCAACAAATATTGGCGTTTCAATCGGCGTTAGCCAATAGCAATATTGAGCTTTCAGATGAAGTCAATCGTTCAGAGCAAACCACAAATACGCATAACCGTGCAATTGCTTTGCTTCTCGAATCATCAGGTTGTATGTATTCCGACTCTATGGCGGCATGTGATGTGTACACCCGTCAATGTTCTACACTCTTTGATACAGTTGAACTTGCAACTGTTGGAGCCACCCTTGCTAATGGTGGTAAAAATCCTTGCTCTGGCAAGGAGCTTATTCAGCCACAGAACATTCCTCATATTTTGGCTGAGATGGCAATGGAAGGGCTTTATGATACGTCCGGTGATTGGGCGTATGATGTCGGTCTTCCAGGGAAAAGCGGGGTGGGTGGTGGCCTACTCGCTGTGATCCCAAATGTCGGAGCATTAGCAGCATTCTCTCCACGCTTAGACCAATATGGTAATAGCGTGCGCGGTCAACAAATGATCAAACAAGTCGCCCAAGCAATGGGTTGGAATTTGTTTAGTAGTCAGCAACACTAACGTAGGAAGAAAATCATGGCACTTCATCACGTATCTAGAAATAACGATCCAATTTTTGGCTCAGAAAATATTCATAGAGTTGCGGCCGCGAAAAAGCTCCCGCAAGAAGAACAATCAGCAAGCGTTGTTTATCAGATGATTCGTGACGAACTTTACCTCGACGGTAACGCTCGTCAGAACCTAGCCACTTTCTGCCAAACTTGGGAAGAAGACGAAGTTCATAAATTGATGGATCTTTCTATCGATAAAAACATGATCGATAAAGATGAGTATCCACAGTCGGCAGAAATTGAAGGACGCTGCGTGCATATGTTGGCGGATCTTTGGAAAGCACCAGATGCCGTGACTACTGTTGGTACTTCAACTACGGGTTCAAGTGAAGCCTGTATGCTGGGTGGATTGGCTGCATTGTGGCGCTGGCGTGACAAACGCCGCGCACAAGGTTTATCGACTGATAAACCAAATATGGTGTGTGGCCCGGTACAAGTATGTTGGGAAAAATTTGCCCGCTACTGGGACGTTGAAATTCGCCAGATGGATATGGAAGAAAATCATTACTTCATGCAACCAGAAGATATGCTCAGCATGGTGGATGAAAATACCATTATGGTCGTACCGACTTTTGGTCAAACCTTTACGGGTCTTTATGAGACAGTAAAACCACTTGCTGATGCATTGGATACTTACGAAAGTGAGACGGGTATTTCAATCGATATCCATGTCGATGGTGCAAGTGGTGCGATGCTCGCTCCATTCTGCGCAACAGAAATCGAGCCTTGGGATTTCCGTTTAGAACGAGTGAAATCAATCAGTACATCAGGTCATAAATTTGGTTTGTCACCACTGGGTGTGGGCTGGGTTATTTGGCGTAGTAAAGAAGATCTACCAGAAGGTTTGGTGTTCCATGTGAATTATTTAGGTGGTGATATGCCAACGTTCGCATTGAACTTCTCGCGTCCAGCAGGTCAAATTATTGCGCAATACTATAATTTCCTCCGCTTAGGTTTCGAGGGTTACCAACGTATTCATTCAGCAAGTTACGATGTGTGCGAATACCTTGTGCAAGAGCTGAACAAATTCGACCTATTTGAGTTCTTGTTTGATGGTAATAGAGAAAAAGGTATTCCGGCTATCGCGTGGCGTCTAAAACCAGGTGTAAATGTGGATTAT
Source organism: Vibrio sinensis (assembly GCF_003605645.1). Classification (GTDB taxonomy): domain Bacteria; phylum Pseudomonadota; class Gammaproteobacteria; order Enterobacterales; family Vibrionaceae; genus Vibrio; species Vibrio sinensis. Next base: position 91,525 of record NZ_QVMU01000008.1, on the reverse strand, counting down.
ACGCTTTATGACTTGGCTGACCGTCTACGTACTCGTGGTTGGTTAGTGCCAGCATACAGCTTGCCGGCTAATATTGAGACCATGGTCGTGCAACGTATCTTGGCAAAACAAGGTTTAACGATTGATCTCGCAGATTTATTGATTGCTGACTTCAAACGATCAATTGAGTTCTTAGAGAAAAATGGCTCAACCAAGTGTAGTGCAGAAGATACACAGTCCTTTGATCATAGTGGTCACTAGTGACGATAGTATGATTTACTGCGTATTTTAATGATCTACACGATTTGCAGATGCTGATTGGCAATAGACCACAAAGTATCATCGGGTAGACATTAGTAAAAAGGCCAATTGTATATGCAGTTGGCCTTTGTCATTTTAAGAATCTTATTTTAAAGACTTTGGTTTAAAGGTCTCGTGATAAAGTCGTAATCGTATGTTTGTTCATGTCATAGAAATCATCTGTATTTGTGCTTTTGCACTTAGTGCAGTGCTCAGTGGAGCTAATAAAGGTAAAGATATTATCAGTGTGTTGGTGCTTGGCTGGGTAACAGCATTAGGTGGCGGGACCGTGCGCGATGTTATTCTTTCTACCGATCAAGTGTTTTGGATTCAATCTCCATCTTATTTTTGGGCTGCGATTATCAGCTCATTGGTTGGTTTTCTTATGGCCCCTGATCTGAGAAAACGTAAAGTAGAGCGACTCATATTACTGCTCGATGCCATTGGTATTTCGATTTTCTCTGTATTAGTGACAAAGCGGATGATTCATCAAGATTATGCGGCTTATGTAGCGATTACAATGGGGATGATTACAGCGGTATTTGGCGGTGTAGTGCGGGATATTCTTGTTAACCGCCCAACGATGTTCAACAATACTGAGTTCTATGCGACGCCTGTCATCATGGGGTGCTCGTTGTTTGTATTACTCTCACGCTTAGGCATGAATAGCGATGTGAATACTATTATCAGTATTGTGTTTATCGCAGTATTTAGGATTTATATTGTGGTAACGAAGAAAAGTTTCCCCAAATATTTATTGCTTAGGTAATGTGTTTATTTGGTGCTTAGTTATCCGTCTGTTGCGGGCTAGAACTCTACTCAGAAATTGAGCAATAACAAGGCGCCCAACTTGATTATTATCCACAAGGTAAAGTGTTTTCATTAAGAACTGCATTAATATCAACCAATAAGAGTAAAAACTAACTTTTCATCGATTTCACAGCATGTAAAAGGTGATACATCTATACTTTTGATAGTAGATAAGCCTTTGAGGTTGGCCATATGATGAAAAAAATCAGTGTAAGTATGTTAGTTGCGCTTTCGTTTGTAACTTTGACGGGGTGTTCTTCCCCAAACCCATATGGCGATGCATATGGGGCAAGTGAAACTCGCTCTATCCAACAAGTTTACTATGGCACTATTGTTAAAGCTGAGCCGGTCACGATTGACGCTTCTGATCAAACCAATGTCATTGGGACTATCGCAGGGGCGGCTATCGGTGGGCTTTTGGGTTCTAAAGTCGGTGGCGGTACAGGTTCGGATATTGCGGCAATTGGTGGCGGTTTACTGGGTGGGTATGCTGGTAGTGAAGCCGCTGGCGCAGCTGGTCAACGTAACGGTGTAAACCTTACCATTCAACTTGAAGACGGTCAGGTGATTGCGATTGTTCAAGAAGCCAATCCGAATATGATTTTCCAACCTGGCCAACCAGTACAAGTTAATGTCGATGGTGACAATGCGAGAGTCGTACCACGTTAATTATATCTTTTAGTGTTGATTTGTGAGAGGACGGTATATAAACCGTCCTCAGTTACAAGTGGCGCTCATGTGCTAAAAGTTGTCAAAAAACTAAGCAGAGTGATATTTTTCTATGATATCGGCAAGCGGTTGAGGGCGAGCAATTAAATAGCCCTGAACGACATCAACACCACATTCAGCGATAAAATCGTATTCTTCCCGAGTTTCAACCCCCTCTGCAACCATAATACAGTTGGTGACAGAACCCAATTGTGCCACGAGATGATAAAGGTCTCTTCCCTTTGGTGTTGTTGAGCCTAGCAATAATGAGCGGTCCAGTTTCACCTTATTAAATGGGTATTTAATTAAGTGAGGAAATGACGCATAACCGGTGCCAAAGTCATCCATCGCAATCAAGATACCCTCTGATTGCAACTTCTCCATAGTGCCAAGCAGATGCATTTTATCGTTTATAATGGCTTCTTCGGTGATTTCGAGTTCCAGCCATGTCGGTGAAATCTCATAGTGTGCTAAACGTGAGAGTAAATGGTTAACGAAATCCCCTTGACCGATAGACGCTACAGAAATATTAATTGCCACGCGTTGCTCGCTCGACAGTGGTAATTTTTGCATGTCTTTTAGTACTTGTTCTATCACTGCGCGATCTAACATCGGCATTGCGTTGAGGAGTTGAAAGTCGTTAATAAATGTTGGCGGGCATAATTTCCCTGAGCCATCTTTGTAACGCAACAATGCTTCGTATGAAACGATTTTTTCCGTCGCAACTGATTGAAGCACTTGATAATGCATCACTAACTCGCCCTCATGCATCATACTTGAAAGTCGTTGCTGGGCTAGTGACTTATTCATGCTACTCGCTGTCGCGCTTCTTACATTATCTAACAAGCTCTTAAAGGTTGATTTTTCAATGCTTGAAACTTGTTCTATCGACTGTAAATGCACAGAGTATTTACCTGAAAACATGAGATAGAACGGTCGATAGATAAATATGCCAATCACAATAATAACCAACTGCAACAATGAGCCAATAATGTTGTCACCCATTGCGATATAACCGCTAAACAGAGGTGGCGTCATCCAATTCACAATACTTTCGACGGGAGGAACAAAGCCATAGGTAATTGCAAAGTAAGTTAGCACGAAACTGACTAATGGGACGAGAATAAACGGCACAATCATGATTGGGTTAAAAATGATAGGCAACCCAAACAAAAGTACTTCATTGATATTGAAAATCACGAGTGGTGTGGCGGCTAGTGCCAACATTATGTGATTACGAGAACGCGAAAATAACAAGATACATAGCAACAAACTGATGCTACCGCCTGAGCCTCCCATTGAAGTAAAGGCATCATAAAAGCCCTGACTCAACACATTTAATGACGCATCACCTGCTTGATAGGCCGCAAAGTTTGCTTGGGTTGTGGCATAGAGTTGCTGCTTAGTGGCGAACAGCATATTGTGTCCGTTGATCCCTATTGCACCTAATAGGCCCAAGATCGTTTGGTATGTTAATCCACCAAAAAAGGTTAATGGATCCGCACCATTGTTACCAATGACATCGGTAAAGAGTGCGACGATTTTTACCGTGAGTTTCGAGATAGCGAGTGCTGATATCATGAACACAAAAAAATGTGCAACGTGCTTGAATAGTCGAGAAGCAAAATCTAGCGCTTGCGGTTCTAAAAATCGCAGATTAAAGCGTGTGCAATAAAGAAAAGTCACTAAGGCACTAATTAACGCAAGAAATGGGTTATTAGGCAGGTAATAACCGGCGGATAAACTGCCATTTTCAATCGATACCAAATAAAACAGTGCAATAGAGTAGATAATAAAAACGGCACTATTGATGCTGGTTTTATGCGATAGGTAATAACCTGCCACCACACAAAATGATAATGGGTAAATATTGATCAGCATGTTAGATAGCTGAAAAAGTACCGTTGAAACTGTTGAATAATCGAGTAACCGAAATGCATGGCCGAATAAAATGGCAGTCGCATTAGCAAGCGTTAGCGGCAGCAACAATAATGCAATTGCAGAAAGATCATGCAGATAAGAATGAGAAATAGTGTTTGCGGGTAAGATTCCGCTAAAAAAACGTCGAATTAATGCCAAGTCGGTTCTACTGTCTAACGTTAGTGAAAAAACCTATTACACGTGGTTTTTTCTAATGAGAACTCTTCTACTAATTGATGAAGTTACACTTGTTCTTAGGTATCAATAAGTAAAGATTGCTTAATAATAAGTTGTATGCTGATTGTTTAAGTTACCACTCATAATATGGAATTATATTAAATAAACTCAAATACTGATAAAGAATAGCATACAAATAGTATCATAACGAAAATCAATAATTTATAGGCTATACGGTCGGCTTTCCAGTGTGTATTTTTATTGTGACGACAAAAATGCACGCTGTATTAGTCGTTAAAAAAGCTAGAGCATCTGTTGTTCGCGAGAAAGGTCTGTTGTTATCTATTATGTAGCAACGAATAATGGCGCGATATTTACCGACTGGTAGTGCTCAATAATAGCAGTTACGTTTGCTGTGTTACTTGATCCAACACGTTGGTAATGAGTCAATGTTGTAGTGAGATAGCTATGACATGTTTGATGCTGTTTAGAGCAATGGGTTTGCCAAATAGCTTCGCCAACGACACTGATCGGTTTACCTTTTATCAATTTATTACTTGCTAGAATAACCTCATAGTAACGATTGTTTTCTTCGACCAATACCTCATGCTTCAATCCAAAATTAAAAGATGCGAGTTGATGACGCAATGTGTATTGATGATGCACAGGGCAGAGTAAAAAATCGATATCTAACTTAGGATGACGTTGGTGAATGTTCGTAACGAGTTCAACCATCAAGTCGCCACCAACCCCTGCGATTATAATTAGATGTTTGCCCTGAAACTGACCAAGTGGAATTTGTGAAACATCCATGCAGTGTGTCTGCCATTGGTGAGCTGAATCAGAGAAAAATTGTTGTAACTTAGCTTCGAGTTGAGCCATTAGAGTCGGCACGATATCGACAAAGTGAATATTGGGTGCGCTGTTGCGCTTTAGTAGGGTTGCTCCCAGCAAACCATGATCACAGCAACAATCCCAAATATGTTGATAGTCATCTTCCACCATGGACGCGATTTGGGTTAGTCTTTTTCCTAGTTTCAATGCTCTGCCTACTCAATCAATGTCTATTCAGTTGAAAGCGCGCATTGTAGAGTGTTTTTACGATCCGACGAAGAAATTATTACGTTTGGTCAACTGTTCACCAGACTAACGGTTCTTTATACCCAATATAGGTAAAACACCTAGATTAAGAATTTTTATCCCGAGTTTTTTTTGCCAGTTCACTTAGGGTTTCAACGAGATTGATTGGCATAGGGAAAATAATGGTGGAAGTTTTATCTGTCGCTATCTCAGTTAGGGTTTGCATATATCTTAGTTGAAGAGCATTCGGTGCTTTGTTTAACATATCAGCGGCTTCTTTCAATTTTGCAGAGGCTTCTAGTTCACCGGTGGCATGAATCACTTTGGCGCGGCGGTTTCTTTCTGCTTCCGCTTGTCTTGCCAACGCTCGTACCATGCTTTCATTAAGATCAACATGTTTCACTTCAACGGTCGCGATTTTTATCCCCCAATCGTCAGTTTGTTGATCGAGAATACCTTGAAGATCTTTGTTAAGTCGTTCTCGTTCAGAAAGGAGTTCATCGAGTTCATGCTGGCCAAGTACTGAACGTAGGGTCGTTTGAGCTAACTGGCTTGTTGCATCGTAGTAGCTGGCAATGTTGTTGATGGCCATCTGTGGATCAATAACGCGGAAATAAACCACGGCGTTAACTCGAACAGAAACATTGTCTCGAGTGATGAGATCTTGAGTTGGTACATCAAGTACAATGGTTCTTAGATCAACCCGAACCATTTGTTGAATAAATGGAATAAGGATGATTAACCCTGGCCCTTTGATTGCTTGGAACCGACCAAGGAAGAAAACGACGCCTCGTTCATATTCGCGTAACACTTTAAATACGTTGATGAGCAGGACGACCAGTAGCACCAGCACAACGCCTGAGGTATAAATAATCATACGATGACCTCCTATTTTTGAGCGGGTAAGCCTTTAGTTCTCGCGGCTTTAGTTCTCTCTGTTTTAGTCACATTCAGTGTTAACCCTTTAATTTGTGTAATAGTGACTTTCTCACCTTGTTTGTGTGGACTATCACTGGTGGCATCCCAACGCGCACCATCTAGTAGTACGGTTCCGTGTAAGAAACCCGCTTGTTCATCGACAAAACCCTCGAGTACGACAGCTTGCTTACCGGGAAAAGCATCAATACCTGTGGTGACTTGCTTACGACGAATACGTAATAGCATCGTTAACATTAAGAAGATGATGAGCGCCGAAAAAATAGCAAATCCAAAAATCAAAGGGAGCGCTATCTGAAAGTTTGGTTCGGCATTATCCATTAAGAAAAGAGAGCCGAGTACAAACGCGACGATACCGCCTAGACCCAAGATACCAAAGCTTGGATTGAATGCTTCAGCAACCATGAGCGCAACACCTAACAAAATCAGCGCAAACCCGGCGTAATTGACGGGGAGCATTTGGAATGAGTACATGGCGACAAGCAGGCATATCCCCCCTAGGACACCGGGTAGGCCGATACCTGGGTTGTAAAATTCAAGAATCAATCCATAAATGCCAATGAGCATCAGTATGTAAGCAACATTAGGGTTAGTGATTGTGGCAAGTATTTGCGCCCGCCAGTCTGGAGCACGTTCAATTAACCTAGGTTGTTCGTTAAGAGTAAAGGTGGTGGGTTGATTTTGAATCAACAGAGTTCGTCCGACAGCTTGTTTTACTAATGAATCAGGTGAATTGGCGATAAAGTCGATAACACCTAAGGCCAAGGCTTCATTGGCATTAATGCTGGCTGCTTCACTGACGGCGGTTTCAGCCCATTCTGCGTTGCGACCATGTAAGCGTGCCAGTCCTTTAATATAAGCGCGCGCATCATTAATCACTTTCTTTTCCATCGCGGTGTTTGCAGGAACTTCAGCGTTATTTTTCTCTTTTTCGGGCTTAGCAGTATCACCTTCATTATGTCGGTTTTCTTGAGAATCCAATGTTTGAGGATGTGTCTCCTTAGATGGACTATTTTTAGCTCGTGGTTCTTCAGGCTCTTGTGAGGGGCGCTGAGTAGGTGGCCCAATACTGACTGGTGTAGCCGCCCCTAGATTCGTGGCGTCGGCCATCGCAGCGATTTGGCTTGCGAGCAATATATACGTTCCGGCACTTGCGGCTCTGGCACCCGATGGACCAACCCAAGTAGCGATGGGGATTGAAGACGAGGTAATCGCTTTAATGATATCGCGCATGGCGCTATCGAGCCCACCTGGAGTATCCATGACTAGGATAATTAATTTGATGTTATCTTCTGTGGCAAGTTCGATTTCGCGAGTGACATAATCACTGGTTGCTGGGCCTATTGCCCCTTTTATAGGAACGAGCCAAACGTCATCTGCCCACACACAAGCAGAGAACCAAAATAGAGTGGAGAGCAGTAATATACGCAGCTTCATGCGACCCCCTTATGTGACCCAATAAATAGGGTCTACATGACACTAAGTATATATAGCTAAGCCAGCTAAATACGTTGGGGTAGGGAGTCGTTGAAAATGCGTTAGGACTGTTGAAAACGAATAACGCGTTGTTCGAGTTGCCTAAAGGCAAGGGAGATAGCAAAACACAACACAAAGTAGGCCATACCGACAATGAGCCAAATCTCAAAAATTAACCCAGAAGAGTTAGCCATTTCTGTGCCAGCGAATGTCATTTCTTGGATGGAAATTAATGACACAATCGAAGTGTCTTTAACTAATGAAATAGCTTGTCCAGCCAGTGCAGGGGTGATCATCGCAAGAACTTGAGGCGCAATTACATAGCGATATTTAGTCCAAGTTGATAGGCCAAGTGAATCTGCAGCTTCCCACTGACCTTTAGGTAGGTTACTTAAGCCAGAGCGAACCACTTCTGCAACATAAGCGGCGGATAGAATTCCGACACACAAAATACCGGAAAACAGGTTTTCCCATAAGTTGGCTGGGCCAAATAGAAATGATTGTAATGGGTTTAGCTCACCGTGATGATTGCGTAGCAGCTCATCGAGTCCAAGTAGAGGGATAAGTTGACTAGATACAAAAAAATAGAAAATAAAGACAAACACCAATGGTGGAATATTACGTACCAATTGAATAAACGCATTGGCAGGAATACTCAGTAATGTCAAACGAGACTGCTTGGCTAGGCCCACCATAGTGCCTAGCCCTAGTGCGAGCAACATACCCCATAAACTGATACGGATTGTTGCAACCAAACCTTGGAAAAAGTACGGTAAGCTTCCATCAGAACGAGGAGTGAAAATGAGTTCAAACGCCTCAGCCCAGCGCCAATGGTAGTTCACACCAGCGGATGAGCGATAATAAAGCCAGCCAACGCCAATCATCAGCAATAGCAGCAAGATGACATCGAGCTTATTCAATCGCCATGGTGGTGTACTTTCCAGTTCTGCTTTGTTTAAGGCGTTCGTTTTAGTCACAGTTACTCACTTTTATGTTGTCGTACTCAAATACCCCTTAGCTTTGAGGTATCTGGCTAGATTATTGGCCAGATGCGATTTGGTCTTGCCAATCAAGCGTTGAAAACCAATATTCGTAGCGTTCATTTAGCCAGCCATCATCAGTACGTGCTTGAATCCATTGATTAAAGAATTCTTCTTTATCTTGCTCGCCTAAACGAACCGCAAAGGCTTCGTTGCCTTTTGATAGACGTTCATTAAAAGGAATAAACAATTTATCACTATGAATAATGGCTTCATGTTCTGGTTTTGGACTTGATGCGATAACCGCATGAGCATTGCCATTCAGCACTTCTTGAAATGCTTGAGCATCGTCATCAAATTGTAGGATTTTTGCTTTCGGGAATGTCTCTCGGGCTACTTGAACGGTGAAAGCACCGCGGCGAGCGGCTATTTTCACGCGACGAGAATCAAAATCGCTCAATTTCGAAAAGCCCTCAGCAAGCTCTTTATTTGCCGCTACTTGGACGCCAGAATGAGAGTAAGGAGTGGTAAAGAGTACGCTCTTTGAGCGCTCAGGCGTTACACTCATACCACCAATGATAACATCAAACTTTTGTGCCAGCAGGGCAGGAATGATGCCATCCCAAGCGGTTGGTACAAATTCAACTTTCCAGCCGGAGTCTTGAGCCAGGCGCTTAGCTACATCAATTTCAAAACCAATTAGATCGCCTTGCTTGTTACGCATTGCCCAAGGAACAAAGGTCGACATTCCGACACGCAGTGTACCTCTATCGTTAATTTTATCGAGGTTTGGAGTTTCGCTAGCCAAAGCAGGTAGAGAAATAGCCAAACTTAACAAGGCCGTGATAGCAGCTTTAAAACCAAACAAATGGCGTCTTTTTCGTCCTATATTTTTCATATTATTTCCTTTTATTTTGAGCGCCATTGAGCACCCATTTTATGTTCTAGCCAAGCTGAAAGCCCAGATAGAGATAAAGTCAGTAGCAAGTATATGCCGGCAACCGTGAACCAAATTTCAAATGGCATCGCGGTTTCAGATACGATGTTGCGTCCCTCAGTGGTGAGATCGAATATCGCCATCACGCTAACAATTGAGGAGTTCTTCACTAACGAGACAACCTCATTGGTAAGCGGTGGTAACGTGCGTTGGAGGAGCTGTGGAAGAATCACATCGTAGTAGCAGTAAAATGGGCTAAGACCTAATGAGCGTGAGGCTTCAAATTGACCTTTATCTATGCTGTTTAATCCACCGCGGAAAATTTCTGCTGTGTATGCACCTTGGAAGAGCGATAATGCTAAAACAGCGGTGGTAAAACGGTCAAGGCCAATGATAGGGCCAAAAACAAAGTAGAGTAGGTAGATCTGAACTAACAGTGGCGTATTACGAATCAGTTCAATATAAATATTGGCTATAGTTCGGCCAACGATTGACTTAGAAAGTTTAAGAAGTGCGGTCACTAAGCCAATAAGTAACGTAAAAATAAGGCTGATGCCTGAAATCTTTATCGTCACCCACAAGCCGTCGAGCAATTCTGCTGGCCACCATTCGCCATCTTCATAAAATGCAATGAAGTCAGGTACACGCTCCCATTGCCATTGATACCCCATCGCTTTCGCGCCGGAGTCTAGCAGCCACCATAGGCCAATAGTTAATATCACTATTTGTACCAGTGCTGACGCTGCAGGTTTAATTATTTTCTTGATCATTGATGGCTTAATATCTGCTGCAAAAATTGTTGAGTACGCGGATGTTCTGGCGCATTAAAGATTTGTTCAGGTGTAGCCATTTCGAGAATTTCGCCTTGATCCATAAAGATGACTCGGTCGGCAACTTTGCGAGCAAATCCCATTTCGTGAGTCACACACATCATGGTTATGCCATCTTGAGCAAGATCGATCATCACATCGAGTACTTCTTGAATGGTTTCTGGGTCAAGGGCTGAAGTGGGCTCATCAAAGAGTAATATATCGGGCTGCATACATAAGGAACGCGCAATCGCGACACGCTGTTGTTGTCCTCCGGAAAGTTGTACCGGATATTTATCGGCTTGCTCGGCAATATTGACCCGTTTTAGAAAGTGCATTGCGCGCTCGTTAGCTTGTTGCTTAGACAGTTTCAAAGTACGAATAGGGGACAGTGTGAGATTTTCTAACACTGTCAGATGTGGAAATAGATTGAAGTGCTGAAAAACCATACCGACGGTTCCAGCTTTAAGTTGTTCAACAGACCCATCAAATACTTGGATTTCCCCATGAGAGATCTCCTCTAACCCATTGACTGTACGTATAAGAGTTGATTTCCCTGAACCTGATGGCCCACATACAACAAGAATTTCACCTTTCAAAACACTGAGATTGATGTTTTTTAAAGCGTGATAGGAACCGAACCATTTATTGACGTCGGAAAATTCAATGGCGTTCATGCCTGTCTCTACTTTTTCTTATTATTTTATTAGTACCTTAACAACATCATAACGATATTGCATCTGATAGCGTAATACTCTGTGTTTAGTTGTTCAGATTATATGAAGAATGTAGAAAAAATAAGCGGAATGTGACCGAGCTACGCTAGTTTTTATACGACTTCTCCCATCTAAGTTGTTTAAAGTTGAGAGTTCGAATCACTATCGATATGTGTTTTTTTGTTTAATTTGCAAAAAAATGGCGTTGAAGTTTGGCGCTCTGCCATTTCCTGAATCAGACTGAAGAGACCTAAGTAATTCGATTTCTGAGTTTATAACCAGATTGGTGATGCTTCTGGCTATCGTGAAAACGATACCTCTTGTTGTGAGTAAAATGAATAATCGGCAAGGAGAACAGCATGAACAAAGTGGCACTGCCTTTCGGCTTAGAGGAATACCATTTACGGCTAGCTAAAGTTCGACAAGTTATGGAACAAAAGGAGCTGGACTTGTTAATTGTCCATGACCCATCAAATATGGCGTGGTTAACAGGCTACGATGGTTGGTCTTTCTATGTTCCTCAATGCGTCGTAATCGGCAGCTCTGGAGAGCCGATTTGGTTTGGACGCTGCCAAGATGCCAATGGTGCACTTCGAACCGTTTATATGTCTCGTGAAAGTGTGACAGATTATCCTGACTATTATGTGATGAACCCACCTTTGCACCCAATGAGTTACTTAGTGGAATCAGTGCTAAGGCCAAGGTTATGGGATCGTGGGCGAATTGGTCTAGAAAACGACAACTATTACTTTAGCTCTGCCGCCTTTGAATGTTTGCGCGCCGATCTGCCTTTCGCTCAGTTAGTTGACTCGACAGGTTTAGTGAATTGGTGTCGAGCGATTAAGTCACCACAAGAGCTCATCTATATGCACAGGGCAGCGCGTACGGTGGAGAAAATGCACCGCTTAGCTTTTGAAATTATTGAGCCGGGTTTGCCTAAACACCATCTTGTTGCTGAACTGCATCGGCAATCTATTCTAGGTGATGGTATTCACTATGGGGATTACACTGCTATTGTGCCTTTGCTCTCATCGGGCAGTGATGCCGCTGCACCTCACTTAACTTGGGATGACCGACCGTTTTGTCATGGAGAAGGGACTTTTCTGGAACTGTCGGGCGCACATCGGCATTACCATTGCCCTCTATCAAGAACGATTTTCTTAGGTGAGCCGGATGATAAGTTTAAACGTGCGGATGAAGCTTTGATGCGAGGGATAGAAGCGGGTTTAGCGGTAGCAAAACCGGGGAATACTTGTGCCGACGTTGCTCGCGCTCTAACTGATGTGATGGATAAAGCTGGCTTTCATCGTAATGGTGCTCGCTGCGGTTATTCCATTGGCCTGAGTTATCCCCCTGACTGGGGAGAGCGAACAATGAGTTTACGCGATAGTGACTTGACTGTTTTGGAAGAGGGGATGACGTTTCATTTTATGCCAGGCTTGTGGTTAGAGGACTGGGGTTTGGAAACGACCGAAAGTATTGTGATTGATACAGAGGGAGCTCGCCCCTTGTGTGACCTGCCTCGTCAGCTATTTGTAAAACATTAGTTTTAATCAGGCATTAGTGTTTATAGGACATTGGTCTTTATTCGGTATAGTTTTTTGAATATATGCTTTTGGTAAAACGAAAGATAGCGATAGAAAATCAACTGAGAAATGAAAGCCAAATCAGGGAGAGGAATAAAGGATGGAGCATGCGATTAGACAGTTATGATCTGCAGATACTTAAAATTTTGCAACACAATGGCCGCATAACGAAGTCGCAATTGGCAGAAACGATTAATTTGTCGATCAGCCCTTGTTGGGAGCGGGTTCGAAAGCTTGAATTGGCAGGGGTCATTCAAGGTTATGGCGCAAAAATTAATGCAGATGTCCTCTTTAAGTACACTCCGGTTTTAGTTGAAGTCATCTTAAAGGAACACAGTGCTTTGGCATTTAAGCGTTTTGAATCGACTATATTAGCGACTCCGGAAGTGTCCGAGTGCTATGCAACAGGAGGTGGAGTTGACTATATCCTTACCGTTCAAGCCCAAGGAATAAACCAATACCAACAAATCATTGATCACTGGTTAGATTCTGAGATCGGTATTGAGCGTTATTATACGTATGTCGTGACAAAAACCGTGAAGAAAGAGCAAGCTAATCAGCTAGTTTTTCTAAGTTCTCAAGAATAAGTATTACCAATAGCCACCCAAGTTAATTATGTCACTGTTCCGTCAATGGCTTGACGAAAACGCTCTCGACCAAAAATAATCATATTTTCTCCGCTGTAAACAGAAATTACCCAATCAAAAATCGTTATTTTCAGAAAAAACAAACCTGATTTTTCACATAAAGTTAAACGTAACTCAGTGATTTTTCTCATTTCGAAAACCCAGTTTGGAGTTGTCGTTGTTAGCAAAGAGATACTGTTCACAAAGAGATATTGATAGCAAAGGGATAGTGAGGGGTAAAGCATGGATCAAAAAACAAAACAGATACTAGAGTCAGATAGATACAATGTATTTCACGCTTCGACGCATCTTAAACAATATGCGAGTGGTGAATTGAGTGGGCGAGTGGTCACTGGTGCTAGTGGTATTCGTATTCATGATTCATTAGGAAATGAGTTGTTGGATGGCTTTGCCGGGCTTTATTGCGTCAATATTGGTTATGGACGCAAAGAAATGGCAGAGGCTATTTATGAGCAGGCCAAACAACTGGCTTATTACCACACCTATGTTGGGCATACTAATGAACCTCTCGTTACGCTCTCAGAACGCATTATTAATATGGCTCCCTCTGGCATGAGTAAAATTTACTATGGCATGTCTGGCAGTGATGCGAATGAAACACAGCTTAAGCTTGTCTGGTATTACAATAATGTCCGTGGTTTGCCAAATAAAAAGAAAATTATCTCCCGCGATAGAGGCTACCATGGTTCAAGTATTGCAGCGGGCTCAATGACTGGACTTGCTCTCTTTCATGCTCACTTTGATTTGCCATTAGAAAGAATCAAACACACGGTTTCCCCTTACTATTACCGCCGTTCAGACAGTGATATGTCGGAGTTGGAGTTTTCCGCCTATTGTGCTCAACAACTAGAAGCGATGATTTTGGCCGAGGGGCCAGATACTGTCGCAGCGATGATTGCGGAACCTGTGCTGGGGACTGGCGGAATTGTCCCTCCACCTCAAGGATATTGGCAAGCTATCCGAGCAGTATTGGAGAAATACGATGTGCTTTTGATTGCCGATGAAGTGGTATGTGGGTTTGGTCGCTTAGGGGTAAATTTTGGCTCTCAATATTACGACATGAAACCAGATTTGATCACGATTGCAAAGGGGCTAACATCGGCTTATCAACCTTTGTCAGGTGTGATAGTTGGTGATCGTGTGTGGAGTGTTCTTGAAAATGGTACTGATGAATGGGGACCATTTGGTCATGGTTATACCTATTCAGGACATCCGATTGCTGCAGCTGCAGCTAATTGTAATTTAGATATTATTGAGCGTGAGGGTTTGGTTGAGAATGCCCAGACCGTTGGTGCCTACTTACAACAAAAAATGATCAGCCAGTTTGCGGAACATCCTTTAGTAGGAGATTCCAGAGGGGTTGGTTTGTTGCATGCTTTAGAGTTTTCACCCGATAAACAGAGCCGGGCGCAATTTGATCCGAACTTAAAAGTTGGCCCTCAGGTCGCAGCGGCCTGTTTAGAGCAAGGTTTGATAGCAAGAGCAATGCCTCATGGGGATATCCTTGGGCTAGCCCCCGCGTTAGTGACGACGAAAAATGACGTAGATGTCATTGTTACTAAGGTCGATAAGGCCCTCAATAAAGTGATGGATAATCTTGTGACATCGAATGTTTGGCGTGGTTAATCGTTATAGATATACAAAAAAGAGCCATTTCACATGAAAATGCGAAATGGCTCTTTTGTTATCTATCATGATGAGATACCAAGAATGGCTAAGGCCAATGAATCTAGGGTTAATACAACCTAAACAAACTAAGCAACACTCACTTGTTTTGTTGGTATTAATTCGAAAAACTCATTGTGTAATGCTCGAATAGCATCATCATATTCTTTATCTTTGACCACAAACTGCACGTTAACGTTGCGCATTGAAGAGTGCAAAGCAATCGGGGCTATACCATTATTCATGAGAGCCAGAACACCTTGACTTAAGGTGGTATTGGTATCGATTTGTGAGCCAATAATGGAAATTAGAGCCACCATTCGACCTTTAATTGAGGCGTGAGGATAACGTTTTTCAGCCTTGTATAAGACTTTATTGAAGTTATCTTCTTTACCACTGAGGTAATAGGTAATGGAATTCGCGTTCATTTCTTTACCAACTAAAGAAACGCTCGCTTCAGTAATGAGCTCCATAAGTTCATAGCTGACATTATCAACTTGACCAACCATGGCTTGATCAAATAAGTGCAGGGCAAACACCTTGTTTCTTCCTGCGATAATTTCAGCTTTGTTCGCTGTTGGTTGGTAGCTGGTGGAAATCAATGTACCGGGATGCTCTGGTTCAAAAGTGTTTTTAATCTGCAACTCAATCGTTTGTTCACGCAACCCTGCCGCAGCATTAGGGTGAATCGCTTCCATGCCGAGGTTTGCGAGTTGATCGGCAACATCGTAGTTGGTGTGACCAATTGTCGATACTTTATCGCAACCCACGACACGAGGATCGGCAGAGCTCAGATGGTATTCCTTGTGGATAATAGCTTGCTTGGCTTGAGTTAAACAGGCCACTCGGCTGAATGTCATTTCACTATAACCGCGGTCGTAGGTTTTCATTAACCCTTCTTTGCAGTAAGCATAACCAGTAACAATCGGTAGCTCTGTGGAAAGGTCGATCTTCTCAAATGCTTGGCTAATGGTTTCGTCCAGCGTTAACGGTTCGGTGATGTTCCATCCGGATAGGTCGACAAACTTAGCGTTAATCGACAAAGTTTTTAATTTGAGAACCGTATTGTAGGCACTATGCGCTTCACCTATCGAAGAAAGAAACTCTCGAATTTGAGGTAGATAGTGGCGCAGGGTAAATTGACCATATTGGCAGGTTTGAAGAATGTTGGTGATGCAATTTTTCGCATCACCAATGCGAGCTCGGATAAAATTATCGGCTCGTAAACGATTGATCGGATCTGCAAACATGTTCTCGTTGACCATCAACATGCGTTGCTCTACATTTTCAAATGCTTGTTGCCATTGCTCATCGCGTTTAGCGATCAGTTGATAAACCCCAGGGTTCCCTGTGCGCTTACATTCAAGTAACGCATCGGTCATACCACCGTAAGCAGAAACAACAAAAATGCGTTGATATTTTTGTTCAGGCAATAGCAGTATATTATCTAAAACAGCATCAAAAGCAGTCATCGAGGTACCGCCGATTTTCTCTACGGTATGTGTCATACAAAATCCTTTTTTATTGGTAACCGTAGCTTGGGAGTATTTCAGCTTTTAGCGCTGTGCTTGTCCCGAGATCTGGTTGGATAAAGAAAAGGTGAGGTTATTACACCTCACCTTTGGTGGTTCTCATTAATCAATTAATGGATAGACACCATTTTCGTCATGGGTTTCCGCACCAGTGATTGGTGGGTTGAAGACGCAAGCCATGATCATTTCTTTATCTTTGTATGCTCGTAGATAATGCTCATCATGTTTATCAAGAATATATAGAGTGCCGGGTTTTATTGGGTATGTTTCTCCACCGACAACTTCAATTTCACCCTCACCACTCATGCAGTAAACTGACTCCAAGTGATTTTGGTAATGGATGTGTGTTTCGGTATTTTCAAAGATCGTCGTAATATGGAAAGAGAAGCCCATTTTGTCATCTTTTAGCAACATACGGACGCTTTCCCATGTTTCTGACGCAACACGACGTTCGCTGTTTTTGCATTCTTCTAGAGTTCTAACAATCATGGTTCTTTCCCTTATGACGCTTTCTTAATTGTTTGTTGTGCGATGTCTTCAACAGCTGCTTCAAAGATGTTAAGACCGTTTTCTAATTCAGTTTCTGTAATCGTGAGTGGACAGAAAAACTTCACGACTTCATCATTCGGTCCTGCGGTTTCAATGATCATGCCTCTTTCAAAGCAGCGGCGAGCTATTTGCGTTGCAATTTCTCCGTTTGAGCATTCAATACCTATCATTAACCCACGCCCTTTGCTTTGAGAGAATAGGCTAGGAAAACGGTGAAGAACCTTATTGATTACTTGAGAAACTTGCTGTGAGCGCTCACTGATGTGTTGCTCAAACAACGGCGTTGACCAGTAGATCTCAATTGCTTTCGCAGCGGTTACAAATGCGTGGTTATTGCCTCGGAATGTTCCGTTGTGCTCACCTGGTTGCCATTTGTCTAGCTCGGGTTTTAGCAACACAATTGCCATTGGCAAACCATATCCACCGATTGATTTTGATAGGGTGACCATGTCAGGGACGATTCCAGATGGCTCAAAGCTAAAGAAAGTACCGGTTCGACCGCAACCTGCTTGAATGTCATCAACAATCAATAGGATGTCATTTTGGCGACAGATTTTGCTGAGCTTTTGTAGCCATTCATTTGATGCGACATTCAGGCCGCCTTCACCTTGTACTGTTTCAACCAGCACTGCTGCGGGTTTATCCATACCTGCGGAATTGTCATTAAGCATAGTTTCAAAGAAAACCAGACCATCGACGCCATCAGCATAATTTTCATAAGGAATTCGCGTAATACCATTGAGTGGGGTACCAGCACCGCCTCTGTGGTGTTTGTTTCCGGTTGCTGCTAATGCGCCGGCAGTACATCCATGAAAGCCATTAGTGAATGCGACAATATTCGTTCTACCAGTCACTTTTCGGGCTAGTTTAAGGGCTGCTTCAACTGCATTCGTGCCTGTTGGACCGGTAAATTGCACTTTGTAGTCAAGTTCTCTTGGCTTAAGAATGTGATTGGTTAATGCAGTTAGGAAGTTTGCTTTGGCTTCTGAATGCATGTCGAGGCCATGAGTGATGCCATCTTGAGAGATGTAGTCGACAAGCGCTTCTTTCAATTGAGGGTTATTGTGACCGTAGTTAAGGGAGCCAGCACCAGCAAGGAAATCAAGGTAACGTTTTCCCTCTCCGGTTTCTAGCCAGCAACCTTTGGCGCTTTGAAATACAACAGGGAAGCTATTTGAGTATGAACGTACATTTGATTCTTGCTTTTTAAAGATATCCATGTGGGAGCCGTTTTTAAATCCTTTCTATTGTGATTTTTTCAAAGGGATACGATAAAGATATTCCGTATCATGCTTGCCTTTGAAGTGTTTGTCTTCATCAAGAAATGTCGACGTTTGACCTTGGTTTTCATGAAGGCTATCGAGCTTCTTGAATAACTTCCAAGATCCTTGATTTGATTCAGTAATGGTCGTTTCCAGCCAGTTCACATCGCGGAGTTCGTCACGCATAAGGAGCTCTTGCAACATGTGATAAGCAAGCCCTTTACCTCTGTATTTTGGAGATACCGCGACTTGCCATACGAAAAGCTCGTCAGCACAGCCTGGCTTCAAATAAGCAGAGATAAAGCCCGCGATTTCGCCATTGCACTCTGCAAGTACGCAGGTTTGGCTGAAATGGAAAGACTGGAGGAAATTACAGTATGAGGAGTTCACATCGAGTGGTGGGCAGGCTGCTATCAATTGATAGATGTCGTCACCATCCATTTTCGTTGGTGAACGAAAAACCCACTTGGTCTCACTCGCTTGCATAATTTCTGGATACGCTATCCAGGGAGCTGAAGTAATCATTGTTGGCCGCATAATCCTTTAGTGCTCTAAATGAATTTCAGTTATAAATGCTACAGTTATTATTACATAAATCAAGTAAAAATTCGTTTTCATCACGCTTTTCAGGGTTTCTTAGATGTTTTAGTCTGCATTTTCAATGAAAAATGTTTCGACCGCTAATGAATTTTCTTTTATTGTGCAAGGGCGGTGATAAGTAAGTTTAATTGCATTTGTCGACCTTTATTTAGACAACGTGGCATAAAAATGTGATCAGCATTGGGTTGAGGCGCATTTAGGTTTTCATTCAATAACACTACTACTTCGCACAAGCTCACATATAAAAGAAAAAATTTCTCTAGATTACCGAGTTGAAACCCGTAAGATACGTGCCAAATTTTGCGATAATTTTGATTAGAGATAAGTTAGTGACACGAGATCAATTTGAACTTTTAGCACCGGGCGGCGATTTGGATTCGATTAAAGCGGCGATTGCTGCTGGAGCGGATGCTATCTACTGTGGTCTCGATCGCTTTAATGCGAGAAACCGAGCAACGAACCTTACGCTAGATAACCTTAATGGGGTGCTAGAGTTAGCGCATCAGCATAATTGTAAAATTTTTCTGACCCTCAATGTCCTTATCTTAGAAAGCGAAATTCCGGCCATTGTGCGATTATTAAGCCAGCTTAATCATACTATGGTTGATGGTGTGATTATTCAGGATCTCGGTCTGGGTTATATTCTTAAGCACCACTTTCCTATGTTGGATGTGCACGCATCGACACAGCTTAATACTCACAATGAAGGCCAAATTTTATTCCTGAATCAAATTGGTGTCAGTCGAGTTAACCTTTCTCGAGAATTGAATATTCACGAGATAAAACATTTAGCTCAGTTTGGGCGTCAACATGATGTGTTGATGGAAGTGTTTGTTCATGGTTCTTACTGCATCGGTTTTTCTGGTTTGTGTTATATAAGTTCGGCACGAAATGGCGCATCAGGTAATAGAGGCCGTTGTAGCCAACCTTGTCGAGAGCAATACGAAACAACCTCAACGGGCAATCAATACCCATTGAATATGAAAGATAATTCGGCATTCAATGACTTGGAAGCACTTGTTGATGCTGGTGTCTATTCATTGAAAGTTGAGGGACGAATTAAGAAATCTCATTATGTTTATACGGTGATCGATAATTGGCGTAAGCAAATTGATAAGTTGTGTAGTGGGCAAGAATTATCACAAGATACTAAAGAGCTTTATACCGTTTTTAACCGTGACTTTACTAATGGCTTTCTCCAAGGTGAAATCGGTAAGAATATGTATATCGATAACCCTCGTGACCATGCTGTGACACACTTCTCGAAAGTCTATCAATGTACGTCAGTTGATGATGTAACTGCGGTTAAAAAGAAGTTATATGATGATAAAACAGCGATTATTGAGCGAGTTCAACAAGCGACAGAATCGTTTGATGTAACGGCTGTAGCGAATGGTTCACGTTTAAAAGGTGCGGTTGATGTACCCGTTATGCCGACGTTAACCTCTGCGCCTGTCACTGGAAGCAAATCGCTGGCGGTATTAATTTCTTCGATTGAAGATGTCACGCTTTGTACCGATGAGAATATTGATCTCTACTTTGAATTACCAATGGGATTAGATGGAGAGTGTGATGCGCTCATCGAGTTGTTTATCTCAAATCCAACGTTGAAACCGTGGTTCCAAGCGATTTGTATCGGAGATGATTATCGTGCCGCAGAGAAATTCTTAACCCAAGTTCGCCCATCTCAAATAGTGACCAATAATTTTGGTGTTGGCTATCTTGCGCAATCTTTAGGTATTGATTGGATAGCGGGGCCGCAGATGAACTCGGCTAACTCTTACGCGCTCCATAGCTTACAACAAGAGTATGCAGCGAGTGGTGCGTTCATCTCCAATGAACTGAACTTTAAACAGATTCGTCATTTGAAAAGACCTGAGGGTTTTAAGACGTTCTACAGTATTTATCACCCTAATACTCTGCTAACCAGTCGACAATGTTTGTTCCAGCAAACAGAAGGTTGTAAGAAGATAAAAATTAATAAGGGTTGCTTAAAGCGTTGTAGTAAACGTACCTCCATTATTAACTTGAAAGATAACCCATACATTATTCAAAAGCAGAAAGGTAGTCATAACAGTATCTACAGTGAGCATAATGTGCTCAATTTGGATATTCTAAAGCAACTGCCTGAACTATTAACTGATGTGCTGGTTGATTTACGTGATATTAAGACTGAGACGCGTCAGTCGGTCACTAAAAAGGAGTTAGTCGCGTTGTTTTTAAGCGCACTCAATCAAACCGATAACGAGCGTGATGCGGCTTTGGATTTGATCACGCAAGTGGTGACTCCTACGGCTAATAAACAGTATCTAAAAGGTTTGTAACGTAGATGCTCTTTAGATAGTCAAAATTCGTCCTCAATGCGTAAATCCATTTCAGGTGAGATAATTTGAATACATAAAAAAGCTCGCTAAATCAGCGAGCTTTTTCGTTTTATCTATGGAGCTCACATTGCGCCACTTTTCATTATTTATTGATTAATGAAAAGTGTGTCATGGGGCTTTGATATTTATAGTGCGGCTTGTTTCGCTTCAGCAACCCAAGAATCAAAAGTTGCTTGGTTGGCTTTAATCCAACCATTCACGTGCGCTTCAATATCTGACGCTGAATTTTTACCCTCACTCATCATCATGTTCTGAGCACTTACCGCATTGATATCAAGTTTGATGATTTCGAACAGTTTGGCTGCGGCAGGATTAGATTCTGCGAATTTTTTATTTGCAACGATGCGCATAGAGTTCATTTCAAAGCCATAGTTTTTACCGTTTGCCAGTGTTGTATCTACGCCCTTACGCTCACCCGGTAGGGCAGAGAATGGTACTTCTAACCAGACAACATCTTTACCTGGGACCAATACTCCACTAACCCAATACGGCGTCCAAGTGTAGTAAATCACAGGGTCGCCCTTTTTATAGCGAGAAATTGTATCAGCAATGATTGCAGCATAATTACCTTGGTTATGCTCTACAGTATCTCGTAATTTATAGGCATCTAGCTGTTCTTCAATAACCAATTCACAACCCCAGCCAGGATTACAACCTGTTAAGTCAGCTTTACCATCACCATCTGCGTCAAAGAGTGCTGCTACCTTCGGATCACTTAGTTGACTGATATTTGTGATGCCATATTTATCGGCAGTTTTTTTATCAATCAAGTAACCCTGAGCAGCGCCGCTAACGTATTGGCCTTTACGATAGAACTTCTCATCACCACCAGACATTGTGTATTTGTCTGCGTGCAAAGGGAACCAACCTACGGTTAGGAAAGTCGCATCACCTTCTGCAATTGAGGTATAAGCGACGTTGTAGTCTACTTCTTTCGTATCTTGTACATCATAACCGAGCGCTTCAAGTGCACGGTTTACGA
Organism: Vibrio sinensis; assembly: GCF_003605645.1. Classification (GTDB taxonomy): domain Bacteria; phylum Pseudomonadota; class Gammaproteobacteria; order Enterobacterales; family Vibrionaceae; genus Vibrio; species Vibrio sinensis. The sequence continues at coordinate 69,490 of NZ_QVMU01000008.1, read as the reverse complement.
TAAGGGTTTGGAATGTTTCTTCTGCAACCGTTGATTGAACTGGTTGAACAGACACACCTTCACCAGGGAGCTTTTCTGCCCATACTGAAGTTGAAACCGCTGTACTAGCAATGGCCGCTGTTAGAACGGCTTTCTTCCATGAAAGGGTCATTTGTTTTCTCCTAACCTATTAAGTGACTTTGATTGGGTCTTTTTCAGTTTGACCAGCAGAGATACGGGACCCGTATGATACCAACGCTGTTTATTGTCGCGAGAATTCGCGCCAAGTGATTGAGTGATACGGTCGAGTAAGATGGCAAGAATAACGATGCCTAACCCGCCAACTGCGGCAAGCCCCATATCGAGGCGACCAATACCACGCAAAACCATTTGTCCTAAGCCACCAACAGCAATCATTGAAGCAATGACCACCATTGATAGCGAAAGCATAAGAGTTTGATTTACCCCAGCCATGATAGTTGGCATCGCGAGAGGCAATTGAATTCGATAAAGCATTTGGCGTGAACTTGCACCAAAGGAATGACCGGCTTCGATGAGCTCTTCAGGGACTTGTTGAATACCCAAAATAGTTAAGCGCACTACAGGCGGTAAAGCAAAGATGATGGTGACCACGACGCCTGGGACATTACCAATACCAAATAGCATAACAATCGGTACAAGGTAGACAAAAGCCGGAGTCGTTTGCATCGCATCTAAAATTGGGCGAACAAATTTGGCTGCAGTATTATTTCTTGCTAGCCATATCCCCATGGGAAGCCCGATTAATAAGCAGAAGAACACAGATGTCATCACCAGTGACAGTGTAGTCATCGCTTCCGACCAAGCGCCGATCAAACCGATTACGGAGAGAGAAATTAGTGTTGTAATCCCCATTTTTAAACCAGCGAATTGCCATGCCAGCATAAATAGAATACCTAGCATTAAAGTTGCAGGTGTATTGACGAGAGTTGACTCAAAAGAGGTGAGAATAAAATCGATAGGAACACGAATTGCTTGGAATATAGGACGCCCATGTTCAACTAACCAGTTCAGTCCAGTCTCGACCCACTGATCAAAGGGGATCACTGCTTTGTCAAATGGATTCAAAATATCAAAACTGCTGCTCTGTTCGACCGGTTCACTTAGCCAAGCATTATCGCTGGTTGATGGTGTCTCTGCTCCCCAAGGGTCTGAAGCGGTTGTTTCTGTTTGACTCCAAGGATCGGAGCTTTGAGTTTCTTGTGACATGTTATTACTCCCTATCCAACGTTTGTAGCAGGCGTGATTTGCTTATCACGCCAATGTAGGCATTATTCTCATCCACAACCGGAATAGAATATGGCGCATTGGCAACGGCACCGATTAATTCACCGACAGAAGTGTCGGGTGAAAGTGTCACGACATTATCGACAAAAGCGGTTGTGAGACATCGGTGTTCATTGTGGGCATGTTGGAGAGTTTCTAAAGAAACGATGCCAGCAAATTGATTGGTTTTATTAACCACAACACCAAATTCGCGGTCGTTGTCCATTAGTATTTGCATGGCAGAAGCCGGTCCATCGTGCTCTGATTTCTTAATCAAAGCGGCTGGGTTTTTACGTGCGATATCTTTTGCCGAGAAAACGGTCGATACATTCACACCACGGAAAAATGACCGGACATACTCATTCGCAGGATTGTGAAGAATCTCATCTGGAGTACCTACTTGAACGACTTCGCCATTTTGCATAATCGCGATTCGATCGCCAATACGCATGGCTTCATCTAAATCATGGGAAATGAAGACAATGGTGCGTTTGTCATCGTTTTGTAGGCGAATTAACTCATCTTGCATCTCTGTTCGAATTAATGGATCAAGAGCCGAAAAAGCTTCGTCCATTAACAAAATATCTGGGTCACATGCAAGTGCTCTTGCTAATCCTACTCGTTGCTTCATACCTCCAGAAAGTTCATCCGGGTATGAGTTAACATGACTTTCTAGTCCTACACGCTCTAAGGCTTCTTTTGCGCTGCTGTGGCGTTTGTCGTTTTCAACACCCGCAAGTTCTAAACCAAATGCGGCGTTTTCCAGTACCGTCATATGGGGCATGAGTGCGAAGTTTTGAAAGACCATTGAAATGTTATTTCTGCGTACTTCACGAAGTTCATCTTCAGAAATGCTCGCTATGTCACGACCTTTCAGAAGAACATGGCCACGAGTTGGTTCAATTAAACGGTTGAGCAGACGAACCAAGGTGGATTTCCCTGATCCTGATAACCCCATGATAACGAAAATCTCGCCCTCATTGATGTTTAAGGAAACATCTTTAACGCCAACAGTCAGGCCTGTTTTCTCAAAAATAATGTCCTTATCATGGCCCTGTTCAATAAGGGTAAATGCTTGTTCAGGTTTCTCGCCAAAGACTTTGTAGAGCCCTTGGACTTCCAGTATGGAAGACATCTTCACATCCTTATGTCTGGTCATTTTTTAACAAATATCCGTTCGTACTCTAAACAAATATTCAAGCTAAATCAAATTTGAGAAGGTTTTAAGATAACCAAAGTATGGTGATAAACCCTATTTGGCTCTTTAAAAACAATGGCTTTATTGGGTAATAAGAAGATATCTTTGATATTGCGTGTCTGGCATAAAATGATAAATAGTTCGATGTCGAAATATTTTGTTATGTAAGTGAAATCATCATTCATTAATACTAGGTTAGCCGTTTAATAGCAGGGCCTGATGACTTGTTTGTATGCGATTTAACGTATGTTGCAACTTAGAGCTATCGACGGCACTTTTATCGGACGTTTTTTATTGGCGGGAAGCCCATCATGACGATGGGCTTTGTGGTTATTAACGGTGAAATAAATAGGCTATGTTGAAGAGCTAATCATAACGAGATCATGTTTAACCATACGCTACGCTAGGGAACCACAGAACCAATTGAGGCCACACAATTAGACAGATTAAGGCAGTTAGCTGGATTAAAATAAATGGAATTACACCACGATAGATATCCGTTAGCGTCACACCCTCTGGGCAGACTCCTTTTAGATAGAACAGCGCAAAACCGACCGGTGGAGTGAGAAAGCTCGTTTGCAATGCCATTGCAACTAACATCACAAACCAGACCAAACTTGGGTTATCGACGACGCCGTGGCCATCAAGTTCGATACCTAAGCTGGCAATGACTGGGGCGAGCAATGGTAGTGCAATTAATGTAATTTCAATCCAATCGAGGAAGAACCCTAGCAGAAACACAATCATCAAAATGAACGCGATGATGCCATAAGGTCCAAACGGTAAACCGCTTAAGAAAGACTCAATGAGTTCATCACCACCAAGTTCACGCAACACCAATGCAAAGCATGATGCACCAAGGAAAATCATAAAGATGTAAGCCGTGGTTCCATAAGATGACAACAAGACTTCTTTAAGCACCTTTACATTGAGCTTGTTATTGTAGGCCGCCAATAGTGTGGCACCTAAAGCTCCGATTCCAGAGGCTTCAGTGGGGGTCGCAATACCGGCAAAAATAGAACCTAACACCATTAAAATTAGAGAGAATGTCGGCAGAATATCCTTAAACACCTGCAAGATGAGTCTCCAGTCGACGGGTTGTACATCATCGGGAACAGGGGCACTGGTTGGTGACATTTTACCGACGATTAAAATATAGATAATGTACAAAGAACCAAGCAATAGTCCTGGAATGATAGCTCCCATAAAGAGATCTCCCACAGAGAGCCCGAGCTGATCAGCCATGATCACTAACATGATCGATGGAGGTAACAAAATGCCGAGTGTTCCGGCTGATGCCACTGTTCCGAGTGCAAGAGGTAAGTGGTAGCCTTGTCTCATCATCGTTGGTAATGACATCACTGTGAGTAACACCACCGAAGCCCCAATAATTCCGGTCGAGGCGGCGAGAATAATCCCAATCGACATGACGGTAATCGCTAAACCACCATGGACTTTACCAAACAGTTGCTGCATAGATGCCATCAGCTTTTCAGCAATACCTGACTTATCAAGCATGTTACCCATAAAAATAAACATGGGTAGCGCAACCAAAATCCAGTTATCCATGATCTTGAAGATGCGATTCACAACTAAGCCTAGGCTGGTATAGTCGAGACCGGTAAATGTGTCTAGATAGATATCGGAAAGGTAGCCAACGCCAGCAAAGAATACTCCGATACCGCCTAAGACATAGGCAACTGGAATGCCGGTAAACAGTAAAACTATGAAAGAGCCAAACATGGCGATCACAATCCATTCATTCGCTTCCATTTTTAGCTCCTTTAAATAAAGTTTCTAGGCTTCTTAGTATGCGAGCAAGCATTGAAAGTAGTAGTAAGATGAAACTCAGTGGAATGACACTCTTAATTAACCAGCGATAGGGCAAGCCTGCTGGAGACGAAGAGGATTCGTTGACCCGCCACGATTCATAAGCGAAATCATAAGAATGCAAGATGACCACTACCACGAAAGGAATCGCGAGAAATAAAAGTCCGATCAAATCGACTAACGCACGTTTGCGTTCACTGAATTTGTGATAAAACAAATCGACGCGGACATGGAGGTTGTTGACTTGGGCATAAGCGGTGCCAAACATGACAGCCGTAGCGTACAAATGCCATTGGAGTTCTTCTAAGGAAATTTGTCCGTTTGCGAAGACTTTACGCATTATCACTTGAACAATGATTACGCCGATTAGGGCCAGATTGATCCAAGCGAATGTTTTACTAATTGATATGATACCCCTTTCTAACGTTAAGTAGAGAGGGATGGTTGGAGTGGATGTCATTACCTTACTCATCGGTACGTCCTTGCTAAAAAGCCAGCCGCAAGGGCTGGCGTTAATCAGAGCTTATTATTTCTGTGTTTCGCGAGGTAAGAATGCATTAGCTTCCCAAAGCGCATAGCCTTTACGGAATTGACTTAAGTCTTGCCATACTTTGTTGAAGAATGGGTCAGCGCTGGTTTTTTCATCGACAACCTCTAGCCATGTTGTTTCAAAGAGACCGAGCATTTCATCATTCCAGTAGCGGATTTCAACGCCATTCTCTTTTGCTTTTTGCATTGCACTGTATTGCATCGACTCACCCTCGGCGATGGAGTAGGTCATGGTTGCCATACAGGTGGTTTCGACCGCAGCTTGCTGCATGTCGTCCATCTTGTTCCAAGTATCTTTGTTGATCAGCAATTCAAAAACAGTGGATTGTTGGTGCCAGCCAGGGAAATAGTTGTACTTAACTATTTTGTGAAAACCTAAACGTTCATCAATGGCTGGTTGAGAAAACTCTGACGCATCAATTGCCCCTTTCTCTAGCGCACCAAATATTTCACCACCGGGTAGTTGAACCGTCCCGACACCAAGTTTCTCCATCACAGAAGCACCTAAACCAAAGAAGCGCATATTAAGCCCTTGAAGATCTTCCGGTTTTTCAATGGGCTTTTTGAACCAGCCTGATGTTTCAGGGGAGATGATTGCGCAAGGTAAAACTTTGACGTTGTAACCGCCTTGGTCGTACATCTCTTGATACAACTTAAGGCCATTGCCGAAATAGAGCCACGCCATGTATTCACCCGCTTCTGGGCCAAACGGTACGGCAGAAAATAGTGCTGATGCCGGCAACTTCCCTTGCCAATAGCCTGCCGTTGCATAGCCAGAATTGACCTTACCCGTTGAAACCGCATCGAGGATTTCAGTAGGGTTCACCAGCTTTCCTGGTTCATAGATCTTCATCTTGATAGTACCGCCAGAAGTTTTGGTTATATGATCGGCATACCATTTGATTGGCGTACCAAGTGCCGGTAGGTGGCTACCAAACGCGATAGGGGTTTTAAGTAGAATTTTATCGGCTGCTTGTGCTGTTAGTGCGATACCACTAGCAGAAAGGGTTAATGCTGTCGCGATGGCGATTTTAGTGAACTTCATTGCAAACTCCTGTAGGGAAGCATTCCTTTAGTAATCTAAATTAGGACAAGAAATGTGAACATTGCGCGGTTATCGGTGTTAACGTAATGTTACATTTGCAACCAGTCTAGGGATGTGGCTTGGAGTTATCTATTGGGGAAACTGCGCAAATTGATTCGGTAATTTGTGCAAACTTAGCTGAGCTTATCCGTATTACTACGTACAAAATTGGATAGAAAGAAAGGGAGAAATGGAAACAGTGAATAGTCGAAAGCTCACTAGGCACATCATAATGCTCTCTATTATTCCGCTTATTTTAGTCGTGGTTATCGTCGCGGGAATTTTATTTAGTCAAGCAAAACAATTGGTTAATGACGAGATGCTACTAACCCGTAGTAATGTCATGGCGGCTAAAAAACAAGAATTGGAACAGTACGTAGAACTGGCAATTAAAAGCATTGAGCCGTATTACCAAGATCCTAATCTCAGTGAAGAGGACGCTAAACAAATTGTGGCCAAAAAATTGAGTCAGCTCACGTATGGAAGCGATGGTTATTTTTTTGCTTACACGTGGGATGGGGAAGCAACGGTGCTGCCTTACCAACCAAACCGTGTGGGTAAAAATTGGTGGGAGGTTGAAGATTCTCATGGAAAAAAGTTACTGCAAGAACTGATTCGAGTTGCTCGTGAGGGGGGCGGATTTGTCGATTATTTTTGGCATAAACCCTCTGCTAAAGAGCCATTACCTAAATTAAGCTATGCGGTATCACTGGATAAATGGCAGTGGATGGTTGGTAGTGGTGTCTACTTAGATGATATTGAGCGGCAAATGCTGCATATGCAAAGCGGCTTTGATGACAACGTTGGGAAAAGTGCCTCGGCGCTTTTTGTTGTGGTTTTCGTCGCAGTGTCGGCCATTGCTGGGTTAGGGGCCTCGCTAAACTTGAACATGCGTAAACTCGCCAATGAACAACTGAGTATTTTGAATCAGCAAATTTTAGACTCCCAAGAGAATGAGCGAAAGCGGGTATCGCGTGAACTACATGATGGTGTTAATCAGCTTTTGGTTGCTGCTAAATATCGAATGGACAATTCCCAACAGGAACATGATGAAATTCAACGCCAGCGCGAACTGAATGCAAGTAAAGATGCAATGGAGCACGCTATTGTTGAATTGAGACGGATCTCAAGAGATCTACGCCCCCCCCAACTGGATGACTTAGGGCTGGTGGCTGGAATAGAAGCATATATAAATGACTTACAATCACGAACCAACTTAGAACTGCTTTTTGAGCATGATATTGATGCTATCAAGATGGCGGCTGAAGTGGAAACAACACTATACCGCGTCGTCCAAGAAGCTTTGCATAATGTGGAAAAGCATGCTCAAGCGCAGGGGGCGGACGTCATTATTCAGCGTGAAGGACATCTACTTATTTTGACTATCAGTGATGATGGTAAAGGGATTGCGTATGAGTACCTTAAACCTAAGCGGAAGTCTTCACCGTTCGTCGATGATCATATGGGGTTACAGAATATGAAAGAGCGGGTTCAAGCTATCGGTGGAACCTTATTGGTATCGAGCGTTGAGGGGCAAGGAACGGAAGTGCGAGTTAATTTAGAAATGGAGTTCATATGATTACTTTAGTATTAGCGGATGACCATAGGCTAGTCCAAGACGGCCTTAAATCTCGCCTAGAGCGTGAAGATAACTTAGCTATTTTAGAGTGTGTGGGTACCGGAGTTGAGGCATTAAAATCGGTCCAGTCACTTAAGCCGGATATCTTGTTGTTGGATATTAATATGCCTGAGATGACAGGAATAGAAGTGTTAGAACGATTAAGCCAAAGTCTTAATTCGACTGCGGTGATCATTCTTTCTATGCATGATAGTAAAGATTATGTTGTACGTGCGGTTAAGTCAGGGGCAAAAGGATACGTGCTGAAAGACGTTGGCTCTGAAGAACTGATAATGGCTATTAATCAAGTGGCACAAGGGCGCTCTTACCTTAGCCCCCAAGCATCTGACAAGTTACTCGAGCAGTTCAATGAGGTGCCGGAACCTAGAGATGATACATTGTCTAAGCGTGAATCAGACGTTCTTAACGCAATTGTTAGCGGCTGCTGTAATAAAGAGATTGCTGAAAACTTACATATTAGCGTTAGAACGGTGGAAACACACCGTTTACGTATTAAGAAAAAACTGGGAGCATCCTCGACTGCGTCACTGGTTAAGTTAGCGTTAGATAAAGGCTTGGTTCAGTAAATATAGTGTTGTTCAGTGGCTAATGTATCGGTATTACAGTCTCTTCTATTTGGATTGTATTGGTTAGTTTTTCGTAGATTGCATTATAGTTTTGTTGTTGGAGCTCTTTTTCATCCATTAACTGGCGAATAACTTTGTCACACTTATCAATAAGTTCAAGAACCTGCTCATGCTCCATATTATTCGGCCATTTCTTGGCTAAGATTTTTACGATCTTGATCGAAACAGTGCGTAAAAAAGGGCAACGCTGATTGATTTCAATATAGATATCAAGCAATGAACCTAGGTCGATACTATTGGCATGAATGTACTTATAATGTTGTTCTAACCAGTTTAACTTATCGATATTGGTTTCATGTAAGCGTTCAACCATGTTGACTTGGCTGGCGTATATTTGTTCACTATCCTTACTCCAAATACTCGTACTACACTTATAAACCATTTTTGAAAACTCACTGTCAAAATTCATTAGGTTTAATAGCCATGAAAAATGATATAAGCCATAGAAATGAGAAAGGTTCCCACGTTTATGAACTTCATTTAACTTTGCTGTAGTAATAGAGTAGTGGCCCTCTTCAAGCGCAATATGTGCAATAATCAGTTCAATTTCATCATGCAGTTGTCCAGATTCATTAGAATCAACAATTTGACTTAATAGGGATTTTACTTCTTTAAGCCAAATACCTTTTGCTTTTACTCCTGTATTATGACAAGCGTAAAGTAGAATTCGAATTAAATTTATTTTTGAATAAATATTATTGCGAAAAGTATCTTTGTTGAATAATAAATAGGCCCGATAGCGCTCAAGCGCATTAAGGTTATCACCTACAGATAGACATAGATTGACGATCACAAGTTCACGTTCTGAATTTCCTGGTACCAGATTGCTAGCAAGATCTAAATGTCGAATCGCATCAGGGATATCTTTGTTCATTAAACTAATGCTCGCAGCTGCAACGCGAGCGGTTACATTACGAGAGGACTGTTTAAGCATGCTTGAGATAATGCGGTCTGCATCCTGGATTTTACCTAGATTGGCCAAGGAGTTTGCAAGACCAACTTTGGCCCAGTCATACATTTTACGAGAGAGTATATTTTGGTAAACAACTTTTGATTGTTCAAAATATTTTAGTTTACTTAAAAATTCAGCTTTGAATTTCTGAATTACAAAATAGTATTGAGGGTAAAAAGGTAATAGCTCATCACAAAGCTTAAGACCATCATGTATATCTTGAGTTCTCTCAGCCGTATACAGTTGATGTAATGCACGCTTTCTATTTACAGTGTAAGATATTCTCTCTCTCAGTCTTAATATATTGAATGGTTTTAGTAAATAATCATCTGGTTTTAATTCAATAATAGAATGCACAACGACCGAAGAATTGTCACCAGTAATTAAAATGAATACTGATTCGTCTTTTAGTAATTGATGATGTTTTAACTCTTCAAATATCTGTTTACCGTTGAGCTTATTACCAAAGTTATAATCACAAACAATAATATCAAAAAGCTCTTGCTTAGCGATAGCAATAGCTTTTTTGGGATTGGTCGTATATGTGACATTTCTATCATTGAAACCCAGTTTCAATAACATAGTCTTGAGTGTCACGATAACGATGGGAGCATCATCGATAATAAGTACTTTGAGATCTGAGAATGCCTGCATGGGATTGTTCGGTGAAAGAGTCCAACTAAAAGTGTGAAAAGGTGTCATTCTAGCAACTCGACCTCAAGCTGTAGGGTCGAGCTGTCTAGACGTCTAATTGTACCCTATGTTTAACATGGCACGTTTAATGGTGTTTGGGGCGTTAAATTGGTGGATTGTTCGTTGCTATTCTCATTTTCAGCGACTAGACCGTGAGCAATATCAGTTGTAATGTCTACCACCTCAGCAACAATCATGAAGTGTACGCCGTCTAGTTCATCATAATCAATGGATTTTTTGGTTAAGCGTAATTGTTGATTCATTAAGCCACAATCCAAATCCGCTAAAGAGATTATTTGAGTCGATGGCACACTCATTGTTCGGACAATGTCTAAAATCTGACACTCGGTATCCTTGCAACATAACTGTAGTTCTTCACAGAACATCATCTGTTCTTGTACTTTACGGTTAGCAAATACTAATATTCCGTCTTGATTAGTGATGAAGACAGAGTTTGGTAAGCTGTTGATAAGGTTAGACAGCATCGATACTTCTTTTTGAGACAAGTGATGACTATTTTTCATTTTGTTTAATAGGTTGGAAAGTTTGCTCACAGAGAGCGCGGCACCTAACAAGAACAGGATGAAAATAGAGATAGCAACTAGGGTATAGTGAATGACAATGTCTTTGTTGTAGCCGTAATTTACTAATATTTGGCTATGCTGATTCCTTAAGGTCCGGATTTCATTTTTTGTCGTTAAGGAAAGGCCACTCGATAGTACTTTGTAGAGCAACTCTGAGCTTGGGCGCACCTGCATCGTTAAACGAGTATCTATATTGTATCGTTCTGGAAGCGGCAATACCTTAAAAACACTCCCTTGGTTTAGATAGATATGGTTATCAATAACATCAAGATCAAGCACACCATGACTTATATCACCTTTTAGTAACCCTTCTAATAGATCGGGTGCTTGGTTAAAAAACGTGATGCCTCGAATCGGTAACTGACTAAGATATTTTTGCGTGAACTGACCTGTTCGGTCGAGGATACCTAAATTCTTTTCACCATAGGGCTGTCGAGTTTCGACGTAGCCTAGAGAAATAGTTGTATATGGATTGGTTGAACGAAATTGGTTATTTTTATTAACAATAAAGCGTGCAGGAAGTAAGTCGACAACGCCACTGCTTAGCATTTCATCTAAGCTTTTACCTTTAGCTGGAACATATTCAAATTTGAGCAAAGTTTTACGTTCTAATAGATCGAGAATGTCATGAACGTAACCAGAGATTTCCTGAGTAGTTGGATCAATGTAAGAAAGAGGAAAAATATCGTCTTCGATAGTATAACGAACCGTAGTACTGTCTTTGCTTTCTCGCGCGAGTAACCAGTTACTTTCACCGTTAAGCATATGAGCATTGTTTATCTGTAGTTTACTTTTTGCTGTGCAGACTGTGACGTATTTATTCACAATATTGCTTAGTATTGACGAACTTTTCGGCATAACAAAGCCAACGGGAATGCGCCCAAGACGCTGATCCCAGATAATCTCACCTTCAGAATTAACAGGATCGTCAATAAATTGATTCAGTTCTAGAAGGGTAGTGATAGTTGCATCCGCGCTGTTATGTTTTAACAGTTTTGCCGTCGTTCGCAAACTATCCGCTTTTAGAATACTCTGATACCCGGCAGTCTTAAGGAGGTCGCAGTCAATACTATTGTCTAAACAGACCCAAGACCAATTATTATGTGGTACGGCCTTCATTAATTTGTTTCTTAGCCAAACTATTTTATGCGCCATATAAAGAGGACGAGTTTCAGCAAGGTCTTGGCAAGCTTTCTCGGTACATGGTATGCCAGTAGCGATATCAATTTGACCTTGCTCGAGGGCTCTAATTATAGCATTTCGATTTTCAAACCCTTTATACTCAAGCGTCAAGCCTGCACGTCCAGCAAGCTCTGAGAAATATTGATGATGAATGCCTGATGGTGTCGAAATGCCACCCCAGTAAGGTAACCATTCGTAGTTCAAAACTCCGGCAACGAGGACTTTTTTATTTTTCAGATAAGTCATTTCACTTTCAGAAAATTCTACATTTGCATTGGAGTAGAAAGATCCTAACAGTGCAAAGATAAGTACAAGGTATTTCAAGTTAAGCCACATTTTTATAGTTTTCTTTTATAGGCCTACTTTACCACCGGAATAGCATGTGGTTAACTGTTTTTATGTGTCTTATTTCATTTAAAAACAGTAAGTTACAGTAATTTAACACTAACTCTACAAGTTTATATTGTTATTTTCTCATTTAACGAGAATCTTAATTTGAAGACTCATTAATAAAAGGAACGCCCGCAGGCGATTCCGACTTATAATATAGATGAACGTAGCTGTTTTTTATTGAAATGTATAGATTTAGTAGTATTTCTTCACCATTTCATAAAGTTTTTCTTTCTTTAGTGGTTTTGCTAAATAATCATCCATTCCAACATCGAAGCATTTTTTTATATCTTGATCTAGGACGCTTGCTGTAAGAGCAACAATGGGTGTTGCTGGGAGGCTATTATCACGCTCATATTTCCTTATTTCTTTTGTCGCAGTAAATCCATCCATTTCTGGCATCATGCAATCCATCAGCATTAGCTGATACTTGGCACCCTGTTGAATTTTTGTTAATGCTTCTAGACCATTATTAGCGATATCATATTCGTAGTTTCCTTTCTTTAGAAATAACGAGACAACTTGTTGGTTTACACGGTTATCTTCGACGATGAGTACTCGTTCTTTAATTATCTCTATTTGTATTGCTTGTTTATCATCAGCACTCTTTCCATCATGTAATCGACGTTCATGCATCGCTTCTTTTGATTGTTCCATGCAAGTGATTAAGCGAGAACCCAAAATAGGGAACTTGATAAATCCGTCAACTTGGTCCTTAAAATCTATATCCAGTGTAGCAAAATCTTGAATAATGATGACGGGCGTTGTGCCTGCAAGATGGTGTAGTTGTTCTAAAATTTGATGGGTATTGGAATGTTCATCATGCAAAAGAAAAACAATGTTAGATTGAACTAAGTGATGCAAGTCTTGCAAAATAGTAATGGTATTTACGCCATAGAATGCTAAGTTTTGTTTTAGGGATAGAGTGATGAGATTTTCTTCCCCTATGATACTAATATGCTCAGCGATATGGGTTTTACTTGGAACTTGTTTGATGATTTCAGTAGGTAATGTGAAATAAAATTCGCTTCCTTGGTCTTTAACGGAATTCAATTTCAATTCCCCTCCCATCATTGATACCAATTGAGAACTGATACTTAAACCAAGTCCTGTTCCACCAAATTGTCGAGTGATTGACGCATCTTCTTGTTGAAACGGTTCAAAAATAGAGTCTTGCTTGGCTTTATCAATACCAATCCCAGTATCTATGACAGAGAATGTTAGCCATGCTTGGCCTTGGTCTAACTTCGCTTTTACTTGTAAAGTAACACTTCCAGATTGGGTAAATTTGACAGCGTTTGATACTAAGTTCATTAATATTTGACGAAGTCGATGTTCATCCATTTTTACTTCATGAGGAAGCTGAGCATCAATGTCAATATAAAGTGATAGATCTTGTTCTTTTACTTTTCCCGAGATCATTGATGCTGTATCAAATATGGCATCACGAACATGGGATGGGTAAGGCGTTATTTCGAGGTGCCCAGATTCAATTTTTGACAAGTCGAGGATATCATTAATGAGCATTAATAGTGTTTGGGATGATGTATCTATTGCGTGTAAATATTCTCTCTGATTAGGTGTTAATCGGGTGTCTGCAATAATTTGTGCCATACCAATAATCCCATTGAGTGGTGTGCGGATCTCATGAGACATATTGGCAAGGAATGCACTTTTAGCTTTATTTGAGGTTGTTGCTAGTGACTCTGAACGCTTCATACGACGCTCTAAACGAGTAATAGACCAAGTTGAAAACCCTAATGTTATAGCAAGAGCTATAGCAAGGATGCCGAGACTCAAGTGACTATCATGGTCAATGCTTTCAAGTTTTGAATTAATTATTTGTGGGACTTCATTGTGAAGAATATTAAGGGATCGCTCAAATGAATGAATGTTTCGCCTTAACTCACCGTGTAGGCCTGTATGGTGGGTATATCCCAGAATTTGATATGCATTTTGTAGATCGAGAAAAATATTTCGATATTCCTCGAGTGCGCTTTGAACTTCCTCATGACCAGATGGAATTTTGGTGGACACTTTGAATATGCCATTGTGAACATTTTGAAGAGATTCACTACTAAATGTTCTCAAAAAATAGTACATGCTCTCTTGTAGAGTAAGTAATTCTTTCATTACTTCGGTACTACCACTTTCAATCGAGCGTTTACTTAAGTTAAACCAAGAGTTTTTAAGTTTTTCTATTAACCCTGTTTTATTCGTACCCTCTATAAAAATTTTTTGTTGTGCAAGTTGATCAAAAGTTGCTTGATATGCATTTATATCTTTATTGAGCTCAGATGTAGAGTAATTATTATTGAAATCATACTCATTAAAATACGCCTGAATATTGTGAACTTTACTTTTTAATGCGGCAATATCAGCATGGAGATTTTCAACATATTTTGGGTCGACACGGCTCATAAAATCTTTTTCATGCCGGCGTATTTTTAGTAGATTTACTTTCGAATCTGAAATGGCATTTTGTAAATTGTGTAACTCCATTTCCATATCTTTGTAATGGAAATGTGTGAGTGTAAAAGTAGCAACTAGAGAAAAAATGATGCCACTGGCAATCATAATTTGTAATTTTATTGAACGTTGAATCATAGCCGTATGACCTTTGACTTTAGAATGAACTAACTATAGTCAACAGATTGCACTTTATGTTTGATTTTCTTCACGTTCAAAGATCTAGGATCGCTTTTTTACCTGAAGCCTTATACCAAAGTGCGACTAAGATAAGTGAATTGGTGTTGATATTGAAAGCAGTATTGATTCCTCCATTTGCGTATTCACCGGTAGGAATTGTGCGAAAATGAAGACTATTTTTTAATACTTTCTCAGCAAGGACATCACTAAATGAGTCAGAAAAAATAGCGCTAAAGCCAAATCCAGCTTTGTGGCTGAATATTTGTGGGTTTTCGATAACTTTTCCCGATGGACTGACGCTCGTCCATGCTTTTCCGTAATAGTAGAGGTTGTTATAGGCAAACCAGGGATTTTTGTTCATCGCGTCTTCGGCATAACTCGTTAAGAGTCCCTTTTTTTGCCAAAGGTTCTGGTGCAGTTGATAAATAGTATCGAGTTGTGACCAATCCTGTTGATAGCCAAACTCAATGTGGGCCAGGATATACGGGTCACTGGTGAAAAAAGGCACGTTACGAGAATCTATATTGACCGTTTTTCCATCCAATCGAACATTAGTGAGGTATTGAGGTAAGTTTGGTAGTGGTACGGAGTAGCCAAACAACCTAAAACCGTTCGTTGCATATTCTAAATAGCCATGACGCCCTTCTTGGCGATAGTACTCAGTCCCTCGAATTCGTTTGGTTCCATATAAAGTGCCCTCATGAATAGCTCTATTTAACTGCCATCTATTGATTATCTTATCGATCATTGGTTTGAAACTTGGATGGCGTTGTTGCGTTATTTTAAGCCAGATGAGTAAACGGCCAATATCCAGTGCTGACCACCCATTACCATTACTTATTGTCTCACTGAGACGCCCACTCGGTTTTGCAGATTTTGTACTGTACTCCCTATTAGGTAATTCGTTTTGATAGAGAGATAATGAGGCTAATGTGGAAAGTGTTTTTTGGAGTTCATAACGTGCTTCTTCACGGGATTTGAGTTCCAAGGCCTCTAATGCCAGTGTCGCAGCGATACCACTGGCGATGTCCCACATGGTGGCATGAGGATAACCTTGTACAGAATCCCATAGGCCGGTTGCTTCACGACGATTTACGGTGAAATAGTACTGGGCTTTCTTAGCAAGCAACTTTTCATTTCTAGATAAAATGTAGCCTGTTAAAGGTGCGGTATTTTCTTGGTCAGCTCGGCCTAGTCCCATTAACGCAGTCGGTGGATGAGACTTGGACTTTTGGGGCATGTTATGTTTCTGAATCGGTTGCTGTGGGATCGGTGGTGCGATTACTCGTCGATGATATTCAACGGGGGATGGTGTTTCTGATATTGGCAATGATATAGCTTCTTTGGTGACGCTTCTTTTTCCATAAAAGCTAACGTCCTCTTCACCAAATACCGGAAACACAACTATGACCCACAACCAAAGCGCGCAGGTAATTGGAATCCAAGCATTAGTGGCGAGTAACCTCAATTCGTATCATCACATCCATTTATAACTAACTTAATGATAATACAAGATTTGCTAACTTCTAGTCGAGGTTAAGATTGAATGGTGAAATTGACGCATGTTAAAAAGCAGCAAGTTGTATTTAGGCTGTTAAACTTATTCATTATGGATGTTGTTGATTGGTGGGTGAAGCAAGGCCCGTTAGGTGAAAACTTTGTTGTCGGGAGGTGCAAATGCATCATTTTTATCGGTTTATCGAGTCGATAGGCTATGAGCCAGCGGCGAGCTTGCCAAGTCAAAAACATCCTCAGTTGAGTTATCAATATCACCATGATACCTATTTACTTGAAGAAAAAGCAAAATTACGTTTGCAGCAATATTTGATGACAGGGATCTTATTTAGAGAAGACTTTGGGGGACCGCAAGATGCTGACGTCGCGATAGCATTTTCGTTTGGTGACAGTCTAGAAGTGAATCGACATCTTGCGCAGATCGTAAGGGAAGTGAATTATTTTTTTCCGGATATTGAATTATATCTTCAGAATGAGATTGCAGCAGTTGTACAAGCACGCGGTAGTCATTGTATCCAGAATAACCAATATCAAACTACTTATGATGTTGCTCATTTTGTTGCTGAGCGAGAGCATCGAAAGAATATACTTATTATCGCACAAGCATGGCATGCACAGAGATGTATTGAAACCTGTGAACAATTGGGTTTTGTGGTTCGTTCTTTACGTGTTGTAAATGCATTTCCTATTAATGATCCTCAACCTTGGGTCAGGAACCCAATCAATTGGGTCATTAAAGAGAGCCATCGAGCAGTGGCTTCTGGCTATGAAATCAGTAAACGCTATCAGCTTGATTAAATAGCAAAATAATCCATCAAGTCTAAAATTTAGCCACTATACTTATAAAAACCTATTAATAATTATATGCAATAAGGTTGTTATTTATGGCTAGGGCAAATACAGATGCATTCACTGCGGTGCGCCGTGAATGGTGGGCGGCGATGCTATTTAGTGTCGGCGTTAATTTGTTGGTTTTATCGGTACCGATTTACAGCTTACAGTTATTCGACCGAGTGATGGGGAGCGCCAGTATTGAAACCTTACTGGCATTACTTGCTATCACACTTTTTTTAGTTTCAGCCCAAGCCATTCTAGAATACATTCGAACCTTGTTACTTCAACGCTCCGCACTAAAGCTTGATACAAGACTGAGTGGAACTCTATTAGCTAAGAGTATTGCGCACTCTTCTCGAGCTAACCGAATCGAAAAGCAGTCTTTACAAGATTTAACCTTATTGCGGAACTTTTTGGTTTCACCGTCTACTGCCTCTCTTCTCGATTTACCGTTTACACCCTTTTTTTTATTGCTTTTGTTTTTGCTACATCCATACATTGGCATAGTTGCACTCACGGGTGTCATTATTTTTTGTCTATTGACAGTCGTTATGCTGATGGGAGGACGAAAAATAAGTCGAGATATGCATGATGCGACTGCAAAAACCAGTATGGAGTTGAATGATTTCTTGCGTAACGCACCTACTTTAAAAGCGATGGGAATGAGTGAGAGTATCGGAAAAGTATGGGAAGAAAAGAATAATTATGTTTTGAGCTTACAGTGGAAAGTGAACGCAAGAGCGGGGTTGTTGTTGGCGATAAGCCGATATTCGAGAACCTTGTTACAAGTCGTTGTATTGACGTTTGGTGTGTATTTGGCGTTAAACCAACAAATCGGTATCGGAACTGTCATCGCGAGCTCGATACTTATTGGGCGCGTATTGAGTCCGTTTGAAAGTGCGGTGAGCGGTTGGAAGTCTTGGTACAGCGCTTATCAAGCATGGCAACGTCTGAAGCAAAGTAACGCGCAAAGTATGTTAGCACCATTAACACTGTTGCCAAAGCCAAAAGGTGAAATTGAATTTAATAATGTCAGCTTAAAGCTACCTAATATGCGTAACCCGTTAATTCAAGGTGTTAGCTTCAAGTTGGGCTCGGGAAATGCGCTTGCTGTGATGGGTAATTCTGGATCGGGTAAATCGACATTAGCGGCTCTACTTATGGGAATTCATCAGCCGAGTATGGGTGAAATTAAAATCGATGGTGCATCAATTGAGAAGTGGGATTTGAATCAATTTGGACAGTACATCGGTTATTTACCTCAACATGTGGGCTTATTGGCAGGTACTGTAAAACAAAACATTTCTCGCTTTAGTGATACAGACGATGAGGCAGTGGTTAGTGCGGCAAAACTGGCCTGTATTCATGAGCTAATAATGAGCCTACCAGAGGGCTATGACACTTATATTGGAGAGGGGGGAGTATTGCTTTCTGGTGGACAAAAACAGCGTATTGGTTTGGCTCGAGCCGTCTACTCCAATCCACGTGTTCTTGTCTTAGATGAGCCTAATTCTAATTTAGACCCTGAGGGTGAAACGGCATTAGCCATTGTGCTTCAGTATTGTAAAGAACATCAAATTACAGTGATGATGATCAGCCATCGCCCTGGTTTTTTGCGCCAGATGGATTGGGTGATTCAATTAAAAGATGGGCGAGTCGAAAAAGCAGGGCGTTGCGATCAGTTTTTGGGTTTGCATCTTGAATCTGAAGATGTACCTAGCAAAAATAAAAAAATACAATCGGCATAAGGAGATGAGTAATGGAAACTCAATTTAGTACCACTAAGCTGATTGTTGTTGGTACCTGTGTTTTGGTGTTTACATTAGGTGGTTTCTTGTATTGGGCGATGACGGTTTCGTTAAGCTCTGCGTCTGTAGCTCCGGGGAACCTTGTTGTAGAAAGTAAAAGGAAACAAATACAGCACCTACAAGGGGGGTGGGTAAAGCAAGTCTTTGTGAAAGAAGGAGAACTAGTATCTCAAGGACAACTTTTGGCTGAGTTATCAGATACGAAAGCAGAAGCTGATTATCAGCGCTACCGTTACCGTGGTTACTCACTTATGGCGAAAAAAGCACGTTTGACCGCTATTATTGAGCACCAAAACAACGTCCAATGGCCATCTGAACTGACGAGAGAAGATATTGAGCTTGCTACAGTAACGCCGATTCTAAATGGTGAGCTAGTGCAATTTGAGCAGACTAGATTACGCAAGCAGCTAATTGATTCTCGCTATGAACAGCAGGTTGCTTTGTATACAGAAAAAGCGCAAGGCAGCGAATTTCAGCGTAAGGCAATAGCTACTCAGCGCGAGCTTGTGCGACAAGAAATTATGATGACACAAGGGCTTGTTGCTAAAGGTTATGTCTCTAAAACTCGGATGCTGGAATTAAAGCGCCACCATGCACGAGTTGATGCCGAGCTAGCTGAGATCAATATGTCGATTGAAGTCACAAAACGAGAGCTAATCACCTTAAGCCAAACTCATCAAACGCAATTGTTAGACATGGAGCGAGAGTTCTCATTAGAACTGAGCAATATCAATAATGAACTGCGTGATATTCAGCAGTTAATGCGAGCGGCCCAAGATGTTCGGGCTCGAATTCAAATTCGTAGTGAGTTTGAAGGGCGTGTTGTTGGACTTAATATTTCAAGTTTAGGGGGGGTGGTTCGTCCAGGTCAAGTGCTGATGGAGATTGTTCCCAATAGCGATGAGTTGATAGTTGAGGCTATTGTTTCCCCAAAAGATATTGATATTGTGCGTCCTGGTCAGCAAGCTCGTGTGAGGCTAACCGCATATAGTGCACGAAAAACTCCACCAGTATTGGGTGAGGTGATACATGTTTCAGCAGATAGAGTGATACAGGGTGGTGAGGCATCTAATTCAGATCAAGGTTATTTGGTGACAGTGCGCTTTAATCGTCAAAACTTACTTGATATTCAACGTGAGCAAGGGATTGAATTGTACCCTGGTATGATAACAGAAGTGCTGATCTTAGTTGAAGAACGTACATTATGGGACTATTTAGTGAGCCCTTTGTTCAGCGGAGTTTCTCGTGCTATGAGGGAAGTGTAGTGATATCAGACAATATGGTTTTCTGGCTGAGTTTCTATCTGTTTTTTATGGTAGTAACGACTTTGGTCGGTTATTGGAAGAACAATTTAGTAGCGGGAATATTACTGGGTTATGTATTGGGACCCATTGGGTTGATTTTACTATTATGCAGCCAAGATCGTCGTCATGGTCATTGCCCTCATTGTGCCGCTCTGGTCAATAACAATGCTTACTACTGCCCTAAATGCATGCAGAAGTGTTACAAGCAACTTGTGTAGCGGCTGAATTTCCCGCATCGCTATTTTTAGTTTTTCTATTCTCAGCATTTGCGATTAACGTTCCTTAAAGTTTTAACTTAACAACACTTTGTTCTGTTACTCGGATATATAATCCATTCATTGGACTGCTTGTCATTGGTTATGGTGGATTAATTATGGATTTTATAGAACGTCTTCAAGCTCTCTCGAAAAAGCTAGCACAAGTTTCAGCAAATTTGGCCACGGAAGAGGCAACAAAGAATGCTTTGGTCATGCCATTCCTACATTCAGTATTAGGTTATGATGTTTTTGATCCTAATGAGGTAATCCCTGAGTTTACAGCGGATACCGGGATTAAAAAGGGGGAGAAAGTCGATTACGCACTGATTAAGGATAGCGAAGTTCAGATCTTAATCGAGTGCAAGAAGTATGGTGAAGCGTTATCAACAAAACATGCTAATCAACTCTTTAGATATTTTTCTGTCACTAATGCGCGAATTGCTATTTTAACTAATGGTGCTCAATATCAGTTTTATACTGATTTAGATGTGCCGAATAAAATGGATGATAAGCCATTTTTAACGCTCGATCTTGAAAATTTAGACGAGCATATCGGCCCTGAAATCAAGAAGTTAACTAAGTCTTCTTTTGATGTTGATTCGGTGGTTGGTGCTGCGGGGGAACTGAAATATTTGAACCAAGTGAAAAAAGTCTTATCAGATCAGTTTCAGGCACCTGATGAGGAATTTGTTAAGTTCTTTACTTCGAAAGTATATGACGGCGTTCAAACGACAAAAGTTAAAAATCAATTTCTTGAAATTACCACTAAAGCACTGCAACAGTTTTTGAATGACAGCATTAATGCGCGTTTAAAATCAGCAATAGGCAATGATGTCAAAGAGCTGGTGCGAGCTGAAGTCGATAATAAAGAAACCGTAAATTTAGAAGAAAAACCAGAGAAAACTAAGATTCAAACAACAGAAGAAGAAATTGAAGGTTTTAATATCGTTAGGGCGATTCTCAGACAAAAAGTGGATGTACAACGTTTATATTCCAGAGATACCCAAAGTTACTTTGGCATTCTTTTAGATGACAATAACCGTAAGCCACTATGTCGTTTGTGGTTCAATACGAAGCAGAAGTACATTGGTATTTTCGATGCATCTAAAAACGAAGTTCGCTACTCGATAGAAAGCGTGGATGATATTTTCAGTTTGTCAGAGCAACTGCAACAAACGCTCGCATTATACGAATAGTATAAGCGATTTGTTCAAATAGAGACTTAAGTTTCTATCTGAAGATAAAAGAGTAAAGCTGATTTAAACAAATAAAGTTCGAATCAGCTTTTTATTTAGATCTTTACTTAGTAAAGCAATTAATGAATTAGCCTCTAAACGTCGTTACTGTCAGGGAATTGGATATCCTGACTATCTAAGTCGCTCCAGAGCACTACTTCTTGGCCTGCATCGTTTTCGAAACGATAGCCATACAGTGAGCCGGTATCAATGTCGCTGGCTTGATAGATATCTTTTAATGATGAACTCATTTCAACATGACTTTCAGTTAACTGCCAACCCCAGCCAGAAAGGTCAATATTGCTCGCACCAGTACAGACAAATTGGCCTGTTGTATCGCCAGCCGTGTTGTTGGCGGCAATCTTATCGAGAGCTAAGGCAAGTTCAGTATCACTATTATTGATTTTAACCCCTTCCAGTTCTTGGAAAGTAGTCTGACGCATGTCAATCATTTCAGTTTGAGCATCACTATTGACCAACAAAACATCGAAATCTGCACCGCCGCTAAAGTGAACGACATTAGACTCACCGCTCTCGATTTCGTTAGCGTCAAACACTAATGTATCGTTACCCTCTCCGCCAAAAAGGAGATCAATACCCTCACCACCATCGAGGAGGTCATTTCCGGTTTGACCATAAAGCATATCGTCACCAGCGTCGCCAGATAGGTTGTCATCTCCTAGACCACCATCGAGCGTATCGGCATTGTTATTGCCGCTTAAGGTGTCGTTACCGTCACCGCCGGAGACAAAATCTTCACCATCGCCACCACTAAGGGTGTCATTACCGCTGTCGCCAAAAAGCATGTCATTTCCTCCGTTGCCTGACAAATTGTCGTTGCCGACCTCGCCATAGAGCATGTCTGTACCGCCGCCGCCCTGCAAGGTATCATTGCCATCTCCACCCCAAAGTTCGTCATTGCCACTGTCACCTTTGAGCTTATCGTTACCCGTGTCGCCTTTTAGGATGTCATTGCCCGAACCGCCAGATAAGTAGTCATCGCCTATGCCACCGGAGAGGCTGTCGTTGTTATTTTGCCCATAAAGTTTGTCGTTACCGCTGTCTCCTTTGAGGACATCGTCACCCGATCCACCATACAGTTTATCGGCATCATCTCCTCCCTCGAGCCTATCGTTACCTGAACCAGCATTGAGAGTATCTGTGCCAGATAGGCCTAATAAAATATCAGCGCCTGAGCCAGTGGTTACAATGTCGTTGCCAGCACCAGCATCGATGGTATTGTTACCAGATACAGCTACAACCGTATCGTCGCCGAGACCCGCATCAATTTGATTATTGCCCGCATCAATAGAAATATTGTCATTTCCGTCACCTGCGCTAATTTGATTCGATCCTGTGCCCGATATTGCTATGGTGTCATCTCCCGAGCCACCAAATACTTGGTTATTGTCACCAGAGAGTTTAATGTGATCATTACCGTCACCACCATCAATGAGATTGTTATTGGAGTCGTCTTCGATGTAATCACTCCCGGTACCGCCGAGTAGGGTATCAGCACCAATGCCACCCAGTAATGTATCATCACCATCATCACCGGAGAGGGTGTTATTACCTCCCTCTGCAACCAGTTTATCTTCGCCATCACCGCCGGATAATGTGTCATCTCCGATTCCAGAGTAGAGCTGGTCATTGCCGCTTTCGCCTAAGATAGTATCGTTACCTGCCCCACCAAACAGTAAGTCATTGGCGTCACCACCCGAGAGCGTGTCATCGCCATCACCAGCATCAATTAGATCTTCACCTTGATTGCCACTGAGCTGATCATTGCCAGTTCCACCATAAAGCGTGTCGCTTCCAAGCCCACCAGACACGATATCTGATCCAGTACCACCGTAAAGCGTATCGTCACCAACATCGAGGTTTATGGTATTGGTTCCTGCTTCGCCATAAACAGTGTCGTTACCAGAACCGGCATTAATGGTATCTTTACCATCACCAGCAAATAGTTTATCGTCGCCGGCACCTGCATTAATGGTGTCATCATCAGAGCCGCCATAAAGGGTGTCAGCCTGCTCACTACCGATCAGGGTATCATCACC
The DNA here is from genome assembly GCF_003605645.1 of Vibrio sinensis. GTDB lineage: Bacteria > Pseudomonadota > Gammaproteobacteria > Enterobacterales > Vibrionaceae > Vibrio > Vibrio sinensis. The sequence goes on along the minus strand of NZ_QVMU01000008.1, from coordinate 45,817 downwards.
CTCACCACCGTATATTTGGTGACTACCGGTTGCTGCGGCTATGAGAGTATCATTACCTTGTTCGCCGAGAATGGTATCTTGACCATCATCCTCAATTAGGTCGTCACCAGCACCACCGGCAATGAAGTCGTAACCCGTACCCCCAATGATTTCATCATTCCCATCGCCACCAAAAAGAGCATCGTTACCCTCACCACCATAAATAAGGTCGGCGCCAGCCCCCGCATCTATGTGGTCATCACCGGTACCAGCATCGATGATATCGTCCCCATCTCCGGAGAATGCTTGGTCATTTCCATCCCCAAGCGTGATATTGTCATTATTGATGCCACCGTAGACAATATCATCTCCAATGCTGGTCTGAATGGTATTGCTGCCTGATTGCCCGTAAACGGTATCGTTGCCCTCGCCAGTTTGTACTACATCGGTACCAGAACCAGCAAATACAGTGTCATTGCCGGCTCCTGAGGTGATCGTATCATTGCCATCACCACCAGATAGGTAGTCGGCTTCGTCAGCACTAATGATGATGTCATCGCCACTTTCGCCATAAATTTCGCTGTAGCCACTTCCCCCATCTAAGTGATCGTGACCACTACCACCAATTAGTAGATCATCCCCCTCATCACCAAACAAGGAGTCATTGCCGGCATCACCCATTAATGTATCATTGCCTAAACCTCCTGAAATGGAGTCGTTACCATCACCACCTGAGGCAATATCATGACCCTCACCAGAGAAAAGATTATCATTGCCGGCGTTGCCCTCTAAAAGATCATCTCCAAAGCCTGCTGTAATCGTATCTTGGTCTGCGCCACCATACAGATGGTCATTTTCATTCGAACCAAGCAAGGTATCGTTACCACTACCACCAAATAATTGACTAGCATTGAGACCTGCGTTTAACGAATCATCGCCCGCCTCGCCGAAGAGTTGATTGTTACCTTGTTCACCGTGAACCTCATCATTTCCACTGCCTGCGTATATTTTGTCATCGCCGTCACCTGCAAAAATGGCATCATTGTTACCCCCGGTATAGGTTTTATCGTCCCCAGAGCCAAGGTATACATGATCTTGGCCTGAACCAGAATAAACCGTATCATTTCCAGTTCCGGACGTTATTTGATTATCCCCATCTCCGGCGAAGATAGTGTCATTACCACTGCCTGATTCGATGAGATCATCGCCATTTCCGCTATATAATAGGTCATCACCATCTCCGGATTGAATCGTGTTTTTACCATCTCCGACGTAAACGGTATCACTACCTGTACCTGTTGTGATGACATTATTCCCAGAGTCAGCGTAGACAAGATCATCGCCTGTACCCGTATCAATTTGGTTGTTACCGGATTCACCAAAAACGGTATCATCGCCGGCACCAGTCGTAATAACATCATTACCATCACCGGCAAATACTTGGTCATTACCTAGACCTGTCGCTATGGTGTCTTCTCCTTCATTAGCATGAATCACATCATCGCCATCACCCGCGTCGAAAGTATCGTTGCCCTTACCACCAAATAGCTGATCGTGACCTAATCCACCGAAGAGAATATCTTCACCACTATCCCCATAAAGCGTATCATTACCATCTCCGCCATAAAGGGTATCATCACCGAGTTCGCCAACGAGAGTATCATCACCAGTATTACCCTCTAGTGAATCATCGCCATCACCACCAAGCAGAAGATCGTTATCTTTGCCTCCAGTGATCACGTCATGACCAATGCCTCCAAGGATGAAGTCTTCGCCATCACCACCGGATAGGTTATCGTCACCCTCATCACCATGAATTTCATCATTACTAGCATCGCCATAAATATAGTCATTGCTTTTGCCACCAAATAGTTTGTCGTGGCCGTCACCGCCGTGGAGGGTATCTTGCCCATCGTCTCCAATTAAAGTGTCGTTACCCTCGCCACCATAGATTAGATCATCGCCAATTTCCCCCATGAGCAGATCGTCACCATCTCCACCATGAATAACATCGTCACCATCGGAACCGAGTAGGGTATCGTTACCCTCATCACCGTGTAGAATATCGTCTCCGTTTCCCCCAACGAGAACATCATCGCCTACGCCACCGTATAAGGTGTCGTTATTAATATCTCCATCGAGAAAGTCGTTACCGCTTCCACCATAAATGGTGTCATTACCTTGTTGGCCTTTTAAAATGTCATCGCCAGCACCACCTTCAATCGTATCGTCAAAGATATTTCGTATATCAATAGTGATGTCAGTGGCTGTTGTGATTGGCACGTTAGATTCGTCTACAAAAGAAAATGCAAGTGGGGAGTCGGTAGTGGAGTTTGACGTTGGGATATCAAGGTCTAGGCTGAACTCACCATTTTCATCGGTCTGAATGGTTTTGGTGAGAACGATATTATTATTTTCATCTTTAATTTGGATGGTCACCGTTTGGTGGCTTGCTAATCCACTGGCACTGGTAGTCGTTTGAATTAATTGGTTTACGGCGTAGCTATCCAACTTAACCGAATGTGAGATTTGCTCCGTCGGGGTGCTGTTTTGATATTGATAAACAGTTTGAGCATTACCCCAACTATCGTCGTTATTCTCGTTATTCTCATTACTATTGGTCGGTGGTTCTGAGCCTGTGTGAACTTCGTATTCAACGTCTCCTAATACAGTATCATCACCATCTCCTGCGCTGATCGTGTCACTCCCTTCCCCAGCAGTGATAAAATCATCTCCGGCGAGTGACTGTATATCATCATTTCCCGCGCCACTATTTACGTTATCTTTATCGGATGTCCCGATTATAACATCATCGAATTTAGTCCCTTCCATTTAAGCTCTCCTCAACCTAGCACTGTTGCGTCTTTATAGTTATTAATCAAGATGCATACCAACTTTATTCCTAAGTTTAGACTAGTTATCTTAAATTGGTTCTCATGATGAAAAGTGTTTAAAAAGCAAAGCTATAGGCGAGGGTGATGGCCCCATCTTTGAATCGACCTGTATCCTCCCCTCGGGTGGATGAATTCCAGCGATTCCCAGAATAATTGTTATATTGCAAAGTTATCGTGCCTGGGCGCCAGTCAAAATAACCAAAACCGTAGGTGAAGTCAGGGTTCCAAGGCTGTTGTTGGGCTTTGTCAAAATAGTAAAAAGCTGTGCCGTTAACATACCAGTTACCCACAATAGAGTATTTACATCCAAGGCTGACTGTCTGATGGTGATTTTCATAAGTGGTGGAAGCAAGGTTGAAATACTCGGGCGTATAGTTGTAGTTAAACTGGCACCCGATAGCACCATCATCAGTGAATGTTAGCCAGCGATTTACGGGGTCAACGATTGGAAACTTCCAGCCTAAAGACCAAGTGCCTTGGTTAAATTCTGTGATCTTTTGTTGCTCTGATGGATTAAACCGATTTCCTCCATAATTAGCGTACACCAAGCTTAATGTATAAGGACGCCAATCACTGTATCCGAAAACGTAGGTGAAATCAGGGTTCCAATCTTGCTGCTGCTCTTTGTCCCAATAGTAATAAACCGTCCCTGAAACAAACCAGTTACCCGCGACTGTATATTTGAGAGAGAGAGTTGAAGTGACATTATGGGTACTTGGGCCTTGGGTACTCCCTGGCGGTAAACTAGCAGCTTCGGTTTGCGTTAAAGGTTGGTGATATCCGATATTTCCACTAAGCCCATCAAGAAAATGTTTGTTTTTCCATTCTTGGTATGGAAAGACAAAAGAGGAGCTAACCCCATTCCATATTAAATCCAACTCATCGTTTTCATTGGCTGTTGACGTTGTTTGATCTGATAGATGTTGCTCGGTTAGTACATGAGAACTTGGGTTGGTCGCCAGTGGACTAGTGTTGGACAGATATTCATCAGCGTAAGTTACTTGGACAACTATCTTACTCCAAATGAAAAGCCATATGAGGAGTTGGAACAAGAAATACATTGCTGGGCGATTTTTAATCATACTTAGATAACAAAATTCACATAAGGTTAGGAAAATTATAGGAAACAATTTGCAAAGCGATGATTAAAGTCTAACCTAAATCAGTAGAGCTTGCGAAGTAAAGCCCCTTAATGGGTGAAGAAATATGCAGACTCATGTCAAACGTCAGCATTATAAAAAATTTATGACGGGCTAGGGATGAAAAAAATTTTATTAGTAGATGACAGCCGTACTGTGCTGTTATTCATGCGTTCTGTGCTAGAAAAACGTGGCTATCAAGTTATCACAGCTAATGGTGGCCAAGCAGCATTAGAGATACTTGCTGAAAGCCAAGATATTCAGTTCGTGCTAAGTGATTGGATGATGCCGGGTATGAGCGGTATCGAGCTTTGTCGTACGTTAAAATCATGCGATTACCATCGTTATATCTTTTTTGTTCTCCTTTCTTCTAAAAATGACCAAGAGTCTATCATCAATGGTATTGATGCCGGTGCGGATGATTTTGTCGATAAAAAAACGGCTGTTGATGAATTGGATGCCAGAATTCGAGCTGGCTTTAGAACGCTCGGTCTTCATAACGAATTAACAGAAAAAAATGATCGTTTGGATGAAGCGTATGAAACGATTAAGCGTGATTTAGATTCAGCTGGCGATCTGATTCGCCATATTCTGCCAAAAGTACATTCATTACCACGTGTTGAGCTAAGTTATGTCTCTATACCTAGTGCTCAAATTGGTGGTGATATGCTGGGATATATGCAGTTAGATTCAAACCATATTGCTTTTTATTTGTTTGATGTTGCCGGGCACGGAGTATCGTCAGCTTTGATGTCATTCTCTGTTCAACAGAGTTTGATGGTCGGTAATGCGCCGAATTCGATTGTTCAACGTGACAATGCTGGTGAAATGGAAATTTGCTCACCAGAAGAAGTCGTTGAAAGTTTAAATAAAAATTATCAAAGCGGCTCAGATAACATGCTGTATTTCACCATGATTTATGCCGTACTCAATACCCAAACAGGCCTAATGTCATTTTGTTGTGCCGGGCATCCGCCTTTAGTTTGGTACCACAGCAAGCAAGGAGCGGCAGAATTGATCGGGCACGATAATTTTGTTGTTGGGGCGTTTGATGATGTTGAATATCAGTCATCGATTGTTCAGTTAGAGCCGGGTGACAAGGTTTGGTTTTATTCAGATGGTTTGACCGAAGCGGAAAATAATGCACAGCAGTTTAGCGAAGCTGCTTTGTGTAACACGATCGAAAATCTCAACGATTACCCTATGCATCAACAAACGGAACTCGTTGTAAAAGCGGTCAAGGATTGGCAAAACTCTGAGAGTTTTGACGATGACGTAAGTGTGTTAGCAGCAGAATGGAAAGGTCCGATTGAAGGAGCAGAAAAATGCGATATGAGATTAGTAAACAGGGCAACAGCACAATTCTTCAAATAAATGAAGAACGCTTTGATGCTAAATTAGCGCCAGCATTTCGTAATCATGTTGAAGCAATTCAGCAAGAGTTAGGTGACTACATTGTGCTTGATATACAAAATGTGAAGTTTATGGATAGCAGTGGTTTAGGTGCTTTGATGGCGATCTATAAATTACTGAAAGACAAAAATATTGCAGTAGCGAACGCACAGTCACCAGTATTGAGTCTATTTAAATTAACGCGCATGGATCGATTAATCAAAACGTTTGATAGTGTCGATGCAGCTTTAGAAACAGCGGTTTAGGTGACGTTATGAAAGGAATGATACTCGCCGCAGGAAAAGGTACACGCGTAAGACCGATCACTCAGTCTATTCCTAAACCTATGATTCCGATTCTTGGTAAACCGGTGATGGAATCGATGATTGAATTGTTTGCTCAACACAATATTAGCAAGATAGTAATTAATACTAGTCATCTTGCCGAAGTTATTGAGGGCTATTTTGGTGATGGACACCATTTTGACGTGCAGCTTTCTTACTCCTATGAGGGGGAGATGCGAGATGGACAATACGTTAGTAAAGCGCTTGGTTCTGCGGGTGGTATGAAAAAAATCCAGGAATTTTCAGGTTTTTTTGATGAAACATTCGTCGTGGTTTGTGGTGATGCTTGGGTTGATTTGGATTTAACAGAGGCTGTTCGTCAGCATAAGAAAAACGGTGGAATTGCCACAATAATCACAAAGCAGGTTATGTTGGACGAAGTAGAAAAGTACGGTGTCGTTGTCACTAATAACATCGGACAGGTAACCAGCTTTCAGGAAAAACCCGCTAAAGAGGAAGCTCTTTCGACACAAATTAATGCGGGTATTTATATTTTCGAGCCTGCTATTTTTGATTATATCCCTCGGGGAATGGAATACGATATTGGTAGCGATCTTTTCCCGACACTGGTGGAACAACATGTCCCATTTTATGCGGTTGATATGAACTTCCAATGGCTAGATGTCGGTAATATCACGGATATTTGGGGAGTTACTCGAGATATTTTGGATGGAAAAGTACCGGGATACAGAGTGCCTGGCACTCAGATCAAAGCCGGAGTTTGGCTTGGCATCAATACCGTGGTGGATCTAGAAAAGTGCCATGTCCAACCCCCAGTTGTGATTGGTAGTGGCTGTAAAATTGAGGATGGAGCGACAATTACTGGGCCGGCTTTAATAGGTGCTAACTGCGTCATAGATGCCCAGAGTAGTGTACAGGAATCGCTGATTTTTGATTATATTCATGTACATGCTGGAACTCACGTGAATGGCCAAACAATTTTCGGAAATTACTGTATTGGCCATGATGGAAACACCAACAATGATTTAAGTTGGAGCCATTTACGTACCCATCCTATTCATAACCGCGTAACGGATATGCTTAAAGGTATGTAAGACGATTAAGGGTCAGAACATGAAACAACTAGAAACCTCGACGTTCAACCATGTGTATTTGAGTTCTCTAGATGCGTCACGCTTGGCATCTGATGATATTTCCGATTACTGGCGAAAGCTTGGTTTGACTGATGAGATCTCACAGCAAGTTGAATTGTGCGTTGTTGAAATGGTCAATAATGCCTTTATTCATGCCTATGACTCACAAGAGGGACTACCAATCGAGTTGTCATGTGATTTGGATGAACAAAAACAACAGCTACATGTCCGAATTACGGATCAAGGTAGTGTGATGACACCACAGCAGTTTAAACAGGCGCTTGCTAATGAGTTTATTGAGCCAGATCCAAGTGATGATGAAACATGGACAACATCAGGGCGAGGTTTCGTTATCGTATCCAGTTTGATGGATAGGGTAGAACTCAGCACGATGGATGACAAAAATACTTATTTGATGGTTAAGCAATTAGATCCGTCATAAGTCTTTCTAAGCCGGTTAAAAAACGGCATGTCTCCAAATAAATACAGTCAGTCGATAGGGTGAGTCGAGGCTTAGCCAAAGAGGGAGAATACTAGGATGGATCATTATTTTAAGAATTTTGAACATCGAGTCCCACCAGAACCTGTACCTCATAGCATTCCAAGAGAGCTGCTTTATCAGTATCTTGCGACATGCAATTTGACATTAGGATTATGGTATTTGTGGTGGCGATGGAGCTTTGCGTTAAATTATGATGCCTTGTGGTTTTCTCTACCATTAGCATTTGCTGAATCCTGTGCATTTATCGGTTCGATACTTTTTACTGTCAATTTATGGAAAGTAAAAGATGAGCCTAAACGTCCAGCGCCTTATAAATTGGCCGAATGTGTAGAAGAGACAACGGAAGATAGGCAGCTTCGGGTTGATGTGTTTTTTCCTAGTTATGATGAAGAACCTGAATTAGTAAAGCTGAGCATCCTTGATGCTAAGAACATTCGATATCCACATGCCATTGATATCAATATCTATATTCTAGATGACGGTAATCGTCCAGAAATGAAAGCTATGGCTGATGAAATGGGTATTGGTTACATCACACGTGATGGAAATATCGGTTTCAAAGCTGGCAACTTGCGTAACGCCATGGAGCAGACCAGTGGCGATTTTGTTGTTATTTGTGATGCTGACACGCGGCCTTTCCCATCTATTTTGGAAAATACCTTAGGTTACTTCCGTGATCCCAAAGTCGCTTGGGTTCAAACACCACAGTGGTTCTTTGACTTACCTGAGGGTGAGCGCTTACCTCAATATTTATCACGTAGATTGGGCAAGTGGTCAGCACCTATAGGTCGAGGTATCGAGCGGTTTTATGGGCCTGTTACATTAGGAGAAGATCCGTTCGTCAATGATCCTCAAATGTTTTATGACGTGATTCAGCGTCGTCGTAACTGGGCTAATGCATCATTTTGTTGTGGTGCTGGTTCAATCCACCGACGAGAAGCAGTGATGGAAGCGGCCCTTAGAGCGTATGTTGAACAAATTACCCAAGAGCAAGAGGAAGTCGAAAAACAGATACGATTATTGACCAAAGAACACAAGGTCGATGATAGCGTCTCTGAAAACCTGCGTAATGAGATTTTATTCGATACGGAATTTACCCCGTATAAATTCCATGTATCGGAAGATTTATATACGTCAATTGTTTTGCATTCCGATCAAGAACGTGGATGGCGTTCTGTCATGCACCCCAATGTTGAAAGTAAAATGCTTTCTCCTCAAGATTTACAAACATGGACAGTGCAGCGCTTTAAATATTCAGGGGGGTCAATTGATATTTTTATGAATGATAACCCGATATTGCGTAAAGGATTAAGTTTCAAACAGAAATTGATGTATGGGGCTAGTTTTTGGTCAAACCTTTCGGCAATTTGGAACATTATTTTTCTAGCGTGCCCTATTATCTATTTCTTAACGTCAATTGCGCCTGTCACGGCATATGATGTCACTTTCTATCTGCATTTTTTACCTTATGTATTGACTGCTGAAATTGCCATGATGATTGGAACATGGGGCGTTGCTGGATATAAAGGGAAAACCAACTTCCTCTCCTTTTTTCCTGTTAACTTTCGCGCGCTCTGGACAGTGCTGCGAGGACGAAAAATTAGTTTTCCAACCACACCAAAAGAGCGGCAGACTGGTCGATTTATCGGGTTGGTGATACCTCAATTAGTGGTGTTTTTATTGAGTTTGTTCAGCTTGATTTTCGCATGGGTTGGTCACTCAACACAAAGCTGGGGAAGCTATTCCATTGGTGGGCTAGTTTTAAATACTTTTTGGATCATTAATAACATGATGGCGATGTGGGGCATGATCGCGGCAGCCTTTTGGTCGCCTCCGCCCTCGGAGTTAGACGAAGAAGAAGCGAGTAACACGGAGGAAGTGAAATATGGAGTTTAAACAAGCGTTAGTGAATGCTCGTCATCATATTGTTTTTATCTTAGGTTTGATTACCGCGTTGGTAATTGCTTTTAGCATTGAAAGCCGCGAGCCAGAACGAGTACTTGGTAATATTCGTTTCGAATCAACGCAAGCGATCCCATATAGAGAGAGCCGAGTGTTAACTCAACAAGAGTTCGAATGGGCCAATATTGCGTGGCAATATTTTGAAAACAATTATCAAGAAAACACAGGGCTCGTTAACTCAGTTGATGGATACCCATCTACGACGATGTGGGATACCGCGTCCTATTTGATGGGGCTTATTTCAGCAGAAAAACTCAACGTGATAACCAATCAGCAATTTGAGATCCGTATGGACAAAGCGTTAGGTACCTTAGCCAAAATACCACTTGTCGATGGCAAGCTGCCGAATAAAGCGTACAACACCGAAACGCTCGAAATGGTGGATTATGAAAATAACCCTCAGCCAAATGGAATTGGTTGGTCAGCAATCGATATTGGACGAATTCTAGTCCCGTTAAATCTATTAGTTTGGCAATACCCAATGTTCAACACTCAAGTGAACGATGTACTTGATCATTGGCAGATAGAAACCATGCTGCAAGATGGATATTTGTATGGAGCCAGACCAAGCCATGATCCTAGTGTGATGGAAATGGTTCAAGAGGGAAGAATCGGCTATGAAGAATACGCGTCTAAGTCATTAGCGTTAATGGGCCGAGATGTTTTCAATTCAATGAAATATATTGATTACCTAAAGATGATCGATGTCTATGGTATCGAAATCCCAACCGATAGAAGAGATCCTGCGGAATATCATGCTCATAACTACGTGGTAAGTGAATCTTATATTCTAGATGGTATAGAGTTTGGCGCCGATAGTGTATCGAAAGTGTTTGCTCATCGAGTCTACTTAGCGCAAAAAGCAAGATTTGAACAAACGGGTATCGTTACTGCAGTCAGTGAGGACAACGTTGATGAAGCACCTTACTTTGTCTACAACACGGTGTTCTCTGACGGTAAAAAGTGGAATGCTATTTCTGATGATGGTAAAGATCAATCGCACTTAAAAAGCTTGTCGACAAAAGCGGCGTTTGGTTGGTATGCACTTTATGACACGGATTATAGTGATTTACTCATTAAAGAAGCGTCCGACTTATATTCAAAAGAAGAGGGTTGGTATTCAGGGAAATATGAAGTGGATGGACGTACAAATAAAGCTGTGACAGCGAACACAAATGGAATTGTATTGGAGTCTTTAGCTTATCTTGAAATTGGCCCATTGCTAAGCGTTGGTGCTAAATAGCGATATTATTAAGTATTTTGTCGATAATAGCGATGTCGACGAAAACAATATTGATAAGAATATTTATCGAAAGAATAACGTTAACAAGAACAGTAAGAATTAAGAAGGAACAGCTATGCGCGGATTTACTGTTTGTTTGATTGCGGTTGCGATTGCTGGATGTGGGAATAAATATAGCCAGTTCTCGGAAGATATTATTGACCGGAAGAATCACTGGGTAACGCCTCAACCTCGCCAAGGGGAGTTGACGGAAAAGGAGATGGAGATGGCGCGAATTGCATGGCGCTATTTTGAAAATAATTACCAAGAGTCAACAGGGTTGGTTAATGCGGTTAATAATTATCCATCAGTGACTTGGTGGGATGCATCTTCTTATTTAGCTGGGATGGTCAGTGCCTATGAACTCGGCATTATTGATAAAGCAGAATTTGACCGTCGCCTTATGCGTTTTGTCACGACTTTGAACAAACTTGATCTGTTTAGAGGTGAGTTACCCAATAAGGCTTACAATACACAAACTGCCGCAAAGGTGGACTATGGAAATCAACCTGGTGAGATTGGTTATTCAGCCCTCGATCTAGGACGTTTAATGATATGGTTATATATCATTAAGCAACGGTATCCTGAGTTTGCAACTGCCATTGATTCAGCCGTTCTTCGCTGGAATTACTGTAATATCATCGATGAAAATGGAACCATGTTTGGGGCATTATTAGAACCAGGCAAAGATGTGCAGTATCTACAGGAAGGTCGCCTAGGCTATGAAGAATATGCTGCGAAAGGGTTTGAATTATGGGGCTTTAAAACAGAACAAGCCGCATTAGCAGAACCTTACGCGACAATAAATCTTTTTGGCTATGATATCCCTTATGACACTCGTGATCCTCGTAAGTTGAAAGCTCACAGTTACGTTGTAACGGAAAGCTATGTTCTAGATGGTATTGAACTCGGTTGGGATCATGTCTCAGATCGCTCACCCCATGATGCAAATTATTCCCATGAATGGATGGCAGACTTCGCGCTGCAGATCTATCGTGTTCAAGAAGAGCGTTATAAACAGACGGGGATCATTACTGCACGAACCGAGCATCAACTTGACGGTGCACCCTATTTTGTTTACGACACAATTTACACAGATGGATTTGCGTGGAATACGATTTCAGAAGTCGGCGAGTTTCTCCCTCAATATTCTGCTGTAGCGATTAAAGGAGCAATGGGAATGTGGGTATTATGGGACACGCCATACACCAACCTTCTTTTTGATCATGTCTCTACTGCTTATGATAAAGAAAAAGGGTTTTATGAGGGGATTTTTGAGAATGGTACTGGGCTGATCAACACATTTACGTCCAACAACAATGGTATTACACTCGAAATCCTCTTGTTTAAGAAACAAGGTAAGTTATTAACTTATAAAGATAATCCGGCACCGAGTTTATGGGAGAAAGCGCTCGAGTCTCCATTTGGTTATGAGGGGCAGTGTTTACCGCGTAAAAAGAAACCACTTGTGAACTAGAGGCGTTGAATGCTAAAAAAATGGGTTGTATTAGCGTTTACGTTGGTCGTGACTTCCTGCGGTGTGGTGTACCGTGGTGTAACCGATGGGATTGAAGCGGTTAATCAATCCCAACTGATCCGCCAAGGCCGCCATGGTGAATTGACCGAAGAAGAGTTGGCATGGGCAATGACGGCATGGAAATATGTTGAAAATAATACGCAACTTGCTACGGGGTTAGTTAATGGTATTGATAATTATCCGACTACCAATATGTCAGGAGTGGCCGACTATCTGATTTCATTACTTGCGGCGAAAGAGTTCAATTTTATTTCTAACAAGCAATATGATGAGCGATTGTCATTGGTTTTACGGTTCCTTAATAAAATGGACCTTAGCCAAGGCCAAGTGCCAAATAAAGTTTATAGCACTCAAACTGGCGGAATGGTTAATTATGGTAATCAATATCAAGACATGGGTTGGTCTTCTCTCGATGTGGGGCGTTTACTGATCGTTTTAGCGATAGTGAAGCAAACGTCGCCGGAGTTTTCTGAGTACATTGATAAAGCTGTTTTACGTTGGAATTTTTGTGAACTGATTGGCAGTGATGGTGAACTGTATGGCGCTGTCGTAAATGGCAATCAAGTCACTCGATACAAAGAAGGCCGACTAGGAACAGAAGAATATACCTCTTATGGTTATCTTGACTGGCAGGTTGTTCCAAAAAAAGCCATGAACCTTGAACCTTACGACGTGGCAACTATTTACGATGTAGACTTGCTTTTCGATGGTCGAGACCCCCGAATATTTAATGTTCTTCGCCCTGTTTATAGCACCCCTTACTTATGGTTAGGTCTTGAATTTAATTGGGATGAGGTTTCAGATAGCCAATCATCAGATGCAACGCATTCTAATTCGGCTTTGTCTGCGATGGCCGATGCTATTTATTTAGTGCAGGAGCGCCGTTGGGATAATGAAAAAATCTATACAGCCAGAGGTGAGCATGTCGTTTCTGATGAGCCTCATTTTGTTTACGATGCGATTTATGGCTTAGGGACTCCTTGGATTACCCTCGCTGAAGATGGCAGCTCTTACGATCATCTTGCTTTGGTATCAACTCGGGTTGCGTTTCAAATGTGGGCGTTGTGGAAAACAGAATATACCGATAGTTTGGTTGTCCTCGTAAGAGAGCTGTACGACCCACAGAGAGGATGGTACGAGGGTCGATATGAGATGACCGGCGAGTATGAAAAAAGTATTAGTCTAAAAACCAATGCTGGAGTGTTAGAAGCATTACTCTATAAGCAAAATGGGAAACTGTATCAAGGAGAGAAACAGCGAGAATATCGCGACGTTAAATTTGATTCTCGGTTTGACCATCCTGGTAAATGTTTGGTGGAGACATTCCGATGAGGTACTTTATTTTAATCGCGATTTTCTTCTCAGTATCATCTTGGGCAGTCAATAAACAAGTGAGCGACGCATTAATGTCGCCAACCTTGTTACTTAATCAAAATCGTTATGCACAAGCGGCTAATACCTTTCATGTTCAAACCAATCGAATGTTGACGTTAGAAAGCCAATTAGGCGCGAAGAAAATGTGGCAGGCTGCAGGGTTAGCGGAGGTTTTAGCAGCTAGTTCCGCTGAAAAAAATGGTGATCCAATAGCCTATGAATATTGGGCTAATAGTGTCCGTTATTTCTTAATGGGTGGTAGTTCTTGGCAACAAATGCAGTCGCAGTTACACCAACAATTTGAGCAAGCGAATACGCAATTGAATGTCAATATGACTCAAGGAGGGGTGGGGGCAAATGTGGATAATGATTGGTTGCAATTGTTAAGTTTGCTAGAAGTATGGGACAACAAACTTGGATTTTTTAGTTATCAATCCCCGTCATCTGAACTTGCTAGTAAGGTTGTACAACCGCAATTAGCCCCCCAAAATAGTACTCAACCCACTCGTTCGGGTGAGCAACTAAAGCAGTACCAACCAACGAAGAAATTACAGATAACATCAGGTTTTCGTCATACTCAGACATTTACGCCTCAAGTTGTGCCGGAAAATAGTGAAAATAAGAGGGAAGAAACGCTGGGTAAAAACATTAAACACATTGATTCTACAGTAATTTCAGAACCTATTAGTTTGGTTGAAGATATAGATGCACAAGAAACCGATGTAAACCAGACAAGCAGTACTCCAATAACTAGAGGCAATCTTCTTGGAGCCCGCAGTGCGCAAGGTGTAGAGGCTACACAGCGGCGCAGTTTTGCTCCCATTCAAGATGAAAATTGATCGCTGAACCGCAACGAAAATATGGCAACAAAAAAAACAGCAAAGTGCGATAGGTTGATTACTATTAAATAAACATCCAACGCCTGATTGCATAATGATGAAATTTTTGATGCCTTTGATTGCCGTTTCTTTTTCTGCTGGCTTATATACGCCAACAGTTGTTGCAGATAGTGTGAACGATCCTTTAACTGAACTGGATCCACAGATGTGGTGGTTGTCGGATGGATGGGAAAATGGTTTTCCATTTCTAAGTCGTTGGGAAGCCAGTGCAGTCAGTTTTGGCCAACGAGGAATGAAGATAAAGTTAAAAAGAGACAGAGTAAAAAGAGATCAGCCTGCGACATTTTATTCTGGTGAGTTACGTAGTCAACATTACTACTCATATGGTTGTTATGAAATTGATATGAAGCCGATCAGTGAACCAGGGGTTGTCTCTTCATTTTTCTTGTTTGCCGGTCCTTATGATACGCCGGAAGGAGGTAATGGTAAGCACAATGAGATAGATATTGAGTTTTTGGGTAGCAATACCAATATGGTGCAGCTTAATTTTTGGACTGATGATGATGGCTACACTAATACCCATGAATCGCTTGTTTTCTTAGATTTTGATGCTTCACAGTCTTTCCATCGTTACGGTATTTATTGGTCAAAATCAGGTATCGAATGGTTTATTGATGGAAAGTCTATATTCAAAGTGAGAAATAACCCAGTCGACCCCACTCCCAGTGCAGACAGTTCGAAACTACGGGTGATGGCCAATGTGTGGGCGACCAACCCAGATATAGCCAATTGGGCAGGGGAGTTTGATATCAGTAAACGCGAAACCTATCGAGCTAAGTATAGAAATTTCAGTTTTACTCCTGACACTTCTTGTATCAACAAGCCTTTATGAGATGTCATGGTTCAAGGAACAATAATGAAAGTATATGTAAAGTGAATTATATATGAGATAACTTGTATAAAGCGAGTTGCATACTAACCTTATCCTAGTTCTATAAAAATAATGGCTAGGGAGAGTGTATGATGAATTCAAGATCTAAGGCGCTGAGTTTACTTAAATCAGCCAACCCCAAATTTGATTTAACCAACCAACGACACCAAGAACAATTGCTCGATTTATCCGATGACATACTTATTCTTGATGACCTATCTGTTGAAGATCTTCAACAACTCAGTCACCAATATGATGCTCCATTGGCTTTCCAACTAGCGATAAAGTTGGTTGAATCTCGTCGATATTTACTTTCTATAACACAACAGCTCAAGCTTGCAGTCGTATTTGCTATGTGGGGAGAGCACAATCGGTTAGAACCGAAAGACGCTAATAACCCCAATGGTGAAGACTCATTGAGAACTAAAGTAACCCAACTTGAGTGGGCGACAAAAGACACTAAAGTTGAATGGTCTCTGTATGCAGTCGATGATGGTTGCCCTCATAATAGTGCCCAAATTGCTCGTGAGATTGCGAATGGAATGGATTATGAGCTCGAAAATGCATTACTACCCTATTCACAATGTTCTCTGGTAGAGCGATTACATATATTGGAACTTAGCGATGCGCTTCCTACAAAGTCTGGACCTTTGGCAAATTTGGCTAATGCCAATGACTCCAGAAAAGGTGGAGCAATCATCTTAGGTTGTCAGAGTGCCCTCGATAATGGTGCTGATGCGGTCGTATATACTGACGCAGATAACTCGGTTCATTTAGGTCAACTCGGGTTAATTTTGCAACCGTATGTAGAGCAGGGTAAGTCAGTTGTATTGGGTAATAGAAAACATAAAAACTCGATTTTGGTAAAGCAAGAAGAGCGCTGGGGGGCGGGGATTAAAACGCTTCGGCACATGCAACGAATGATCGGCTCTCCGATATTCGAGCACGGTATAAAAGACACGCAAGCCGCGTTTAAATTGTATGATCGAAATGTGTTGAAAGAGATACTCAAAAAACCAACCGTGTATGACTTTTCATTTGATACAGATTGGATTCTCGCTGCGATGGAGATAAACCAGCCAATTGATACTATTCCATTCGCTTTTATTGACTCAGTTGCTGAGTCGGCTTCTATCGTACAAGGACCAATGACAACTTGGTACGTTTTACTTGATGGATTAGTGAAAGCTGCTCAAGCTCGTAAAGCAGATTATAGTAAGGAAATGGCCGATGTATTCAATAAAGAAATTAAATCTCATGAAGATTTGGAGCTAATTATTGATGTGGTCCCACCAGAGCTTGTACGTGCGTCTGATTCAGATTTAGGTGATCCGAAAATAATGTCTCCTCAATCAGTACGAAATTGGATTTTGAGCGCAAAAATGTTGCAGGCTCAGATCGACACAGCATGATTTTGAGAGCGTCGGTTGATTTTTGGTGAATTGTAAGTTTAAAACTACCGCCACCAGGCGGTAGTTATGCCGAGGTGGTTATTAGACTCAAAAGTTAGGAAAGGATGTTCGCACTTTGATCCACATAAGACCTTTGTACATTTTTTCTGATTGTTATTTGCAAATTCTGACCACTTACTTATCTGGATTGGTATCATATCTAGATACACATTATTTCCTCAGGAGTTTGTCGTGAGCTAGCTTTATCGAGTTAAGCGGTATCGAGTTAAAAAAGATGAGGATTACCATGATAACCCCCTCAACTTTTTAACTGACATACTCTTCGATTTGCTGGTTGATCTTATTGATTTCGATAGTGATCAGATCTATATCTTCTTGTGCCGGATGTTCCTGCTGTTTGCTGCAAAATTCCACTCGCTCAAGAACGGGAGTGATCGTTGTTTCACCAAAGCTCGACAGAACGCCTTTTAATGTATGGACATTAAGTCCCAGCGCTTGCCAATCTTTAGCGTTGAGCTGCTTCGTAAATTCAGCATTGAAATCGTGGTGATCTTCTAAATAGGCCACTAATACTGCTTCAATAATATCAGTATCGTGTTCTAAGTACTTTGTGAGCAGGTCAAAATTAATCATGAAGTACTCCTTTCTTTGGTGAGTATAAATGGAGCCGGTGGCGGTGTACTGAATTTATGTTGTTTAGCGAGAATTACCCAATGTTGCCATAATGGAGGAAGGTCAAGAGTATCAAGTTCCGTAAGATATCGAACAATCGTATTGCGATCCCCTTGTTGCTGGACATAAGTGCTATGTAGGTACTTGATTTTTGATTCACTAGCGTGCGGGTGGCGCTTTATCATCGTTTGATATTCGTTCACGTCTAGGAGTGTATTTTCCAAAGAAAATGGTGAAAAATCTTGTGATTCATCATCCGTTTCTAACCTAAACAGGCGCTTTGGTAAGTAATGAGGGTTAAAGCTATGGTTGCGTGTTGCGATAACTGCAACTAAACAGCGATAGATCTCAAGTTCACCAAAATAGAGTAATGCAGGTAAGAACTCCGTTAATAACGTTGTTGGACAAGTGAACAACTCGTCATAGTAGGGAGAAAGTCCAGCTAGTAGTTTTTTATGGGCCAATTCGTCATTCCCCTCGTGAATCAGAATATGGCATTGGAAAAGTTGCTTAAGCGCATGTAATGAAGTCACTCGCTTCCCAAGAAGTTTCTTTGACGCTATCACAACAAATGTATTCACATGGTTAACTAGTGCAGTCTTTGCAGCGATATTTTGAGTGTTGAGATAAACGTATTCAACATCATAAAAATGGTGTGTGATGAAAGAAAACCAATGAGAGTCCACTACAGATAGATGATTCGCGTAGCTACTACCAATTTTAATTAATTTCTCAGCCTCTCTTCTCTGGGCTGTATATTGGCTAGCACGGAGTGCTCTATCGCCGATACTCGGCGTTAACTCAAAGACTTTCATTGCCCAAAACTGAGCGTTTGAAGTTTGATTGGCTTCACTATAAGTCATTGCTAGGCAGTCCATTGCTTTTTGACAGAGCGGATTTTCGTCAATAAAAGCATGTAGTCTGTGAATTGCCTCTGGCCAATCATTATTAATGCAATCTAGATGAGCTAGGGCGCAGACTTTAGCGGTGTTCATTGTTGTTTGTGATAAGTTGAGATATTCCTGTAATATTTGCCATGATTCGCGTGACATCAGAAAATCAATCAAAATGGATTCAAGAGTGATCACATGCCCTGAATGAGTAACCTGATCAAGAAAGAGCGAAGCGGTTGCGTTGGAGTGTGATTTTAGATAATGATTAAATTGTGCTATTGCATTATTTTCAGAACAAATCGTTAGGATCTTATTTTTTAAATTGTTGGTGGCGATAGGCTTCGTAATATAGTGTCGGACTTTACCTGATAGGGCAGTCAAAACGGTTTCTTGGCTTGAATCACCGGAAACAAATAAAACACCACAAGAGTCCGTGATCAATCGATTACGATAGAGAAGCATCGCAAGTTCATAACCTGTTAGATATTGTTCGAGATGATAATCCACAATTAAAATATCGAACTTATGAGACTCAATTATTTTTACCGCATCTTGATAGCGTTCAACAATAACAATCCGATCATAGTCACTCCCCAGGCTGATCAGTTGCTGACGAATTAGCATAGCCGAGGTGGTTGAATCTTCGACGATAAGAAATTGTAGATTGCTAATTGAACGTAATGAATTCTTGTTCAAGGTACTCTCCATGTTAACGTGAACGAGAAACAGTAAATTATTTTAGAATAATAGACTACCGATTGCATATTGACCATATAGATAGAAGATAGAATCAATGGAGATGCTGCTGTCTTTTTAGCTAGAGTATTAAAAGTTGATTTGTGGTTAACCCATAGATGATGAAGCACTCGGAGCGAGATAGTATCTTAACAATACATGGATTTAGTTGATGAGAGGTTATATTTGAAAATGAGGGGTAGCGCGTAGAAAAAGCAAAGTCTACACGCGTAGACTTTGCTTTAAAAGTTAACTAGCAATGTTCATTGTTAACTGAAGATCCAATGATAAAGATGAAAGTTTGTGTTTTAAAATACGACGCGCTTTTATCACATCAGCAACCTGGACTTGTGTCTGGTTTGGGTATACATCGATGTTGATTCTTAATTCTTGACCGATTTTTGTTACCCCAGCTAATTCCAGTTCCATACTATCTGAAACTTGGTGTTCCAGAGCTAGGATTTCTTTATCAACCGCAGCGTAAATATTTTCGTTTGGTTTCATCATCAATAGTTCGCGTAAAGCATTACGAATCATATCAAATGGGACTTTAATGAAGTAAAACGACATTAAAATCATCATCGCAGGATCGGCGAACTGAGCATAATGTGCATATGGCGTTTTAGAGACAATCCAAGCTGCAATAAAACCGATGGTGATAGCCACACTTAATAATGTATCCATCTGCCACTGCTTCACTTCTGCACCAATAAGACCAGAACTAAAACGTTTTGATTTCTGCGCGATAAACCACCAAGCATAACCACAGCCAATAACGTTTATAGCACCAAATAATGTAGCGATTGATGGGTTAACTTCACGACCACCAGTAAACATGGCTAATACAGCAGAATGCAGTGAATAGAGCACTACTGTAAGAATAACAATGCCTTTAACGGCGATAACTAGTGGTTCTAGTACGGCTTTACCAAACGGAAAGCGGCTAACTGATGGACCTTGAATGTAACGTGAGACAGCCAGTGACAATAAAGTTAACAGCAAGCTGACTAAAGAATAAACACCATCAAAAACAATGACCAGAGAACCAACTAATAGACCTAAGACTAAACCTCCTCCTGCAAAACCTGACGCTAAAAGGGCTGAAAAGGTTAGAACTCGTTTTTCGTTTAAGCTTGTCCGGGCACACATATAGATTACTCAATTAGAATGTACCTATATTGTTCTCGGTCTGAGAGGTTTAGACAAATGGAATCTTGAGAATTCCCTTGGTAAACTGGTTGATTAAAATAATTACCCAGTAAATACATGGGGTTACATCTCTTCACTGGTGTCAGTAAAATTGACACTGACTGATTTTTGTTCGTCACAAAATTAAAAATCAATAATGAATACTTAGAAATCGAATAAATATTCGTTGAGTTTATCTGCTAGCCATGTCATTCCCGGATGCTCAGCTTTTCCCGATGAAGTGAACATACAATAGTCTTCTTGGGTCAAACCATAAGTATGTTTTATTACTGCTAGAGATTGTTGACGAAGGTGATGTCGGATCAAAGGCTCCGGTAATACGCCCCAAGCATCTTCACTTAAAATGGTAGTGAGGATGTAGTCAAAACTCGAAAAACCAATGTGACGCAGCGAGAATGGTTTCAATTCAGGGTTGTCTTTTTCGTTGAGGTAGACCATCACGGCTTGCATGGAGTTTCTTAATTCTTCATTTGAAACTCGGCGTAACTTGCTTAGTGGATGGTTTGCTTTACATACCGACATCATGCGAATTTTACCTAATGGTTGATAGGTAATATGTGGGTCATCAATGCGTTCATAATCGACACCAAATGCAAAATCGACTTGGCCGGTAGCAACCAAGTTGGCTAAATCGCCACATGATGCGAGTACGATATTAAATGCGGTAGCTGGAAATCGATGATTCAAACGGTGAGCAAAAGCCTGCCATTTTTCATCGGGTAAGGAGTCATCACGAGCTATCCAGATTTCGGCATTGAACTCCCCTGAGGCTTGTAAACAAGTTTGGCGAATACGCGCTTCAGTAACCAACAGACTTTGGCCATCTTTGTAAATGGCTTTACCAGCTTCAGATAACGTCAGTTGATTTCCGCTGCGGATAAATAATTCAATATCGAGATCTTTCTCTAGGGCTTTAATCGCCATACTCAGTTTGGTGCGGTTACAATCGAGTTGTCGTGCGGCTTCTGAAACAGAGCCAGTATCGGCTATGGTAATAAAGGCTTGGATCTGAGATAAGTTCATCGCTATTCACAAAGAGTTAACATTACCGGTCCATTATATACTCATGTACAAGAATTGGGGCTAGTTAAATCACTGTTTTCATGCAAAGTTACTATGAAAAGTAGGGCGTTTTGGTTTACTCTTGGACAATGCCTGATGAATGAAGTTAAAGGGAGATCATGGTGGCAATAAACTGGGATGAACATGCTGCGAATTGGGAAAGTAGTGAAGCAACAGCAACCTACGCCAATCAAGCATTTGAATCACTACAGCAGCTCGTCAATTTACATGGAAAGCACGTTCTTGATTTTGGTTGTGGTACTGGCTTATTAAGCCAAAGATTGTCTCCTATCGTTAAAGACATTGTTGCTTTGGACTCATCTGAGGCCATGATTGAGCAACTTGACGATAAGCAGCTTGAAAATGTGGAGCCCGTCGTTGATTTGTTGACGCGTGGCTTAGTTGCAATCCACCCTGCCTTTCGCAATCAGTTTGAACTGGTTGTCGCTTCTTCTGTTTGTGGCTTTATCTCAAATTACGCTGACGTCTGCGATATCATTTATACCATTTTAGATGATGGTGGTTATTTTGTGCATTGGGATTGGCTCGTCACTGATGATGCAGAAAGCAGCGGTATCTCTTTTATTCATGCAGAACAAGTACTAACAAGCGTCGGCTTCAGTGAAGTGTCTGTGTCAGTACCATTTTCAATTACAACGCCTGAAGGGGAACTTGATGTTCTAATGGCGGTTGCCAAGAAATAATCGGCGACAGATAATCGTATAAAGAGAATTAGTTGAATCATTAGAGAGCCCAAGTTTATGACTTGGGCTTTTTTATTGCCGTCTAAATCTAACTTAGTCATACACGATTTAAATCAAAACAGCCCATTCTAAAGTTGCTTGACCTGAGGCGCTGGATTTAAAGCGATTTGTTTTTACGCTGTCTCGACTCTTTAATGTAAATTATTTGTTACACAAATGAGGCGAAATTAAGCAAGGGTCGATATTGTCACCTGCGGGAGGAAAGAAGTAGGCTTAAATAAATGGAATAGCGTAAGAGGTGCGAAGATGACTCAATATCATTCTAAGCCAGTGAACGATAAAGGAATGGTCGATTGGACGTCTGATGAAGATGCTATCTGGAGAGATTTGATTACTCGTCAACTTGAAGTCGTAGAGACTCGTGCGTGCAGTGAATACTTACATGGTCTCGATTTGTTAAACCTCCCGGTAGAACGAGTTCCGCAGTTATTTGAAATCAACACTATTCTAGAACGAGAGACAGGATGGCAGGTTGTTCCCGTTCCTGCCTTAATAAACTTCGATCGATTTTTTACGCTACTGGAAAATAAACAATTTCCAGTTGCTACATTCTTACGCAGTCGCGAAGAGTTCGACTATTTACAAGAACCTGATTTTTTTCATGAGATCTTTGGGCATTGTGCGATGCTCACTAATCCAGCCTTTGCTCAGTTTACTCAGAATTACGGTCAGCTTGGAAAAGATGCGACACCTCAAGAGCGGGTATACCTCGCTAGGTTGTATTGGTTTACGGTTGAGTTTGGATTAGTCAAAGAGGCCGACCAACTGAAAATATATGGCGGTGGAATCCTTTCTTCACCAGGAGAAACCCTATACGCATTGGAATCAGATACCCCTCAAAGAGCCTCTTTCGATACACATACCGTGCTGAGAACCCCTTATCGTATTGATATTATGCAGCCAATTTACTTTGTGTTGGATGATATACAACAGCTTTATCAATTGAGCAAAATGGACTTGATGGAATATACACGCCGCGCAATGCAAGCGGGGCTTTTACCACCTCTTTTCGAACCAAAGGAATCAATAAATGTTGGATGATCTACGTTGTGAAGCTTGTCATAGTGATGCCACTGCCTTGGACGCAGAGCAGCAGAGAGCACTATTAACCGAACTCACGGATTGGGCGTTAGTGGAACGTGATGGTATTCCTCAATTAGAGAAAGTATACCGATTTAAAAATTTCAAATTGGCGTGGGATTTTTCCAATCAAGTGGCCCAAATTGCGGAAGAGCAATTTCACCATCCGACTATCGTATTGGAGTGGGGCAAAGTAACGATTACATGGTGGAGCCATTCGATAAAAGGGTTGCATCAAAATGATTTCATCTGCGCTGCGAAGTGTGACAAAGCGTTAGAGCTTGACGTGTGTAGCTAAGCCAATCAGCAGAGATCTAATCTAAATTTATCCACCCATACTTGAAGTTGCAGTGTTGTTGGCTATGTTGGTACATCCCAATGACATCGCTCCCCCAATGTTAAAGGGATTAACTTATTACCCATCTGCTTTTTCAAGTGTTTCGGTTAACGCTTTTGGCTATATTTTTTTGGCACAAAGGATTTATCAATAAATGATAGGGAATACCCAGTAGAGGTAAAGTTTTAGAATGACACGCCGATAAAGGCAAAGGAAGTATTACCCCCGAGTATTGATAGAATGAAAAAGACCTTAATGTTAGTGCTGTTGGTGCTGGGGTTAGCCTGCGCCGCCGGCGGTTACTACATTTTCTATTTGAAACCAATGCAAGACGCAGAAGAAGCGGCAATGCAGGCAAAAAACAAAGTGGCGCCCGTCGCTCCAGCACCACAGGTATCGATGCCAATTTCCCCCTCTAAAGATGTAAAACCTGTCACCGATTACTATGTTAGTAGCGAACGTTTAGGTGTGCGGGAGGCCCCTGATAGCGACGCGTTTGTGGAAACGATCGTGTATCGAGGTGATAAATTATATGTTTTGGAGAAAAAAGAGGGATGGGGCCGCATTTCTCCTTATTACGTTTATAAAGAGGGTGGCCCAGAAGTTGCTGAATGGGTACCCATGGATGCGTTGCTCGAAGTTCCACCCACGATTACCAAACAGGAACGTTTAGAAACCGTTAGTAGTTATATTGAGGGTTCAGATGACTTTAAGCAACATTTTGAGATGTTTATCAAAACAACGGATAGCTTGTTAAAAGATGGAACCTGCGTTCCCCCTGACTTTGAAGAGCTAAAGGGCTGGGTTCGCTCCCGAACGTATTCTGAGCAAGCTGTTTATTTTGTCTATTGTGGTGGTTTAAAACAGGCCAATAAGATCTACTTAAATGTAGAAAACGGCGAGATTTTTTACCGTTAGATTTGAAAAGTTAGGTTTTAGAACTTTTTAGTTGTTGTCATAGCTTAAGCGCACTATCATGCAAGCTTGTTAAATATCCTTATTTCATACGATAAATTAATGACGCAACGCGTGTTTCGATTTTTATGGTTATCAATTCTTGCGATGGTTTTACCCTCGCAGGCTTTGGCATATCTATCGCAAACTGAACAAGAACTTAATACACGCTTTGCTAATGGTCACGCCAGTAAATTTAGTGCGATTGAATTGGATGGGTTGTTTACTCAGTTAAACAACCCGACAGAAAATTCCACAGCACCCTCAACAGAGTCTGAATCTAGCTCTTTTTCATTGGGCATTCTTAATCTCCAACGCAATTTCTGGTTTAGTCGCAACATTGAAGATGAAGAGCCGCCAGCAGGCGATAGCTTAAGTCAGTTTGTCGATGTTGCTGCTCAGTATTACCTCTACCAACCTACTAATAGTAATTTAAATTACTGGGTTGGTAATCGCCTCACTCAAACTCACCGTATCTCAGGTTGGAAAGAGAGTAACGCCCTTTACGTTGCGCTTAATAGCCAGTTTCCTTTTTCTTCGTAATTTCAATTGAGTTAACTATTGGATGGTTTTGTCTGCCGATTTGTCACTAGATAGGCAGGAGTAACCGTTTCTATAATTCTTTTTACTTGGCGTTTATGCCGAGGGAATATTTATATATGAAGAAAAAATCTACGAAATCAGCGGCGAGTGCACGTCTGCTGAATCGCTACTCCGCATGGAAATATGTGGTGATGGTTGTGACGATCGTTGTCCTCACTTTAAGTGCGATACCAACTTGGTATGGTGAACTACCTTCGATTCAAGTGACTAGCTCTAGCAAAGATGGCTCAAATGCCACTATGTCAGTCACTCAACTGAATCAATTTTTGGAACAACGAGATATCACAGCAAAAAGCATCACTCAAAAGGGCGATGTGATGACTATCGTTTTCGATAGTGAAACTGAGCAAACACACGCTCGCGAAGTGTTAGATAAACACCTATCGAAAGATGACAGTATTACGTTTTCGTACGTATCAGCCGCGCCAGTTTGGTTGGGTGATATGGGTTTCAACCCAATCAAGTTGGGCTTGGACTTACGTGGTGGCGTACAATTTCTATTGAATGTAGATGTTGATAAAGCCTTTGAAGAACAACGCAATACACTTATTGACGAAGTACGCGATAACTTGCGCCAAGAGCGTATTCGTGGCGTTAAATTTAGTCATGCAGGCGTTGACGGTTTCGATATTGAATCACGTACGCCTGGCGCGTTAACGAATATTTCTGATTACTTAGAGCAGAATTATCCAAACTGGAAAGTGACCGCAACTTCTGGTGAGTTGAATGTACAACCGACAGAACAAAGTAAATCAGAGTTTAGAACCGTCACCTTACAGCAAAACTTAAAGATCATGCGTGATCGTATTGAAGAACTTGGGATCACTGAAGCATTAGTACAGCGTCAAGGTGAACATAGTATTCGAATTGAGCTACCAGGTATCCAAGATCCAGCTCAAGCGAAAAACGTTATTGGTGCAACGGCGACACTTGCATTTCATGAAGTGAAATCAGCATCAGAGGGTATGACTGGCAACCAGATTGTGCTTCGTGATGAACATAATCAACCAGTTGTATTAGCTAAACGCCCAGCATTAACCGGTGAACATATCATCAACGCTCGTGCTGGTGTGGATAAAATGGGCTTCTCTGAAGTGAATATCTCTCTAGATCATGCTGGTGGCAAGATCATGAGTGACTTCTCTGGAAAACATATCGGTAAGCCAATGGCGACGGTATATCGTGAATACACTACAAACTCTCGTGGTGAAACTGAGCGAAGCGAACGTGTTATTAGCGTGGCAACAATTCAAACTCAGTTAGGCAGTCAATTCCGTATTACTGGTGCTGGTACTCAACAAGAAGCTCAAGATTTAGCGTTATTGCTTCGTGCAGGCTCGCTAACGGCGCCAGTAACAATCGTCGAAGAACGTACCATTGGTGCTTCGTTAGGTGCAGAAAACATTCACAACGGTTTCGCTGCTCTAGCGCTTGGTATGGCGATGACGTTGACATTTATGGCCTTGTGGTACCGTCGTTTGGGTTGGGTCGCCAACTTAGCTTTGATCATCAACATGCTTAGTCTTGTGGGTATTATTGCGCTATTACCAGGGGCTGTGCTCACCTTGCCGGGTATTGCTGGCTTAGTACTAACCGTTGGTATGGCAGTTGATACTAACGTGCTGATATTTGAACGTATTAAAGACAAACTTGCTGAAGGCCGCACCTTAGCTCAATCGATCGATTTGGGTTTTGGTAGTGCACTAAGTACCATTTTGGATGCCAACATCACGACCATGATCACCGCAGTAGTGCTTTATTCGATCGGTAACGGTCCAATTCAGGGCTTTGCGTTAACGTTAGGTTTAGGCCTATTAACCAGCTTATTCAGTGGTGTATTTGTATCTCGTGGTCTAATTAATATTGGTTGGGGCCGCGATGCCCGCCGTAATGTGAGAGTGTAAGTCATGGTCGAATATTTAAAAGCTCATATCCGCCGTATTCGTTATATTACGGGCGTAGCATCGGTGATCTTGATGGTTCTTTCTGGAATCGCATTGGGTGCTAAAGGGTTGAATTTAGGTTTAGATTTTACTGGTGGTATGGTTACCGAAGTACAGGTCGACAACCAAATTAGTCATAATCAATTAGTTAAACTGTTAACGCCAGAACTCGGTGAGCGAGTCAGTGTGCGTCAGTCTAACGAAGAAGGTCGTTGGGTTATCAGTTATGCAATTCCACCACAAGGTGAAACTGCACCAAATATCCCTCAAATATTGTCTAAAGTATCGCATCAAGTTGATGTTGTTAGTACCAGCATGGTGGGATCTCAAGTTGGACAAGATCTCGTGGATCAAGGTGGCTTAGCTCTTTTGATCTCAATGTTGAGTATTCTTGCTTATTTGTGTTTCCGATTCGAGTGGCGTTTAGCAAGTGGCTCACTGTTGGCATTAGCACACGATGTGATTCTGGTACTTGGTTTTTTCGCTGCGACACAAATGGAGTTTAACTTAACGGTATTTGCAGCAATCTTGGCGATACTAGGTTATTCATTGAACGATTCTATCATCATCGCTGACCGTATTCGTGAATTGCTCGTGGCGAAACAACGTTGTTCCACACCGGAAATTAATGACCAAGCGGTAATTTCAACATTCTCCCGAACCATGGTGACATCAGGTACGACATTGCTGACGATTTCAGCATTATGGATTATGGGTGGGGATGCGTTACAAGGTTTCGCGGCAGCGATGTTCATTGGCGTATTATCAGGTACATGGTCATCAATTTCAATTGGTACCGTATTGCCAGAATGGTTACATTTGGAAGCTAAACACTATTTGCCTGTTGAGATAGACACTGCGCCTTAGGCCAGTGATAGTAATGATTTACATTGTAAAATGCGTAAGAAAAACAGCCTCGATATGAGGCTGTTTCTATGGTAAGTACATTATAAATTAGGCTAGGGCAACCAACTTAGCGACTACTTTGTTTATACCAGAAGCGGCTTGTGAAATAGTGCTGGCCAGCATATAAGCAGGGGTGGACAATACATTGTGTTGACTGTCGTAAACATACTCATCAACGGCACATTCAACGTGATCCCCTCCGAGTTGTTCAAATGCAGAAGCTGTCCCTTGATCGTTGCCTACGGTACCTTTAACGCCATCTTGGTAGATAAGTGGGATAATGGTAGGAGCAATGCACAGATAGGCAGCTGGTTTTCCAGCATCGGCAAACGCACGACAAGCAGTGGCGACGTGAGTATTAATACTGCATTGCGCCCCATTAATGGCAAAGTCAGTGAGGTTTTTTGCTGCGCCAAAACCACCGGGTAACAGCAGGCCATCGAAATCTTCAACCTTGAGTGTTGCGACATCCGAGATATTGCCACGTGCTATTCTGGCTGATTCTATTAGGACGTTGCGTGTTTCATTCATCTCTTCACCGGTGCGGTGATTGATAACATGATATTGGTTGATATCGGGAGCAAAGCAATGCCATGTCGCTCCATTTTGTTCAATCGCAAGCAGTGCTAATACTGATTCATGGATTTCTGCGCCATCAAAAACGCCAGAACCACTTAATATCACAGCAATTTTCTTCATGTGTTTTGTCCTTTTGAGATGAGTTGAATTCAAGCCTGTTTAAAGTTATACGTGGAAGTCGAGTGCGCTATCGTACTTGGCTTGATCTAAAGGTTCTGGCTTAGTTATCGGTTCTTGAAGTTGTGTGTCATCATCTTGTTGTTGGGCATCATTATCGTAGTATTTAACGACAAATGGCGTCAACATTACAGAAGATGGGAGGAATCGCTTCATAAAAAAGCTCCTTGATGAATGATGTTTCTGTCAAAAATTGTCCTACGGAACAGAAGTTAATAGCTTGTTCTAAATCATAACAATAGTGGTTTAGGTATAAGTCGTAGAATTGCTCAAATATCAGTGTAAACATGGATTAACAGAATAGTGTTAAGAAAGAAGAAAAGATTTTTGGAGAGACAAACAGAGAAAGATTGGGTTTGCTTTAATACAGAATCTCTCTAAAATCGCCTCGACCATATCGAGGAGAGAGTTATGAAGTACGATTGGATCCTATTTGATGCTGACGAAACCTTATTTCATTTTGATGCCTTAAAAGGTATGCAATTGATGTTTTCCCGTAAAGGAATAGATTTTACTGAACAAGATTTTGCACACTATCAAACCGTGAATAAGCCTTTGTGGGTGGACTATCAAAATGGTGACATAACCGCTGCGGATCTAAAGCATATCCGCTTTAAACAATGGGCGGAAAAACTAAATACTACAACATCAGAACTCAACTCTGCATTTTTAGATGCGATGGCTGAAATCTGCACTTTACTTCCTGGTGCAAAAGAGTTGATGGATGCGATTAATGGCCAAGCAAAAATGGGCATTATTACCAATGGTTTTGTTGATCTTCAAGCTATTCGCTTGGAACGTACAGGAATGACGGACTATTTTGATCATGTCATCATCTCAGAGGAAGTGGGGATCGCTAAGCCTGATGTGGGTATATTTCATCATGCTTTAGATAAAATGGGTATGCCATGTAAAACTCGAGTTTTGATGGTTGGTGATAACCCACATTCAGATATCCTTGGTGGCATCAATGTTGGTATTGATACCTGTTGGCTGAATGTAGATAACCATCCTCAAATTGACGGTATTAGCCCAAGCTATACCGTAACCTCGCTGAATGAGTTACAAAGCATCTTAATTGCTTAATGCTCTTCTTATAACGTATTGATCCCTTGTCAATATATCGAGCGAGATAGACGCGAAAGTGTGTTGTCTCGCTTGTTTCACTTTTTATCACTGCTAGCCAGTTCGCAGCGTCTCTTTCCCTTAGACATTTACCTCGCTAGATGATCACGATCTTGAATAATACCGACTCGATAGAATTATCGCTGTCTTAATACACGAAAAATCTAATCCTCAGGCGAGTAGTTTCATTTTATACAGGCTAGATTTAATTAAAGTGCGTTCGAGATATCATCTTATCCATTGATATTTTGGGGAGTTAATGAATATTATTATCGACTTAGGTAGTTATGAATTCCAGCCCATTCTTAATAGGATCAAAGATGGACATTAAGCAGTTAGCAAGCAAGGTCGTGTACCAAAATAAGTGGATGACAGTCCGAGAAGACAAAATTATACGCCCTAGTGGTGCTGAGGGAATTTATGGTGTTGTAGATAAGCCTGATTGTGCGGTAATTATTGCGATTGATGATGGTGTGATTCATTTAGTGCAACAATATCGCTATACCGTTCAGCAACGCTGTTGGGAGTTGCCTCAAGGAGCATGGGAATCCAATCCTGATGCGGACCACTGTGACTTAGCTAAAGGTGAACTACGAGAAGAGACTGGTCTTCTTGCTGAGAGAATGGAGTATGTTGGCCCTCAATTTATTGCTTATGGCTTTCTTAATCAAACATGTCACGTTTATCTTGCAACTCAATTGACCGCAGTTGAACGTCAACTAGATAGTGAAGAAGAGGATTTGATCACACGTTCATTCTCGCTTGAAGAATTCGAACGCATGTTAATTGAAGCCAAGATCAAAGATTGTGTGACTATAGCGGCTTATGGACTTGCGAAATTAAAAGGTATGCTTTGATTGTGATCTGGTTTGTTAGATCGCCGATAAAAGAGTGTTCGCTGAATTTTGACTATTACATGAGTTTCTTATAAATGCTACTTGACGGCATTAAGCAATAATTTGCGCTGAAATGATATCGTTTGGGACGATATTTTTATAATTTATACTTATATCTATATGAAAATTTACTCTAAACATGAGCTTCAGCTAGGAAACGTTTGTAGTACCTTTCATACTTTTAAGTGACTGAGGTCACATTGCTTTCAGTGCCCTGCATAACTTGAGCCAAATTTACAGTGTTTTATACTTTAAGGCCTATTATGCAACTATTTCGAAAATATTGAATAACTAGTGCAAGAAATTTTAAGTCATAAAGGTCTTTTGTTACGTACCATTTAGATATTCGAGCGAGGAATTACAGCTCGATTTTATAGGTAACAAAGGAGTTAGTTATGAGAAAAGCACTGTTATTACCATTACTATTAGTAAGTTCAGCC
The DNA here is from genome assembly GCF_003605645.1 of Vibrio sinensis. Classification (GTDB taxonomy): domain Bacteria; phylum Pseudomonadota; class Gammaproteobacteria; order Enterobacterales; family Vibrionaceae; genus Vibrio; species Vibrio sinensis. The sequence continues at coordinate 14,761 of NZ_QVMU01000008.1, read as the reverse complement.
GCACTGGCCAGCGGTACTGGACACTTTCTAAATGCTTCAAACGCGACTGTATTCAGTGGTGCCCCAACCAATTCAAAACAAGCAGCATATGAAATGGGTTATGAAGCGATGAGCGATTTGAACTCACAATCTTCATGGGAGCTGAGTTCCTCGATGCCAACAGGTTTAGAGCGTGTTGATCCACATTCGTTTGAAATTTTAAATTCAAGAGTGACGGTCAGTGAATATCTCACCGATAATGGCCAATTGGTTTACCAACCAATGGTTCATGTCAGTTACATGTACAGAGTTTATGATCAAGATTGATCACCGTCTCGCTAGCATATAAAACAAAAACCCAAGCATTGCTTGGGTTTTTTATGATGTTTAATACATCAGATGAATCTACGCTTGAACAGATTCGTTTTCACATTCTTCTTTGCGGGCAGCAGCCAGCATCTTGCGAATGATAACTGAAGATGCAAACGCAATCGCCACCATAACAAATGCAAGTACTGTTAGGAGCATAAAGTAGTCACCGTAAACAGTTTGTACAATCTCTTGTGTTATGGCTTGACCTTTCTCAAGAGCAATAGAGGTCGAGAACACCGCACCGATAATGCCGCTCAATGCCATCGCTATATAAAATAAACTCACAGAGAAGTTTTCAATATGCTTTGGTGCCACAGAAAGAATAAAGGCAACCACTAGACTACCCACAATAACTTCAGCAAATGCTTGGAAGAAGTGAATAACAAAGAAGACTTCTGGACGAATAATGACATCCGCACCCACATTCATTACCGCAAAGGTCAAAATGCCGAACGCAATCGCAGTAAAAATAAAGGCGAAACCAATCTTAGTCGCAGTTGAAAACACAATGCCTTTCTTCTCTAAATGAGAGAAGAACACTGAAATGGCTGGACCAGCAACAATACACCAAAGTGGGTTCATTGCCATTGATGCTTCAGGAGCAATAGGAATGAAGCCAAACAGGTCACCACGCATGGTATTGATAGTCACCATTGTCATTGATGTCATCATTTGGCCATAGTAAACGAAGAAGCAAGTCGTAAGTACGGTCATGATGAGGATTGTCCCCATCTTTAATGCATCAGATTTACCGGACTTAAACATCAATGAGATGAAGTACAGAATAGCCGCTGAGCCAATGGCATAAACAATGTTCTGACCGATATCCATGTTTGAGAACATGAAGAACACAAGGCCAACCATGCCGATAGAAAGCGTAATGAAAGCGATCCAGTTCTTAGTTGAAACGGGTTTTTGGTCAATATCAGCAGCAACGCCCACTAGTTTTTTATTGAAGACAATTAATGTTACTAGAGCAAAAGAGGCCATAACGGCAGAAAGCATGAAGCTACCGTGAAAACCGATCACCAATACAAACATTGGGAATAGGTATTGACCAAGTAATGCGCCAATATTGTTTACCGAATAGTTAACTGGGTAGCCATTTTCAAAATCTTCTTCGCTCTTAAAGGTGCGTTTATAAAGACTTGGATACGCTGGAGACATCAGCCCTCGAGCATAACTAGCTAATGCGATACCAACCAAAGCCATAGGGATATTGGTAGTTGATGCACCAAAGACCAACAGCGCATAGCCAGTGGTAAATGCACCATAAGAGATCGTTAATGAACGATAAGCACCGAGGAATTTGTCAGCAATGAAGCCACCAGCAATGGCAAACAGGGGACCAATTGAAGAGAACGCACCGACAACCATCATGGTATCAGCTTCACTGTATCCTAAGTCTTCTAGGAAAAATCGGGTCAGAATGACCATTACGCCATAGAATGATAAACCAAACATCATTTGGCAGAACATCATCGACTTGTTGAGCTTATTCCACATAATCTTCTCTTTACTGACTTTAACATGGAAGTAACAACTGGAATTGTTACCTATGCTGGTGTTTAAAAAAGTCGGAGGATTATGGCAGAAATTTGATTTGATGCACGTTTTTTCCCCTGAAAATGACCATTTTTTATAATTCAGTGGATGCAAAACGTTTGCGTTGATGCTTCTTTGTTCTATTGGTTGTATAAAAAAGCAGCAATTGTGCGTATCTGTTCACTAGTATCTGAAACGTGACTTTAACGATTTAGTTACTCACAAGGTGGCGATAGATGGATTAGTGCTAACCCGCCTTGAGATGTTTCTCGATATTTTGCGTTCATATCTTTTCCGGTTCGATACATGGTGTCGATGACTTTATCCAGAGAGATAATACACTTGCTGGTGCGCTTTAAAGCCATTCGTGAAGCATTTATCGCCTTAATTGCGCCCATTGCATTTCGCTCAATACAAGGGACTTGTACAAGACCGCCAATAGGATCACATGTCATTCCAAGGGAATGTTCCATTGCGATTTCTGCAGCAATACAGATTTGTTCGTTACTGCCACCAAGTAATGCGGTTAACCCTGCTGCTGCCATTGATGACGAAACGCCTATTTCTCCTTGGCATCCCACTTCAGCCCCTGAAATCGAGGCATTGGTTTTATATAAGATTCCAATAGCTCCAGCGACGGCGAGAAAGTCGGTCAGGGGTTTTATTTCGAGAGGTTTGATGAATTTATGGTAATACATCAGTACCGCTGGAATGACGCCTGCAGCGCCATTGGTTGGTGATGTTACCACTTGTCCACCTGCTGCATTTTCTTCACTGATAGCAAAAGCGAATAGATTGACCCAATCCATGACAATGAAAGGATCACTGTCATGTGAGGGGGTGGCTTCAAGTTTTTTCAGTAATTGTGGCGCACGACGAGTAACGTTTAACCCTCCCTCTAATATTCCTTCGGTATTAAAACCTTGTTCCATACATTGATGCATGACATGCCATATTTTATTGGCTTTATCTTCTATCTTTGATTGAGTGATATGATGACGTTCGTTCTCAAGGACCAAGGTACCAATACTATAACCATGTTGATCCGCGAGCTTTAATAGCATATCAGCTGATTTGAAAGGGTAAGGGACTTCTCGATGGTTTTCGCCTAAACCTTGTTCAAGCTCTTTCGCCGTAGCGATGAATCCACCACCAATGGAATAGTAGGTTTCGAAAGCGAGGCAATGACCTTGTTGGTCAGTTGCGGTGATCGTCATACCATTTTCGTGAAGTGGCAAAGCTTCAGAGTGGAATATCATGTCTCTTTGGTAGTCAAATTCGATAATATGCTGGTTTGATAGCGGTATTTCGTTGTCTGCAAATAAGCGCTCAAGTGCCAGTTTAGCCTGTGCAATATCAATTACGTCAGGTGTATTACCCATAAGGCCGAGTAAAGCGGCTCTGTCGGTATGATGGCCTTTACCCGTTAAGGAAAGTGACCCATACAAATCTACATGAACTCGATGGATTTGGTTGATTTTGGATTCAATTAATTGAGTGAAATGAAACCCTGCTAGCATAGGGCCGTTGGTATGGGAGCTGGACGGGCCAACACCTATTTTAAAAATATCGAAGATCGACAGCATAACAATCACTCAAATTGCACGGTAAGGTCTCATTATTATAGTCAATCAGTTAGGGTGCTTTTGTAAATAACTAAGAATAAGGTCAATAGTGTGAAGTCACGGCTAAGTTCGATATCTTTTACAATCAACAATCAACAATCAACAATCAACAATTAACCATCAAACCAAGCTATTGAGGTCCCTTTGATTCAACAAATCGTCGTAGTTTTAGGTAAGCGCTTAGTCAATAGCCAACTCACCGCGGAGGGAGTGTCACGAGTCGAGATGCTGGCCGATGTCTTTGAACAATACGATCCCCAAACGACAGTGTTGGTATTTTGTGGTGGTATCACGACGGGTCAGGAGATGAGTGAAGCTGAGGTGATGTATGATTATTTTTCTCAGCATTTTCCGAAGTTAGTTGCATTGATGCCATCCCAACAGATAGTGCTGGAATCGACTTCCACTAATACCATCGAGAATATAGTCAATACGGCTCGAATATTGTGTGAATCTTCACTGTGTTTTTCTAATGAGCCAATCCGTATGACGTTAGTATCAAACGATTATCATTTGGAAAGGTTATTTGAAATTGAACATTCAATGAAAGGGCAGGGGCTTTTGAGTCGCATTTGTCATGAGTGCCAACGAGAAGGTTTGTTGATTTCTATGGAATACGCTGCTTCAGCACATCACTTGGCTAGTTATCCTTACCAGACGATACAGGGTAAGGTGTTTAAATACATTGATCGATTAACGATTTATCGTGTTTATCTAGAGGGCGCGTATTATGGCTCATTTGAACGACCTCTTGTTGAAGTTCACCACAAGCCCTTTTCGATAGCAAAACAGACTCTCCGAGATCTTAATCAAATGTCGTTGCCGAGCGAAATTGAACACAAGCTATCTGTGATTGCATCCGCAATTGCACAGACTCATCCTGACGAGGGTATGAGTGGCGTAACCCAATGGTTGCCACTCATGCATCAGCAATTAACGCAATTGAATCGCTTGGTCGATCCTGAAACTAATGGCGAATCATCGAATATTTGGTTTTAAAAGCACCAAGAGCGATAAGGCTATAGCTTAATAATTCGATCGCTTCTTCAGATATGTTTTTGACACCGCGGAGATAGTTATCTTGCATGACATGTTCCCAGAAACTGCTCATCCCATAAAGGCGACTAAAAACCAGTAACAACACGGTAGCACAAACCAACATGACCATACCTGGCTTTGCGAGAATTGTTGCCATTTCATTGACCGTATTCTTTCCACCGCGGTAAGCGTAAAAACAAGCCGATATCGCTACAATGATTGCAGGAATAACCCAAGAACCATGCGCTACAACATCCAGCCATACGTCCATTTCACGAATGAACAGCACAAGGAAAAAACCACCAATAAGGATTGCAGCATGGCGGACTTGCTTTATTTTTTGAGCAAGGGAGAAAAAGTTGTAAGTGGTCGCCAGCAGCATAATAGCTTGAAGCGTTTCAGTGAGTGATGTTTCACCCAGATCTCGATGAAGAATAAGGACATCAACGCGTAATGAGATAATCACCAACAAACTGATCGCTAAGACACATAATATGTTTAGGCTTTGTCTATAGATGATTCTCTTAGTTCGAGGTGTGATTTCGTCTTGTTTGTCCATGGTAAGATCAGTGTAGATCGATGTTTGAGGTTTCACCATTGTCACCATTCACTGGGTTGGATTTATGTAAGACGGCATATTCTAAAACTCAGAGAATGGTGATTGTCATAGAAGTGTAATAATAAAACGGTGTGCAATTAAGCAGCTGACTTGTATGAAGAAACTAACTAGTCTAATAGACCGTGGGTCTATTAGTTGGCTATGGCTTAGTTGCTATGCCTTAGTTGGTCTAGTAAGTAGTGTCGTTATTTTGGTGGTTATTTCGATAGTATTCCCACTGTTCAATACGCTCTTGTTCAGGAAGCAGACAGTAGGTTACGCGCTGTGCGTTTTCATCTATCGTTTCCAATTTGCCTCCTTGCTGTACGCAATAAACAGAGGCAGGATTGGATATCGAGGTATATTCTTGTTTCTCGTAACGTTCCATCGTGTCAGCGCAGCCAAATAGTAACGAAACCGAGCCTAATGCTATCAGTAATTGTCCGCTTTTCATTCTAAACCTCCATATTTTCTTTCGGTATAGTAACCATTTGGTATGGCCACCTTGCGGTATAGGAATAGAATAGCTGACTTTCTGAAATTTTCCGTTTTTAGAGTGGCATAACGCGATTTCGACCGAGTTGTTTTGCTTCATAAAGCAGTGAGTCTGCACGATCTAGAACATCATTAAGCGTATCGCCCTCTCTAAATTCAGCAACACCGAAAGAAGCCGTAATATTGCCCACTTGTTCACCACTACGACGATCTTTAATTGAGAGCTTTTCAATGGCACGACGTAAACTGTCAGCAAATTGGCGGGCAATACGAATATTTCGATTTGGGATCACAATGGCGAACTCTTCTCCACCAATACGATAAGCAGTACACCCCTCTCGGCAGCTATTCATTAAGCGTCGAGCTAGCCCTTTGATAATCGAATCACCAAATAAATGACCATAAGTGTCATTGTAAGATTTGAAATGATCAATATCTGCAATAATCAAACAGAAAGCCTGATTACTTCGACACAGCGTATTAACGTCTGCATCAAATGAGCGGCGGTTGTATAGGCCGGAAAGGCTATCGAAGAGCGCGTCTTTTTGTACGTCGGCTAATTCGGATTTAAGTTTGCCTATTTCATCGCTGGCTTTAGTTAACTGATTAGTCAAAAATTGGGTTGAATGACGAATTTCTCGTGATTCTGATACCAGTTGACGAACGACGCCCATCACATCATCCAGTGACATTGTCTCACCTTCAACACGTTCTAAAGAATCAAAGGTTTTGTCGATCATGGCAGAGAATTTTGAGGTACCGGTAATAGTATCGCTCATCGAATTGGCGACTTCATTAACCAAAACTTCGACACTGGCTTTTAATTCGCTCAGTTTGGTTTCATTTCGGCTAGCAAGGTGTGTGTTGTAGAGTTGGTCACTGGCACTTGGTGGACAAATACCATAACTGTTGATAACGCCATCAAGCTCTTTATTAAGCTTAGGAATAGTATTGTCAACATAGGTATACCAAAGAGCGTAGTTAGCAGGAGTCGCTGCAACGTGATTCTTCATCATCAATGGGACGGCTTTTTTTAGGTTAGCCGTCGACTTTTTAAAATCATCGTCTGTCATGTTTACGATAAACTTCACTGGGTAACAAAGTATGATTAAGTGAATAAAATCAAGTTCACACAATGGCATTATTATTAATACCATTAACCTAATCCAAAAGAATGCTTAACGTATAGCTAAAATGAATCTTTGAATTTAGTTTTGTGATCGTTACCCATAAGTCATAGAGGGATCAAACATCTGATTTAGTCGTTATTAAATAGATGTGCCTGATCATTGGCTGTTATTGCATTGTATTATTGAGGGGCGTGGTGTCTGAGAGTTGTTTTGCTCCTCTCAACATCGCTTTGATCAAATCCCCCGCATTGAATTTTTCAAGTGCTTCATGTGCCCCAACTTGTTGTGCTCGGTTTACGCAAATTTCACTCGATAGAGACGTGTGTAGAATGATGTAAGCATGACGTAAAGTACTGTCGCTTTGAGTTTCAAAGGCCAATTCGTAACCGTCTAATCCGGGCATTTCGATATCGCTGACTAAAATATCAATTGGCCGGCCAAGCTGCGCTTCCTCTCTTAGAACTTGTAAAGCTTCAATACCATTGTTGCGCATCTGGAAACTGATACTTGTGCTGTGCAATGCGTCCGCTAATTGTTTACGCGCAATACTTGAATCATCAACCACCAAAATGTTGAGAGCTTTGAGTCGTTCACGTTCTACGTCGGTCAGAATTGGGATATTGGCGGAATCGTTGGATGGATAAATTTTAGAAAGAAGTAGCTCAACATCCAGCATCTGAATGATTCTTTCTTCGTAACGTGTAATTCCAGTCACGAAAACATTACTGCCAGCCGATTTAGGTGAGGGTTCAATTGTTTTCCAATCACACTCAATAATTTTCTCAATGCTTCGCACCATAAAAGCGACAACGGTTCTAAGGCAGTCTGTCACGATAAGAAAACAAGAGTCGAATTCTTCTTTTTGTATCGGGCGAAAGCCAATGGCAGCAGGCATATCGATTACCGGAACTGTGAGACCTCGAATTGAGACGGTACCAATAACATGTGGATGAGAGTAAGGAATTTGTGTCGTCGGTGAATAAGGAACAATCTCTCTTACTTTTAAGGTTCCGATAGCAAAGCTATGCTGGTTCATGTTTAGTTTAAATAACAACATGCCTTGAGACTGATTCGCTTTATTCATTTTCGGCATACTAGTTCCTAAGTACTGCAAGGGAGAACATTGCATAGTAACGTTTCAATAACATAATTCAGTGAGGTTGATCTAAAATTTGTTTAAACAAGATGGCATTTTAATCGGATAGAAAAGGATTGATGAAGATCTCAAAAATTTTGCTACAATCCCACGATTAGTAAGACGATACCATTAAGAGAATTCATCATGGCAAACACCGCAGCAGCACTTCATATTTTGGTGAAGCATAAAGAGCAAGCTGAAGACATTATCAAACAGCTAAAAAAAGGCGCGAAATTTCAAGTTTTAGCAAAGAAATATTCAAGCTGTCCATCAGGTAAAAATGGTGGTGATTTGGGTGAGTTTCGTAAAGGCCAAATGGTGCCACAATTTGATAAAGTATGTTTTACAGGTGAAACACTTGTTCCGCACTTGGTGAAAACTAAATTTGGATGGCATGTTGTAAAAGTGTTGTACCGCACATAGGCGGAATTCTCGAGAATTTTATTAAGCCCTCGCAAGTTGCGGGGGCTTTTTTATATTCTTAAAACAATGGATTACACGGCTAAAGCTGTAATATGAGCTTAAGGTTGTTCGGCATAAAAAGCAGCGACGTCTTTTAAGTCTTGATCGTCAAGTTGTCTTAATTGCGCTGCCATCATTTGTGCAAGAGGAGTTGTACGAGTGCCTTGTTGGTAATCTTTCATTGCTTGGTACAGATAAGGCGCATTTTGGCCATTTAAGTTAGGATAACTAGAGTTAGCCGCAATACCCGTTTGTCCATGACAGAAAACACAACTTGGTGATTTTATTTTTCCTAATTTAGCATCACCAAAACTTGATGCTGATACAGTAGAAGAGGCTAGGACGGTAAATAATAGCGTGTAAAACGTTCGGATGAGCATGATCTAATAATAGAAAATTGAAGAAATTTATGCTGTCAGGATAAGGCTTACCCTAGGGGGAAGCTCAAGACATTTATTTGGGGGTATTTTACTTTTGAAAATAGGTATAAGAATCCCGGTTCAAAGCGATTTCTAAACCGGGAAAGAAGAGCGTTTTAAGCAACAAATTCGTTAATTTTCGCTAGAAGTGTGGTGATTGCGTTGGCATCAACGTCTTTATGAGTAACAAAACGTAGCGGATTTCCTGGTGTAATCGTAATACCGTCTTGTGCTAACTTACTAGCGAGTTGTTGAGTATCAATATCATCATCAACTTTAACGAAAACGATATTGGTTTGAACAAATTCAGCATTAACATGGAAACCGTCGATTTGACTTAGCCCCTCAGCCAGTGTTTTTGCATTGGCGTGATCAACACTCAGTTGAGCGACTTGTTCTGTCAGTGCGAGTTTTCCTGCGGCGGCAAGAATCCCAGCTTGACGCATACCACCACCAAGCATCTTTCGAATGCGGCGTGCGCGATCAATGAAAGCTTTGTCACCGAGTAGTAGTGAGCCGATTGGTGCAGATAGACCTTTTGATAAACATACCGTCATTGAGTCGAAATGTTTGGCAATTTCGATAACATCAACGTTAAGTGCAACCGCTGCATTATAGACTCGAGCACCATCTAGGTGTAATTGCAGGCCGTGGGTGTCTACAAACTGACGAGCTTGCGCTAGGTAATCGAGAGGGAGAACCTTACCATTGATGGTGTTTTCCAAACTGAGTAATCGCGTGCGAGCAAAGTGAGAATCGTCCGGTTTAATTGCCGCTTTTAGCTTATCAAAATCCAATGTGCCGTCAGGGTTATTTTCTATCGGCTGAGGCTGAATTGAGCCAAGAACAGCCGCTCCGCCTGCTTCATAGCGATAGTTGTGCGCTTGCTGGCCACATAAGTACTCGTCGCCACGCTGACAATGGGCCATTAAGCCTAATAAATTGGCTTGAGTTCCTGAAGTAGTAAAAAGTGCAGCTTCAAAGCCATGTCGCTGAGCAGCCCACTGCTCTAAATCATTGACCGTCGGGTCATCCCCATAGACATCATCCCCAACAATAGCGTCAGCCATCGCAGTACGCATAGCTTGGGTAGGTTTTGTGACCGTATCAGAGCGAAAATCCATAAATTAAATTCCTACTTATATGTATCCACATAGTTTGGCTTTGCTTAAGCAAGCGATTGTTTTAGCGTCACTAATTTCACCAGTAATGATGAGTTGTTCTAGTTGATGGATGGTCAAAGTAACCACTTCAATAATTTCATCATCATCGCAAGTATATCGTGATGGTCGGGTTAAGTCTTTTGCAACAAACAAGTATTGAATTTCATCACAAAAGCCCGCTAAGGGGGTGACTTGTCCTAGTGAAATCATTTCATGTGCAAAATACCCAGTCTCTTCCTCTAGCTCACGTTGCGCGCAATGTTCAATCGCTTCATCGTGCTCAATGGTGCCAGCAGGGAGTTCTAGTAACCACTTTTTTAGTGATGGGCGATATTGATTAATGAGAATGACGTTACCGTCTTGGTCGATCGGTAATATTACGGCAGCACCGGGATGAGCAATGGTGGTATGAATAATTTCTTTACCATTTGGAAGTTGAATTGTCTCCTCGACTAGCGAGATACGTTTCCATGTGTGCAGCACTTTTGATGCGGGTTTATTAGTCATTGTTGGCAACTGTAGGGGGTAAGCTTTCGATACATTAACGACAATCTTACCGGATTTAAAGTGAGAATCTCTGGTACATAATACGAATTGAATATCATATCAGTGATGTAGATCTCAAAATTGTAAACAGTGATTGCGGTCGATGATCACAAAAGCGCTTCTGTTATAAAGAAATATCGTTTATTGTGAATGTTAATGTAACAAATTGATAACAAAGCAGTAAGGTTGCCGTTATATTTAAATTTGATTCAAAAAGAAGGAGAACAGCAATGATCAACCCAACTCAGGTTCCTCATGCAAATCGAGCGTTGCTGTCGGAGCGGATCAATAAGCTCGCAAAAGCACTATCTGATGGCGTTTATGAACGTGAAGACACAATAAAGCTCTGTTTATTAGCCGCTCTTTCTGGAGAGAGTGTGTTTTTACTCGGCCCTCCAGGTATTGCGAAAAGTTTAATCGCTAAACGTTTGATTCAAGCATTCGATAATTCTTCTTACTTTGAATATCTAATGACGCGCTTTTCTACTCCAGAAGAGGTGTTTGGTCCGCTCAGTATCCAAGAGCTTAAAGATAATGGTCGCTATTTACGTTTGACCGACGGTTATCTACCCACAGCGCAGGTTGTTTTCCTCGATGAAATTTGGAAAGCGGGTCCGGCAATACTGAATACACTACTCACCGTTGTAAACGAAAAAACCTTTAAAAATGGCAGTGAGATAGAACGTGTTCCAATGCGGTTATTGGTTTCTGCCTCTAATGAACTTCCGGATGAAGATAGTGGCTTAGAAGCACTGTATGACCGAATGCTTGTTCGTGTATTCGTCAACCGCATTCAAAATAAACAGAATTTTAAATCCATGTTGACTGTGGGCACGCCTCAAGAAGCCCAAATTCCTCCAGGCTTGGCGATCACCGATGCAGAATATCATCAATGGCAAGCTGAATTAGAAACACTCACTTTATCGGATTCGGTATTTGAAAAACTCTATGAGCTTAAGAGTTTGTTAGAAGAAAAAGCAAAAAGTGCGAGTTCTGCTTCTATTGATAGTGACTTATATGTATCAGATCGACGCTGGAAAAAGGCGGTTAGATTACTTAAAGCGAGTGCGTTTTTCAGTGGTCGCGATGAAATTAATCCACTTGATCTATTGCTGCTACAAGATTGCTTATGGAACACACCTGAAACGCGAGATATTGTTCGAGCCGTGATCCATGAGTTTGCTTTGCAGCATGCTTTTGATCAGCAAGAAGTTGAACAGCAAATTTTGTTATGCCGTGAAGAGCTGAGTGATATCCAAGATGAACTCGAAGCTGAGTTTGGAATGGAACTTGCCATGGAATCTTCGACTGGGCTAATTAAGAAACACGTCCACCACTATGATAGTTCTGATGCCAAGATTTATCGTGTAGGTAATGCGAGTGATCTGGTTAAGTTAGTGCTGCTTCAAAGCAATATGTCCGTTTCTGAATCGGAGAAAGGGGATAGCCGATGGGTGTATGTCGCTCGTCATGATCTTGAGAATGTGATTAAAGAGGGTAAGGGAGACGTTTATGGTTATGTAAACCAAAACACTAATTTGTGCCGCTTACGTTTTGAACTCGATGCAGGTAATCACCTCGTTGTAAAAGATATTGCTAATCGAGCTGTGCTGGTGGCGTTGGTGACAAGACGTGGTCTCGATAATAATTTGTATCAAGAGTGGTCGAAAAAAGCCGATCAAGCGATGGTGCAATTTGAACACGCAGAACATCATCTACGAAAAGTACGCTCGAACTTCCATGGTGCGTTACCCCATAACTTTGTCGATCCTGAATTACCACGCGCAATGGAGAGCAGCCTGCAGAAGTTGCAACAAACGCTAGATTCGGTGCGTACCGAATGTGAACGGACGATTTTTCGTTTCAAGAATCTTGAGCAGTATTTTTCATAGGAGGTCGCCATGTTAGGTGCAGATGGTTTGAACTTAGCCTTAATGATTGCAGATTCTGGCATTATAGATTCGGCGATGAATGATTTGGTTGCTCGTTCTCAAGTGATGGCGATGGCAGAAAATCGAGGTATTAAAAATACGGTCAAAAACCACTTGGTTAAATGGCGTGGTGGGGTAAAAAAACGCATCACGAAAGTGTGCGAAACCGATCGCTTCCACCAAGAGCTTGCGCTTTATCAAGAGGTGATTTATTGGGATGAAAGCCAGTTCTTCTCCGAAATTCAAACTGTGGTTAAAAAGCTCGAATGGCATTCTGCTTTTTATATGCAAGCGCGACGTCTACTTGAAAAAAACAAAGGGGTGAATAACCCTATGTTTCCTCATTATTTTTGCGACCAGTGGTATCAAAGTCTTTGTGAAGCGATTCGCCAAGCACAGTTGACAGAGCTGGAAGCGAATAAAGAAAAAGTTCTCAAAGACCTTTATCAGCGTATGGAAACCATGAAGAACATGGATAAAATCACAACAGAGGGAGATGAGGAGAGTGTAGGGCGATTATGGGACATGGCTTCGGCTAAACTGAGTAAAACCGATCTCACTGTCATGAAACGTCATGCTGAGCTGTTACAAAAACATAAAGGCTTACAGGAGATTGCTGAGAAGTTAGGTCGGATGGCAAGCGATGTAAATGATCCTGACTTGAATAAAGCGCCAACGGAAGAGTTACAAATGGTTGAGGAGAAATCGGATGAAGCCACTGACGATATTGTCGGTATTCATGAAAGTGATGACCTCAACAAACTGCTCCCAAATGAAACCATGTTTCTGGCTTATCCAGAATTGGAAGTAGTGTTTTACAAACACTTGGCGGATAAACGTCTAATGAACTATCGCGTCCAAGGAAAGTCACGAACCTTAAGAAAAGTAAAAGCCCATAAGCCCGATAATGCACAGGTCGACATTGAAAAGGGGCCATTTATTGTTTGTATTGATGCATCAGGCTCAATGTCCGGTTTTCCCGAACAGTGTGCTAAAGCGATGGCATATGCATTAATGCAGATAGCCTTAGCTGAAGATCGTGAATGTTACGTGATCTTATTTTCGACAGAGCAGATTACCTACGAGCTAACTCGACAAGATGGTTTGCGAGAAGCGAGCGATTTTCTTAGTTATTCTTTCCATGGTGGTACGGATTTAGAACCCGTATTGATGAAATCGATAGAGTTAATGAGCTCAGGGACTTATAAAAACGCAGACATGGTTGTGGTTTCCGATTTTATAGCGCCAAAACAATCAGAAGAGATGCTGACGAAAGTGGAGAGCTTAAAACAGAACAAAAACCGTTTTCACGCGATTAGCTTATCAAAGTATGGTAATCCTGAATTAATGTCGATGTTTGATCATTGTTGGTCTTATCACCCGACATTGGTCGGACGAATGATGAGAAAGTGGTGAATGTGAGTGATTTTCAAGGGTTGCGTTGGCGGCGATGCATTCCACAAGATAGAGTTTGAGTTAGAGTAGAAATTAAGCCAAGTGCTCGAACGTTACTCTAAGTGACGTAATAGTCAGCAAGTAGTGCGTTAGATCACAAAATTTGTTTGACACTTTGATGTCAATCCGTAAAGTGTGCGGCGGACGCAGCGGTGGGTAATCGAACGCGTTTAGAGAGTAAGGCGCCTTGGCAGAGTGGCTATGCAGCGGATTGCAAATCCGTGGACCTCGGTTCGACTCCGGGAGGCGCCTCCATTCTCGACTTTTCTAAATATTCTCATCTATGCTTATCTCGTTTTTCCATTTTGATTCTTAATATTTTATCCTGATTTTCTATATATCCCTTATTGCAATATCCCCAATACTTGTCTTTATTTAAGCTCCTAAGCACAGTGCTATTTTCTCTCTTTGCTGGGCATTTATCGTTATCCCTCACGATTCATTGTTATGTATTGGTGAGTGACGTCATACTCTCAATAAGATAGGGTGACGTTCTGACCGTTCGAGGATATTCATTTGAAAAGGCCTTTTTTTGTCGCTAGTTGTTGTGGCTAACACACAATGTATTGATGTCGCTGGTGGAATAATCTCTTTGAAAACAAAAACAAAGTTGATGCAATAGTGATCATCTTGCTGTTTCTTTCTTCTCTGGTGCGGGTAAAGTGAGCAGTCAGAACAGTTCGGCACATTTTTTGTTGACCTAGCCACTCAATAGGTTAAAGTACGTCTCGTTCCCAAGGCAAAAGCCAAAAGGAACGGTGGTGTCTTCATCGCAATTGCGTTGCCCTGGTGGTGGAATTGGTAGACACAAGGGATTTAAAATCCCTCGGCGTTCGCGCTGTGCCGGTTCAAGTCCGGCCCGGGG
>NZ_QVMU01000069.1 GCF_003605645.1 Vibrio sinensis | reverse complement strand
CAACATTCTCCTCCTCCTCGAAATAATGTTGGGTCCTTATGGCTCCAAATTACAACTAGTAGGACTTTATTTAAACCATGTTTCTCGTATTGACTGGAGAATCCACTAAAAATGACTAGATGATGATGAACGACCWTYGAYYTGAGKTCATTAYTTYCAAATTCATTATGAATCTCGTTAGYAGATAAYGAGTCATTAAGAAAGTCAACGYCTAACARAATTAAATTAGATTTTTGRCCATCATTCGACTCAGCTGACATATTTCCCTCATTGTTATAAGAAGTTTCATYAAAATYATATGYATTATTCTGAGAAYCAATATYTGGYACAYTGTCATTAGAAATSGGATAAGTYGACTCAATATMAAWTTCTGTCTTCCGGTGATTTYGAGTAACATCTGGYACAATTKGGTTCATCGTGTTGCTCCAGTTATTTTCTGAATACGAGTCACCATAGCTTTCTCGACTAATARCACGTGGACCACAATTTTGTTCGAGCTGACGTTTATTTTCGCAGCTAGACAGTACCAGTAGTGTTTCATTTGATTCTGGACTCTGGGCATCATCTACAGGATCTGGCTCCTGATCATCTGGTATTGTCACAACTTCATGTGCATTTAGCACAATATTTTCTTGCTCTGAGCTGGACACGTTACCAATATTACGTTTTCCTTCTGGTATRGAGGGATTTGAATCCTGCACAGGATATGCTTCTGAAATGTCCATTRCTGCACCATTATCTGCAWSATAWATAGATTYCTTATTTTCTGSTTGAATGMAAAGTCTGCCCAAAACTGTTWYAAATAGYTSKTGTTGCAAGGMMAACATCTTCTGCTGGTGCTGTAATATTAACYGCAACTGTTCKAAAGAAATCGACATTTTTTTTTTGCCAATAATATTARCKCCAAAAATCACCGGCAATTATACAGCTAATTTATTTCCAAAATCTGAGTCRCCACTTGTMKTATTATTATTTCTTTGTTGCCAAAATCCCCGTCGCCAATTGTTATGACCTTGCGTCTCCCAATTATTTTGTTTTTGCCAAAATCMCCGTCGCCAATTGTTATGAMCTTGGATGTCTGACTTTTCGATCACACGACTTATCTACCAATCCGRATACGAMTTATACGRATCTTYRCACTAGGCCAACCAATGACGTTCAACCGGTGYGGGCAGTYTAGYGTCCTTAYTGGTCCTATGTCYTMCGASCCCTYCCACTTGTGTCCAGAACAMRAYACCAGCTTCCGAATCAGAGCAGATCGTTTATTTCAWGCATACTTRGTTTATATATCAATCACACAGACCGCAACGTACCATAAAATAGGAAATAATATTTGTACACAAATAAGCCCAAAAAGTGGCTGTGAATGTGGGAGGCAGTAGTTAATAAACTGARCATAAYTTARGRACMGTAAATCGTAYAATAATAAATTATAGGYCAAAATAAAGCTTGTCATAAGAGGGATATAAATATACATAGTGTAATTGTTGAGTAGTTATACAATAAGAATATTAGTCCATGAATAGTCCTCTATACAATAAGAATATTAGTCCATGAATAGTCCTC
>NZ_QVMU01000068.1 GCF_003605645.1 Vibrio sinensis | reverse complement strand
TTTTGTTGTTGGGAGGAGAATTACAAGTGAGAGCAAGAAATTTAGTTAGACAAAGTGGTTGCTGCCGGACGACGTTATTGAATAAGTGTCTGACGTTGTTTTTAAGTAGGATCTTGACTCACCATACGAGTTACACCATAACCACCAGYGTGAGTAGSGTCAGTGGAAAAAATAAGAGTGTAAATAACAARTGTACWGTTCARTGTTTCGATCTGTACTGCATTACTAGTGTAGGGTGTTTTCTTGGAAGGTMAACKATGTTTGCATTACAAGAATCTGGTCAAAATGATCGTGAAATCACTACCCGCGCATGTTGRAACCAGTGAAGTAGTTTCAAAGTTAAGCATACAATTGTAATAGGGTTTCCGAACTTCATCTACTGGGTTRGTTGAACTTTATGTTACGTATATCCTTATAATGGTGCACGAAATCCCTGCTATACCAGAATTTAAGGTGTAAAAAAGGTGAGACAGCGRCTTAGCTTACTGRGTAGTTATTTTTACGTTATTAGCGTGGATGATGTTCAAACACTATAGGTATTGAACCTGACAGAAATGACAASTTTTACAATGGAAGTTGTACTATTATCYCAGTTTGGTAGARAAGTTACTTGTTACGTMTGGAGTGTCATKATAAACTGGAAATCACTTCTTTTTTTTTCTTTTTCAGTTTATTATATTTTCCGGCTAATCAWAYATCAMATGTGATTATCTGTTCTCTGTGYCATAACACCATCAGATCCACCCAGGTGTCTCTCCATTTCGCTTAGTTCAGCTAATTGAGCATTAAAGTCATGAGCCACTATTACTRCATCACAGCGCCTAACGTTTTGGAGTAGGCCAGAAATCTTTCCKCAAAACTCATCTTTTACATGATCTGAGCTGCAGTTAGTGGGAGAATAGGCAGAGATGACGAAGAGGCAACGACGAGTGTCCCTATCTTTCCGAGTCCTTACTGTTCYGTTTAGTTGGACAGCGCACARACGACTGTCTACTGTGATCCAGTCTAAGAGAGCTAGTTCTGCCCAAGGACTTAATGCTATGCMTACAACAGCAAGACAATGTGGAGCAGCACAACGGCTTCTAGAAACTCAAAGTATGAATCCAGATGCTTCTTTATCTTGATATGGTGAGTTCAAATAASGGAAACCACTCAGATCYTCTATGMGCGTTTCGGTGACGAAGTATACAAAGACGGTGCGATATTCTAAGGTYATAGCTAAGGAAATCTGTTGTTGAATTTGGTTCAGTATTCGRGCGTTAAAAGCTACATCATGCAGTTTCKAGTGTAKCAACAAGTAATCGCGGATAACATTCTGCGACCTCGAATCCTTTAACTAGAGACGACGGGTGATAAATCAGCGTGAGCAGGGTTAGTGGAARAAAATAAGAGTGTAAATAGATGTAGGACAAAGGTGGATACGWGTGGGATAAAGGGARRTTAAAGTGAAAAAAAAATGTTGATAGTGATGAAYTAGTTTTTGTGCATTTCGTATCACTGGACCTTTTATRTAARTGTATTSCATGGGTGYCATCTCTGTAGCTTWASCTGTATTTAATGCTGTAAAGTGTGAACTRTRGTTTGCACGCTTAGAAAKTTGTTTTGCTTTKTGTTGTTGGRARGAGAATTACRAGTGAGAGCARGAAATTTAGTTAGACAAAGTGRTTGCYGCCGGACRACGTTATTGAATAAGTGYCTGRYGTTRTTTTTAAGTAGGATGTTGACTCACCATACGAGTTACACCATAACCACCAG
>NZ_QVMU01000067.1 GCF_003605645.1 Vibrio sinensis | reverse complement strand
CTCTCAACAGTGCGCTTAGGGATGGAAGTTTTGCGGCATTCTGGCTACACAATAACGAGGGAAGACTTGCTCGCGGCTGCAACCCTGCTTGCTCAAAATCTATTCAAACATGGTTGTGCTTTGGGGAAATTATGAGGGGATCCCTCAGCCCGTAACACTAAACGCACTGGTATGGAGTTTCAGCTGATAACAAAGGCAAGCAAACAAAAATGATGTGCTGCCTTCGCTGACGACATACTGCAATCGGGTAACTCAAAAATGCCCCATTCTAAGCTAGATCTGCTCTGTGTCTCATTTCGATATTGGGTTATTTGACCTATTTTTTCTTATGCTACAAAGTGTCTATTGATTTGGTGTCAGTATTGTAGTGGTACGGTGAATTTGGCCACCTAGTTAGAGGTGATATTCTTACCTCATAAGATGACAAGTGACAAAATGAAGGAAATACTGGCTAAGCTAGTTGACACGTCTAATATTATTGTTTTATGGATGTATTTCATGGATTTAGAAAAAATATACTTACAAGGTGTAGAGGCTTTCCAAAAGCAGCCTCCTGCATTTAATGATGCTTTTATTTTTTTCGAACAGGCAGCTACTCAAGGACACAGTAAGTCTCAATACAATTTAGGCCAGATGTTCTATAAGGGTGTTGGTACTAAACAAGATTTAGATGCTGCTTTTTATTGGCATGAACAATCTGCAAAAAATGGGATTGATGCTGGTATGTATGAGACTGGATACGAATACGGAAATAGAGGGGATGCCACCAATGCCTTAAAATGGTTAACAAAAAGTGCAAATTCTGGAAATATACTAGCACAGTCGTTTCTAGGGCATTTATATGGAGGATTTGTAACTTCACCTTTCAATGTGAAACAAGACTTCAATAAATCAGCTCATTTCTTAGAAGGAGCTGCTAAGTCAGGGGATGCGAAGTCACAATTTAGGTATTCTGCACTTTTACTTGATGGTAAGGGAACTCCTAAAAATGAAGCAATGGCATTGCATTATTCAAAATTAGCAGCAGATAATAATTATCCTGATGCATTGTACACAACTGCACTAATGTATTTTAATGGTTTTGGTACAGAAAAAAACCATGACCTAGCGCTTTATTATGCAGAAAAAGCAATGAAGAAAGGAGATAGTGAAGCGAGTAAGCTTGTTAAGCATATAAAGTCCAAGAAAAAGAAATTATTTGGTCTTTTTTAATTAATTACACTGGAAGCTTATAGTGATATATATTTATATGGTCGTGGCAGTTATTATACTTTTATCGCAATTACGTTATGGAGTCTTAAAGGCTCTCGGAGTTAGTATATTTTGGCCTATATATGCTATCGGCGCTGCTTTGTATGTAATGATAAAAGCCATTAAAACCCACCCTGAAAACAATAAGTAGAATCATTTACAGGATCTTAATTATCTCTAAGTAGTTTCATAAACTACTTAGTTCTATCCTGTTGATATACTTTTATAAATAAGAACGTTGTAATTATATCTTACTAATCACCCAACCTTTGTGCGTTTGATGTGATATTTCATGCTCATTGTTAAAGGTAACAACACTATGAGTAATATCAGTATAATCTCTATCATTAATAGGCTTAGGATTGATTCCTACTACATATCCTAAATCGTCTCTAATTAAATTGAAACGACTTGGAAGATAAGACTCCTCAAACCAAGGGCAACCCAAAATCAAAGAAAATCTGATAACACCAAGTTCGACACATCTTGCTTCTAACTTGTCTAACATTACTTGTTGTCTGGCATTCTTAAATGCTTTAAATAACATATCATCCCCATTCTATAAACCCGATTTCAGATAATAAGTGCGACATTCATGGAAAGGTGTAGAAGAAGAAGCCAACTGCTGAAAGTGGTACGCTCTTCTCGCCAAAGAAACAAGCAGTACTACCATGAATTATCAGCAGTTGACCGAGGGCAGAAGATACCAGATTT
>NZ_QVMU01000065.1 GCF_003605645.1 Vibrio sinensis | reverse complement strand
TCAGCAACTTCAGCGTAACGACGACGTGCTTGTGGACGGTCGTATTGAGAGAATGCAGTTTGYTTAGTTGGGTTATCRTTCGCGTTGTAACGTACAACGTTAGAGATAAGCGTTAGCCAAACCGTGTGGTAGGTGGAACTCAGCACCTAGTTTGTGTGCCATTGAGTGACATACACCTAGGAATGCGTTCGCAAACGCCATACCAGCGATTGTTGCTGCGTTGTGTACTTTCTCACGAGCGATTGGRTCMGCWGCGCCATTWKYGTAGCTTGATGGTAGGTATTCTTTAAGCATCTTAAGTGCTTGCAGAGCTTGGCCATCTGAGTATTCGTTCGCAAGAACTGATACGTAAGCTTCTAGAGCGTGAGTAACTGCATCGTAACCACCAAATGCKGTTAGCGACTTAGGCATGTTCATGACTAGGTTCGCATCAACGATAGCCATGTTTGGCGTGATTTCGTAGTCAGCTAGTGGGTACTTAGCRCCTGTCTTGTCGTCAGTAACAACCGCGAATGGTGTMACTTCTGAACCTGTACCTGAAGTTGTAGTGATACATACAAGCTCAGCTTTTTGACCCATTTTAGGGAACTTGTAGATACGTTTACGGATGTCCATAAAGCGCATTGCTAGTTCTTCAAAGTGAGTTTCTGGGTGCTCGTACATAACCCACATGATCTTAGCCGCRTCCATTGGAGAACCGCCGCCTAGAGCAAGAATTACGTCAGGYTGGAAGCTCTTCATTGCWTCWGCGCCTTTCTCTACTACAGATAGAGTTGGATCCGCTTCTACATCAAAGAATGTTTGAACTTCSATRCCTTGAGCTTTAAGTAGGCTTACTACGTCATCAGCGTAACCGTTGTTGAATAGGAAACGGTCCGTTACTAGRAACGCGCGTTTCTTACCTTCTAGGTCGCCAAGAGCGATWGGAAGGCTACCACGACGGAAGTARATTGATTTCGGTAGTTTGTGCCACAACATATTTTCAGCTCGCTTCGCAACMGTTTTCTTGTTGATTAGGTGCTTAGGACCAACGTTTTCAGAGATAGAGTTACCACCCCATGAACCACAACCTAGCGTYAGTGATGGTGCAACATTAAAGTTGTACAGGTCACCGATACCGCCGTGAGTTGTAGGAATGTTGATAAGAATACGTGCAGTCTTCATCTTGTCACCGAAGTAACGGATGCGGTCTGCGTTCACGTCTTGGTTAGTGTAAAGACCAGATGTGTGACCGATACCACCGATTTCWACCATTTTAACGGCTTGGTCTACTGCGTTCTCGAAAGAAGTCGCGCGGAACATACCAAGAGTTGGAGATAGTTTTTCGTGAGCAAATTCGTCATCGTAAGAGACTTCGCCTAGGCCTTCACCGACAAGAATCTTAGTATCAGCAGGAACTTTAACACCCGCCATTTCAGCGATTGCAGTTGCAGGTTGACCTACGATTTTCGCGTTTAGTGCGCCATCGATAAGAAGAACTTTACGAACTTTATCTGCGTCAGCTTTGCTTAGTACRTGACCTTTGTGAGAAGCGAAACGCKCTTTCACTTCGTCRTAYACTTCATCCATWACGATAACAGCTTGCTCAGAAGCACATACTACGCCGTTGTCGAATGTTTTAGACATTARAATAGAAGCAACAGCACGTTTCACGTCAGCTGTGTCATCGATAACAACAGGAACGTTACCCGCACCTACGCCGATTGCTGGTTTACCAGAAGAGTAAGCCGCTTTAACCATGCCTGGACCACCAGTAGCAAGGATAAGTGCGATGCCATCGTGCTTCATTAGAGCGTTTGAAAGCTCAACTGAAGGYTGGTCAATCCAACCGATGATGTCTTTTGGTGCGCCTGCTGCTACTGCTGCATCTAGAACAAGTTTAGCTGCGTCGTTAGTAGAGTTTTTAGCACGTGGGTGTGGTGAGAAGATGATACCGTTACGAGTCTTCAAAGAAATCAGAGATTTAAAGATCGCTGTAGAAGTCGGGTTGGTTGTTGGAACGATACCACAGATGATACCTACAGGCTCTGCGATAGTCATTGTGCCCATGCTTTCATCTTCTTCAAGAATGCCGCATGTCTTCTCATCTTTGTACTTGTTGTAAATGAATTCTGAAGCAAAGTGGTTCTTAATTACTTTATCTTCAACAATACCCATACCAGACTCAGCAACCGCTTGTTGAGCAAGAGGAATACGAGCTTGGTTAGCTGCTAGAGATGCTGCACGGAAAATTGCATCTACTTGTTCTTGAGAAAAAGTAGCGAATTCTTCTTGAGC
>NZ_QVMU01000064.1 GCF_003605645.1 Vibrio sinensis | reverse complement strand
CCCAAGGCAAAAGCCAAAAGGAACGGTGGTGTCTTCATCGCAATTGCGTTGCCCTGGTGGTGGAATTGGTAGACACAAGGGATTTAAAATCCCTCGGCGTTCGCGCTGTGCCGGTTCAAGTCCGGCCCGGGGCACCATCAATTGAATAAAAAATGAAACACAAAAAGGCGCCTTGGCAGAGTGGCTATGCAGCGGATTGCAAATCCGTGGACCTCGGTTCGACTCCGGGAGGCGCCTCCATTCTCTTCTTAAGAAGATTATGTCTGCGACACTAGCTCAGTTGGTAGAGCGCAACCTTGCCAAGGTTGAGGTCATCGGTTCGAACCCGATGTGTCGCTCCAAATTTTAAGCCCCGACCTATTGGTCGGGGCTTTTTCGTATATAACAGAGTATAGTTTTGCTTGTTTTTTAAGCGGTGATATTTTTATCTGTTAATCGTTTACTTTATAAATTAATACTTATATATTGGTTTGGTTACCACGACAATTAACTAGGACATACTAATGCCTTTCTCTTTAGCCCAACAATTTGCAGCGTTACGCCAAATGATGTTTGGTGCTATGTCGTGTTTAACATCAACAATTTCAGTCGTCGTCCTAGTCATTATTAACTAGGCTGGCGGCCACTTCCGTCAGCTAAGCTGGCGGAAGAGCAACACTACCCATTTTACTTTTCTCCCCCCAGCTAACCTGACGGTCCACAACAAAACGCTATTTAGAGCAAAATCTAATAGCATGAGGGCTGTAGTTTGAAAAATCAAAATTCGCTTGCAATAGGTTTAATGACATTTGCCATGTTTCTTGGGGCAGGGAACATTATTTTTCCTCCTTTTCTTGGCTTAGAGGCGGGTACCCAATATATCCCGGCAATGCTAGGCTTTTTAGTCACTGCTGTTGGTTTACCGGCATTGACACTGATTGTGTTTGGTCGCTTAAGTGATAGCGCACAATTGACTAAAGCACTTCCACGTCCTCTAGCTATCGCTTTTTGGGTTCTATTATTTACGGCCGTTGGGCCTGCTTTTGCTATGCCTAGAGCGGTAACAGTTGCTTATGAGATGGGCCTAAAACCTTTTGTTTCAGGCGACCACTTAATGGCATTTTCAAGCATTTTTGTTCTGGTTACCTTGTTGCTGGCATTTCAGCGTGGCAAGCTTGTGGACTATATTGGTAAGATCATGACGCCATTGCTGGTTCTGATGCTGGCAGCACTCGCGGTAGCGGCTTTTATCACACCGTTAGGTCCTTTAAACATCCCAACGTTAGATTATCAACATAAAGCAGTCACCAGTGGCTTGATTCAAGGCTATATGACTATGGACGCGATCGCTGCTGTTGGCTTTGGCTGGATCATTATTAAAGCGATTCGTGACAAAGGGTGCGAATCTCCTAAAGAGATATTCTCTGCAACGCTAAAAGTTACCTTGGTTTATGCATTTTTGATGTCGGCGTGTTACCTTGCTCTTGCTTATGTAGGCGCGACTTCAGGTTCGATAGCTGAGGGCGTTTCCAATGGTGGAGAGCTATTAACTCGATATGTTGCCGTGGTTTTTGGCCCATTGGGGCAGTACCTACTTGCTGGCATTATAATCATGGCGTGTTTAACGACTACTGTTGGTTTAACTAATGCGTGTGCTGAATATTATCAACAGACGTTTCGTTCGCCTTTTGCAATGACAGCAACCATCGTTGCATTGTTGACCGGCATTATTGCTAATTTTGGTTTAGAACAAATCCTAACGATAAGTTTGCCAGCTATTCTTATTTTGTGCCCAATCGCGATTGCTTTGGTCTTAACCGCATTTGTGCTGCCGACTACAAAGCGTAATTCAGTTTCCTTTGTGACTATTGTTTTCATTAGTTCGGTATTAGGTACAGTTGATGCCTTGAGCATTCTAGGTTTGCTGCCAGAGTCGCTTTCTTCATTATGCGCTAAGTATTTACCACTATTTGATGCCCATGCGAGTTGGTTCGTGCCTGTGATTTTCGCTTTGGTAATTAGTAAATGTTTAAGTACAAAATCAAAAAATCCAGAGGTAGGCCTTGAACAAGCGAGCACGACAAAATAATTGAGTGACTGGAAATCTAGGAAAAAGGTCAGTGAATATGGTGATTTATAGGTTTGATAGTTCGTTTTTGAACGAAAAATATTCGCTTGGATCGGTTTTTAACCGCTTGAATAAATTAGCGTAAATTATTTATTGACTCATTTTTATAATCGAGTAAAGTACGCCTCGTTCCCAAGGCAAAAGCCAAAAGGAACGGTGGTGTCTTCATCGCAATTGCGTTGCCCTGGTGGTGGAATTGGTAGACACAAGGGATTTAAAATCCCTCGGCGTTCGCGCTGTGCCGGTTCAAGTCCGGCCCGGGGCACCATCAAT
>NZ_QVMU01000062.1 GCF_003605645.1 Vibrio sinensis | reverse complement strand
TTCAAGAAGGTGAATCCATCACTATTGATATGTCACAAAGACCATCAGAATCAGTGACGCTTGGCCTTGATGGCATGGGTGGCTATTTTGAAGAAAACCACGCACAGCATCCAACCAGCGTATTGATCACCGTAACGTATGATGACGGCACCACACATCAGCAACAAGTGACCAAACCAGAGGGTGATAACAGCCTATTTAAAGAGGTCACTCTCATTGCGCCTGACGGCAGCACTATCACACACGTCGAGGTTTCTACGATTGGTGACGGTAACTGGGAGCTTCGTTATTTAGAAACCCATACCCCTGATGACAGTTTTGATTACCGCGCAGTGGATAGCGACAACAACGTCAGCGAAGAGCAGACCGTGACGTTAGTGGAAGCCGACAACCAAGCCCCTGATGCGATCAACGATCCGGTTAGTTTCAGTGTCGCACTGGGTTCATTGAACGAAGAGAACAACTTTGCATGGCAAGACAGTGGCGCTGGCATTAGTGCTTCTTATCAAAATAGCGAGCGCGAGATCACCGAGTCCGGTGGTGACCGAGGCGTCAGCGGTGATGAAAATGGCGGCCCGGGCGCACAAATTCAATTTAACCGCGAAACGGGTGAGTCTGAGCAGTTCACCATTGAGTTAGATAAACCGGTGACTAGCTTTAGCTTTGAAGCTGTTTAAAGACGAGGGAGGAACGGATAATCACGAGCAAGGGAAGTGGGTCGCGTATCTTGACGGCAATGCGGTTGCCAGTGGTATGTTCGTCGCCAATGATGGCAAACATAGTGGTACGTACCATTTCGATGAAAACGATCTCAACGGCGTCGCATTCGACAGCATCGTGTTTGAAGCGGTGGACTTTGTTGATGAACCCACTAAAGGTAACGACTCGTCCGATTATTTCTTGAGYGGATTTGAAGCGTCAGGCACAGGTGCGTACGCTGCCAATCAAGGGGATGAGTTGAAAATCCCTATCTCAGAACTCTTGGGTAATGATGTTGACCCAGATGGTGACAACATTCGTTTTACCCATGTGTCGGATGCGAACCATGGCGCTGAAATCAGAGTTGTGGGGGATTTTGTCTATATCCAATTAGACCCTGACCATGTCGGCAATACCAGTTTCGACTATGTGATCACCGATGACAAAGGTGGCTTCGATGAAGCGACCGTATCGATTATCGTCAATCCACTTCCACCAGAAGTTGGTGTTAAYGCGATWGAAATGCTCGATACCACCGTGCTTGAGGGTGAAAATCTCGTTTACAAAGTGGAATTGGAGCAGGGCGTTTTAAAAGAAACCCGCTATGACATCACGTTTGGTCAAGCTGGTGATTCGGCGACAGAGCAAGATGTCGATTTAAGTCAGGTGCAGTTTACTCATGGCGTCACCTACGATGCTGATAACAACCAAATCGTAGTACCTGTGGGAGTAGGTGCATTCTCGGTGTTGATCCCAACGGTTATCGATGGTGTTTATGAAGTCGATGAGTCGTTTACTTTAACGTTGGACACGCAAAGTGGCAGTGGCACGATCGAAAATGTCGATATCCCTAAGGTGAGCGTGTCTCAAGATGTGCGTGTGAGTGAGGGCGATGATGCCGTGTTTATGGTGTCCTTGAACAAAGACACTGAAGCGCCAACCACAATCAATCTTGAACTGAAACATCTCAGCACTGATGGTGGTGATGTTGACGGAATCACAGTGGAGTACCAAACACCAAGTGGATGGCAAACGCTGACTGTTGGAGCCTCGGGTGATGTTGAGTTACCTGCTGGAGTCACAGAAGCTCGGGTGACAATCGCGACCCATGATGACAACAACGCCCCCATTTATGAAGGTGAGGAAAAATTTGAGCTAGTTGTGACGGGAGTTAATGGTGCTCAAGGTGGTGACCGTGGGCAAGCGACGCTTACCGATGATGGTAGTGTCACGCCAGATCAAGGCATAGCGGATGATGACCGACCTACGATAACCTCGGTAACGAGTATCGAAGTGGAAGAGGGACAACACGCGACATTTGATGTCACCATGTCGAACCCAAGCACCACCGCAACGAAGATCAGCCTGTCATTATTTGATGGGGATGCAACGGCACCAGAAGACTTCGATGCGAGCCGAGTAGTGATTGAGTTGGGTTCACCGAGCCAAACCGTCGCGCTAAACGCCAATGGTAGCTTTGAATTTTATCTGCCTGCTGGTGAAACCGAATTTAAAGTATCAGTACAAACCACGGATGATGCATTTGCGGATGATGGCGAACAATTTAGCCTTTCTGTAAAAACCGAATATCAGCAGAATGGCGTTGTGGGTACGGCGACGATTAACGATGAAGATGGTAGCAACCAAAACAACCCACGAGATGCGATTGCAATCGAGTTAACGGGCCCTGATTCGGTGATGGAGGGAGAAGAGACTGCGCCATTTACCATTACATTAAGCGATCCGGCTAACTCAGGGACGCAAACCCCTCTTGCTGCACCGGGCAGCATAGTGACGTTAAGTTATAGTTACACCAACGCTGATGGTGACGATATTACCGAAGTGCTTGAGGCGGTAATTGGCCCTGATGGGCTCACTGCGACATTCTCAATACCGACGACCCAAGATGATGTTTACGAAACGGGTCAAGCATTCACAGTATCAGTCGTTTCCATTAAGGATGGCAATGGTTCGGATGCAAAAGATCTATTTGAAGCACTCGATGTGACCAACGCCCATCAAACGGTTGCGATTGATGACAGCAAAGATAACCCACCAGAAGCGGAAGATTTTACCGTTGAGCTCGTCTCAAACGGTGGGGCTGCGATTGTCTTTAATAGTGACACACCAGCGAACGATCATATTTCAGATGAAGAAGATGACGCATCAAATACACCTGTGGAGGTGGTGATCACCCAGCTGCCGACATCGGGTGTGTTGCTATATGATGGGGTTGAGATCACGCCGGATCAACTTACTAAATTTAACCCGGACGGCAGTGTTGATGGCGTGCTGACCAAATTCGATGCCTCTAAGATCACCTACCAAAATGATGATGAGTCGACCGGATTTATTCTTGGGGTAAAAGAGAGCCCAGAGGATCTGCTGGGAGATGAGAGCACCGAGTCATTCCTTAACTGGGGTGAGCCAGTCGATGGCAAGCCGAATCAGCGTGAACTGACCTTTGAGGGCAGTAACGATGTCATTACCATTACTGCGAATTCAGCTAATGACCAGCCATTAGCGCAATACTACGCTG
>NZ_QVMU01000061.1 GCF_003605645.1 Vibrio sinensis | reverse complement strand
AGGACATCAATTCAAATCCTGGATTTTCGAATTGAGAGAAATAGTGAGAGAGATCAAGAATGCTCACTATTTCTTAGATTCATGGACCCAATTCAATTCAGTGGGATCTTTCATTCAYATTTTTTTCCACCAAGAACGTTTTAKAAAACTCTTKGACCCYCGRATTTKKAGTATCCTACTTTYRCGCAATTCACAGGGTTCAACAAGCAATCGATATTTCACGATCAAGGGTGTAGTACTATTTGTAGTAGCGGYCCTTMTATATCGTATTAACAATCGAAATATGGTCGAAAGCAAAAATCTCTATTTGAMAGGGCTTCTTCCTATACCTATGAATTCCATTGGACCCAGAAATGATACATCGGAAGAATCTTTTGGGTCTTGCAATATCAATAGGTTGATTGTTTCGCTCCTGTATCTTACAAAAGGAAAAAAAATCTCTGAGAGCTGTTTCCGGGATCCGAAAGAGAGTACTTGGGTTCTCCCAATAACTCAAAAGTGTATCATGCCTGAATCTAACTGGAGTTCGCGGTGGTGGAGGAACTGGATCGGAAAAAAGAGGGGTTTTTGTTGTAAGATATCTAATGAAACCGTMGCTGGAATTGAKATCTCATTYAAAGAGAAAGATATCAAATATCTGGAGTYTCYTTTTGTATMYTATAYGGATGATCCGATCCGCAAGGRCCATGATTGGGAATTGTTTGATCGTCTTTCTCCGAGWAAGARGCGAAACATAATCAACTTGAATTCGGGRCMRCTATTCGAAATCTTAGTGAAASACTGGATTTGTTATCTCATGTYTKCTTTTCGTGAAAAAAKACCAATTGAAGTGGAGGGTTTYTKCAAACAACAAGGRGCTGGGTCAACTATTCAATCAAATGATATTGAGCATGTTTCCCATCTCTTCTCGAGAAACAAGTGGGCTATTTCTTTGCAAAATTGTGCTCAATTTCATATGTGGCAMTTCCGCCAAGATCTCTTCGTTAGTTGGGRGAMGAATCCGCMCGAATCRGATTTTTTKAGGAACGTATCGAGAGAGAATTKGATTTGGTTAGACAATGTGTGGTTGGTAAACAAGGATCGGTTTTTTMGCAAGGTACGGAATGTATCGTCAAATATKCAATATGATTCCACAAGATCTAKTTTCGTTCAAGTAASRRATTCTAGCCAATTGAAAGGATCTTCTGATCAATCCAGAGATCATTTYGATTCCATTAGKAATGAGGATTCGGAATATCACACATTGATCAATCAAAGAGAGATTCAACAACTAAAAGAAAGATCGATTCTTTGGGATCCTTCCTTTCTTCAAACRGAASGAASAGAGATAGAATCARACCGATTCCCKAAATRCCTTTCTGGMTATTCCTCAATGYCCCGGCTATTCACGGAACGTGAGAAGCRRATGAWTAATCATCTGCTTCCGGAAGAAAKCGAAGAATTTCTTGGGAATCCTACAAGAKCCRTTCGTTCTTTTTTCTCTGACAGATGGTCAGAACTTCATCTGGGTTCGAATCCTACTGAGAGGTYCACTAGRGATCAGAAATTGTTGAAGAAASAACAAGATGTTTCTTTTGTCCCTTCCAGGCGATCGGAAAATAAAGAAATGGTTGATATATTCAAGATAATKACGTATTTACAAAATACCATCTCAATTCATCCTATTTCATCAGATCYGGGATGTGATATGGTTCCGAAGGATGAACYGGATATGGACAGTTCCAATARGATTTCATTCTTGAACMAAAATCCATTTTTTGATTTATTTCATCTATTCCATGAMCGGAASRGGGGRGGATACACGTTACRCCACGAGTCAGAAGAGAGATTTCAAGAAATGGCAGATYTATTMACTCTATCAATAACCGAGCCGGATCTGGTGTATCATAAGRGATTTGCCTTTTCTATYGATTCCTAYGGATTGGATCMAARACAATTCTTGAAKGRGGTWTTCAACTYCAGGGATGAATCRAAAAAGAAATCTTTATTGGTTCTACYTCCTATTTTTTATGAAGARAATGAATCTTTTTATCGAAGGATCAGAAAAAAAWGGGTCCGGATCTCCTGCGGGAATKMTTTGGAAGATCAAAAAAGAGTGGTATTTGCTAGCAACAACATAATGGAGGCAGTCAATCAATATAGATTGATCCRAAATMTGATTCAAATCCAATTCCAATATAGTCCCTATGGGTACATAAGAAATGTATTGAATCGATTCTTTTTAATGAAKAGAYCYGATCRCAACTTCGAATATGGAATTCAAAGGGATCWAATAGGAAATGATACTCTGAATCATAGAACTATAATGAAAKATASGATCAACCAACATTTATCGAATTTGAAAAAGAGTCAGAAGAAATGGTTCGATCCTCTTATTTTTMTTTCTCRAACCGAGAGATCCAYRAATCGGGATCYTAATGCATATAGATACAAATGGTCCAATGGGAGCAAGAATTTCCAGGARCATTTGGAACATTTCGTTTCTGAGCRGAAGAGCCGTTTTCAAGTAGTGTTCGATCRATTAYGTATTAAKCAATATTCGATTGATTGGTCTGAGGTTATYGAYAAAAAAGATTTGTCTA
>NZ_QVMU01000007.1 GCF_003605645.1 Vibrio sinensis | reverse complement strand
ATCTAAAGGCAAAACTAAATAAAGCTACCTAACCATAAGACTTTATTTAGATAAAATACCACTGCGGAGTGGTAGTTCAGTTGGTTAGAATACCGGCCTGTCACGCCGGGGGTCGCGGGTTCGAGTCCCGTCCACTCCGCCACTATTTCAGACAAAGTTAAGTCTTTAAAAAAACTACAGGGGTGTAGCTCCAATTGGCAGAGCAGCGGATTCCAAATCCGCGTGTTGGGAGTTCGAATCTCTCCACCCCTGCCATATACTAAGCCTCAGCAGAAATGCTGGGGCTTTTTTACGTCTGTATTTTATGGTTGTCGCCAATTGGCAGAGCAGCGGATTCAGCCATTATAAAATAGCGCGTGTTGGGAGTTCGAATCTCACCACCCCTGCCATATATTAAGCCTCAGCAGAAATGCTGGGGCTTTTTTACGTCTGTATTTTATGGTTTGCCGCCAATTAGCAGAGCAGCGGATTCAGCCATTACAAAATAGCGCGTGTTGGGAGTTCGAATCTCTCCACCCCTGCCATATATTAAGCCTCAGCAGAAATGCTGGGGCTTTTTTACATCTGTATTTTATGGTTTGCCGCCAATTGGCAGAGCCGCGGATTCAGCCACTACAAAATAGCGCGCGTTGGGAGTTCGAATCTCTCCACCCCTGCCATATACTAAGCCTCAGCAGAAATGCTGGGGCTTTTTTACGTCTGCATTTTGTGAGTAGCTAAAGCAGAGAGTTATTCCAATACGCAACAGTATGTTTTTATGGCGAAGTGTTTGAAGCTCTTCGTAATACTTGAATACAATTCCAATTTTTACTCTCAAACTCCTCTGACATTCACTGAATTTCCACTGACAATGGTTAATTATCATACTGACAGTTCAATAAATGAGGTGTCCAATGAAATTCAACACAAAGCTAGTTTTACCATTATTGATCTCTATCCCTTTACTAGCAGGTTGCGTGACTCCGGGCGAAGATGATCCTAATGCCGCAACTAAGCAAGGCGCTGCAGGTGGAGCATTGTTAGGGTTGACTATGGGGGCGTTAATAGGAGATCCAGAGCTTGCAGTTAAAGGTGCAATTGCAGGAGGGGTTGCAGGAGGCGTCGCGGGTTCAAGCCTAGACTTATAGAGCAATCGAGATAATATACGTCATGATAATCGTAACGATGCGATTACTGTGCTAGGTGGAAAGGAGTCAGCGGCTAGCGAGCAAAATTGGCAACAGTTAGAAAACTTTGTTGGCGAGTGGGACGTAAATATTCAAACCCATACTGTAGCTACTGAGCCACAACAGATTATAGCGAAAGGGAGGCTTACCTCTCTTTCTCATGCTGACGTTAAGATTACTAATCAACAAGGGCTTAATCTGAATGCGTCGTTTAGCTACGATATGAGTGGAGGCCATCAACTAAAGGTGGATAATTTAAACAAAGATGTATCGGTTAATTTTGTTGGAGAGCAACTAACTAACGCTAATCGAGTTTCTTTTTATCCAACAAATCTAAATGATGTTATATATGCAGGCATTGTCACATCAGATATACGCATCGAGCTGAGTTTTGTAGGTAAAAAAGTTTGGATTATTGATAGCTATGCTTATGTCGATGGCAGTGAACAAAAACTGCAAACATTTCGTTTTACTAGACTTAGTTAGGGTTAAGTAAAAGCACAAACAAAAAAGCCCTGCTCAGTGAGCAGGGCTTTTAATAATCAGCATTACAATCGCTATTATTTTAGGATTGCAGCGTTGCCGTTTTCACGGATGTGCTTAAGAATATTCTTAACACCACGTGAACTAGAAGCAACGATATTACCTGATGCCATGTAGTCAGTGCCACCGGCAAAGTCAGTAACAATAGCACCAGCTTCGCGAGCAATTAGATCGCCAGCTGCGATATCCCAAGGTTTTAGACCTAATTCAAAGAAACCATCAACACGACCAGCTGCTAAGTAACAAAGGTCTAGTGCTGCAGAACCAGTGCGACGGAAGTCTGCACAATCTACAAACAAAGCAGATAGGATCTTGAAGTAAGATTCTGAGTGTTGCTTTTGCTTGTATGGGAAACCAGTAGCAAGGATAGTGCCTTGAAGATCTTTAACTTGCTTAACACGAATACGAGCGTTGTTAAGTTGTGCACCTGCACCACGTTGAGCAGTGAACAACTCGTTTTGCATAGGATCGTAAACACAAGCAACTTCAGTTTTGCCTTTGAAACGAACTGCAATAGAGACTGAAAAGTGAGGTAAACCTTTTACAAAGTTTGTAGTGCCATCCAGTGGGTCGATGATCCATTGCACGTCTTTATCTTTACCGTCGATAATGCCATTTTCCTCAGCAACGATACAGTGCTCAGGGTATGAAGCGCGAATAGTATCAATAATGAGAGCTTCTGCTTCTTTGTCTACGTTAGTAACAAAGTCATTAATACCTTTTTGAGTAGTCTCAATTTTTTCGACATTTTCTAGTGATTTGGCAATATGATTACCTGCTTTTCGTGCGGCACGAATAGCAATATTTAGCATTGGATGCATACTAATTTCCCAACGGATGTTAAAGAACAGAAAAACGGCGAGCAGTATATCAGAATTTCCCCTAATTGGAAGTGGTTATTTTTTGTGCTTTTAAACGCTGATAATGATGACTGCTGACCATTTCATTCGGCTATGTGTTAATATCTGCCAGTTTCTTGTTAGTGATGGTAAACAAAAATGCTTAACAACGTTAAGGTCGTTCTCGTAGGGACGTCTCATTCTGGAAATATTGGTTCAGCAGCTAGAGCAATGAAAGTGATGGGGCTGACTAATATGGTATTGGTGGATCCTCAATGTACCGTTGATGATCAAGCCATTGCACTCGCGGCTGGCGCTGGTGATATTGCCCAGAATGCGAACATTGTCAGCACTCTACAAGAAGCGGTAGCCGATTGTGCATTAGTTGTTGGTTCTAGCGCTCGTTCAAGAACATTAGATTGGCCAATGCTTGAGCCTCGTGAATGTGGTGAGATGTTTGTCTCAGAAGGTCAAACTTCCCAAGTTGCTTTAGTTTTTGGCCGCGAACGTACCGGTTTGACTAATGACGAGCTACAGACCTGTAACTACCACGTATGCATACCAGCAAACCCAGAGTATAGCTCATTAAATTTGGCTATGGCGGTACAGCTTTTGGGTTATGAAATACGCGCAGCTTTCCTCCAGCACGAAGCATCTAAGCACTCTCAGGCTGAAGAACTAGAGTATCCTCGTCATAAAGAATTGGAAATGTTCTTTGAGCACCTTGAAAAAGTGTTAATAAATACCCAATTTATTAGTCAGGAACAGCCTGGTAAAGTCATGAATAAACTGCGACGTTTATTTAACCGTGCTCGCCCTGAAGCTCAGGAGCTAAACATACTTCGTGGCGTATTAACTGCGGTTGAAAAGACGAATAAATTAGATGAAAAACAATAATATTCGAACTTTCGAATACTTGACTGTTTTACTCAAATAAATACTTGACCATTTTACTCAAGTATGAAAAACTTCATACCACATAAACGATGTGGATATGGTGTAATATGAGACTGACATCTAAAGGACGTTATGCAGTGACAGCTATGCTTGATGTGGCTCTGCACTCCCAGAAAAACCCAGTACCGCTGGCAGATATTTCTGAACGACAAGGAATCTCCCTTTCTTACTTAGAACAATTATTTTCAAAGTTACGTAAGGCTGGATTAGTATCGAGTGTGCGCGGCCCAGGTGGCGGTTACCGATTAGGTGCTGAAGCAAGTACAATTGCGATTGGCACTGTGATTGCGGCTGTAGATGAGTCAGTTGATGCGACCAAATGTAATGGTAAAGGCGATTGCCAAGGCGGCACCCGCTGCTTAACCCACACATTATGGCGTGACCTTAGTTCACGTATTAGCGACTTCTTGAATAACATTACTCTTGGTGAGTTGATGACAGACAATGAAGTTTTAGCGATTTCCGACCGTCAGGACTTTGACCTGACCGTAAATCATGGGCTAGCTAATCATAATTCTAATACCGCGCCCATCGGTTTAAACGCCCGCTCTTAAGCGGATTGCGATTTCACATTGGAGTAGAGAATGAAACTGCCGATTTATCTTGATTATTCCGCCACTTGTCCTGTAGATCCACGAGTAGCAGAAAAGATGGTTCAGTACATGACAATGGACGGAACGTTTGGTAACCCAGCGTCGCGTTCACACCGTTACGGTTGGCAAGCTGAAGAAGCGGTAGATAACGCTCGTGAGCAAATTGCAGACCTGCTGAACGCTGATCCAAGAGAAATTGTATTCACATCGGGTGCAACAGAATCAGACAACTTAGCGATTAAAGGCGCAGCGCGATTTTACGCTAAGAAAGGCAAGCATATTATTACTTGCAAAACAGAACACAAAGCTGTTTTAGATCCATGCCGTCAGTTAGAGCGTGAAGGATTTGAAGTGACTTATCTTGAGCCAGAAACTAACGGTCTAGTTGATCTTGCAAAGCTCGAAAACGCAATGCGTGATGACACCGTTCTGGTTTCTATCATGCACGTAAATAATGAAATCGGTGTTATTCAAGACATCAACGCAATCGGCGAACTATGTCGTTCTCGTAAGATTGTTTTTCATGTCGATGCTGCTCAATCTGCAGGTAAGCTACCGATTGATGTGCAAGAAACAAAAGTTGATCTTATTTCACTATCAGCACATAAAATTTATGGCCCTAAAGGCATTGGTGCGCTGTATGTCCGTCGTAAACCACGTATTCGTTTAGAAGCTCAGATGCACGGTGGTGGTCATGAGCGTGGTTTCCGCTCTGGTACTCTACCGACACACCAAATTGTTGGTATGGGTGAAGCTTTCCGTATCGCAAAAGAAGATATGCAGAAAGATTACGATCATGCATTAAGTTTGCGTAACCGCCTACTAAATGGTGTAAAAGATTTAGAAGCTGTAACTGTTAACGGCGATTTAGAGCAACGTGTACCTCACAACCTAAACGTAAGTTTTGCGTTTGTGGAAGGTGAGTCGCTACTGATGTCTTTAAAAGATCTAGCGGTATCGTCGGGCAGTGCATGTACTTCAGCAAGCTTAGAGCCATCATACGTATTACGTGCTCTTGGTCTTAATGATGAACTAGCACACAGTTCAGTACGCTTCTCATTTGGTCGGTTTACGACTGAAGAAGAAGTTGATTACGCAATTGAACAAATTCGAGTGGCAGTGAATAAGCTACGCGACATGTCTCCTCTATGGGATATGTATAAAGAAGGGATTGATTTAAATACTGTTGAATGGGCTCACCATTAAACTTATTGATTCATTCCAAGGACTATAGATAGAGGATTCGAGGTAAATTATCATGGCATATAGCGAAAAAGTAATCGATCACTATGAGAACCCACGTAACGTTGGTTCTTTTGACAAAGAAGATCCATCAGTAGGTAGCGGCATGGTAGGCGCTCCAGCTTGTGGTGACGTAATGAAACTTCAGATCAAAGTAACGCCAGAAGGCATTATTGAAGACGCGAAATTCAAAACTTATGGTTGTGGTAGCGCGATTGCTTCAAGCTCTCTTGTGACTGAGTGGGTAAAAGGCAAAAGTGTTGACGAAGCGGCTGCGATTAAGAACTCTGAAATTGCAGAAGAGCTAGAATTACCACCCGTTAAAGTTCACTGCTCAATTCTTGCTGAAGATGCAATTAAAGCAGCGGTTGCTGACTATAAGAAAAAACATCAACAATAAGTAATTCAGCAATAATCCGATTATAATGGAGGCCAAAAACCTCCATTCCATTCGAATATCGAAACACTAAGGTGCAGTATGGCCATTACATTAACAGAAGCGGCAGCGAGTCGAGTATCAACATTCCTAGAGAGTCGTGGCAAAGGCCTCGGTTTGCGATTAGGGGTTAAAACGACTGGTTGTTCAGGTATGGCTTACGTATTGGAGTTTGTGGACGAACTCAATGAAGAAGACGAAGTCTTCGATCACGCTGGCGTAAAAATCATTATTGATAAGAAAAGCTTAGTGTACCTTGACGGAACCGAATTGGATTACGTTAAAGAAGGGCTTAACGAAGGCTTTGAATTTAATAACCCGAACGCAAAAAGCGAGTGTGGTTGTGGTGAAAGCTTCAACGTTTAATTGATAGCACTTCCGAGTAAGCTACTCGTTTCTCGGAAGTTGGTACCAAGGATCAAATTCTCCATGAATTATTTCGAATTATTTGGGCTACCAAGTCAGTTTCAGCTGGATGGTAGCCTTCTTTCTTCACAATTTCGTGAACTTCAAAAACGCTTTCATCCAGATAAATTTGCAACCGCATCTGAGCGTGACCGTTTGATGTCTGTGCAAAAAGCGGCTGAAATTAATGACGCTTATCAAATCTTAAAGAATCCGCTTTCACGTGCTGAATACATGCTTGCAGAACAAGGTATGGAAATTCGAGGTGAGCAAAAAACAATGCAAGACCCTATGTTCCTGATGGAGCAGATGGAACTACGTGAAGAGCTGGAAAATCTTACAAC
This sequence comes from Vibrio sinensis, assembly GCF_003605645.1. Classification (GTDB taxonomy): domain Bacteria; phylum Pseudomonadota; class Gammaproteobacteria; order Enterobacterales; family Vibrionaceae; genus Vibrio; species Vibrio sinensis. Next base: position 192,335 of record NZ_QVMU01000007.1, on the reverse strand, counting down.
TCGTTCTAATGCTGAAGAAGCGCTAATGGACTTTGAACGTACCGTTAGCAAAATGTATAAACAGCACTTAGAACAGTTAGAGCAAGAATTAGATGCGACGTTGTTAGACGAAGCAGCAGATCGTGTTAGAAAATTAAAATTTATTGCCAAGTTAAAAAATGAAATCGAGCTGGTAGAAGAGAAACTTCTCGGCTAGGTCTACAAAAAGGATACGTGATGGCATTACTTCAAATTGCAGAGCCAGGTCAGAGCTCAGCACCACATGAACATAAATTAGCCGCAGGCATAGATCTTGGTACAACCAACTCTTTAGTCGCTTCGGTTCGTAGTGGCAGCGCAACGACATTGTGTGATGAGCAAGGCCGCAGCATTTTACCATCAGTAGTGAATTATACTGCTGAACATTCTATTGTGGGTTATGAAGCAACAGCTAAAGCTGAAGTTGAACCTGAGAACACGATTATTTCGATAAAGCGTCTTATTGGTCGTTCTCTAACCGATATTCAGTCTCGTTATCCTGCTTTACCTTATCGATTCATTGAGAGCGATAATGGCTTACCTGTCATTCAAACGCCTCACGGCAATAAAAACCCAATAGAAGTATCATCAGATATTCTTCGAGCGTTAGGACAACGCGCTGAACAAACGCTCGGTGGAGAACTTGCTGGGGTTGTCATTACCGTACCAGCTTATTTTGACGATGCTCAACGTGCAGGAACTAAAGACGCAGCTAAGCTAGCTGGTCTGCATGTTTTACGATTGTTGAATGAACCAACAGCAGCAGCCATTGCGTATGGACTTGATTCTGAGCAAGAGGGAGTCATTGCTGTTTACGATCTTGGTGGCGGTACTTTTGATATCTCTATTTTGCGCTTGTCTAAAGGCGTATTCGAAGTATTAGCTACAGGTGGGGATTCCGCTTTAGGTGGCGATGATTTTGACCATTTACTTGCCGAATACTTGCTTGAACAAATGTCTTTGACTGAGCGATTAAGCGCAGAACAAAACCGTATATTATTAAATGCGGCGACAGCAGCTAAAGAAAGCTTATCTCAGAGCAATAGCGTTGATATTAACGTATTGGGTTGGGAGGGGACGTTAACTCGAGAAGTGTTTGACGATCTTATTCGACCACTAGTCAAAAAAACATTGATGTCTTGTCGCCGAGCTTTGAAAGATGCAAATGTTGAATTAGACGAAGTTAATGAAGTTGTCATGGTGGGTGGTTCAACGCGTACGTTGTTGGTGCGCGAGATGGTTGGTGAGTTTTTTGAACGACCACCATTAACCAGTATTAACCCTGATGAAGTTGTCGCAATTGGTGCTGCTATTCAAGCTGATATTTTAGCCGGTAACAAACCTGAGTCAGAAATGCTATTGCTCGATGTTATTCCGCTTTCTCTTGGTATTGAAACCATGGGCGGCATTGTCGATAAAATTATTCCTCGCAATACAACGATTCCCGTTGCTAGAGCACAAGAATTTACTACGTTCAAAGACGGTCAAACCGCGATGAGCGTACACATTGTTCAAGGTGAACGAGAAATGGTGAGTGATTGCCGCTCATTAGCTCGTTTTTCTTTAAAAGGCATCCCACCGATGACCGCAGGTGCTGCTCATATTCGCGTAACATATCAAGTTGATGCAGATGGTTTGCTATCAGTTACCGCGATGGAAAAAAGCACAGGTGTACAGTCTGAGATTCAAGTTAAGCCATCTTATGGATTAAGTGATGATGAAGTTGCTAACATGCTTCGTGATTCTATGAATTTCGCGCAAGATGACATGAAATCACGCGCGCTTGCGGAACAAAAAGTGGAAGCGGATCGCGTCATTGAAGGTCTAGTTGTCGCAATGCAAGCGGACGGCGATGAGCTATTGTCTGAACAAGAAAAACAGGACTTACTTGGTGCGATAGAGGCTCTGATAGCATTGCGAAATAGCGATGACTCAGCCGCAATCGAACAGGGCATTAAAGATACAGATAAAGCGAGTCAAGACTTTGCTTCTCGCCGTATGGATAAATCGATTAGAGCTGCTTTGTCAGGTCAATCTGTTGATGATATTTAAGAGATAAGAACGTATGCCTAAAATTATTGTATTACCACACAAAGATCTGTGCCCAGAGGGAGCAGTGTTAGAAGCGAATGCGGGTGAAACTGTATTGGATGTGGCATTGAAAAATGGTATCGCAATCGAACATGCATGTGAAAAATCTTGTGCTTGTACGACTTGCCACGTAATCATTCGTGAGGGTTTTGATTCACTTGAAGAAAGTGATGAATTAGAAGACGATATGCTTGATAAAGCATGGGGCCTTGAGCCTGAATCTCGTCTTGGTTGCCAAGCGAAAGTAATGGATGCAGATCTTGTTGTTGAGATTCCTAAATATACATTGAATCACGCTTCAGAAGATCATTAATGCCGCCGATTTGGTTGGGCTTAGCTCGGCCAAATGGTTGTAAGTAGTTTAAAATAGAGATACACGAACCTTCTTAAGGATGAGCTAATATGAAATGGACTGACTCTCGCGATATCGCTATTGAACTGTGTGATAAGTTTCCTGATATTGATCCTAAGCTGGTTAGGTTTACAGACCTACATCAGTGGATTTTAGAGCTTGAAGATTTTGAGGATGAACCCAATCATTCAAATGAAAAAATTCTTGAAGCAATCATCTTATGCTGGATGGATGAGCTGGACTGATAATCAGGCTCACAATTAAAACACAGTTAACAATTCTGACTAAAAAAAACGGACTTTAAGGTCCGTTTTTTTATCAAACTGACATTTTTATCCTACAAAATGCTAACATCAAATTTCCGTTATACCTAAGCACAATCCGATGTAGTACTGATCCCAAGATGAAGCGCATATACAAAGAAGAGACCTTCTTGATTCCAAGTTTTCATCTTCGCTCGTTTGGTTTGCTTATGGTGGTTTTGGGGAATAGAAAGGCGCAGGTAGCGCTTATTAAGGCAAGGAGAAACCATGTCTACAGAGATGTATGTATTTTTAAGTCAGGATCCAGCAGCCCCAGTGTGGGGTAAAAAAGCGATCTTGTCATTTTCAGATAAAGGCGCAACCATTCACCTAGGTGAGGGCCATGATCTTGGTGCAATTCAACGCGCTGCGAGAAAGCTTGATGGACAAGGCATTCAGTCAATTGAGCTTGCTGGTTCAGATTGGGATCTGGAAAGTGTATGGGCGTTTCATCAAGGCTACCGTTCATCGAAGAAGACGAATGCCTTACTATGGCCTGAGTTAGCTGAGGATGCCCAATTTGAACTCAAAGCACGTATTAAAGCGACGGACTTTACGCGTGATATCATTAACAAAACCGCTGAAGAAGTTGCACCACGTCAACTAGCAACAATGGCAGCGGAATTTATCAAATCAGTAGCGCCAAAAGAGAGCGTAACGGTTCGTATTGTTAAAGATAAAGATCTACTTTCTGAGGGATGGGAAGGGATTTATGCTGTTGGTCGAGGCTCTGAAAGAACGTCGGCGATGTTACAGCTTGATTTCAACCCGACTGGCGATAAAGATGCACCTGTATTTGCTTGCCTTGTTGGTAAAGGTATTACATTTGATTCAGGTGGCTATAGCTTAAAACCATCTGATTTTATGGCATCAATGAAAGCCGATATGGGCGGAGCTGGTACCATTACTGGTGGTTTAGCTTTGGCGATTATGCGTGGCCTAAATAAACGTGTTAAGTTAATCCTTTGTTGTGCTGAGAACATGATCTCAGGACGAGCTTTGAAACTGGGCGATATTATTACCTATAAAAATGGTAAGACCGTCGAAATCATGAATACCGATGCCGAGGGCCGCTTGGTTCTAGCTGATGGCTTGCTTTATGCGAGTGAGCAAAATCCAGATTTAATCATTGATTGTGCAACCTTAACAGGTGCAGCTAAATACGCATTAGGCAATGATTACCATGCAGTGATGAGCTTTGACGATGAACTTTCTCATCAAGCACTGACCGTTGCTCGCGAAGAAAAAGAGGGTTTGTGGCCACTACCATTAGCCGATTTTCACCGTAGCATGCTACCGTCAAATTTTGCTGATTTATCAAATATTGGCAGTGGTGATTACTCTCCAGGCGCAAGTACTGCGGCGGCATTTTTATCCTACTTTGTCGATGACTACAAGAAAGGCTGGTTGCACTTTGATTGTGCAGCAACGTATCGAAGAGCACCGTCAGATAAATGGTCTGCTGGAGCAACTGGGATGGGTGTTAGAACCCTTGCTGGTATTTTGACAGAACAAGCCAAGTAATGATTGAGCTGCACGTAGAGGCAGCTATTTATAACTACAATGAGAAAAGTAAAAGGAAAACTTTATGGCTCTAGAAAAAACATTTTCGATAGTAAAGCCGGATGCAGTTGAGCGTAACTTAATTGGCGAAATCTATAACCGTATAGAAAAAGCGGGATTGAGAATTATCGCTGCTAAAATGGTTCATTTAACGAGTGAGCAAGCCAGTGGATTCTATGCAGAGCACGAGGGGAAAGAGTTTTTCCCTGCACTTAAAGAATTCATGATGTCTGGGCCTATTATGGTTCAAGTACTCGAAGGTGAAGATGCTATCTCTCGCTATCGCGAATTAATGGGGAAAACAAATCCAGCAGAAGCTGCGTGTGGCACGATCCGTGCGGATTATGCATTGAGCATGCGTCATAACTCAGTACACGGTTCAGATAGCCCAGAATCAGCGGCTCGAGAAATTGAATTTTTCTTCCCAGAATCAGAAGTATTCCCTCGTTAGTGATAATCATAAAAATAGCCTCTATTTATTAGAGGCTATTTTTTATCGTATTGTTAAGGTTTTCTAAAGTATATCGAGCGCGACTTCGATTGCTTCAACCAAACGATCGACATCTTGCTGTGTATTGTATATCGCAAAAGAGGCCCGAATCGTCCCTTTCACTTGTAGTGCATCCATGAGCGGATGTGCACAATGATGCCCTGCTCGTACCGCAATTCCCTGCTGATCAAGTAATGTAGCAACATCTTGATGGTGCACACCATTGATAATAAAAGATAATACGGAACTATGAGGCTGATACCCTAATACTTGAACGTCATCAAGCTGGGAAAGGCGCTGATAGGCACTTTGTACTAACGATTGAATGTGATTTTCTACATCACTACGCGTGAAAGATGAATACCATTCGATGGCCGTTTCGAGCGCTAATGCGCCTGCAACATTCGGGGTTCCCGCTTCGAACTTACCTGGTAGTTGACTGAATGTTGTCCCGCTAAAGGATACACGTTCGACCATCTTTCCACCGCCATGCCAAGGAGGCATGCTTTCAAGCAACGCTAGTCTACCGAATAGCACGCCTATTCCGGTTGGAGCGTAGAGCTTGTGCCCAGAAAAAACGTAGAAATCAGCATTAAGCTGTTGCAAGTTAACGGTCTCGTGGACAATCCCTTGAGCCCCATCAACAACGACGATAGCCCCAGCGGCATGAGCCGATGAAATTACCTCTTCGATAGGCTGACGGTGTCCGGTTACATTAGTAACATGAGCTAAAGCCACAATTTTTGTCTTAGTGTTTAACAGGCTATGAAATGCCAATAAATCAAACTGACAATCCTGAGTCATTGGGATTTTAACGATGTGGGCGCCGGTTTGTTCTGCCACGATTTGCCAAGGAACGATATTAGCGTGATGTTCCATTTCACCAATAAGAATTTCATCGCCGGGTTGTAGGTTACTACGAGCATAGGTTTGAGCAATGAGATTTAATGCTTCCGTGGTACCTCGCGTCCAGATAATTTCTTTACTTGATGATGCGCCAATAAATTTCGCGACGGTTTCTCTTGCCGATTCAAATTGACCAGTCGCATGTGCGGTTAAACTGTGACTTCCCCGATGAACATTAGCATTTTGAGCACTGTAATAACGGCTAATGGTATCGATGACCACCTGAGGTTTTTGTGTAGTCGCGGCGCTATCGAGGTAAACCAGTGGTTTCTCATTCACTGTTTGTTGTAAAGCAGGAAATTGCTTAATGATGTTATCAACGTCCAGCATTACTCTTTTCCTATTTCATGGTAGTGAAGCGTAGGAATTGTGACCATAGGTTCAGCGACAGACCAAGCGTGGGCTTTACCTGATAGATGAATAATGGTTTCCATAGCAAACTCAAGTGCGGTACCTGGCCCTTGGCTGGTCAGAAGGTTGTGGTTGATATCGTAGGTCACACGCTTATCTCGCCACAAATTAGCTGGAATATGGTCTTGAAAATTTGGGTGGCAAGTCATTAGGGATTTTGAATATAGCTCATGGTGCTGTAGTACTAGCGCTGGTGTAGCGCAAATAGCACCGAGTAGCTTACCGTCGTACATTTGTTGACGAACTATCTCTACCAAGACTGTACTATCTCTAAAGTTTTCAGCGCCCGCGACACCACCAGGTAATAGAATCGCGTCAAATTCATCATCAGCAATGTCGACTAGTTTACAGTCCGCCGTTAAGGTGATTTTGCGAGATCCTTTCATCGTTAGCTGACCATCGTAGTCGGCACTAGCAACCAGCACCTCATAACCAGCTCGAATCATGATGTCGATGATAGTTATCGCTTCCATTTCTTCAGTACCTGGTGCGATGGGTACGAGTACTTTCTTTGTCATTTAATTCCAGCTCTGTTCAATGTGTTTAATTGCTTGGTAAAGCTCTTGGTTACATGGGGTCGCAATGCCATGATGCGCCGCTCGATTCAGTAAATAACCTGTAATAAAGTCAATTTCGCTCAGACGTCGGTGGGCGATATCTTGCTGCATCGAAGAGTAATTAGCCGCAGTAGCACGAATGACTTGATTGATAGTCTGATCTAATTGTGCTGTTTGAATATCGATTCCCTCTGCGTTCATCACCTTGCAAACTTCACTTGAAATACCATTAAGAGTACGTTGGTATTGTTCTTCAACAAGTGCGCCATTGTTTACATTATATAAGGCAGTAACCGGGTTGATCGCACAATTAATCGCGAGTTTATTCCAGAGTGCCGTTTCGATTTCGTCATTCCAAAAAACATCGCTGAGCGCATTATCAAGAACGTCTTTCACAAATGAGCATCGTTGACCGGAGAGATTATACCCACCAATTTGTGTTGTGCCGAAACCGGTGTGAAGCACTTTATTTTTTTCAGGGCGGTAAGCGCCATGAGTTGTGGTAGCAAGTAGAAGTGGGTTATGTGGAAAACATCGTTCGACAAGCTCTGCGGTCCCCATACCATTGTGCATAAGTGTAATGATGCAATCTGAATGAACGAATGAGCGCAGTGGCATGAGTGCAGCTTCAACATTGGGCGCTTTTAAGGTCACCAAGAGTAAATCGGCACACTCAAGGGCACTGTTATCACGATTATTAAAATCGAGCTGACAATGATTATCCAGTTGGATAGAAAGGGTAGGTGTAGTGTGGTGGCTCCACAAAGACACATTGTGTCCTTGTTGACGGAGTGAATACGCCCACAATGAACCAATGGCTCCCGGCCCGAGTATTACGATATTCATGGCTATTATTTATTTCAGAAATTTGCCATGAGGATAATGCTAGATTTACAGAAAGCCAATAAAAAAGGCACCTAAGGTGCCTTTTGTCTGTGTCTAATATAGAAGCGCTATTAGAACTTGTACGTTACAGCGAAGTAGTGACCTACGCCTGAAGATTCGAATGCATCGCTATCTTTGATGCCGTATACGTCATGATATAGTTTCAAACCGTAACCCACAGCAAATTGGTCATTGTGCCAGTAGATACCGTTGAACATTGCACCACCGTTGCTTGATGAGCTGTACTCTTCTTTCATACCAAATTGGTAATCGATGTAACCTTGGTAAGTGATGAATGAGCCATTTTCAAAGAAGTAGAATGGTTTGAACCAGTTAGTTGAAAGTTGGTAACCGTTCCAATCTTTTTGCTTCACATCGTAGTTTGCATACAGGTTGAACTGCATTTTGCCGAACCACGGAACCATTACGTCAGAACCTAGACCAATCATTGATTGGAAACCAGGATCTTTTTCAGCTACAACATTTTTGCCATCAACAACTTCTGTTGTTTCGTAGCGGTACTTAGCACCACCATCGATAACAGTGTAGTTAGCAATATACAACTCTTGAACTGGGCCGAAAGATAAATCGTAGCCAGTTGCTGCGTCTAGAGACATACGAGGCGCAAATTTAGCAAATAATCGGTCAGAGCCTGACTTATCACTATTGTCATCGTCAGTTAAGTTGAATACATCAACATAACCGTAAAGGTCGAAAATTCCAGAGCGACCACCAAATTCCATCTCTAGGTAAGTATGATCAGTATTTCCTGGTTTCTCATTGATGGTATGCATTAGGTTAAACTGAAGGAACTGGTAGTCATTCTTGTTTACGCCATCGGAGTAATCAGCTGCCATAACAGGAGCTGATGCTGCTGCCATAACACCAAGAGCTAGAATTGATTTACGCATAGTGGGACTCTCTATGTTTTAATTCGGATAATTAAGCGTCGTGACCTGCTGTCACGCCGCTTTGAATTTCGACATGAATGATAGCGATATAAATCTCAATTAAAAGTGAAATGAGTCATGCTGCATCATTAAAATAATGATCTCGATCACATTATTGATAGTAATAGGTAAGATTTACGGAACTTTTGCAGAGTTGCATAAAATTTGTATCAGGTATCGTTTACGCAAACGGTTTTATTGATTATGCAGTTTGTCAAATAATCAACATAATTAGTGAATGATAGATTTAAATGCAGCAGGTTGCGTGATTTTAGGTCTAAAAGAGTGAGTGGTACGCCTTCAGTTCCTCATGGATATAAAAAATGGCGCTAGGCGCCATTTTTGTGATGAGGTTGCTTTGCTAGCTAGATGACACCAATAACGATTAATTGGACTCGTTTGATGTATCCAGTTTTGCATCATCATTTCGTCGCTTTTCTAGCAAGTCAGTGAAGTAATGACGAAGTGAATACAGCATCACTAGGCTTGGTACAACCATGATTGCAGTTATGATGAAAAACGTAGACCAATCATTGAGGTAATCAGCCAGTTCACCACTGAATGAAGCTAATGTCGTTCGACCAAAGTTACCCAGTGAAGCAAGCAGCGCGTATTGCGTCGCTGAGAATGCTTGCCCAGTTAGAATCGTTAAGAATGATACAAATGCTACGGTTGAAAATGCAGTAGTAAAGTTATCAACGATAATGGTTGCTAAAAATAGGTTTTCGTTTGGTCCTACTTTCGCGATCCATGCAAACATTAGGTTGCTCGCCGCCATGGCTATACCACCAATCATCAGCCCTCTAACAATTCCGAATTTCACATTAAACATACTACCGAGCAAAGTGAAGAACATCGTTGCTCCCCAGCCGATAAGTTTTGAATAATGTCCAATCTGTTCATTGCTAAATCCAATTTCTTTATAGAAAGTGATCGACATACGGCCTAAGAATGCTTCACCAATTTTGAATAAGAATACAAATAGCAATAACGTTACGGCCACTTGGACACCGTTACGTTTGAAGAAATCTAAGAATGGTTCAATAACCGTCACACTCAACCATGCAACGACTTTATTACCAACGACCTCGTTATGACGCTTTTCAGCTTGCGATTGAAGCTCTTCTCGGTGAGTTTGAGGCTCTCTTACCAACAAAGTAAACGCAATTAATATACCGACAACAACGGCCATTCCGTAATAAACCCCATTCCAACCAATGGAATCAGCGTTCACAAATGCAAAGTATCCAGGAAGTGAGTATCCCGTCCACCAACCAATGACAGCCATTGCAGATGCTTGAGGTAGTTTACTTGCTTGTGATTTCGGGAACGTATCGATACGAAAAGCATCAATGGCAATGTCTTGTGTCGCGGAAGCCGTCGCAATGATCAAAGCAAGCATTGATGTGAGCATAAGACTCTTGGCAGGATCGACACCGGCAATGAACAATGTACAAATGAGTATCACGCATTGGCATAGCAGAATCCAACTACGACGTTGGCCGACCCAAGCGTGTAAGAAAGGGAGTTTGACCCTATCAACCAGTGGAGCCCACAGGAAGTTAATTGCGTATACCGCAAAGACACTGCCAAAATAACCGATAGCAGCGCGAGTGAGACCGGCATCTTTTAGCCAGCCTGACATATTCGAGCCAATTAAAACCCAAGGGAAACCGCTCGAACAACCGAGCATAAAAACCCAAAGCAGGCGTTTGTCGAAGTAGCTCCGAACCGTATCTAACCATGAGATAGACGCGTGGGACATAGACTATTCCTTGTTTTTGGTGATGTTGTGTTTCTAACTTAGAGAATTAAGCAAGAATTGAAAAGGCTCTAGCCAAAGACGCTAGAGCCTCTATAAGAGGTTATTTAACAACCGCAATTTGAGTGATAATAATTGGCTCTACAGGGACATCATTATAGCGGCCCAAAGAGTGAGTCGGCTTACTGGCCATCTTTTGAATGACATCAAAGCCATCGGTCACTGTACCAAATACAGCATAGCCAGGCGGGCGTTGACCATAATCCAAGAAGTTATTGTCGGTTAGATTGATAAAAAACTGACGAGTTGCTGAGTTTGGATCGTTGGTGCGCGCCATTGCGATAGATGCAGTTTTATTTTGAAGCCCATTATTGGCTTCATTTTTAATTGGAGAATACGTTGGTAGCGTATTCATTTTTTCATCAAAGCCGCCACCCTGAGCCATAAAACCAGGAATAACACGGTGAAATTGCGTACCGACGTAGCTACCATCGTTGACGTACTTTAAAAAGTTAGCGACAGTCACTGGCGCTTTCTCTTCATTGAGTTCAATGGTAAAAGCACCCAGTGTGGTTTCGACTTCGACTTTTGGCCCTGCAAAAGCAAGGCTACTAACTAGTGACAGAGATGCTAGGGCATATTTCCACATTAGAATCGCTCCTGCATATAATTTTTCAGCTCACGGTCATTTGAGATTTCTGTCAGGACAAGGTTTGTCACATCATTCAATACGACAGCAATTTCTTCATTTGAAGCACTCAATGCACCAGTGCGTTTTGCTGTACCAGTATAGGTTTTTACCAATTTGCCTTGAGAATTTTCAGCGGTTAATTCAAGAATAACCGTCGCATTCATTTCATTTTCCATTACCGAATGTTTCACTGAAACTAGCGTCTCTTGAATTTCTATAGCAACAGAGTTATCGCTGTCTAAAGAATTGCGGAAACCTTGTGATTCAAGTTGAGCAGCTAGAGCGTTTTCAATCGCAATGCGAACATTTTGCTTAGAGTGGATCGGTTCGATATTTGAACGACCACTATCGACTAATGCAACATATTGGGAAGCGCGTACATCTTTGCTACTCAGTGTGAAAGTGCTGCCTTTTACCAAATCACTACTGCTTAATGCAGCTTTTGGCATGAAATTGATTTGCTCTTGCTGAGGCGCGGCACAAGCTGTGAGTAATACCATTGACGCGGCTAGAACCAATTTTCTCATTGTCGTTTCCTTATTATCGTTACTCGTGAAGCGAGTTTGAATATGAGTATTTATTTAGTGGCTTGTAAAATAACAAATTTATTATTTGATGCGACCGTTTTTACTTTCGCGTTGCCAAAAAGTCTCGCTAATTTAGCATCGTAGCCGAGGTGACGATTACCGATAACTAATAATTGACCACCACTGCTAAGAACATGCTTTGCATCACAGAACATTTGCCACGCAATGTGATCGGTAATCGCTTGTTGCTGGTGGAATGGCGGATTGCACATAATTAAGTCAGCACTGCTCGCCATGAAGCCATCTAGGCAATTATTAGCGACGCAGTTGATTTCTCGGTCGGTGCCAAGAACTTCAATGAGGTTCTGGCGCGCAGATTCGACAGCCATAAAACTTTCATCAACACAGGTGAACTTTGCTGTTGGGTTGAGTTGACCCATTCTGCAAGAGAGAACACCATTGCCACAACCTAGATCTATGATGTGTTTGATTCCCTCTTTTCGAGGTAAATTTGGCAACATAAAACGAGCGCCAAGATCTAGACTTTCACCAGAATAAACATTCGGATAATTATTGAGAGCAAAGTTTTCTCCATCGACATCCCAACGTGTTATTGGATCAATGGGGATGATTTGCGCGCTGTTGGCATTAGAAAATACGAGTCGGTGCTTACGCCATGCAAGAGAGGTCTTCGTTTGACCTAGATATTTTTCAAACAGTTTGAGTGTCGATGTATGGATGTCTTTTGCTTTATTGACCGAAACAATTAAAATATTTGAATCAAGGGCTGCACGTAGTCGACTCAACTGCCAAGTTAAGTGGCGGTTACTTTTAGGAATCTGCATGATAACCAAATCAATATCAGAGGGTATTTCATCCATTGTTGTCATAAATGAAATATCATTGCATTGGTTGCTTGCTAAGTTCGCACGTGTGCCAGTTTGAGCAATAAAAGAATCACTCATCATGGTCACTTTGTGCTGTGCAGAAAACCAACAACTTAGAGCGCCAAAGTTGTCGTTGAGTATCAAAATGTGTTTATGCTCTGTAAAGCCGAGTTCTTCCACATAATTGATGATATATTCGTCGCCGGCGTCCCACGCTTGTAGAGTTTCGCTGTTTCTTTTCGGAAATCTATGCAGAATTAATGTGCGATCATGTAAAGTAAGATCAGTTTTCATAAATGGAACGTTCAGTGTGAGTATTATGCTGAAATTGTCGCAGATGGCGACAAATGTGGAAACTAAAACCTTTAGCTTTTTATTCTAGAGAGCTAATATGCCGAAATATTCGAGCTCAGCCTCTTTCATACTTAATCATTAGGTGGAATATGATGTTACAAGATGTGATTGAATCGAAACTTCAACAACAGTTCACCCCAGGCTTTCTTAGTGTCATTAATGAAAGTTATATGCACAATGTACCAGCGGGTTCAGAAAGTCACTTTAAAGTGATTATCGTTAGCGACCAATTTATAAATCAACGTTTAATAGCTCGCCATCGTAGCGTAAATCAACTTCTATCTGAAGAACTTGCCAATCATATTCATGCTCTTTCAATTCATACCTATACCTTGGATGAATGGCAGCAGCAAAACAATAGCGCTCCTGATAGCCCAATGTGTTTAGGCGGCGGCAAATAAATGTAAAAAAAGGGCAACTATCACTGCCTTTTTTCTCTTGATGTGCAAAAGTCTGCGTAACAACATAGAAACAAATCTGCAAATATGACTAAATAAAATGAAATATTTCATGATGTGAAGAGAGATGGAGGGGGCATTATTTTTGCGACGATGTGATTGTGCTATAGCTCAAAGTTATGACTATTATTTAGCCATTTAAGCACGATAACCCGCAATTAATCACGCTATCACTTAGTTTGATCATGGCATCACGTTCCCAAATGATGATAGACTATTGCCCCTGATAAATTCTGCTTTTGTTTGTGACAAAAGCTTTAATAGGATGTTGCGATTTTGGCGTGCAATGGCGCTGAAACCGGACACAAATGTCGTGTCTAAAAGTTACGCAATCATAGAATCTTTTTCCCGATAAAGTAGTGCAAGTGCGTATGATTACAATAAAGAAGGGTTTGGACCTTCCTATCGCAGGAACTCCTACCCAGGTGATTAATGATGGTAAGTCCATCAAAAAAGTCGCCTTGCTTGGCGAAGAGTACGTTGGCATGCGTCCTACGATGCATGTTCGCGTTGGCGATGAAGTGAAAAAAGCTCAGATTCTTTTTGAAGATAAAAAGAATCTAGGTGTGAAATTTACTTCACCAGCAGCCGGTAAAGTGATCGAAATTAACCGTGGCGCAAAGCGTGTACTTCAATCTGTAGTGATTGAAGTGTCAGGTGATGAGCAGGTGACATTCGATAAGTTTGAAGCAGCCCAATTAGCAAATCTAGATCGTGAAGTGATCAAGACTCAACTAATTGAATCAGGCCTTTGGACCGCTTTACGTACTCGACCGTTCAGCAAGGTTCCAGCCGTTTCATCTTCTACACAGGCAATTTTTGTTACTGCGATGGATACTAATCCATTGGCAGCTAAGCCTGAGTTAGTTATTAACGAACAAGGTGAAGCTTTTGTCGCTGGTTTAGATATCCTTTCAGCCCTGACAGAAAATAAGGTTTACGTTTGTAAATCTGGTACAAGTCTTCCACGTTCTTCTCAGTCAAATGTTGAAGAGCATGTGTTTGATGGCCCTCACCCAGCAGGTCTTGCTGGAACCCACATGCATTTCTTATACCCAGTAAATGCAGAAAATGTGGCTTGGAGCATCAACTATCAAGACGTTATCGCCGTTGGTCAACTTTTCCTTACTGGTGAACTTTATACTGATCGAGTTATTTCTCTGGCTGGCCCAGTAGTTAATAACCCACGTCTAATTCGCACTGTAATAGGTGCTAACTTAGATGAAGTAACCGATAGTGAATTGATGCCTGGTGAAGTCCGTGTCATTTCAGGATCAGTATTGTCAGGTGTGCAAGCATCTGGACCTCATGCTTACTTGGGCCGTTACCACGTTCAAGTTTCAGTATTGCGTGAAGGTCGTGAGAAAGAATTGTTCGGCTGGGCAGTACCTGGTAAGAACAAGTTCTCTGTTACGCGCTCTTTCCTTAGCCATGTCTTCAAAGGTCAGTTGTTTAATATGACAACGACGACAAACGGCAGTGATCGTGCAATGGTTCCAATTGGCAACTACGAACGTGTAATGCCATTAGATATGGAACCAACATTGCTGCTTCGCGATCTATGTGCAGGTGATACAGACAGCGCGCAAGCGTTGGGTGCGCTTGAGCTAGATGAAGAAGATCTCGCATTATGTACCTTTGTATGCCCAGGCAAATACGAATACGGTCAACTGCTTCGTGAATGCTTAGATACAATTGTGAAGGAAGGGTAATCCATGCTTAAAAAGTTCCTTGAGGATATCGAGCATCATTTTGAACCAGGTGGTAAACATGAGAAGTGGTTTGCGCTTTATGAAGCTGCAGCGACTCTTTTCTATACACCAGGTCTAGTGACTAAAAAAAGCTCGCACGTTCGTGATGCCGTTGACTTAAAACGTATCATGATCATGGTTTGGTTTGCGGTATTCCCAGCTATGTTCTGGGGTATGTACAACGCAGGTGGTCAAGCGATCGCTGCTCTAAACCATATGTATGCTGGTGAACAACTAGCAGCCGTTGTTGCAGGCAACTGGCATTACTGGCTAACTGAAATGTTCGGCGGCACCATGGGTGTTGAAGCGGGCGTTGGCAGTAAGATGCTATTGGGTGCAACCTATTTCCTACCTATCTACGCAACGGTATTCCTCGTTGGTGGTTTCTGGGAAGTATTGTTCTGTATGGTGCGTAAGCATGAAGTTAACGAAGGTTTCTTTGTTACTTCTATCTTATTTGCACTTATCGTTCCGCCAACTCTTCCATTGTGGCAAGCAGCATTAGGTATTACTTTTGGTGTTGTTGTAGCGAAAGAGATCTTTGGTGGTACAGGCCGTAACTTCTTAAACCCAGCACTAGCAGGCCGTGCTTTCCTATTCTTCGCTTACCCAGCTCAAATCTCGGGTGACGTTGTATGGACTGCAGCAGATGGCTTCTCTGGCGCAACGGCTCTTAGCCAATGGGCTCAAGGTGGTGATAGTGCACTAGTAAATACAATCACTGGCGCTCCGATTACTTGGATGGATGCATTCATCGGTAATATTCCGGGCTCAATTGGTGAAGTATCAACACTAGCACTGATTATCGGCGCAGCGATGATTGTTTACATGCGAATTGCATCATGGAGAATCATTGCGGGTGTAATGATCGGTATGATTGCAGTATCGACCTTGTTCAACGTGATCGGCTCTGATACCAACCCAATGTTCAGCATGCCATGGCACTGGCACCTTGTTTTAGGTGGTTTTGCATTCGGTATGTTCTTTATGGCAACTGATCCTGTATCAGCTTCATTTACCGATAGTGGTAAGTGGTGGTACGGCATCCTTATTGGTGCCATGTGTGTAATGATTCGTGTTGTGAACCCGGCATACCCAGAAGGTATGATGCTGGCGATTCTATTTGCGAACCTATTTGCACCTTTGTTCGACCATGTGGTTGTTGAGAAGAACATTAAGCGGAGACTAGCGCGCTATGGCAAGTAATAACGATAGCATTAAAAAGACGCTGTTTGTTGTTATCGCATTGAGCCTAGTGTGCTCAATCATCGTATCAACAGCAGCTGTTGGCTTGCGTGACAAGCAAGTAGCAAATGCCGCTCTAGATAAGCAAACAAAAATCTTAGAAGTAGCAGGCATCCCACTATCAGGCAACATCCCTGAGTTGTTTAAAGAGACAATCGAACCTCGACTTGTTGACTTTAAAACAGGTGATTTTGTTGAAAAAGCGGAAGATGGCTCTACTGCGGCAAATTACAATCAGCGCCTAGCATCTAAAGATCCTGCTGAATCTATCTCTCTGACACCAGAAGAAGATAAAGCGAAGATCTTTCGTCGCGCAGACACAGGTATTGTATACCTAGTGAAAAGCGACAAAGGCATTTCAAAAGTAATTATTCCTGTGCATGGTACTGGCCTTTGGTCAATGATGTACGCGTTTGTTGCTGTTGAAACTGATGGTAACACTATCTCTGGTCTAACTTACTACGAGCAAGGTGAAACTCCTGGACTTGGTGGTGAGATTGAAAACCCAGTATGGCGTGAGCAGTTTGTTGGAAAGAAACTTTTCGACGAGAACCACAAGCCAGCAATCAAGATTGTTAAAGGTGGCGCTCCTGCAGGTTCTGAGCACGGTGTTGATGGTCTTTCAGGCGCAACATTAACGGGCAATGGTGTTCAGGGTACATTCGACTTCTGGTTAGGTGATTTGGGCTTTGGTCCATTCCTAGCAAAAGTTCGTGACGGAGGTCTGAATTAATGGCCAGTGTACAAAACATTAAAAAGAGCATTATGGCGCCGGTGTTGGATAACAACCCGATCGCGCTACAGGTTCTTGGTGTATGTTCTGCTCTTGCAGTAACAACCAAACTTGAGACAGCATTTGTTATGACGTTAGCGGTTACTTTTGTAACAGCATTGTCTAACTTCTCTGTATCTCTTATCCGTAATCACATTCCTAACAGTGTACGTATCATCGTTCAGATGGCGATTATTGCGTCATTGGTAATCGTGGTAGACCAAGTGCTAAAAGCTTACCTATACGATATCTCTAAACAGCTATCTGTATTCGTAGGTCTTATCATTACAAACTGTATCGTAATGGGTCGTGCTGAAGCGTTTGCTATGAAGTCTGCGCCACTGCCATCGTTTATTGACGGTATCGGTAATGGTTTAGGTTATGGTTTCGTACTGATTACAGTGGCTTTCTTCCGTGAACTATTTGGTTCTGGCAAGCTATTTGGCTTGGAAGTATTACCTTTGGTGAGCAATGGTGGTTGGTATCAACCAAACGGCCTAATGCTACTAGCACCATCTGCATTCTTCCTGATCGGCTTCATGATTTGGGCTATCCGTATTTTGAAACCAGAACAAGTAGAAGCGAAGGAGTAAGGACGTCATGGAACAATACATTAGTCTGTTAGTTAAATCGATTTTCATCGAAAACATGGCTTTGTCTTTCTTCCTAGGTATGTGTACTTTCCTAGCTGTGTCTAAGAAAGTTAAGACATCTTTTGGTCTTGGTGTTGCGGTTGTTGTTGTTTTGACAATTGCTGTACCAGTGAACAACCTAGTTTACAACCTTGTGTTGAGAGATAATGCGTTAGTTGAAGGTGTGGATCTTAGCTTCCTAAACTTCATCACTTTTATTGGTGTAATTGCCGCATTAGTACAAATTCTAGAAATGATCCTCGATCGCTTCTTCCCACCATTGTACAACGCGTTAGGTATCTTCCTACCGTTGATCACAGTTAACTGTGCGATCTTTGGTGGTGTATCTTTCATGGTACAGCGTGACTACAACTTTGCTGAGTCAATCGTATATGGCTTTGGTTCTGGTGTAGGTTGGATGCTAGCGATTGTCGCTCTAGCAGGTATCCGCGAGAAGATGAAGTACTCTGACGTACCCCCAGGTCTACGTGGTCTAGGTATTACCTTTATCACGGTTGGTTTGATGGCGTTAGGCTTTATGTCTTTCTCTGGTGTTCAACTGTAGGGTAAGCACCCATAAATAAGGAATAACAAATGCAAAGCATTATTCTTGGTGTAGCGATGTTTACCATTATTTTACTTGCTTTGGTTTTAGTGATTTTATTCGCTAAATCAAAACTGGTACCTACAGGTGACGTTACTATTTCAGTTAATGGTGACCCAGAGAAGAGTTTTATCACTTCTCCAGGTGACAAACTACTTAGCGCAATGGCTGCTAAAGGTATTTTTGTATCATCAGCATGTGGTGGCGGTGGCTCTTGTGGTCAGTGTCGTGTGAAAGTTAAATCTGGTGGCGGTGATATCCTACCAACAGAACGCGATCACATCACAAAAGGTGAAGCACGTGAAGGTGAGCGTCTAGCTTGTCAAGTGGCTGTGAAAACAGACATGGAAATCGAGCTTCCAGAAGAAATCTTTGGTGTTAAAAAGTGGGAATGTACAGTTATCTCGAATAACAACGAAGCGACTTTTATCAAAGAGTTGGCTCTGGCTATCCCTGATGGTGAAGAAGTACCGTTCCGCGCTGGTGGTTACATTCAAATCGAAGCTGAACCACATCACGTGAAATACGCTGATTACGATATTCCTGAAGAATATCGTGGTGATTGGGATAAGTTTAACTTGTTCCGTTACGAGTCAATCGTTAAAGAGCATTCGATTCGTGCTTACTCTATGGCTTCATACCCAGAAGAGAAAGGCATCATCAAGCTAAACGTACGTATCGCGACTCCGCCGCCAAATAACCCAGATGTAGCTCCTGGTGTGATGTCATCTTATATTTGGTCTCTTAAAGAAGGCGACAAGTGTACTATTTCTGGTCCATTTGGTGAGTTCTTCGCGAAAGATACTGATAATGAAATGGTCTTCATCGGTGGTGGTGCTGGTATGGCGCCAATGCGTTCACATATCTTCGACCAACTTTTACGTCTTAAATCTAAGCGTAAAATGTCTTACTGGTATGGTGCGCGTTCTAAGCGTGAAATGTTCTACGTGGAAGATTTCGATGGCTTAGCAGCAGCGAATGAAAACTTTGTATGGCACTGTGCACTGTCTGACCCTATGCCAGAAGATAACTGGGATGGTTACACAGGCTTTATTCACAATGTTCTTTATGAGAACTACTTACGTGATCATGAAGCGCCAGAAGATTGTGAATACTACATGTGTGGTCCACCTATGATGAACGCGGCTGTTATCGGCATGCTGAAAGATCTAGGTGTAGAAGATGAGAATATTCTTCTAGATGACTTCGGTGGCTAATTTCTTTTGATTTGAAGCCATGGTGTTGTTAATAGTGTCAATTTTCGCTAATCACATAGTTATCTATGCTCATAGCGATAAATTGGCACTACTGCCTAGCCACAGCAACAAATCATTCGAAATTTAGGTTTACGATAAATAGATACATGGCTGGCTCTTGAGCTAGCCATTCTTTTTTTTAATTAGTGAATATAAGAGAGCTGATGAATAGCAACTGGATCTTTTAGCAGTGCCTTTCAATAACAGCTTCCTTATATTTTCTAGTGCAGGATTAGGGGTAAACGAGTGAAAAAGTGGCTTGTTGTATTTGCTTCTCTATTAGTACTTGCAGGTTGTGATAAACCTGCTGAGCAGATTCATTTGAGTGGCCCTACTATGGGGACGACTTACAATATTAAGTATATCGAACAAGAGGGTATACCAACGCCAGAGGTTCTGCAGACCGAAATCGATCGCTTACTTGAAGAAGTGAATGATCAGATGTCGACTTATCGTAAAGATTCAGAACTGAGTCGTTTCAACCAGCATCAAACGAGTGAACCATTTGAAGTATCCCCTCAAACGGCAACGGTAGTGAAAGAAGCTATGCGCTTGAACGGTCTAACTTTAGGTGCACTTGATGTGACCGTAGGTCCACTTGTTAACTTATGGGGATTTGGCCCTGAAGCTCGTCCGGATATTGTGCCGAGTGATCAAGAGCTTGCGGCGCGTAAGGCCAATGTTGGTATTCATCATTTGTCTATTGATGGTAATAAGCTGAGTAAAGATATTCCAAATTTATATGTTGATCTTTCTACTATTGCCAAGGGATGGGGTGTCGACGTTGTCGCCGATTACTTACAGGCGCAAGGTATCAAGAATTATATGGTTGAAGTTGGCGGAGAGATGCGACTTAAAGGTCTGAACCGAGAGGGGATTGCTTGGCGTATCGCGATTGAAAAACCAACGGTAAACGAGCGTAGTATTCAAGAGATCATCGAACCTGGCGACATGGCTGTGGCGACGAGTGGCGATTATCGCAATTACTTTGAGAGCAATGGTGTGCGATACTCACATATTATTGATCCAAAAACAGGTAAGCCAATTAACCATAAAGTGGTGTCAGTAACGGTACTTAATAAGTCATCGATGACGGCCGACGGTCTAGCAACTGGCTTGATGGTTCTTGGTGAAGAACGTGGTATGAAGATCGCCAATGATAACAATATTGCTGTTTTCATGATTGTGAAAACAGAGGATGGTTTCAAAGAACTGGCTTCTGAAGCGTACAAGCCTTTCATAAACAAATAACGAGTTAAGTGAGCGCATCAATATGAATACATTTCTGATCACTTTTGGGGTTTTCATGGCAGTGATTGCTGCAATGGCTGTTGGCTACATATTCCAAAAGAAAGTAGTAAAAGGTAGCTGTGGCGGTTTAGGTGCGGTGGGAATCGAGAAAGTTTGTAACTGTCCAGAGCCATGTGATGCTCGTAAGAAGCGTGAAGCTCGCGCAGCAGCTCGCGCTGAGAAATTGGCGGCTTGGGAAAAAGATCGTATTGCTTAATTGATCGCAGATGGCTCCATCATGTAAAAACCCGGCATTGTCGGGTTTTTTATTACAACTAGGCAATGAACATTATTGTATTACGGTTTGATTTCGTCCGTTGGCTTTAGCTTGGTATAAATGATCATCTGCGATTTTGATTTGTTGCGAAAGCGTCCCCATCTTATTTGAAACACCGATGCTGACAGTCAGTTTAATTTGCTGCTCTTTATATTGAGTCGGTGTTTTTTCGACCCGTTCACGCATGTGTTCTAAACGGGTAATAAATTCATTTAAATCACCACAAACCTGTATACAGAACTCCTCTCCGCCAAATCGTGCGACGACATCATCGGGGAAATAGATCTTAAGAATGTTGGCGATCATCACTAACGCTGCATCCCCGCCATCATGACCATAGGTATCATTAACTTGCTTGAAAAAATCAATATCCAGCATAGCGACATGACGCTGCGAACATCCTCCACAGGGTTGATTGAATAGAAAGCGACGATTCCAAAGCCCAGTTAATGCATCCTCGTTCGCCATCTTATATAAAGCATCAGTGGCTTCTTTCATATCGAGGAGTTGATGCACTCGACAGAAAAATTCCTCTTGGTTAAATGGCTTATATAGAAAGTCATTTGCTCCTGCTTTAAGAAAGCGCGCCGTCATGGTGTGGTCATCGCTGCCTGACAAACCAAGTATCGCTAGTTGGTTTTTATTTTGGCTTTGTCGTATGTCGCGTATCATGTTAATGCCATCTTTATTTGGCATATCATGGTCAGTGATCACTAACGTAATATCTGGATTTTTTTCTAAGATAGTCAGTGCTTGTTCACCATCTTCTGCCTGTAATGTTGCGATGTATTGTTGATCCAGTAATTGAGTAACTAGATTTCTAATCGTCACCGAGTCATCAACGACTAAACACTTATGTTGTTGATTATTGGTCAGTCGAGTTAGAAGTGCCAATAGATACGAAACGGAGGCTTTGCTATCTTTCAGAATATAATCGAGAACGCCTTTCGCAATTACTTTCTCTCGAATATCTTCTTGAAACATTGCAGTCAGTACAATGACTCTGTGTTGATGAGAGAGAACAAGATCAATCACTTCGCCATTTTCAGCATCTGGAAGGCAATAATCTAAGACTGCACATAACAGATCTTGTTGTGTATCGAGGATTTGCTTTGCTTGAGTAAATGATTCTGCAGTTAAAACTTCAAATCCAGCTTGTGTCAGTTGTTGTTGCAGGTAATTTCTGAACGCGCGGCTATCTTCTACCACTAAAATTCGATTGCTCACGAATATTTGTCCCTAGTTGTTACTGTCCTTTTTGTTCATAGTAATCAAATAGAAACATAACTCTAGAATATTTCTCAAAATCGTGACAAAGACGAAGACTATTTCTTAAATATTGATTAACGGCTATACTGTTTTTTTAAACAGTATACATAGCAACAACAATGGAAGAACACGTCAAAAAAATTATTCATGTCGATATGGATTGTTTTTACGCGGCCGTCGAAATGCGCGATAACCCCAGCTATCGTGGTGTTCCATTGGCTGTTGGTGGACATGAAAAACAACGCGGAGTGATCAGCACTTGTAACTACGAAGCGCGCAAATTTGGTGTACGTAGTGCCATGCCAACATCAAGAGCGTTGCAATTGTGTCCTAAGTTACTAGTAGTTCCGGGAAGAATGCATGTCTATAAGCAGGTATCTTTACAAATACGGGCTATTTTTGAGCGCTATACAAGCGTGATTGAACCGCTATCTTTAGACGAAGCTTTTCTAGATGTAAGTGATTCTAAACTTTGTCATGGTTCTGCTACATTAATTGCCGAAGCGATTCGACGTGATATTTATCAAGAGTTGAACCTGACAGCGTCGGCTGGTGTCGCCCCAATTAAATTTTTGGCTAAAGTCGCCTCAGACATCAATAAACCCAATGGACAGTTTGTTGTACCTCCAGAAAAGGTACAAGAAGTGGTCGACAAATTACCGTTAGAAAAAATTCCCGGAGTGGGGAAAGTGAGCTTGGAAAAGTTGCATCAAGCGGGCTTATATCTGTGTGAAGATATTAAACGCAGTGATTATCGTGAATTATTACGTCGTTTTGGTCGGTTGGGAGCATCACTATGGAAAAAGAGCCAAGGAATTGATAATCGCGACGTTATTGTTGAGCGTGAGCGTAAATCGGTAGGTGTAGAGCGAACATTCAGTGAGAATATTGTGACTTTTGATGAATGCTGGCAAGTGATTGAAAATAGGCTATTCCCTGAATTAGAGATACGCTTAGAACGTGCATCACCCAGTAAACAAATTATTAAACAGGGAATTAAGATCAAATTCGCAGATTTTCAGCAAACCACGATTGAACATATTCAGCCACAGCTTGATCTCGCCTATTTTCGTCAGTTATTGGTCGATATATTGAAGCGTCAACAAGGAAGGGAGATACGTTTGCTAGGGGTTAGTGTTATGCTCAAGCCTGAAGAGCAAGCGAGACAATTGAGTTTTTTTGAATAGATGAATAAGAATCAGATCCTCGCTCTATTTATAGAGCAATTAGAGAATAAACACCGTGTCGCTCTCGCTTCGACACAAAGTGCGATTGCTGCGGCGACAGATGAAGAAACCGTCCCTGAGAACAAGTACGATACATTGGCGCTTGAGGCTGCGTACTTGGCACATGGGCAGGCAATGCGTGCTCAAGAGTGTGAGCAAGAAATTCAAGCGGCTAAACGTATCGTGCTGGCTAATGATTGTGAGTATGTTCGAGTTGGATCTTTGGTGAGTTTAATCGCTGAAAGTGGGGAACTGAAGTGGTTATTTATCAGCCCTTGTTCAGGTGGTTTAACGATCAATTATCAGCAACAGATAATTAGTGTCATTACGTTTCAGTCTCCTTTAGGTACCGCGTTAAAAAATAAACAAGTTGGGGATGATGTCAGTTATAAGATTGGCACCACAGAGTTCTATTATGAAGTTGATAGCATTGAGTGATTCGAGTGGTTCATCCCTAATTCACGCTTAACTTGGTATACTTGTATGAGTCATCGTTTACGTAGATTAAAGAGAAAGTCATGAAAGCAATATTAGCGATTATTCCTTTGTTTATGAGTGGTCAATTGATGGCTGCTCAATGCAAAATTGATATCAAAAATGAAATCCATTTAGATGGTCAGCGATTGGAGATTCATCAAGCAAGTGGGGAAACGGCGGTCGTTGATGAAAATAATAATTTGATGATTCATGGTGATATTGTCGAGCTTGATAGCGATCAGAAAGCGGCGATTGAAGACTATAGAGAAGCTTTAAACAGCTACTTACCAAGAGCGAAAAAGATCGCTAATGATGGTCTAGAGCTAGCTAACGAGATCATCGATGATGTTAGTGAAAGTTTCGATGCTCCAGAGGCGTTTGATGGTGTTAAAGAGAAACTGCACCAATTTTATGCTGATATTGAGTCTCGATACTACAAGAATGGCGATTTGGTTTTACCTGCTGAAAGTTTTCAATCTTTGACCGAGTCATGGGCTGCTGATTTTGATAAAGCAAAAGAGATATTTAACGAAGAGTTTATCTCTAGTGCGTTTAATGCCATGTCAGCGAAGATGAAAGCTGAGGGTGGGCTTAACCTTACTGCTATGGCTGAAAGCATGACTGAGTTGAAAGAGCGCGTAGCAAAGCGTCTTGCTGAACATGCGCAAGATGTCGAAGTTCAAAGTGAAGAGTTCTGTGAATCGTTAGATGATATGGCAGAGCAGGAGCAAGAGCTTCACAAAAAAATTCCACAGTTGAAAGATTACCAAATTTTCACTATCTAAAATTGTGATTCAAACGGCTAGTTTAGATTTCAAGGGACGCTAATGCGTCCCTTTTTGTTGTCTTATTAAAAGTGAATGAAGTTATTAAATGGTCTGTGTGGGTTTTAGTTCTGTAATTGGGTTAAATTTTAGCCGCTTTTATTGTTATTTTCATATCAATTAGTTTTTGGTAGTAATGATTGGTTGTTTTTATTATATAACTGAATTATTGTACTAGCTGGCTAGTTCATAAGTGCAAGTTGAGTGGTATGGCACAGGTAGAAACATCTCAAACACGAGAGCTGTTTAGCTCGAGACTCGGATTCATTCTTGCCGCTGCAGGTGCAGCGGTAGGGCTAGGTAATATATGGGGTTTCCCAACACAAGCGGCGAGCAATGGTGGTGGCGCATTTTTACTTGTGTACTTGATCATGATCTTTGTGGTGGCTTATCCAATGCTGGTGGTTGAAATGGCCATTGGTCGACATGGGCAAGCAAACCCTGTTGATAGTATGCGTTCACTCACCGTTAATCCGTTAGGAAAGCGTGTTGGTAGTATTGTCGGCTGGATTGGGTTGAGCGTTCCAAGTGCTGTACTTGCTTTTTATAGCATTGTCGGTGGCTGGATTATTTGCTTTATGTTTGGTGGTATTTCGGAGCTGTTTGGTTTTGCGAGTGCTGCAGATTGGTTTAAAGGTTTTAGCGTTGCGCGTAATTTATTTGGCACTTTAGTTTTTTATGTTCTGACGATTTTAATCGTACAAGGTGGCGTTAAGCAGGGTATCGAAAAATGGTCAACTCGACTCATGCCTGCATTATTCGTGTTATTTGGTTTGTTGTTTGTGTACATCATGACTCAAGCCGGCGCTGTCGAGGGGTTAAAGCACTATCTTGTTCCTGATTTTGAGAAAGTATTCGACCGCAAACTGATTTTGGCTGCAATGGGGCAAGGTTTCTTTTCTTTGACTATTGGTGGTTGCTCAATGCTTATCTATGGATCTTACTTAAGTAAGAAAGAGAACCTACCTAAGATGGCGATGAACGTTACTTTGGTGGATACAGCCGTTGCCTTTATTGCCGGGTTGGTCGTGATGCCAGCGATGTTTGTCGCAATGCAAAAGGGCGTTCAAATCTATGCTGAAGATGGTTCATTGTTGAGTTCAGACACGCTTGTGTTCACCGTATTGCCACTGATGTTTGATAGCCTTGGTATGTTAGGGCAGATATTTTCGATTGTGTTCTTTGCCTTGCTGACGATTGCGGCCTTAACGTCATCGATTTCGATGTTGGAGTGTTCAGTTTCTTTGGTAGGTGAACGTTTTAATACTAAACGAACCCCAACAAGCTGGGTGCTAGGTAGCCTGATAGCCGCATTTAGTATCGTAATCGTATTTAACTTTAACTCGATGTTTGGCTTAGTCGCGATGGTTGCTACTCAGTACCTACAACCAATTGCAGCATTGTTGTTCTGTCTATTTGGTGGTTGGGTATGGAGCCGTCATAGTAAACTTCAGGAGCTTGAACAAGGTTATCCAGAGTTTTCTTTAGGTTGGTTTGGTCGTGTATGGCCGGTATACGTTAAGTTTGTATGCCCACTATTGGTTGCGACGGTAATTTGGGCCTCATTTGGTTAAGTATGTATAGTTATTGAAGTACCCAGCCCTAAATGTGCACCCACATTTAGGGGCTGAGTGCTTATTCATAATTCGTCCTCAATGTGTAAACACATTTCAGGACGGGACAATGGATATAAAAAAAGCCCTTGATAAATTCAAGGGCTTTTTAGTATGACTAAGATGGAGTATTGATTTGACCTGTTGTAAGAGGCTCTAAATCATAATCTGCGACATCTTCAATGAAGTCTTCTACAGCTTGTTCTACTTCATCATCATCTTCGGTAAAGTAAGCTAGGTGGAAAATTGCATCACCTTCGTTAACGAGTGGAAGTGTTTGTTGACCAATCACTATCCCGCCTTTTGTCGCTTTTAACTCGATTTCATCGTGTCCAAGAGGGGCACTGATGTAAGCAAGAGTTTGGCCTTTTTCAACTTTCTCGCCCAAGGTCACTAAAGTGCGCAAAATGCCATCGCTTTCTGCTCTTAGCCAACTTGTTGATTTTGCAATCACAGGCGTTAAAAGTTTTTTACGGCTTGCTCTTAGCATACCGATTGCTTGCATTACACGTTGAACACCAATATAGCCTGCGTTAATACAAATAGGTTCAAAGCGTAGTGCTTCACCTGCTTCATAAGTTAGTACAGGAATACCTAATCGTTCTGCTTCACTGCGTAATGAGCCATCACGAAGTGGAGCATCAACGATTACAGGCGTTGCGAATGCTTTAGCAATGCGTAATGTTTCTTCATTGCTAAGGTCTGCGCGGATTTGCGGTAAGTTGGTACGGTGAATCGCACCAGTATGCAAATCTAATATGTAATCACAGCGTTTTGCTACTTGTGAAAAGAAAGTATTCGCCATGCGTGAAGCAAGGGAGCCTTTATCACTGCCAGGGAAGCAACGGTTTAAGTCGCGACGATCTGGTAAGTAGCGTGATTTGTGAATAAAACCAAAAACGTTAACGATAGGTACAGCAATTAGCGTACCTTTCAGTTTTTTTGCATCAATGGTGTTGATCAGTTGACGTACAATTTCAACACCATTGAGTTCATCACCATGGATTGCAGCATTGACCATTAAAATTGGTCCTGCTTGCGTACCATTGATGATTTCAACAGGGATCGATAATGGTGAGTGGGTATAAAGCTTTGCAGCTTCTAACTCAATAACCTTACGTTCCCCTGGAGCGATAGATTCGCCAAGAAACTCAAAAACGCTATTCTTTTTAGCCTTTGCCACGAGTTTTAGTCCTTTTGCTTGCCGCATTTTTCTCAATAAATTCGACAATCATTCCAGCAATGTCTTTACCAGTTGCGGCCTCAATACCTTCCAGACCTGGAGATGAGTTTACTTCCATGACTAATGGACCACGGTCAGAACGAAGTAGATCGACCCCAGCCACATTTAGACCCATTATTTTCGCAGCAGCAACCGCAGTGCGGCGTTCTTCAGGTGTGATTTTAATAAGTGAAGCACTACCACCACGGTGTAGGTTAGAGCGAAACTCGCCCTCAGCACCCTGACGTTTCATTGCTGCAATCACTTTATCACCAAGAACGAAACAGCGGATATCCGCACCACCCGCTTCTTTAATGAATTCTTGTACCATAATATTGGCTTTTAAGCCCATAAAAGCTTCCACTACGCTTTCTGCCGCTTTGCGAGTTTCTGCTAATACAACACCAATACCTTGAGTTCCCTCAAGTAGTTTGATAACAACTGGCGCACCGCCAACCATTTCAAGTAAATCTTTTACATCATCTGGTTTGCTTGCAAAGCCAGTGATTGGCATACCGATACCTTGACGAGACAGTAGTTGCATTGAGCGCAATTTATCACGAGAACGAGTAATCGCTACCGATTCGTTAACAGGGTATACACCCATCATTTCAAATTGGCGTAGAACAGCTGTGCCGTAAAAGGTCACTGATGCACCGATACGAGGAATAATAGCATCGTAACCAGATAGCTCTTCACCCTTAAAGTGAATTTCTGGTTTCTGAGAATTGATATTCATGTAACAACGAAGAGCATCAACAACTTTCACTTCATGGCCTCGAACTTCACACGCTTCGATCAGACGACGAGTCGAATAAAGATTCGCGTTGCGTGACAGAATACCAATTTTCATTATTTATTTTCCTCAAACGGGATTAGAAACGATTCTACAGGGTCGACTTGGATACGGTGATGCATCGCTGTGCGACCTAATAACATGCGAAAAGCCATGTTCTCGCGGTTGTTTAATGTGATTTCGATTGGCCAAGTTTGTCCGCCGAGGCTCATGAGAGCTTCAATCACATAGCGTTTTTCTTCATGACCACCAGAGTCACGAACTACACGTTCATCAATAACTTTAGCTTCGCAAACGACTTCTACTTCCGTGTTGTGTTGAATTGGGTGTAGCCAAAAGCGAACCCAAAGTGTCTCTTCCTTGTAAAAGCTCTCTACTTTGAACGCGTGTAAGCAAGATGTTCTGGCGCCGGTATCAATTTTAGCGTTAATTTCGTCAATACCAAGACATGGTAGGGATAGTGTTTCACACCAACCTACAAGCAGTTTTTCTTTCTTCATCACAATTATTCAGTTCGTTGATATAAAATGTATAGGATTATCGCCTGCGATTATGAGCCATTGCCCGTCAATAGCAGCCAATAAAATGAGGCCGTTATGTGTTATGCCTACAAGTAAAAATCGCAATGCACAACGTAATACACGACTATCTATACAGATTAGTATATAAGAGAAATAAGACACTCCAGGAAGGAGCGCTCCCAACATAACAACACGGTGTTATGGTGCTTGAAGAAGGCAAGATGGTTTGCCCAAAGACGCTTCAAGGACGGGGACTGTAGCAATCCAGCTATTTCATGACCAACTAAAAAAGGTTTTCGATACGATTAATTTTATTTATCGATAGCCATCTAGAAAAATGGAAAAAGCCAGCTAATCAGTGCTGGCTTTTCACATTAGTTTTTCTAATTTTTTATGCTTTTACTGGGATGCTTTTAAGTAAAGCAACCATCTGTTCCCAAAACAAAGCGACAGTATCAATTTTCACTTTCTCGTCTGGAGAATGTGGGAATTTTATCGTAGGGCCGAATGAAACCATATCCATCTCAGGGTAAGGTTCTTTGAATAAACCACACTCTAGACCAGCGTGAATAACCATTATGTTTGGCTTATGTCCGTAGATTTCCTCATACATATCACGGAAGATTTGCATGATTTCTGAGTTTGCGTCAGGTTTCCAGCCAGGATATGCACCGCTAAATGCAATGTTTGCATTGGCAAGTTCAGCGACAGAAGTAAGCATGCTTTCAACTTGTTGACGCCCTGAGTCAATCAGTGAACGAATTAAACACATGACGCTAATGCTATCGGCACTTGTTGAAATTACACCAACGTTGAGAGATGTTTCTACCACGCCCTCAATTTCATCACTCATACGAATAACACCGTTTGGACAAGCATTCATTGCCGCGATGAATCGTTGTTGATCCGCCAGAGCGAATACGCCCATGCTTACTTGAGTCGTTTCGTTGAAAGAAACGATGTCAGTTTCAACTTTGCCCAGTTCAGTTGTTAGTAACTCAGTGTAGTAATTGAATAGCTCAGCCAGTTTTGCTTCATTTTCAGCAGGAACGGCTACACTCACAAAGGCTTCGCGAGGAATCGCATTTCTTAAGCTTCCGCCACGGAACTCAACCATACGTAGGTCTAGCTCTTGAGCATGTCCAGCTAAGAAGCGGATCAATAATTTGTTTGCGTTACCACGACCTGTATGGATGTCACAACCAGAGTGACCACCTTTTAGGCCTTTAAGAACAAGCTGTCGTGTAACAAAACCGCTTGGGATTTCTTCGCGTTGAATATTGAATGTAAATTCGCCATCGATACCGCCAGCGCAGCCCATGTAGACTTCACCTTCTTGCTCAGAGTCTGTATTCAAAAGAATATCTCCCTCCAACCAACCTGCTTCTAAACCAAAAGCACCAGTCATCCCCGCTTCTTCATCGATAGTTAACAGTACTTCAAGAGGGCCGTGGCTAATATCATCAGCAGCAAGAACAGCGAGACATGATGCCATTCCCATGCCGTTATCAGCACCTAGAGTGGTACCTTTAGCTGTTACCCATTCACCATCAATGTATGGTTGAATCGGGTCGGTAGTGAAATCGTGATCAGTGTCTTCGTTTTTCTGTGGCACCATATCAATGTGTGCTTGAAGCACCACACCTTTACGGTTTTCCATTCCCGGCGTTGCTGGCTTTTTAATGAATACGTTGCCAGTAGGATCGCGGCGTACTTCTAAGCCTTGCTCTGTTGCCCAGTTAACAATATAGAGAGCGAGCGCTTCTTCATGTTTAGATGGGTGAGGAATCGAGCATATTTTATCAAAAAACTGCCAGATAGGTGCAGGTGATAACTTGCTAATTTCAGAATGGAATTCAGACACAGATGACTCCTTAATATGCATATTGCCAAATAATATAGTGTTATTTCACAGCTCGTTAATTGTTCAGGCTGCTGTTTGGCGCTTCTAACTTTACTCTGCAAGAATAACACTCCCGAGCCTTTGGTTGTAGCCCAATAGAAGGGCAAATCATCAAGTGGCGTATTGAAAGTGTAATTAGAAGCAACGGTGGTGATCAAAAAATGCATGAAAGGGCATGTTCTTGTGATTATTCTGTAATTAAATTACCAATTAGCATATTTATTGAGCAAAAAGATCAAATATTGTGACTTTAATCACCAATACTATTGTAATTAATTTTCTTGGTGGTATATTTATAACCAACTTCCAGTGGAAGAAAAAATGCTCAATGGATGAGTCCGATTTATCGCCTCCAAGGAACCGAGAAATCAACGTTTTTTATTAACTGCTTTGATTTAAGGTGATAGCTATGAAAGGTTTACCAAGTGCAGCGTTCTGGATAAACAGCTCTGTTTATACAAGCAACTTTGCATACCCAGCTAGTTTTGGTTACTAAACTAGCCACTTGAACAGTTTGTTTACCCCTAAACATTAGAATTTATTTACAGCGCCTTTTCGCTGACATGATTCAACCGCCACTCAAATTGAGTGGCGTTTTTTTTGCCTAAAAACGATAACCAAAGCATGTTTTTCAACGCAATCAGTCGTTCGGAGGCAATATTGAATCTAAATAGCGACTTATAGCAGAATATTTTTACAATGGTTTTTATCGATAGATTGTTTTTTTATTGGTGTGTTAGTGCTTGAATGTTAAGGGTTTATATCCATTTTTCTATTTTGATTTCTGTCATTTAATGCATCTGGTTGGTAAAAATATCAATTAGAGTATTAATTCTATCTGGAATTTGTTTTTTGATGACTCTATAATCCAGCCAATCGTTTACGCAATCGTTTACTTTTTCTATTTTATAGGATCCAACCATGCTGGAAAAACTCTTTAAACTCAGTGAAAACGGCACTAGTGTTAAGACGGAAATCGTCGCTGGTGTAACTACGTTTTTGACCATGGCTTATATTATTTTTGTAAACCCAGCTATCCTTGCAGATGCAGGTATGGATCGTGGCGCTGTGTTTGTTGCAACCTGTTTAGCTGCTGCTATCGGTTGTTTTATTATGGGTATTGTCGCTAACTACCCAATTGCTCAAGCTCCTGGCATGGGTTTGAATGCGTTCTTTACCTATTCTGTCGTTCTCGGTATGGGTCACACATGGCAAGTTGCATTAGCAGCCGTGTTTGTTTCTGGTTTACTGTTTGTTTTACTTAGTATCTTTAAAATTCGCGAGTGGATCATTAACTCGATTCCCGTTTCATTGCGTACGGGTATTTCGGCGGGCATTGGTTTGTTCCTTGCTTTCATTGCGCTGAAGAATGCTGGGATTGTTATTGATAACTCTGCAACGTTAGTTTCCCTTGGCTCTATCACTTCGCTACCAGCCGTATTAGCGTCACTTGGCTTCTTCTTTACAATTGCTCTCGTTCATCGCGGCGTTAAAGGCGCGGTAATGATAGCTATTCTATCTGTGACGGCTTTAGGTATTGCATTTGGTGATGTTCAATGGGGCGGTCTAATGTCTGCGCCACCGAGTATCGCACCAACATTTATGCAGCTAGATTTTTCTGGCCTATTTGAAATCGGTATGATTTCGGTTGTATTCGCTTTCCTATTTGTCGATTTGTTTGATACAGCAGGTACGCTTGTTGGCGTTTCACAAAAAGCAGGTTTGACGGATGAAAAAGGCAATATTCCTCGTTTAAATAAAGCTCTTTTAGCTGACTCAACAGCAACATCTGTAGGTGCATTGCTTGGTACTTCAAACACCACTTCTTATATTGAGAGTGTGGCAGGTGTGGCTGCTGGTGGTCGTACCGGGTTAACTGCTGTAACCGTCGGCGTATTATTCTTACTTGCTTTATTCTTCTCACCTTTAGCTGGAATGATCCCTGCTTACGCAACAACAGGCGCTCTGTTCTACGTGGCTATTTTGATGCTTTCAGGTCTTGTGAGTGTTGACTGGCGCGACTTAACAGAAGCTGCTCCTGTTGCGGTGACGTGCTTATTGATGCCTTTAACGGGTTCAATTGCAGATGGTATTTCTCTTGGTTTTATCGCTTACGCTGCGATTAAATTGATGAGCGGAAAAGGGCGTGACGTATCGACCAGTGTTTGGGTTATGTCTCTTATCTTTGTTCTTAAATTCGTTATTGGTTAATAGATTCTTTGGCAGCATCAAAAGCGCCTTCAATGAGAATTTGATGAACTCAATAAAAAATGATTGCCCTTAGGACTTTGTCCTAGGGGCAATTTCTTTTGTTTCGTCTTACATTTTAAACATCAGCGTTGGTATTACGCCGTTGTTTCGGTAGAATAATCGTTTGCGTAGCTTGAACCCCCAATTTCCTATTGTGGAAATGACTTAAGACATGGCTTGTGTCTGCCAAAGTTTCAAGGGGATACAAATTTTCAATTTATTAGGTTATTACAATGAGCAACAAATTCATTATCACTTGGGACAACATGCAAACTTACTGTCGTGAATTGGCTGAAAAGCAAATGCCGGCAGAGCAGTGGAAAGGCATCTGGGCTGTTAGCCGTGGTGGTTTAGTTCCTGGCGCAATTTTGGCGCGTGAATTGGGAATTCGTTATGTAGATACAATTTGTATCTCTAGCTACGATCATGATCATCAACGTGATATGACAATCGTTAAAGCGCCAGAAGGCGATGGCGAAGGTTTCTTGATAGTTGAAGACCTAGTAGACAGTGGCGAAACTGCACGTAAGTTACGTGAAATGTATCCAAAAGCAAAACTGATTGCAGTATGTGCAAAACCATCAGGTAAAGAACTTCTTGATGATTACGTTGTGGATATTGCACAAGATACGTGGATTGAACAGCCTTGGGATATGACGATCCAATACGCTGAGCCAATCAATCGTAAGCAAAAATAATTGATATCGATATAGTCTTTTAAAATGCCCCTTTTATAGGGGTATTTTTTTATCGGTGACCATCAAAGTTGTGTGAGCTATCGCACTAAATGACCAACAATTGCTTTCGCGCATAAAGTGGATAGCTGATCAACACTGCAACTGAGAGGGAGTGCGGTATACTATCAGAATTGATTTTTTGCTATGTAAGTACCCGCCATGTCGACACCAGATAAGCAAAACCTTTCCGAAGCACTATTTACCAATCATAAACAAGCCAAAGAAACCTCAGAACTGACTCGTTACATGCCGACTAATCAAACTATTCTGGCAGAAAAACGTACTCAGGATGGGAGTAAATGGTATCGACACTTGCGCCGATTACAGTGGAACTGGCAAGGCCTTGATCCTATCGAGTTAGAATCGGTCTTAGCCAAAATTGCCTCGTCACCACATTCTCGAACTCACGATGAATGGCTAGATACGGTAATGGGTTATCACCGAGGAAACTGGACATTCGAGTGGACTAAGCTAGGGATGCTACACCAGAAACGCGCTCATGATATGAAAGGTGAGCAAGCGGCTGATGAGCTTTTCAGCGCATCACTTTGCTATAGCATTGCAGGTTATCCTCATTTGAAAAATGATAACTTGGCTTTACAAGCGCAAGTGCTTGCTCATAAGGCGTATGACGAAGCAGCGAAGAAAACCAAATATATTATTAAGCAGTTAGATATTCCCTATGAGGGAAAACGAATCAAAGCTTACCTGCATTTAACCAGTACGGAGAAACCTCAACCTGTGGTGATTGTGAGTGCAGGTCTTGATAGCCTCCAGACCGATATGTGGCGTTTATTCCGAGATCATCTGGCTAAAAAAAATATCGCGATGATTACGGTAGATATGCCCTCTGTGGGCCACAGTTCACATTGGTCGTTAACTGAGAATACATCGGTACTGCATCAAGCAGTATTGAATGAATTACCGTCCATTCCTTGGGTTGATCATTATCGTGTTGGGCTTGTTGGTTTTCGATTTGGCGGGAATGCCATGGTTCGCTTGTCATTTATGGAACCAGATAAAGTAAAAGCTTGTGTCACATTGGGTGCGCCTATCCATGATATTTTTGTGTCACCGAAGAAGTTGCTGAAAATGCCGAAAATGTATCTCGACATATTAGCCTCGCGTTTAGGTAAAGATGTTGTTGATATGAATAGCCTGACGGGGCAGTTGATGGCTTGGTCGTTAAAAGTCCAAGGAATCCTCTCTTCTAGGAAAACCCGAGTGCCTATTCTTGCAATGAGTCTTGAAGGGGATCCGGTATCACCATATAGCGATAATCAACTGGTTGCACTTTTTAGTGATTATGGCAAAGCAAAAAAAATCAATACGAAAACTATTAGCCAAGGATATGAGCAATCCCTCGATTTAGCGATAAAGTGGCTAGAAGATGAGCTATTTAGATGACAGTGAGGCTTTTTTAGACGATTCTTAAGGATAAGGGAGATAAGTAAATCTCTGATAATTAAAAAACAAACCATGGAGGGTGTCTATGTCTGAAGTGACTAAAGCGCCGACACATTTTCGCTTGATCTCGAACCTAAAATCGATAGGACCTTATCTTCGTGAGCCATTGAGCCGCGAAAATTATTATTTATTTGATTGTTTGTCCGTGTGTGTCAATGATCAAAAATCACCCGAAGAACGTGAGTTTTGGGGGTGGTGGTTAGAACTGGAACGTGATGGCGATGCGTTTTGTGCTCGTTACTTAATTGGTCTTTATGACATAGAGGGAAATTGGCAGGAGAAGAAATTGCCTAAAAAAGCCATTGAGGAAGTCAACCGAACTCAAATGGCATTTCATGAAAAATTAGAGCAAATGTTAAGCAGTAAATTTGCATTGTCAGTCAAGCTGCATCCGCAGTCGGCACAATTTACGTAATTCTATTCTGGAAATTCTCATTGAAGATAAAAAAGGTACCTAAGGGTGCCTTTTTCACTTGTGAATTACCCGTTTGATTGTTAAAACATCAGGTTCAAATTATTCACAACAGATTATGGTAATGAATCAACAAGGCGTAAATGCGGCACAGTCACAAACAGTGGTTGTGAAACTGGGTACCAGTGTATTAACCGGTGGCACATTAGCTTTAAATCGCGCTCATATGGTAGAGCTTGCGCGTCAATGTGCTGAACTCAAGAAACAAGGCCATTCAGTGGTCATCGTATCATCTGGTGCTATTGCAGCAGGAAGAGAACACCTTGGTTACCCCGCACTGCCCAACTCAATGGCAAGCAAACAACTGCTTGCTGCAGTCGGGCAAAGCCAGTTGATTCAAACGTGGGAATCTCTATTCGCAATTTATGGAATCAAAATCGGTCAGATTTTGCTAACCCGAGCGGATCTTGAAGATCGTGAACGTTTTCTTAATGCAAGAGATACGGTTAATGCTTTGATTGAACATGGCATTATTCCGATTGTGAATGAAAACGACGCGGTCGCAACCAATGAAATTAAGGTGGGCGATAACGACAACCTATCGGCATTGGTTGGGATCCTATGTGGCGCTGAGAAGCTTTTATTGTTAACGGACCAAAAAGGGCTGTTCACTGCTGACCCACGTAAAGATCCAAATGCAGAACTGATCAAAGAAGTTCGAACCATCGATGACACACTACGTAAAATAGCGGGTGGCAGTGGTACCACATTGGGTACGGGGGGCATGGCGACGAAATTACAAGCGGCAGATATTGCTCGTCGAGCTGGCATTGAAGTTATCATTGCTGCTGGTAGTGCACCGGATGTGATTTTTGATGCACTAAGCAGTGAACCACAAGGTACGCGATTCTTGCCTTGCTCTGAAGCTCTCGAAAACCGTAAGCGTTGGATTCTTGCAGGTCCAGCGGCTGCGGGTGATATTGTGATTGATGATGGCGCTGTTAATGCCGTTATTGGTAAAGGCAGTAGTTTACTGGCTAAAGGCGTCACTTTAGTCCGTGGTGAGTTTAGTCGCGGTGGCGTGGTTCGCGTAACAGATGCTCACGGTAAACTGATTGCTCGAGGTATCTCAAGTTACTCTAGTCAAGATCTGAGCAAAATAATTGGCAAACACAGCAAAGACATTGTTGCTATCCTTGGCTATGACTACGGAAGTGAAGTGATTCACCGCGATGATATGGTCGTAATTCAAGAATAATTATAGAGGGAATTGACGTGAGTTTAACGAATATGGGTAAAGCTGCAAAAGATGCAGCTTTCATTCTGGCAACAGCATCAACGGCACAAAAAAACAAAGCGCTAGCAATCATTGCCGATGAACTAGAAGCCAACTCAGCCAATATTTTGGCTGCAAATGCAAAAGATCTTGAACAAGCTCGCGCAGCGGGTGTGACTGAAGCATTGCTTGACCGTTTACTTTTAAATGAAGCGCGTTTAGCTGGGATCGCGAGTGATGTCCGTAACGTCATTAGCTTGAACGATCCAGTAGGAAGTGAGATCGACAGTAAAGTTCTTGAAAATGGAATGTCGCTTTCACGTCGTCGCGTACCTCTTGGTGTTGTCGGTGTGATTTATGAAGCTCGTCCAAATGTTACGATTGATATCGCTGCTCTGTGTTTAAAAACGGGTAACGCCAGTATTTTACGTGGTGGTAAAGAGACGTTTTTCTCTAACATGGAACTCGTTAAGGTCATTCAATCAGCATTGGAAAAAGCGCAATTACCAGCGGCATCAGTGCAGTACATTGAAAAGCCAGATCGCGAACTCGTTTCAGAGCTACTTAAGCTTGATGATTACGTCGATATGATTATTCCTCGTGGTGGCGCTAGCTTGCATAAAATGTGTAAAGAGAACAGCACCATCCCAGTGATTATTGGTGGCTTTGGTATCAGCCATATCTTCATCGATGAAAGTGCAGATTTGGAAAAATCGTTGGCTGTGGTTGAGAATGCAAAAGTGCAGCGTCCGTCAGCATGTAATTCTTTGGATACGCTATTGGTTCATGAAAATGTCGCTAATGCATTTTTAGCGATGCTGGTGGCCGGTCTAAAAGACAAAGCAACCTTAGTGGTTGAGCCAAAAACTAAAGCGATTATTGGTGACGTTGCCGGCAGTCGTGATGCGGTTGAGGGTGATTTTGATACTGAGTGGCTAAGCTATACCTTAGGTGTAAAAGTCGTTGCGGATGTAAAAGAAGCTATCGACCATATGCGAGTACACAATGCCAGTCACTCTGATGCCATCATGACTAATAGCCTAGAAAATGCAGAACTGTTTATTAACTCTGTGGGTTCGGCAGCAGTGTATGTGAATGCATCAACACGTTTTACCGATGGTGCTCAATTTGGTCTTGGTGCTGAGGTTGCGGTTTCGACTCAGAAATTGCATGCACGTGGCCCAATGGGCTTAGAAGAACTAACCAGTTATAAATGGGTTGGTAAAGCTAACTATTTATCACGTAGCTAATCGTTACAAATTTACTTGTTTGAACGGTAAAAGCCGTCAAAGTTTAATGAAAAGGGGCCTTAGTGGTCCCTTTTGCTTTTCTTAACAAGAGTAATTCCGTTACACTGATGCTAATTACTTGGAGGTGATATGCATTGTCCTTTTTGTTCAGAGAACGATACGAAAGTGATCGATTCTCGTTTGGTTGCAGACGGTCATCAAGTCCGTCGTCGCCGACAGTGTCTAGCTTGTAGTGAACGTTTTACTACATTTGAATCGGCAGAGCTTGTCATGCCGCGTGTCATTAAATCAAACGGTAACCGTGAACCATTTAACGAAGATAAAATGGTCGGTGGTTTGATGCGAGCGCTAGAAAAACGCCCAGTGAGTGCTGATGCCGTAGAGCTTGCGATCAGTATGATTAAGTCTCAACTTCGAGCAACAGGCGAACGCGAAGTACCGAGTGACATGATTGGAAACCTAGTCATGGACCAGCTAAAAGAGCTCGATAAAGTGGCTTATATTCGTTTTGCGTCTGTTTATCGTAGCTTTGAAGATATTCGCGAATTTGGCGAAGAGATCGCCAAGTTAGAAGATTAAATTGGTACCTGTATGAGTATTTTTTCTGCTTTAGATTATCAAATGATGTCACGGGCTATCTTGCTCGCAAAAAAAGGCATTTATACCACCGCACCTAATCCAAATGTAGGTTGTGTTATCGTGCGTAATGGTGAGATTGTTGGTGAAGGATTTCATTATCGAGCAGGAGAGCCCCATGCAGAAGTTCATGCACTTCGTATGGCGGGTAAGAAAGCAGAAGGTGCGACGGCCTATGTCACATTAGAGCCTTGCTCGCATTATGGGCGGACACCACCTTGTGCTGAAGGCTTAATTAATGCCAAAGTCGCGAAAGTGATTTGCGCGATGCAAGATCCGAATCCTCAAGTGGCTGGTCGTGGCATTCAAATGCTACGAGAAGCGGGGATTACGGTTGAAGTAGGGCTACTTGAAGTTGATTCAGAGTCTTTAAACCCTGCTTTCATTAAGCGAATGAAAACAGGAATGCCTTATGTTCAGTTGAAAATGGCAGCAAGCCTTGATGGACAGACGGCCTTAGCTAATGGACATAGTCAGTGGATTACTTCTTCTTGTGCACGTAAAGATGTACAGCATTTTCGAGCACAGTCAGGTGCTATCTTATCGACCAGTAAAACGGTGATAGAAGATAATGCTTCATTGAATGTTCGTTGGTCGGATTTACCCTCTTCTGTTCAAGAGGTTTATGCTCAAGATCAACTTCGTCAGCCAGTAAGAGTGATTTTAGATCGGCAGTCTAAGCTTTCTTCTGACCTTAAGATTTACCAGTGTGGTGGCGATATACTTCAAGTCTCACCTCAAGGTAATGTGGCATTGAGTTTAGAGACACCAGAGCAGATTGACTTGCGTTCTACATTGTCCACATTAGTCAATGAGCACAACATCAATCATGTATGGGTCGAAGCTGGAGCAACTTTAGCGAGTAGCCTGATTCAACAAGATTTGGTTGATGAGCTGATATTGTATCTTGCGCCTAAAGTGATGGGTAGCGACGGACGAGGGTTGTTTGGTGTACTGGGCTTAGAGCACATGTCGCAAGCTTTGGATTTAGATATTAAAGAAGTAACGATGGTTGGAAAAGATATCCGAATTACAGCGTTACCAATAAAAAAAGAACGTTAATCATGTTTACTGGAATTGTTGAAGCCGTTGGTACGCTTACGGCCATTACACCTAAAGGCGAAGACATCAGTGTGACTGTCTCTGCTGGTAAGTTAGATATGTCGGATGTAAAGCTTGGTGATAGCATTGCAACGAATGGTGTATGTCTAACTGTTGTTCAAATGAACGACACCAGCTACACCGCTGATTTGTCGGTTGAAACACTAAACAAAACAGGTTTTACCAACTACCAAGCAGGCGACAAAGTTAATTTAGAAAAAGCTATGTTACCGACTACTCGTTTTGGCGGTCATATTGTTTCAGGACATGTTGATGGCGTTGGAGAGATTGTCGAGCGTAATATGGTGGGGCGTGCGATTGAATTTTGGGTCGCAATGCCAGAAGAGCTAAATAAATACGTTGCAGAAAAAGGCTCTATAACCGTTGATGGTATTAGTTTAACGGTTAATGCATTACGTAAAAATGAATTTAAACTGACGATTGTTCCTCACACAGGGGAAGAAACTACGATTACGAGTTTCCATGTCGGACGTAAAGTAAATTTAGAAGTGGATGTGCTAGCTCGCTATATGGAACGTTTACTGGTTAGCCGCCAAGAACCATCTACAGAGTCTCGAATTACAATGGAGTTCCTACAGCAAAATGGTTTCGCTTAGCCGATAGCATTGCGATAGAACCCAGTAGAACGCTAATAATAGGAAGAATAAATATGCCGATTAGTACGCCGCAAGAAATAATCGAAGATATCCGTTTGGGAAAAATGGTTATCCTAATGGATGACGAAGATCGTGAGAATGAAGGCGATTTGATCATGGCTGCAGAGCATGTGACGCCAGAAGCGATTAATTTTATGGCAACTTTCGGTCGCGGTCTTATTTGTCTAACTATGACTCGCGAGCGATGCCAAAATCTTGGTTTACCGCCAATGGTGCAAGATAATAATGCTCAGTACACTACGAACTTTACGGTTTCAATTGAAGCGGCAGAAGGCGTAACGACTGGGATTTCGGCAGCGGATCGTTCTCGCACAGTCGAAGCAGCGGTTGCAAAAAATGCGGTTGCAGCTGATTTGGTTCAACCAGGTCATATCTTCCCTCTAGCGGCCCAAGAGGGTGGTGTTCTAACTCGTGCTGGTCATACTGAAGCAGGTTGTGATTTGGCCCGTCTTGCAGGCTTAGAGCCAGCATCTGTTATCGTGGAAATTTTGAATGACGATGGCACAATGGCTCGTCGTCCAGATCTTGAAATTTTCGCAGAAAAACATGGCCTAAAATTAGGTACTATTGCGGATTTAATTGAATATCGTAATAACACTGAAACAACGATTGAGCGTGTTGCTGAATGCAAGCTACCAACAGAGTTTGGCGAGTTTAATCTTGTGACTTATCGCGACACTATCGATAACCAAGTGCATTATGCATTGTGCAAAGCGAGTGCTGATGGTGTTGCACCATTAGTACGTGTACACCTACACGATACGTTCACCGACTTATTGCGTAGTGACCGCAACGCAGAGCGAAGCTGGACACTTGAGAAAGCGATGAAGCGCATTGGTTCAGAAGGTGGTGTACTGGTTGTTTTAGGTAACGAAGAATCAGCAGACTTGTTGATTCACCGAGTTAAAACATTCGAAGCTCAAGATAAAGGTCAAGCGCCAACGATGGCGAAGAAGCAGGGTACTTCGCGTCGTGTGGGAGTAGGCTCCCAAATCTTAGCTGACTTAGGCATCCATGATATGCGTTTGTTGTCGTCAAGCGACAAGAAATACCATGCTTTAGGTGGTTTTGGTTTGAATGTAGTTGAGTACGTTTGCGAGTAAACGACTCAGTTCTCTATTAGTTTTGGAGTAGGATGTCGCAGATGTCTTGCTCTTTTGTTTCAGAGCTAAATCTCTATTAGATATTGCTCACAGTTTTGTGCTAGAATCCGGCGATTCTCACTTGATGAATATAGTTAAAGGAAGGCTTATGAAAGTGATCGAGGGTGGCTTCCCAGCGCCAAATGCAAAAATTGCTATCGTTATTTCTCGTTTTAATAGTTTTATTAACGAAAGTCTATTGTCTGGTGCAATCGATACTTTAAAGCGTCATGGACAAGTTAGCGAAGACAACATTACTGTAGTTCGTTGCCCTGGTGCAGTTGAATTACCGCTTGTTGCTCAACGTGTAGCAAAAACGGGCAAATACGATGCTATCGTATCGCTAGGCACCGTTATCCGTGGCGGTACACCACATTT
Organism: Vibrio sinensis; assembly: GCF_003605645.1. Classification (GTDB taxonomy): domain Bacteria; phylum Pseudomonadota; class Gammaproteobacteria; order Enterobacterales; family Vibrionaceae; genus Vibrio; species Vibrio sinensis. The sequence goes on along the minus strand of NZ_QVMU01000007.1, from coordinate 150,127 downwards.
TGACTATGTTTGCAGTGAATGCAACAAAGGTTTGGCACAAGTGTCTATGGAGTTTAGTCTTCCAGTCGCATTCGGTGTTCTAACTGTTGATACTATTGATCAAGCAATTGAGCGCGCAGGAACCAAGGCTGGTAATAAAGGTGCAGAGGCTGCACTGAGCGCACTTGAGATGATTAACGTTCTTTCTGAAATCGATTCCTAATGGGGGCCAGTGTGAAACCAGCCGCACGTCGTAATGCACGTCGATTCGCTTTACAAGCGATCTACTCTTGGCAAATTACCAAAGAAAATGTTGCCACAATTGAAGAGCAGTTTTTATCTGGTGGTAAGTATGATGAGGAAGAGCACCACAGCTCTGAACCTGCACTTTCTGCACCAGACACTGACGTCGCATACTTCCGTGACCTACTAACAGGTGTTGTGCTAAGTCACATAGAGCTAGACTGCAAAATTCGTCCATACACATCGCGTCCAATGCAAGATCTGGATATGATGGAGTTGGCGTTACTTCGTCTTGCTATGTACGAAATGACTCGTCGTGAAGACGTACCTTATAAAGTGGTTATCAACGAAGCAATTGAGCTTGCAAAAGTATTCGCTGCTGAAGATAGTCATAAGTTCGTTAATGGTGTGCTTGATAAAGCTGCACCTCACGTTCGCAAGAAGTAACTGTTTACTATTTAAAAAGGTCAGCTAATCGCTGGCCTTTTTCATATTATATCTGAGCGTTGGATATGTCGGGTGAATTTAATTTAATCGAAAAATACTTCGTTAATCGTCAACAGTTACGCAAGGATGTCTTGCTAAGTGCTGGAGATGATTGCGCCATTGTACGTCCCCCTCAAAATGTTTCTATTGCCATCAGTACTGACACATTAGTAGCAGGCACTCATTTCCTTGTCGATGCAAACCCAGCATGGGTTGCACATAAAGCGTTGGCTTCTAATATTAGCGACCTCGCAGCTATGGGGGCGACTCCTGCGTGGGTTTCCTTAGCGCTAACAATGCCTGAGCCTGATGAAGCATGGTTAAAGCCTTTCTGTGATTCTTTCTTTTCGTTAGCCGACTATTTTGGTATTCAATTGATTGGTGGTGATACCACAAAAGGTCCATTGAGCTTGACGTTAACAGTGCAAGGCTTTGTGCCAGAAGATAAAGCGTTGCGTAGAGATGGAGCTAAGGTTGGAGATTGGATATACGTAACCGGAATGCTGGGTGATAGCAAAGCAGGTCTGGATATTATTTTGAATCCGACACTAAAAAATAAACCATATTCCGATGTGCTTGAAGAGCGCCACTATCTTTCTACACCGCGAGTACTCGCGGGTTGTGCATTATTGGAGCTTGCGTCTTCGGCCATTGATATCTCAGATGGTCTTATTTCTGATTTGGCTCATATACTTAAACGCTCACAAGTCGGAGCAAGTATTGATGTAAGTCTATTGCCTATCTCGAATGAGTTATTACAATTCGTAGGTGATGTTGAATTAGCACAGCAATATGCCCTGACGAGTGGAGAAGAGTATGAACTCTGTTTTACTGTGCCAGAGCACAATAAAGGTTCAATAGATAGTGCATTAGCGCATAGCAATACGAAAGTGACATGTATTGGACAAATTCGCCCTCAAGGCCACTTCGAACTGCATCAACGAGGCACATTACTTGATTGGGACCTGAGTGGTTACGATCATTTTAAAGCTTGATGAGAGGAAAACTGAATTATGACGAATCCTATTTCTCTACTTTCAATGAAAAATCCATGGCATTTGCTGGCGACAGGATTTGGTAGCGGTTTATCTCCAATTGTACCGGGTACGATGGGGACTCTTGCAGCGATCCCTCTTTACCTGTTGCTCGTTCAATTACCTTTATCTCTTTATGTCGTTGCGATAGTCATTGCCGGTATCATTGGTGTAAAAATCTGCCAAGTGACCTCAGATGATATGAAAGTTCATGATCATGGATCGATCGTATGGGATGAATTCGTTGGTTTTTGGATTACGATGTTGGTTGTACCCATGTTGAAAATCCCAGCGACTGAGTGGAAATGGTTGCTGACAGGGTTTGTGCTTTTTCGTTTCTTTGACATGATTAAACCATGGCCAATTAGTTGGTTAGATAAACGTGTTCATGGTGGTTTCGGGATTATGATTGATGATATGGTCGCCGGAGCAATGGCGGGTATTGTGCTTTATTTTGTCGGAAAATATGCAGGCTGGTTAGTTTAAAAAAAGGGTTCCGTAATGGAACCCTTTTTAGATCGACTGGACGTTATTTCAGTTTTTCTAAATCAGATTCAATTTCGGCTATTTTACTTGAGACCACTTTCTCTAAATGGCGCAAATCAGAGAGGATTTTTTGTTTAACATCCGCATCTGGACTGGGTACTGGCTTAGTGATTTTATTTAGCTCATCGATGATCATCGTTAAGCTTCGGTTGATTTCTGTGACTTCTTTGTATTTATGGCTGCCACTATCAATCAGTACATTCTTCACTTGGCGTGGAAATTTAAATTTCACACTTTTTGCAAACAGTTCGCCTTTTTGTTTGCGAAAGTAGATTTTCAATACATCCTTAAGTGCTTCCTGTCGGAGTGAATAGCGTTCAATCAGCTTTGGATCTTGAATGCCTAAACCAATCAGGTTAGGGAACATAGGCTACCTCTCGTTAGTTATGATATTGTTAACATGAACAACTGTAGCAGCCTAAGCGTATGTACGGTAGATGATCTTTTAAGCAGAAGATGTAGTTGTGGTGGAGATCCCGCTTAGATTTTCCATCTTTAATTTGGAGCTAATTTAGCCACATTGTTTATCAAATTCTCCTTGAGCTGTATTTCTTCTTCTTCACTTAGTTTGCCGCCATTTTCAGCGGTGAGTATGAATAAATCTTCCGCTCGCTCTCCAATAGTCGTGATCTTCGCAGCATGAAGATTAATATCCAGTTCTGAGAATGTTGCACCAACTGTCGCTAGTAAGCCAGGCGTATCGAGAGCAACAAACTCCATGAGCGTTCTCTTTTTACTTTTGGTTGGCAGAAAATCCACTTTGGTTTTGACATGAAAATGCTGCAAGTTACGAGGAGTGCGTCGAGTTCGAATTTTGGTTGGACGACCATCTTCTAGAACATGTATTAAGTGTTTGACGATCGCTTTATGGTTGTTGGCGTCAATCACTTGGCCATGATGATCAAGCACCATGAAAGTATCAAGAACGTACCCGTCTTTACTGGTCATGACTTGGGCGTCATGAACTGTGAAGTTGCGTCGATCCAATTCAGCCACCACGGTCGCAAAAACCGCTTTTCTATCCTGACAGTAGACAAAGACTTCTGTCCCCCCACGCGTTGCATTTTTCGATATCAAAACTAATGGTTTTGTTGGATCATCATGTTTGAGCAGTTGAGAACCATGCCAAGCAATTTGATAGTGAGTGTGGCGCAAGAAGTAATCTGCTTTAAAGCGTTGCCATAGTGTGTCTATCTCGCGACTAACGAAGCCTTCTTTCCTCAATAGCGCAGAGGCCATTTGTTGATTGTGACGAATACGTTCACGAACATCTACCGGGTTTTCAAGCCCTCGACGTAAGGCTCTTTGAGTTGAATAAAAGAGCTCGGCTAATAGCGTGCGTTTCCAACTGTTCCATAGCTCCGGGTTGGTCGCACAAATATCTGCAACCGTTAGGCAAACTAAATACTCTAGGTACTCTTCATCTCGCACCTGTTTCGCAAATTCAGTAATCACTTCCGGATCATAAATATCACGACGTTGTGCAGTGACAGACATCAATAGATGGTTACGTACTAACCAAGAGACAAGTTTGGCTTCGGGTTTAGATAAACCATGCTCAAGACAGAAAGCATACGCTTCTTCTGCACCAATAACTGAGTGATCTCCGCCACGTCCTTTGCCTATATCGTGGAAAATAGCCGCAAGGATCAGCAGTTCTTTTTTCTGAATACGAGGATAAACCTCACAGCAAATTGGGTGCTTTTCATGGTTTTTTGCATAGCTGAACGTATTAATGTGTTTTAGCAAGCGAACACTATGTTCATCCACGGTATAAGCATGGAATAGGTCAAACTGCATTTGACCGACAATTTGATGCCACTGTGGTAAGTAGGCGGCGAGCACCCCCAACTTGTGCATCAAGCTGAATGCTTTGTGTAGGGCATTAGGGTGACGACATAAAGTTAAAAATTTTTCACGGGCGGCTGGAATCGTATGAAGAAAACGATTTAAACGGCGACGTGCGGTTCTCAATTGACGAAGTGTTGGCGGTGCCACCCCCTCAATGGTTGAATCGTTGGCGATATGGATAAACATATCTAAAATCGTTTCTGGTCGAGCTTGGAATAACGCTGGCTTTCTTGCTTCAATCAATGGACCACTGCGTTGAAAATCATTACTCAGAATTTCTGTTACGTATTCGATACCATTATTGAGAATGGCTTGGTCGAATAGTTTGAGCAGCATTTTGTTGAGTTCAGCTACACGACGTAGTGTGCGGTAGAACTCTTTCATCATCATTTCAACACCACGATTACCCTCACCAACAAAACCTAAGTGTTCAGCGACTTGAGCTTGATGAGCAAACGTTAATCGATTGTCATAACGTCGTAGTTCGATATGTAATGCGAAACGTACCCGCCAAAGGAAATCTTGGCAATCAACCAATTCGCGATATTCCGCGTCGGTTAAGAAGCCATAGCGGCTCATTTCAAACAATGATGTCGCACCAAAGTGACGTCGAGCTATCCAACCAAGTGTGTGAATGTCTCGTAGCCCTCCCGGGGTAGACTTAATATCAGGTTCTAAATTGTAGGTCGTGTCGTGGTAGCGAGCATGTCGAGTACGTTGTTCCTGTACTTTAGCTTTGTAGAACACATCGCTGGGCCAAAAAGACTCTGAGTGGATCACTAACTTTAATTGATGAAATGTTTCTTCACAGCCGCAAAGCAAACGTGCTTCTTGAAGGTTAGTGGCTACTGTTAAATCATTTTGACCGATTTCAGCACATTCATTCACGGTTCGAACCGCGTGACCGATTTCTAAACGAAGATCCCAAAGCAAAGTGATAAAAGCACTGACTTTGGTGGCGAGTGCATCAGGCAATTTATGTCGCGAGACAATCAGAATATCAATGTCTGATAACGGATGAAGTTCACCTCGACCATAACCACCAACGGCTACTAAACTGATGTTTGGAAGTTCTGATAGACCGAATTGTTGCCACAAACGATTGAGCAGTAAATCCATGTAATCAGCACGTCCTAAAATGAGGTCGTTAATAGGGTGGTGGTTCAGGAATTCCTGTTTTTGGTGTTGAGCGAATAGTTCCAGCTGTGATTTAAGCTCACTGATTGAAAGTTGCTCATCGGAGAAAGTCATCGGAGATTGATAAAGCATGCGCAGCGTTCCGTGCGGGTTAACATCCAGAGAATGTTAATCTAACAAAATGAAACCGATAAAAAAATATCCTCGCGGGCGAGGATATTTTTTAGTCGTTAAATTAGGCGTTATTCATAAGACGAGGAATGTTCTCATCTTTACGTAAAGTGAGGACTTCACAACCTGTCGCAGTGACAACGATAGTGTGCTCATATTGAGCGGATTTCTTGCCGTCGCCAGTGTAGACAGTCCAATCATCAGCAGCATCAACAGTGACACCGTACTTACCTGCGTTGATCATTGGTTCAATCGTAAAACACATGCCTTCTTTGAACACGCGACGATCGCTGTTTTTGTAGTGAACGACTTGTGGTTCTTCGTGGAATTCGTTACCGATACCGTGACCACAGAAATCTTTCACAATAGAGAACTTATTGCGAGGGTTGTTTTTGTTGTTGGCCTTGATGTATTTCTCAATAGCCGTACCAATATCACCCACTGTTGCGCCAGGTTTTACTTGCTTCATACCGATATAAAGCGCTTCTTGTGTCACCATGCATAAACGTTTGTCTTCAGGTGATGCTTCTCCAACGAAGAACATTTTTGATGTATCACCGTGATAACCGTTTGGACGAACGCTAAGGTCTGCATTTTCATCGTCAGGGACGATAACGGTAATATCGACGTTAATAATATCGCCGTTTTTAAGAACCGCTGGCTTCATCTGACCATTGCTGCCTTTCTCGTCTTGAGTTGCAGGAATACCATGACAAACGATATGGTTAATCGATGTGCAAATAGATTTTGGGAATCCATGGTAATCGAGTGGAGCGGAATAAGCGCCTCTTTCAAGAGCGAAGTCATGACAGATTTGGTTTAGCTCTTCTGTCGTCACACCGGCTTTAATGTGTGGTTCGATCATTTCTAGGACTTCGGCAGCAAGGCTACCAGCAAGACGCATGCGTTCAATTTCTGCTGCTGTTTTTATCTTGATTGACATCGGCTTTCTCTATTCGTTTATTGCGCATTTCAGTGCGAATAAGCGCATTCTAACAGGAAGAACGATGAATGTGTATTTGTCATCGATGCTTCTAATCGTAGTCGAAGCGCTTTTTTCAACGAAGTGTAATACCAATTTTTTGTAGCCAATGACCCCTGAAATATGATATAAAGCGCGCCGGAAACGTAGTCTGTTCTCTTCATTACATCGCGATGTAGTGGCGATGCGGAGTTACTTTTCTTAACCTATTATCTTTAAATCACACACATTCCGACACATATTCCGGGGTGCCCAGCTAAGGCTAGGGTCGGAATCATGGGGGATGTGGAGGCCTAACCCCATAGAGGATTTTAAAATGGCAACTGTATCAATGCGCGATATGCTGAAAGCTGGTGTTCACTTCGGTCACCAAACTCGTTACTGGAACCCAAAAATGAAGCCATTCATCTTTGGTGCTCGTAACCGCGTTCACATCATCAACCTAGAAAAAACTGTACCAATGTTCAACGAAGCTCTAGCTGAACTAGCTAAAGTTGGCGAGAAGAAAGGTAAAGTTCTATTCGTAGGTACTAAACGCGCTGCATCTGAAGCTGTTAAAGAAGCTGCAATCGCAAGCAACCAGTACTACGTTAACAACCGCTGGTTAGGCGGTATGCTAACAAACTACAAAACTGTTCGTCAGTCTATCAAACGTCTTAAAGAGCTAGAAGCTCAAGCTCAAGACGGTACTTTTGATAAACTAACTAAGAAAGAAGCTCTAATGCGTACTCGTGAAATGGAGAAGCTAGAGAAATCTCTTGGTGGTATCAAAAACATGGGCGGTCTACCTGACGCGCTTTTCGTTATCGATGCTGATCACGAACACATTGCGATTAAAGAAGCTAACAACCTAGGTATTCCAGTTTACGCTGTGGTAGATACTAACTCTAACCCAGATGGCGTTGACTACATCATCCCAGGTAACGACGACGCAATCCGTGCAGTTAAACTGTACCTTGACGCTGTTGCGACTTCTGTAAACGAAGGCCGTAACAAAGACGTTGCTGTAGTTTCTGAAAAAGACGGTTTCGTAGAAGCTGAATAATATCGGCTCCGAGCCCAACTTAGTCTGTGTGCCAAGTATTTGTTGCATAAATTAAGTTATAGTTATCAACAGGGGCCGACAATGTAGGCCCCTGTTTTTTACCTTATTTCGAATCAACGAGGAATAGAGAATGGCAACTGTAACTGCTGCTCTAGTTAAAGAACTTCGCGAGCGCACTGGCGCTGGCATGATGGAATGTAAGAAAGCGCTTGTAGAAGCAAACGCTGACATCGAACTAGCAATTGAAAACATGCGTAAGTCTGGCGCAGCGAAAGCAGCTAAGAAAGCTGGTAACGTTGCAGCTGAAGGCGCAATCATCATCAAAGAAGAGAACGGCGTAGCTGCTCTTCTTGAAGTTAACTGCCAAACTGACTTCGTAGCAAAAGATGCTAGCTTCAACGCATTCGCACAAGAAGTAGCTGCTGAAGCACTAGCTTCTAAAGCGACTGTTGAAGAACTACAAGCTAAATTTGAAGATGCTCGCGTTGCACTAGTTGCTAAAATCGGCGAAAACATCAACATCCGTCGCGTACAGTACGTTGAAGGTACTGCTATCGCTTCTTACCGTCACGGCGAGAAAATCGGTGTAGTTGTTGCTGGTGAAGGCGATGCTGAAACTCTTAAACACGTTGCTATGCACGTAGCTGCTTCTCGTCCTGAGTTTGTTAACCCAGAAGACGTACCAGCAGACGTAGTTGCTAAAGAGAAAGAAGTTCAAGTTGAAATCGCTATGAACGAAGGCAAGCCTCAAGAGATCGCTGAGAAGATGGTTGTTGGCCGTATGAAGAAATTCACGGGCGAAATCTCTCTAACTGGTCAAGCGTTCATCATGGAACCTAAGAAAACTGTAGGCGAAATGCTGAAAGAAAAAGGTGCATCTGTATCTACTTTCGTTCGTCTAGAAGTTGGTGAAGGCATCGAGAAAGCTGCAGAAATGAGCTTCGCTGAAGAAGTTGCTGCGGTACAAAAAGGTTAATCCTTAGATACCTGCGAATTATTAGACCGTAGCCATGGCTGCGGTCTTTTTACGATAAGACTAAGCGGTTAGCCGTGATGATTTAGAACTGATGGAATCAGTTGAGTTTTAAATCATGACTGTTAATCAACAACTCTCTTTGGAAGGTAAACTTCATGACGACGAACCCTAAACCAGCATATCAACGTATTCTATTAAAACTGAGCGGTGAAGCTCTTCAAGGCTCTGAGGGTTTTGGTATTGATCCTAAAATCCTTGATCGTATGGCTCAAGAGGTGAAAGAGCTGGTTGAACTGGGCGTTCAAGTAGGCGTAGTTATCGGCGGTGGCAACTTATTCCGTGGAGCTGGTCTTGCAGAAGCGGGCATGAACCGCGTAGTGGGCGACCACATGGGTATGCTAGCAACAGTAATGAACGGCTTAGCATTACGTGATGCACTGCACCGCGCATACGTGAACGCACGTGTAATGTCTGCAATTCCACTGAAAGGTGTGTGTGACGATTACAACTGGGCAGATGCAATTCGTGAACTTCGTCAAGGCCGTGTAGTGATCTTCTCTGCAGGTACTGGTAACCCGTTTTTCACTACAGATTCAGCAGCGTGTCTGCGTGGTATTGAAATCGAAGCAGATGTAGTACTAAAAGCAACGAAAGTTGACGGTGTATTTACTGCTGACCCAGTAGCAAACCCAGACGCAGAACTGTATGATACTCTGACTTATTCTGAGATTCTTGAGAAAGAACTCAAGGTAATGGATTTAGCTGCTTTCACGCTAGCGCGTGATCACAAAATGCCAATCCGTGTATTTAACATGAATAAACCAGGCGCACTACGTCGCGTGGTGATGGGCGAAGCCGAAGGTACGCTAATCAGCGACAACGCTTAATTTTTGGTACCTGTCGATATAATGTCGGCAGGTAATCAGCCGAACAAGTCTTTCTTTTGAAAGAGCACTCATTAAGGTGAAACTGTGATTAACGAAATCAAAAAAGATGCGCAGGAGCGCATGGACAAAAGTGTTGAAGCACTGAAAAACAACCTTTCTAAAATTCGTACAGGTCGTGCACACCCAAGCCTACTATCTGGTATCAGTGTGGATTACTACGGTGCAGCAACGCCGCTAAATCAAGTGGCTAACGTTGTTGCAGAAGATGCTCGTACTCTAGCTATTACAGTGTTTGATCGTGAGCTGACTCAGAAAGTTGAAAAAGCGATTATGATGTCTGATCTTGGTTTAAACCCAATGTCAGCGGGCACTATCATTCGTGTACCACTTCCAGCTCTAACGGAAGAACGTCGTAAAGACTTAGTTAAAATCGTTCGTGGTGAAGCTGAAGGCGCACGCGTAGCGGTTCGTAACATCCGTCGTGATGCTAACGGCGATCTTAAGGGATTACTAAAAGATAAAGAAATCTCTGAAGATGAAGATCGTAAAGCACAAGACGAAATTCAAAAGCTTACAGATATTGCTGTTAAGAAAGTTGATGACGTTCTAGCAGTAAAAGAAAAAGAGTTGATGGAAGTTTAATTACCCATACACTCGCTAAATAGAAACGCTGTGCTCACGGCACAGCGTTTTTTATGCTACTCTCTGTCCCCCTGCTGGTAATCCCTATACCCCTTATGCAAAATTCACAACTCTCACCAGAATTTCTTCCAAAACATATCGCTGTCATCATGGACGGTAATGGTCGTTGGGCTAAAGCTCAAGGTAAACCTCGAGTTTTTGGGCACAAAAATGGCGTAGCTGCTGTTCGACGAACGATTTCTGGTGCTGCAAAACTTGGTATCAAAGCAGTAACACTCTTTGCTTTTAGTAGCGAAAACTGGCGTCGTCCGGAGGATGAAGTCGGGGTATTAATGGAGTTGTTTATTACCGTTTTATCGACGGAAGTGAAAAAGCTACATAAAAACAATTTGCGTTTACGTGTCATTGGCGACAAAACTCGATTTAATGAGCGTTTACAAAAGAAAATTGCTCAAGCTGAAGCACTTACAGTTGATAACACAGGGATGGTCATTAATATCGCTGCGAATTATGGTGGAAAATGGGATATCCTAGAAGCCACAAAACAGATCGCAGAAAAAGTAGCATTAGGTCAACTTTCTACAAATGATATCAGTGAAGAGCTTATCACTGAACATCTTACGATGGCAGATTTGCCTGAAGTTGATTTACTTATTCGAACCAGCGGCGAATGTCGCATCAGTAATTTTATGCTTTGGCAGTTGGCGTATGCTGAGATGTATTTCACGCCGATTTATTGGCCAGAGTTCACAGAAGAGAGCCTTATTGAAGCGGTAACTTGGTTTATAAACCGTGAACGTCGTTTTGGTTGTACTGGTGAACAAGTCAAAGCATTGATGGAAAGCTAACAAAGGATTCAAGTTTGAAACAAAGAATAATAACGGCACTTATCCTTGCACCTCTGGTGATTCTTGGTATTTTTAAGTTACCCCTGCCTTTGTTTATTGCAGCCATTGCCTGTATTACTTTAATTGGTTTTTGGGAGTGGACTCAGTTTGTTAACGCACAGTCCCGCATTATTGCGATGTTGCCAGCCTTAGTATTAAGCGCTATCAGTTTTATCTGCTTACCTTTTGACAGCTTAAACCTCAATACTCTGAACTCTACGCACTATGCCATGCTCGTTATGGGCTCATTATGGTGGGTGTTCTCGAGTGGGTTAGCAATCACTTACCCTAAATCCTCATCATTATGGCAAGGCTCCAATGTGTTACGACATTTATTCGGTGTATTGACTCTATTACCATTCCTATGGAGTGTTGTAATGTTGAGAGCTCAAGGTATCGAGACAGATCCTTATCATGGTGCGAAGCTCGTTTTGTATGTCTGCTTTATTGTCTGGGCGGCAGATAGCGGTGCTTACTTTGCAGGAAAGAGCTTAGGTAAGCACAAAATGGCGCCGAACGTGAGCCCAAATAAAACTATTGAAGGTTTAGTAGGCGGAATTATCACCGCAGTTGTTGTCGGTTGGGCAACAAGTCAGTGGTTTGATATCGAGTTCTCTAGTCATATTGCGATGATTCTAATTACTCTGATTACGGTCGTGATTTCTGTATTAGGTGATTTAGTCGAAAGTATGTTCAAGCGAGTCTCTGGTATTAAAGACAGCAGTAATATTATCCCAGGACACGGTGGCGTTCTAGATCGGATAGACAGCCTGACTGCTGCTTTCCCAGTATTTGCTCTTCTCTATTTCATTTTCTAATTTGACGGGCAGGCACTATGCTTGCCCTTATTACATACTGGTTTTTTTGCTATGCGTAAATTGACAATCCTTGGTGCGACTGGCTCTATTGGAGCAAGTACATTAAAAGTCATCGAACAAAATCCTGAGCATTTCCAGGTGGTTGCTTTGGTAGCAGGACAAAACGTCGAAAGGATGCATCAATTATGTCAGCAATGGCAGCCTAAATATGCAGTAATGGAAAGTGCCGAATCGGCAAAAAAATTACAAGCAGCGCTCTCTTCAAGCCATATCCCGACCCAAGTTCTTTCTGGGGTTGAAGCGATGTGCCATGTTTCTGAGTTTGATGAAGTTGATACCGTCATGGCGGCCATTGTTGGTGCCGCAGGTTTGTTGCCTACGATGTCAGCCGTTAAAGCAGGCAAACGTGTCTTGTTAGCGAATAAAGAAGCTTTAGTGATGACCGGTCAACTGTTTGTTGATGCGGTGAAACAGCACGGTGCAGAGTTGATGCCCGTCGACAGTGAACACAATGCTATTTTCCAGTGTCTACCTCAAGAAATTCAAACTAATTTAGGACATTGTGACCTTGCCCAAAGCGGAATTTCTCATATTCTACTGACAGGGTCAGGTGGTCCATTCCGTTACAGTGATTTGTCGACACTCTCATCTGTAACACCGGAGCAAGCGATTGCTCACCCAAATTGGTCTATGGGACCAAAAATTTCAGTTGATTCCGCCACTATGATGAATAAAGGTTTGGAATATATCGAAGCACGTTGGTTGTTTAATGCTCAGCGTGAGCAATTGAAAGTTGTTATTCACCCGCAGTCAGTAATCCATTCCATGGTGCAATATAAAGATGGCTCTGTCTTAGCTCAAATGGGGCAGCCTGATATGGCAACGCCAATCGCGTTAACGCTTTCTTATCCAGAGCGTGTTAATGCCGGGGTGGCTCCACTTGATTTTACTCAAGTGGGTGAGTTAAGTTTTCTAGCACCTGATTTTGAACGTTATCCTTGTTTAAAAATGGCGATAGATGCTTGTCATGAAGGTCAGCATGCGACGACGGCTTTAAATGCCGCGAATGAAGTGGCGGTAGAAGCATTTTTGAATAGAAAAATTCGCTTTACTGACATAGCTGCTGTGAATGATATGGTAACCTCTCGACTTTGTGCGACGAGCAACTCATTGGAGTGCAATAGCTTGGAAAGTATATTGGAGCTCGATAAGATTGCACGGATACTCGCTCTAGAAACCGTTAACGGATATACCTTATGACCGGAATATTATGGAATTTTGCTTCCTTTATCGTCGCACTAGGCATTTTAGTCGCGGTACACGAATTTGGTCACTTTTGGGTGGCTCGTCGTTGCGGCGTTAAAGTTGAGAAGTTTTCAATTGGCTTTGGTAAGTCGATTTGGAGCCGAGTAGGCAAAGACGGCACGGAGTATAGTCTATCGGTAATACCTTTAGGCGGTTATGTCAAAATGTTGGACTCACGAATTGATGAAATTCCTGAGGAACAAAAAAAGCTCGCGTTTGATAAACAATCATTATGGAAACGTACTGCAATTGTTGCGGCCGGCCCGCTCTTTAACTTCATTTTTGCAATTTGTGCTTATTGGTTAGTTTTCCTTATTGGCGTGCCTGCAGTGAAACCCGTTATTGGTGAGGTCGCGCCTCATTCTATTGCGGCACAAGCTGGTTTACAGCCAGGCATGGAACTTAAATCAATTTCTGGCGTCAAAACCGCGGATTGGGAATCAGTAAATATGGGCCTAATTGGTCATATTGGTGATTCACAGTTAACCATGACGGTAGCACCTGAAGATGGCATTGGAGTTGAACAACGCTATAAACTCGATCTTACATCTTGGGACTTTGACCCAGAGACTGAATCTGCAATGTCAGCTCTTGGCTTTAAGCCGTATACCCCAGAAATTTCTATGGTATTGGCAAATATTTCTCAAGGCGGTGCGGCCGAGAGTGCAGGGTTGCAAGCTGGAGATCGTATTGTAAAAATCAACGATCAAAATGTTGATGAGTGGAGCCAACTTGTTGAGCTGATACGTTCCAACCCAAATCGTCCACTAAGTGTTAGTGTTGACCGTGCTGGGACTTTAGTTCAAATGACGCTGACACCAGGAAGTCGTGAGTTAGCCGATGGGCAGCAAATCGGTTTTGCTGGAATCGCTCCTGAAGTCGCAGAATGGCCGGAAAATTATCGCTTCGAGCTGAAATTTGGTGTATTTGAATCTATCGGTAAGGCTATCGATAAAACCGGTCAAGTGATTGGGCTAACCGCTAGCATGCTTAAAAAGCTCGTGGTGGGTGATGTTGGGCTCAATAACTTAAGCGGTCCGATATCCATAGCTAAAGGCGCGGGAGCGACAGCCGATTACGGATTAGTCTATTTTCTCAGTTTCTTAGCTTTGATCAGTGTTAACTTAGGCATTATTAACTTGGTTCCACTGCCGATGTTAGATGGTGGACATTTATTATTTTTCGCAATCGAGGCAGTTATTCGACGCCCGGTTCCGGAAAAGATTCAGGAAATGGGATACCGCGTTGGCGGCGCGATTCTCTTTTCTCTTATGGCGTTAGCGATATTTAATGATTTTGCTCGTCTGTAACGAGACAAAGGTTTTGTAGTAAGGAATAACAAAAACAAATATGGCGATGAAAAAAATTCTGCTGACTACGCTCCTTGCAACGAGCGTGTCTGTCTACGGTGCACAAGATTTTGTTGTACAAGATATTCAAATTGAAGGGTTGCAGCGTGTTACGTTGGGTGCAGCGTTGCTGAAAATGCCTGTACGTATCGGGGATAGCGTCGACAATCAAGATGTCGCTGAGATCATAAAAGCCCTTTATACGACCGGTAACTTTGAAGATATTAAAGTACTACGCGATAACAACACCTTAGTTGTACAAGTCAAAGAGCGACCAACCATCGCAAGCGTTTCTTTCTCCGGAAACGAAGCGATTAAGGATGAACAGCTACAGCAAAACCTTGATGCATCTGATGTTCGCGTCGGTGAGGCTCTCGATCGCACTTCTTTATCCAATATTGAAGAGGGCCTAGAGGATTTCTACTACAGTGTTGGTAAATATAACGCATCTGTACAGGCCGTTATTACACCACTTCCTCGTAATCGTGCTGACTTGAAGTTTGTCTTTACTGAAGGCGTTTCTGCAAAAATTAAGCAAATTAACTTTATCGGTAATGAAGTCTTTACTGATGAAGAGTTATTAGGACGTTTTAACCTAAATGTTGACGTCGCTTGGTGGAACTTCCTTTCTGATGATAAATACCAGAAACAAGTCCTTGCGGGTGATATTGAAGCGCTGAAGTCATATTACTTAGATCGTGGTTACTTGAAGTTTCAAGTTGAATCGACTCAAGTTGCGATTTCGCCAGATAAGAAAGGCGTTTATATCACCTTGGGCATCGATGAGGGCGAACCTTATACCGTTGAAGACGTGAAATTCCGTGGGCAACTAATCGGAAAAGAAGCGGCTTTTGCTGAATTGGTGACATTTGAACCTGGTGATGTTTATAACGGATCTGCGGTTACCGCATTAGAGGAAGGCGTTAAGCGAATTCTTGGTGAGGCAGGTTATGCCTACCCACAAGTACGTACGATTCCTGAATTCGATGAAGAGACCAATCAAGTTAATCTCGTCATTAATGTCGAAGCAGGTAAACGTATCTACGTTCGCGATATCCGTTTTGTTGGTAACAATGCAACCAAAGATGAAGTACTTCGTCGTGAAATGCGTCAGATGGAGGGTAGCTGGCTAAACTCTAAAGCTATCGATACCAGTAAGGGGCGTTTAAATCGCTTAGGTTTCTTCGAGACAGTTGATGTTCAAACAGTTCGAGTTCCTGGTAGTGATGACCAAGTTGATTTGGTTTACAGCGTTAAAGAAGCTAACTCAGGCAGCATTAACTTCGGTGTTGGTTACGGTACAGAATCGGGCATTAGTTTCCAAGTTGGTCTTCAGCAAGATAACTTTGCAGGTACCGGTAATCGTGTCGGTATCAATGCGATGATGAACGACTATCAGAAAAATATCAGCTTAGATTATCGCGACCCGTACTGGACCATCGATGGTGTGAGTTTAGGTGGTAAGATTTTCTACAATGAGTTTGAAGCTTCTGAAGCTGGTATTGTTGACTATACCAACGAAAGTTATGGTGCAAGCTTAACGTGGGGTTTCCCATTTGATGAATTGAACCGTTTCGATCTCGGTGTAGGCTATACTCATAATAAAATCGGTAACGTACCGACTTATGATCAGGCAGAGCAATTCGCTCAAAGTATTGGTCAGCCAGATGGTGATATCATCACCAGCGATTTTGATATTAACCTTGCATGGACACGTAACAACTTAAACCGTGGTTACTTCCCAACGGCAGGTAACTATCAACGTGCATCATATAAGATGACCGTACCTGGCTCTGACGCTAAGTACTTCAAACTGCAGTATGATGTTCGTCAATACATGCCTTTAACCAAGAAACATGAGTTTACTTTGTTAATGCGTGGTCGATTAGGCTACGGTAACGGTTATGGTAAGACGGATGGTAACGATAACTTGTTCCCATTCTATGAAAACTACTACGCGGGTGGTTTTAGTACCCTACGTGGATTTGGTTCAAACAGTGCGGGTCCTAAGGCTGTGTATACCAACCGTTCTGGCTCATGTGGTAATAATGGTTGTGTAACTGCAACAGATGACGCTGTGGGTGGTAACGCGGTCGCGTTAGCGAGTATGGAGTTGATTTTCCCAACACCATTCGTTTCAGATGAAGCTCGTAACCAGATTCGTACTAGTGCGTTCTTAGATGCAGCAAGTGTATGGGATACTGAGTTTAAATATCGTCCGGGTGTTGATGACCCATATTATAACGATTATTCAGATCCAATGAATTACCGCGCATCGTATGGTGTTGCTCTTCAATGGATGTCGCCAATGGGGCCGTTGGTCTTCTCGGTGGCAAAACCAATTGAAATTTATGAAGGTGATGATGAAGAATTCTTCACTTTCACAATCGGTAGAACCTTCTAAACACAAAGGAAAATACAGTGAACAAAACGATTAAAGCGGCGGGCCTTAGCCTTGTGGTAATGACGTCATCTTTCTTTGCAAATGCGGCTGAAGCTACGCAGAAAATTGGCTACATTAACACTGCACAAGTATTTCAAGCGCTTCCGCAGCGTGAAGCTGTGCTGCAAAAAATGCAATCTGAGTTTAAAGGTAAAGCTGATGAACTGAAGTCAATTCAAGCTCAAGCTAAAACGAAAATTGAGAAGTTGAAGCGTGATGGCGAATTGCTAAGTGCTGAAGAAGTTGAAAAGCTGCGTATTGAAATTGGTCAACTTGATAGTAAGTATAAAATTAAGGGTCAAGCACTAGAGCAAGCTTCTGCTCGTCGTGAAGCTCAAGAAAAACAAAAGCTATTTAAGATCATTCAAGATGCAGTGAAAAAAGTAGCGGAGAAGGAAGGTTACGATATGGTGATTGATATCCAAACAATGCAATACGGTAAACCTGAATTCAATATCTCAGAAAAAGTTATCAAAGAATTAAAATAAGCGATTATGGCAGTACTGACTTTAGCCGAATTGGCAACGATTACAAGGGGAGAGCTTCATGGAGACGCCGATGCGGTGGTTTCTATGGTTGCTCCAATGGATAAAGCAAAAGCGGGTGATGTGACATTTTTGTCCAACCCTAAATATGCAAAACACCTAGGTGAATGCCAAGCGACCGTTGTGATGATTAAGGCAGCACAACGTGATCTTTGCCAAGGCAATGCATTGGTCGTAGACGACCCTTATGTTGCTTTTGCGAAAGTGGCTCAAGCTTTAGATACTACGCCTAAAGCCGCACAAGGTATTGCGCCATCTGCTGTCGTTGCAGCTGATGTGAAGCTAGGGACTAATGTTTCGATTGGTGCAAATGCGGTAGTTGAATCTGGTGTTGAACTGGGCGACAACGTCGTGATTGGTGCTGGCTGTTTTATTGGTCAGAATGCGAAATTGGGTAATAACACACAGCTTTGGGCTAATGTGAGTATTTACCATCGCGTTGAATTAGGCAGTGACTGTCTAGTGCAATCAAACACCGTTATCGGTTCAGATGGTTTTGGTTATGCGAACGATAAAGGTGAGTGGGTTAAAATCCCACAGCTTGGCTCTGTTCGTATCGGTAATCGTGTTGAAATCGGTTCATGTACCACGATTGACCGTGGTGCACTAGATGACACGATAATCGAAGATAACGTAATCATCGATAACCAAATTCAAATCGCTCATAATGTAAAAATTGGCTACGGTACAGCGATGGCTGGCGGCACTGTAGTTGCTGGTAGTACGACTATTGGTAAATACTGCATTATTGGTGGCGCGACCGTAATCAATGGTCATATCGAGATTGTTGATGGTGTAACCATCACTGGTATGGGCATGGTGATGCGTAGCATTGAAGAAAAAGGAATGTACTCATCAGGTATTCCTCTTCAAAGCAATAAAGAGTGGCGTAAGACAGCCGCTCGTGTACACCGTATCGATGACATGAATAAACGCCTTAAAGCGGTTGAAAGATTGCTTAATCAAGACGCAAAAGCTTAAGCCATTCGTTTAAATGAAAAAAGGCTCGCTGACTAGCGAGTCTTTTTTATCAAATTTCACCAAAATTAATTCGAGCTCAAACGAGCAACTTGAATTGGCTTGGGTATATAATATTTGCATTGCGAAGATATTTTTAAGACTTAACCATAGGAATATGACTTTGACTACTGAAAAGAAAACGATGACTATTACAGAGATCCAAGAGCTGTTGCCGCATCGCTACCCTTTTTTGCTGATTGATCGTGTTATAGATTTCCAAGAAGAAAAACATTTAACTGCAATCAAAAACGTATCAGTAAACGAACCACAATTTACCGGTCATTTCCCACAACTTCCTGTTTTCCCAGGTGTGTTAATTTTGGAAGCGATGGCTCAAGCAACAGGCTTGTTGGCATTTAAATCCTTTGGCGCCCCATCTGGTAATGAACTTTACTATTTTGCGAGTGTTGATAACGCGAAATTCCGTAAGCCAGTGACGCCTGGTGACCAGCTTGTAATCGAAGTTGAATTTGTAAAAGAGCGTCGTGGTATTGCTGCGTTTAAATGTGCTGCGAAAGTAGACGGTGACGTAGTTTGTTCGGCTGATTTGAAGTGTGCTCGTCGAGAGTTTTAATATGATTCATGAAACCGCTCAAATCCACCCATCTGCGGTGGTAGAAGATGGCGCCAAAATTGGTGCAAATGTAACAGTTGGTCCTTTTACCTACATCACAGCAAATGTTGAGATCGGTGATGGTACTGAAGTTATGTCACACGTTGTGATTAAAGGTCACACCGTGATTGGTAAAGATAACCGTATTTTCCCATTCGCTATTATTGGTGAAGAAAACCAAGATAAAAAATATGGTGGTGAAGATACGACAGTGGTTGTCGGTGATCGTAATGTGATCCGTGAAAGCGTTCAGATTCATCGCGGAACAACACAAGACAAAGCGACGACAGTAATCGGCAACGATAACCTGCTGTGTGTGAATGCGCACATTGCTCACGATGTTATTGTTGGTAACCACACGCATATTGGTAATAACTCTATTTTGGGTGGCCATGTGACGGTTGGTGATTATGCTGGTGTCATGGCATTGTCTGCGATCCATCCATTCTGTAGTGTCGGTGCTTATGCCTACATTGGCGGTTGTTCTGCCGTTGTTCAAGATGTACTTCCTTATGTGCTTGCACAAGGTAACCATGCATCACCATTTGGTTTGAACCTTGTTGGTTTGAAACGTAATGGTTTTGAAAAGCCAGAGCTTCGTGCATTACAAAAAGCGTATAAAGAGATTTATCGTTCAGGCAAAACAATGGAAGAAGTGAAGCCAGTTCTTGCAGAAATGGCCCAAGAATTCCCATCAATAGCACCAATGCTAGAGATGATTGAAACGACTGAACGTGGCATTATTCGCTAACGTTGATATGTGATAGATAAAAAGATCGCAGCTGAACGGTTGCGGTCTTTTTGTGTTTTTAAGCTTAGGTGATTCAACTATGGAAAGACCACTAAGAATCGGTATTGTTGCCGGCGAGTTATCAGGAGATATCTTGGGTGAGGGCTTTATTCAAGCAATCAAAGCGCAATACCCAGATGCAGAGTTTGTTGGTATTGGCGGCCCCAAAATGATGGCTCAAGGTTGTCAGTCGCTGTTCGATATGGAAGAACTGTCCGTGATGGGACTCGTTGAAGTTCTTGGTCGTTTACCTCGATTGCTGAAAGTCAAAGCTGAGTTAGTCCGCTATTTTACTGACAACCCACCGGATGTTTTTGTTGGTATCGATGCGCCTGACTTTAACTTGCGTTTAGAACTTGACCTTAAAAAGGCTGGGATCAAAACAGTACACTATGTTAGCCCATCGGTTTGGGCATGGCGTCAGAAGCGAATTCATAACATTGCCGCCGCAACTAACTTGGTTCTAGCATTTTTACCTTTTGAAAAAGCGTTTTACGATAAATTTAATGTTCCTTGTGAGTTTATCGGTCACACATTGGCCGATGCTATTCCTCTAACATCGGATAAAGGCCCTGCTCGTGAAATTCTAAATTTAGAGCAAAATAAGCAGTGGTTAGCCGTTTTACCTGGTAGCCGAGGCAACGAATTAAAAATGCTCTCTGAGCCCTTTATACGCGCATGCCAATTACTTCATCAACGCTATCCAGATCTTGGTTTCGTCGTTGCTTTAGTGAACGAAAAGCGCCGGGTACAGTTTGAGCAAGCATGGCAAGCGATCGCTCCAGAACTTGATTTTGTATTGGTTAACGATACCGCACGTAACGTAATAACAGCTTCAGATGCAGTGATGCTAGCATCAGGCACAGTAGCCCTCGAATGTATGCTGATAAAGCGACCTATGGTCGTGGGTTATCGTGTTAATGCGATAACGGCATTTATCGCTAAACGTTTAGTGAAAACCAAATTTGTTTCGTTGCCAAATATTTTGGCAGATGAAGAGTTGGTGAAAGAGTACTTACTTGAAGAATGTACGCCAGAGAATTTAGCTAACGAAGTATCAAGATTATTTGATGGTGGGGGTGATGCGATGATTAAACGGTTTACCGAAATGCATCACTGGATCCGCAAAGATGCCGATCGCCAGGCTGCAAATGCAGTGATCAAATTGATCGGAAAAGAAAATAGATAGAATTATTATGACAAAAGAAAAAGTAGAGCTTCCACCATTTGAATACCCATTAGGTTACCAATTGATCGCGGGCGTTGATGAAGTTGGCCGTGGTCCGTTAGTTGGTGATGTTGTTACTGCCGCTGTGATCTTAGACCCGAATAATCCGATTGAAGGACTCAATGATTCGAAAAAGCTAAGTGAGAAGAAACGCTTGGCGCTATTGCCAGAAATTAAAGAAAAAGCACTCGCTTGGGCTGTCGGTCGTTGTTCACCGGAAGAAATCGATAACTTGAATATCTTGCAAGCAACCATGGTTGCAATGCAGCGAGCGATTGCTGGTTTACATATACAGCCAGATCTTGCGCTGATTGATGGTAATCGAACGCCGCAGTTACCAATGGATGCAATAGCCGTTGTGAAAGGGGATTTACGGGTCGCTCAAATCAGTGCGGCCTCTATTATCGCTAAAGTTGTGCGTGACCAAGAAATGGAGGAGCTAGATAAGCTGCATCCAGAATTTGGTTTTGCTAAGCATAAAGGTTACCCAACTAAAGCGCATTTTGCTGCCATTGAGCAACACGGTGTGATTGACCAACACCGTAAAAGTTTTAAACCAGTGAAAAAAGCACTCGGCCTAGAGTAACAATCGCGAGAGCATTCGCGTAAAATAATCGATTAAAGATCTTAAAGTGTAATACCTCGGAAATAGTTAATGTCAGATCCTAAGTTTGTCCACCTTCGAATTCATAGTGATTATTCCATGGTAGATGGCCTATCTAAAGTGCCACCCTTGGTAAAAAAAGTCGCTGAAATGGGCATGCCAGCCATGGCTCTTACTGACTTTACCAACTTGTGTGGTTTGGTTAAGTACTATGGAACAGCGCACAGCTGTGGCGTGAAACCTATCGTAGGTGCCGATTTTATAATGCAGTCGAGTGAGTTTGGTGATGAACTAACAAAATTGACGGTATTAGCAGCGGATAATGAGGGTTACAAAAACCTGACATTACTGATTTCTGAAGCCTATCTGCGTGGACATGTTCAACATCAGCCCGTTATTGATAAAGAGTGGTTGATAAAACACGCTGCAGGTTTGATTATTTTATCAGGGGGACGAAGCGGCGAGATTGGCAAAGCGTTATTGAAAGGTAACCATAAGCTCGTTGAGCAGTGCGTTGAGTTTTACCAAACGTATTTTCCTGATCGCTTTTATCTAGAATTGACTCGTACTGGTCGAGCCGATGAAGAGTCTTATCTTCACTTTGCACTCGATCTTGCTGAGCAGACTGATTTACCCGTTGTGGCAACCAATGAAGTGGTCTTCTTGACGGAAGAGTCATTCGACGCGCACGAAATTCGTGTTGCGATTCATGACGGTTATACGTTAGAAGATCCACGTAGACCTAAAAATTACAGCCCTCAGCAATACTTGCGTAGTGTTGATGAAATGTGTGAGCTATTTGCTGACATTCCTGAAGCGTTACAAAATAGCGTAGAAATTGCTAAGCGTTGTAATGTCACCGTACGTCTAGATGAATATTTCCTCCCCGCATTCCCAACAGAGGGAATGAAAGAGACGGAATTTTTAGTCTTAAAATCTCAGGAAGGCCTAGAAGAGCGTTTGGAGTTTCTATTTCCAGATCCTCAAGTTCGTGCAGAACGCCGACCAGAGTACGATGAGCGATTGCAGATCGAGTTAGAAGTAATTAATAACATGGGATTCCCTGGTTACTTCTTGATCGTAATGGAGTTTATCCAGTGGTCAAAAGATAACTTGATTCCAGTTGGTCCTGGGCGAGGGTCGGGTGCTGGTTCACTTGTAGCCTACGCACTAAAAATTACAGATCTTGATCCATTAGAATATGACCTGCTGTTTGAGCGATTCTTAAACCCTGAACGTGTCTCCATGCCCGATTTCGACGTCGACTTCTGTATGGATAAGCGTGATCAGGTGATTGATCACGTCGCTGAAATGTATGGTCGCGATGCGGTATCTCAGATCA
Organism: Vibrio sinensis; assembly: GCF_003605645.1. GTDB lineage: Bacteria > Pseudomonadota > Gammaproteobacteria > Enterobacterales > Vibrionaceae > Vibrio > Vibrio sinensis. The sequence goes on along the minus strand of NZ_QVMU01000007.1, from coordinate 127,204 downwards.
TTACTTTTGGTACGATGGCGGCAAAAGCGGTAATTCGCGATGTGGGCCGAGTACTCGGACATCCATTTGGTTTTGTTGACCGTATTTCAAAGCTCATTCCACCTGATCCAGGTATGACGCTAGAAAAAGCATTCGTTGCTGAACCTGCGTTACCTGAACTGTACAAAAATGACGAAGAAGTCAAAGAACTGATCGACATGTGTCGTATCTTGGAAGGCTGTACTCGAAACGCAGGTAAGCATGCTGGTGGTGTGGTTATTTCACCAACAACCATTACAGATTTTGCACCGATTTATGCTGATGCGGAAGGGCACTTCCCCGTTACACAATTTGACAAGAACGATGTTGAAACGGCCGGCTTGGTTAAGTTTGACTTCTTGGGGTTACGTACTCTAACCATTATTGACTGGGCGCTAGGGTTGATTAACCCTCGTTTAGAAAAAGAGGGTAAAGAGCCCGTTCGCATTGAATCAATTCCATTAATCGATGAGGCTTCATTCCGCGTTCTACAAAACTCGGAAACGACTGCGGTATTCCAGCTTGAATCTCGTGGGATGAAAGATCTGATCAAACGTCTTCAGCCTGACTGTTTTGAAGATATTATCGCATTGGTGGCTTTGTTCCGCCCAGGCCCGCTACAATCGGGCATGGTAGACAACTTTATCGACCGAAAACATGGTCGTGAAGCCATCTCTTACCCAGATGAAAAATGGCAACATGAATCTTTAAAAGAGATCCTTGATCCAACGTACGGTATCATCTTATACCAAGAACAAGTTATGCAGATTGCACAGGTTCTTGCGGGTTATACGCTTGGTGGGGCGGATATGCTTCGTCGTGCGATGGGTAAGAAAAAGCCAGAAGAAATGGCCAAGCAGCGTGGCACGTTCGAAGAAGGGGCGATTGCGAACGGCGTTGATGGCGAGTTGTCGATGAAAATCTTCGACTTGGTAGAGAAGTTCGCAGGTTATGGTTTTAACAAATCACACTCTGCCGCATACGCACTGGTCTCTTATCAAACATTGTGGCTTAAAACCCATTATCCAGCCGAATTTATGGCAGCAGTAATGACTGCCGATATGGATAACACCGAAAAAGTCGTAGGCTTGGTCGATGAATGTATCCGTATGAAAATTAAACTTCTTCCACCAGATATTAACTCGGGTTTATACAGATTTAACGTTGATGAAAATGGTGCAATTGTTTATGGCATTGGTGCAATCAAAGGCGTTGGTGAGGGACCGATTGAAGCGATTTTAGCGGCGCGTAATAAAGACGGCTACTTTAAAGACTTGTTTGACTTCTGTGCGCGTATCGATCTTAAGAAAGTGAATAAACGAGTTATAGAAAAACTCATTTATGCGGGAGCGCTGGATCGCCTTGGTCCACATCGAGCTGCTATGATGGCTTCACTAAATGATGCTGTTAAGGCAGCAAGCCAGCATCATCAAGCGGAAGCATTTGGTCAATCAGATCTATTCGGTGTACTAACTGAAGCCCCAGAAGAGGTTGAGCATAAATATACTAAAGTTCCGCCTTGGCCTGAAAAAGTATGGCTTGAGGGTGAACGTGAGACATTAGGCTTGTATCTTACAGGTCACCCAATCAACGCATACATTAAAGAATTGGGTAAATATACGAGCTGTCGCTTAAAAGACGCGACGCCGACTCGCCGAGACCAATCATTAACGATTGCTGGCTTGGTTATCGCAGCACGAGTTATGACCACGAAGCGTGGTACTCGCATTGGCTTGCTGACGTTGGACGACCGAAGTGGTCGAATGGAAGTGATGCTTTACTCAGATGCGCTTGATCGTTATGCAGAATTGTTAGAAACCGATCGAATTTTGGTGATTTCTGGACAGGTCAGCTTTGATGATTTTAATGGTGGTCTTAAAATGTCTGCACGTGAGATGATGGATCTTGGTGCAGCTCGTGAAAAATTTGCTCGGGGCTTATCCATCTCGATAGATGAATCACAAATAGACAACCAATTTTTTGAGCGTTTCAGTCAAATACTAGAACCTCATCGGGCAGGGTCAGTTCCTGTCCATGTATACTACCAGCGAGCCGATGCACGAGCACGCCTAACGCTGGGTACTGAATGGCGAGTTACGCCTAGTGACTCCCTATTGGATGACTTAAAACAGTTACTTGGTAATAACCAGGTAGAACTCGAATTTAACTAAGTTCGTGAAATAAACGAACCACAAAGGATCTATAGATGAGCCTGAATTTTCTAGAATTTGAAAAGCCTATCGCAGAACTTGAAGCTAAAATTGAAGCGTTACGTGATGTATCTCGTCATGGGGGTGACTCAGGTGTCGATCTTGCAAAAGAGATCGAGCAGCTTGAAAAGAAAAGTTTAGAGCTTAAAAAGAAAACATTTAGTGATTTAGGCGCATGGGAAACAGCACAGTTAGCTCGTCATCCTAAACGTCCTTATACCCTTGATTATATTGAGCACGTGTTTACTGAGTTTGATGAACTAGCGGGTGATCGCGCTTATGCTGATGATAAAGCAATCGTGGGTGGTATGGCTCGCCTTGAAGGCCGTCCAGTGATGATTATCGGTCACCAAAAAGGTCGCGAAACCAAAGAGAAAGTGAAGCGTAACTTCGGTATGCCAAAACCTGAGGGTTATCGTAAAGCGTTACGTTTAATGAAAATGGCTGAACGCTTCAACATGCCGATTATCACGTTTATCGATACAGCGGGTGCTTATCCTGGTGTTGGCGCGGAAGAACGTGGTCAGTCAGAAGCGATTGCAACCAACTTGAAAGTAATGGCTGGCTTGAAAGTGCCAGTGATTTGTAACGTTGTTGGTGAGGGTGGCTCTGGTGGCGCTTTAGCTATCGGTGTTGGTGACTATGTAAACATGCTTCAGTACTCAACCTATGCGGTAATTTCACCGGAAGGTTGTGCTTCTATTTTATGGCGTGACTCTGATAAAGCCCCACAAGCTGCTGAAGCGATGGGCCTAGTTGCTCCTCGTCTAAAAGAGCTTGAGCTTATCGATGAAATTATCGAAGAGCCATTAGGCGGTGCGCATCGTGATTATGTGCAAATGGCAGCAAACATGAAAGACGTATTGGTTAAACAGCTCGATGAACTAGAGCAGTTTGAACAAGATGTGCTACTTGAACGTCGTTATCAACGTTTAATGAACTACGGCTACTGTTAATTGCGATTAGCATAGAAATTGATATAAAAGGCTGAACATTGTTTCAGCCTTTTTCTTTTCTGTGCGCAAGCAGTTAAAATAACACCACCCTGAGCGAACCGACATTAATTATGTGTGATTTATACACTCACTTTCATTCTTTGCTTCATACACATCACCGTAAAGGGACTCGTTGCATTCTCGGGTTTAGCGGTGGTGTGGACTCGCGCGTAGTATTGGAATTACTTAATCGTTACAGAACAGAAACCCAGTTAGAGTTTTTGGCTGTTTACGTGCATCATGGCTTAAGTGCAAATGCAGATCAGTGGCAGCAACAGTGTCAGAAATGGTGTGAGGAAAAGCTGATCCCATTTGTCGCAGAAAGAGTTCAGCTAGAAACAGGAAGCGGCATCAGTTTGGAAGCTAGTGCACGAGATGCTCGTTATGCGGCTTTAGCAAAACATGTTGGTGAGGGCGATATTTTACTAACAGGTCAACATGCGGATGATCAGATTGAAACCTTTTTACTTGCGTTGAAGCGAGGCAGTGGTCCCAAAGGTTTATCGGCAATGGCGCAACATGCCCCTTTTGCTGAGGGTACCTTGCTGCGTCCTCTTTTGCAGGTCAGCAGAAAGGAGATAGAGAGTTATGCGTTCTCTCATCAATTGCAGTGGGTGGAAGATGAAAGCAATGCGGATACACGCTTTGACCGAAACTACTTACGCCACCAAGTTGTTCCGACTCTTTCACAACGTTGGCCGAGTATTTATCAATCAGTACAGCGTTCAGCGCAGTTATGTGCAGAACAAGAATTATTACTTGATCAGCTGCTTGAAAGCAAATTAGCACAAGCAATACATATTGATGGCAGTATAAATATTGCAGACTTAGCCAGTGAAAGCGAATTGCTGCGTAATCGATTGATTCGAATGTGGTTTTCTAACCAGCAACAAGTGATGCCAAGTCGAGATCACTTGCATCGTTTATGGCATCAAGTTGCTCTTTCTCAGCAAGATGCCAATCCACAACTTAACCTTCGCGGAGTTCAAGTTCGCCGTTTCTGTCAGCGTCTCTACTTAGTGAAAGAGCATAGTGATATTTCCCATTGGCAGCACTCTTTGACCCTTGGTGATGCTTTGCTTCTTCCTGAACAGCTAGGAACCTTAACCGTTGCTGAAAACCAGAGTGGTACGATAGCTTTGACCAACGAACAGTTACATCAGCTATATGTTGTGTTTAATCCGGAGGGGTTGAAAGCTCATCCAAGTGACCGTGGGCACAGCCGTAAATTAAAGAAACTGTTTCAAGAGCTTGGCGTACCTAGTTGGTTACGTCGCCGTACTCCTATTTTAATGTGTGGTGATTGTGTGGTTGCGGTTGCGGATCTGTTTGTCGATAAAGCATTTATCGGTCAAGGATGTGAACTTATCTGGGACAAGCAATTGTAAATTATGTAAAAATAAAGTGATCAATACATAATATATAACCAAAACCTAAGACATATAGGTTAGCCATATAAGGATGAGCAATGAAAAAAATAGTGTTGAGCATGCTGACCATTGCAGGCGTATTTAGTGGTCAGGCATTGGCCGCTGGGGATATTGCAGCAGGACAAGCCAAGGCAGCGGTTTGTGCTGCGTGTCATGGCGCAGATGGAATCGCAATGATCCCGGGATATCCTAACCTTAAAGGTCAGAATGAGCAGTATTTAGCTTTGTCGTTAAACGCTTACAAAAAGCAAGAGCGAACCGGTGGCTTAGCGGCAGTGATGCAAGCGCAAGCTTCAATGCTAAATGATGCTGATATTGCGAACTTAGCGGCTTATTATTCAAGCCTAAAGTGATTGTTGTGATATCAGGCTTTTTTAGGAAAGGTTGAACTCAACGCACGATAAGCCTAAGCTATTTTGCTTGGGCTTTTTATTGCCTGTGTATCATGGGATAATGGACCAAATAATTGACGTTTAAGGGATGAACATGAAAAAGATAGAAGCAATTATCAAGCCTTTTAAACTGGACGATGTTCGTGAAGCGCTAGCGGAAGTTGGCATTACAGGCATGACCGTCTCTGAAGTAAAAGGTTTTGGTCGTCAGAAAGGCCATACCGAGCTATATCGTGGCGCGGAATACATGGTGGACTTTCTACCGAAAGTAAAACTAGAGATTGTGGTCACTGATGACGTGGCAGACCAGTGTGTTGATACGATCATTGAAACAGCACAAACAGGTAAAATTGGTGATGGCAAAATATTCATTACCAGTGTGGAACGTGTTGTACGTATTCGTACAGGCGAAGAAGACGAAGATGCAATTTAAAACCAAAGAGCCAATCGGCTCTTTTTTATTATGAAAAAACGAAATTTAACTTTACTCCTATGCGTGATATTTACTATTGCGCTGATCACTGTTCAAGTGATCTTTACTTTGCCTGATAGCGCTAAAGTCACCACCATTTCGGAATCGAGTTCAGCACCTATTCCTGAGCTTGCTTGTTATCGTAATGCTTCACCGAAACCATTAGATGTGGATGGCAAGATCAATCTGTTAGTGTGGAATATCTACAAGCAAAATCGAGAAAACTGGCAACAAGCCTTGGGGCAATACTCGCAGGGACGGCAATTAGTTTTGCTTCAAGAAGCAAACATGACGCCAGACTTGAAAGCTTGGATCGCGACTAAGATGTGGAATGGTAATCAAGTTGAAGCTTTCAAAGCGTTTGATAGTACAGCTGGAGTGCTAAATCTAGCACCAGAGCTGCCAAAATTGGCTTGTGCTTATACTGAGCTAGAGCCATGGCTTCGTTTGCCTAAATCCGGGCTCTATGCCACTTATGCGCTCTCGAACGGAGCGTCATTAGCCGTGGTTAATATTCATGCGGTGAATTTCACGTTTGGAACACAAGAGTATCAACACCAATTGAGCGTTCTGATTAACGAGCTCAAGCATCACCAAGGTCCCATTATTGTAGCGGGTGACTTTAACAGTTGGAGTGAAAGTCGGGTGGCAGTGATGAGTCAGGTGTTGGGGAGTATTGGTGTGAAAGAGGTTCACTTCTCTCCTGATCATCGTGTGCAATTTGTCACAGGACTCGCGTTAGATCATGTATTTGTTCGTGGATTAAAGGTAGATAAAGCAGAGGCACCTCAAACGGATGCCTCTGATCATAACCCATTGCTTGTCGAGCTGAGCTTACCTTAATCACTGACTAACGAAAGTCATCAATAACGAATACGTTAAAAAATTAAGATAAATATTGCCCAAAAAAAGTAGTAACCAAGCCATGGTAGGGCTGAAATAACCAAGGCTTGTCCTCGCTCGAACTCTGTCCATGAAATCACAGCTGCGTAGCCTAATGCGATATACCAAGGCAGAAGTAATGGGAATGCACTTGCAAACGCAGACCAATCATTACTTGGTGGTAATTTTAATAGCCCGTTTAAGCTATTGAGGTCTGCTGCATAGGTCATGACATAACCATGGTTAAGCAATACCGAAACGTAACTGGCTAAATCGCCCAACACTGCTGGAAATAGGATCACAGCACTGGCTGCGACCCAACGCCAATAACCATGTTGGTGCTGACTCGGTTTAGTTGCAAGCTTGAACCAAAAAGCCAACATCAGAATGGTTATTGTCCGATAGGTGATGTCTTGAATTATCTCCATAGCCATAAGGGTATTCGCATCTAGCAACTCAAGTTGTTGCGGAGTGAGATCGACCATTTGGCTTGATAACGTCTTAAATAACCAATCAAAATTTACAAGATCAAAGTACGCTCCCCAAAAAAGGAAAGGGCTAATGATCAAGAAAATATACGGTTGCCAGCCCCACATTCCTCGTTGGTGAAGTGCTAAAAAACACGCGCTTGGAGAGCGGAATATATCAACCAACATGATAAGTGGGTTACTTGATGGCATCATACACTAACCTTGGTGACGTCGACGTAGAGCTTAAGTTTTTGACCTGGTTGCAGATATTTTTTCTTGTGTAAGCTGTTCCATTTAACAATGTCTTGGCTCTTCACTTTGAACTTACTTGCGATACCACTGATCGTGTCACCAGAGCGTACATTATAGAAAACCGTACGAATAATTGCGCCATCCGCACCGTTTTTCCAAATCACTAATTTTTGCCCAACACGCAATGTGTCTCTCGGACCCATTCCATTCCATTTAGCTAAAGATTGATGAGATACTTTGTTCGCCTTAGCAATACTCCATAAACTATCGCCACTTTTTACTGTGTGCGTTAGTTTAATTTGACCACGTGCTTTCGCTTGTGTTTTTTGCAGTCGATTTGAAGCGGTTAGCGTGTACGCTGAGTTGCCTTTGGTCGATGCTGGAATTAATAAATGCTGGCCAACTCGAATATTATTGCCTTTTAGGCCGTTCGCAGTACGAATTACAGCCGTTGTCGTTTTATATTTATTCGCGAGAACACTTAATGTATCCCCCGACTTAACTTTATAACGAACAACCGTCATTCCCTTACCGCGATTTTTCGATAGCTCTTTGTTGAAGCGATCAACACTATGGATTGGCAACATTAGCTGATGAGGGCCATTCGGTGCCGTTGCCCACTGGTTGTAAGCAGGGTTGAGCGCCTGAAGTTCTGAGACTGAAATGCCGGCATATTGTGCCGCGATAGCTAAATCCAGTTGCTCTTGAGGTTTCACCACTTGTACTACGGGTTTGTTCGCAATTGGTGGTAGTTTTAAACCGTACTTCTCTTGATTGGCGATGACATCAGCCAGTGCTAGTAACTTAGGTACGTAGCTGCTGGTCTCTTTTGGTAGACGCAGAGAGAAGAAATCCGTTGGTTTGCCTACTTTTTTGTTGGCACGAATTGCACTCGATACTCGACCACCACCGCTGTTATAAGCGGCAATTGCATGATCCCAATTACCATTAAAACGTTTATTCAGATCAGTTAGAAAATCCAATGCAGCATCAGTTGATGCGTTGACATCACGACGACCGTCATACCAATAGTTTTGATTTAAGCCGTACATTTTCCCTGTTGATGGGACAAACTGCCATAGGCCTGCTGCACTGCCATGAGAATAGGCAAAAGCATCGAAAGAGCTTTCAACAACAGGTAATAGGGCGAGTTCCATTGGCAAGCCACGTTTCTCAATCTTATCAACGATTAAGTACATAAATGGTTGTGCGCGTTGGGAAACCGTTTTTAAATGGCTAGGGTGTTTTAAATACCATTTACGGTAGTAGTCGACCTTTTTTTGATCGGGTATCTGCATTTGCAGCTGCATAGCGATACGTTGCCACACGTCCTCTTGGTTTTGAGGCGTCTCAATAGGTTGAGGTGGCACAGGTTCTTTCACCTCAACAACTGGAGGTGTTACCGGCTTCACTACTTTTGGTAGTGATGTATCTGTCGTCGTTTCATTTGACGCAGTTGTGGTGGGCTGGGTTAGTTGGCAACCTGACAATAAAAGCAGTCCCAAAACCCAGCTGTGTGTTACTCGCATTGTACAGCCCTTCTTTTCAATGGCTGCTGATAATACTTGTCTCCCTATAGGAGTGACAAGAAACAAAATGCTAAAATTCGTTCTTCCACTGGCGTAGGGCGGTAAAGACTGATAGGGGATCGCGATGTGAAGTGCGATTGCTGACTGATTTTATGACACTTTCTTGATCAACGCGCAGAAATGGATTGATCCACTTTTCTTGCCGTATGGTAGTTGGTAATGTGGCTTGGTTTTGAGCGCGCATACGGTTTACTTGGTCACGATAGTTATGTAATAACCGGTTGTCAGGTTCAACCGCAAGGGCAAAGGCGACATTGCTCGCGGTGTATTCATGGGCACAATAAACTTCGGTTTCTTCTGGTAGTGCTGCTAACTTGTTCAAAGATTGATGCATTTGCTCCATCGTACCCTCAAATACTCTGCCACAACCGGCTGAGAATAGCGTATCGCCACAGAAAAGCTTGCCATCACCGACATAAGCGATGTGACCATGTGTGTGACCCGGTAGTCCTATCACTAAAAAAATCTCACCAAATAAGTCAATTTGGTCGCCGTCTTCAACCTCGTGGGTTAAAGTAGGAATAGGATCATGAGCTGGGCCAACGATGTCTACATTAGGAAAACGTCTTTGCAATGCAGAGATACCGCCGATATGGTCGTTGTGATGGTGGGTGATCAAGATGGCATCTAAATTGAGATCGTACTTGTCTAAATAATCAAGTACGGGTTGTGCGTCACCAGGATCAACGACAGCACAGCGGCATTCATCATCTTGTATCAACCAGATGTAATTATCATTAAATGCGGGTATGCTTTTGATGTTTAGCATGATCGTATCTCCAGTATCAAGGTGAAGCAGGTTAGGAATGAAGCCAGCACACAGCAAACGAAAATTAGAAACCCCGTATTCATGGTCACAATTGAAAAATGGCCAATGGGTAAGTGACTCAATTCAAACACGCCTTGATGAGTGGTGTCCAAGGTTATTTGGCTACCATTTGCTTAAGCTTGGTGGTCTAAGCTGTGAATTAACCAGTTTTAATTGCAATATTCAACATCAAGTTAGTGTTGACCACCATAATCCTCTGCACAATGTGATTGCTGATGGTTGTGACCTCCCTTTCATTGAGAAAAGCTTTGATGCTGTGATTCTCGCTCATCAATTAGATTTTTGTACTGACCCGCATCGATTACTGCGTGAAGTTGATAGAGTGATGATTGATGATGGCTACATTATCATCTCTGGTTTCAATCCTATCAGCTTTATTGGTTTGGCGAGCTTTATGCCGTGGCGTAAAAACGATCTTCCTTGGAGCGGTCGTATGTTTACACCAGCACGAGTAAAAGATTGGTTGAGTATTCTTAATTACCAAGTGATTGAGTGTGACAGTTATGCCTTGTTTCCGATGCAAAATTGCAGAACCATGTGGACATGGCTAGAGAGCGGAATAGGAGATTGGGCTAACGTATTTGGTAGTGCTTATTTTATCGTGGCTCGAAAGCGGACATATCCGTTGAAACCTATCAAGCCACATTGGCACTTAAAACGAAAACTGACACCGGTAAATGTTAATTACAGCATCAAGCCCAAATCGTCATCATACTTACGAAAGTAGTGACGTTCCTGTATCAACTTGGGTTCGGGATGTAGCCAGTGTCTTCTTGGGTTGGGTTTTCTGCTGCCGTTCGAGCTAATTCATCGCACATCTCATTTTCACGATGGCCAGCGTGGCCTTTTACCCAGCGCCAGTCAACATGGTGACGTTGTGATTCATGGTCGAGCATTTTCCATAAGTCGGCATTTTTTACCGGCTTTTTGTCTGATGTTTTCCAATCCCTTTTTTTCCAATTATGGATCCACTGCATGATGCCTTGACGAACGTATTGGCTATCTGTGGTGAGAATGACATTGCATGGTTCTTTGAGTGCTTGCAAAGCCACAATGGTTGCGAGCATTTCCATGCGATTGTTGGTTGTCATCGTATATCCTTGGGCAAGCGTCTTTTCGGTCTGCTTATAACGCAATACGATACCGTAACCACCAGGTCCTGGATTACCTAAACAAGAACCATCTGTGAAAATTTCCACTTGTTTCGTCATGATTTGATACTATTGGGGTTCACACATAATTCCATAGTCTGACATATAGCTCGCAATGAATACCAGTAACAATTCTAATCAGCATCGCATCGTGGTTCTTGATACCGAAACCACCGGTATGAACCTTGAGGGCGGCCCTCATTATCAAGGGCATCGTATTGTCGAAATCGGTGCGGTTGAAATCATCAACCGTAAACTGACCGGTCGTCATTTTCACGTTTACATCAAACCGGATCGTGAAATTCAGTCCGAGGCGGTAGAAATTCATGGTATTACAGATGAGTTCTTGTTGGATAAACCAGAATACCGTGACGTACATGAAGAGTTTCTCGACTTCATTAAAGGCGCTGAGTTAGTTGCTCATAATGCGCCCTTCGACGTGGGCTTTATGGATTATGAGTTTGGTATGCTCAATCCAGCTATTGGTAAAACCACAGACTATTGTAAGGTTACCGATACTCTTGCCATGGCGAAGAAAATCTTCCCGGGCAAACGAAATAACCTTGATATCTTGTGTGACCGTTATGGCATAGATAACTCTCACCGAACGCTCCACGGCGCATTGCTCGATGCGGAGATCCTAGCTGACGTTTACTTATTAATGACCGGTGGCCAAACGTCATTGCAATTTAATGCGGGGAATTCGAGCGAGACGGGAGGTGAGTCAATAAAACGCGTCACTTCTGAGCGAAAAGCACTAAAGGTTTTACATGCAACGGCCGATGAAATAGAAGCACATCAAAGTCGATTAGATTTGGTCGCAAAGAGCGGAAACTGCCTTTGGCGCCAATAGGAGAAATGAAATTGAGGATTTGGTTCGCCCTGATGGGCATGATAATGACGAGTGTTTGTTATGCTTCTAATTCGTCCTCAATTTCATTACTTGATAACCGATTTCGAGTTGATCCTAGTATAGAGCAAATCACCTTTGTTATTTATCGTGCAGAACGTTCTAAGCCAGTTGTGTTAGTGCGTCCAGATGGAAGAAAATATTACGCACAGCGAAGCCCTGACAATGTACGCTGGTATCAAGAATCGGCGATGGACATCGTCACTATTGATAATCCGATGCCAGGCCCATGGCAGGCGATAGGTAAAGTCACACCTAAAAATAAAATCAAACTGATTTCACACCTGAAGCTCTCGTCACAGCAGTTACCTAATCGCTTATTCGAAGGGGAAGAGATCAAGTTTACCGCCCGATTAACCTCTGATGGTCAGCCGTTAATTTTGCGTGATTTTCTTGATCGAGTGAAGTTGATGGTGACGTTTAGCAAGTATGTGCCAGATGAAGAGAATTTAAGTGAAGAGGCTCGCCCAATTCCTAAGTTATTGGGTGAATTTTCCGATGACGGTCGGGGTCTAGATGAGTACCCAGGTGATGGGGTGTTTACCGTGTCTTTACCAATAGGGACTCAACCGGGTAAGTACCGAGTTCGGATCACTTCTGGTAATGGGGTGTTCTTAAGAGCTCAGGAACAAGTAGTTCTTGTTTACCCAACGCCGATTGAAGCATCTTTTATTCAATCGAGAAAAGAGGACGATCCGCATCATGTGATCATCTCTGGTGAGCAAGGAATGATTATACCCGGGTCAATAGTGACTCATATCGAACATTCGCGTGACAATGGTGAAACACAACTGGTAGAGGGCATTGCTGAGCCAGATAGTAATAAAACCGATTTGCTGATTGCTAACGATGGCGACTATGGACATTACACGTGGGACGGAAAGGTCTATGCGACAGAAGCGGGGTCCAAAAGGCCATTGTATTTCCCGCTAAAAGAGAAAGCATACAACGTTGTTAAAGAAATTGACCTTGCTGAAGTGAAACGAATGCGGGAGCTTGAGGAGTTGGAACAGAAAAAACGACTTGAGCAGCAGCGTATTATTCAATTACGTGAAGAGCAACGTTCTCGCAGCATAATGTTCATTGTGATTGGCAATGTAATTGTTCTGATTTTAGGCATCGTCGTGTGGTTTGTGAAACGGAAGATTAAGGCGAAGAAAGCCGCGATTCCAGAAATGCAGTTAGAAATGCCGAAGAAATAAAGCGTTAATCGTTTACAAATCTTAACTGATTAAAAAGGGCTGCAAATTGCAGCCCTTTGTCATTTTAGTCGATCTTGTTAGTAGACGTTCACATTCGTTTACGTGGCGTTATGCTACTTCCCCCATTGCTGGAGAATAATTCGCTTTTGCTGCGAGCTCTTGCGGTGAAAAATCATCAACGTTGATAACATACAAACGTTGTTTTTCAGCTTCTATCAATATTTCAGCTTCAGATTGACTGATAATACCTTTTTCCAATCCGATCGTTGCGATGCTATCGAGCCCAACGAATGGACGGCGCTCGTCAATCGCTTTACAAATCGTTTTAAAGATAGGTTCAGCAGAAAGAATCACTTCTAGTGCATGCTCAATTCTGCCAGCAGGGTTAAATTCAGTAGCATTTAAATATTGGTTTCTGCCAAGACGAGAGCGGGTCTCTGATGGCGTTTGAATAATTTGTGCTACCTTGCTATCGAGTTTGTCATTTGGAGCTCTTCTTACTTGACCAAATGGCATTAACACGACTCTTAGTGCTTTTGCTACCCAGCGATTAGGGAAGTTAGCTAATAACTCATCAATCGCTTGTTCCGTTTGATGTAGGCTATCTTGAAGCCCCCAGTGAACCAATGGTAAATCTTCTGCATGACGCCCCTCTTCATCAAAGCGCTTCAATGTAGCAGAGCTAAGATAAAGCTGGCTAAGAACATCACCTAAACGTGCAGAAATGCGTTCTTTACGTTTTAGAGAGCCACCGAGCGTTGCCATCGATATGTCAGATAACAAGGCAATATTAGCGCTATAGCGATTGAGTTGTTGATAGTAACGTTGTGTTTGATCATTAACCGGTGCTGGAGAGAAGCGACCGTCGGTTAGACCTAACCAGAAACTACGAACAAAATTACTCAGTGCAAAACTGACATGTCCTGCGATTGCCGCATCAAATTGCTGTAATGCATGGCTATCTGTTGAGTAAGCTGCTTCCATTTCTTTTAAAACATATGGATGGCAACGAATAGCACCTTGGCCATAGATGATCATAGAACGAGTCAGTATATTGGCGCCTTCAACGGTAATAGCAATCGGTGCGCCCTGATAGCTACGAGCAAGGAAGTTAGATGGACCTAAACAAATGCCCTTCCCGCCGACGATGTCCATTGCATCGATAATGCTGCGTTGACCTCTATGGGTGCAATGGTATTTCACAATCGCAGAAATAACCGATGGTTTTTCGCCTAAATCAATACCGGCTACAGTAAGGCTACTTGCCGCGTCCATAACATAAGCATTACCCGCTAAGCGTGCTAATGGCTCTTCAACCCCCTCCATCTGTCCAATCGGTTGTTTGAACTGACGACGAATTCGAGCGTAAGCTCCAGTTGCTAGTGCCGCTGATTTTATTCCGCCGGTTGAATTTGATGGAAGGGTGATTCCGCGACCGACTGATAGACACTCGACAAGCATACGCCAGCCTTGGCCTGCCATTTTCTGGCCACCGATAATAAAATCGATCGGTACAAATAGATCTTGTGCTTGGGTTGGGCCGTTTTGGAATGGTACGTTGAGTGGGAAGTGACGGTTACCAATCTCTACGCCCTTAAGGTGTGTTGGAATAAGAGCACAGGTGATACCAAGCTCAGGTTTGTCTCCCAGTAGTCCATCAGGATCTCGCAATTTAAATGCAAGTCCAAGTACGGTTGCGACAGGTGCTAGTGTGATGTAGCGTTTGTTCCAAGTTAGACGCATACCAAGCACCTGCTTTCCTTCCCATTCGCCGTGACAGACGATACCGTAGTCTGGGATTGAGCCAGCATCAGAGCCCGCTTCCGGGCTAGTCAGAGCAAAACAAGGAATCTCTTTACCCGCAGCAAGGCGTGGTAAGTAATGATCTTTTTGTTCTTGGGTTCCATAGTGCTGTAGAAGTTCACCAGGGCCTAAAGAATTAGGCACACCAACGGTAGAAGAAAGTACGCTAGAGACACCAGTTAGTTTTTGTAATACCAGTGATTGAGCATAAGCCGAGAATTCTAAACCGCCATATTGCTTTTTAATGATCATGGCAAAGAACTTGTGGTCTTTAAGGTATTGCCATATATGAGGCGGTAGATCTGCAAGTTCGTGCGTGACTTGGTAATCATTGACCATTGAGCAGACTTCACTAACCGGGCCATCAAGAAATGCTTGTTCTTCTTGGCTTAGGGTTGGCGCTTTAATGTCATGAAGCTTGTTCCAGTCAGGATTTCCTTTAAATAGATCCGCTTCCCACCAAACCGTACCCGCATCCAATGCTTCCTTCTCTGTTTGAGACATAGCTGGTAAGACTTTTCTAAACAGAATAAGCGCTTTAGCACTGATCAGGGGTTGGCGTAGCTGTGGGACAGAAATAAGTGCGGCAATAAAAATGAAAACGAGCCAGCTTATTGTACCGACAGAACCGAACCACGATAGCAACAGCATCGTGGTGGTTAATGTCACGAGCGATACGATCAGGGAAGACCGGTGATATAGGCATACTGAGAGTACAGCAGCGAAAAAAAGTATAGAGAGCAAGATATCCATGTCATGTTTTCCTTTTCAGACTTGTTATTGTCTGTTTCTGATAAGAGGTCTAACCAGTTAAATTGTAATCGACTTATTAATAAAATGTAAAACATGAAATTGTTTAAAAAGTGATCCGAGTAGAGTGAAAAACCTAATTCTGTCGAATCAAGCGGTCTTTGTGGGCATGAAAAGAGAAGAAAGCGTGAAATGTTAGAGCTATGCTATCGACAGTGACATTTGTTTGAGTAAACTCAGATAAGGTTAGGGGCTGTTTTTTGCAGCTCTCATTGAAAAGATTTTAAAGAGAATGCTATGTACCATGATCTGATTAAAAGCGAGCTGACCGAAGCTGCGGATGTACTGAATAAGTTCCTAAGTGATGACCATAACATTGCGCAAATTGAAGCAGCAGCAACAATGATTGCAGAGTCGTTTAAACAAGGTGGCAAAGTACTGTCTTGTGGTAACGGTGGTTCTCATTGTGATGCAATGCATTTCGCAGAAGAGTTGACGGGCCGTTATCGTGAAAATCGCCCAGGGTTACCAGGTATTGCGATTTCAGATCCAAGCCACTTATCTTGTGTGAGTAACGATTTTGGCTACGATTTTGTTTTCTCCCGTTATGTTGAAGCGGTTGGTTCAAAAGGTGACGTGTTATTTGGTTTGTCTACATCAGGTAACTCCGGCAATATTCTTAAAGCGATTGAAGCGGCAAAAGCGAAAGGAATGAAAACCATCGCTTTAACGGGTAAAGATGGTGGACAAATGGCAGGTTGTGCGGACATCGAAATTCGCGTACCTCACTTTGGTTATGCGGATCGAATTCAAGAGATTCACATCAAGATCATCCACATCGTTATTCAGCTAATTGAAAAGGAAATGGAGAAATAATCTTCATTTCAACAAGCCACACGGTTTAGGCACTCAGCGGTTCGCCAAAGGTTTGGTGAGCCGTTGTGAACCAGTTTAAAGGGAGTAAGGTAAGCCATGTGTGAATTGCTCGGTATGAGCGCGAACGTACCCACCGATATCTGCTTTAGTTTTACCGGCTTGATGCAACGTGGAGGTAATACGGGGCCACATCGTGATGGCTGGGGTATTACCTTTTATGAGGGCAAAGGCTTTCGTACTTTCAAAGATCCAAATCCAAGCTGCGATTCTAAGATTGCAGAGTTAGTGCAAAACTACCCAATAAAAAGCTTGGCAGTGGTTAGCCATATTCGCCAAGCCAACCGAGGTGGTGTGAATTTGGAAAATACTCACCCATTTACTCGTGAGCTTTGGGGACGTTATTGGACTTTCGCTCACAATGGTCAATTAAGTGATTATCAAGCGTTACAAACTGGGCGTTTTCGTCCCGTCGGAGAGACGGACAGTGAACTCTCATTTTGTTGGCTGCTAAAGCAATTAGAAGAACGCTATCCAGAGCCACCGCAAGATATGGTTGGTGTATTCCGCTTTATTGCCCAGTGTTGCGATACTTTGCGCGAGAAAGGCGTGTTTAACATGCTGCTTTCTGATGGTGAGTACGTAATGACTTATTGTACGAACCACCTTTATTGGATTACTCGTCGAGCGCCGTTTGGTAAAGCGTCATTGATTGATGAAGACGTCACGATTAACTTTCAAGAAGAGACGACACAGAATGATGTGGTGTCAGTGATTGCAACACAGCCTTTAACGGATAATGAATCTTGGCATCGAATGAAGCCGGGAGAGTTCGGTATTTTTCATTTTGGCGAATTGATCGATGGCAATGAAGATGCGTTAACAGATGTTGAGTTTGCGCCAAAAAAGGTTGCGAGTCAGGCTCCAACTGAACCTTTAAATTAAATCCACACATGCGATAGTTTCGTGTTGTAAATGAAAAGCGAACAAAAAAAGGCTGACGAAATCGTCAGCCTTTTCTATTTTGAATCACTTAACTTCGTAGGAAATTAAGCAAATTGTGCTTTAACGTGCTCAACAATGTCAGCCATTGCTACTGCAGTTTTCTCACCTGAACGACGGTTCTTATATTCAAAGTTACCTTCATCCATGCTGCGATCACCAATCACGATAGTGTGAGGGATACCGATCAGCTCCATATCTGAGAACATCACACCTGGGCGCTCTTTACGGTCATCAAATAGAACTTCAACACCCATTGCCGTGAACTCTGCGTATAGCTTCTCTGCCGCTTCTTTAACGCGCTCAGACTTGTGCATGTTCATTGGTACGATAGCAACTTGGAAAGGTGCTAGAGCGTCTGGCCAGATGATGCCGTATTTATCGTTGTTTTGTTCGATAGCAGAAGCAACAACACGAGAAACACCAATACCGTAACAACCCATCTCCAGGATTGCGTTTTTACCGTTTGAATCAAGAACGCTACAGTTCATTGCTTCAGAGTAAACATTACCTAGTTGGAAGATGTGACCTACTTCGATACCACGCTTAAGCATCAGCGTACCTTGACCACATGGGCTTAGGTCGCCTTCAACTACGTTACGTAGATCGGCGATTTGACCTAGTTCAACGTCACGACCCCAGTTAATACCGAAGTAGTGTTTGCCATCGATGTTTGCTCCAGCACCGAAATCGCTCATTACCGCTACAGAGCGGTCAACGATAAATGGTAGCTCAAGACCGACAGGACCAAGTGAACCTGCGCCAGCGCCGATAAGTTCACGCATCTCTTCTTCACTTGCCATTTCAAGAGGTGCTGCAACTTCAGCTAGGTTTTCAGCTTTGATTTCGTTTAGTTCGTGATCACCACGGATGATCAATGCAACGATTGGTGCATCGATTTGATCTGAAGCTTTAACGAAAAGCGTTTTAACCGTTTTCTCAATAGCTAGGCCGTGTTGCTCAACCAATTCTGCGATGGTTTTTGCGTTTGGTGTATCAACTAGCGTCATCTCGATAGTTGGTGCCGCGCGCTCACCTGCAGGGGCTACCGCTTCTGCTTTTTCGATGTTTGCTGCGTAATCAGATTCTGTTGAGAATGCGATTAAGTCTTCACCGCTTTCAGCTAGAACGTGGAACTCTTGAGAGCCGTTACCACCGATAGCGCCTGAGTCAGCCAGTACTGGACGGTACTCAAGACCCATGCGATCGAACGCTTTACAGTAAGCATCGTGCATTGCTTGGTAAGATTTCTCTAGACCCGCTTTATCGATATCAAAGCTGTATGCATCCATCATGCAGAACTCACGAGCACGCATCACACCGAAGCGTGGACGGCGTTCGTCACGGAATTTCGTTTGGATTTGGTACAGGTTTAGCGGAAGCTGTTTGTAAGAGCTCACTTCGTTACGCACAAGGCTAGTGATCACTTCTTCAGCTGTCGGGCTAAGAACAAACGGACGAACGTGGCGGTCAGTAAAGCGAAGTAGTTCAGGGCCCATTTTTTCTGAGCGGCCTGTCTCTTCCCAAAGTTCAAACGGTTGAACAACGGGCATCAAGGTTTCGATTGCACCTGCATTGTCGATTTCTTGACGAACGATGTTTTCGACTTTACGCAATACACGTAGACCAGTTGGCAGCCAGGTGTAAAGACCTGAAGCTAGACGACGGATCATACCTGCACGTAGCATGAGCTGGTGGCTCACTACTTCTGCGTCGTTTGGAGTCTCCTTAAGAGTAGAAAGAAGATAATTACTGGTACGCATTCAATTTATCCGTTTATTAAAGTTAAACACTCTAACCGAAATGGTTAGGAGCTAGGAGATCCCACAAAGGGGAATTCAATTTAGCCGCTTATAGTATCAGCCATTCGGCTTTGTCAAAAGCGTTCAATGACAGTAACAGACACTAAGTTATCGTTTACGGTGAATTTAACATTTAAGTTGAACAAATTTACCGCATATTCTTTTAGGTCAGGTTTGTTTTTTTTGTAAGCAGGACGTGGGTCTTGCGCCAAAACCTGTTCAATGACTTGACGTATATGTTGACTGTTTTTGAGCTTTTCTAGGCTTTCTACAGCACTTGGTAAAAAACAGACAATGGCTTTTTCAGGCTCTTGTTCAGCGTATCCACCTTGCGCATCAATAATGGCATCAGAGTAGGGAATGTAAGGTTTGATATCGACGATTGGGGTTCCATCAACGAGATCAACACTGCCAAGCTCTAAATAAAATTGGTCACCCTCTTGGCTAATTCCTTTTAACTCAACAGCAGACATACCGATGCCATTTGGGCGAAATGTAGAGCGCGAGGCAAGCACTCCAATTCGTTCGTTGCCACCGAGTCTTGGTGGACGAACGGTCGGTTTCCAACCAGCAGCTAAATTTTGGTCGAACAAAAACAGTAGCCAAAGATGGCTAAATTGTTCAATACCACGAATCGCTTCTTGGCAATTGACGCCGCCTGATAGTTTTACTCTTGCTGTCGCACTTGGCACTAACCTTGGTTGGCGAGGGACGGCAAATTTCTCTTTGTAAGGGCTTTCAATAGTCCCAATTGGAGTGATGGCATGCATGTTAGCTTGTTTCAATTCTGAGCGTGTTAATGCTCACAAAATACCATATTTTTACCGACTTGTCGGTCAAGTCACCTTTGCTTTATGAGTCAGTGAAAAATGGTTTTTGTGCGCTTGTGTTAAAAGTGAAGTGGAGTGGAGTGTCGCCATGTTTCACTTTTGAAAATTGGGGGACTTTAAGTCTGAAAACATGTTTTTAATCTATTAGCGGTGTAATGATCGATAACATTAGTTGTAGGTAAGAGGCGGTACTTTTTGCTTGAACAAGTGCCATGTATTTTTGTAGGCCCATTTTTGGAATGAAAATGATACGAAAATTTAAGAAAAAAGTGAGAGATTACTTTTCACATGAACAAAAAATCAAAGAAGAAATTTTAGTAAACCACTATCTAAATAAATGCTTATCTTCCGATGACTCACTGATTGAACATAAGAAAAATAACAATGTTATCGTTAGTCTCACCACATACTCACATCGAATAGAAGAGGTTTATCTAGCGATTGAGTCTATAGGTCATCAAACAGTCAAACCTAATGCGATAGTCCTATGGTTGGATGAAGATGAATTTTCTTTAGATTCGTTGCCTGAAACGCTAAAAAAACAAATGCGTAGAGGGCTTGATGTTCGCTTTACCAATAACACCGGTTCTTACAAAAAACTGTTTCCCTCAATACGTCACTTCCCTGATCAACACATCATCACCATCGATGATGATATTTTGTATTCATATGACATGATTGAACGCTTACTAAGGGCCCATGATAAATACCCTGACTCACTCATCGGTTGTCGTGCTCATGAGATTATTAGAGATAATAAAACAGGTTTAGCAAAACCTTACAGAGAGTGGCTAAATGAGGTGGATGCTGACACTAAATTAGATACCTTTATTACAACAGGGGGAGGGACATTATTCCCTGCAGGTGAGAGGCGTAACATCTTTAATGATCCTGAAAATGCTCTTAAGTTTTGTCCCAATGCCGATGATATATGGATCAATTATATAGCGAGACTCAATAACCTAAATATCGTCAAACTGGAAATGAATACGTCTTACCGAAATAAGTTTACGTTCCTAACGCAAAAATCAGGTGAAGGGCTTAAACATCAGAATGTAGGGGATGGTAAAAACGACATTTACCTAGATAATCTAAAAGCAGAGTACGGAATGGCTCTTTAGCTTAGTTTAAGGTGTGGAAGTTAATAAAAAGCTAGCGAGTGCTAGCTTTTTTATTTGAAAAGCAAACAGAGTTTGCTTTTGGTTATTCGTCTTTATCTATTTGTTTCTCGTTACCAGCCTTTAACTACGCCACCTTTAAAGATTTTAGCGGCACCTTGGTAAACTTCTTCTGTTTGATAAGCTTTAACGAAGTTCTGAACATTTTCTGCATTCACATTCTCTTCACGAGCCACAATCAGATTCACATATGGTGATTCTTTATCTTCAATGAATATGCCATCTTTTTCTGGGACTAGGTTAATAGAGCTCGCGTAAGTGGTATTGATGATTGATAGCGCAACATCATCGAGAGAGCGAGGTAGTTGGGCTGCATCAAGTTCAACAATAGTGATGTTTTTTGGGTTTTCAACGATATCACGTACTGTCGCTAGTAGGCCTGCACCATCACGTAGCTTAATAAGTCCTTGCTGCTCAAGTAGCAGTAGAGAGCGACCTAGGTTAGTTGGATCATTAGGTACGGCAATGCGCGCATTATCCTGTAGTTCATCTAGTGATTTAATCTGTTTTGAATACCCAGCGATAGGGTAGACAAAGGTGTTGCCAGCAATAGTTAGCTTGTAGTCACGGTCAGTGACTTGCTGATCTAGATATGGTTTATGCTGGAATGCGTTGATATCGATTGACCCATCATCTAGGGCTGCGTTTGGCGTGACATAATCAGTAAAGGCAACCAGTTCAACATCAAGGTCGTATTTTTCTTTTGCAACTTTGGCTGCTATTTCAGCAACTTGTTCTTCAGCGCCAGCAATGACACCCACTTTAATCTTGTTGGTATCAACTTCCTGTTCACCACACCCTGTCAGAGCAAGAGCCGATGCAGCGGTAGCGATTGTGACTAAATGTTTAATATTAAATTTCATGATTATCTCCCTGTTATATCTTGAATTTTTTGAATTTATCTATGATCTACACGGCGGACAATAGCGTCGCCAATTGATTGAATAATTTGAACTAGCACGATAAGCATGACGACGGTGACAGCCATAATCGTGACGTCATAGCGGTGAAAGCCATAACGAATAGCCACATCGCCAAGCCCGCCGCCACCCACTGTTCCTGCCATGGCTGAGTAACTGACGAGTGTCACCATGGTGATCGTGACGGAATTTACGATGGTTGGCATCGCTTCTGGTAGCAACACTTTAGTAATGATTTGAAGTGGTGTTGCGCCCATAGACTGCGCAGCCTCAACTAATCCGGTAGGAACTTCAAGTAGTGCACTTTCAATTAAGCGAGCCACAAATGGAACAGCGCCAATTGTTAGCGGAACGATGGCAGCTGTAGTCCCGATAAAAGTACCGACTAATAATTTGGTGATAGGGATAATGGCAACCATCAACACAAGGAAAGGGACTGAACGACCAATATTAACAAATGCACCAAGGGCACTGTTCAATCGGATGTTTTCGAGCAACCCACCTTTTTTAGTTGTATGTAGAATGACGCCTAGGGGAATGCCAATCGCAAAGCCGACGATTCCTGCAACACCAACCATGTAAAGGGTTTCCCATGTTGCTCCAAGTAATAAGCTACTATTAAAACTGAGCCATTCAGTGATCGTATTAAAGGACATAACCTAGCACCTCTACCTTAACATTGTGTTGGCGTAAAAAATCGATAGCGTTTTGGTCATCGGCTTCAGAGCCAAATAATTCAGCGACCATCATGCCAAACTTTACACCGCCAGCGTAATCGAGGTCGGAACTCAAAATGCTGACATCAAGATTGAATTTTCTTGCGATTTGCGACATCAAAGGCGCGTCTACAGTCGCACCAGTAAATTCGAGACGTACTAGAGGGTGGCTGCCCTCAACTCGAGTTTGTTGTAAGCGAACTTGATAATCTTCAGGAATCGATAAATCGAGAGTTGAACGAATGAATGAATGGGCCAGTTCTGTTTTTGGGTGAGCGAAAATATCGCCGACTGTTCCTTTTTCAACCAGTTCACCTCCACCAATAATGGCCACTTCATGACAAATACTTTTTACGACATCCATCTCATGTGTGATGAGAAGAATGGTGATTTTTAGCTTGCGATTGATTTTTTTGAGCAAGGCTAAAATAGACTGAGTTGTGGCCGGATCTAGGGCACTGGTCGCTTCATCGCACAATAAAACCTTTGGGTCGCAAGCTAAGGCCCGTGCAATCGCAACACGTTGTTTTTGTCCGCCACTGAGATTCGCAGGGTAACTCTCGCTTTTATCTTCCAAACCGACCAATTTCAAAAGCTCTGTGACTTTCGTATCAATTAAGTGCTTTTCAGTGCCCGCTAGTTCTAGTGGTAATGCAATATTACCGAAAACCGTACGTGAAGAGAGTAAATTGAAATGCTGAAAAATCATCCCGATATTTCGGCGAGCGGCACTAAGATCTCGTTTTGAAAGACGAGTAAGATCAATACCATCCACAATGACTTCGCCTGATGTTGGCGTTTCAAGCATATTGACACAGCGAATCAGCGTACTTTTACCCGCACCGGAGGCGCCAATAACACCAAAAATGCCCCCTTCAGGAATGTGCAGGTTTATCTCTTTCAAAGCATGGATTTCTCTATTCCCTTGATGGAAAACCTTATTTACTTGATTAATTTCAATCATTAATAAACCTACTACTCACATGTTATTAGGACAGATGATTATGTTGAACTAAGCGTGATTTAGTAGAAGATGCTATGGCTTTGTGAATATAGTGTCAATAGATATTTTTACGTCTAGACGTCTAAACGTTCATTTAAGAAAGGCGCTGAGGTAATTAGATGATGCTCTAAGAAATAAAGCATGCAATAATTCTGAGTAAATAAAGTAGATAGAGAAGCAAATTTTGGCGAAACCAGCAGTCTTTTTAGATCGTGACGGTGTTATTAACGTTGATCATGGCTATGTACACGATGAACATGACTTTGAATTTATTGAGGGTGTCTTTGAGGCGACTAAAAAATTGAAAGACATGGGTTACCTACTTGTACTAGTGACTAACCAGTCTGGCATTGCGCGCGGTAAATTTAGCGAAGAGCGTTTCGAATCTCTGACTCAATGGATGGATTGGAACTTCGTTGACAATGGTGTTGAATTAGATGGTATCTATTACTGTCCACACCACGCTGAGCATGGACAAGGCGTTTACAAGGAAGATTGTGATTGCCGTAAACCAAAGCCGGGCATGTTTATTTCTGCGCGCGATTTTCTAAAAATCGATATGGCCAATTCCGTTATGGTTGGCGATAAAGCCGAAGATATGATGGCAGCGGAAGCGGCAGGCGTTGGTACCAAGATTTTGGTTCGTACCGGTAAGCCAATCACTGAAAAAGGTGAGGCGCTAGCCAGTGTCGTACTTGATAGTATTGCAGAGGTGCCTGCTTATTTAAGCAAGTAATCGTCATTAAAAAAGGGAAGCTAATGCTTCCCTTTTTGATCGTGGGTAGGTTAACCGCTAACAAGTATTAGCATCAATCGTAAGTAACAATTCATCCGTAAGTAACATTCATCCGTAAGTAACAATGTAGCGACTTGGCTTGTGATTCATCGCTAATACAATGTTTAGCACCAACGCGCCAAGAACAGAAAGAGCAATTGTTATTGGCGAAACAAAAAACAGAGAAGCGGTTAATATTGTGCAATCAATTGCCATTTGGGTTTTTCCTACTGAAATGCCAAAGCGGTCTTGAATGAACAAGCACAGCACATTGAATCCTCCTAGACTGGTGCGGTGACGGAATAAAATCAACATCCCCAACCCCATCAATAATCCGCCTGCGATAGCACAATAGACAGGGTTCACTTTGTCGAGAGAGATAACCAAATCAAGGTGATCGGTCAAAATAGAGACTAAGCCGCCAGATAGAGCACTTGTTAAAGCAAAGCGTTTGCCGAAACGTCGCCACGCTAAAAGATAAAAGGGTGAGTTCGCCAAAAAATATAATGTGCCAAAAGAGAGAGGAATAAATTGACTCGCCAGCAGTGCAAGCCCCGTTGTTCCTCCGGTGAGAAGATTGGCTGATTGTAGAAAGAAAATGCCTTGAGCGACGACAAATGTGCCCGTTAGAATGGCAATCCAATCTTCTTTGTGTGTATGTTTTTCCATCAATCTAAAACTTAGTAAGCGAATTCAGGCGCGAATACTAAGGAAAAAAAGAGCTTTTCGGTAGCTTGAGAGTGAAATTTAAGGTAAACCTATGTAATTATCATTTTACACAGTGTAAAGATATCAATAGACCTTTTAGTTTCTTCACGGGATTTAGAACCGGTCTAGATGATAATCTTCACATATCGCCATGAGAAATTTGCATGATAAAAATTGTATTTTTCTCTTTATGGCATAGATCAAATTATGTAAAATGCGCGACGTTAGCGCGACGAAAACGTTTGCGTTAGGGTCGAGAACCAGTTTTTATGCCTGATGTTGTCTTTCATGAATCGTCAACATCGGACAGAACTACTTTCAGTCTAAATCTGAGTCAGGAGATACAGATGCTTAAGCGTGATATGAACATCGCAGATTACGATGCGGAATTGTTTGCAGCTATCCAAGAGGAAACTCTTCGTCAGGAAGAGCACATTGAACTAATCGCTTCTGAAAACTACACCAGCCCGCGTGTAATGGAAGCTCAAGGTTCTCAGCTAACGAACAAATACGCAGAAGGTTACCCTGGCAAGCGTTACTACGGTGGCTGTGAGTATGTAGACAAAGCAGAAACTCTTGCGATTGACCGCGCATGCCAACTATTTGATTGTGAATATGCGAACGTTCAGCCTCACTCAGGTTCACAAGCGAACAGCGCAGTGTACATGGCACTACTGAAACCAGGCGATACCGTATTAGGTATGAGCCTAGCACACGGTGGTCACCTAACTCACGGGTCTCCAGTTAACTTCTCAGGTAAGCACTACAACGTGATTCCTTACGGTATTGATGAAGCGGGTCAAATCAATTACGACGAGATGGAAGCGTTAGCATTTGAACATAAACCAAAGATGATCATTGGTGGTTTCTCTGCTTACTCACAAATCGTAGATTGGAAACGTATGCGTGAAATCGCAGACAAAGTCGATGCGTTCCTATTTGTGGACATGGCACACGTTGCCGGTCTTATTGCTGCAGGTGTTTACCCAACACCGGTACCACACGCTCATGTTGTAACAACAACGACGCATAAAACGCTAGCAGGTCCACGTGGTGGTCTTATCCTGTCAAACGCAGGCGAAGAGATGTACAAGAAGCTGAACTCAGCGGTATTCCCTGGTGGTCAAGGTGGTCCTCTAATGCATGTTATCGCTGGTAAAGCGGTAGCGTTTAAAGAAGCAATGGAGCCAGAGTTTAAAGAATACCAAGCTCGCGTTGTACAAAATGCTAAAGCAATGGTTGCTCAGTTCCAAGAGCGCGGCTACAAGATTGTATCGAATAGCACAGAAAACCACTTGTTCCTTGTTGATTTGATCGACAAAGACATTACAGGTAAAGATGCAGATGCAGCACTAGGTGCGGCGAACATTACTGTTAATAAGAACTCTGTACCAAACGATCCGCGCAGCCCGTTTGTAACGTCTGGTATTCGTGTTGGTACGCCAGCGATTACTCGTCGTGGCTTCACGGTTGAAGATTCTAAAGAACTTGCGAATTGGATGTGTGACGTACTTGATAACATTGGCAACGAAAGCGTTATCGAAGCGACTAAAGCGAAAGTACTCGAGATTTGTAAGCGTCTACCAGTTTACGCATAATTCGTGTTCATACGAAAAATAAAAAGGAGCCATTTGGCTCCTTTTTTGTATCAGCTGAGTTTGATTAAATCAGCAAGAAAAGTTTATTTAGTTATGCTAAGTAGTGTTCCTGACTTGCATTTAAATAGGTAGTATTTACTGCTTTCGCTAAATTTACCTAGCCCTTCGCCTTGGCAATAATCAATATTAATATCACGCATTGTTTCGAGAGTTTCTTCTTGATGCAACGCGAATTTTGCACCATCAGAACAAACAATACGTACACGACCATCATCACTAACAGAATAGAGATCGACATTGGTATTGCAGAGCTCGAATGACGCTTCTCTAAAATTATCTTGAGGGGTTGTTGAACTGCAACCGATGAGAAAAGTAGCGCAACTAATAACGAGCAAACTGAGTTTTGTCATGATCATTCCTTGAATGTTGGTTTCTTTTATTTTTCACCCTTATCCTAGAGTGAAGCATTTTATTATTCAAGCAAGCACATAGCGAAAAACCGACGTTATCGTCGGTTTTATTACAGTTTCACTGGTGTTTCGCGAAAATGAGTTAGCTAACTTCAATACCTTGGGCCTGTAGATCGGCGTGGTAAGAAGAACGAACGAATGGACCACAAGCTGCATGGGTAAAACCAAGCTCAAGAGCGATCTCTTTTAATTCATCAAACTCAGATGGTGGAACGTAACGTTCAACCGGTAGGTGGTGACGGCTTGGTGCTAAGTACTGACCTAAAGTCAGCATTGTTACACCGTGTTCGCGAAGATCTTTCAATACTTGAACGATTTCTTCTTTGGTTTCACCCAGCCCCATCATTACACCCGATTTAGTTGGAATAGTCGGATGCTGTTCTTTGAATTTTTGCAGCAGTTGCAGTGACCATTTGTAATTTGCCCCTGGTCGCGCTTTGCGATACAAACGTGGTGCCGTTTCTAGATTGTGGTTAAACACATCTGGTGGATTATCTTTCATCGCATCCAGTGCCACATCCATACGACCACGGAAATCAGGAACAAGAGTTTCAATTTTGATTGTTGGATTAAGCTCGCGGATTTCGCGGTTACAATCAGCGAAATGCTGCGCACCACCATCACGCAAATCATCACGGTCTACGGATGTGATAACCACGTATTTTAGCTTCATATCTTTAATGGTTTGAGCCAGTTTTTGAGGCTCGCCAATTTCTGGAGCTAGAGGACGACCATGGGCAACATCACAGAATGGGCAACGACGTGTACAGATAGCGCCCAGAATCATGAACGTAGCAGTACCATGGTTGAAGCATTCCGCTAGGTTTGGGCATGAGGCCTCTTCACAAACAGAGTGCAGGTTATTTTTACGCATTGCAGATTTAATATCTTGGATACGTTGGCTGTCTGATGGCAGTTTAATTTTCATCCAATCAGGCTTGCGTAAGACTTCTTTCTGCTCGGTAGGCATATTCTTTACCGGAATTAGTGCCATTTTATCAGCGTCACGGTACTTGACGCCTTTTTCCATTTGGATTGGTTTACTCATGCTTCTCTTACTTTCCAGGTAGTACTTCTGTGTTGAATTCAACTTGCTCGTAATCAAGCAAAGCAACAAGTTCTTCTAATAATTGTTTTTCGACAACATCGATTTGTGCAGGTCCACCTAATTGGCTCACTTGCACCATCTCCATACCCGCATAGCCGCATGGATTAATTCGTAAGAAAGGGGTTAAGTCCATATTGACGTTGAGAGCAAGGCCATGAAAAGAGCAACCTTTTCGGATACGTAACCCTAATGAACAAATTTTTTTACCATCAGCATACACCCCAGGAGCATCTGGACGGGCTGTTGATTCAATATTGTACGCTTTAAGCGTGTTGATTACGAGATTCTCGATATTACTGACAAGATCGCGAACCCCTAATTTTTTTCGACGTAGGTTGATCAAGAAATAAACGACGAGTTGACCTGGGCCATGGTAGGTCACTTGCCCGCCACGATCACTTTGCACGATAGGGATGTCACCTGTGTTTAATAAGTGCTCAGCTTTGCCAGCTTGCCCTTGTGTAAAAACAGGGTTGTGTTCGACAAACCAAACTTCGTCTTGGGTTTCCTCGGTTCGATTGTCGGTGAAATCATGCATTGCGCGCCAGACTGGCTCGTAATCCTGTTTTCCCCAATGCTTAACAATCAATGAACTTGGCATACTTGAACCCTTAGTCGATTAGTAAAGTCATTGGATTATAAACTGCTTCTACATAATGAACTATATCTTAGTAACAGGTTTTTAACTCCATTCGATATATTGTTCACATAATTTATTGATTAATAAAGAAAAAGCAGCCAAAGGCTGCTTTCAAAAATATTTGAATATTTAAAATAAAATACTAACCCTATGGGTGGGCATCACTTTTGGTTAGCGAATATTCAGTTTATAGCACCATACGTACGATATCGATATCGCCAAGTTCTTTATAAAGAGTCTCGACTTGTTCAATCGATGTAGCAGTGATCGTTACCGATACGGCATGGTAGTTGCCTTTTGCGCTTGGCGTGATTTTAGGAATGTAATCACCAGGAGCATGGCGTTGAATAACCGTCAGAACCTTTTCAGGTAGCTCTGGTTTTGCATAGCCCATAACCTTGTAAGTAAATGTACAAGGGAACTCAAGCAGGTCTTTCAATTTTGCATCAGAGTTGATCGTTAGCATTAGGAAACTCCAAGTTGGAAAGCAATGTTAGCAGCGCCGCATAGTACTGCCATTCATGGTTGATCTCAAGTTGTGCTCAACACGTCGTCTTTCACAAGCTTGATGAAAGCAAAAAGCCGCACTTGGCGGCTTTTAATATTAAAGCGATAATTGTTTAGAAGAAGCTCTTAAACAGCATCACAATGTAGTCCCACATACGACTGAACAAACTGCCTTCATTGACATTTTCCAGTGCTAGTAGAGGGTATTCAGCAATATCTTTACCATCAAGTTGATAGTATAGCTTACCAACAACTTCACCTTTAGTGATTGGCGCTTTGAGTTCTTTTTCAAGAACAAAGCTCGCTTTCAGATTTTTAGCTTGGCCGCGTGGTAGAGTGACATAAGTGTCTTGATCTAGACCAAGTGCTACTTTGTCTTTGTCACCCATCCATACGTTTTCTTCAACGAATGTTTCACCAGCAGTATGCGGATTAACGGTTTCAAAGAAACGGAAGCCGTAGCTCAGTAGTTTTTTACTTTCTGATTTACGAGCGTTGGCATCTTTGGTTCCCATTACGACAGCAACTAAACGCATTTTGCCCTCGGTTGCTGAGCTTACTAGGCTGTAACCTGCGTTACTTGTATGGCCGGTTTTGATGCCGTCAACGTTCATGCTTTTATCCCAAAGCAAACCGTTACGGTTGTATTGAGTGATGCCGTTGTAAGTGAATTTTTTATCTGAGTAGATACGGTACTCATCAGGAACGTCACGAATTAGCGCCGAACCTAGTAAAGCCATGTCGTATGGGGTTGAGTACAAATCAGGGTTATCTAGGCCGTGAACGTTCGCGAAATGCGTGTTGTCCATACCAATGGTATCAGCCCAAGCATTCATCAGATCAACAAATGCATCTTCAGAACCTGCGATATGCTCAGCCATAGCAACACAAGCATCGTTACCTGATTGAACAATAATGCCATGGTTAAGATCTTTTACTTTTACCGTGGTGCCCACTTCAATGAACATTTTTGACGAATCAGGGAAGTTCTTCGCCCAAGCATTCTTACTGATGGTTACATCATCTTCAGGAGTGATGTTGCCACGAGCCAGTTCTTGGCCGATAACATAACTTGTCATCATTTTGGTCAGGCTAGCAGGAGAGAGTCTGGTATTCATCTCTTTTTCAGCAAGAACTTTGCCTGAGTGATAATCGATTAATACATAACCTTTTGCAGCAATTTGCGGCGCATCAGGAATTACCGTTGGAGAGGCAAACGCTGAAGTTGAAAGAGTTACGGAAAGCGCTATGGAAGACGCAAAAGCGGTTTTAATTAATGTTGTTTTTTTCATGTTAGCTACAGATTTATCTTAAACTGGACGTATCTTAACAGAATCATTCATGCAAGCCAGCAAGAGCGGCCTATACGGACTGTAAGATTATTGTGATTTAATGAAAGCGCTCGAATACCCCAGCACTTTAACTTGTTCTAATGCTTTTTGCGTCAGCAAATAGTCATCAAATGGCCCTAAAAATACGCGATGTATCTTTTTATCGGAGCCTACGCCAACAAAACTAGCGACTGATAGCTTTTGACCCAAATCTTGCGATAAAGTTCTCACCCTATCTTCATGTTGGGAAGAGGCGACTTGGATAACAAACTTAGGAAAGGCTTTTTGCTTATGCTCTTCAACGGGTTTCGTTGTTTGAATCACTTCAATCTCGACATTAGCTGTACCAGTACGAATAACATCTAGCTTAGTTGCAGCTGCATAACTTAAATCGATGATTCGTCCGGGATGAAAGGGACCACGGTCATTGACTCGCACAATCGTTGATTTTCCGTTGTCTGTATTTGTGACTTTGACATAACTAGGGATAGGCAAAGTTTTGTGCGCTGCCGTCATTGAGTACATGTCATAGATTTCGCCATTGGAGGTCAGATGGCCATGGAATTTTTTCCCATACCATGATGCTTGACCTTTCTCGGTAAAACCTTGTGGTTCCTTGATGATTTCATAGCGTTGTCCACGCAGGGTATAGTCGCTATTGCCCCCTAAGCTATAGGGTTCATATTGTGGAACGGCATCTTCAATGTGTTCAACGGAAATGGGTTTCTCAGGGGCAATATCGTCATCTATATCATAACGTTTCGAACTGGTTGAGCAGCCAGACAAGATTGCACCAGCGAGCACAATCGTTGAAATATGTTTTAGGTTGTTCATTTATGTTGCCTTAGAGAATGCTTTTCTATGTGTGTGAATTGACATAAGAATGCCAAAACCAGCCATTAAGGTGACCATTGAAGTGCCACCATAGCTAATAAGGGGGAGTGGAACGCCGACGACCGGAAGGATACCACTGACCATGCCAATATTCACAAAAATATAGACAAAAAAGCTTAATACGATACTGCCTGCCATCATTCTGCCAAAAGCAGTCTGTGCTTTGCTTGCGAGGTACAAGCCACGACCAATAATAAATAGATAAATAGTGAGCAAGATAAGAATACCAATCAGGCCCCATTCCTCGGCGATAACAGCAAAAATAAAATCTGTGTGTCGCTCAGGAATAAATTCTAACTGGGACTGTGTGCCTTGAAGCCAACCTTTACCCGTCACACCACCCGAACCAATTGCAATTTTACTTTGAATGATATGGTAGCCCGCTCCGAGGGGATCGGACTCTGGGTTAAACAGTGTACGTACGCGAACTTTTTGATATTCGCGCATTAGGAAAAACCACAGTATTGGCAGAAAACCGCCAAGGGCACAAGCTGCACCGATGATAATTTTCCAACTAATACCCGAAAGGAAGATAACAAAAACCCCGGAAGCGGCAATCAATATTGATGTACCTAAGTCAGGCTGCTTTGCGATCAAAATAGTTGGGATAAACACCATGACTAAAGAAGCCACTAATGTTTGAAGCTTCGGTGGAAGTGAGCGTTTTCCTATATAGCGAGCAACCATCAATGGCACGGCAAGTTTGAGTAATTCGGAGGGCTGAAAGCGAATAAAGCCTAAATTGAGCCACCGCTGTGCGCCTTTGGATGATTCACCAAAGAAGAGTACACCGAGCAGTAATGTCACTCCAATGAAAAACAATAGTGGTGCGAGCGTTTCATAGCTTCTGGGTGGGATTTGAGCCAGTAAAATAAGTACGCCCAATGCGAGTACCATCCGCATCGCTTGGCGTTCCATCATGATCAGATTTTGCCCACTAGCGCTATACATCACAACTAGCCCAAAACCCATCAGGACAATGATACCGAGTAGTAGAGGGAGATCGATATGAACACGCTCAAATAACGCTCGGTTTTGTCCGGTTGATGGGTCTAATTCCATTAAGGGGTCGCCTGTTTTGGTTCTGAGTTGTCAGCTATGGTGTCTTGTAATAATACTCGGTCAAACACCTTCCTAACCACAGGTGCACCATTACTTGAGCCTCCGCCCGCATTTTCAAGTACGATGGTGACGATAAGCTTCGGATCTTCGAGTGGCGCAAAGCCAGTAAATAACGCATGGTCGCGTAGGTGTTCAGCGATTTCATCTGCGTTGTATTCTTCATCTTCCGCAAGGCCAAATACTTGTGCCGTTCCCGATTTACCACCGGAAGTGTAAGGCGTTCCAGCAAAGGCGCGACGTGCAGTTCCCTTTCGCCCTTGGTTTACTCGATGCATACCTTCTATCGCGAGATCCCAGTACTGATCTTTCACGCCGGTAATCGGTGGATAGCTCTCTGGCTCTGCAAGGGTTTGTTTTGCAAATTGTTCGCCATTATCAATGGTGGCGCGTAATAGGTGAGGTGCGATAACTTCACCATGATTCACCAATACTGATGTTGCTTTAGCAATTTGCATTGGTGTTGCGGTCCAGTAGCCTTGACCAATCCCTACCGGAATCGTATCACCTTGGTACCAAGGTGTTTTATGTCTGGCACGTTTCCACTCCCGAGTCGGCATGTTTGCTTTGCTTTCTTCATAGATGTCGATGCCGGTATAGTCGCCAAAGCCAAACATCATCATCCAACGTGAAATACGGTCTATCCCCATGTCGTACGCGACTTGGTAGTAGAATGTATCGACAGACTCTTCAATGGATTTAAGTACATCAACTTTGCCGTGACCCCAACGTAACCAATCTCGGAACGGTTTTGTTTTGGAATTAGGAATCTTCCAGTAGCCAGGATCATTACGCACGGTTGATGGGGTAATCACCCCCTCCTGTAATGCCGACACGGCCATCATTGGTTTAATGGTTGAAGCTGGTGGATAAATGCCTAATGTCGCACGGTTTACTAGTGGGCGATCTTTGTTATTCAATAATGCACGATAAGCTTTACCTGAGATACCGTGGACAAATGCATTTGGGTCATAGCTTGGGCTTGAAACCATAGCCAAGACGCCATTATCTTTCGGATCGAGAACCACAGCACTACCGCGGCGACCATCAAGTAACTCATGGATGTACATCTGTAAATTGATGTCCAAATTGAGCACGATGTCTTTACCCGGGACTGGCGGAACATACTTTAAGGTACGGATGATGCGTCCGCGACTGTTGACTTCAACTTCTTGATAGCCAGCTGTACCGTGTAAAATATCTTCGTAATAACGTTCAATGCCCAGTTTGCCAATGTCACGCGTGGCCTGATAGTTAGCCTCTTTTTCTTCGCGAACTAATCTTTGCATATCACGATCGTTGATGCGCGAAACATAACCAATAACATGGGTGAGTATTTCACTATATGGGTAATAGCGTTTCAGGTTGGCATTGACGGAAACACCAGGAAAGTGGTGTTGATTAACGGAGAATTTAGCAACATCTTCAGGTGATAGCTGATTCAGAATAGGTACTGATTTGAAGCGTCGCGTTTGTTTGCGCTCTTTGTTAAAGCGCGCAACTTGTTCAGGGGTTATTTCAACGATTTTTTGTAGACGAGCAATGGTGTCGTCCATGTCCTTGATTTTTTCAGGGATCAATTCCAAGCTAAATACCGGACGGTTTTCAGCCAGCAATACACCATTGCGGTCATAAATTAACCCACGGTTTGGAGCGATGGGTACGATTTTAATACGGTTGTCATTTGAACGCGTTTTATAATCTTGGTATTGGTTAACTTGAATGTAGTAGAGATTCGTTACCAAAAGTCCGATCATCAGAATAATACCCAGAAACGCAACGACAGCACGACTACGAAATAGCCGTGCTTCCTCTAGGTAGTCTCGTATTTTTGTACGCGTTCTTAACATGTAAAGTTATTCTCGGTGATACGGATGGTTAGCCGTAATACTCCACGCTCGGTATAGACTTTCTGCCATAACGATACGAACCAGTGGATGAGGCAAAGTTAAAGCAGATAGCGACCAGCTTTGATCGGCAGCAGCTTTACATGCAGGGGAAAGTCCCTCTGGACCTCCAATTAAAATAGATACATCTCGCGCATCAAGTTTCCAGCTTTCTAGCTGTTCTGCAAGCTGAGGCGTGTCCCATTTTTTACCAGGGATATCAAGAGTAACAATTCGGTTGCCTTTTGGCACGGCAGCCAGCATCGCTTCGCCTTCTTTTTGCAAAATTCTTGCAATGTCAGCATTTTTTCCACGTTTGCCAGCTGTGATTTCAACCAGCTCCAAAGGCATGTCATGTGGGAAGCGACGACGGTATTCTTGAAACCCTTCTTCTACCCATTTTGGCATTTTGGTGCCAACAGCGATCAATTGTATTTTCATCGCTTAACCCCACAGCTTCTCTAGCTGGTACAGGTTACGTTGTTCTTCTTGCATAACATGAACAATGGTTGAACCCATATCAACCACAACCCATTCATCATCACCACTAATCGCAAGTGGTGTTAAGCCTGCAACTTTGCTTTCTTTAGCAAGATGATCAGCAATTGAAGCGACGTGACGCTTGGATGTACCAGTACAAATAATCATGAAGTCAGTAATGCTTGATTTTCCTTGGACATCGATAGTTTTGATATCTTCGGCTTTCATGTCATCGACTTTGTCGACTAAGAAATCGTTCAATTGTGCAAGTTGCAAGAGCGTATCCTTGTGTTGGTTTAGTATGGGTTATTTTGGGCGGCGAAGCATAGCATACTTTTTATAGCTTCACTTGTGGTAAGCAAAGCTCAAGTCCTAGCTGATGTAATAATGGCCAACTCGAGTCATCGTACTGAGTTTTGGTCATGACTTCGATTTGTGAAAGTAGTTGCAATAATTGCTTTAACTTCGTTTGGTTTAGTCGTTGTAGCGCCGAAGAGTAGAGTGGGCGTTTTGATTGCCAAATTCTATAGCGTTCGAATACTTGAGTCATCGACATTTGCATCGCTAGTTGTTGCATTTGCAATAATTGAATCAGTTCTTTTTGTACTGTTCGTATGATGATGACACTTTCGACTCCCTCGACTTCGAGTTGACGGAGTATTCGTTGTGAACGGTTCGCTTTTCCTGCTAATAACGCATCAACCCAATGAAAAGTGGTGAAGTGGTTATGGCGACTTAAAGATTCTTCTAAGCGAACTAAAGTCAGTTGCCCGTCAGGATAAAGCAACACTAATTTTTCTAAGCTTTGGGTAAGGGCAAATAAGTTCCCCTCATGCCACTGAGCGAGCATTTGCACCGCTTCAGCATCGGGTTGTAATTTGAGTTCACGACAACGTGCTTGAACAAATTGAGGCAAGCGTTGGGCATCTGGGGTTAGACAGTTGACCCAACAACCTTTGTTGGCAAATGCTTTAAACCACTTGGCACTTTCTTGCGCCTTGGTGAGTTTTGAACCCACAAGCACAATTAAGATATCTTCATGTAAGCTTTCCGCTAAAGAGAGTAATTCTTTAGCGATCGCCGCATTAACACCAGCTTCTGGAAGCTCTAATTCAATTAACTGTCGAGGTGAAAACAGGCTCATGGCCTGACAGCAATCGTAGATTTCATTCCAGTTAACACTGTTATCAATGGCAAAGCGGTGTCGTTCGTCAAAGCCCTGTTGCGCGGCAGCAAGTCGGATGGCTTGGCGAGACTCTTGAATGAGCAGGGGTTCATTTCCGAACAATAGATACGTTGGATGAAGCTGCTTGCTCAGTTGCTCAGCTAGACGGTCTGCAAAAATGCGCATTAATTATCTCTATTACTTTATTCGTCTGATAGTACAGGTGAACTTTCCAATGTTGGTTCAGCACCATCTACGGTGATGACTCGGTAGTCCATAGGTACGTCTTCGTCAGGCGCGTTTTTATTATCTAATTCAAGTTTGTGGTTTTTGATGTCAGCTTTTAAGCGCGCCATTTGACGAATGATTTGGCTAGCCGCCAGTTTTCTCATCTCGTCTTCAATCATGTCACGTTCAACAGACTTCGCTAAAGCAGTCAATGGGTTGTCTAAATAACTACGAGTTACACTGGTAGAGAAACTTTTTTGGCCAAACTCAGGAATAGTAACGCGATAGCTGGTGCGGAAAGTCAGTTCGATCTCTGCTGCTCTCGTGTTTTGATATAAAGATAGAGTACGTTCAGCAACACCCTCGTTTAAAAGGTGCAAGTTTGGAATATTTGCTGCTGGTGGAACGACATCAATTTCGTTCATTCGCAATTGACCTTTCATCATACGAGTAAATGAGCTGTATTGGTCGTAACTGGTCAATGACATCTTGTGCAATTCTTCTGGAACAGAGTAATCGCCACGAAGATGAAAGCCACAGGCTGAAAGAAGGCTAGCGGCCAGAATGACGCTGGTTAACTTTAAAGACGAAATTAGACGCATTGGAGAATGGCTCTCTTAAATTGAAATATTTATCTCACATCACTCGAATGTGGTTGTGATTACCCATAAATAATTTGAGATAAATAGGGTGTTTTCCACCCTATTTTGTTATCGATTGATTAAACGGGGCCTTAATGACCCCGTTTAAAATGGGTTCTAGTCAGAGACTGACTTATTTCCCATAGAATTTGCTAATTAATTAGCAACGATGTTCAGTAGTTTACCAGGGACGTAAATTACTTTACGGATGGTTAAACCATCTAGGAACTTAATTGCATTCTCATCGTTTAGACCAAGTTCACGAACTTGCTCTTCTGTTGCATCAGCAGCAACAGTTAGTTTTGCTCGAAGTTTACCGTTGATCATAACAACGATAGTTTTCTCGTCTTCAACCAGTGCTTTCTCATCAAATGTTGGCCATGTTGCTGAATCGATATCAGATTCACCTAGCGCAACCCACATTTCGTAAGAAATGTGTGGTGTCATTGGGTAAAGCATACGAACAACCGCTTTTAGTGCTTCATCAAGAATTGCACGGTCTTGCACTGATTCTTGAGGTGCTTTTGCTAGTTTGTTCATCAGTTCCATGATGGCAGCAATTGCCGTATTGAACGTTTGACGACGTGCAATATCATCAGTCACTTTTGAGATGGTCTTGTGAACATCACGACGAAGTGCTTTTTGATCACCAGATAGTGCAGCAGCATCAACGATTTCAGCAGCACCTTTTGATGAGTGGCCGTGAACCAGTTTCCAAACACGTTTTAGGAAGCGGTTAGCCCCCTCAACACCTGATTCTTGCCATTCAAGAGTCATGTCAGCAGGCGATGCAAACATCATGAATAGACGTACAGTATCAGCACCGTACTTGTCTACCATCTCTTGAGGGTCGATACCGTTGTTCTTAGACTTAGACATTTTGATCATGCCTGAGTGCTCAACGTTACGGCCTTGGTTATCAACGGCTTTCTCGATGCGACCTTTACCGTCACGTTCGATAGTAACATCTGTTGGTGCAACCCACTCTTTGCCACCTTTTTCTGTGGTGTAGAAGAATGCATCTGCGAGTACCATGCCTTGACATAGTAGCTGCTTGAATGGTTCATCAGACGTTACGTAACCAGCGTCACGTAGCAATTTGTGGAAGAAGCGCGAGTACAATAGGTGCATACAAGCGTGCTCGATACCACCGATGTACTGGTCTACTGGTAGCCAGTAGTTTGCTTTTTCTGGATCTAGAATATCATCAGCTTGTGGTGAACAGTAACGAGCGTAGTACCAAGAAGATTCCATGAACGTATCGAACGTGTCAGTCTCACGTAGAGCTGGTTCACCGTTAAATGTGGTCTTCGCCCACTCTTTGTCAGCTTTGATTGGGCTAGTTACGCCGTCCATTACCACGTCTTCTGGAAGAATCACTGGCAGTTGGTCAGCAGGTACTGGGTGAACTTCACCATCTTCAGTTGTTACCATTGGGATTGGAGCACCCCAGTAGCGTTGACGAGATACACCCCAGTCACGTAGACGGAAGTTAACGGTCTTAGTGCCTTTACCTTCTGCTTCTAGTTTCGCAGCAATTGCGTCAAATGCAGCTTGGAAATCTAGACCATCAAACTCACCAGAATCAAACAACACGCCTTTTTCAGTGTAAGCGGCTTCTGAAACGTCAACACCTGACTCGTCTGCTGGCTTAATCACTGGGATAATGTCTAGGCCGTACTTAGTTGCAAATTCAAAGTCACGTTGATCGTGAGCTGGAACCGCCATTACTGCGCCTGTGCCGTAATCCATTAGTACGAAGTTAGCAACGTATACTGGTACTTCACGACCGTTCAATGGATGAATAGCAGTAAGGCCAGTCGCCATACCTTTTTTCTCCATTGTCGCTAGTTCAGCTTCCGCTACTTTTGTGTTCTTACACTCTTCAACGAATGCAGCAAGCTCAGGGTTACTTTCAGCCGCTTTCTCAGCAAGAGGGTGACCTGCTGCGATACCAACGTATGTAACACCCATTAGCGTGTCAGGACGCGTGGTGTAAACTTCTAGAGGTGCATCTTCACCTTTCACTTCAAATGAAAGTTCAACACCCTCTGAACGGCCAATCCAGTTGCGTTGCATGGTTTTAACCATGTCAGGCCAACCGTCAAGATTATCTAGGTCGTCAAGTAGCTCTTGTGCGTATTCAGTGATTTTAATGAACCACTGTGGAATTTTCTTCTGTTCTACAGGAGTATCACAACGCCAGCAGCAACCATCTTCAACCTGTTCGTTTGCAAGAACAGTTTGGTCGTTTGGACACCAGTTTACTGATGAAGTCTTCTTGTAAACCAAGCCTTTTTCATAAAGCTTAGTGAAGAATTCTTGTTCCCAACGGTAGTATTCAGGAGTACACGTTGCGAATTCACGATTCCAGTCGTAGCCAAAACCTAGCAATTTAAGCTGGTTTTTCATGTATTCGATATTTTCGTAAGTCCAAGGCGCAGGTGCAGTGTTGTTTTTTACTGCGGCATTTTCTGCAGGTAGGCCGAACGCATCCCAACCGATAGGTTGCATTACGTTTTTACCTTGTAGACGTTGGAAACGAGATACCACATCACCGATAGTGTAGTTACGCACGTGACCCATGTGCAGTCGACCACTTGGGTAAGGGAACATAGACAGACAGTAGAATTTTTCTTTATTTGGGTCTTCACTTACAACAAACGTTTTGTTGTTGTCCCAGTGCTGTTGAACTTTCTGTTCAATATCTTGCGGTTTATATTGCTCTTGCATCGATGATATCCGGTTATCTTGGAAAGTGTGAGTTCAGTTAGAACAGACAATGATAGATCGTCATAGAATACCTAAAGGAGCGAAGCACAACAATAGCCAATCTAAGTTGGGGGGAGGTCAGTTATGCCAAAACATAAAACTGGTTATGAAGAGATGTTGGGTGATGTGGTCGAAGCTTTGAAGCACAGCCCTGATGAAGTGAACCATGTCTTTGAAACATCAGGCAAAGTCGTGGAAGCTGCAAATGATATGACGAAGGATGAATTGGCGTTAGTTTCGGCGTATGTCAAAGCAGATTTAAAAGAGTTTGCTGATAATTATGAAGAGTCAAAAGGTGGCGCGTTTTATCTGATGGTTACTGACTCTATTTGGCAAGGCTTGCTGGATATTACCGACCATACTAAGGTGGAATGGGTCGAGTTATTTCAAGATTTAGAGCATCAAGGGCTTTATCAAGCCGGAGAGGTTATTGGGTTGGGGACTCTAGTGTGTGATGAGTGTGGGCATAAGGTGCAATATAATCATCCGACGACGATTATTCCATGTACTCAATGTGGTCATACAGGATTCAGTCGACAGGCTCTTAAACCGTAGTCTTTTTTATGGTTTATCTAATAAAATCAAGGCTCTTTGGTAAGAGCCTTGATTGTTTATAGTTAAATCTGTTGAAGTGATAAGTTTATCAAGGTGATTTAGTCGCGATTACTCTTTAATTCGCCAACCAATGACTAAACTCAAAAACACCCAGATATACAGAGGCCAAGTACCTACGCTGTAATACGGGGTATTGCCTGTGGTTGAAACCACATCAGCTTTAAGCACGCCAGTTTCAAACTGAGGAATTTGTTTAACGATCTCGCCTTTATAATCCGTGACAGCAGTGATGCCATTGTTGGTTGAACGAATGACCGGTTTACCAAACTCTAATGCTCGCATTCTGGCAATTTCCATATGTTGTAATGGACCATCTGATTTACCAAACCAGGCATCATTCGACAAGGTCAAAATGAAGTCGGTATCATCAGTAATGTTTTGACGGATCTGCTCACCAAAAATGATCTCATAGCAAAGAGCAGCAGCCAGATGTCGGCCGTTGGCATCAATATTTGGCTGGATATAAGCTCC
This sequence comes from Vibrio sinensis, assembly GCF_003605645.1. Classification (GTDB taxonomy): domain Bacteria; phylum Pseudomonadota; class Gammaproteobacteria; order Enterobacterales; family Vibrionaceae; genus Vibrio; species Vibrio sinensis. The sequence continues at coordinate 86,117 of NZ_QVMU01000007.1, read as the reverse complement.
TCGACTGAATGAGGACATCGGTAGATTAAAAAATGGTGCGATTGGGCGAAGAATTTCGCCAAACGGTACAAACTCGCCAAATGGCAGTAGATGATGCTTATTGTATCGCTTGCTTACATCGAAACTGTACTCACCGTTGTCGGTTTCACCGACGGTAAGTATGCTGTTATAAAACTGCTTGTCATCACCTTGGTTCACTACACCGGTAATCACGGCGCTGTGATTCATTCTTGCGGCTGAATCTAAATTACTTAGATAAGAACCTATTTCGAACTCAAAAGCTGGAATCGCGGCTTCTGGCCAAATAATGATATCAGCATCCCAGTTGGCACGCGTGAGGTCGGTATATTTCATGATTGTTGGCCAGCGATGGCTTGGTAGCCATTTTTGAGCTTGGTCAACGTTACCTTGAATTAGGGCTACTTTAGTGGTGCTCTCTGGGTTAGGAGTCACCCATGAAACAGCATTGAGGCCATAGCCGGTCGCTAAAATAACACCAGGGATAAAGAGATGTAGCCATTGGCGTTGCTCAATCGCGTAGGTGAATGCTCCCGCGCAAATGATCAGTAATAAGGTGAGAAGCTCGACGCCACCGATAGGAGCGAAGTTTGCTAATGGACTATCGATTTGGCTGTAACCAAGCCAAAGCCAAGGAAACCCAGTCATTACCCAGCCGCGTAACCAGTCGCAAACTAGCCATAGTGCAGGGGCAGCTAATAACAAGCGAACGCGATTAGTGGTAGGGAAGAAGCGGTTGAGGCTCCAAGAAAATAGGGCTGAATAGATGGCGAGGTATCCAATCAGCATTGTCATTAAAAATACGCTAGCAATTTTTGGCATGCCACCAAAGGTATCTATGCTGACATGGACCCAGCTAATGCCCGTTGCAAATTGTCCTAAACCCCACGCATAGCCTATCCATGCCGCTTTTTTTGGTGATTGCTTACTAAGTAGCAATAACAAAAACAAAGGGCTTAGAATAGCGAGAGGCCACATTTGATAGGGTGCGAAAGCGAGAGTAGTGGATGCGCCAACAAAAGCGGCCATTAAAGGCCGCTTTAGGCGATGAAAAAGAGGTTTTATCATCGTTTATTGTTCTGAACTGTTTTGAAGATAATTCGTAGAATTACTCTTCTAAAGGTAGAGAAAGCGTCTCTTCGTCAGGAATCGTTACTTGTAATTGAACGATACGACGATTGTCTGCTGCTGTGATCTTGAAGTTATAGCCATCAATTTCGATGACTTCACCGCGAGTAGGTAAGTGACCAAAACTTGTCATCACCATACCACCAACGGTATCCACCTCTTCATCACTGAATGAAGTGCCGAACGTGTCATTGAAATCTTCGATGGTTGCTAGCGCTCTCACCGCATAGGTGTGTTTGCTGAGCTGACGAATATCGATTTCTTCTTCGTCATCAAATTCATCTTCGATATCACCAACGATTTCTTCGAGAATATCTTCAATCGTAACCAGACCGGATACTCCACCAAATTCATCGACAACGATAGCCATATGGTAGCGTTCTTCGCGGAATTCTTTGAGGAGACGGTCTACCCGCTTACTTTCAGGAACAACAACCGCAGGACGGATGACTTGTTCGATATCGAAAGGGGCGCAGCCTGAGCCTAAATACTTAAGTAGGTCCTTCGCTAGTAGAATGCCCTCCACATGGTCTTTATCTTCGCTAATAACAGGGTAGCGAGAGTGTTGAGCATCGGTGATCAGTGCAATCAGAGCATCTAGATTATCAGTGCGTTCAACAGTAACCATTTGCGAGCGTGGGATCATAATATCGCGCACACGCATTTCGGAGATTTCCATAACACCTTCAAGCATATCTCGAGTGTCATGGTCAATTAGGTCATTTTCTTCCGAGTCACGGATAGCATCCACAAGCTCTTGGCGATCTCTAAGTTCACCTTGGAATAATTGGCCTAAGCGTTCAAAGAAGGACTTTCTACTCGGACCTTCAGATTTTTCCTTCTTCCCTTCTACAGAAGAGGGCGAATTGTCTTCGTTCATTGTGTCTCTATAATGTAACGCTATCAAAAGTGTGATAGCACACGTAAACTAGATATCAAATATTTTGTGTTCTAGTTTTGTTTTTCTGCAATATAAGGGTCTTCAAATCCCATACTTTGCATAATTTCTGTTTCGAGGGATTCCATCTCTTCGGCTTCATCATCCTCAATATGATCATAACCTAGCAGATGCAGGCTACCATGTACAATCATATGCGCCCAGTGTGCTGTGACGGGCTTGTTTTGTTCTGGAGCTTCCGCTTCAACAACTTGTTTACAGATGATTAAATCACCTAATAGGTCTAATTCCATACCCGGTGGTGATTCAAACGGGAATGACAGCACATTCGTCGGTTTGTCTTTACCGCGATAGTCAAAATTTAGCTGGTGACTTTCTTTTTCATCAACAATGCGAATCGTTACTTCGGCTTGAGGCTGGAATTGAAGAACGGCAGTGCTTAACCAATGATGGATTTCTTCATAGGTCGGTAAGCCCGTTTCATCTTCAACGGCCAATTGTAAATCAAGTTCGATACTCATCGATTGATTATTCCTTGTGTGTTTCTAAATTTTCGGATAGTTCAGCTTTAGCGGCTTCGAACAGTTTTGTTTCGTGTTCTTCACGGCGACGTTTTTCAATCTCTTTACGTGCTTTTTGGTCCTGTGCTTCCCATTTTTCATAGGCATTCACAATGCGAGCAACAACAGGGTGACGAACGACGTCATCCGATTGGAAGAAATTAAAGCTGATTTCATCAACGTCGTTCAATACTTCAATAGCATGACGTAGCCCTGAACGAGAACCGCGAGGCAAATCAATTTGAGTAATGTCGCCAGTAATGACGGCACGTGAATTGAAGCCAATACGGGTTAGGAACATTTTCATTTGTTCAACGGTTGTATTTTGGCTCTCATCTAAAATGATAAACGCATCATTAAGTGTGCGCCCACGCATGTAAGCGAGAGGAGCAACCTCAATAACATTACGTTCCATCAATTTTTCAACGCGTTCAAAACCAAGCATTTCAAACAGAGCGTCGTACAGTGGACGCAAATAAGGGTCAACCTTTTGGCTGAGGTCGCCAGGTAAAAAACCAAGTTTTTCACCCGCTTCAACAGCTGGACGAGTTAGAAGAATTCGACGAATCTCTTGTCTTTCAAGTGCATCAACAGCAGCAGCAACGGCGAGGTAGGTTTTACCCGTACCTGCAGGACCCACACCAAACGTGATGTCGTGAGTCACCATATTGACGAGATATTGAGCCTGATTTGGCGTGCGAGGTTTAATTACCCCTTTCTTCGTTTTGATGAAGACTTCTTTTCCGTGTGGAATCGCCGACTCAGTTGTTTGCTCTAATATACCCGTTTCTTTGACGGCAAGATGAATATCTTCCGGTTCAATATCCGGTATCGTGCCGCGAACTGGGCTAGTGTTGACGTACAGAGTTTTAATGATTTCGAGTGCAGCAGCGGAAGTATGAGGCTGACCTACGATGGTGAAAAAATTACCTCGGTAGCTTATTTCTACGCCAAGTCTGCGCTCTAAGTGTTTGATATTGTCATCGAATGGACCGCAGAGACTGGCTAAACGGTGGTTATCGGAAGGTTCTAGATCGATTTCTAGCGTGACAATTTTATTGCTCAAAGTTACCTCTCATTGTTGCTGTAAGGGAGCAAGCTTAAAACTACTCCCTTACGGCGTTAATTCGAACTATGGCGTAAAGGTTGCAACCCCAAGTTCGTCCGCGCGACGTGTATTTGCCATCATTTGAGTTGGCGAAACAACGCTGCGAAGATCCATATCTTTTTCTGTACGAACAAGCTCGCCACGTAGTGAGTTTGTCATGACATCAACAATCTTAACATCAACGAATTGACCAATAAGATCAGCTGAGCCTTCAAAGTTAACTACACGGCTGTTTTCAGTACGACCACGAAGCTCCATCAAGTTCTTTTTCGATGGGCCCTCTACAAGAATGCGTTGCTCAGTACCTTGCATTAGGCGTGAATAGCGCATCGCTTGAGTATTAATTGTTTGCTGTAGTTCATACAAGCGTTCTTTCTTCACATTTTCTGCTAGATCACATGGATAATCAGCAGCAGGCGTTCCTGGGCGAGGAGAGAAGATAAAGCTGAAGCTCATATCGAAATCGACTTCTTTAATTAGCTTCATTGTATCTTGGAAGTCTTGATCTGATTCGCCTGGGAAACCAACAATAAAGTCAGAACTGATTTGAATATCAGGACGAGCCTTACGTAGCTTACGAATAATTGATTTGTATTCGATAGCTGTGTGTGGGCGCTTCATCATTGTTAATACGCGATCGCTACCACTTTGTACTGGTAGGTGTAAGAAGCTTACCAGTTCAGGTGTATCTTCGTAGACTGCGATGATGTCATCAGTAAACTCTAGTGGGTGGCTGGTTGTAAAACGAATACGGTCGATACCATCGATTGTTGCCACGAGACGGAGAAGTTCAGCAAATGAACAAATATCACCATCATGCATTGCTCCACGATATGCATTGACGTTTTGGCCAAGTAGGTTTACTTCGCGAACACCTTGTTCAGCAAGTTGTGCGATTTCAAATAGAACATCATCCATTGGACGACTAACTTCTTCACCACGAGTGTATGGCACTACGCAGTAAGTACAGTATTTCGAACAGCCTTCCATAATAGAAACGAATGCAGTTGCACCGTCAGCTTTAGGTTCAGGCAAATTGTCAAACTTTTCGATCTCAGGGAAAGAGATATCCATTACCGGCGCATCATTACTTTGAGATTGTCTAATCATCTCAGGTAAACGGTGCAAGGTTTGTGGACCGAAGATAACATCGACAAATGGCGCGCGGTGACGAATATGATCACCTTCTTGTGTCGCAACACAGCCACCAACGCCGATAACAACACCAGGTTTCTTGTCTTTCAGTGTTTTCCAACGACCAAGTTGGTGGAAGACCTTCTCTTGCGCTTTTTCACGGATCGAACAGGTATTAAGTAGAAGTACATCTGCTTCATCAGGGTCTTCTGTTAGCTCATAGCCATTTGCAGCGTTAAGCAGGTCGGCCATTTTTGATGAATCGTATTCGTTCATCTGGCAACCCCAAGTTTTAATTAGCAGTTTCTTACTCATCTCACTTTCGCTCGTGTTAAATCTTAAAAATCGTTGAACTGGCAGCCTTGATTGACCACTGTTCATTCAAATTATAGCCGCCATCGCGGCGGTAAGCGGCGTATTGTACTGCTTTAAAAAGCACCTGACTAGTGCTGAGGTAAAATCAGTCAAAGCTTGATTTTACAAGGGCTTTGCCCTCAGTCGAGTTAAGGTTTTTAGTTACATTTTCGTAATCAATCCGTACAATAAAAAATCATTCACAAATCAAGATGATGACGCGCGAAATATGAACAAGTTTGATATTGCTGTGATCGGTGGCGGCATGGTTGGTGCAGCCGTCGCACTGGGTTTTGCTAAGCAAGGCCGACAAGTTGTGTTGGTTGAGGGGCATCAGCCCGAAGCATTCACCGTGGATCAAGCGATGGATATTCGTGTTTCTGCCATTTCACACCACTCAGTTGAGATCCTACAAAAGCTTGGTGCATGGCAAGGAATTGAGGCGATGCGAATTTGCCCATATCGCCGTTTAGAAACGTGGGAACACCCAGAGTGTCGAACTCGTTTTAGTAGTGAAGAGCTTGAATTGGAGCAACTTGGTTATATTGTCGAGAACCGCGTAATCCAACTTGGTTTGTGGCAGCAATTTTCACAATATCCTAATCTGACGGTGATTTGTCCTGATTCATTAGCTTCTATGACTTTTGCACAGGAAGTTGAAATGACGCTCATGTCAGGTCGTACATTGAGCGCAGAATGGGTTATTGGTGCCGATGGCGCAAATTCGAAAGTTCGCCAACTCGCAGGCATTGGTATTACCGCATGGGATTATCGTCAGCATTGTATGTTGATTAATGTGGAAACCACATTAGAGCAGCAAGATATTACTTGGCAGCAATTTAACCCATCTGGGCCCCGTTCTTTTTTACCACTTTGTGGCAAGCAAGGTTCATTGGTGTGGTATGACTCACCGAAACGAATTAAGCAATTGAGTGCGATGAGTAATGAACAATTGCGAGAAGAGATATTGATTCATTTCCCAACAGAGCTTGGTGACATTAAAGTACTCCAACATGGTTCATTCCCATTGACTCGTCGTCATGCTCAGCAATACGTGAAGAATCGTTGTATTTTAGTTGGGGATTCTGCACACACAATCAATCCGCTAGCGGGGCAAGGCGTCAATCTTGGCTTTAAAGATGTTGCGGCGCTATTGGATGTGGTTGGTGGAGAAGCCATCTCAGAGGAATTATTGGCGGCGTATGAGCGTAAACGTCGAGGCGATAACCTGTTAATGCAGGCTGGTATGGATTTCTTCTACACGAGTTTTAGCAATGATATTGCGCCGTTGAAATTGCTACGTAATGCTGCATTGAAAATAGCGGATAAGACTGGCCCAGTGAAACAGCAAGTACTTAAGTACGCTTTGGGCTTAAAGTAGACCGTTATAAAAATAGAAAGTTACCAGAAATAAAGACAATAAAAAACGCTGCCCGAGAGCAGCGTTTTTTCGTTTAGCTAAGTAAAATTACTTAGTTACACGTAGAACTGGAGTTTCACCAACAGTTACAGAACCAGAAAGCTTGTTTAGCTCTTTGATTTCGTCCATGTTAGAAATAACAACAGGTGTTAGAGTTGATTTTGCTTTTTCTTCAAGAAGAGCAAGATCGAATTCAATAACAGTGTCACCAGCTTTCACTGATTGACCTTCTTCTGCGATACGCTTGAAGCCTTCGCCTTTCAGTTCAACAGTATCAATACCGAAGTGAACAAAAAGCTCAATGCCGTCATCTGATTCGATTGAGAACGCGTGGTTCGTTTCGAAGATTTTACCGATAGTACCGTTTACTGGAGCTACCATTTTGTTGCCAGCAGGTTTAATCGCGATGCCGTCACCAACGATTTTTTCTGCGAATACAACATCTGGCACATCTTCAATGTTTACGATTTCGCCTGATAGTGGTGCGATGATTTCGATTGCACCAGCATTAGAGCTATCGTCAGATACTAGCTTCTTAAGTTTGTCAAACAGACCCATTGTGTCATGCTCCTAACGTTTAGTTTTATTTCTTCGAAATATAGTATACCACTCTCACTGAATAGACGAACATTTTTAAATGCCCGTCTATTTAACAAGAAGCAGTAGATTACTGGCTTTTAGCAGCAATAAATTTTTCTACAACCGCTTCAATTTCTGCCGCTGTTGGTAAAGAAAGCGCTTCTTCTGCCATTGCTTTTACTTCAGCAAATGTAGAATTACGGATAACTTTCTTAACTGCAGGGATAGAAATACCGCTCATAGAGAACTCGTCTAGACCCATACCTAGTAGTAGCAGTGTTGCGCGTTCATCACCTGCAAGCTCACCACACATACCAGTCCATTTACCTTCTGCGTGAGAAGCATCAATAACTTGCTTAATCACAGTCAGTACTGCTGGTGATAGTGGGTTGTATAGGTGAGAAATCATTTCGTTACCACGGTCAACTGCAAGAGTGTATTGCGTTAAGTCGTTAGTACCGATAGAGAAGAAAGAAACTTCTTTCGCAAGGTGGTGTGCGATTGCCGCAGCTGCTGGCGTTTCAACCATAACACCGATTTCGATGTTTTCGTCGAATGCTAGACCTTCAGCACGCAATTCTGCCTTGTACTCTTCGATCGCTTTTTTCAGCTCACGAATTTCTTCTACAGAAATAATCATTGGGAACATGATGCGTAGCGTACCGTGTGCAGACGCACGTAAGATGCCACGTAGCTGGTCACGTAGAATGTCACGACGATCCAAGCTGATACGTACTGCACGCCAGCCTAGGAACGGGTTCATTTCTTTTGGAAGATCCATGTAAGGTAGATCTTTGTCGCCGCCGATATCCATAGTACGGATGATCACAGCTTCGCCGTGCATTGCTTCAGCAACTTCTTTATAAGCTTGGTACTGCTCATCTTCAGTTGGTAGTGCAGAGCGATCCATAAATAGGAACTCAGTACGGTACAGACCAACACCTTCGCCGCCGTTGCGGATGATGCCATCACAGTCTTTAACAGTACCGATGTTACCGCATACTTCTACGCGGTGACCGTCAAGCGTTTCAGCTGGAAGGTCTTTTAATTTTGCTAGCTCTTCTTTTTCTGCAAGGAATGCAGCTTTAATCGCTTTCGCTTCAGCTACTTCTGCATCGCTAGGATTGATCACGATTTTGTTGTTCATCGCATCAAGAATTAGCATGTCGCCATTCTTAACTTGTTTCGTGATGTCGTTAGTACCTACGATAGCTGGAAGTTCTAGAGAACGAGCCATAATAGAAGTGTGAGAAGTACGACCGCCGATGTCACAAGCAAAACCAAGAACGTAGTCTAGGTTGATTTGTGCAGTTTCAGATGGCGTTAGGTCGTAAGCAACTAGAATCACTTCTTGATCGATATCAGCTAGAGATACGATGTTGATGCCTAGTGCGTTTTTAACGAAACGAGTACCGATATCACGGATATCAGTTGCACGTTCTTTTAGGTATTCATCATCAAGTGATTCAAGAGCACATGCTTGCTCTTCGATAACGGTGTAAATAGCGTTATCTGCAGACATTTTGTCTTTCTTGATCAGTGCTAGGATTTCTTCTTCTAGCTCTTCGTCTTCAAGAAGCATGATGTGACCTTCAAAGATCGCTTCTTTTTCTTCACCGAAGGTTTCAAGTGCTTTTTGCTTGACAGTTTCAAGCTGAGCTGAAGATTTGTTACGAGCATCAAAGAAACGCGCAACTTCGGCTTCTACTTGGTCGTCTGAGATAGTTTGGGTGTTTAGGACAATTTCATCTTCTTGAAGTAGTAGTGCTTTACCAACAGCAATACCAGGAGATGCTAGGATGCCTGAAATCATAGCCTTACCTTAAATTGGTCAACTTTAAACGGGAAAAATGGATACGCTAACGATAATGTGTAGCTTATTTTTGAGCCTATTTCCAACAAAGCCACTTTGTTTTCACAAAATGGCTTTTAAATAGGTCACACTGATTAGTGTAGTTGGTCCATTAGGGCAACTAGGTGGTCAACAGCTTGTTGAGCTTGAGGACCTTCAGCAGAAAGAGTCACTACAGTGCCTTTTACTAGGCCTAGAGTTTGTAGTTTGAATAGGCTTTTTGCGCTAGCGCTTTTACCGTTTGAAGTTACTGTGATGTCTGCGTCAAATGTTTTAGCTTCTTTCACGAACTGTGCTGCTGGACGAGTGTGAAGACCGTTTTCTGCAGTGATTTCAACTTGCTTCTCGTACATTGTGTATACCCCAATTGATTTATATTTAGATAGTTTATTAACCGATAATTAGCTTAACTCTTAATAATACTTATCGCTAGACGAGTAAGTAGCATTTTATGCTAGAGCTTATGCCGATTATAATTTCTGCAAACGCGCTTCCGATCTTCGCCTTCATTCGCCTTTGCTCTTAATCTTGTTTTAGCTTTTTATTTTACAGCTAAAAATAAAACAGTGCTGATATTACCAAAGGTGAGGCTAGGATCAACAAAAAAGCCCCTTGTTGGGGCTTTTTTAAACCAAAAATTGATTTGGATACGTATTACTGTTGGTTCTCTTTTTCAGTAAATATGCCTGCAAACAAGGCTGTGCTGAGATAACGCTCACCAGAACTTGGTAGAATCGTTACGATTGTTTTCCCTTTGAATTCAGGTAGTTCTGCAATTCTGTTGGCAGCAACTACCGCAGCTCCTGAAGAAATTCCTGCAAGGATACCTTCCTCTTCCATAAGGCGCTGAGCCATCTCAATTGCTTCTTCAGAAGTTACGGCCTCGACACGGTCAATTAGCTCAAGATCGAGGTTTCCAGGAATGAAACCAGCACCAATACCTTGGATTTTATGTGGCGCAGGTTGAATATCATCACCGGCAATCGCTTGTGCAATGACTGGAGATTCTGCTGGTTCAACAGCAACAGACAAAATGGCTTTGCCTTTTTCGCCTTTGATGTAACGGCTTGTACCTGTAATCGTACCGCCCGTACCGACACCAGCAACAAACACATCAATTTCGCCATCAGTGGCATCCCAAATCTCTGGTCCTGTGGTTTTTTCATGAATTTCAGGGTTAGCTGGGTTGTTGAATTGTTGTAGTAGCAAATATTTTTCAGGGTTACTTGCCACAATTTCTTCAGCTTTAGCGATTGCGCCTTTCATGCCTTTAGCTGCTTCTGTCAGCTCAAGTTTTGCGCCTAACGCTTTAAGTAATTTACGACGCTCAAGACTCATTGACTCTGGCATCGTTAGCGTGAGTTGATAACCACGTGCAGCAGCGACGAAAGCCAGTGCTATACCCGTGTTACCACTGGTTGGCTCAACAAGTTCGACACCAGCTTTGAGTTTTCCCTGCTTCTCCGCATCCCAAATCATATTGGCGCCGATTCGGCATTTAACACTAAAGCTAGGGTTACGAGCTTCAATTTTAGCTAGCACGTTACCATTACTGACTTTGTTTAAACGAACTAGGGGAGTATTACCAATAGTCTGGGAGTTGTCTTCGTAGATTTTGCTCATAGGTATCATCCTTTATGTAATAGGCCGCTTGCTTGAATATTAGCGAGTAAACTCAAGCAAGTTATACCCTTCCCACTTGAAGTTATAGTGTCACTGCCTGCATTAGTGCACTCAATTTCATAGTCTAGCTATGCTCATGGGTACCATTAATTTATTGCCGACTGGCTACTCCAAGGTGTTTGGGTATCGCATTTGTGTGTTGTGACTGTGGTTTTAGATTATGACAGGAAAAAAACAGAGAGAAGTACGAAAAAGTTATATCTTATTAATTAGATGCGATTTCTGTATAAAAGTGGCGTCAAATGTTGCTATTAGCGTTGTTTAATCTGGTTATGATTGATGTAAATCGATAGGATTTTATAGCTCTTCGGAGGCCAGTGAGTTGTACAGATATTGAGTGAGTGATAAGCCTGAGTATGGAGCCTGAAGAGGCACTGGGCGTACCTCTTCACGTTATAAGTTGTAGGGTATAGAGTTCTATGATGTGTGTTTATGTTTAAACTCTGCAACCCATAGCGCCGTTGCACCACATACCGCAATCGGCATTACGACCAAATTTAAGATAGGGATAGTGGTAAACACGGCAACCAATGCCCCGAAGCCATACGCAGTGGTCTGTTTTTGTTTCAAATTGTGTCGCATATCCTGAAAGCTAATTTTGTGATTATCAAATGGATAGTCACAATATTGGATAGCCAGCATCCAAGCGGTAAAGATAAACCATAATACAGGGCCAAGTGTTTGTCCTAGACCTGGGATTAGCAACAACAGAAATAACCCAATAGCTTTTGGGAGAACGTAACGGATCTTACGCCATTCGCGACCGAGTATGCGTGGGACATCTTTAACGATATCGAGTAAGCCGTCATCGTTGATTTTTTTCCCTGTGAGGTGCATTTCCACTTTTTCAGCAAGCAGTCCGTTAAAGGGTGCGGCAATAAAATTGGCCAGTGTGCTAAAGAAGTAGGAAAAAGTAGCTAATATAGTAATGGCAATTAAAGGCCAAAGCACATAGCTTAACCAAGAGAGAAAATCAGGAATTTGGCCAAGTAGTTGTTGTATCCATTGGTCCATATGTGAGAACAAATAAAAAAGAGCCCCCCCGACCAAGAGGATATTGGCGAGAAGTGGCATGAGAACAAATCGACGAATACCAGGAGTAAGGGCGATTTGTAATCCATAAAAGAAATAGCTGAAGCCAGAACGTGGCTGAATGTGTGTATTCATATCTTATTTTACGTTTAGAAATTGAGCTTTTTTATCTTAACAGGAAAAAAGCGTGTTCAAAATCACAACATCTTGGGAACTTCTCACATTAAGTTGTTCTAAAACCCTAGGTAGTTTTGGTAAAGTAATTCGTAAATCAGTTTAATCAGACTCTAATGGCGAGTAGTTAACTCGTCGTCGAGCAAATGAGAGCTAAAAATGCAGGAATTGCGATTCGTACTCATCATCGTTGGGGCTTTGGCCATTGCAGCTTTGTTGTTTCATGGGCTTTGGACAAGCAAAAAAGAAGGCAAATCTAAGTTTGGAGATAAGCCACTCGGTAAATTAGACGTCGAAAATGACGATGTGTTAGAGAGTGTTCCTGAGCGTGGTTTTGCACCCGAAGATGATTACGAAATCATTCGCAAGGAGCGTAAAGAACCTGAGTTTTCAGTGAACAGACCCTCGGCTGATCCATTGGTTGATAGCTATGACGATGTTGTGTCAGAGGCAAGAACTGTGGTTCCTGAAGCTGAGCCTCTATCTGACATTCCATCAATCAAGGTCAGCAAGGATGACGTTGAACCGTTGCAATCGAATATCACCCATGAACTCAACACGGCACATGAGCCTATGGCTACGGTTGAAGTGGTAGAAGAAACCGTCATTGAACCGATCAATGAGCCTGTTATTGCAACCGAGCCTGAACCGGAACCAGAACCTGAATTACAGGTGATAGTTTTTAACGTGCATTGTGCAGGTAAAGAGCCATTTATTGGCACTACGCTATTCGATAGCATGCAGCAAAATGGTCTGTTATACGGCGATATGGATATTTTCCATCGCCATGCGGATCTATCGGGCACCGGGAAAGTGTTATTTAGCGTTGCAAACATGATGCAGCCTGGAACGTTACAACATGATGACCCAGCGGATTTCTCTACCAAGGGGATCTCTTTCTTTATGACGCTACCTTGTTTTGGCGACCCTGAGCAGAACTTTAAGTTGATGCTAAAAACAGCACAACAAATCGCTGATGATATGGGCGGAAATGTACTTGATGATGGACGCAACTTAATGTCATCAAATCGTTTAGATGCATACAGAGCACAAATCAGAGCGTTTAAGGCAGCTCAAACTGTTTAGTTTGAGCATGACTGCTATTCGATAAGAGGCTCCGATTCGGGGCCTTTTTTATTGCAGTGTTGACTTCTTATTGCACCTAAGCAATTGGGTCGTCATACTCCTTTTATTCTTCGTTTATTTGAATTTAGAACCAGTTATGTCGAGTGAGATTCAACCTCAATAAACGACTTGGTTTGCTACCCAATCAACTGGTAGAGTTTCAAATAGACTTATATACCCACCATACTTGAAACTGCAGCGGTGCTGATGACGTTCGTACGTCAATCACATAGTTCATCGATGCTCAGAGGCTTACTGGCTGCCTGTATATTCAAGTTTCTTGGGTCATACCTAGAACAGAACAAAGAACCAATTGGTATTAGATAATGACAGAATTTAAGTTTAACAATGATCAGCTTTCCATTATTCATGAATTGGAAGTCGATATTGATTTGAACAAGTTAGAAATTGCTTTTGGCAATAAAACTAATGACAACCTAAGTAATGATGAACAATTATCTTTATTGGTTATTGCCAATGCTTGTTATCGCTCCGGCTTTCCTGTAATCGATGATTCTACTTATGATGAATTCAGTAAACAATTCGCTAGTGAAAACCCGAATCATCCATTTGTGACTTCTGTTGAATCAGAGGTAATCAATGTTGGAAAAACCGTTACATTGCCGCAAAAAATGCTATCTACGGATAAGGCATATTCGAAGAAAGAGATCCAGAAGTGGCTTGATAGAATCATCAAAGCGGCAAAGGAATTAGATCTAGACACTAAAGAAATAGAAATTCGCGTTACCCCAAAACTCGATGGTTATGCGGCATTTGATGATGGTGAAAAACTCTATACTCGAGGTGATGGTGTAAGAGGTCAGGATGTAACTCGAGCTTTCGAACGTGGGCTAAAAGTAGCTCGAAATGGTGAAAGAGGGTTAGGTGCTGGAGAGATAGTTATTGATAAAGCTTATTTTGAAAGCAATTTAAGTCAGTACTTTGAGAACTCTCGAAACATTCAAGCTGCGATTATTGCAGAGAAAAACGTTGATGAGCGAGTTCAAAAAGCCATCCATGATGGCGCTTGTGTATTTTATCCATTTAGTTCAATTGATAATTGGACGGGTAGTTATCAGGAACTAATGGCTGAGTTTGAAACCATTATCGACAAAATATGGAATGCGGTTGGGTATGATGTCGACGGGGTAATACTGGAAGCGACGGACTCTCGTATCAAAGAGCACATGGGTGCAACGAGAAAATTCCATCGTTGGCAAATCGCTTTCAAAATTAATGAAGAAGCTGCTGAAGTTGAAGTCATTAGTGTGACACCACAAACGTCCAGAACAGGTCGAGTTACGCCTGTTGCAGAGTTGGTCCCAACAAGAATTAGTGGTGCAACGATAAGCCGTGTGACTGTGCATCATTATAATATGGTTAAAACCAATGGCGTAGGTCCTGGTGCGATACTTCAAATTGTGCGAAGTGGTTTAGTTATACCTAAAATTGAAAAAGTGATTAAAGCGGCAGAGCCACAAATTCCTGAATCGTGCCCAAGTTGTCAATCTCATTTGATTTGGGAATCGGATCATTTGGTCTGTCCAAATAAAAATGATTGTCCTGCTCAGACAGAGAATACGCTGGTTCACTTTTTCAAAACGCTTGGTAACAATGATGGTTTTGGTCCAAAAAATATTGAAAAATTAACTAATCTTGGTGTTAAACATATCCATCAAATGTATAACCTGAAAGCACATGAGTTTGCAGCTTATGGGTTTGGCGAAAAAACGTCTAAAAATCTATTTGATCAGTTACAAGCAAGCCGAGAAATTGGTATAGAAGATTGGCGATTCTTGTCAGCATTTGGAGTGAGTCGCTTAGGCGGTGGTAATTGTGAAAAGCTTCTTGAACATTACTCATTGGTCGAACTATTTGCCCTGACTGCAGAAGATATTGCTGATCTTGATGGCTTCGCGAAACTCAGTGCAGAAGCAATAGTTGAAGGGTTGGCGAATATTAAAGATGAGTTCTTCAAAGTTTACGAGCTTGGATTTAATCTAAATATTACGCCTAAAGCTTCGGAGAAAGATGACTCATCCTCACCAATTGCGGGAGCAATAGTCGTTTTCACCGGCACAATGCTTCAAGGAAAGCGTGGTGATATGGAAAAGCATGCGAAAGAGTTAGGCGCAAAAGTTGCTAAGTCAGTGACTGGCAAAACTAGTTATCTCGTTGCGGGAACTAAGGTTGGAGAAACGAAGATTAATAGCGCCAAAGAGAAAGGTGTCACCGTTCTATCTGAGCAAGAATATATTGATCTAATAAGTAAATAAAACGGTTTGGTTGAGTTAACGCCACCGATATTTTTTTAGATAGAGAGCAGTCATCATCGATGGCTGCTTTTTTTATACTTAAAATAAAGCTTCCTGAGCTGTACCCAATATTTTCTCTTTCCTGTCAGTGATCAAGCTCCGATCTTTATATAGAATGTTGTATTAATTAACATTTTGAGATGGAAATCAACAATAGAGTTTTGCTGATTTTCTAAGTTATTGTTTGTTATTGATTTTGTGAAAGTTCAATGTAAATTCAGGTATAAACTAGATCTCGATCACTTAGTTGGAAAAAGTATGCCGTAGCTCATATTTTTTTACACGGAAATTAAGTTCTCATTGATGTTTTCCTCCGCGAAGTTAGTCTTAGCATTATGGATAGACAAGGTGTATCCAGCAAAGCTAAATCGGAAGCATCAAATGCAGTATCACTAATCAGTGACTACCACGATGATGACGATTTAAAAGGAATTCTTTCTCCCTTCGGCGGCCAACTTTAGGGGGGAAACACAAAACAGCTATATCCAAATTTAGGAGTTTTTCCATGGACAAAATTTTCAAACGTACCTTAGTGGGTGCGGCGGTTGCATTCGCGTCAACAGGCGCTATGGCTAAGCAAGTTGGTGTTAATAGTGATTTCTTAGTCGAAGCTTACGGTGTTGCGGCTATTTCGATTGTTAACTACGATTCTGATGTCACTAACCTTAAAACAGGTGCGGTAGCCGATAAGAGCACGGGCTACGATTACGAAAATGAATCGCGCATTGGCTTCCGCGCAAGTAAAAACATGTTTGATAACCTCAACGTTCTTATGCAGATTGAATCTGGCTACGTAGGCGAGAACGGTGACGGTGCTACCCTAGGCAACCGCGACACTTTCCTTGGCCTTTCTGGTGATTGGGGTAAAGTTCGTTTCGGTCGTATGCTAACTCCTATGTACGAAATCATTGACTGGCCTTACGCGAACCCAGGTTTGGGCGCTGCATGGGACTGGGGCGGTGATGTAAAATACAACCGTGACCGCCACGGCGACATGGCTCGTTACGACTCTGTGGATTACAACGGTTTCCGTTTCGCTTTAGCAACGGGCCGTGGTGATAAAGACGTCGACAACAACTACTTCTACGGTGCATCAGCAACTTGGAGAGTGATGGATTCAATCACCTTACACGGTGCATTGGAAACGGAAACGGATCGTCAACTAAAGGCTAAAGTTGATTCTGCGTGGGGGATTTGTACTACGGCAGCTGGATGTGAAGATAAAAATGGAACCAATATTGCTGTAGGTAATAACTACCAATCAGCAGGCTCAGCTGCTGAAATGGCAGATACTTTTGGTTACCTAGTTGGCTTTGAAGCCTCTCTTCCTGCGGGCTTTGGTTTAGCTGCTGCATACAAAGCGGGTGAGTCTAAAGATATAGCAACGGGTGAAAAATCAGAGCAAGGGTCTTATTCTATCATCGGTCAATACTGGAATGGCCCATGGGGCTTCAAACTAGGCTACGCAGCGAATGAAGACTCTAAAGTGGGCGGCGAGAAACAAGATGATGCAGATAGCATTATTTCTGGTCAGCTAATGTATGTGCATGAAGGTTTTGTACCGTACGTACGTGTCGCACAACGTGATATTAAATCGAATGCAGCTGGTAAGCATGAGCAAAATGAAACGTTCGTTGTTCGTGTTGGTCTTGAGTACGGCTTCTAAGCCTGCTTATTTAAGTGAAAATGTTACTTAAACATCATCACGACCTAAGCACGATATTGCTTTGATAGAATGCAAACGCTGATCATCTTGGTCAGCGTTTTTTGCATCAAGGCAAAGCGATATTTTGTAGGCGTCATCAAATGAATGTTTCAATTAAGAATAGATAGCACCTGTAGTAAAGAGTCGTGAGTAGTATTATGGGGTTAAATTGTTTAAAGGTGGTTAACATGAAAAGAATTATATGCGCATCATTTCCTTTACTATTGGTTGGCTGTACGACGTTAGATGCTAATAGCGATTTCTCTGATGCAATTGATTCAATTGAAGAAAAACAAAACTATACTCTTGTTGTCGGTAAATCGTTGACACCCATTGCTAATCCGCAACGAGGCGGTCAATTAGTCAAATCATCACTAGAGCTGAACTACGTTGCGCCTCTTAAAGATATTGTTGCCCCAGATTCGTTTATCTCAATGGAAATGACCTACTTTAAAACTTATGACGAATATAAGTTTGCGACCGTTGATGGTGATAGCACTAAAATACCTTTAGTTAACTATGCTGCTCCATCTGAGACGTGCAGTGATATTTGTACTCAAACACAATATTTTAATATCCCACTATCTAATCAAGATGTTGAACAGGCAACACTAGAAGATCTTTCCTTTGATGTCGCGGTTTCTGACAATGATAAGATTAATTTCGTAATTCCAGCCGGTTATATTGAAGCGATTGTCGAAAGAGGCAATGCGTATTCTCAAGCATCAATATCCTCGTCACCAATGGTTGCGACATCTACTACAACACCCATGACAATAACCGCAGGCGCAGGTGCTGCCAGTGTAGCGGCTGTGCCAGTAGTGGTAGCAGCAACAGATACCACAGTTGTATCAGAAACAGTTGTGGAAGAGTCTAAGCCGCAAGAGATGACTCAATATTGGTTTGAACAACTTAATGACACTCAGAAAGAGTCCATGACGCAATGGGCCGTAGAAAATCGAAAAACAGCAAGCATTAATGCTGTTTCAGGATCTCAAGAAGAGCAAATGTTTGGTTACTGGTTTAACAAGGCCAATGAGCAAGAGCGTAAGAATATTATTATCCGCCTATTAGACTAAGCTCCGCTCTCCGCTAAAAAGAAAATATGCCGCATTGAGTTGTAATGAAATCAATGCGGCATTTATTTTATCTGATGACTTTCCCTTCACTGTGTTTGCAAATGAGGATCGGAATATATTTCACGCTACCATCTTGAAATTCGCAATTAACCAGTGGACCCGTTGCTGAACTACCTACCGAGTATGCGGATGCGCCAAAGGCAAAAAATAAGCTAACAAAAAATACGATTATCGATTTCATAACGTTTATCCTTCCTCTAAGTGAACTCACAATGGGTACCCGTCCGACCTGTATCTTCAAGTCGTGTGGGTAGAGATACTTTTAGTATGTACAAAGTATGGTAAAGATCCGAAAAAACAAAATTCCTATATAAAAAAAGTTCGACTTAATATTTGTGATAAAACAATAACCTACTGAATCGTGATGGGTGTTAATACTTTAAAGAGTGAGGGTTTTGAAAAAAATCAGCGCTATTTGCACTTTTTAATGAGAGTTGTTTTTCAAAGAGTATTTAGCTTATCGTTTTGAAATGTGGTTACTTTATGAGGGGGGACGATAATAATGGGCAAAAAAAGACACCACTAGAGAGAGTGGTGTCTTATTGATATGGTGATTTTTTTCAGTTTAATGGCTTTTTATTCAATCTGCTTTGGGTTCTATGGTGAGAGTGATGCCGTTTAACTCGGTTATCACCACCGCACTGCCAGCTTTAATCTCATGCTCAGAATAAGCAGACCATGTGGTGTCTCCCACTCGAATTCTTCCTCTCCCAGCAGGAATATCACTATCGAGAGTAATGACTTGACCGATAAGTTGCTTCTCTTTTTGATTTAAGTTTCTTGTATCGTCGAGAGTTTTGTCTTTTTTGAACTGTTTGCGCCACCACAACCATGTCGTGACCAGGGAAAATACCCCAAAAGAGACCCACTGTAATTGCCAGCTCATTGGGATAAAGGTGAGCACCCCGCCGACAAGGAGTGCCGAAATACCAAGCCATAGTAAGTAACCTGCTGCTCCCAGTAATTCTGCGGCTAGCAAGGCAAGACCCAAAGCAAGCCAGTGCCAGTAAGTTAGGCTATTCAATAGTTCGTTCACATCATTCCTTAGTTTTTTTTGCGGCAGAATGGCTAAACATTTCTGCAATACCAGCGACGGAACCCATTAGCCCCGTTGCTTCTAATGGTAGCATAATGATCTTGCCATTTTCGGCTTGCCCGATTGATTTAAGGGCTTCGGTATAACCTTGTGCAATAAAGTAGTTGACCGCTTGCATGTCACCTTTTGCGATAGCTTCTGAAACCATTTGGGTCGCTTTTGCTTCGGCCTCAGCCGCACGTTCACGAGCCTCTGCTTGTAAAATAGCGGCTTGCTTTTGTCCTTCGGCTTTGAGGATTTCCGATTGTTTATGCCCCTCTGCTTTGAGGATCTCAGCCTGGCGAACCCCCTCTGCCTCTAAGATATCCGCACGTTTATTACGTTCAGCTTTCATTTGCGCATTCATTGCTGCTGTCAAATCGGCGGGTGGCTGAACATCTTTAATTTCAATACGGGTAACTTTTACACCCCATGGGTTGGTTGCTTCATCGACAATGGCAAGGAGCTTAACGTTAATCATGTCACGCTGGCTGAGCATTTGATCGAGCTCTAAAGAACCTAGGACAGTACGAATATTGGTGAGGGTTAGGTTTCGGATAGCATGCTCTAAGTCATTGACTTCATAAGCAGCTTTTGAAGCATCGATAACCTGAACAAAACAAACTGCATCAATGGTGACGTTGGCATTATCTTTCGAAATAACTTCTTGAGCAGGGATATCAAGGACACGTTCCATCATGCTGATTTTCTGCCCAACAGAATCAACGAAAGGAATAATGATGTTAAGGCCTGGCGTGAGTGTGTGGGTATAACGGCCGAATCGTTCTATTGTCCAGTGACTTCCTTGCGGAACGGTTTTAACACCGGCAGCAATGACTGCGATCACGACAACGATGAAGACGCCAATGGTAATAAGTGAGTAATCTATCATCTCTATAATATCCATATCTGTAAATAACAGACGATATTGTTGCTTAATTGAGCGATAGAAACAAACGTATAAATGAGATGCAGGACGATTTATGTGCTTGTCATACTTAAAATTACAGCGGTGTGGGCTAGGTTAGTCCCCTCTAATTACATAGTCCACTTATGCGCTGAAAGTATTCTTATTTACTATCTAGCGAGGTATTCAATGTCTGAGGTGTCAGTCAATAGGATATAAATAAGACAAAAGCTGAGGGATTCCAGCTTTTGTCTTGAATTTTTTAGTAAAGGAGAGAGTACAGCTGTCGGCGATATTTTCCTGCAACATTATTTCCTTGCCCTAGAGCTGCAAGAATATCCATAAATGTTTTTTTGATTTCACCATCGAGCGCATTCATATTTGCACGTAAAATCGTCCACAACATTTCTAATGCTTCTTCATCACGCTGAACTTGATGGTAGCTAAGGGCTAACTCATTAGCAATTTTGTGATCGTCAGGGTTTTGCTGATAACTGGCTTCTAGCAATTGAATTTCAGGACTATTTGCAGATTGATTATGTAAATCTAATTTGGCAATTAAGCTTTTGTAATCATTATCTTGATATTCAAGAGGAATGTGGCTGAGCACTTGCTCGGCTTGAACAAAATCTTGGGTTTCAATCAAACAGTCCGCCAATGCTAATTTTGCATCACCTTTTTGCAGGCGTTCTTGAGAAAGCTGGTTAAGTAGGGGAAGTGCCTGTGCGTGCTCTCCTTGACGGATAAGCTCAACCGCTTGCATGAAATTTAATTCATCTTGGCTTGGTAAGTGTTTCACGAGCATTTGTTGAATCTCATGAATACCTTGAGGACCGCCGAGCCCATCGACAGCTTGCCCATTAATAAACAGAGCAATGGTCGGAATGCTTTGCACACCAAACTGAGAGGCAATGTTTTGTTCTTGCTCGCAGTTAAGTAAAGCAAGGGTAAAAGCGCCATTGTATTGTTGAGTTAAAGCTTGCAGGTCTGGGATGACTTGAGCGCTTTCTTGGCTCATTGGAGCCCAAAAATGAACTAATACAGGTGACTGCATTGAGCTTTCTAACACTTGACGGAAGTTTTGCTCATTCAGTTCAATAATAAAAGGTGAATGCATTTGACGTATCCTTGCGATGTCTGTCTATGCAACAAACATATGGGCAGAGAGCCGTTATATCAAGTCATTCTGGTGGCTATGGTGCGCACAAACAAAAAACACTGCTATAAAAGCAGTGTTTTTTGTTTTAATAACAAGCGTAGGCGTTTACGTCACAATAAACCATGTTAGCGTAACACCCACGCATAGCCAGTTGAGCTGGTTCAATGTCATGTCTATTACCGTATGAAACGCTTGTTTAAGGATGCTGTTTGGGGACATTATGTATCCTAGTCTTCTATTGTGACGGTAGCATGACAGAGCCACACTTTTATGCGGCTTTTTGCAATATTTTATCCAGAGTTCTAGTGGGTAATATTCGTTTTAAAATTGCGAATACTTTGGTTGGAGTCGTAACACGATAGCGGATTTTTGGTTTTTTTGCCGTCAATGCATCGAGTAACGGTGCAATGCAGGCATCCGGTGGTAGAGTAAACGCATTGTTGGAGGTGGTTTTTTCTAGCCGAGCTATTTGTTGTTGATATTGTTTGCTATGAACGCTCTGCTCTATGTTTATCCAGCGTCGAAAAGCACGAAGCGCATTTGCTCTGAACTGGGTTTCAATAGGGCCTGGCTCAATTAAGCTAATATGAATATTGCTACCGGCTAGTTCTAATCGCAGTGTGTCTGTCCATCCCTCTAATGCAAACTTTGACGCATTATAAGCGCCACGATATTTCATTGCTGCAAACCCTAACACCGAGCTGTTTTGTATTATCCGCCCCTCGTTTTGACGTCTCATTATCGGCAATATTTCGGTCACAAGTTGGTGCCAGCCAAAGAAATTAGTTTCAAATTGTTCACGCAATGCTTGAGTGGGTAAGTCTTCCAATGCACCGGGTTGACCGTAAGCGCCGTTATTAAATAAGGCATAGAGTTGACCATGAGTGATGGCGAATACTTCTTTTACTGCATTAGAAATACTGTTGCTATCAGCTAAGTCTAATTGAATGCAAGTTAACCCCTCTTGCTTAAGTCGTTCAACATCTTCTGCTTTTCTGCAGGTTGCGATGACTTGGTAACCTTGACTTTGTAATGCGTGTGCACAAGTGTAACCAATACCAGTTGAGCACCCTGTAATCAATACCGCCTTATTCATGACGTCCTTCCGTGAAATAAGTTGCCCTTAAGTAACGCTATCTAGGCGGTTTAAGGGGAGACAGATTCAGAGTAATGGATTATTCATGATGTTGTAATAAGTTTTTCAATGCGGGTTCTAAACGAGAGTAACTAAAGGTAAATCCAAGCTCGGTGAGTTTTTTGGGCTTGGCTCGTATGCTATCAAACAGCAACACAGAACTTTCACCCATCGCCAATTTTAACGCCCACTTAGGGGTGAACAATATATGGGGTCTGTGCAGTGTTTTGGCGAGCATTTTACTAAAGTGCATGTTAGTCACAGGATGAGGCGCGCAGAAGTTAAACACACCACTGGCATGTTTAGTATCGAGTAAATAAACGATGCCGCGAACCATATCGAGCATATGAATCCATGGCATGTATTGTTTACCTAACCCGATAGAACCCCCTAAGCCCAATTTATAAGGTAACAGCATTTTGCCTAGTGCACCTCCTTGCGGAGAAAGAACCAATCCGGTTCTCAGTAAGCAGACACGGGTTTGTTCTGAACGTGCTCTTAAGGCTATTTGTTCCCATTTTGCGCAGACTGTATAAGGAAAACCATCGTTGTGGACATGCAAAGATTCATCAAAAGAGTGGTGTTGTTGATCACCATAATAACCAACCGCTGAGCCACTGATAAAAACTTCGGGAGGTGTGGTGCTCGCGTGGATGAGGTCAACAATTTTTTCAGTCGTCTTCCAACGACTGTTACAAATGAGCTCTTTTTGCTTAGGACTCCAGCGTTTATCTGCAATCGGCTCTCCAGCCAAATTAATGACAGCATCAAAATCATTCAGATCGTCAAATTCATCTAAACTATTTATATAGGAGATATTGCCAAGGTCGGCATAGTGGAGGTTTTTTCGCGCTTGCTCTGGTGAGCGTGTTAATAAAACAATGTTGTAATTAGTTAAGTGTTTCAATAGCTCTCGACCGATAAATCCACTGCCGCCCGTTAACAATAGTTTCATGTTCACCTCCTGTTGTTAGTTAATTATATACCTAAGTCGCATAGAGATGCTCACAATCACAATTGATAGTGAGTGATTTATTAGTGTTCTAATGGGAGCATCTCACAAGTCTTATTGGCAGTTATATAGTACGAAGAGCTTGAAGCATTTGGTTCATTAAGTGTCAGGTTATAGATATTTTAAAATCCTGATGAGACGAGATGAGAGACAGCCATATTAGGTACCATAATATTGTGATTAATGGGATGGTTCAGATGACGAGTCGAGTTCATTTACGTAGAATGCCCTCAAGTATTTTGAGGAGATGATGTAGTGAAAGTCTTTTTTGCTTCAGATATACACGGTAGCTTGCCAGCAACTGAAAAAATGTTGAGTGCGTTTAATCAATCTGGCGCCGACACATTGGTTTTGCTCGGGGATATTTTAAATCACGGTCCTCGTAACCCTATTCCGGAAGGGTACAACCCACCAGCCGTCGCTGAATTATTAAATAGTTACGCCGACCGAATCGTCGCAGTACGTGGTAATTGTGATAGCGAAGTGGATCAGATGTTGTTGTCGTTCCCAATGATGATGGATTACGCATGGTTGTTGTTAGAATCTGGACAGCGTTTGTTTTTGACTCATGGGCATTTATATAATGCTTCAAAACGTCCAGCGTTGCGCATCGGCGACACGATTGTCCATGGACATTCACATATTCCAGTCGCTGAAAAGGATGGTGAGCAGTTTATTTTTAATCCGGGTTCAATCACTTTCCCGCGCGATAATTTTGCTGCCAGCTATGGGTTGCTGAGTAACGGTTTGCTGCAAGTGGTTAATTTTGACGGCGATGTATTACTGCAAACAAGTATCATGTAATCACTCGTAACTAATCACTCGTGATAAAAAACGCATAATAAATAGTAGTGTTGCGCCCGATATATTGAGGTGAACTTCACTGCTTAAATAGCACTATCCAAGCTGCCTTATTCAAAGAAGTACGCCCTGATTCGTCAGGGCGTACTTCTTTGATTGGATATGAAGACCTGACGAACCAAGCATCTAGTTACACTGACGGTAGGAATAGATACCGATGATAGCCTTGTTCATATTAACCTCTATACTAAGAGTTTGATGCCCACCGCAGCGGTGAGTAACTCAAAACAGAGTTTAATGAATTGATTACTTAATCGAGTCGTAAGGAATGCACCTAGTGCTCCACCGAGTAATGATGCGAGCAGTAAAGTACCAAGCCAGGGCCAATGAATAGGCGCTCCTGCCTGTATCATTGCTATACCACCAATCCCGTTCCAAAATAACCCCACGCATATCATAGTAAGCGCAACGGCTTGCTTGTAACTAAAACCAAACCAGCGAACGAGAAATAGTGTCACCAACAAGCCGGAGCCGGCGGTGAGTGATCCATTGATAATACCGATAAGCACGAAAATGATTCCGCCAATAGTCCAACCCGTTACGGTTCGATTTGCTTGTATCTCTTCTTGGCCTAGTTGTTTTTTAACTCGAGAATAGATTCCAATCGCTAGTATCATGCCACCCAGCGCTTTTTCAGCGATATTTTCAGGGATCATGAGTACAAGATTAGCGCCAATAATAACGCCTAGGCTACCCACTAAAATGAGGTATAGGGCTATGGTAGGAGGAATGCTTTTCTGTTTGATATGAGTAAAAGCAGCACCGAGCCCGAGAGCGACACTAGCGACTTTATGAGTAGCAAGAGCAGTAGAAAAGGGCAGGCCCAAAAATATCAACAGTGGGAATTGCAGTAAACCCGCACCGCCTCCGGAAAGTGAGGCTAGAGTATTAGCAATAAGAGAGCCGACAAAGAGGCCAAGAGAGTGTATCCAATCCATATAATACAGTCGCTTTCATAGTAAATCAGGTGATAAAAAAGGAGGCATCATGCCTCCTTCGTTTGCGTAACAAAAAGTTTAGTTAGAGAAAAGTACCGTAGAGCCGTGACTTAAGCTAGTCAGTAGCAAGGTTTTTTCATTCACAATATCAATACGTCGACTTTGTTGTGCATCCATTTTAAACAACTGGGTAATAAGCTTAAGCTGACTGCCTGTGAAGTCTTTGTTTTGTGATGATGAAATATCTTTAAACTCTGTTGGTGAAACTAATAAGTAGTTATCGCTGATTTCCCAACTTCCTGATTCAGATATATTTATTACGCTTTCATTGTTTGGGTGATTTGCTGAATAGAGTTTTACGATAGCGACACGAATATATGTGCCGTTCGGTAAGTATTTCACATTTGAAGAGACTTTCACCTGACGTAAAGGGCCGACGGCATCTTCACGAATGTGTTCACTAATAAGGGTGACCATGCGAGATTGCCACTCTTGTGATGTGAGGATTTGCTCAATTTTTAAATCACTTCCCCAATACAACCATGTACTAAAGATAGCGGAGAGAATAAGGATTCCAGCTGCAATTTTTTGATTCATCTTATTTCCCATCTATTGGCACACTTTACTGAAATCTTCTTGTTCAGCAAAGATGCGTAATGTGACGTTTTCGCCGGAATGTTTGAGGCTATGAATATAATTTAAAACAAGCTGATTGTTCTCACCACCAGTCGCAATGACTTCTATCGGAGTAAGTTCACCAGTATGTGTTTTATTATATCGAATGATGCATTGCTCTATCGAGGCATTCCAGCGAGAAAGATCAGGATGGTTAACGGTTGTTTTTACACTGACATTGTCATAGGTACCAATCTGACGAAACTCTGATTCAGCAGGGGTAGTCAGTAAAATAACAAAGAGAGGAAGTAAAACAGCCAGAGCAAGCATGATACGAATCGACCAAGACATTGGCTTTGATTCTTTTTGTGTAGAGGATGAGTTTGCAGCTTTGTTTTTTAATTCTGGCTCAGGTAACGCTTCTTCGACAGTGATAAGTTCAGGTGCTGATTCAATTTCAGGTAAGCGCTCTTGAGGGCTTTCAAGTTCAAGATCTGAGTCAATCGATAGAACAGAGGTTTCTTCTTCGCCACTTAGCAAAGGTGTTGTTCTCTCGACGGTACAAATCAGTTGGTAGCCGCGCTTAGGAACGGTTTTTACAAATTGAGGTGATTTCGTTGAGTCTTTTAGCAGCTTTCTTAAGGTAGAAATCGCTTGCGTTAGGCTTGAATCGTCGACTTCAAACCCTTGCTCTCGCCAGACAAAATCGTGCAGTTCATTGCGAGAAATGACTTCATTGGGTTTCTCAGCGAGTAGCAGTAAAATTCGGCTTTCGTTACTGCCTAAGCGGATGATTTCGCTAGCATATTCCACATCGATCAACGAATTAGTATTGGGATCAAAAGTGAATCTGCTTGCAAGGATATACTTGGTGCCGATGTTACTCATGGAATTGGCCATTATTATAAAAAATCCAGATTTTATTCGCGCGCTTATAAAAAAAGATTCATCAACCTGATGATTGAGTATTTATGTTATTGTTTTTTTGAGATGCAAGGATAGTCAAGTTAGAGGAAAAAAAACACTGTTTTTATCATTTTTGACCTTGAATTTACATTTTATACCCTCATGTTTTAAAACAAATCATCATTGTATTGGCCTTAATCGAATCGAGTAGAGGCTTGATAAGTATAGATGTTATGGAGCGAACATGAGCGAAACTGTGACACAGAACAAAGAAACACGTGGTTTTCAATCTGAAGTAAAACAACTACTTCACCTAATGATTCATTCTCTTTATTCAAATAAAGAGATTTTTTTACGTGAATTGATTTCCAATGCATCTGATGCTGCTGATAAGTTACGTTTTCAAGCGTTGTCTAATGCTGACTTGTATCAAGGTGATGCAGAGTTAGGCGTAAAATTGGCGTTTGATGAGGCTGCGAACACTTTAACTATTTGCGATAACGGCATCGGTATGAGCCGTGAAGATGTGATTGAACATCTTGGTACTATCGCAAAATCAGGCACCGCAGAGTTTTTCTCAAACCTTTCTGAAGAGCAAGGTAAAAACTCTCAACTGATTGGCCAATTTGGTGTTGGTTTCTACTCCGCGTTTATTGTAGCTGATGCTGTTACTGTTCGTACAAGAGCAGCAGGTCTAAGTGCAGACCAAGCGGTACAGTGGCATTCAGCAGGCGAGGGTGATTACACGATTGAAGATATTCATAAAGAAACTCGTGGTACTGACATTATTCTGCACATGCGTGAAGATGGTAAAGAGTTTTTAAATGAGTGGCGTCTGCGTGAAGTGATTGGTAAATACTCTGATCACATTGGCATCCCTGTTTCAATCCAAACTGCTGTTCGTGATGAAGAAGGCAAAGAAACAGGCGAGAAGAAGTGGGAGCAAATTAACAAAGCTCAAGCACTATGGACGCGCAATAAATCAGACATTACTGATGCGGAATATCAAGAATTCTATAAGCATGTTTCACATGACTTTGCTGATCCTCTACTTTGGAGCCACAATCGAGTAGAAGGTAAAAACGATTACACTAGCTTGCTTTATATCCCAGCTAAAGCGCCTTGGGATATGATGAACCGTGAACATAAATCAGGTTTGAAACTGTATGTTCAACGCGTATTCATTATGGATGACGCAGAGCAGTTTATGCCCTCGTACTTACGTTTCGTAAAAGGTTTGATTGATTCAAATGATCTACCACTGAACGTATCGCGCGAGATCCTACAAGACAATAAAGTGACTCAGTCTCTACGTGGTGCTTGTACTAAACGTGTTCTTTCTATGCTTGAACGCATGGCAAAAAATGACAATGAAAAATATCTGTCATTCTGGAAAGAATTCGGCATGGTCTTGAAAGAAGGCCCTGCGGAAGATATGGCAAATAAAGAGAAAGTCGCTTCACTGCTTCGTTTTGCATCGACAGAAGTTGATTCAGCTGAACAGACGATTGGTTTAAGCTCTTACGTAGAACGCATGAAAGAGGGGCAGGATAAGATCTATTATCTGACTGCTGATAGCTATGCTGCGGCGAAAAATAGCCCTCACTTAGAGCAGTTCAAAGCGAAAGGCATTGAAGTTGTATTGATGTTTGATCGCATTGACGAATGGTTAATGAATTACCTGACAGAATTCGATGGTAAGCAGTTCCAGTCAATCACTAAAGCTGGCTTAGATCTGAGTCAGTTTGAAGATGAAGCGGAAAAAGAGAAGCAAAAAGAAACCGAAGAAGAATTTAAATCGGTTGTTGAGCGTACTCAAGCATACCTAGGTGATCGAGTTAAAGAAGTTCGCGCTACTTTTAAATTGGCAACAACGCCAGCGGTTGTCGTGACAGATGATTTTGAAATGGGCACTCAAATGGCAAAACTGTTGGAAGCAGCAGGTCAGGCCGTTCCTGAAGTGAAGTACATTTTTGAAATTAACCCTAACCACGAGTTAGTTAAACGTATGGCTGATGAGGCTGACGAACAAGCCTTTGGCCGTTGGATTGAAGTGCTTTTAGGTCAAGCGATGCTTGCAGAGCGTGGTTCAATGGAAGACCCTACTCAATTCCTAGGGGCAGTAAATAGCCTTTTGACTAAGGTGTAACAAGCGATAATATCGAAAAGGCCCGCGATTTAGCGGGCTTTTTACCTGAACAGGTGAGTATTTGCACGTTTTTGCAGCAATAAGATGATTGTTAGTAGCTCAGCACAAGAGGAGTTACATTCTTTAGTCTTAATTCGGTCGTCGTGCATTTAAATTATGCTAGAATCGGGAACTTAAAACAGCTTATAAGGTGTGTTCATTACACTTCTTATGACGTTTCAATAGCAGTACAAACCATTAATTTTTGGCTTATACCGAAACTTACCGTCTCAAATACATGGATTAAACTGAGAGGTTTAGACCAATGGATTGTGAGCTTCGGTATAAATTTCTAAATTTAGAGAGGATATAACATGCGCATCATTCTTCTAGGTGCTCCTGGTGCTGGTAAAGGCACTCAAGCAAACTTCATCATGGAAAAATACGGTGTTCCGCAAATTTCTACTGGTGACATGCTACGTGCTGCAATTAAAGCAGGTACAGAGCTTGGTAAACAAGCGAAAGCGGTAATCGACGCTGGGCAGCTAGTTTCTGATGAAATCATTTTAGGTCTTATCAAAGAACGTATCGCTCAAGATGATTGTGAGAAAGGTTTCCTACTTGATGGTTTCCCTCGCACAATTCCTCAAGCTGATGGCTTGAAAGAAATGGGCGTTGATGTTGACTATGTTATTGAGTTCGATGTTGCTGACAATGTGATTGTTGAGCGTATGGCGGGTCGTCGTGCTCACCTAACTTCAGGTCGTACATACCATGTTGTTTACAATCCACCAAAAGTGGAAGGTAAAGATGACGTGACAGGTGAAGACCTAGTTGTTCGTGATGACGACAAAGAAGAAACTGTTCGCGCACGTCTAGGCGTTTACCATGAGCAAACCGCGCCACTAATTTCTTACTACGGTAAAGAAGCTGAAGCAGGTAACACTAAGTACCTTAAATTTGACGGTACTAAACAAGTATCTGATGTAAGTGCTGATATCGAAAAAGCATTGGCATAATTCGCTAACTGCATGATTTGATATTTGATATAGTGAAAGCGACCTTTGGGTCGCTTTTTTATTATTGATGGCTTATTAGTAAAGTCAGCACATAAAGTTTCAGCACATAAAGTCATTGTGTACTTGAGTTTATGTGATCTAAATAAGAGAACGAGCCGTAGTCAATCCATTCGATAATCATTGATAGGAAGTTATGCACAACGATAAAAAACAAGGTGTATTGCTGGTTAACCTCGGCACGCCTGATGAGCCAACGTCCCCCGCTATTAAACGCTTTTTAAGCCAATTCTTGCATGATCATCGTGTAGTAGATATGAGCCGTTGGTTATGGTGTCCTCTTCTGCATGGCGTTATTTTGCCAATTCGAGCACCTAAAGTCGCCAAACTGTATCAAACTGTCTGGATGGATGAGGGATCACCACTGATGGTCTACTCACAGCGCCAAGCCAGTAAACTGCAAGATGCCCTAAATGTGCCAGTCGAATTGAGTATGACTTATGGTAACCCTAGCTTGTTATCGGGTGTCGAAAAATTAATGGCTCAGGGCGTAGAAGATATTATTGTTCTGCCACTTTATCCTCAATATTCAGGTACAACGACAGCGGCAGTGTTTGATGGTTTAAGTAAAGCCTTCAAAGCACTCAACTCTATTCCGGGTATCCGCCTTATTCGTGATTATCATGATCATCCTCTCTATATTAAAGCGCTAGCTGGTTCCGTTCGTCGCTCATGGGAAAAGAATGGTCGTGGTGACTATCTACTCTGTTCTTATCACGGTATTCCTAAGCGTCTTGCTGATAATGGTGATATTTACCCTCAGCATTGTGAACAAACGACTCGGCTTTTACAGCAAGAATTAGGGCTGGATGATTCACAAATTGGTATGGCGTATCAGTCTAGATTTGGGCGAGAAGAATGGCTGAAGCCTTATACTGACAAAACGTTGGAAGCCTTGCCTAATAAGGGTGTCAAAAATATTGATATTATGGCGCCTGCATTTTCTGTTGATTGCCTAGAGACACTAGAAGAAATTTCCGAGCAATGCCAGGAGTTATTTGAAGAAAAAGGCGGGCAGAAGTTTACTTATATCCCTTGTCTTAATGATGACCCAGCACACATAGAAATGATGCAATCATTGGTTCGACGTGAGTTTTTGTAACATCATTTTGCACAGCATTAATCAAGAAAGCCCAGCAATGCTGGGCTTTCTTTTATGTAACTCAGTCAGAATAAATGGTTATGATTCACGATCTAATTACATCAAACCAAATAACAATGACGTCAAATAACAATGACGTTACTGGTTCCCCTCATAGCGACGGTATGTAAATGTTTGTCCGCGCTCATTGAAAGCATAAACGGCATAACTATCTTTTTGATCACCGTATTCCATGCCAGGCGATCCCATCGGCATACCTGGAACGGTTAACCCTTTTGCATTTTTTGGTGGGTTATCGAGAAAGGCTTTGATGTCATCAGCCGGTATATGTCCTTCAAATACATACCCATTGATAACAGCAGTATGGCAAGAGGCTAGTTGAGGAGTGACGCCAAGCTTTTGTTTAATTGGGTTCATATTTTCATGCAGTTCTTCTTTGACATTAAAGCCTGCATCAATCATGTGTTTGGTCCATTCCGTGCAACAACCACAATATGGTGATTTGTAGTTAAGTACATCTGTTGCATGAGCACTTGCTGATGCGCCCATAATAAGCATGAGTGATAGCGTTTTTAATTTCATAGTTATTCCTAGGGTCTGTTGACCTTTTAAGCTGATTTTTGCAGCGAATTGTTGGGTATTGATTCACAGCAGAGGCTAGGATGTGTAGCTAGCCTCAGTGTGAAATCAATGAACCCTATTGATGCGTTCATGTTCAACGCATCGTTGTTTTAAATAGTCGTAGCCTATTAGCATTACTGACAACCGTAATTGATGACAACGCCATGGCCGTTCCGGCAACCACAGGGCTAAGCAGGAAGCCAAACAGTGGATATAAAACACCAGCAGCAATAGGGATTCCCAGTGAGTTATAAATAAATGCGCCGAACAGGTTTTGCTTCATATTTTTAACCGTAGCACGTGACAGTTCTATCGCATTGACTACTGCTATCGGTGATGAATTCAATAGTGTCATCTGAGCGCTTTCAATGGCAACATCACTACCACTGCCCATGGCAATACCTATATCTGCGAGAGCAAGAGCTGGGGCATCGTTAACGCCGTCTCCGACCATCGCAACTTTGTAGCCTTGTGTTTTAAGTTGTTCGATGTGTCCCGCTTTTTCATCGGGTAACACTTGTGAAATAACACGTTCAATGCCCAGTTGCGTCGCAATTGCTTGCGCTACCGCATCATTGTCACCGGTTAACATTATCGGTGTTATACCTTGCTGCTTGAGCGCTTCAACGGCTTTAGCTGCATCATGCTTGATTGGATCTGCTATCGCGATAAGGCCGATCACTTGCTGTTGCTCGATAACGACAACCGGAGTCCATGCTTGCTTTGCGCACTCTTTTATTGAGCTGGCGAACGCTGAAAGTTCAAAGCTTGTGCTTTTTGCGTGTGCTAAAGAAATCACCGCAAATTCGCGTTCTTCAATAATACCTTGCACTCCCACACCGCGTCGATTTTCAAACTCTGTAACAGGCATTAGTGTGAGCTCTTGTTCTGTTGCTTTAGCTACAATCGCTTTCGCTAATGGGTGCTCAGATAAACGTTCTATACTGGCCGCTTTTTGCAACAATGATGCATCTTCATTATTGATAGAAAAAACTTTCTGTACCGATGGTTTTCCTTGGGTCAAGGTACCGGTTTTATCAAACACAACCGTGTCGATTTTACTTGCAGATTGTAGTACATCGGCATCTTTAATTAGGATACCTAGTTCTGCCGCTTTACCGATACCGACAGTCACTGACAATGGTGTTGCAAGGCCAAGAGCACATGGACATGCAATGATGAGTACGGTTGTTGCTACTACAAGCATGTAACTCACTTTTGGATCTGGACCAACCCAAAACCAAACCAGTGCAGAAAACAGTGCAATTAGCACAACTATAGGAACAAATACCGCTGAAATTTGATCCGCAAGTTTCGCTATAGCAGGTTTACTGCTTTGAGCTTGACGTACCATTTGAATGATTCGCGCTAACATGGTTTCACTGCCGACGCTGGTGGCACGAATAATAAGGCTGCCGTCTTGATTGAGTGTCCCAGCCGCGACGTGATCACCTACTTTTTTTGTCGCAGGCATGGGCTCGCCGGTTAGCATTGATTCATCTACGTAAGACTCACCTTGTGATATTTCACCATCAACTGGGATTTTTTCACCGGGCTTGATGCGTAACAGCATCCCTTTTTGGATTGCTGCAACGGCAATGCTTTCGTCACCACCCTCCGTTACCAAAGTCGCGTTGCTAGGTTGTAAGTTGATTAACGCTTGTAAGGATAGTGTCGTTTTTGCTTTCGCTTTGGCTTCTATGTAATGCCCTAGAGAAATTAAACCAATGATCATAGCACTTGCTTCAAAATAGACATGGCGTGAAGCTGCCGGGAACCAATTTGGAAAGAACACGATCAACATTGAAAATAGCCATGCAGCGCCAGTACCTAAAGCGACAAGTGTGTCCATCGTTGCGCGCTTATGCATTAACGCCTGCCAAGCATTAACGAAAAATGAACGACCAGCAGTTGCCAGTAAAACAAAACACAGCACACCAATACCACCCCAAACCCATTGGTCTAGTGGGTTTCGTATCATCATGTTGCCGCCTACGAGTCCCCAAATCATTAAAGGTACTCCGACAGAGAGTCCTATACAGGCATTACGAAAATGGAGCCGTTTACTGTGTTGCTGTTGAGCGAGTTGTTTTTCTTGCTGGCGCTGTGGATCATCGACCAATTCCACTTGATAGCCTGCAGATTTAACAGCAGCCATAACACTATCTTGGATATTTGCTATGTCATCATGGTGCCAGATAATCGCAGATTGTTCAGCGAGGTTAATTTGTGCTTTAGTTATGCTTGGTACAGATAAAAGCGCACTTTCGACGGAAGAGACACAGCTCGCACAAGTCATACCCAAGATTAAAAGGTGTGTCTGTTGAGTATCACTATCCTGATTTGGAATATTTTGGTGCGACGAAATCTCTGATGCTATTAACTCGTCGTCTGGCGTTATTGCTGGCTCTGATAGCGCTTCAATTGATGGATCTTCATTTGCGCGTAAAGCAGCGTGATATCCAGCCGTTTCGATAAGTTCAATGATGGCTTGTTCGCTTAATGAAGAGGTCACAGTGAGTTGAGTTGTTGTGGCCTCGAAAGTACTGATGTGAGAGTTTGCCTCAAGAACAGCACTGAGTTTGCTAACGCAGCGGCCGCAATTTAATCCAGACAGAGTAAAAGTTTGGCTTATTCCTGCCTGATAGCCTAATTTAGCAATCGAGTGAGCAAGTTCGGCAAATGAGCTTGTACTTTCTAAACTGACGTGAGTCGGCGATAGAGCTTGAATTGTAACGTGGTGATCTTGCGTTAAAATGTGCTCGACTTTTTTCGCGCAGCCCATGCAATTTAGTCCACTTAGTGGTATCTCAAAATGCGTCATACGTTTGCCCTCAAAATAAACTACCGTCAAGAATAAACCTTGACTCAAGGGTAAGGTCAATGGGGTTGTTAAGAATATTTCATCTTATTTAGCCCACGTTACAGCCCCATTCAGTTCCCTTGTCGTTAGTTAATCTTATTGGTTGAGCAATGATTCCTATCTTGAGGTAGGCAGAATCCCGATATAGATGCTAGAATAACGCGCAATTTTTAGCATTAAGAGTGTACTCTCTTAGTGTCGGTCATTTAGACAATCAAGGTATTTTACATGACGGTTAAAACTCGTTTTGCTCCTAGCCCAACAGGCTACCTTCACGTTGGTGGTGCACGTACAGCACTTTACTCTTGGCTATATGCAAAAAGCCAAGGCGGTGAATTCGTTCTACGTATCGAAGATACGGATCTTGAGCGTAACTCTCAAGAAGCAGTTGACGCGATCATGGAAGGAATGGAATGGCTAGGTTTGGAATGGAACGAAGGTCCTTATTTCCAAACACAACGTTTTGATCGTTACAACGAAATGGTTGATCGTCTGCTTGCTGAAGATAAAGCATACAAATGTTACGCGTCGAAAGAGTTGCTTGATGAAGTTCGCGCAGAACAAGAAGCAAACAAAGAGATGGCTCGTTACGATGCTAACCATCCAAAGATTAAAGCAGTTAACGAAGCGGCTAAAGATGGCGATCCATGCGTTATCCGTTTCCGTAACCCGACAGAAGGTAGCGTTGTATTTGATGACCAAATTCGTGGTCGTATCGAAATTAGCAACAGCCAAATGGATGATTTGATCATCCGTCGTACAGATGGTTCTCCAACTTACAACTTCTGTGTTGTGGTTGATGACTGGGATATGGAAATCACTCACGTAATCCGTGGTGAAGATCACATCAACAATACCCCTCGTCAAATCAACATCTACGAAGCTCTAGGTGCGCCAGTACCAACATTTGCTCACTGTGCAATGATTCTAGGTGATGATGGTGCAAAACTGTCTAAGCGTCATGGTGCAGTATCAGTGATGCAATACCGTGATATGGGTTACTTACCAACTGCACTAAACAACTACCTAGTTCGTTTAGGTTGGTCTCATGGTGACCAAGAAATTTTCTCTAGAGAAGAGATGATTGAATTCTTTACTCTAAACGCAATTTCAAAATCTGCGTCAGCATTTAATACTGATAAGCTACTTTGGTTGAACAACCATTACATCAAGACTTCAGAGCCAGAGTATGTTGCTAAACACCTACAATGGCATCTTGATCAACAAGGTATCAACAAAGACAACGGTCCTGCAATTACTGAAGTGATCACTTTAGTTGGTGAGCGTTGCAATACATTGGTTGAGCTTGCAGAGCAGATTCGTTACTTCTACGAAGATTTCGCTGAATTCGAAGCTGGTGCAGCGAAGAAACACCTACGTGGTGTAGCGAAAGAGCCTCTAGAAGCTGCTCTAGCGAAAGTAGAAGCGATTCAAGAGTGGACGACTGAAAACCTACACCAAATGATTGCAGACGTATGTGCTGAACTTGAGATTGGTATGGGCAAGATTGGTATGCCACTACGCGTAGCTGTAACTGGCGGTGGTCAATCGCCATCAGTTGATGCAGTAATGCAATTGATTGGTCAAGAGCGTTGTGTTGCTCGTATCAAGATGGCATTGGCATTTATTGCTGAGCGCGAAGCAAACGCTTAATAAAGCGTGATTGTTAGCACAAACCGCAGCTTATTAGCTGCGGTTTTTTTATATATATCCTATCTAAATTAGATTTTTCTCTATTCATGAACTAAATTTATTTTGTTTTATTTATGAGAATTATAGTAAATTCAATTTCATAAAGGCAGAGTGATATTAGACAGAAATATACCGTCAAGCGTTGTATTATTAAGGTTTGAGAGGTTTCAATATATTATTGTGCAAACTATTATTACGTTTCATGAAATCCCATCTTACTTCAATTGAAATTGAAAAATGTTATAGTCTTCGAGCTGGAAGCTCATCAGTAAAGCAGCGATAAAACAAAGAATTAAATGACAGTGATATATTAGTGTTCACATTCAAATTTATTATGAAAAATATGATGAAATTTCAGTGAGAACAAAAATATAAACTACACTTGCTCAAGAAAATATCAAGATTTCAGAGGGAATAAGAATGAAAAAACTAGCAGCGGTAATTTCCACATCTCTATTAATGGCATCGACCTCCGCAATGGCGGATGTGTACATCGGTGCTAAAGCAGGTAAATCATGGTTAGATGATTCTTGCAAAACCACAGTCGGTTCTCAATGTGACGATGATGCTTCAGCGATTGGTGCATTCGTGGGTTATCAATTTTGGGATTTCCTAGCATTGGAAGCGGGCTATGATTATCTTGGTAAGTTCACAGGTGATGGTCTTAACGATCAAAAAGTGGACGCTTATACGTTAGCTCCAAAACTGAACCTACACCTTACTGACGCGATCTCTATCTACGGTAAAGTTGGTGGTGCATACGTAAATTACGGCGACAAGGATGATGCATCATTCTTAGGAGCTGCTGGTCTTGAATTTGATTCAATGGAAAACGTAACAGTTCGCCTTGAATACCAAACATTGACAGACATTAACAACGATCTTGTGAGAGCAGAAGGTAATAGTGCGACTCTAGGTGTGACTTACAAGTTTGGTGCGAGTGAACCAGAACCAGTCGTGGTTGAAGAAGTCATGGTTGTTGAAGAAGTGGTTGTAGCACCTGTTGTGATGACTAAGACGTACGCAGCAACATTGGTTGACACGGAAAGCTTTAAAACAAACAGCTCTGAATTAAAACAAGGCAGTGTTGCAGGCCTTACTGACTTAGTTGCATTCCTGAATGATTACCCTCAAGCGAATGTTCAAATTGTTGGTTACACTGACTCGACGGGTCGTGCTGAATACAACCAACAACTATCAGAAAAACGCGCTAATTCAGTTGCTGATGCTCTTGTGAACGAGGGGATTGACCCATCTCGTATCTCGGTATCTGGCGAGGGTGAAAACAACCCAATTGCTTCTAATGAAACAGCGGAAGGCCGTGCGCAGAACCGTCGTGTTGAAGTATCTGTTCCAGAATTTGAATACCAAGTAGAACAGTAATAATTGTTTATACCTACTCGACTTGAGGTTTTAGATTATCTATATCTTCAAGTCGACAGGCTATAGAAATTAATATGATAAAAAAACCGACGTAAGTCGGTTTTTTTATCATTAAAATTCAATACTCGCTAAAACTCAGTACTCATTGAAGCTAAAGGCTCATGAGGATCTTGAGTATCGAGAGTTATTTTAATCCAATGCTAGTCAGGCGGCCCATAAAATCGAGAATTTCTAAGTTCTCTTTATTGGCTTCAAGCAGTGCTTTTTTTGTTTTGGTATAAGCCGCAAGTCGTCCATGTTTATTGATGGAGCAAACAACACTTCGATAAATCAACTTACCGTTGGCATCATAATTACGCCAAGCTGCAATGAAGCATTCATCTTTTGCGGTTGGGTTTTCTTTTGTTGGACGCGGCTTGAAAATGATTTTAGGTTCTAAAGAATGGGGTAGACGCGTCATTAAGTAAGGGTCTTTCAGTAAGCGAGGCCAAAATTTCCCCCACATTTCCAGACCGATTTCATTGCGAAGTTGAATTGCTTTTTTGAGACCTTGTTCTTCTCCTAACTTTATGAATCCAACAGAACGATGTAGCACTTCATCATCAGGAGTATGGATGTGAATTTTATAGGCAGTCTTAGCTTTAGAAATAAACCGGTGTCCGGTATTAGTTATTAAATTGCTCTTCGGCATAATTTTAACTGATATATTTGTTATTAATTTAAATGATAAGCAATGTTTGCTCATTTTTAAAGGTGAGACATTCGATAATTATAGCTATATCTGATTTTAATGCTGAAATTCTATTTTATTTAAATGGTTAACTTAAAGTGTTAAGAAACTAAATGCAGCTCATCAGGGCGCAAAGTCAG
Organism: Vibrio sinensis; assembly: GCF_003605645.1. Classification (GTDB taxonomy): domain Bacteria; phylum Pseudomonadota; class Gammaproteobacteria; order Enterobacterales; family Vibrionaceae; genus Vibrio; species Vibrio sinensis. The sequence goes on along the minus strand of NZ_QVMU01000007.1, from coordinate 47,550 downwards.
CACTTCGACGCCGGAATCGGTTACTAAAACCGTGTGCTCAAACTGAGCTGAAAGTCGGTTATCGTCAGTCACAACAGTCCAACCATCGGACAAGGTGTGCACTTTTCTTGAGCCTTGATTAACGATAGGTTCGATGGTGAAAGTCATCCCTGGTTGTAAGAGCAAGCCTTGTTGCGGCAAGCCGAAATGGAGAACTTGGGGCGGTTCATGCATTCGTTGACCTATACCATGGCCACAATATTCTCTAACGATGTTATAGCCTAACGACTCAATATAACTTTGGATTGCATAGCCGACATCCCCTAAATAAGCACCGGGCTTGACTTGTTTTATCCCAACCCACATTGCTTGGTAGGTATCAGACACTAGTTTCCTGGCATGGTGAGGGCTATCTGGCATGATGAACATTTTACTAGAGTCGGCAATCCATCCCTCCTTTTCTAAGGTGATATCAAGGTTAATGATGTCGCTTGATTTAAGGATTCGATCGGAAAGAGGAATTCCGTGACAGGCTTCGTTATTGATGGAACAGTTAATGGCGTAGGGGTAGCCATATTGTCCTATGCTTGCTGGTCGCGCATTCAATTGATTGATGATGTAACGTTCAACCCATTGATTGATTTCCATTGTGCTAAGTCCAGGCTTTACATATTGTTCAAGTACAGTAAAGAGCTGAGCGAGTAACTGCCCTGACTGACGCATCTTCTCTATCTCTTGGTCTGTTTTGATTGGAACATGCCTTTGGTCCATATGTGCTCCCTCATATGACTTGATCCGATTGTTTGGTAAGAACACCGGGATATATCATCATTCTGCCATTAAAAAAGCCCCATTCAAATAAATGAATAGGGCTTTGATAAAGTGGCGCTCCCGACAGGATTTGAACCTGTGACCTATCCCTTAGGAGGGGATTGCGCTATCCAGCTGTGCCACGGGAGCGTTGTCTATTGTTGTTCTAGCGCGAATAAATCGCACCGAACGTTATCTTATGATTTTATGCATCACATCGCCGATTTGAATGCTACCAGCCAGTTCTGGTTGATCGATACTCAGCTCCGCTTCATTTTCGTATAAACGAGATACGGTGAGAGTTATATCGGTTTCTGTGACTTTGTTGCGTGGTAATCCACGTTGATCCATGAATGAACCGGTGTGCCAGAGTTGAAGTTGGTCACCTGGTTTTACCCCATGTAGGCGGCCTAAGTTAATCGTGACGGTATTTTCCCACTTTGCCACAACTTCGGGCAAGGTGATTTTACAAGAAACCTCTGACTCTAAATCAAGCATAATATTGCGACTAACACGCAGCATCATTTCGCCATAGGTTGATGCCCAAAAGCGCGCGCTACGCGTATCGACTTGGCTCGTTTTAGCAAATGGCCAACGAGCAACTTCACGATAGGTGCGATTATATACCTCGTTTCCGGTTTTGCCGTCAAAAATAGTCATTTCTAAAGCAAATTGGCGGTTAATAATATCTTCACCAAGAACTTTTTGGTCAATGGTTGCCGTTAAGTCATTGATGACGCCGCCAATTATATATTGTGCGCCAGTATCTTCAGCAATCATTTTAAGGCGTTCAGGATATTGTTTGCTGATTTCAAAATCGGTAGTACCGACAGAGACAAAGCTTGCCGATTCCTGATCAAGTTGACGATTGATTACCTGAGCAAAGTCATCACCTACGTTATAGATTTGCCCCATTACTGCTTGTTGTGGCGATGCGATGTCGATATTACCGACAAGAAATGTCTTTTTGTATTGGCTGACATGGCAACCTATTGCCGATGGGTAAATATCAATTCGAGCACGAACGAACATAATGTTGTTGCGAATTTTTTGTTCGGTGACCAGAACGTAGCGTACTTCGTGGTTGGTGAATTGATATTCCGAGCGAGTACTGTCCAGTAGTGGCCTTAGATTCGCGATACTGCCGATATCGGCACCGGAGAAAGTGACCGCCTTATAGATAGCGTCCTCAAGCGCATAGATACGCGCCGCTTCCTCAGAAGAGACGACGGTGGCAGTGCCAGTCACTTCATACCAACCTGCTTGGGCATTTGCACCGAGCAAACTTAAATAAACGGTGGAAATTAAAATGAGAATCGTCTTTTTCATGAGTATTTTACCAATTGGGTACACTTTTTGCTTAATAATCGATAACTGATTTGGGTAAGTTTTCTAAACCGTGGCAGTTTAGAAAAGCAAGGAATGTTCCACTTTTTGCTAAAGACAGCGAGTTTGAACAATTTTCGCCCAAACTACTGGAGAAAAGAGAATGAAAAAATGGTTAGCACTAGTACCTGCTGTGTTCTTAACAGCCTGTGCATACTCGCCAGTTTATAATGGTAAGGAGCCTTATCAGGGCTCACCTTTTATGCTGATGGATAGTCCTCGTCATACGCTGGACTATTTTATTGAAAGCATGACGGAAGAACTAGTTATTTCCAATACAAGTGTCTCGGCGCGTACACCGATCGCTGTGACGTCATTTGTTGACCTGCAACATTTGGATGCGACGAACTGGTTAGGTAACTCCGTTTCTGAAGGATTTATTCATCAATTTCAACGTCGTGGTTTTAAGGTGGTGGATTTCAAAACTACCGGTAATATTCAAGTTACCCAGCAAGGTGATTTTGCTTTAAGCCGTGATTGGAAAGATCTTGCTCATGAACAAGATATTCAATTTGTTTTGACTGGAACCATGCTGCGTCAAGAGGGCGGGGTGCTGGTAAATGCACGTGTTGTTGGTATGCAGTCACGCATTGTTGTGGCGACCGCACAAGGCTTTTTACCTGCAGATCGGATTGGGCGAGATTTAGATACGTTGAATAGTATTCGAACTCAAGATGGGGTGTTGATTCGTTCAGACCCAAGTATTCGACAGCCATACACCGTTATTCTGCGTCCATAGGAAAAATAGATGAAGAAACTGTTTTTATTTGCCATTGTGTTTGCCATGGTTGGATGCCAACCACTGAGTAACATGCGTCCTGATGATTTTTTGACGGCCGTAGGCTATGCCAGTATTGGTGAGCAAAAAGGCCGAAATGAAGAAGAGAAACAAGTTAGAGCGATGCGAGCATCAAAGATTGATGCTTACCGTGAACTTGCCGAACAGGTATATGGTATGAGAGTGAGTGGTCGCGCAGAACTCATTGATCAACGTCTTGGTACAGAACAGACATCAGGTGCTGTTGATGGGGTTATCCGTGGTGCTGAAGTGATTCGTAGTTATAAAGTGGGCGATAGCTACGTAACTGAACTGCGATTAGATATTCAGAAAATGAATAAACTTCGAGATTACGGTGAAGTTCAGCAAGTACCAGAAAAGCGTCAGCAGACATTATTTTAGATTTTTCTCTTTTCTTTAGTTCATAAAAAAGCGGCAATAGAAATTGCCGCTTTTTTATTGATTCATTTCAGATGCTAAGTTTATATATGCTTAGCGTATGACATAGAGACGTTTAGGCCTTGATATTTGTACCTAAGGTGCTGAAGTTTCGGGTTTGTCCTTCAGCATTGTATGTCATACCAAACTTACCTTGGCTTTGTTTCATTAAATTATTGAGTTTATTAAAACTCAACTGAGCACGTTGTAATGCTTCACCGTTGGTAAGGTTGGTTTTTTGGCAGTGTTCAATGGCTATTTTTATTTGCTCAACGAGTTGGCTTAATTCAGGATCAGACTTCAGGCTTGCGATCTCTGGGTGCCGAGCAATGCGCTGATCTGTTTGTTGTAGTCGTTCAATCAGAATGACTTTTTCAGCGGCTAATGTTTCAATATTTTTTGCATTACGTTGAGTGATCGCAAGCTGCTCTCTATCTAATAAAGTTGAGAGTTCATTGGCATTGGTGAGTTGAAACTCTACTAAGCCTTTCAGTGCTGCCATCGATATTCCTCGCTATGGCTAGAATCCGCCAAGTTCGCTTTCAAATTTAATCATGTTACTTGCCAATTTTTCTGGGTCAACCACGTATGAGCCATTGGCAATAGCTTCTTTAATAGCGGCGACTTTCGCTTGGTCGAAGCTTGGTTGGCTTACCATTTGATTGTGCATTTCACCTACCGCGCGTCCCTGGGAACTCAGAGATACGGCATCTTGTGCGACGTTACTTGTTCGCGAACTTCCCGTACTGTTGCTGGAAGCGTTAGTTTCATTACGTGCTGCGCTACGAGTCGAAGTCGTTAAAGTTTGCCCAGAACGTATATTGTCTATACCTGCCATGAATTAAGCCTTCTAGTAATTGATCTTACCTGCATTGACATTATCGACAGCTCAATACAAAACTTTAGAGGTTTTTCTGATCTTTCCGTGGTGGTCAATCGATCCTAGAAAACCACGCTGACTTCCGCAATTCCGGAGACGTTCGCCTCAATTATACGATTGGATTTGATGTTTTTCACCCTAATCTGCTCGCCGTGTGAGCCGTCTGATAAAGCCGTACCTTTAGTGGTAATTGTCATACCTGATTTTATTGCTTTTATGGTGACGGTTTCATTTCTGCACACAACACATATATCATTTTGTCGAATTACGTTACCGACTCGGAGGTTTTTCTTTGCTTTTGCGCCTGTCACAGCATTAACAGAGGAAAAGCCTTGCCGCCGTATACGCTGCAAGTCTACCATAGTAACGGTAATATCGCTCTGAGCAATGATTTGCCCCTTATTCATTGGGTTAATCAATGTGACCTGTGGGCCTGTTTTCGTTAAACGAACAGGAACATACATTCGCCAATCATCGTCGACACATTCCACCATGACGGTAATATTGCTGCTTGCAGAGTTAGTCGAAGATGAGGACGTTAATAGCGCCGTCGGGCAATCTGTTGCAAAAACACGAGAGTCAATATTGGCTGATTTCGCCTCTAAAGTGCCCCCTGCTGGCCATTCTATCGTATCGAGTATATAGTTTTGCGCTGCTTGCTGAATCGACTCAATTTGTGATTGAGTGGCAGATGTTGCGGAAAAACTAAAGAATATCAGTAAAATTCCGATAAACTGATACATAGTAATTTTAAAAGCGTTGTGATTTGCTTTGTAAAATGGGTAATAGGGTGATTTAAGGTGTATCATTCCGTTTGTCTTTTTGCCGTCGCTAACGTTAGATTATCACTTTTTTTACAAGAAAGTTTGAGATGGAGATGAACTTATGACGGGTATTCTTGATTCTGTGAATCAGCGTACGCAACTCGTCGGTCAAAACCGATTAGAGCTATTAACGTTTAGGCTAATGGGGCGTCAGCGCTATGGTATAAACGTATTTAAGGTCAAGGAAGTTCTTCAGTGTCCTAAACTGACGCTAATGCCTAACTTACATCGTTTGGTTAAAGGTGTCGCGCATATTCGAGGCCATACCGTTTCAGTGATTGATTTGAGTTTGGCGATCGGCGGACGTCCTACGACTGATGTAGATAAGAGTTTTGTTGTTATTGCTGAGTTTAACCGTACGATTCAAGCGTTTTTAGTATCGTCGGTTGAGCGCATTATTAACATGCACTGGGAGGGGATTCTTCCACCACCTCAAGGTTCAGGTAAAGCTAATTACCTGACAGCAGTGACAAACATCGATAATGAATTGGTCGAGATTCTTGATGTAGAAAAAATCTTAGCTGAAATTGCACCTGTCGATGAAACGATGGATCGCTCAATTGGCCAAGAAATAGCACAAGCTGAAACGCAAAAAAAGATCGTTCGACGTATCCTTATCGCGGACGACTCAACGGTTGCTCGTAAACAAGTTGAACGAGCCATTACATCGATTGGTTTTGAAGTTATATCGGTGAAAGACGGTAAAGAAGCATATGAAAAACTGCTAGAAATGGCGGCTCAAGGCTCTATCTATGATCAGATTTCACTGGTGATCTCTGATATTGAAATGCCTGAAATGGATGGCTACACATTGACGGCGGAAGTTCGTCGCAACCCAGAGATGAAAGATTTATATGTTATTCTTCACTCATCACTTAGTGGCGTATTTAACCAAGCGATGGTTGAACGTGTTGGAGCCAACGCTTTTATTGCCAAATTTAATCCAGATGAGCTTGGAAACGCAGTAAAAACAGCGCTTACAAATTAAAGAGAAATTAATGACAGCGATAACCATCAGCGATCAAGAATATCGCGATTTTAGTCGGTTTTTGGAATCTCAATGCGGAATCGTATTGGGTGATAGTAAGCAATACTTAGTCCGAAGCCGCTTAAGTCCCTTGGTCAGCAAGTTTAAATTGAACTCGTTATCGGATTTACTACGAGATGTGGTGACAGGACGTAACCGAGAATTACGTGTTGCTGTGATTGATGCAATGACAACAAACGAAACGTTATGGTTTCGTGATAGTTACCCATTTACGGTTTTGGCAGAAAAGCTATTGCCAGAAATGGCCGCGAATAAGCGACCAATTAAGATTTGGTCAGCAGCAAGTTCATCGGGTCAAGAAGCGTACTCAATGGCGATGACGGTTCTTGAAACTCAACAACGTAGACCTGGTTTTTTGCCAAGTGTTTCGATTGTTGGTACTGACATTTCAGCAAGCATGTTGGATATGTGTCGTACCGGCGTTTATGATAATTTAGCGCTAGGACGCGGTTTGTCTCCTGAGCGTCGCCGAGCCTTCTTTGAAGATGCTGGCGATGGGCGAATGAAAATCAAAGATACGGCAAAGCGTCTTGTCAGTTTTCGCCCTCAGAATTTGATGGATAGCTACGCGTTGCTGGGTAAGTTTGACATCATTTTTTGTCGTAATGTATTGATTTACTTCTCGCCAGAAATGAAAGCGAAAGTACTCAATCAAATGGCAGCGAGTTTGAATCCCGGTGGTTATCTACTATTAGGAGCTTCTGAGTCTCTTACCGGTTTAACCGATCGATTTGAGATGGTTCGTTGTAACCCAGGGATCATCTACAAGCTTAAGTAGACCGATTTAATCTTGGTCTGCTCCCAATAAAAAACCCAGCTTTGGCTGGGTTTTTTGCTTTTTAGTGAAATTTCCCATTTCGCTTGTTTTAGGTTCGCATTAGTTAAATGTCTGGCCTATTAATTGCTTTATTTCAATAAGTAATACCTCGAGAAGTCATTCATTAGTTAGCCATTCACAACGAAGCTTCCACTTAATATGTCATTAAGTGAAATACTCACGATTTTGTACACACATTGCGTCTAATCTATGTTGGCGAAGTGAAGTTCAAAAAGTTGGTACACTAATTGCAACGTATTACGGTAATAACGGTCAGTTCTTTTGTAGGGGTAAACATGGCTATTTCTTTTGATAAAGCGTTAGGTATCCACCAGCATACGGTTGGCCTCCGAGAGCGCAATGCTGAGGTGATTTCTACCAATATCGCGCAAGCGAACACCCCAGGTTTCAAATCAAAAGGAATGGACTTCCAACGAGCTTTGCAAGCGGCAAGTTCGGAGGCAAGTATTGGTCTTAATCGTACCGATGGTCGGCATATTCCTGCCTCTACACGAATGACAGGGGAAGTGCAGTACCGTCTTCCGACACAACCTGACACGGGTGATGGTAATACGGTTGATGTTAATTTGGAGCGTAACCAGTTTATGCAAAACCAAATTCGACACCAAGCATCACTCGACTTCTTAGGAAGTAAATTTAAGAACTTAACCAAAGCGATTAAAGGGGAATAATTAGATGAGCCTATTTAATGTATTCAATGTAACTGGTTCTGCAATGAGTGCTGAATCTGTTCGTCTAAATACAACCTCAAGTAACTTAGCGAATGCTGACAGCGTAGCTAGTTCAGCAAAAGATACCTATAAAGCTCGTCACGCGGTATTCGGCGCCGAGTTGAACCAAGCGCTTTACAACCGCGATGATACGGTACCAGTGAAAGTATTAGGCATTGTTGAAAGTGATAAACCGCTGAGTGCGGAGTACAACCCAGATCACCCTCTAGCAAACAACGAAGGCTACATTTATAAGCCGAACGTGAACGTGATGGAAGAAATGGCAAACATGATTTCTGCTTCTCGTTCGTATCAAACTAATGTTCAAGTTGCAGATGCAAGCAAACAAATGTTGCTACGTACTTTGCAGATGGGTCAATAAGGGTAAGGAGGTAACGTATGGCCGGTGGTATTAACAACGTTGGTCAAAGCGGCTTGTCTTATGTCGACCAGCTGAAAGCTTTGCAAGGTAATAAAAAGCCCGATGAAACAACAGGTAAGCAAGATCTTAAGCAAGAAGACTTCTTATCTTTGCTGACAAAGCAATTAGCTCAACAGGATCCATTTAAACCGGTTGGCAACGATCAAATGATCGCTCAAATGGCGTCATTCGCTACGGTAGATGGTATCGGCAAGATGAATAATCAGTTCGATACCTTGAATGCTTCCATGACATCTAATCAAGCCTTACAAGCTTCATCGCTTGTCGGTCGTGATGTGCTCGTCCCTGGTGCTGCTGGCGTGAAGCAAGCGGACGCAGGAATGGCTGCCATGGTTAAGCTACCACAATCAGTAGAAAACGTTTTTGTACGTATTGAAAATGAAGCGGGCCAATTAGTACGAACACTGGAGGCGGGTGCAAAACCAGCAGGTGATAGTCGTGTTGAATGGGACGGGAAAGATGAAAACGGTAATCCATTGCCGGCTGGAAAATACAAGGTGAAAGCCTCGGGTTTGATGGATGGGGAGAACAAAGAGTTTGACGTATCGACTTACGCAAACGTGAACAGCGTTCTTCTTGGTAAAGGTGATGGTAACGTACTGCTCAATCTGGCTGGCTTTACGTCGCCAGTTCGACTTGCTGAAGTACTTGAAGTAGGCAAAGCGTAACAACGTAGGCTAGATAGGAGATTTGGAATGTCATATGTATCTTTAAGTGGTCTTTCAGCGGCACAGCTGGACTTAAACACCACCAGTAACAATATCGCGAACGCGAATACGTTTGGTTTTAAAGAGTCACGCGCAGAATTTGGTGATGTGTACTCAAGCTCATTGTTTACTAACTCTAAAACCACGGCTGGCCAAGGTGTGCAAGCGAATAAGGTCGCTCAACAATTCCACGAGGGTTCGAGTGTTTACACCAATAACCCAATGGATTTACGTATTGGCGGAACGGGTTTCTTTGCTGTTGCGAAAGAACGTTTAGTACCTCAGCAAAATGAATTAACCCGTAACGGTGCATTCCACTTAAACAAAGATAACTACATGGTAACTTCAAATGAGGAGTACTTACTGGGTTATCAAGTTGACCAAAACTCGGGTGAAGTACTTTCCTATGAGCCTCAGCCTTTAAACATTCCTGCGGAGTTTGGTAAGCCAAAACAAACAGCAAACATTGAAGTCGGTGTGAACCTACCGGCTAATGGCGATCTAAAAGATCCGACGCTGTTTGATCATACCGATCCTAAAACGTATAACCGTACAACTTCATCGACAATCTATGACTCGATGGGTCAGTCGTACAAACTCAGTACTTATTACCTAAAAGATCAAACTCAGCCTAACACTTGGCAGACCTACTATACAGTAACGGATAAAGAGGGTGAAAAGCCGGTGAACATTACCGGTGGTGATGCAACAACGCCAACTGGACATGTGGGTCACACCATGAAGTTTAATAATGATGGTACGCTTGCAAGTCTAAACTCAGGCAACAACATTGTATCAGCAGCGTTAGGTGCGGGTGTTCCACCTGTTGAAATGAACGGTGCTGATATCAATCAGACACTATCATTTGGTCTTGATTCAGCAACACAATTTGCAGCCCCATTTGAATTGACTAAATTTGATGAAGACGGCGCTACTACTGGTTTCTTGACTAAAATTGACTTTGATGAAAACGGCAGTGTATTGGGTACTTACTCTAACGGTGAGAACATTACACTAGGTCGTGTTGCTTTGGTTCGTGTACCAAACGAACAAGGTCTTGATAAGAAAGGCGGCACTCAATGGGATTCGACCCAATACTCAGGTGATAAAATCTGGGGTGAGTCGAACAAGGGGTCATTTGGTACCATTAACAACGGTACACTAGAGCAATCAAATATCGATATGACTCAAGAGCTGGTGGATTTGATTTCTGCTCAGCGTAACTTCCAAGCGAACTCGCGTTCATTAGAAGTACATAACCAGCTACAACAAAATATTCTGCAAATCCGATAAGCACTGCTTAATCGACCATAGCGGAAATAGGTGGCAAACTGGCGGCAATCGCTGGTTTGTCATCATTGCCATTTCCAGTTATCTTTTTCTTCTACTACCACCTTACATCTATCTATTTTATCTAAGCTTCTGTTTTTAATTACTTTAACTCACGCCTTTAAATTGGCTCGAAAATTGCTTAACTTCGTTTGAATAGTGATTCTTGGAGCAAATTATGGACCGTGCCTTGTTTCTCGCCATGAGTGGCGCTAAGCAGAATATGCAAGCGCTACAGTTAAGAGCGAATAACCTCGCAAACGTGAGTACTACTGGCTTTCGTGCTGATTTAGCGCAAGCTCGTTCAATGCAAGCCTATGGTGATGGCCTGCCAACTCGTGTCTTCAGTATGACTGAACGTCCGGGACATAATTTTCAACAAGGTAGCGTGATTACAACGGGTCGAGATCTTGACGTTACGATTCAAGGTGACGGTTGGATGTCGGTTCTGGACTCAACGGGTAAAGAGGGTCTGACTCGTAACGGTAACCTTAAAGTTGATGCAAATGGTCTCTTGACCAGTGGCTCAGGTCATTTAGTACTTGGTGAAACGGGCGCGCCAATTACGCTACCAGTTCCTGTCAGTAAAATTGAAATTGGTGGCGATGGTACCATTTCGGTTGTTCCGCAAGGTGCTCCTGCGGATGCCATTGAAGTGGTTGACCGAATTAAGTTGTCACGTCCAGACAATCAATCACTATTCAAAGATGTAAACGGTTTATTCCGTTCTAAAACCCCAAATACAGCTTATGAAGCTGATGCCGGTGTAAAGCTACTCACTGGTGCTATCGAGGGCAGTAACGTTAATGCCATTGGTGAAATGACCAGTTTGATTGATCTTCAACGTCAGTTCGAGATGCAAGTCAAAATGATGAGTACAGCGGAAGAGTTGGATAAAGCTTCTGACTCACTACTTCGCTCAAGCTAATAGACAGTATTAGTTCATTCAATTCTTAGGAGAATATTATGCATCCGGCACTATGGGTTAGTAAGACAGGTTTAGACGCACAACAAACCAATATTTCAACGATTTCGAACAACTTAGCGAACGCCTCGACTATAGGTTACAAGAAAAGTCGTGCGGTATTTGAAGATTTGTTCTATCAAAATATCAACCAAGCAGGCGGTCAGTCGTCACAGAACACTGAACTACCAAGTGGGTTGATGTTGGGTGCCGGTTCGAAAGTGGTCGCGACACAAAAAGTGCATACTCATGGTAATGCGCAAACGACATCAAACAGTTTAGATATGATGATTGAAGGCGATGGCTTCTTTCAGATTTTGATGCCAGACGGCAACATTGGCTATAGCCGTAATGGTCAGTTTACCGTAAATGATGAGGGTGCAATTGTGACCTCAGGTGCTGGCTATTCATTAGAACCAGAAATTGTGATCCCACAAGATGCTATCAGCATTACCGTGGGTACGGATGGTGAAGTCTCTGTCCGTATGCGTGGTGAGCAAAATAACGTTGTGGTTGGGCAAATCACTACCGTTGATTTTGTTAACCCAGGCGGTCTTGAACCTATTGGTCAAAACCTTTACTTGCCGACAGGTGCAAGCGGTGATCCTCAAGAGGGTGTCCCGGGCTTTGATGGGTTTGGTGATGTTCGTCAATCGATGTTGGAAACGTCTAACGTGAACGTAACCGAAGAGCTTGTGAATATGATTGAAGCTCAGCGCGTTTACGAAATGAACTCTAAAGTGATTTCAGCGGTTGATAAGATGATGAGCTTTGTGAACCAGCAGCTTTAAGCAGTTAATCATTAAGAGGAAATGATCATGATCCGAATATTGACTGTACTTGCTATCGCTGCCTTATCTGGGTGCTCAATGCTCGAGCCGCCAATTGAAACGCCGGATGTCGTTCAAGGCACAACAACGGTTGATGCCGTTGAGGGCGATAAATCTCAGCAACAAAGTACTGGATTAATTGATACCTTGCGTGAACGCGTTGATCCAGTTGCAGGGGACCCAGCTTGGGCACCAATACATCCTAAGCAGGAACCGTCTCACTATATCGCAGAAACGGGTTCACTATTTAATGCTTCTCAAGCAATGAGTTTATACAACGACTCTAAGCCTCGTGGAGTCGGTGACATTATTACCGTGACCTTGGAAGAGAGTACTAAAGCGGCAAAAAGTGCCAATGCGGATATGTCGAAGAAAAACGACGCCAAAATGGAACCGCTATCTGTCGGTGGTCAAGTATTAGAAATGGGTAAATACAATTTCTCATACGATTTAAATAATACCAATACGTTTGCAGGTGATGCCTCAGCGAAGCAAAGCAATAGCCTTACGGGTTCGATTACGGTTGAAGTGATCGAGGTGCTAGCCAATGGTAATTTGATCATTCGTGGTGAAAAGTGGTTAACACTGAATACGGGTGATGAGTACATTCGCTTAAGTGGCACTATTCGCCCAGATGATATTAGCTACGACAATACGATTGCTTCAAATCGAGTTTCTAACGCTAGAATTCAATATTCAGGTGCCGGTACTCAACAAGATATGCAAGAACCTGGATTCTTGGCACGATTCTTTAATGTCTCTCTTTAATCAAATCAAAGTCGAAGATTTGACATTGAGTAAAGTAAGGTCCCCGGATGAATAAATTGATTTTCCTATTAACCAGCATGCTACTGGTTTCAACCCAAGTTAACGCTGCACGAATTAAAGACGTTGCGGAAGTTGCTGGGGTACGTAGTAACCAATTAGTTGGCTACGGATTAGTAACAGGCTTGCCGGGCACTGGGGAATCAACGCCTTTTACCGATCAAAGCTTTAACGCAATGCTGCAAAATTTCGGCATTCAGTTGCCGCAAGGCACCAAACCCAAAACGAAAAACGTTGCTGCGGTTATTGTGACTGCGGAGCTGCCTGCATTTTCCAAGCAAGGACAAACTATCGACGTCACTGTCTCTTCGATTGGATCTGCGAAAAGTTTGCGTGGCGGAACACTAATGCAAACCATGCTAAAAGGTCTCGATGGGCAAATTTATGCCGTTGCTCAAGGCAATCTAGTCGTGAGCGGCTTTAGTGCAAGCGGTGCTGATGGCTCAAAAATTGTCGGGAATAACCCGACAGCCGGTATGATATCAAATGGCGCAATGGTCGAGCGCGAAATACCAACACCATTTGGTCGTGGTGACTATATTACCTTTAACCTACTTGAGTCTGATTTCACTACCGCGCAACGTATGGTTGATGCAGTAAATAACTTCCTTGGCCCTCAAATGGCATCAGCGATTGATGCGACCTCCGTTAAGGTTCGTGCGCCGCGTGATATCAGCCAGCGAGTCGCTTTTTTGTCAGCGATTGAAAACCTAGAATTTAATCCTGCTGATGGTTCAGCAAAAATCATTGTTAACTCTCGCACAGGAACCATTGTGGTGGGTAAGCACGTTAGGCTTAAACCCGCAGCGGTCACACATGGCGGTATGACGGTGGCGATTAAAGAAAACCTCAATGTGAGCCAGCCAAACGCGTTTGGTGGTGGTAAGACAGTTGTGGTACCTGACTCGGATATAGAAGTGAGTGAAGCACAAGGTAAGATGTTTAAATTCGAACCAGGGCTGACTCTGGATGATCTTGTTCGCGCAGTAAATGAAGTTGGTGCTGCTCCATCAGATTTGATGGCTATCTTGCAAGCATTGAAGCAAGCAGGGGCCATTGAAGGCCAACTGATCATTATCTAAGGGAATAAGAGTATGATTAATAATGGCAATGATATTGGCTTTATTCACGATATCTCCGGCTTAGATAAGCTAAGACAGCAAGCTGTTAAAGGTGGTGAAGAAGACGAAAAGAGTGCTTTAACAGCGGCAGCAAAGCAATTTGAAGCGATCTTTACGTCGATGTTATTTAAATCAATGCGAGAGGCAAATGCAACGTTTGAATCTGGTTTGATGGACAGCCAAAACCAACAGTTTTATCGTCAAATGATGGATGAACAGATGGCGAGTGAGCTGAGTTCATCGGGTTCGTTGGGCTTAGCTGATATGATTGTTGCTCAATTGAGCTCAGCAAATGCCGATGAACCTAAAGCGACTCCGAATCAAGATGATTTTGCCGTACTAATGGAAAAGGTTGATAAGGCGCGAGCGACTCAGTCCCAAACGCCAGAGTTGACGCCAGAATTGAAACCAGTAGCCGACGTCGCAAATAGCACATCTACTTTAACGGCTAAGTCAACCTCGTTTGATTCACCAGAATCGTTTGTCTCTTCAATGAAGCCTTATGCTGAACGTGCAGCTCGTGCGTTAGGGGTCGATTCGTCATTATTGATTGCTCAAGCGGCGCTAGAAACTGGCTGGGGCAAGAAGATGGTCTCGAACTCACGCGGTAATAGTAATAATTTATTTAATATTAAAGCGGATAAGAGTTGGGACGGGAATCGCGTTGCGACGAAGACATTGGAATATCATCAAGGTATTCCGGTTCAAGAAAATGCGGCGTTTCGGTCATATTCTAATTTTGAAGCTAGCTTTAATGACTATGTTCGTTTTCTTAATGAGAATCCTCGTTATAGCACGGCATTACGTCATGGCGGAAACTCTGAGCAGTTTATTCATGGCATCCATCAAGCCGGTTACGCAACAGATCCTAACTACGCCGACAAAGTATTAAAAGTAAAAGCAAAAATAGATCAAATGTAATATCAGTAGGTTCGAAGACTATCAGTGTTTTCGAGCCTATATTCCATAGTGTTCAATCACCGCATCGATTTTCATCACCATTCTAGTTGTCATCTTTTTATCCCTATATGCCGATAATTTTTCAGCAATTCAAAGCCAATATAATCTCTTACTTTTACCACGTCATAAATGAAATTTAGTTTGGCATGAATGTTGCTTTCTAACCTTTAGTTATTCAGCTTAGGCTGATTCTTATTAGGTTTTTGGGGGGCAATATGGCGTCGGATCTACTGAATCTTGGTGCACAAAGTGTACTAACGGCTCAGCGACAGCTAAATACCACGGGTCATAACATTTCCAATGTGAATACAGACAGCTACAGTAGGCAGTCTGTGATTCAGGGAACTAATGCCCCGACGAGTTTTGCCGGACAAAGCTATGGCATGGGTGTGCATGTGGATAATGTTCGCCGCTCATGGGATCAATTTGCCACCAATGAGCTTAATCTATCCACAACAAACTTTGCTAACAAAGTCGATACTGAAGAAAACCTTGAGATGGTCTCAAGCATGCTGTCTTCAGCGGCCTCAAAAAAAATCCCCCAAGACTTTAATAAATGGTTTGATGCAGTAACGGCACTTGCCGATACTCCGAATGATGTTGGTGCTCGTAAAGTCGTTCTTGAGAACGCGAATTTGATAGCGCAGAACATCAATGGTTTTCATGAAACCATGCGTCGCCAATACGATGTTACGAATCAAAAGTTGTCGATGGGTGTCGAGCGAATGAACCAATTAGCGGTAGAAATTCGTGATTTAAACCGTTTAATGATGCGTAGTCCTGGCCCTCATAACGACCTAATGGATCAGCATGAAAAATTGGTCGCTGAACTTTCTGAATACACTAAGGTCACCGTAACGCCACGTAAAAACCGAGAAGGTTTTAACGTTCATATCGGTAATGGGCATACCTTAGTTTCGGGAACCGAAGCAAGCCAATTAAAAATGGTCGATGGCTTTCCAGATGTAAAACAGCATCGCTTAGCTATGGTGGAAGGGAACGCGGTAAAAGCGATCACAAGCAAAGACATGGATGGCAAAATTGGCGCGATGCTCGATATGCGTGATGAGCTGATGCCATATGTTATGGACCAACTCGGTAAGTTAGCAACCGTGTTTTCCGATCACGTGAATAAATTGCAAGCTCAAGGCTTAGACCTCAATGGTGACGTTGGTGGTTTGATGTATACCGATATCAATGCTGATTGGGTTGCTAAATCCCGCGTGGTGACGTCATCAAATTCAACAGCAGACCTTGCGGTATTCATTGATGATACTAAACAATTAAAAGGTGCTGAGTATTCCATCCTTTATACCGGAAGTGATTACTTAGTCACTAGCCCAAATGGGCAACAAAGCAAAATTGATTTAAAAGACGACGCTCTAGAGTTTGATGGTTTGCGTGTTGAAGTTCGCAATAACTTAGCGGACGGAGAGCGAGTGCTAATTCGTCCAACTCGTCTGGGTGGAGCGCAAATGAAGCTTGAAACGAATGACCCAAGTCATATTGCCGCTCAAAGTTATGACGCATCTACCACGTTTGCTCAGGGCAAAGCGGAATTTAAAATTGTTGATGCGGGTGAACTAAGAGAATTTGAAGTCGTGGTTTCCCCTGATGGATTGCAGTTTGCGGTAACCGATACTGAGGGGAAAGTGTTGCTATCACCGCAAGC
Source organism: Vibrio sinensis (assembly GCF_003605645.1). GTDB lineage: Bacteria > Pseudomonadota > Gammaproteobacteria > Enterobacterales > Vibrionaceae > Vibrio > Vibrio sinensis. The sequence goes on along the minus strand of NZ_QVMU01000007.1, from coordinate 31,009 downwards.
TTACCCACCATCAGAGCCAGTTACGGTTCTCGGTACCACATTTGAACTCTCAGAGGGCGCATTGCCAAACGATAAGTTTACGGCAAACCTTGTCCCCTCTGAAGGTGATAACGGCAACCTAATTAAGATGCAGAACCTGCAAATAGATAAGCTAGTGAATAATGGCGAGTCGACGGTATTGGATATCTATTACGATTTAAACACTGAAGTCGGTTTGAATACCGCTACTGCTTCTCGACTGACCGACATATCGCGTTTAGAAAAAGAATCAGCGCAAGAGCGAGTGGCTTCAATTGCCGGCGTCAATTTAGATGAAGAAGCGGCAAACATGATGAAATTTCAGCAAGCCTACATGGCATCGTCTCGCATCATGCAAGCGGCAAACGACACGTTTAATACCATCTTGGCGTTGAGGTAGGGTGAATAAATGTTGAATCGAATCTCGAGCTTTCACAATTATCAATCAGTACAAAATGATCTACGTCGTCAAGAAACGCAGGTGCATCACAACCAAGCGCAGTTAGCGTCAGGCAAGAAATTGCTTAAAGCCAGTGATGATCCATTGGCGACTCACTATGTTCAAAATATTAATCAGCAAGATCAGCAGCTTGATAAATATATAGATTCAATCGTATTAACGCGAAACCGTTTGGAGCACCATGAAGTTTTGATTGCGAATACGGAAGGTTATGCCGATGAAGCCAAACGTTCTGTGATGGAAATGATTAATGGCTCTTTATCACCAGAAGATCGCTTGGCAAAACGTCGTGAGATTCAAGAGTTGGCAAATAACTTACTGACCTTGGCAAATGTTCAAGATGAGGCTGGTAACTACACATTCGCAGGTACTAAGCCGAAGAACCAACCATTTTTCAGAGATAAAAATGGTGATGTTTCTTATTCGGGCGATAACTACCAGCGCTTGATGAAAATTGCTAACAATTTGGATGTGCCGATTAATGATCCGGGAAACCGAGTCTTTATGGAAATTAGCAATCCGTTCGGCGATTTTGAACCTGAATATAAATTGCAAAACGGATCTGAGTTGTTGCTCGAACGAGCGACCAATTTAAATAGCTCAGATACGGCAAATTATACTGTGACGTTTGTTGATATGCCGGATGGTAAATATGGCTACCAACTTGAGCAAAATGGCAGTGTGGTTAAAGCGGATGCATTCGATCCATCAGAAGGCATAAAGTATGGTGATGTGTCGATTTTTGTAAAAGGGCAAATTTCGAAAGGGGATTCCATCACTCTTGAACCGCGCAAAACATTCAGTATTTTCGATACCTTTAAAAATGCGATGGAATACGCAGATGGCTCTGTGTCAGACACATCAAATACAGCAGAGCTGCATCAGATGACTGAAGAATTCCAAGCTGCGTTTATTCATTTAAACAAGGTGCGTACTGATGTCGGTGCTCGTTTGAGTTCATTGGATATTCAAGAACAACAACACGAAGATTTTAAGCTGACGCTTGCCAAGTCAAAAAGTAATTTTGAAGATCTAGATTATGCCCAAGCCGTTATTGAATTTAATGAAAATTCACGGGCATTGCAGGCATCACAACAGGCATTTGGTAAAACCAAAGATCTGACCTTATTTAATTATATTTAATGCCTTACGTGCTATGCCGTAAGTGCGCAATACCGCTACTTAAGTTATGAACATTACGAGTAACTCGCTATGGCAACTGAGTGGCAAATAAGCGGCAAACGTTTGATTGCCATAATCAATACTGAGTACTGCATTAATATGCCTAACACGAGTATTGATTTAAATTATTGATAAATAAAGCTAAATTATTTTATTTGTTGTGTATCAAAGTTGGCACATAAATTGAATTGTCTAGCGTAGAGTTGAATTAAACAATTTAAACTGGTGTATGCCGGTTTAGCGAGTCATTTACGGTCAGTGCTTCCAAATGAGATTAAGCTGGCCGCTTCGCAAGCACTTGCGAACTCACTAGGAGAGCAAACTATGACCATTACAGTAAATACTAACGTCTCTGCTATGACAGCACAGCGTTATTTAACGAAAGCGACAGGGGATTTAAACACTTCTATGGAGCGTTTATCTTCTGGGCAAAAAATTAATAGCGCGAAAGATGATGCGGCAGGTCTGCAAATTTCAAACCGTTTAACTGCGCAAAGTCGTGGTCTTGATGTGGCAATGCGTAATGCTAATGATGGTATTTCGATTGCTCAAACGGCGGAAGGTGCGATGAATGAATCAACAAGCATTCTTCAGCGTGTTCGAGACTTAGCACTGCAATCTGCAAACGGCACTAACTCAGACTCAGAGCGTCAAGCGATCAATGAAGAAGTATCAGCACTTCAAGATGAGCTAAACCGAATTGCAGAAACGACTTCATTCGGTGGCCGTAAGCTACTTAATGGTTCATTTGGTGAAGCTTCTTTCCAAATTGGTGCTAGCTCAGGTGAGGCCATTATTATGGGGCTTACCAGCGTACGTGGCGATGACTTCCGCATGGGTGGACAAACGTTCACTAGCGCAGAGGGAAAAGATAAAGATTGGGGTGTTGCTGCGGATAAAAGTGATTTAACACTGAACTTTACAACCAAAAGTGGTGAAGCGGTTGCTCTAAACATCAATGCGAAAGTTGGCGATGATATTGAAGAACTGGCGACTTACATTAATGGTCAAACAGATTTATTGAAAGCGTCTGTCGATGAAGATGGTAAATTGCAAATGTTTGCCGCAGAGCCAAATTTGCAAGGCAATATTACTTTTGGTGGTGCACTGTCGGGTGAACTTGGATTGAAATCTGGTCCGGGCATGCAAACTACCGTTGAAAGCATTGATGTGACATCGGTTGGTGGCGCGCAAAATGCGGTTGGTATTGTGGACTCAGCTTTAAAATACGTTGATTCACAACGCGCGGATTTAGGTGCAAAACAAAACCGTTTAAGCCACAGCATCAATAACTTGGCAAATATCCAAGAAAACGTTGAAGCGTCGAATAGTCGTATTCGTGATACTGATTTCGCGAAAGAAACGACAGCGATGACTAAAGCACAAATTCTGCAACAAGCTGGTACTTCCATTCTAGCTCAAGCAAAACAATTGCCTAACTCCGCAATGTCATTATTGCAGTAGTAGTAAATTGCTTTTCAGACATAAATAACCCAGACGTGGGGTCTGTTGAGCGTTTACGGCAAGCACACATGATATCGAACGTTGAGTTCTCTCACATTACTCTAGTGAGATAACATGTGTGTATGGCAGCCAAGCTGTGATCATTTCTCTCGATCTCCTTGTTGGCTACCTCAATAGCCCCAGTTCTCTCAAAGGATGGGGCTTTTCCTTTTCTTGTCCCTTTCAATTTTTTAGAGTGTTATCGTTAAGCTCTTTTGTTTACTTCTCCGATCTCATGCTATTCCTTTCTATTGAATAGGCTGTTCATTAGCCGATCCGATACCCATTTATACCTATTCATTTCATTGCTTGAGTACTCTCTCGATTAGCGTTCTTATTGGTACAAAATGCCAAATTGGTCACTTTTTGTCTCGTTTGTTCTAAAGTTGACCAGTTTTAAGCCGCTAAAGGGATACTTTGAGAGAACTTATTGGTTTGCCGAGACGTCGGAAACCTTTTAAAACTTCCGCTTTATGGAAATCAATAGGAGATACGATTATGGCAGTGAATGTAAATACCAATGTATCGGCAATGACGGCTCAGCGTTATCTAAATAGTGCGACGCAATCACAGCAAACCTCTATGGAGCGCTTAGCGTCAGGATCAAAAATCAATAGCGCAAAAGACGATGCTGCTGGGTTACAAATTTCTAATCGTTTGTCAGTTCAGAGTCGAGGTTTGAACGTTGCTGTGCGTAACGCCAATGATGGTATTTCCATCGCACAAACGGCTGAAGGTGCGATGAATGAAACAACCAATATTTTGCAGCGTATGCGGGACTTGTCTTTGCAGTCAGCTAATGGTTCAAATTCAAAATCAGAAAGAATCGCCATTCAAGAAGAGATTACATCACTTAATGATGAATTGAATCGAATCGCAGAAACCACCTCTTTTGGTGGTAACAAATTATTAAATGGAACCTTTTCGACTAAATCGATGCAGATTGGTGCTGATAATGGCGAAGCGGTGATGCTGACATTGAATGATATGCGCAGTGATAACCGATTGATGGGCGGGAGTAGCTATCTCGCGACAAACGCAAAGCAACCGGACTGGACCGTTCAAGCCGATACGAATGCACTTGATATTACCGTTACCGATAAACTGACTGGAGCGGCGGAAACCGTCAATATTGTAGCTAAAGCTGGGGATGATATTGAGGAACTGGCGACTTATATCAATGGACAGACCGATAAAGTTACCGCTTCGGTTAATGACCAAGGACAATTGCAGATCTTTACTGACAATAATACGGTTGAAGGTGCGGTTACTTTTGGCGGCTCATTGGGCAGCGATCTAAACATGGGGGCGGCTAAGTCGGTCACAGTAGACAGTATGAATGTGACGACTGTGGGCGGCGCACAAGAATCGGTCGCGATCGTGGATGCAGCATTGAAATATGTGGATAGTCATCGCGCGGAATTAGGGGCATTCCAGAATCGTTTTAATCACGCGATTAATAATCTTGATAATATTAATGAAAATGTCAATGCGTCTAATAGTCGAATCAAAGATACAGACTTTGCTAAAGAAACGACTGCATTGACCAAAGCTCAAATATTATCGCAAGCTTCAAGTTCAGTACTCGCTCAAGCGAAACAAGCTCCTACAGCGGCGTTAGGCTTATTGGGATAACGTTTAAGGTGTTTGGTCGGATAATCCAGCCTATGTGCTGGATTATCCGTATTAGAGCCCTATACGAGTGCAAAAAGTCGGTTTGAGATTATAAAAAGAAAATGGGCCGACATCGTTATTAAAATAACATGTACGAATAGAAAATGAGATAGGGCAGATAAAACAAAACCCAGCAAAAGCTGGGTTCTATTAATGATGGTGCGGTCGGAGAGACTTGAACTCTCACACCTTACGGCGCCAGAACCTAAATCTGGTGCGTCTACCAATTCCGCCACGACCGCAGCAAACTTTTATAGTTAAAAAGACATTGGTTATCTTAGTAACGTTGTCAYGCTGATTACTCAACATGTTTAAATAGTGGCAGGTCTACCTGGATTCGAACCAGGGAATGCCGGCATCAAAAGCCGGTGCCTTACCGCTTGGCGATAGACCTACAGCAATAACTTAATTATAAGTTATTAGAATGATGGTGCGGTCGGAGAGACTTGAACTCTCACACCTTACGGCGCCAGAACCTAAATCTGGTGCGTCTACCAATTCCGCCACGACCGCAGCAAATCTTTATAGTTAAGAAGACGATTGGTGAGTCTTAATAACGTTGTATGGTGGCTACTACGGGATTTGAACCTGTGACCCCATCATTATGAGTGATGTGCTCTAACCAGCTGAGCTAAGTAGCCTTGCGAGCGGAATAATATATACATTCTCACTCTCAGTGACAACCCCTTTTATTCAAAAGGATAATCACTTTAATTTATGGCAGGTCTACCTGGATTCGAACCAGGGGATGCCGGCATCAAAAGCCGGTGCCTTACCGCTTGGCGATAGACCTACAACGATAACTTATTGGCAATAAATTATCTAAACAATGGTGCGGTCGGAGAGACTTGAACTCTCACACCTTACGGCGCCAGAACCTAAATCTGGTGCGTCTACCAATTCCGCCACGACCGCATCTATTCCTGATTGCTTTAAACTTAAAAGCAGAAAACAATTAGGAATGGTGGCTACTACGGGATTTGAACCTGTGACCCCATCATTATGAGTGATGTGCTCTAACCAGCTGAGCTAAGTAGCCAATACCATGTTTTCCGTTCCTTTCCGATTCGTTGCTGTCTCGTTGGGAACGGGGCGCATTATGCGTATCTGAGCGAGAACCGTCAATAGTTTTTTTGAAGAAAAATGGAAAAACAAATCGTTCGGTTCCTTTTTAAGCAAAGAGGCTTGTAAATGGTCAAAATCTGCTAATAAAATGACTAGCGCTTAGAAACTAAATTTGTTTGAGACCAACAAGATATAAAAAAGCCAGCGATTAGGCTGGCTTAGTTAATTATGCTTTGATTATTTGTTGAGCAAATAATTATACGTTAAAGCGGAAGTGAACCACATCGCCATCTTTTACGATGTACTCTTTACCTTCAAGACGCCATTTACCCGCGTCTTTCGCGCCGCTTTCACCGCTATATTGAATAAAGTCATCGTAGCCAACAACTTCAGCACGGATGAAACCTTTTTCAAAGTCAGTGTGGATCTTACCTGCTGCTTTTGGTGCCGTAGCGCCAACAGGAATTGTCCATGCACGTACTTCTTTAACGCCTGCAGTAAAGTAAGTGTGAAGTTCTAGCAGTTCGTAACCTGCACGAATAACGCGGTTTAGACCTGGTTCTTCAATACCCATGTCAGCTAAGAACTCTTCACGCTCGTCATCTTCTAGTTCAGCCATTTCTGACTCAATCGCCGCACAAACAGCAACAACAACGTTGTTCTCTTTTGCTGCGTATTCGCAAACTGCGTCTAGGTAAGGGTTGTTTTCAAAACCATCTTCATTCACGTTAGCGATGTACATAGTTGGTTTTAGCGTTAAGAAGTTTAGGTAATCTACCGCTAACAACTCTTCTTTTGAAAGCTCAACTGTACGAGCCATGCCACCTTCAGTTAATACTGGTAGTAGCTTTTCTAGTACAGTAATTTCAAATTTAGCGTCTTTGTCGCCGCCTTTTGCTTTCTTTGCGTTACGCTGAATCGCGCGTTCACAAGAATCTAGATCCGCTAGAGCTAGCTCTAGGTTGATCACTTCGATATCTTCGATCGGTGATACTTTACCAGCTACGTGGATGATGTTTTCATTTTCAAAACAACGAACTACGTGGCCAATCGCATCAGTTTCACGGATGTTAGCTAGGAATTTGTTACCTAGACCTTCACCTTTTGATGCACCCGCAACAAGACCTGCGATGTCTACGAATTCCATTGTCGTCGGCAGTACGCGCTGTGGGTTCACAATTTTAGACAACGCATCAAGACGTAGATCTGGTACTGGTACCACACCTGTGTTTGGCTCGATTGTACAGAACGGGAAGTTTGCTGCTTCGATACCCGCTTTTGTTAGTGCATTGAACAGAGTTGATTTACCAACGTTTGGAAGACCAACGATGCCACATTTAAAACCCATGATTGTAACCTTATTCAGCTTTGAACGTGTGGAGGCGGTTTTGTGCTTTTGGCAAGCCATCTTTAATCAAGATGTCTAAGCATCGAACTGATTCGTCCGCTGCTGCGTCAAGGAGCTCTTGCTCTTTTGCTGGCGCTTTACCAAGAACAAAGCCCGCCACTTTATCTTTGTGCCCCGGGTGACCAATGCCAATCCGAAGACGATAGAAATCTTTATTGTTGCCTAGTTTACTGATGGTGTCTCGTAAACCATTGTGACCACCATGCCCGCCGCCTTTTTTAAATTTAGCAACGCCGGGAGGGAGGTCGAGTTCGTCATGAGCGACCATGATCTCTTCAGGGTTTATCTGATAAAACTTAGCGAGTGCCGCAACTGATTTACCGGATAGATTCATGAATGTTGCCGGGATCAAAAGTCTAAGATCTTGGCCATTCATAGTTATGCGTCCCGTCAAACCGAAGAATTTTGGTTCATTCTTCAATGTGATGTTGTGAACGCGAGCTAACTCCTCTACCACCCAAGCACCAGCATTGTGGCGAGTTTTTGCGTATTCAGGGCCAGGGTTAGCCAGTCCGACAAGAAGTTTGATCTGTTGAGTCAAGGTTGGGATCTCTTTGGAATCTCAAAAGCGCAGTATAATAGCACACTTTTTTAATTGGATGCGATGGCAATAAAAAACCACCTCGAGAGGTGGTTTTATCAATGTTCGTTAAACCGACATTAACTGTCTGATTAGTTGAACATCGCTGAAATTGATTCTTCGTTGCTAATGCGACGAATTGCTTCAGCAAGCATGCGAGACAAGCTAAGTGTTGTTACTTTGCCAGTTGCTTCCATTTCTTTAGAAAGCGTTACAGAGTCAGTTACGATCACTTGGTCTAGCACTGAGTTACGGATGTTATCAGCAGCGTTACCAGAGAATACAGCGTGAGTTGCATAAGCGAATACACGCTTCGCGCCACGCTCTTTAAGAGCTTCTGCTGCTTTACAAAGAGTACCGCCAGTATCGATCATGTCGTCAACGATCACACAGTCGCGACCTTCAACATCACCGATTAGGTTCATTACTTCAGAAACGTTTGCACGTGGACGACGCTTATCAACGATAGCGATGTCGATATCACCAAGCGCTTTAGCTGTTGCACGAGCACGAACAACACCGCCAAGGTCAGGTGAAACTACAACTGGGTTTTCTAGACCGCGAGTTTGCATATCTTCAAGAAGAACTGGAGTACCGAAGATATTGTCAACTGGTACATCGAAGAAGCCTTGGATTTGCTCTGCGTGCAGGTCAATAGTTAGAACGCGGTCAACGCCAACGTTAGAAAGGAAGTCAGCAACAACTTTAGCTGTAATAGGCACACGAGAAGAACGTACACGACGGTCTTGGCGAGCATAACCAAAGTATGGAATAACTGCTGTAATACGGCCCGCTGAAGCGCGGCGCATTGCATCAATCATCACCACTAGTTCCATTAGGTTGTCATTGGTTGGTGCGCAAGTCGATTGAATGATGAAAACATCACTACCACGAACGTTTTCGTTGATTTGAACAGCGACTTCGCCATCAGAAAAACGAGAAACAGTTGCATCACCAAGGGAGATGTATAGACGATCAGCAATACGTTGGGCTAGTTCAGGTGTAGCGTTACCAGCAAATAGCTTCATATCAGGCACGGTGGAAACCTCAGGGTTGCGTCCAGTTTTAAGTGGTTAATTGTGGGCTAAGTGGTACTTAGCTAGTGTCTCATGTAAAGGCGAAACGTTTTTGCCTTGTGCTACAAAAGCGGAGACAGTGTCAGATAATGATTCGAAAACCTTATTAGCGGCTTCTTTGCTCGAAAATTCAGCAAAAACGCACGATCCGGTACCAGTCAGTCTCGACGGCGCGTATTGTAGCAGCCAAGAAAGTTGCTTATCAACCTCTGGGTAGAGCATTCGGACAATTTTTTCGCAATCGTTTCCGTAATTATCGTTAATTATTGCCGTCAAGTCGCGTTTTGGCGTGTTTCGCGTTAGCTGAGGATGAGTAAAAATATCGACAGTCGCAATACTGACATTCGGCCTAACAACAAGGTACCATTTTTCGTCGGGTGCGCAGGGAGTCAACTGCTCACCAACCCCTTCGGCAAAGGCGGAAAAGCCACGAGTAAAGACGGGAACATCGGCACCAAGTGCTAATCCGATGCTGGCGAGTTCGTCTGGAGTTAAATTAAGTTGCCACAAATAGTTGAGCGCAACTAAAACAGTGGCCGCATTGGATGAGCCTCCCCCAATTCCGCCACCCATAGGTAGAATTTTGTTTAACTCAATATCTGCGCCAAGCGAACAACCACTGTATTGTTTAAGTGCTTGAGCTGCTTTCCAAATGAGATTCTCTTCTAACGGTACACCTGGGATGGCAGGAGTTAACGTGATATTGCCACTTAGATTGGCAGTAATCGTTAACTCATCACCATAATCAAGAAATTGAAATAGAGTCTGAAGTTCGTGATATCCGTTATCTCGTCTTCCTGTTATATAGAGGAAAAGGTTGAGTTTTGCCGGAGAAGGCCAACGAGTGGTTTCGGTGATCATGGGTTGAGGGTCCACTTGGTAATAACAAGGTTGATAGATATTTGGTCTTGAATGAGTTTCATCTTTCGCGGTACTGGCAAAGCGACACCATTTACGATGACATCTTGATAGCTAAGATAGTTTAGTTGCCATGTTTTGCCGTTAATTTTTTTGCTTAACGTCGCCAGAGTGTGGGTTGGGTTAAGTTGATAGCTATCGGCGTCGGTGGGTAGGCCAAGTAGCCAGTCGTTCAGTTGTTCTATCGGAATGCTGAGGCCAGTTAGGCGATAAATAAGATCGTCAGCACTTTTGTCGATCACGACTTGATCATCGTAAGTCTTGGCTATGGCACGTTCAGGTGTAATGACTACATTGAAAACCGTTTGACCAAGAAAAGTCGTCATTCTTAGTTGGCTTGAGGTCGGTGAGTATTGCCATTGAAAATTGAGCGATTGACGTTCTTGTGGAGAAATGTAGCCTAACTTCCCCACTGATTGATATTGAGTGATGGTGGCTAATCGTGTTTGATGCGCTTCCCATTCCACGTTCGTCGTGCTGTTATTTAAGTTGGCACAACCCGATAATAAGGTCAGTAGCCCCACAATCCACAGAGGGCGTAAACGGCAGTATTTCAGCATATTATTGTGATATTCCGGTGAGGGTGAGGTTGTTGTGATCACTATAACATTGATGTGAACGAGGAAGAAAAGGATTCGTATCAGCAAGTGTTTTCGTTTTGATAAACTGTCAGCGGGTTAAAGAATGCTATATTTTTTAATGCGTTAAAGGTTGTTTTCTTTGTGGGTCTCACACCTTGTGTATTTATTTTTGGTATACCCTTTTATTACTTTGGGGCATCAAGTAAAATTCCGTCCTTATTTCTTCGCTACCTGACTCAGAGAATCCAAGATACATGTCTTTGCTTGCTATAGGTATAAACCACAATACAGCTTCGGTCGAACTGCGTGAGAAAGTCGCTTTTGGTCCGGATAAGTTACCTCAAGCATTGCAGCAGTTGGCTGAAAATCCGAACGTCAACGGTAGTGTCATTATCTCTACCTGTAACCGAACAGAAATTTACTGCGATGTTAAACCATCGGGTAAAAGTAAAGTCATCGATTGGTTGTCACAGTTTCATCAGGTCAGTCCTGAAAAACTAAAACCCAGTTTATATGTCCATGAAGAACAAGCAGCAATACGGCATTTAATGCGTGTTTCTTGTGGTTTGGACTCGCTGGTATTGGGCGAACCACAAATTCTAGGGCAGGTAAAACAAGCCTATACAGATTCTCGTACTCATTCAGCCGTTGATACTTCAATGGAGAAATTGTTCCAGAAAACATTTTCTGTCGCAAAACGAGTTCGAACTGAAACAGATATCGGTGGTAATGCCGTATCTGTTGCTTATGCGGCATGTACATTAGCAAAACACATTTTTGAATCTCTCGCTGATTCAACAGTACTACTCGTTGGTGCTGGTGAAACCATTGAGTTGGTAGCGAAACATTTATCGGCTAATGGCTGCACCAAAATGATTGTTGCGAACCGAACTAGAGAACGGGCGCAAATTTTGGCAGAGCAATTTGATGCGCAGGTAATCAGTTTGTCTGAAATTCCTGAACACTTACCCCGAGCAGATATCGTCATTAGCTCTACGGCAAGTCCTCTACCGATTATTGGCAAAGGAATGGTGGAGAGTGCGCTGAAAGCGCGTCGACGTCAGCCTATTTTGTTGGTTGATATCGCAGTGCCTCGAGATATTGAATCTCAAGTGGGGGAACTCAATGATGCGTATTTGTATACGGTTGATGATTTACAGTCGATTGTGGAAAACAACATCGAGCAGCGCAAAGTCGAAGCGATTCAAGCTGAAGCAATTGTAAGTGAAGAAAGTGCGGCATTTATGTCGTGGATGCGTTCGTTACAAGGTGTTGACAGCATTCGTGAATATCGACAAAGCGCGAATGATGTCCGCGAAGAACTATTAAGTAAAAGTATTCAAGCCTTAGCGTCTGGAGCCGATCCTGAGAAATTATTGATTGAGTTAAGTAATAAGTTAACCAATCGTCTCATTCACGTGCCAACCCGCGCGTTGCAAGTGGCTGCAGAACAAGGTGAACCAGCGAAACTCGCTGTCATTAGACAAAGTTTGGGTCTAGAAGACTCCTAATATTCAATCCTGAGTTAAATAAACTATGAAAGCCTCAATTCTAACTAAGCTAGAAACACTCGTTGAACGCTATGAAGAAGTTCAACATTTGCTGGGAGACCCAGGTGTAATCGGTGACCAAAACAAATTCCGTGCACTGTCTAAAGAGTACTCACAGCTAGAAGAAGTGACTCAGTGCTTCCAAGCCTACCAACAAGCGAAAGAAGATTTAGTCGCTGCGGAAGAAATGGCGAACGAAGATGACGAAGAGATGCGTGAAATGGCTCAGGATGAGATCAAAGAGTCAAAAGCGGCGATTGAACGTCTGACTGATGAACTACAAATCTTACTGTTGCCAAAAGATCCTAACGATGAACGTAACTGTTTCTTAGAAATTCGTGCCGGTGCTGGTGGTGATGAAGCGGGTATCTTTGCCGGCGACTTGTTCCGTATGTACAGCAAATTTGCTGAGAAAAAAGGTTGGCGCATTGAAGTAATGTCTTCAAATGTGGCTGAACACGGCGGTTATAAAGAAATGATCGCAAAAGTGAGCGGCGATGGCGTTTATGGTTCTTTGAAATTTGAATCAGGCGGCCACCGTGTTCAACGTGTACCTGCAACGGAATCTCAGGGTCGTGTACACACTTCGGCTTGTACGGTTGCAATTATGGCAGAAGTACCAGAAGCAGAAATTCCAGAAATTAAAGCTAGTGATCTGAAAATTGATACGTTCCGTTCATCGGGCGCGGGTGGTCAGCACGTTAACACCACGGATTCTGCTATTCGTATTACTCACTTACCAACAGGTACTGTTGTTGAGTGTCAAGACGAACGTTCTCAACATAAGAACAAAGCAAAAGCAATGGCGGTTCTAGCGGCTCGTATTACACAAGCAGAAGAAGCAAAACGCGCTGCTGAAGTATCAGATACTCGTCGTAACCTATTGGGTTCAGGTGACCGTAGTGACCGTATTCGTACTTACAACTACCCTCAAGGTCGTGTATCGGATCACCGTATTAACTTGACTATTTACCGCTTGAGTGAAGTTATGGAAGGTGATATTAGCAGTCTAATTGATCCAGTTGTTCAAGAATACCAAGCCGATCAGCTTGCCGCATTGGCTGAGGGCTACTAAAACGATGACCGCTGAATTCAGTGTTGAAAACACACTAAAGCAAGCGGCATTTAAGCTTCAGGAGGCGGGGAGTGAATCCCCATCTCTTGATGCTGCAGTCTTGTTGTGTCACGCACTTAACAAACCTCGCTCTTTCCTCTTTACGTGGCCAGATAAAATTCTGGATTCCGAGCAAATTACTCAATTTGAACAACGATTAATACGACGCCTCCAAGGTGAGCCAGTGGCTTACATCATTGGTGAACGTGAATTTTGGTCGATGCCACTTAAGGTTTCTCCAACGACGTTAATTCCTCGCCCAGATACAGAACGACTGGTTGAAATTGCGCTGGATAAATCGGTTTTGATCGACGGACCTATTTTAGACTTAGGAACAGGAACTGGAGCGATTGCTTTGGCTCTTGCGTCTGAGTTACCCCAACGTCAGGTGATTGGCATTGACCTAATGCCTGAAGCTCAAGCTCTCGCAACAGAAAATGCGCAACGTTTGGGCATTTCTAATGCACGATTTTTATCAGGAAGTTGGTTTAGCCCTGTTGAAGCCGAAGCAAAATTTGGCTTAATTGTGTCAAACCCACCTTATATTGATGAGAATGACCCGCACTTATCCCAAGGTGATGTACGTTTTGAACCATTAAGTGCATTAGTCGCACCAGACAATGGCTTAGCGGATATTAAGCACATTACTGAACACGCAAAACAATTTCTTCTCGATCAGGGATGGTTGATGTTTGAACATGGTTATCAACAAGGCGATGCTGTACGCGCTATTTTCTTGTCGCAAGGCTATGACCAAGTAGAAACGTTAAAGGACTATGGCAATAACGATCGAGTCACATTCGGCCGCTTTGTCAGTAAATAATAAGAGAGACATTTTATGTACGAAGGTTTAAAGCATTTTCATCTACTTACCATTGCGCTAAGTGCTTTGTTGTTATCAGTGCGTTATGTATTGATGATGCTCGACTCGCCATTATTGAATAAGAAATTCTTAAAAGTATTTCCACACGTTAATGATACTTTCTTATTGTTATCTGGGGTTGGCTTAATTTTAATGACAGGGTTTATCCCTTTTACGCCAGCAGCACCGTGGTTGACTGAGAAATTAACCTGTGTATTGGCTTATATTGCGCTAGGCTTCTTTACGCTTAAGCTTGCTCGTAATAAATTGCTGAGAACTTTTGCCTTTTTTGGCGCTCTAGGCTGGTTAGCTATGGCGGGAAAAGTGGCTATGACGAAAACGCCACTATTTTTTAGTTGATCACTGAAGGTTATAGATATGCCTAAGTTGTTTGATGAAGACTTTGATGCAATAGAACTGGCTGAAGGGGCGTTGGTTTTAAACCAAGCGATTGACCCTGAAACTCAAGTTCATTGGGCTGAACAAGAAATGTCTCGATTGTTGAAAGAGGCAGAGCTTGCATTGTTTCAGGAAACTGATGAGAAGCAGCGGTTTGAGTCTTTTCTACGTCTTTTCTATCATGATTGGGGTTTTGAAGGTGATCGTGACGCCTATTTTGATTCCGCCAATGCATTTATAGATAAAGTGCTAGAGCGACGAAAAGGCATCCCAGTAAGCTTAGGCGCTTTACTGCTCTACTTTGGTAGAAAGCTGGGCTTTCCACTGACCGCAATCACTTTCCCGACTCAATTTTTGGTTAAAGTGCAGTGGCATGATGAAGATGCTCTCTACATCAACCCTTTTAATGGCGAATATGTCTCTAAGCACATTTTGAGTGCTTGGCTTGTTGGCCACCGTGGTCCGTTTACTCAGTTAAAAGAGTCCCATTTAAAAGAAGTGGATAACCCAACAGTGATAGGCCGCTGGCTTGCTTTGATTAAGAGCGCACTGTTACGAGAAGAGTGTTACACGTTAGCACTAACTTGCTCAGATTTGGCGTTAACTTTTGAGCCGAATGATCCGTATGAAATTCGTGATCGAGGCTTTATTTATCAGCAGCTTGATTGCCATAAAATGGCGCAGTCTGACTTCCAATATTTTATTGACCAATGCCCTGATGACCCTGCGTCTGAATTGCTTAAGACGCAAGTCAATGCAATGAACGCGAGTCAGGTGACCTTACATTAATACCAATATTCGTGATTAGATCTTCTAATATAACTAGAGTTGGTATTCTGCCTCGTTGATCATCAACGGGCCAAACGTTGAAATAGAGAGTTTAAAATGGAACAAAAAATCGTTCACGTTGGTGATATTCCAGTAGCTAACGATAAGCCGTTTACCCTGTTTGCTGGTATGAACGTTCTTGAGTCACGCGATCTTGCTATGCAGATCTGTGAGCACTATGTAAAAGTAACGGACAAATTAGGCATTCCATACGTATTTAAAGCATCGTTTGATAAAGCAAACCGTAGCTCAGTACACTCTTACCGTGGTCCTGGTTTGGAAGAGGGTATGAAGATTTTCCAAGAGTTGAAAGATACTTTTGGTGTAAAAATCATTACTGACGTTCATACAGAAGCACAAGCTCAGCCTGTTGCCGATGTTGTTGACGTTATTCAGCTACCTGCTTTCCTTGCTCGTCAAACTGACCTAGTAGAAGCAATGGCGAAAACAGGCGCAGTGATCAACGTGAAAAAACCTCAATTTATGAGCCCAAATCAAGTGGGTAATATCGTTGATAAATTTGCAGAATGCGGTAACGACAAGATCATCTTGTGTGAGCGTGGTTCATGTATGGGTTACGATAACCTTGTTGTTGATATGCTTGGTTTTGGCGTCATGAAGAAAGCATCAAACGGTAGCCCAATTATCTTTGACGTGACGCACTCATTACAAATGCGTGATCCATCAGGTGCGGCATCTGGTGGCCGTCGTGAGCAGACCGTTGAATTAGCGAAAGCTGGTTTGGCAACGGGTATTGCGGGTCTATTCATTGAAGCGCATCCAAACCCTGATCAAGCGCGTTGTGATGGTCCATCAGCATTGCCACTTGATAAGCTAGAACCTTTCTTGGCTCAAATGAAAGCACTTGATGACTTGGTGAAGAGCTTCCAAAACATCGACATCAAATAATCACACTGATTTTTGATAACAAAGGCTGCCTAGGCAGCCTTTTTGTTTGTCTGTCACTTTTTGTTTTTTCTTGGCGATATATGGTGGTGATGTTTTGTTTTGAGAAAAAGCTTAAATAGGGCAAAAGATTGCGTAATTATGATCATTGAAACAAGTAATCGTTTGCTTGTGATCTTTTGTAAAAACAACGGTAAGTTTTCTCTTTCGTTGCACTTTTCTGTTCGATTTCAAGTGATCTGCTCTACATTATTATGAAATCGAGATGTTTGATGTTTTACCTTAATTTAAACTGTATCAAGTTTTAATCCTCAACTGAGTGAATAGTGTACAACACTATGTTTTACCGGAATATTTCCGAGTTGAGTATGTTTAAGTTCGTCAGTCATATATGGGGTTGGTATAACCATCTAAAGACTGAGCGAGCCGAATAGTAGTGGTCTCACAGATATTAGCTCAAAAGGTATGACAATGAAGCAAGGCCTTATCGTAAAAACCGCACTTAGTGCAGCAATTTTGGCAACGTTAGCGGGTTGCGCGACTTCTTCAACTCAAGAGTGGGAAGCCGATAAAACGTATAAACTGACGGTGCTTCACACCAATGATAACCATGGCCGTTTTTGGGAAAACAAATACGGTGAGTATGGCATGGCCGCTCGTAAAACATTAATCGATGAATTACGCGCAGACATCCAAGCGGACGGCGGCAGTGTTTTGCTATTGTCCGGTGGTGATATTAATACCGGTGTTCCTGAGTCAGATTTGCAAGATGCAGAACCAGACTTTAAGGGAATGAGCAAAATTGGTTACGACGCGATGGCGCTGGGTAACCATGAATTTGATAACCCGCTAGAAGTATTATTCCAACAGGAAGAGTGGGCTAACTTCCCAATGCTTTCTGCTAATATCTATGATAAAAAAACTGGTGAGCGTTTATTCCAAGCGTACCAAATGTTTAATAAGCAAGGGATCAAAATTGCTGTTATCGGTTTAACCACGGAAGATACCGCGAAAATTGGTAACCCAGAATACATTGGTGGCGTCGAGTTTAGAGATCCAAAAGTTGAAGCGAAGAAGCTTATTGCTGAAATTAAAGAAACGGAAAAACCGGATCTGATTTTTGCTGTGACGCACATGGGCCATTACGAAGATGGTAACCGTGGTATTAATGCACCTGGTGATGTTACGTTAGCGCGTTATCTGAATGAAGGCGATTTAGATATGATCGTTGGCGGTCACTCTCAAGAACCTGTATGTATGGAAAGCCCTAACGTAGTTAATATGGACTTCCAACCAGGCGATGAGTGTAAACCAGATATTCAAAACGGCACATACATCGTTCAAGCTCACGAGTGGGGTAAGTATGTTGGCCGTGCAGATTATGAGTTCCGCAATGGCGAATTGGAGATGGTCAGCTACGATTTGATCCCGGTTAACTTGAAGAAAAAAGTGAAAGTTAACGGTGAGAAGAAACGCGTATTGGTTGCTGATGAAATTGCTCAAGATGCTGAATTACTAGAATTTCTTCGTCCTTACCAAGAGAAAGGGCAAGACCAATTAAACGTTAAGATTGCGGAAACTAACGGTTTGTTAGTGGGTGACCGCAATATCGTTCGCTTTGAACAAACGAATTTAGGTCGTCTGATTGCAGCTTCACACATGCAACGTGCGAAAGCAGACTTTGCTGTGATGAACTCTGGTGGCGTTCGTGACTCTATTGAAGCGGGTGATGTCACATACAAAGACGTATTGACGGTTCAACCTTTTGCAAACATTCTTACTTATACTGATATGAATGGCCAAGAAGTTTTAGATTACCTAAATGTAGTGGGAACTAAGCCTGCTGATTCAGGTGCGTATGCTCAGTTTGCTGGCCTTTCTATGACGGTTGAAAACGGTAAAGTATCGAATGTGTATATTGGTGGAAAACAATTGCGTTTAGACCAAATGTATCGTTTCACTGTACCAAGCTACAACGCAGCTGGTGGTGATGGCTATCCAAAAATTTCTGATCACCCTGGCTATGTAAATACGGGCTTTGTTGATGCTGAAGTGCTAAAAGATTTCCTAGAAGCAAACAGCCCTGTTGATGTAAACAAGTTCGCTCCATCGGGTGAGATTGTTTATAAATAAGTCGCTGTAGTTGCAACTAATGCGGCTTAAAGGATTACGTATACGTAATTAGGTCAAGGTTGTGTAAACCTATACACAAGGGTTTGACTAGAACAGAAAGTTCGCATTAACTAAAGGCGCTGTATTGATACAGCGTCTTTTTTTGTCTTTGTAAATTCTGGAGGAGCTTATGACTCCAGCGATCAAACTCGCTAAGAAAAATAAAATTATTCATACTATTCATCAATATGAACATGATCCGCGTGCTGCTAGTTATGGCTTAGAAGCGGCAGAGTTGCTAGGACAAGACCCTAAGAAAGTGTTCAAAACTTTGTTGTTTTGTTTGAATGACGATCCGAAAAAACTAGCAGTAGCTGTCATCCCGGTTGAGTTGAAATTGAATTTAAAATTGGCGGCGAAAGCAGCTAAAGCTAAAAAAGCTGAAATGGCAGACTCGGACATTGCCCAGAAAGTTACGGGTTATGTCGTTGGAGGTATTAGTCCTTTAGGACAAAAGAAACTATTACCAACATTTATTCATGAAACCGCTGTATCTCAAGAAACGATTTGCGTCAGTGCTGGTAAGCGAGGATTAGAAATCGAACTTGCTCCTCAAGATTTAGCTACGTTAACGCGAGGAAGTTTTGCTTCACTGTGTCAGTGAGACTCAATGAACAATATGATCTGAACTATAAAAAACGCCCGCTAGACGGGCGTTTTGGTTGTTAATTCTAAACCACAGCTTTTCTAAACTACAGCTATGAGCAGTTGTAATTGAGCTAATGAGAATGGGGCTAGATTACTTTGTGCCTTCTTCCATTTGAGCGTTGTCCACCACGTGGTTTTCACCTAAGTCGTGTGGAAGAACTAGGTTTAGGAAAATCGCAACGATACCGCATAAGCTGATGCCTTGTAGGCTGAACTCACCGATACCAAAAGACATACCACCGATACCGAATACCAGTGTGATAGCAACAATCACAAGGTTACGAGACTTATGTAGGTCAACTTTATTATGGATTAAAGTATTTAGACCAACGGCAGCGATAGTACCAAACAGAAGAATCATGATACCGCCCATTACAGGCACTGGAATTGTTTGAAGAATCGCACCTAGTTTTCCAACTAGCGCAAGAACGATACCGGTAATAGCAGCCCATGTCATGATGACTGGGTTAAATGCTTTAGTTAGCATTACAGCACCCGTTACTTCTGAGTAAGTGGTATTTGGCGGAGCGCCGAACATAGATGCTGCGATTGTTGCGAATCCGTCACCTGCGATAGTGCGATGTAGACCTGGCTTCTTCAGGTAGTTTTTACCTGTAACGTTAGAGATAGCTAACATATCGCCAACGTGCTCAACCGCAGGAGCGATAGCAACAGGGATCATGAATAAAATCGCATTGATATTGAATTCAGGATAAGTGAAGTTCGGTAGCGCAAGCCATGCTGCTTGTTGGATTGGTGTAAAGTCCAACACGCCGAAGAAAAAGCTAGCTACATAACCAGCAACAATACCGCCAAAGATAGGAACCAGTTTCAGGAAGCCTTTAGCAAAAATGCTAATGACCACTGTCGTAGTTAGAGATATTGCTGCAATCCACATAGCAATGCCGGCATCAATTAGCTGTACAGCACCGTCACCCGTTTTACCTTGTGCCATATGAACAGCTGTTTCAGCAAGACCTAAACCAATAACCATGATGACAGGACCAACGACAACAGGAGGCAAGATTCTGTGAATAATTTCTACGCCACGAACCTTAATCAAAGCTCCTAGACCAACATAGACAACACCCGCAGCCATTAAGCCGCCCATGGTAGATGGAATGCCCCATGTTTGTACGCCATACATAATTGGTGCAATAAATGCGAAAGAAGAAGCTAGGAAAATTGGAACTGATCGGCGGGTAATAAACTGGAAAATAAGAGTACCAATACCAGCACCAAATAAAGCTACGCTAGGATCAAGTCCTGTAAGAAGTGGAACCAAAACCAGTGAACCAAATGCGACGAACAGCATTTGTGCACCTTGAATGGCAGTTTTCATATTGTTATTCCTTTGGGTGGCAAACAGAAGAGCAAACCGGTCTTCATAAATAAAATCGCGGGATTCTATCATCATGGCAAACGATTACATTCTGAACTAGATCAAAAAAATCAAAATTTTATGAATATTTTATTTATTGATAGATTGGACAATCAAAAAGCAAATTCTGACGCCTGTTGTTGCTCCTGTTGGAATAGTTGCTTATCATCACCGTCGCAACTATGAAACAGACACTAGGAAAAGTATGCGTTATTTAGCGTTGTTCACATTAGTTAGCTTGCCAGCGATGGCGATGACTAATGTTGACTTATATCGTACAGAAGTCGTTCTTGAGCAAAATGTAAAGAACGCCGATGCACAAGCTCGCGTCGACGGAATGAAAGAAATCATTGTTCGAGCATCTGGTGATCGAAGCGCTTTGGATAATGATGTCGTGAAAAAAGCGCTAAGCCAAAATTCACAATACCTTTCCCAAATGAGCTATGGACAGATTAATAACCAAAAAACCATGCAATTGGTCTTTAGTAAGCCACAAATTCAGACCTTATTAGGTCAGGCAAAGTTGCCTATTTGGCCTGCAGAGCGTGCCAATATTTTGGTTTGGTTGGTTGAAGAAACTCAAAATGATCGTTCTATTGCATGGGAAGATTCGTCATCCAGCACTTTGCAGCACATTAAACAACAAGCAGAAGACCGCGGGCTGCCTTTGACATTGCCTGTGGGTGATTTTGATGATGCGACTGGGATTAATGTCTCTGATTTATGGGGGGGCTTTGCTCAACCAGTTGGCGCTGCAAGTCAACGTTATCCTGTCGATGCAGTGATGGTCGTTCGTGCGCAAGGAGATACATTACGCTGGACTCTTTACGACCAAAAGCCTAATACAATTGGCGTAACACGCCAAGCACCAATGTCAGGCTCGGCTCAAGGTGTCGATTCTGCGAATCAGATGATTGATCAGATCAGCCAATATTATGCAAAAAATAATGCGGTTGTATTGGCAGATGAATCATCAGAAGCGGTGAAGATTCGGTTTGTTGATCTTGGTAACGCGGTTGACTTCTTCTTGTTGGAAGAACAGTTGAAGAAATTGAGTTCTGTTGCGTCATTAGATATTTTGACGATTCAAGGCCAACAAGTGACCTTTAAGGTTCACCTACTGACTTCTTCTAGTGAATTCGAGCAACAGTTAAGCCGAATGTTAGATGTGACGCGTTTAGATCCTGTCATTGAAGTTCCGGCGATTGAACCTCAAAAAATTGAGCCAGTAATTGAAGCAACTCAGCCTGTAGCGAATAGTGCTAATTCTGAAGCGGCTTCCGTTGAGGCTAAACCCGCTGTCGTGCCCGTTGGAGAAACTATTTTACTTTATGAGTGGAATGGCGCGCCGGCTACAGTTCCTGTGCTTACGGAAGTGACTGAACAGGAAGCGGAACCTGTGGATGGTATTCAAGATAGCATGACGTTGTAATTCACTAACGTTCTCATATGGAAATAAAAAAGGTCTGACATTGTCAGACCTTTTTTATTTAAGCGAACATTATTCTTTAGATTCGAAACGTTTTTTTTCTTGTTTTTCGACTTCGGATAATCGCGTAAGTTTGAGTCCCAACTCTTTTCCTCGGCTGCGGGCATAAAGAATATTGCCAATAAATGCCAGTGTGACAAGTAAGAGTTCGACCACAGCTAACCAACGTTCACCGCCATCGATATATAAGATAGTAAACCCATGTAAAAAATAGAGCATTAATACAAAGTTTGCCCAAGCATGGGTATAGGGTTTACCTGCAAGAATGCCGGGAAGAGGAAGTAATAATGGAATACACCAAGCAATCGCTAATGTCGTGCTGTTGGTGATATGTGGATGAGGGGATAAAGAGAGCTGCCATAGCGCAATCCATGCGAGTAACCCCAAGTTGCCGAATATGGCCATGAGGCGAAAGAGTTTTGTTCTAGGTTGCATTTCCTGCATGCTTAATCGTCCTTTAATTTCAATGCAGTTCGCGCTAGGCGTTGGCCTAAACGTTGCGCGAGCTTGCTCTCCTCAGGAGTTAGTCTCTGTGATGTCGAATTAACAGAAGTCGCACCATAGGGAGTCCCTCCACTGCGTGTGGTATGTAATTCAGGTTCAGAGTAAGGAATTCCGAGTATCATCATCCCGTGGTGCAGTAGTGGTAGGTGCATACTTTGTAATGTGGTTTCTTGTCCACCATGCATTGAAGATGAAGAGCTAAACACACAAGCTGGCTTATCGATCAATGAACCGGATATCCATAAACCGGTGGTTTGATCCCAAAGGTGCTTGAGTGGTGCAGCCATATTACCAAACCAAACCGGGCTACCTAATGCCAGTCCATCGCATTGAGCGAGTTCATTCAGCGTTATAATAGGGTCTTGCGCGGTATCTTCTGCATTGAATTCTTCAACGGTGCGTAATAACGCCTCGCAATTGGGTACCGTTTCAATACCGCGAGCAATTTGTCTTGCGAGGGCACGGGTATTTCCGTGCCGACTGTAATACAGAACAATGAGTTGGCAACTCATAGAATCTCTAGTACTTGCTCTGGTGGGCGACCGAGACGAGCCTTGCCATTGGTAACGACGATAGGACGTTCAATAAGCTTTGGGTTTTCAGCCATGGCGCTGAACAGTTGCTCATCAGTTGCTTCACCCAATTCAAGCTCTTTATAAATGGCTTCTTTAGTGCGCATCATGTCGCGAACATTGCTCAGTTCTAATTGTGTAAAAAGTGTTTTTAACGTTTCCACACTTGGGGGAGTATCTAGGTAAAGCACGATCTCAGGTGTTATGTTTTTTTCTTCTAGTAGCGCTAAGGTTTGACGGCTTTTTGAGCAGCGAGCATTGTGATAAATCACGACTGACATACGTTTTTCTCCATTTTAATTGTTTTAACGTTTTTAATTATTGTAATGCGAGGAATCTGTCACGTTGAACCATTAACTGATCAATTCTCGCATCGTATCTGGCTTGTTTTAAACTGCCTAACTCAGCTAATTGGCTAGCTTCAGTATAATACTGTATCGCCTTGTTCCAATTTGCTTTAAGCGCCAAAATTTCGGCTCGGGCAGCAAGATCTTCATCGCTATCTCCAATACGAATACTGGCTTCGGATAATAAGTGCCATCCATTGACATCATTTGGGTGATCGTGGGTATAACGTTGCAAAGCTCGAATAGCTTCTTGATATTTTTCTAGCTTAATGAGCGTGTTCGCGTAGTTTATTTCTAATACCGCATTGTTTGGATTGGTTTTCATCGCTTTTGTCAGCATGCTTAACGCGGTATCGGCTTTATTCTGCGCTATATACAGATCGGTTAATGCATCGATATAAAACTTGTTGTTGGGATCATTGGCCAGTAACGGCTGCAATATGGCGTTGGCTTGTTCAAGCTGATTGTTATCAAGTAACACCAGTGCTCGCCCGTAATCGAAAGCGGGATGAATAGATGGGGCAGCACGCTTTTCGGTGCGGTCAAACCAATCTTTTGCTGCTTTCGAATCGATGCCTGCATATCGTGCAACGATACGTGAACGGGCTAAATGATAGTCAAGAGAGGGTTGAACTCTATGTGGTGGATATCCTTGAGCTCGGGCACGGCTATCGGTAATTCGGTCTTCAGGAAGTGGGTGAGTCAATAGCATTGGTGGTGGCTTACTTGCGTAACGATATTCATCGGCAAGACGACCAAAAAAGCGTGGCATCGCTTGAACATCAAAGCCTGATTTTGCCAAGGTGGTGATACCAAAGCGGTCAGCTTCTTTTTCATTGCTACGAGTATAGTTTATTTGACTCTGTGCATTACCAGCCGTAGTTGCGGTAATAGCGGCTAACCCCGCTTCTGGAGCCGCGATGGCAAGTAATAATGACCCTGCTAATGCCGCGATAGTCGCTGGCGAACGACGAGCTTGGTCTTCCATGCTTCGCGCTAAGTGACGTTGTGTTACGTGAGCGATTTCGTGTGCTACCACAGAGGCCAATTCACTTTCCGATTGGGCATGAAGAAATAGACCAGAATGAAGAGCAACATAACCACCAAAAAAGGCGAAAGCGTTAATGTTACGGTCACGGATCATAAAGAAAGTGAACGGAGTTTTTACATCATTAGCATGAGCGACTAAGCGATGGCCTAACGTATCGATATATTCATTTAGCACCGGATCACTGACAATGGGTTGGTTATTGCGAAGCATACGCATGTAAGCATCCCCATACTGCATCTCTTGTGCAATGGTGAGTGTACCGCTTGCAGCAGTGCCTATATCAGGTAATTCAATGTTGTTCGCGTAAATTGGCGCCGGAAAAGCAAAAGTGGCGGCAAGACTAAGGCAAACAAGTGAGCGCGTACGTTTAAACATTATTTATGTAGAACTCCATTTTTCTATACCCATTTGACACGTTTTCGCGAAGATGGTTTCACTTAATCATCATATCACCCAGTAAGCTTCTTGTTCATCCTTATGAAAGAAATAATAAAAATGTATCTAGGCTTTGTGCGGTCAGTAAATAGTGTGCCCTCATTTTTATTATCGTAATTTCGAGCTATGCAATGAATAACATTTTTGAAAAGAGATACTCTCCGGCTTTTTTTCATTTCCCCTGACGATGTGTAAAAAACACTATACAATACCTTATCTTTTGATAGGAACTGTACTTGAAGATGGAAGTGACCGTTTTAGACTTGCGCACTGAGCGTTGTCCGATGGCGTTATTACTCGCTAAGCGTCACGTAATGACATTGTTGCCAGAACAACAAAGTCAAATTCTTATCTCAGATTTAAGTTCACTATCAGATATTGAAAGTTTTCTTCACCGGCAAGCATTTGATGTTCGGCGTCAGGAGAAAGGTAGATACTACTGTTTGCAAGTGACCAAAGGACCGTTATTGAATGTTTGAAATGGTGACCCGCTGGTATCAGAGACGCTTCTCTGATCCCCATGCTGTGAGTTTGGTGGCTATATTATTAGTCGGCTTTATTACAATTTACTTTTTTGGCAATTTGATTGCGCCGCTGCTGGTGGCGATTGTATTGGCTTATTTACTCGAGTGGCCTGTTGCTCAATTGTCTAAATTAGGCGTGCCTAGAACGCTTTCGGTCATCTTGGTTATTTTGACATTCTTTAGTGTCATGCTGGTCGCTTTGCTCGGATTAGTCCCGACTATTTGGGCGCAAGTAGGCAATTTAATTAATGACATCCCAAGTATGTATACCGGTTTACAGCACTTTATTGCTGATCTACCGAAAAAGCACCCAGAACTCGCTGATTTTCAGATTGTAGAGTCGGTGGTCACTAACATTAAAAACCAAGTTATTAGTGTGGGTGAAACAGTTGTTAAAGGTTCCTTGGCTTCATTAGTTAGCCTTGCGACATTGGCGGTGTATTTGATCTTAGTTCCATTGTTGATTTTCTTTTTACTAAAAGACAAAAAGGAAATGATTCGTCTTGCTAGTGGGGTATTACCTCGCAATAGAAAGCTTGCGACTAAGGTTTGGGATGAAATGAACGAGCAAATCTCAAATTATATTCGTGGCAAGGTGATGGAAATCCTCATCGTTGGTGGTGTGAGTTATGTGACATTTGCCATACTTGACTTGCGTTATTCGGTATTACTTGCTGTTGCAGTAGGCTTTTCGGTGCTAATCCCTTATATTGGCGCGGCAGCCGTAACAGTACCCGTTGCAATAGTTGGTCTTTTCCAATGGGGTTTAGAACCTCAATTTTATTGGCTTTTAATCGCTTATGGCATAATTCAAGCCCTTGATGGTAACGTTTTAGTACCGGTTCTTTTCTCTGAGGCGGTGAACTTACATCCAGTGGCTATTATTGTTGCGGTTCTTGTGTTTGGTGGCCTTTGGGGCTTCTGGGGTGTGTTTTTCGCTATCCCTCTAGCAACCTTAGTGAAAGCGGTTTGGAATGCCCTACCGAGTCAAGATGATGATGTGATAAATCATTCCTGAATAAAAATAATGCGAATTTGCAAAAAACCTCACGTCTAAAAGGCGTGTGGTTTTTTTTGGTATGTAATATTGTATGGGATTAATATTTACCTTATTTAATTGATTTTATTTCGAAATTCACAGTGTTGATAGTCGATAAATCTAGTGGGTAGGTCACAATATTTAGTGTGAGGATTTATGAAGTTTAGTCAAAAGATTGTAGCGGCGTCGTCGACTCTATTATTAGTCACGGTGTCATTACTTTCTATTCAACAATTGTCGTCAGCCAAACATGAAGTGGAAGCACTGATCGAAACTAGTTTGACGGAAATGATCGATGGAGTAAGAAACACGGTTGTTTCTGAAATGGAAAGCAAGAAATCACTCGCCGCATCAACGGCTGAGATATTCCAATTAAACCATGGCAATCGTGAGTATGTCGCTCGAGTTGTAGAAACCCCAATTTTAAAGAATACTTTTGTTGGTGCTGCACTTGGTTATGAGAGTGATGGTAAATTTGTTGAGAATACCGATGGCTGGGAACCGGGTGCCGATTTTGATCCTCGCACTCGTCCTTGGTATATCGACGCGAAACAAACAAGAAGCCTTTTGGTGACGTCACCGTATTTAGATCCTGCAACACGCTCGATCATTGTTTCGATTGGTGTTCCTGTGATTGACCAAGGTCAGTTCATTGGTGCTTCGACGTTTGATATGGATCTTTCAGGTCTTGCTGAGTTGGTTAACTCGGTTAACTTGTTTGATGCAGGTTATTTATTCCTCGTATCGTCTGAAGGAACCATTATTGCTCATCATGATTCTAAATTGAATGGTCAATCTTTCGCGAGTTATCTACCAGGTATCGACCTTGAAGTTGGTAATCAACGCTTTACTAAAGATGGCCATGATTTCTCCGTACGATTCTCTAAGATCCCATCTGAAAATTGGTACGTTGGTGCCATTGTTGATGAGTCTATAGCATACGCGACTATTGGCGAGATGCGTACCAACGCAATTGTTTATGCATTGGCCGGTGTTGTACTAAGCATCATCGTATTACTATTACTGATTCAAAAACTGATGCGTCCACTAGCTGAATTAAATGTCGCTATTCAGGGTGTTGCTTCAGGTAACGGTGATTTAACTAAGCGTCTAGATACCAATACGGATCCGGAGTTTGCTGAACTTGCAAAAGGGTTCAACCAGTTTACCGAGACGTTACAAGCGCAGCTTATTCAGTCAAAAGCATTGAGTGTTAATATCTTGGAAGGAACAGAAGTCACCGTTGCAGGTGCCCAATCTTGTTCTGAAGCAGTACAAACTCAGTTAGAAGAGCTTGAACAATTGGCAACAGCAATGCATGAAATGTCGGTGACAGCAACAGAAGTCGCTAACCATGCACACAGTGCTTCTTCTGCCGTTAAAGAGGCTGAACAGTCTTCATTAGATGGATCAAAAGTGGTAGGCGATACGGCTGATTCTATAAGTCATCTTTCTCTACGTATTGACCAAGCAGTTGAAGAAGTAAAAGGTCTAGAGACATCAGCAGGTAACATTGAGACGATTCTCGAAGTGATCAATGGTATTGCTGATCAAACTAACCTTCTCGCTTTGAATGCGGCGATTGAAGCAGCTCGCGCCGGAGAATCTGGTCGTGGTTTTGCTGTGGTAGCCGATGAAGTTCGCACATTGGCGAAACGTACTCAAGAATCGACGACACAAATTCGTACGATGATCGAGCAACTTCAAGCTGGCGCAAGCTCGGTTTCTACAGCGATGAGTGAAAGTAAGAATACCGCGGCTATTGCGGTTGATAGAGCACAAGATGCAGAGCAATCATTGCAAGCGATTCGCGAAGCTATTCAATGCATTACGGATATGAATATTCAAATTGCATCGGCAGCAGAAGAACAAAGCTTAGTTGCTGAAGAGATTAACTGTAACACACTAAGAATAAAGGATTTATCTAGTGAAGTTGCTCATGCAGCACTAAGCTCGCAAGAGACCTTGAATATTCAAAAAGATCATGTTCAAGAACAGAATGATATTCTTAATAAGTTTATTGTGTAGTGCTATGACCGAAAGTTAGCTGTCACTAAGAATAATGGGTGAGAGTTGAATTTAAGCCACTTGCTTTGAGCAAGTGGTTTTTTTTGCTTATTTTTCGTGAAGCCATACACATATATTGTTGAGACTATGTTGAATTGGGAGTCAATTGTAAGAATCAAGTTAATGAAAGAATTGCGTAATAGGTCGAATTTGAAACAAGCATACTTATGAAAACTAGTGCACCCATTATCGGTATGAAGTATCGTATATGGCAAATTATCACCTCACTATGTTCTTCTTTTTATGTAGCTATGTTTCTACACAAATATATTCAGGTTCAATGAGCATTGTGAAGTTATCTCAGTACAGTGTGAGGACTTATGAAGTTTAGTCAAAAGATTGTAGTGGCATCATCACTATTATTGTTGGTGACGGTATCGTTGCTTTCTATCCAGCAGTTATCATCCACCAAACATGAAGTGGAAGCGCTTATCGAAACGAGCTTAACCGAAATGGTTGAGGGAGTGCAGTATACAGTTGTTTCCGAAATGGAAAGCAAAAAATCATTAGCAGCGTCTACGACTCAAATATTTCAGCTTGACCACTATGATCGCGACTATATCGGACAAATCATCGAAACCCCAATAATTAAGAACACTTTTATCAGTGCAGCATTAGGTTACGAAAGTGACGGTAAGCTTATTGAGAACAATGATGGTTGGGAGCAAGGTGATGATTTTGATCCGAGAACTCGTCCTTGGTATATCGAATCGAAACAAAAGCAAAAGCTATTGGTAACGACGCCATATGTAGATTCAGCGACCAAAGCAATGATTGTCTCTATTGCCGTACCGATGAAGGTCAATAATTTGTTTGTTGGTGCTTCAGTATTTGATATGGAACTGACGGGGCTTGCGGACTTGGTGAACTCGGTTAACTTGTTCGATGCTGGTTATTTGTTCTTGGTTTCCGCTGACGGCACTATTATCGCTCATCATGACTCAAAATATAATGGTCAGCCTTTCTCAAGCTATTTGCCAAATGTTGAACTGGGTAGTAAGAACCAACGTTTTACACAAGATGGCCATGATTTCTTAGTTCGTTTTTCTAAAATTCCATCTGAAAATTGGTATGTTGGCGCCATTGTCGATGAATCGATAGTATATGCAGCCATTGATGAGATGCGCAGTAATGCCATCATGTATGCCTTGATTGGTGTTGTACTCAGTATCATCGTACTACTGCTATTACTTCGTAAATTGATGCTTCCTTTATCAGAATTAAATACAGCAATTCAAGATGTGGCTTCAGGAAATGGGGATTTAACCAAACGTCTTGATACCAATACTGATCCTGAGTTTGCCGAACTGGCTAAAGGCTTTAATCAGTTTACACAGACGTTGCAAGACCAATTAATTCAGTCAAAAGTGCTGAGTGCAAAAATCTTAGAGGGTACTGAGGTGACGGTCGCTGGTGCGCAAGCCTGCTCTGATGCGGTACAAACTCAGCTTGAAGAACTCGAGCAACTTGCGACCGCAATGCATGAAATGTCGGTGACGGCGACAGAAGTTGCCAACCATGCTCATAGTGCATCATCCGCAGTAGAACAAGCAGAACAAGCCTCTCTGTCTGGTTCTAAAGTTGTGGGCGATACTGCTGATTCAATTGGTCAACTTTCTACTCGTATTGACCAAGCCGTTGATGAGGTGAAAGGACTAGAGACATCGGCTGGCAATATTGAAACGATTCTAGAAGTCATTAATGGCATTGCCGATCAAACGAATCTTCTGGCATTGAATGCAGCGATAGAGGCGGCTCGAGCTGGGGAATCTGGCCGAGGTTTTGCGGTTGTGGCTGACGAAGTTCGAACGCTAGCACAAAGAACTCAGGAATCGACTACGCAAATTAGAGCTATGATTGAGCAGCTACAATCCGGAGCTAGCTCCGTTTCTGCTGCGATGAGTGAAAGTAAAAGTACCGCGATCATCGCTGTAGAGAAAGCTCATGAAGCGGAAGTCTCTTTGCAGGTGATAAGAGAGATGATCCAACGTATTACAGATATGAATATTCAAATCGCTTCAGCCGCTGAAGAGCAAAGCTTAGTTGCGGAAGAGATTAATGCGAATACACTGAAAATCAAAGATTTATCGACTGATGTGGCGAGTACATCTATTCGCTCACAAGAAGCTCTCGATGTACAAAAAGGGCATGTAAGTGAACAAAATGAGGTTCTAAACAAGTTCGTCGTTTAAATAGTTAATTGGTCGTTTAAAATATAAGCCCCTCAATAATTTGTTATTGAGGGGCTTATATTTATATTTTCTGTATTCAGTGAGCATTAAATACAAAGAAATAGCATTCGCTACCTTTTATCGCGTCGTTTTTTCAAAGTACGACACTTGTGATGCTGATGCTTGGAAAGTCTAAGCTTGCTGCTTAAAGTAGTTCAGCACGACGTCGTGATGATCTTTGGTTTTGAATTTATTGAACACGTGTTCGATAACACCTTGCTCATTAATGAGGAAACTGATGCGGTGTAAACCATCATACGTTTTCCCCATGTAATTACACCCTTGGAAAATTTTTAGGACCTAAATTTTGACGCCTGTCGACAAACTCTAATTTTAACAGTGGGTTAGGTTAATAATTTCTCTTTATGAGCTTAAATTATAGCAGTTGTCATAAATTTTTGTAAATCGGGCTGATTTTGACGCTT
>NZ_QVMU01000060.1 GCF_003605645.1 Vibrio sinensis | reverse complement strand
CAACAGTGCGCTTAGGGATGGAAGTTTTGCGGCATTCTGGCTACACAATAACGAGGGAAGACTTGCTCGCGGCTGCAACCCTGCTTGCTCAAAATCTATTCAAACATGGTTGTGCTTTGGGGAAATTATGAGGGGATCCCTCAGGGCTCTGCGTCTTTGCGTCTGGCTCTGTAATCACAGTTACTTTGAACTGCTTTATTTCAATTAAATTTTCTTGTCTGCATTTCGGACAATAGAGGGGGAATTTTTTTAATTCAGTATCTTCCCTTATCTTTAATCGTGTTTTATTTCCACATACAGGACACAATATCCACTTGTAGTTTATAATAACTATCTCCTCCTTTACACTTTAATTCAAATCTTTATTAAAAAATATTTCATCTTATTTAACAAGAAACCATATTTATATAACAACATAAAATACACTAAGTTATTTTATTGAACATATATCGTACTTTATCTATCCGACTATTTGGAC
Organism: Vibrio sinensis; assembly: GCF_003605645.1. GTDB lineage: Bacteria > Pseudomonadota > Gammaproteobacteria > Enterobacterales > Vibrionaceae > Vibrio > Vibrio sinensis. The sequence goes on along the minus strand of NZ_QVMU01000060.1, from coordinate 2,129 downwards.
GACGGGGCTGGCAAACAGGTTCACCGGTAGTAACATGGTACCCTTTTAACTCTGTTAAACAAACACTACGTCCATTTGTAAAGGAAGTTAAATCACTACGATATTCTTGAATACACCGAGCAGGGATTTCTCCACTAAGAATGACCTCATTATTTTTCAATTGAGTGTCTACGATGTTCGCACAATATTTAGGAGCATCGTTGTATGCTCGTGAAAGATATTCCTGTGGCGCATAAATTTTAAAACTAAGATATGGCTCTAACAATTCTGTTCCAGCTTTTTTTAAGACTTGTTCCAATACAATAGGAGCAAGCATCCGAAAATCTGCTGGGGTACTAACAGGGCTATAGTATAAGCCATACTTAAAACAGATTTTACAGTCCGTCACATTCCAACCATACAATCCTTGTTCACAGCCATAGCGTATCCCCTCCATAACTGCATTTTGAAACGATTGATTTAAGTATCCAAGAGAAACCGAGCTCTCATACTGTACTCCGCTCCCTAATGGAAGCGGTGCTACAGATAGACCAATGGAAGCCCAGAAAGGATTCGGTGGAACTTCGATGTGAATGGTATACTCTGCTTTTTTTAACGGTCTTTCCATATAAATGACTGTAGGCTCTTTTATTTCTATCTCCACATGATACTTTTCTTGCAGCAGAGCACAAGTCACTTCCATTTGTACTTTCCCTAAGAAAGAAAGTATGATTTCATGTGTCGCAGAATCCACATAATATCGCAGAAGCGGGTCACTGTCGGAGATTTCTAAAAGTGCATCAAGTAACATTTCCCTTTGTTGAGGTTTGCTCGGTTCAACAGCCGTTTGCAGCAGAGGGAGGGGATTTTCAATTCTCTCTCTCTGTGGCAATAGCTTTGTATCTCCAAGAACACTATTTAACTTCAAAAACTCATTCTGCAAAATAACAATTTCCCCGGAATAAGCCTTATCGATTTTACATAATTCACCATTTATTGAAGTATACATTTCTGTAATTTTTATTTTTTCCTTTTCCGATATTCTAACCGAATCTCGCAAATGCAGTACGCCACTATAAAGACGTATATATGCAAGACGCTGTCTTTTTTCCGAATACTCAATTTTGAAAACTTTTCCGCAAAGTTCAGACTGACCTCGATGTGTTGATGAATAAAATTTATTCGTAATCACTTCTATAAGGTTATCAATCCCTATATTGTTTTTTGCACTTCCGTGATAAACAGGGAACAGGGAACAATTATGAAATCTTATGCTTTCCTCTTGTTCGAGTTCTAATGCTTCCAATAATTTCCCAGACGTATATTTCTCCAAAAGGTAATCATTTCCTTCTATTACCATATCCCATTGTTCAGATTCGGTAAAGTTCATTACACGCATATTAGGATGCAGTTCTACCTTCTGTTTGATTACAATTTCCGCAGAAAGTTTCTCTTTAATATCCTGATAAACCGTTGATAAATCAATTCCATTTTGGTCAATCTTATTGATAAAAAAGATTGTGGGAATACCTATTTTCCTAAGTGCATGAAACAATATACGAGTTTGTGCTTGTACGCCATCTTTTGCAGAAATCAGTAGAATTGCCCCATCTAATACTGATAATGAACGATATACTTCTGCTAAAAAATCCATATGTCCTGGCGTGTCTATGATGTTTATCTTAGTATTTTTCCACTGAAAAGAGGTTATCGCCGTCTGAATTGTAATTCCTCTCTGACGTTCTAAAAGCGTATTATCCGTTTTCGTTGTACCTCTGTCCACGCTTCCTAATTCTGTAATCGCTCCACTGTTATATAATAAGCTTTCTGTTAAGGTAGTTTTTCCCGCATCAACATGAGCTAAAACTCCAATATTAATAATTTTCATGTGATTTTCCTCCATTCAAAAGCCCAAAAGGGCATAAAAATCCCAGTGATAAATACTCTTATCACTGGGATTTTTATGCATAACCATAGGCATACAAAGCATACAAAGCATACAAAGCACTGATGAATCCCCTAATGATTTTTATCAAAATCATTAAGTTAAGGTAGATACACATCTTGTCATATGATCAAATGGTTTCGCCAAAAATCAATAATCAGACAACAAAATGTGCGAACTCGATATTTTACACGACTCTCTTTAC
>NZ_QVMU01000059.1 GCF_003605645.1 Vibrio sinensis | reverse complement strand
CACATTCAAGTGTTCTTGGCAATATCATCTCCTAGAGATGATTATTCGAAATTGAGTCCGGCAAAATCGAACGTCTCTCACTCATAAAATAGAGAGACAACTTGGTTGTTTAACGAAACTCCTTCGGGTTGTATGGTTAAGTGACTAAGCGTACACGGTGGATGCCTTGGCAGTCAGAGGCGATGAAAGACGTAATAACTTGCGATAAGCCCAGATTAGGTAGTAATAACCATTTGAGTCTGGGATTTCTGAATGGGGAAACCCACCTGCATAAGCAGGTATCACACACTGAATACATAGGTGTGTGAGGCGAACCGGGGGAACTGAAACATCTAAGTACCCCGAGGAAGAGAAATCAACCGAGATTCCGAAAGTAGCGGCGAGCGAAATTGGATTAGCCCTTAAGCGTTTTATGCGTCAGGTGAAACTTCTGGAAAGTTGTGCGAYACAGGGTGATAGCCCCGTAACCGGCAACGCATATTAGGTGAAAACGAGTAGGGCGGGACACGTGTTATCCTGTCTGAATATGGGGGGACCATCCTCCAAGGCTAAATACTACTGACTGACCGATAGTGAACCAGTACCGTGAGGGAAAGGCGAAAAGAACCCCTGTGAGGGGAGTGAAATAGAACCTGAAACCGTGTACGTACAAGCAGTAGGAGCRGGCATTRCGTCCYGTGACTGCGTACCTTTTGTATAATGGGTCAGCGACTTAATTTTAGTAGCAAGGTTAACCGTTTAGGGGAGCCGTAGGGAAACCGAGTCTTAACTGGGCGTACAGTTGCTAGAATTAGACCCGAAACCAGGTGATCTAGCCATGGGCAGGTTGAAGATTGAGTAACATCAATTGGAGGACCGAACCGACTAATGTTGAAAAATTAGCGGATGACTTGTGGCTAGGGGTGAAAGGCCAATCAAACCTGGAGATAGCTGGTTCTCCCCGAAAGCTATTTAGGTAGCGCCTCGGACGAATACTACTGGGGGTAGAGCACTGTTAAGGCTAGGGGGTCATCCCGACTTACCAACCCTTTGCAAACTCCGAATACCAGTAAGTAATATCCGGGAGACACACGGCGGGTGCTAACGTCCGTCGTGGAGAGGGAAACAACCCAGACCGCCAGCTAAGGTCCCAAATTATTACTAAGTGGGAAACGATGTGGGAAGGCTTAGACAGCTAGGATGTTGGCTTAGAAGCAGCCATCATTTAAAGAAAGCGTAATAGCTCACTAGTCGAGTCGGCCTGCGCGGAAGATGTAACGGGGCTAAGTAATAAACCGAAGCTGCGGCAACATARTTTAYTATGTTGGGTAGGGGAGCGTTCTGTAAGCGGTTGAAGGTGTGTTGTAAAGCATGCTGGACGTATCAGAAGTGCGAATGCTGACATGAGTAACGATAAAGGGGGTGAAAAACCCCCTCGCCGGAAGACCAAGGGTTCCTGTCCAACGTTAATCGGGGCAGGGTAAGTCGACCCCTAAGGCGAGGCCGAAAGGCGTAGTCGATGGGAAACGGGTTAATATTCCCGTACTTCTTATAATTGCGATGGGGGGACGGAGAAGGCTAGGTGGGCCTGGCGACGGTTGTCCAGGTTCAAGTACGTAGGCGGAGAGTTTAGGTAAATCCGGACTCTTRTTAACGCTGAGATACGATGTCGAGCTACTACGGTAGTGAAGTCATTGATGCCATGCTTCCAGGAAAAGCCTCTAAGCTTCAGATTATAAGGAATCGTACCCCAAACCGACACAGGTGGTCGGGTAGAGAATACCAAGGCGCTTGAGAGAACTCGGGTGAAGGAACTAGGCAAAATGGTACCGTAACTTCGGGAGAAGGTACGCTCTCGACGGTGAAGTCCCTYGCGGATGGAGCTATTGGGAGTCGCAGATACCAGGTGGCTGCAACTGTTTATTAAAAACACAGCACTGTGCAAAATCGTAAGATGACGTATACGGTGTGACGCCTGCCCGGTGCCGGAAGGTTAATTGATGGGGTTAGACTTCGGTCGAAGCTCTTGATCGAAGCCCCGGTAAACGGCGGCCGTAACTATAACGGTCCTAAGGTAGCGAAATTCCTTGTCGGGTAAGTTCCGACCTGCACGAATGGCGTAATGATGGCCACGCTGTCTCCACCCGAGACTCAGTGAAATTGAAATCGCTGTGAAGATGCAGTGTACCCGCGGCTAGACGGAAAGACCCCGTGAACCTTTACTACAGCTTGGCACTGAACATTGACCCTACATGTGTAGGATAGGTGGGAGCCTTTGAAGCACGTACGCCAGTATGTGTGGAGGCAATCTTGAAATACCACCCTTGTATGCTTGATGTTCTAACGTTGGYCCCTTATCGGGRTTACGGACAGTGCCTGGTGGGTAGTTTGACTGGGGCGGTCTCCTCCCAAAGAGTAACGGAGGAGCACGAAGGTGGGCTAAACACGGTTGGACATCGTGTGGTTAGTGCAATGGCATAAGCCCGCTTAACTGCGAGAATGACAATTCGAGCAGGTACGAAAGTAGGTCATAGTGATCCGGTGGTTCTGTATGGAAGGGCCATCGCTCAACGGATAAAAGGTACTCCGGGGATAACAGGCTGATACCGCCCAAGAGTTCATATCGACGGCGGTGTTTGGCACCTCGATGTCGGCTCATCACATCCTGGGGCTGAAGTCGGTCCCAAGGGTATGGCTGTTCGCCATTTAAAGTGGTACGCGAGCTGGGTTTAGAACGTCGTGAGACAGTTCGGTCCCTATCTGCCGTGGGCGTTGGAAAATTGAAAGGGGCTGCTCCTAGTACGAGAGGACCGGAGTGGACGAACCTCTGGTGTTCGGGTTGTCATGCCAATGGCATTGCCCGGTAGCTAAGTTCGGAATCGATAACCGCTGAAAGCATCTAAGCGGGAAGCGAGCCTTGAGATGAGTTTTCCCTGAC
>NZ_QVMU01000058.1 GCF_003605645.1 Vibrio sinensis | reverse complement strand
TACGTACAATGGAACGTGGTATCGTATCTGCTGGACGTAACAAAGTGACCGGTGATCACCACCGTCCAATGCTAGAAACAGTACGTCTAACTATTCCACGTCGTGTATACACTTACGCACACATGGACGTTGTAGCAGAAGGCATCATCCGTCTTTACCAACAACGTGACCAAATCAAAGGTTTAGAGTTTGTATACGAGCCTAAACAGTTGCGTTTCTTTACTGCACGTTTTGAATACGTATAATAATTAACGTTAAAACCCCCCTAATTTATTAGGGGGGTTTTTATTCCAACACTATAAATTTTTCTGATTTTATAATATTTAACCCTACACATTTAGAATATAAACACATTACATTTCCACTTGTAAATAATAACCAATGATTAACTAACGTGAAAAAGAATATATATTATGACAGATACGAAAATTATGGATGGCGCTACTCCTAATGGAGGAACGTCGAAAGTTATAGGCAGTGGTTTAATTATTGCTGGTACATCAATTGGTGCAGGTATGCTATCTCTACCAATTGTTTCTGCTGGATTGGGATTTACCATATCATGTTTTATTATGCTGGCTTTATGGGCATTAATGACATACACATCGTTATTAATGTTGGAAGTTCATCAGCATGCAGATAGTAAGGCGACATTACACACTTTAGCAAAACAGTTTCTTGGCGAAAAAGGCAAATATATTGCCGGCTTTGCAATGCTCTTCCTTTTCTATTCTCTATGTTCTGCATATATCGCAGGTGGTGGTTCCCAGTTAACTGAACGCGTGAGAACGGTATTTTCGCTAGAGATTCACCCTGGTGTTGGTGCGGTTGTTTTCTCAATTATCGTTGCTGGCGTTGTTGCGATTGGTACACACTTAGTTGATAAAGTGAACCGTGTTTTATTTGCATTGATGATGGGTGCAATGGTTCTAGTGTTAATGTCACTTGCACCAAATATTAGCGGTGGTTATTTAGCGAGTATGCCTATTGAACATGGGCTAATTTTAACCTCGCTTCCCGTTGTATTTACTTCATTTGGTTTCCACGGCAGTATTCCAGCGATCGTAGCTTATTTAGGTGGTAACACGCCAAACCTTAAAAAGTCTATGTACATTGGTTCATGCTTGCCACTAGCGATTTATGTACTTTGGTTGTTGTGTACATTAGGCGTTGTTAGCCAAGTTGAACTAACAGCAAATCCAACGTTGAATGCTTTGATTTCATCATTGTCGGCAACACTGGAAGATTCGCAATTATCGCTGTTCATCGGTTTGTTTGCTGATCTAGCTTTGATTACTTCTTTCTTGGGTGTGAGTTTAGGTTTGTTTGATTTCATTCGTGATACTACGAACGAAAAATTAAAAGGTAACCGTGCATTAATTGCTGTTATTACTTACTTCCCACCGCTGTGTTTTGCCTTGTTCTATCCAGAAGGCTTCATAATGGCATTGGGTTATGCGGCAATTGCACTGGTTATTCTAGCGCTTTTCTTACCTGTTGCCATGGTTATCAAAGCAAGACAGATACACACTGAAAGCCATCATTACCGTGTTGTAGGTGGTAATTTCGTTCTAGGTTTTGTTGTTCTTTGGGGTGTTGTTATTATTCTCAGTCAGCTATTAGCGAGCTAAGGTAGTTGTTCGTTTAATTCTAATTGATTATTTTTAAAGGCGCGTAAGCGCCTTTTTTGTCGTTCAATTTTTCAGCCATCCTTTTTAGTTTATTCATTATCGTTGATCCCCCCATCCTCTATTATTCGAACATTCGAACCGAACATCCTGGCCGATCACTGTTGTCTATATCGCCTAGCAACTTGATATTTCTTGGGTATAAAACGGTACACCTTAGCTTTGTGGAAAGTTGTGTGAGTAAACCTCTCACTACACTAGGTTTAGGTATCAATCATCTTGTAGGCTCATTGAGTGGCACTTAAACGAGGAAATTGTTGCTCTTTGGTACTTAAATCGTACGGGAAATCGCTGAGGAAGAGCTTCTGAGCGTTGATGAGTGTATATGTCTGGTTAGACAAGAGATTCAAATGATAAGCCAGTAATGGATGTGCTAAGTCGTATATTGACCGTTTTATTTACATTCTCATCGGGGAAAGCCCTCTGTGCCCCCAGAAGTAGCAGTAATGTAAGCTGCGTTTGTAACTACCAATCACATAACTTATCTATGTCTTAGGTACGCCCTAGGTATGTACTGAGGTATTTAATTGATTTAACTGAGTCTTAGCCATAGGGGATATGCTGATTTTGTGTCCTCAGGGCAAAGCAGAAGGTTAAATATGTGTATTTAATGTGACCTCGCTTTCCCCCCTCACATACTTTTTTGCTTCACTCAACGCGATAAGTTTGCTCAGTGATTAAAATTCTGCATTAGTTTAATGAAAAACTCGCCAGAACACCTGTCCCAAAGTATGTGTTCTTGCATGTTTTTTAGCCGGTTTATTAAGTGATTTTTCCTGATAAATATTAAAAATAGTATTTTTAAATTCATTTGGCTATAAAAGCATCAAAAATAGCAATTATTATTATTATATAGTTTGCGATGGTATTTATAAAACAACCCGTATTTTTTGTATTATATGAGACGTAAGCATCATTATTCTAGAGGATATAATTATTAAGATCTGTTTTCCTCTAATGGTAAAGTGTAGTGTTCGCTAATGTGTATTATTTTTTACACATGATAAATGTGATGCTGTCGCTCATTGTTACACAGCTGATGTGATTGCTATCACTATAATTGTGCGATTCCTATCAAAATAAAAATACGATTACAATAACCATGTATCGAATTAATGATAAAAATAATAGTCACGTGTCAAAATATTTAATCAATATATTATGTTGTTTTTTGTGTACAAAATTCATTAGCTGGGAAAGTAATTGGGGTATTCCATTCGATAAAGAAATGAATTTAAATCAATCCCGTCGAAAGGAAGCACGGAATAAATAACTTCCTTTACTAATTGAAAATAAATTTGGAGTACACGAATGTCTTATCCAGCAGAACCGTTCCGCATTAAAGCAGTTGAAACAGTATCGATGATTGGCCGTGAAGAGCGTGCTGAGAAGATGAAAGAAGCGGGTTACAACACATTCTTGTTGAACAGTGAAGACGTTTACATTGACCTATTGACT
>NZ_QVMU01000056.1 GCF_003605645.1 Vibrio sinensis | reverse complement strand
CCGCTAGTGGGAAAGAGGAGGGTAAATTTTCAGCGTTGCTGGCTCCCCGTCAGCCGGATTGGGTTGCATCGCAGGGGTGTCGAAAGAGTCAACTGCGGTCCAAAGCTGTTGGACTTGGGTGAAAAGGGCGTTTATTCTTCCTATACGTGCCGCGTTCCAGGCGGCGACTATGAGGGCTATGTCGATGCCCATGTGCGCCGGCTGGAGGCGCTACGCCGGGCCGGTATCGTCGAGCGGATCGACGCCGACCAATGGCGCATCCCCGATGATCTGGTCAGCCGTGCCGCCGCCCATGACGCCGGCCGAGACAGTCAGGCCAGCGTTCGCGTCCTTTCCCCGGTCGATCTGAACAAACAGATCGGATCGGACGGCGCGACCTGGCTGGACCGGCGGCTGATCCACGGCGAGACGGCCGACCTTGCGCCAACCGGCTTCGGGCAACAAGTCCGCGAAGCCATGGACCAGCGCCGCGAGCACCATATCGAACAGGGCGACGCCACCCGCAGCCGGGACAGCCGCGTCTTCTACCGGCGCAACCTTCTCGCCATCCTGCGGGAGCGCGAGGTAGCCGGCGTCGGATCGGATATGGCTTTGAGTAAGGGCCTGCCGTTCCGCGCCGCCACGGACGGCGAGAGCGTCAGCGGCAAGTTTACCGGAACCGTGCATCTATCGAGCGGCAAGTTCGCCGTGGTCGAGAAATCCCATGAGTTCACCCTTGTCCCGTGGCGGCCGATCATCGACCGCCAACTCGGCCGCGAGGTTATGGGCATCGTGCAGGGCGGGTCGGTGTCGTGGCAGTTAGGGCGGCAGAGGGGGCTGGAACGCTGAGTGCGCCCATGCCGCATTGCGAAGCAAAAGATAATCGGATAAAATGTAGCAATTCATATTCGTAAGCGTGGAGTAATCAGATGGGAAATTCCAAGTCAGCAGACAAGTAAGCCGCAACAACCAGTATTGTTGTTGCGGCGCTCTGTAAGGCTAGTCTCATCTGATTGCTGACGAGCAGACGTCGCCCGGTATTCCTTAATCGAGGGTTGATTCGTCATGACCACCACACGCCCCGCGTGGGCCTATACGCTGCCGGCAGCACTGCTGCTGATGGCTCCTTTCGACATCCTCGCTTCACTGGCGATGGATATTTATCTCCCTGTCGTTTCAGCGATGCCCGGCATCCTGAACACGACGCCCGCTATGATCCAACTCACGTTGAGCCTCTATATGGTGATGCTCGGCGTGGGCCAGGTGATTTTTGGTCCGCTCTCAGACAGAATCGGGCGACGGCCAATTCTACTTGCGGGCGCAACGGCTTTCGTCATTGCGTCTCTGGGAGCAGCTTGGTCTTCAACTGCACCGGCCTTTGTCGCTTTCCGTCTACTTCAAGCAGTGGGCGCGTCGGCCATGCTGGTGGCGACGTTCGCGACGGTTCGCGACGTTTATGCCAACCGTCCTGAGGGTGTCGTCATCTACGGCCTTTTCACTTCGGTGCTGGCGTTCGTGCCTGCGCTCGGCCCTATCGCCGGAGCATTGATCGGCGAGTTCTTGGGATGGCAGGCGATATTCATTACTTTGGCTATACTGGCGATGCTCGCACTCCTAAATGCGGGTTTCAGGTGGCACGAAACCCGCCCTCTGGATCAAGTCAAGACGCGCCGATCTGTCTTGCCGATCTTCGCGAGTCCGGCTTTTTGGGTTTACACTGTCGGCTTTAGCGCCGGTATGGGCACCTTCTTCGTCTTCTTCTCGACGGCTCCCCGTGTGCTCATAGGCCAAGCGGAATATTCCGAGATCGGATTCAGCTTTGCCTTCGCCACTGTCGCGCTTGTAATGATCGTGACAACCCGTTTCGCGAAGTCCTTTGTCGCCAGATGGGGCATCGCAGGATGCGTGGCGCGTGGGATGGCGTTGCTTGTTTGCGGAGCGGTCCTGTTGGGGATCGGCGAACTTTACGGCTCGCCGTCATTCCTCACCTTCATCCTACCGATGTGGGTTGTCGCGGTCGGTATTGTCTTCACGGTGTCCGTTACCGCGAACGGCGCTTTGGCAGAGTTCGACGACATCGCGGGATCAGCGGTCGCGTTCTACTTCTGCGTTCAAAGCCTGATAGTCAGCATTGTCGGGACATTGGCGGTGGCACTTTTAAACGGTGACACAGCGTGGCCCGTGATCTGTTACGCCACGGCGATGGCGGTACTGGTTTCGTTGGGGCTGGTGCTCCTTCGGCTCCGTGGGGCTGCCACCGAGAAGTCGCCAGTCGTCTAACCGACGACTGGTAGCAGGCCCGCTCCGATGCGGCGCACTAACCATCGAAACCTCGTGAATGTCGGTATCCTGTCTGGCAGGATACCGCTCATTTCCCTTGTTCAGTTCATCGCCGTCGCCGAGCATCTGAATTTTCGGCATGCGGCCAAGGCACTTGGTATCAGCCAGTCGAGCGTCAGCGCGCGTGTGAAAGCGCTGGAGGATAACCTTGGTGTCCTGCTATTTGAGCGCCATGCGCGGGGCGTTCGGCTAACAGACGCAGGCAGGCACTTCATGGAGCGTGTCACGGCGGGTGTCGATCAACTCGATCACGCAGTGAAGACCGCGGAGTGACGGGCACTGGCTGGCAATGTCTAGCAACGGCAGGCATTTCGGCTGAGGGTAAAAGAACTTTCCGCTAAGCGATAGACTGTATGTAAACACAGTATTGCAAGGACGCGGAACATGCCTCATGTGGCGGCCAGGACGGCCAGCCGGGATCGGGATACTGGTCGTTACCAGAGCCACCGACCCGAGCAAACCCTTCTCTATCAGATCGTTGACGAGTATTACCCGGCATTCGCTGCGCTTATGGCAGAGCAGGGAAAGGAATTGCCGGGCTATGTGCAACGGGAATTTGAAGAATTTCTCCAATGCGGGCGGCTGGAGCATGGCTTTCTACGGGTTCGCTGCGAGTCTTGCCACGCCGAGCACCTGGTCGCTTTCAGCTGTAAGCGTCGCGGTTTCTGCCCGAGCTGTGGGGCGCGGCGGATGGCCGAAAGTGCCGCCTTGCTGGTTGATGAAGTACTGCCTGAACAACCCATGCGTCAGTGGGTGTTGAGCTTCCCGTTTCAGCTGCGTTTCCTGTTTGCCAGCCGGCCCGAGATCATGGGGTGGGTGCTGGGCATCGTTTACCGCGTCATTGCCACGCACCTGGTCAAGAAAGCGGGCCATACCCACCAAGTGGCCAAGACGGGCGCGGTCACCCTGATCCAGCGTTTTGGATCGGCGCTCAATCTGAATGTTCACTTCCACATGCTGTTTCTCGACGGTGTGTATGTCGAGCAATCCCACGGCTCAGCGCGTTTCCGCTGGGTCAAGGCGCCGACCAGCCCAGAGCTCACCCAGCTGACGCACACCATCGCCCACCGGGTGGGTCGCTATCTGGAACGGCAAGGCCTGCTGGAACGGGATGTCGAAAACAGCTATCTGGCCTCGGATGCGGTGGATGACGACCCGATGACACCCCTGCTGGGGCACTCGATCACTTACCGTATCGCTGTCGGTTCACAGGCGGGGCGAAAGGTG
>NZ_QVMU01000055.1 GCF_003605645.1 Vibrio sinensis | reverse complement strand
GCCAACTATTGCGATAACAAGAAAAAGCCAGCCTTTCATGATATATCTCCCAATTTGTGTAGGGCTTATTATGCACGCTTAAAAATAATAAAAGCAGACTTGACCTGATAGTTTGGCTGTGAGCAATTATGTGCTTAGTGCATCTAACTTTGTTTTAGGGCGACTGCCCTGCTCCCGTCTTATTCACGAGCCTTGACCTAAAATAAAGAAGGCGAGTGGTTTATCCTTTAAAATCAATATGTTCGGCAAGAACTTGATTAGAGGGGGCCACTCGCCATGGGTGAAACACTACCAAGTTCCCATATAATGCGCCTACTTATCAGCCTTTGGGACGTTGGGACGGTATTTTTCACTATATACCCCCAAGTTTTTAGACATGAAAAAAGCTCGATATATTATAAATATATCGAGCCTTTAAGTTACTGTTTTTCAATATCGTTCAAAATCTTGATAATTACAGTATACGGTTTTATGAAGTGGTATATTTGCAAATGCTTATTTTGCAAGGTCTATTTGCTTGATTTATCCTACAATCGTAATGCAAAACCCATGACCGGAAGCAACGAACTTAGGTTCAATCTCACTCAAATCCGAGGATAGCTTTTGTCCGGATTCTTGATTGGGCAATGTATCTGCGCCGCTTGATTTTACCGCTGCGTCCCAACTGCTTTCGATAACTTGTCCGTGATTCTCACCCATGCCGAACATGAGGTCGCTGCTAAAGAAAATACCACGTTTCTTTTCAAAAAATAAAAGTCCTTCCCACATATGCATTTCAGCTGGGTAACTGATAGCTTGAAATTCAAAATCATCTCCGGCAAATATTTCATTCGGCTTTTTAATAAGCACATTGTTAGTAATACCAAACCCCATCAGTTGTCTTGCTGTGGTTTCGGAACAAACCGCGACAGCTTCGGGATGTTCTTTGAGAACCAAAGCAAGTCCGCCACATTCGTCTGATTCAAAATGAGAAATTAGAATGTATTTTATTTTGCGTTCACCGAGCAACTCTTGCAACTTAGGAATGGTAGTTTGCGCTTGTGATACGGCTCCGGTCTGAATGAGAACAGGCTCATTTGTCATCAATAAGTATTGGTGCATTGAAAGCTTAATCGGCTCCATTACCTCTGTAAATTGGTATAAATCTTTGATAATCTCTGTCATTGTCAAAACTCTTTTTTCTATTTATAGTCTAACCTAAATTCCACGTGTGTTTTTTATTAGCTTCAAAAATCACTATTTCACGAAGAATTTAGACTGCTTCTCACACATTGCAACATTATTTACAACCACCTTTCAATCATTTTTGATAAATCATTGATTTCATCTTTGCTGCAATGATACTTAATAAACTCTGCAAGTTATCCACAGAGCAACACTCAATTTTATTGATGATATTCTTATTATACCAGACATTTTTCATACACTCCCTTGTACGGATAGTTTTCCGACAACTTCATGATTACATATCTTGCGGTTTTGATTATTTTTGCTCTTGGATTCAAGTACGAAGTGCGACACCTCTGAACATAAAAACAGTGAGATGCGATAATCATGAAGTTTGCTCCCGCCAAGAAGTAAAAAACATGAGATACACGCACCTCACTGAGAACGAAAGGTATATGATTTCTGCACTCAGAAAGCAAGGAATTAGTACCGCTAAAATAGCTAAACAACTGGGGCGTCACAAAGCCACTATCTATCGAGAAATTGAACGCAACTCCCGATACAACAGACACTTTAAAAGGTACTCCTATCAGGCATGGAGAGCCCAACAAATGGCTCGCAACCGGCTGCGCCGGTCGCGCAGAAATAAGCGCTACAGCGAAATCGACTTCAGGTTACCTGAAGCCTTGCTACGACTGGATTGGAGTCCTGACCAAATCGTCGGATATCTGAGGGTAAGAGGCTATCCAACAATGAGCCACGAGCTCATTTATCAGCATGTTTGGAACGACAAAACTCTCGGTGGAACACTATGGAAACACCTACGCCAATCCACCAAGAAAAGGCGTAAAAGGTATAACTCAAAAGACAGCCGTGGACGGCTAGCTGCAAAGCGTCATATTACCGAAAGACCAGCAAATGCAGAGCATAGAAAAGAGCCTGGTCATTGGGAAATTGATACCGTCGTTGGCCGCGGAACCAAGCACTGTATCGTGACTTTAGTCGACAGAATGACAGGCTACACTTTTATTGGGCAAATGGACGATAGAACAAGCGAGTCGCTCAACGTAAGAATGAGCAAAATAATGACCCGCTCTGACTTACCTTTTAAGACGATAACTGCTGATAACGGCACTGAATTTCATGGTTACGCACAACTAGAGAAACATCATAACTGTCTGTTTTACTTTGCAAATCCATACCACTCATGGGAACGAGGTACAAATGAAAACACCAACGGCTTGATACGACAATACTTACCAAAACGAACTTCTATGTCACACGTGACACAGAAGCTCTGCAATGAAATTGCACACAAATTAAATACGCGCCCACGCAAAAGGCTTGGGTATAGGACACCAACGGAGTATATTCATGCGCATCTGTAGAAAGTGTCGCACTTCAAACTTGATACTAAGGCTGCAAGAAATACATACTTCAAACGAAAGGTCTTTATTTGCTGTCTGTATTCTGAAGAGTCCAAGGAATCAAACTTGAACAACAAAAATAGGTTATATGAAAGCATCATCATTTGAAACACGGCTTCATTCGCCCAAAATGACTTTAGCAAGAGATGACCCACCGCCATGTCGTATTTGGCTTCTTTGATATAGTTTTCAGCATTACCACGCTTTTCATAGTATATAACTACTTTTTCAGAAAGCAAGGTAGTATTTGTTACAAAGAAAAAGTAGTCGTATTCGGAACCTTCTAAAAGTGATAATTGTGCTCTTTCTTTTTCTGGTTTCAGTACGCGAGATACGACAAATCTTCTGTCTTTTTCCCATTTAACTAATTTTGTATACAGTTCTGTAGTTTCTCTACCTTCTTCTCCTTTAACGAATACAATTGATGAATTCGTTGCTTGTGAGGTGAGTGTAGAATAACTTTTGGCTTTAATTAAATATTTGCATCCAAGAGATTCTATCGTTTCGATAATTTTTTCATCAAAGTAGCCACTATCCATTCGAAATAAAATTTCTAAATCGTCTGATTTGATGTTAGCAACAATTTCTTTGATCATTTCCGCAGCACCGTTTGCAGTGTAAGTATTGCCACTTCTTACAAATCCGGTAACATATGCTTTTAATTCGTCGCAAAATGCAAATTGGATATTGTAGCATCGGTTTCCCAGTTTCTTAGGATTATATCCTTTTGACGCACCTTCTTGATGACCTTCTACGTTAATTACACTACTATCAATATCAATCGTAATGGATGTCAATTTACTTTTAGTGAGCAGTTTTTTAAAGACTTTAAAATTAATGTCTCTAAACATTTGGGTTGTCTTGAAGTTGAAGTTTCCTAGAAACCGTGACACTGTTTCAGGTTCTTTTACGGAAATATCAAACTCGTTGACGAGGGGATCATTTTGAAGTAGCTTTAGACGTTCTAACTTATCAATGCCAATGAAGTGACCGCAGAGCACTGAGGAATCCCCTAATGATTTTGATAAAAATCATAAATTTAAGGTAGATGCACATCTTGTCATGTGATCAAATGGTTCTGAGAAAAATCAATAACCAGACAACAAGATGTGCGAACTCGATATTTTACACGACTCTCTTTACCAA
>NZ_QVMU01000054.1 GCF_003605645.1 Vibrio sinensis | reverse complement strand
CCCCGGGCCGGACTTGAACCGGCACAGCGCGAACGCCGAGGGATTTTAAATCCCTTGTGTCTACCAATTCCACCACCAGGGCAACGCAATTGCGATGAAGACACCACCGTTCCTTTTGGCTTTTGCCTTGGGAACGAGACGTACTTTACTCGATAAGAAAAATGAGTCAACACTATTTTTCATCTAATGAATCAAACGATTAAAAAGCAGCCTCTCACGTTTGTAACTTAATCACTTTGAACAAACTTCGTTCCATAGTATAAAAATGTAAGATCTCCTATCTAGTACATAAAATTGTGATCAACATAAACATTAACCGTAATTTTTAATGTCCAGATAAAATTTAGGGCGATATAAAACACATTTTCAACGGCATTCCCATTACTAAACTTTCGTTTAATGTTATAAAGTTCTCATAAATACAACAATTCGATTACTTACTGAATTTCTTTGCTAAGTACCCACTTTTAAAGCCTCAGATTATCAATTTTGTAATTTCTACTCGCATAACTAACTAATAAAAAAGAACGAGTCTTAGAACCAATCAAACCTCAGGAACTACAATGTCTTCGCTTACTGAAAGAATTTGGCACCAATTTACAGTTTATAGATTGACGCTTGAGGAGCTACTAAGCAGTAAGCGACATACAAACAGCTTTAACGCCACTCGTGCAAGTTACATTCGTAGCCGTACTGCCAATATTTGCTTCGGTTGGGCATTACTAGTGCTACTTTGGATTCCGCTCGATACCTTTTTAATTTCAGATTCCGGTAGCCTAGCCATGTTAACTCAGGGACGATTCGTTCTTGCAGTCACTCTAATCGCAATAGGCTTTACCAGTTTACGTCAGACAACATTACAGCAAGCACGGTTGTCTTTGTTCTTTCTGGTTCTTGCTGTGAATCTGTTTTATGTATTCACCAATTTTCTTTTTGAGTTTCCCGGCCACAACTTCGAGTTCGAATCGACTTATGCTTTACTGCCAATCATTCATGTAGTGATGCTTACCATTTTCCCTCTAACGGCCATAGAAAGCCTATTGCTGATGGCTATAACCGCGATATTTCATCTCGCGGTAGATTACATGTCCGGTAGTATTATGGCTCCGCAAAATCTATCCGCTTATTGGATTCAGACAGTTCTATCTGTTCTTGTAATATGGTCTCAAATATCACAATTGCACATGATTTTGCGTATGTACCGCCAAGCCAACTTAGACCCTTTAACCGGAATTTATAATCGTAGAATGCTTCTACAGTTGGCTAATAACGCCATTTCACGCTGTCAAATAAAAGAAATACCACTCTCTATTCTGGTCCTTGATTTAGACAAGTTCAAACGTATAAATGATGAGTGGGGACATCCTACTGGCGACGCCGTATTACAGACTCTGACAAGAACGTTGCAATCTCACTTTCGTAAGAGCGATATCTTTGGACGTTATGGTGGTGAAGAGTTTGTCGTATTTCTTCCAGGATGTGAGACAAAAACGGCTAAACAAATCGCAGATCGAGTACTTACCCTTGTTAAAGAGATGCAGGTTCCTGTATCTGTACCGCCCTACCACCTTTCTGTCACGACTTCTATTGGCGTCGCGACACTAGCCGACAATGACGATCTGTACACTCTCTTTGAACGTGCAGATCACGCGCTCTATAAAGCCAAATCTTCTGGTCGAAATCAGATGATATTTATGGATGTGGGTGAACGCTTTAACTTTGAGAAACGTAAACTTCCAGTTCAAGTATTGAGCGCAGCCGAAACAGAATTCCAATAGATTTTGAACAGGCTGCTAAATCGCTTTAATTTCACAAAACATTGATGAATTGTTCTTTAAAAACCAAGCGCCAATAAAACGAATGCTGTATTTAGTAACATCAGCGGTGAACAAAATATTCAATATTAAATAGTGAAAAAATAACCAATTTAGTTTGATAAATGTCAAACCAATCACATGACAATACGCATTACTATGTAATTGATATACCATATAAACTTATTAAAATGGTGTGTATTTCACCGAAGAAGACCCCACTTATAAACGAAATTAGAGTGAGTAATACAAAATGAATAAAGACTCATCGCTCAACAAAGATTATAGCGCTCACGCTAATCTCATCTCGACGACCGATCCATCAAGCTACATTACCTATGCCAATAGTGAGTTTTGTGATGTTGCTGGATATGAAGAAACGCATTTATTGGGCAAACCCCATAATTTAGTCAGACACAAAGACATGCCCAAAGCGGCCTTTGCCCAGATGTGGCAATATTTGAAGTCAGGTAATAGTTGGATGGGTTTGGTAAAAAACCAATGTAATGACAATCAATATTATTGGGTATCGGCGTTTGTTA
This sequence comes from Vibrio sinensis, assembly GCF_003605645.1. Taxonomy (GTDB): domain Bacteria; phylum Pseudomonadota; class Gammaproteobacteria; order Enterobacterales; family Vibrionaceae; genus Vibrio; species Vibrio sinensis. Next base: position 1,547 of record NZ_QVMU01000054.1, on the reverse strand, counting down.
CTCCCATCACTGATGCAAGTGGTAATGTCATTGAATTCCAATCAGTTCGTTCCAAACCCGCTCCGGAACAAATCGCTAGAGCCGAGAAGCTTTATCAGCGACTTAATGAAGGGAAAGTAAGCAAAACAAAGCGAATCCCACTTCACAAGTTATCTCTGAGCGCTACTTGGCTTGCATTTATTAGTTCATTGATCGCGTTATTTATCTTGCCTCAAACTATTTTGGCCATCACATCTGCCCTATTGTTATTGACGCTAGTCAGTCAGACTTATCAATATCACCGCTTTAAACAAACTCAATCCATAGCAGAAGAAACCTACAGTAATCCGCTAATGGAAAAGGTGTATACCAACTATTTCGATGACTATTCTCAAATCGATCTCGCCATTACCATGAAAAAAGCGCAGTTGCGTGCCGTAACAGGACGAGCAACTGATACCTCCAGCAAAATATTGATCTCAGCGGAAGACGAATTTGGCACAATACAAAGTATGGGCCAAAGTCTAAATCAACAGTGCCAAGAAACTGAACAGGTCGCAACTGCCGTTGAAGAACTGAGTCACTCAATACACGAAGTAGCGACAGCCGCCTCAGTCGCTTCTGCAATGACCGATGAAGCAAACGCAGAATCGACCAAAGGTTTAATGAGCATTCAATCGACTATCAATGAAGTCAATAGCTTGGCTGCAGAGCTAAGCCATTCACAGAACATCATTAACCAATTATCTAAAGATACTCAGAAGATTGATACAATCCTCGATGTAATTACCACCATTTCGGAACAAACCAATTTACTTGCACTAAACGCAGCCATTGAGGCAGCGCGGGCTGGTGAAGCTGGACGAGGATTTGCTGTTGTGGCCGATGAAGTGCGAAATCTAGCTTCAAAAACCGGTGACTCAGCCAGCGAAATTCATGCCATGATCCGTCATCTACAAGAAACGTCAGAGCAAGCCGTAACAGCTATGGAACAAGGTATTATTCGTTCCGATCACTGTAAAGTATTAGCAGATGAAACCGGCGATGTATTGAATATTATTTCAGAGAAACTTGATAAAGTGACTGCAAGTAGCCATCAAATTGCCGTTGCGGTTGAAGAACAAGCCAGCGTGACTCAAGAAGTGAATCGTAACGTAAGTAATATTAAAGCTCTTGCTGATGATACCGCGAGTACATCCCAAGGCTCTATTCAGAGAACCAGTGACTTGGTAGCCCGTATTGAAGATCTACAACGATTAATGCAACAGTTTAGTCGTTAGGTACTAACAACCACTATTTACCTACGTACAAAATCCAGCACGTTATGACTTTATCATTACGTGCTTTTTTGTGTGCTCTTTTCAAGTAAGAATGTAAAACCTGAATTGAGCTCATACGAAAAAGCCCCGACCAATAGGTCGGGGCTTAAAATTTGGAGCGACACATCGGGTTCGAACCGATGACCTCAACCTTGGCAAGGTTGCGCTCTACCAACTGAGCTAGTGTCGCAGACATTCAATCTTCTTAAGAAGAGAATGGAGGCGCCTCCCGGAGTCGAACCGAGGTCC
>NZ_QVMU01000053.1 GCF_003605645.1 Vibrio sinensis | reverse complement strand
CAATGGCGCTGACTACGTCCGCACCCACGCGCCTGGAGATCTGCGAAGCGCAATCACCTTCTCGGAAACCCTCGCGAAATTTCGCAGTCGCGACGCCAGAGACCGAGGGTTAGATCATGCCTAGCATTCACCTTCCGGCCGCCCGCTAAATATCTCCTTTTGGGTTGTTAATAAAACATCCAATAAGTTGACTGTGCGTGAAAAAGAAAGTTTTGTGTGATGGCGTTGAAGATCGCACCGTTAAGCTCTTATGTGGGATGGTGCAGAGCTCGACGACTACCGATAAAACGCAACCGCCGCAAACAGACAAGAAAAAGCCCCAACTGATAACAGTTGGGGCTTCAGTATTGTGATTGGTGGAGCAATAGCACCCTGAACCCAAAACCTTCTCGCTCAACCGGTAGTGGCTGATAACAACTCGTGAGGGCTATTGCGGGTTAAGCATTTAGCGATGTCTAGGGCCAGACTGGACGTCTGAACGCAAGCCGCTGATACTGTACATAACTACAGTATCAGCGGAGGATACCCATGTCGCTGGCAAGGAACGCCACGGCGAGTCAATCGCCCACTCAAACAAACGGTTACGAACGCCACCAACCCGACCAGACGCTGCTCTACCAGCTGGTTGAGCAGCACTACCCAGCCTTCAAAGCCTCACTCGAAGCCCAAGGTCAACACCTGCCTCGCTACATCCAACAAGAATTCAACGACCTCCTCCAATGTGGCCGTCTGGAGTATGGTTTCATGCGGGTTCGCTGCGAGGATTGTCATCACGAGCGTCTGGTCGCCTTCAGCTGTAAACGACGCGGCTTTTGCCCTAGCTGCGGTGCCCGCCGGATGGCCGAGAGTGCGGCGCTGCTGATAGACGAAGTCTTCCCCAAGGAGCCCATTCGCCAGTGGGTGCTCAGCTTTCCTTTCCAGCTACGCTTTTTGCTGGCTCGCCATCCCCAGCTGATGGGCCAGGTCTTGAGTATCGTCTATCGTACACTCTCAACTCATCTGATCAAAAAAGCCGGTTACACCAAAGCCTCTGCACAAACTGGCTCAGTGACTCTTATCCAACGCTTTGGCTCCGCGCTAAATCTCAATGTCCACTACCACATGCTGTTTCTCGATGGTGTCTATGCCGAAGATGACTATGGCAAGCAACGCTTCCATCGTGTCAAGGCACCCACTTACGATGAGCTGAATACGCTCGCTCACACCCTCAGCCATCGCATCGCTCGCTGCATGGAAAAGCGTGGGATTTTGGAGCGTGATGCCGAGAATACGTGGTTGACACTGGAAGAGGGCGAAGACGATACGCTGACTCAATTACATGGTGCTTCGGTTACGTATCGCATTGCCGTCGGCCCCCAGCAAGGGCGCAAAGTCTTCACCCTGCAAACCTTGCCAGGGCGTGAGGATAAAGCCGACTCAAGCAGTCGAGTAGCCAACCATGCTGGTTTCTCGCTACACGCCGGTGTGATGGCCGAAGCGCATCAGCGGGATAAGCTTGAGCGCTTGTGTCGCTACATTAGTCGGCCAGCGGTTTCAGAAAAACGTCTGGCATTAACCGCCAATGGGCAGGTGCGTTACGAGCTCAAAACTCCGTACCGCAATGGCACCACCCATGTGATCTTCGAGCCGCTGGACTTCATCGCCAAACTCGCTGCGTTGGTACCTAAGCCGCGAGTCAACCTCACACGCTTCCACGGCGTCTTTGCACCGAACAGCAAACACCGAGTTCAAGTAACACCCGCCAAGCGGGGCAAGAAGCCCGACAAATCGGAAGGTCTCGATACTAACTGGCGTGACAAGAGTCCTGCAGAGCGCCACCGCGCCATGACCTGGATGCAACGCCTCAAGCGAGTCTTCAATATTGATATTGAAGTCTGCGAACACTGCGGCGGTCACGTCAAAGTGATTGCCAGCATCGAAGATCCGAAGGTCATTGAGCAGATTCTCAAGCATCTGAAACAGAAAACAGCCAAGGCGAATGCCGCCAAGCAGCGTGAGCTGCCACCAGAACGAGCGCCGCCACTGACTCCCAGCCTGTTCGATCCATCACAGAGTCGTCTCTTTGACTGACGACCCCAAATCCAACACTGCTCAACACTGCCAACTTTTAAACGGGGCGGTGGGGCAGTTTGTATCTCTCGAGCTATCAGGCTAGAGATTTTACCGCCAAATCGAACCTTATTAGAGCGGTTTAGGCTGGACCGGCAGTTAAAATTGGGGCTTGAGCGGTAAACGAGTGAGGGAATTTCAGGTAAGATACTTCGGATGAGGAGCAAAAAGGTGGTTTATACTTCCTATACCCAAACGGGGCTATGCTAATCTGGAAATAGTAAAGCGGTCAAACATTTTACTAGATAGTTTTAACAATTTAGCGAATATTGGTGATAACCCAACAGAATCAGATTTAAGAAAACTAATCTTATTCTGTGTAGTCACACTATATCTACTAGAGGCTATTAATTTTATGGCTTCTTTCGCAATTACATTCGGCATTGCTGAACGTGGCATATTACAAGGTATAGGACAGAACGTTACCTTGATTGCTAGAGATGAGATCCTGCACGCTAAAGGCGGCTCAGTAGTGTTGGGTATCTTAAAACAGCAGTGGCCAGAAACATTTGAATCTTTGCGTCCCACTTTTGCAGCGATGTTAAAGGGTGTAGTAAGCGACGAGCATACTTGGGCAGACCACGCGTTTAGCAATGGTCGTCAGTGTGTGGGTATTAATGCTAAGAGAATCAAAGACTATGTGGACTGGGTTGCCCAACCTGTAGCAGATACACTAGGAGTTCCTAGACTAACTAATCTCGCAGAAAATCCACTACCGTACATGGATAGTTATACTGACGCTTCTAAGATTCAATCAGCAGCACAAGAGATACAATTAACCGCATATTTAGTTAATTCCGTAAAATCAGTATCAGATGCAGAAATGGAAAAAACATTAGCTAACTTAAGAGAGGAATACCTAAATTGAAACAAGCAATATTTGCAGTAGCAGAAAATCTAGCCTTTGGGCTAGATTTAGGTCTACCTTGGGACAGTATACCAGACGATTTACCAACGTTTAATAAACTAACGCAGGGAACAGACCTGGTAATGGGCAGAACTACTTATGAATCCTTACCGTTCAAAGCATCTGCTAATAGGCAGTTTATAGTGGTAAGTTCTGGACTTATGCAGCCCGAAAACGCCAATGTAATTATCCTAAGACCAGAAAACCTCTACACCTTTTTAAGGAGTACGGGGCGCAATATTAGTTTAATTGGGGGTATGTCCTTGTTGACAGAGGAAAACCTTAAGTTAATGGATAAGATATATATGACTGAGGTAAAGGGGGAGTTCGTAGCTGACGTGTTCTTGCCGAGCTCAGTGTACGATTTTGTCAAATCAAAAGAATCCGTACCAGTATTTCACAATGACCAAGCAGAAATGAGACTGTATGCGTAATTACCAAGAGCTATTAAAATATGTCATAGACTGCGGTACAGAAACAGCAGACAGAACAGGGGTAGGTACTATATCTATTTTTGGCGAGACCTTACGTTGGGATTTAAGTAAGGGATTCCCAGCAACTACGTGTAAGGAGTTGAAGTTCCAGGGCTAAGCAGTAACAATAATATTAACAACACCAGATGCAGTTATAATAATAGTATTTAAGACACCAGAAAGACTGCTGCGACAGTCATTTTGAACAACACCAAAATGCCGTAAAGGCAGTAGTAACAACACCAGTGAAAACATCACGATAGCATAGTGATATGCCTGAGTGTGTGTAATTAAACAATAAATAAACCGCCATATATAACAGAAGATAGTATTCTGAATGGCATGCTTTTCTGTTCAGTATAAACATATCATCCCGGTTGGTATAAGGATGATATATAATAAGTTAAGCTGAACACATATTTATTTTGGTTTTATTTTACAAATAAAGTAAGACGATCCGTTAAGTCAAAGCGGGGTATATTTATTATACCCTGCTTTTTTATTTGTCCGCCGGGCGCGGATAATGGATCAGATTATGCAGTGTCACAATGGCCTTACCGGGATTGGCGTAAGCGTGCGGGATATCCGCATGGAAGCGCAGGGATTCCCCGGCAGAAACGGTGTGCCACTCATCCCCCAGCCGCAGTTGTAATGCGCCTTCCAGTACAATGACATGTTCTCTGGTTCTGAAATCCATCCCTGTCGGTGTTGCTTATGCAGTCTGGTCGGGACTCGGCGTCGTCATAATTACAGCCATTGCCTGGTTGCTTCATGGGCAAAAGCTTGATGCGTGGGGCTTTGTAGGTATGGGGCTCATAATTGCT
>NZ_QVMU01000052.1 GCF_003605645.1 Vibrio sinensis | reverse complement strand
GCCAACTATTGCGATAACAAGAAAAAGCCAGCCTTTCATGATATATCTCCCAATTTGTGTAGGGCTTATTATGCACGCTTAAAAATAATAAAAGCAGACTTGACCTGATAGTTTGGCTGTGAGCAATTATGTGCTTAGTGCATCTAACGCCGCCATAAACGGCGACAGGGTGGCGCGCCTATTGCGCATAAAATGGCGAAGCCATGCGCAACAGGCGCGGAATCTCTGGCGTCCGGTTTGATGGCTTTGTTATGCAAAGGACTAGTCTTCAATGACGTGTAAACCACGGCGCTTTAAGTCCTCCAACGAATCCAACATTCCCCTTATTAATTCAACAGGATGCCCCTCCCAGTCTTCAACAACGCCAACAATTCTCAAGGGTTCGCAGGTTCTATAGGACTGTGTTGGATTACCGGGAAATCTTTTGTTCGTAAGATTCGGATCGTCTTCGAACGGTCCTGTTGGCTCAACTATGTATATGTAGCCGCGACCCTCGAGGCCAGACAGTGACATAGCAAGTTCAGCTCCCCAAACTGCTGGCTCCATCAAGGCTGAAAAGTAGATGTGCTTAAGAATACGACCGTCCTCGAAATGAGAGATGAACCCTGTGGTTAGCAAGTCACCAATCGCCAAATTGGCTTTGGTTCCATGATAGAACGGTCCTTGCACCTGCTTGTAATTATCATGAGAGATGGGAATCCAATCTTTTACCATTTTAAGACCCTTAATTGTTGGGATTTGGCTGCATAACGCCTGAAATAAGCCGTGCCGCGAAGCGGCATCGGCTTGATTGAATTGTTAGACGGCAAACTCGAGCCAATACTTGTGCAGGCCAACAATATTAGACGAGCACAGCATGGGCATTGCCGCTTTGATCTTCTCCAGTGACCAATTCCACCACTCCATCTCCAGAAGCAATGAAATTTCCTCATCGGTGAAGCGTTTCTTAATCTTCTTAGCGGGATTGCCGCCAACGATAGCGTAAGGCTCCACATCTTTTGTCACCAACGAGCGGCTGCCTATCACCGCACCGTGCCCGATCTTGATTCCGGGCATGACCATTGCCTCAGAGCCGATCCAAACGTCATTGCCAATGACAGTATTACCTGCTTTTTGGAAGGCATCGAGTGCGCTTGAGAATGCAGGTTCTTCCTGCATATAAAAGAACGGGAAAGATGATGCCCAGTCGTACCGATGCCCCTGATTGCCAGCCATGATAAAGGAAGCCCCACTCCCGATAGAGCAGAAACTACCGATGATCAACTTATCAACGTCATCACGGTCCGGAAACAGATACCGTGCGCAGTCATCGAATGAGTGCCCATGATAGTAGCCAGAGTAATAGCTGTACCGCCCAACTTTGATATTGGGGTTCTTCACTTGCTCAGAAAGCAGCTTGCCTTTGAAGGGGCTATCAAAGTAGTTGGTCATAAGAGATCCCGCGGTCTGTGACTTTGCCGTCTAACGTTTGAAATAAGGGGCGCCGAGCGCCAGCGAGGGGAGCCAAAAGCTTGCTTTTGGCCGTCCCGACTTGATTGAAGGGTTGGGCGATTTTGCCATTAGATTTTTTATAAATTTAGTGTGTTTAGAATGGTGATCGCATTTTTCTTGGCTTTTATGCTTGATGTTAAATTCGACCCCAAGTTTCCTGTAAGTGCGGACACAAAAACATATTTATGTCCTGATTTGCTTATAATAAACCCTTCAAACCATCCGTTTTGTAAGGTTCTATTTGCTGTGAATCCTGCACCAGTTTTCCCATACAGTTTTGTACTATTATCCAGATCTTGTAGATACATGTTCTCTATGGTGTTTTCTATGGCTGAGTTTTTAACTGGGAGATTGTGATTAATAATTTTACGCAGGAATTGAATTTGTTCTTCTGGTGAAATTTTTAAGCTACTTTCGAGCCATGCTTCTGTTAATCCGTTGTTTCTTTCTTTATCTCCAGAGAAGTCTTGATTTCCATAATCAAAATCTTTGAGATAATTCTTGATTTTATTTAATCCAATTTTTTGGGTTATTTCTTGCGAAACCCAAACAACAGAAAATTGCATCCACGTCTTTGGTGTATGATTGCTGTTCCAGATCTCCATTCCTTTGGGGGTTTTATCCCATTTGAATATGGTTTTCTGATCTATTATTTCCGCATCAAATGCCATAAGTGATAATGCGATCTTGAAAGTTGAATCTGGTGCCATTTGCGTTGCACACTTTGCTTTATTGAATTGAGCAATTTCAGCGTTTGTGGATGCATCGTAAAGTAAAAAACAACCTTCAGTTCCTTCAAATAATGGAGATGCAACAGTAGAGATATCTGTTGATGCACTGGCGCTGCTGTAGATAATATTTGCAATTATTAAAAAAATAGCGAAGTTGATATGTATTGTGTTTTTCATAATAAGTATTGGTTTGGTAAAGGGCTTAATTTTAACGGCTAACAATTAATGAGGCTCCGGGTTCGCCCAACGTTTGACATGAGGGGCGGCCAAGGGCGCCAGCCCTTGGACGTCCCCCTCGATGGAAGGGTTAGGCATCACTGCGTGTTCGCTCGAATGCCTGGCGTGTTTGAACCATGTACACGGCTGGACCATATGGGGTGGTTACGGTACCTTGCCTCTCAAACCCCGCTTTCTCGTAGCATCGGATCGCTCGCAAGTTGCTCGGCGACGGGTCCGTTTGGATCTTGGTGACCTCGGGATCATTGAACAGCAACTCAACCAGAGCTCGAACCAGCTTGGTTCCCAAGCCTTTGCCCAGTTGTGATGCATTCGCCAGTAACTGGTCTATTCCGCGTACTCCTGGATCGGTTTCTTCTTCCCACCGTCCGTCCCCGCTTCCAAGAGCAACGTACGACTGGGCATACCCAATCGGCTCTCCATTCAGCATTGCAATGTATGGAGTGACGGACTCTTGCGCTAAAACGCTTGGCAAGTACTGTTCCTGTACGTCAGCAAGTGTCGGGCGTGCTTCTTCTCCGCCCCACCACTCGACGATATGAGATCGATTTAGCCACTCATAGAGCATCGCAAGGTCATGCTCAGTCATGAGGCGCAGTGTGACGGAATCGTTGCTGTTGGTCACGATGCTGTACTTTGTGATGCCTAACTTTGTTTTTGCGTTGCTCATGATGTCTAACTCCCAATTTGTGTAGGGCTTATTATGCACGCTTAAAGGCACTGTTGCAAAGTTAGCGATGAGGCAGCCTTTTGTCTTATTCAAAGGCCTTACATTTCAAAAACTCTGCTTACCAGGCGCATTTCGCCCAGGGGATCACCATAATAAAATGCTGAGGCCTGGCCTTTGCGTAGTGCACGCATCACCTCAATACCTTTGATGGTGGCGTAAGCCGTCTTCATGGATTTAAATCCCAGCGTGGCGCCGATTATCCGTTTCAGTTTGCCATGATCGCATTCAATCACGTTGTTCCGGTACTTAATCTGTCGGTGTTCAACGTCAGACGGGCACCGGCCTTCGCGTTTGAGCAGAGCAAGCGCGCGACCATAGGCGGGCGCTTTATCCGTGTTGATGAATCGCGGGATCTGCCACTTCTTCACGTTGTTGAGGATTTTACCCAGAAACCGGTATGCAGCTTTGCTGTTACGACGGGAGGAGAGATAAAAATCGACAGTGCGGCCCCGGCTGTCGACGGCCCGGTACAGATACGCCCAGCGGCCATTGACCTTCACGTAGGTTTCATCCATGTGCCACGGGCAAAGATCGGAAGGGTTACGCCAGTACCAGCGCAGCCGTTTTTCCATTTCAGGCGCATAACGCTGAACCCAGCGGTAAATCGTGGAGTGATCGACATTCACTCCGCGTTCAGCCAGCATCTCCTGCAGCTCACGGTAACTGATGCCGTATTTGCAGTACCAGCGTACGGCCCACAGAATGATGTCACGCTGAAAATGCCGGCCTTTGAATGGGTTCATGTGCAGCTCCATCAGCAAAAGGGGATGATAAGTTTATCACCACCGACTATTTGCAACAGTGCCCGTCATACTTTCGCCTTCATGATCTGCAACGAGTTGATCAATAATAAGCGAAATTCGATAACGAAATTCGATATAAATCTAGAAAAAAATACCTCTATGTGTACTACGCAGTTTTAGCTGTGGCTTTCACAGGAGCACGCTTACTTACGGCTTAGCGTGCTTTATTTTCCGTTTTCTGAGGCGATCCCTAGGAGCTCGGATCTCAGGACGAAGGTCTCCGCGAATGTCCGGTCGATCCGCGCGACGTCCCAGGCGGGCGTTCCCTTGGCGGACATCCACGCCGCAGCGTCGTGCATCAGCCGCACAACCTCGTCGATATCACCCGAGCAGGCGAC
>NZ_QVMU01000051.1 GCF_003605645.1 Vibrio sinensis | reverse complement strand
AAATCTGGTATCTTCTGCCCTCGGTCAACTGCTGATAATTCATGGTAGTACTGCTTGTTTCTTTGGCGAGAAGAGCGTACCACTTTCAGCAGTTGGCTTCTTCTTCTACACCTTTCCATGAATGTCGCACTTATTATCTGAAATCGGGAGTACTATGCAATTATTACCACATTTTTTATTTAATATTTTTGATAAAGCCCACTCGCCTATTTTCCCTTTGATATGGCGTGAAAATACTTTGGCAACAAATAATAGTGTTACAGCCAAAATCAACATCCACGTTGTCGGTTGATTTAGAAGCTCTCCAAAAGCGCCTATAAATAGATTGGGGTTTTGCGCCCATCCCCTCGATATAAACCTCAGTTGATGTAAGTTATTGAAAAACTTTGCGCCCCCTAATTTTAAGTAAAGATCAAAAAATTTAAAACGTTTTGATAATTGTTTAACACTCAAATTACTGTTTAAGAAACAGGCTTAAGGTTAATTTCGAGGGGATGGGCAACAAACCCCATTTAGTATTTTTCCCCTTCTCCTCTAAGGGACTGCCGTCCCGCCGGCGCTTCGCTTGGCACCCTGCTGACGGTCGCTGCGCTCCCTTGGAGTTAATGCCTCGCCAGAGGCGAGAGGGTTTGTTTCCGCTGCGCTAGGCCCAAAGGGGCTTTGCCCCTCTGGACTCCCCACACTCGCCGCCGTGAGGCTCGGGGGCTGGGGCCTGCGGTCGCTGCGCTCCCTTCGTTCCCAACCCCAGAGCCAGAGGCTGGGTCGTTCCGGCAGCGTCAAGGGCGGGAGCGGAAGCCGCAGCCCTGGAGCGAAGCGGAAGGGATCGGGTGAGCACCCGGCGAAGCGAACCCTTGACGTGATGGAGTGACCCCCACGCTCAGGCAAGGGGGCAGGTAGAGCAGAGCGAAGCGGCGCGGCCACCTGCACCCCTGCCACGTGGCGAACGCGGGGTTTGGGGCAGCGCCCCAAGGTGTTCGCAACGACCGAAGGGAGGCGCAGGGCGAAGCCCGTAGAGCAAGGCCGCAGGCCGCTGCAACCGCGTAGCGGTCACGTACTTTACGGAGTAAAGTCTAGTGAGTATACACTTCAAAGAAGTGGCCCGCCGGAGGCACATTCGTACCTCGACGGGTTGGCAGCAATCTGACAGTGCGGAGGGGGACGGATGGCGTTTGCGATCATGAGGGCGAAGAAGCTCAACAGCATGGGCACGGTGGCGGCTGCGTTGCAGCACTGCTACCGCGACCGCGAGACGCCGAACGCCGATCAGGAGCGCACACCGGACAACGATCACCTGGCGGCCAGATCGACCGATGAGGCGATGGGCAAGCTCAGGGAGCGGTTGCCGGAGAAGCGGCGCAAGGATGCGGTGCTGGCGGTCGAATACGTGATGAGCGCCTCGCCGGAGTGGTGGCAGACCGCAAGCGCCGACCAGCAGCGGGAGTTCTTCAAGCGATCGACCGAGTGGCTGGCCGACAAGTACGGCGCTGAGAACGTGGTCACGGCCACGATCCACCGGGATGAGCTGACCCCGCACCTGTCGGCGTTCGTGGTGCCTCGGACGGCTGACGGGCGCCTGAGTGCCAAGGAGTTCATTGGCAACCGGACGAAGATGAGCCAGGACCAGACCAGCTACGCCGAACGGGTGGCCGATCTGGGGCTTGAACGGGGCATCGAGGGCAGCAGGGCCACACACCAGCGAGTTAAAACCCACTATGGGGCGATCCAGCAGGCAGGCCGAGACGTGCCACACCTGACGCCTGACGAGCTGAAACCCCAGAAGGTCAAGGGGGTGTCACTGGCCGAGAAGGTGTTCGGAGCCGTGGAGACGGTCGAAGGGGTGGCGCAAAGGTTGAACGCCAAAATAATGGGGTCTGTGCAGCCGATGGCCGAGAAAGCCGCTGTAAGCGCCCAGAACGAGCGAAGAGCCAAGGAGCTAAGGGAAACCCTAGCCCAGCAGCAAAAACGCTTACAGGCCCTTCAGGAGCCGTTTAAGGGGCTATCCAAGGATCAGGTAGCGGGACTGATCCGGCAGGCGGTGAAATTGCGGCAGGAGAACGAGCAGGAGAAGCAGGAGCGCGCCCAGCAGATCAAAGAGCGATTCAAGGCCAAGCGGGAACGGGAGCGCAGCGACCGCAGCAGGGGCCGTTAACCCTTTTCAACCAACTTTAACCAACCTTGAACAACCTTAAACCATTGTTTAACCAACATTAAACCACTTTCAACCAACCCTAAACCACTTTCAACCAACCCTAAGCAACCGGGGTGTAAGGGCTGGCAGTAATCGCGCGGATTTACAGGCACGTCGGATATGTTTACAAAAACTCCGTTTTTGACACATATCCCGTGCCAAAGGGTGCCCCTTTGAAACCCTCCAGCGCCCCGCTCAATCGCGGGGCAGGGTGACGCGGTGGGGTAGGTCGGGACTGGGGCCGTCCTCGTCCAGGAACGCCACTTCGGCGCGTTCCAGGGTGCAGCCATCGAGGTTCAATTCTTCCATGTCCTTGAGGGTGAAAACCCCCGCCTCCTCGCGGCTCTTGGTGTACCCGTAGCCCTTGGGTTTCCAGTACTCCAGACCTGTCTTGATGTAATACATGCTCATGGCCATACCTCGTCCTTGAGTTTCGATATAACGGAATCCAGCGCCGTTCTGGTGGTGCCGTCCAGCGTGTCTATACCCCTGTCGTAAGCCTCCAAAACAGCGGCCATTTCAGCGGCTGTGATGCTGATAGTGGCCGTGGTGTCCCTTACGATATGGGAGTAATCAGGCTTGCCGAAAAGGGCTTTGAGTGGATCTGTCATGGCTGATCTCCAAACATATCAAGCGTGTCTGTATCCCACTCTATTGTAAACAAGACATTTTTATCTTTTATATTCAATGGCTTATTTTCCTGCTAATTGGTAATACCATGAAAAATACCATGCTCAGAAAAGGCTTAACAATATTTTGAAAAATTGCCTACTGAGCGCTGCCGCACAGCTCCATAGGCCGCTTTCCTGGCTTTGCTTCCAGATGTATGCTATTCTGCTCCTGCAGCTAATGGATCACCGCAAACAGGTTACTCGCCTGGGGATTCCCTTTCGACCCGAGCATCCGTATGAGACTCATGCTCGATTATTATTATTATAGAAGCCCCCATGAATAAATCGCTCATCATTTTCGGCATCGTCAACATAACCTCGGACAGTTTCTCCGATGGAGGCCGGTATCTGGCGCCAGACGCAGCCATTGCGCAGGCGCGTAAGCTGATGGCCGAGGGGGCAGATGTGATCGACCTCGGTCCGGCATCCAGCAATCCCGACGCCGCGCCTGTTTCGTCCGACACAGAAATCGCGCGTATCGCGCCGGTGCTGGACGCGCTCAAGGCAGATGGCATTCCCGTCTCGCTCGACAGTTATCAACCCGCGACGCAAGCCTATGCCTTGTCGCGTGGTGTGGCCTATCTCAATGATATTCGCGGTTTTCCAGACGCTGCGTTCTATCCGCAATTGGCGAAATCATCTGCCAAACTCGTCGTTATGCATTCGGTGCAAGACGGGCAGGCAGATCGGCGCGAGGCACCCGCTGGCGACATCATGGATCACATTGCGGCGTTCTTTGACGCGCGCATCGCGGCGCTGACGGGTGCCGGTATCAAACGCAACCGCCTTGTCCTTGATCCCGGCATGGGGTTTTTTCTGGGGGCTGCTCCCGAAACCTCGCTCTCGGTGCTGGCGCGGTTCGATGAATTGCGGCTGCGCTTCGATTTGCCGGTGCTTCTGTCTGTTTCGCGCAAATCCTTTCTGCGCGCGCTCACAGGCCGTGGTCCGGGGGATGTCGGGGCCGCGACACTCGCTGCAGAGCTTGCCGCCGCCGCAGGTGGAGCTGACTTCATCCGCACACACGAGCCGCGCCCCTTGCGCGACGGGCTGGCGGTATTGGCGGCGCTGAAAGAAACCGCAAGAATTCGTTAACTGCACATTCGGGATATTTCTCTATATTCGCGGTTCAGCAGGCATGTCCCCTTTGAGGGCGACCCGACGACAGGATAATCGACCTTATGGTGCGCAAATATTTCGGCACAGACGGTATTCGTGGCAAAGCCAACGAAGGCGCGATGACGGCGGAAACCGCCTTGCGCGTCGGCATGGCGGCTGGCCGTGTCTTTCGTCGCGGTGACCACCGCCATCGTGTCGTGATCGGCAAGGATACGCGCCTGTCGGGCTATATGCTTGAACCCGCGCTCACAGCCGGTTTCACCTCGATGGGCATGGACGTATTCCTTTTTGGCCCGCTGCCGACAACGTATAGGAAGAATAAACGCCCTTTTCACCCAAGTCCAACAGCTTTGGACCGCAGTTGACTCTTTCGACACCCCTGCGATGCAACCCAATCCGGCTGACGGGGAGCCAGCAACGCTGAAAATTTACCCTCCTCTTTCCCACTAGCGG
>NZ_QVMU01000006.1 GCF_003605645.1 Vibrio sinensis | reverse complement strand
AAGAGTTGAGGGACAATGGCAAACGGCTAATACTTCCTAAAAAGAGAAAAAGAAAGCCTTACCCCAGAGCTGTGCTAAAAAAAGCGCAAAAATACCCCTCACGCTCTAGAGATAAAAATGCCACTCGCTCTTAAGCGAGTGGCATTAACGTAAACGTCGGCTTTTTAATGGAAATGAAGAGATTAAATACTCATTTCTCCACGTAATACTTGCTGCATTTTTACTTTTACTTGTTCATAAGTGAGCCCTTGGCTTAGTAAAAAATGCAGTTTTGCGAGAGCCGCTTCTGACGTCATATCATAACCACTAATTACACCGGATTCAGCTAGTGCACAGCCTGTAGCATATCCACCCATATTCACTTTACCAGCAAGACATTGTGTTAGGTTTACTACGAGTACACCACGCTGAGATGCTTCTTTTAAATGTGATAGCAATTCAGGGTTTTGAGGTGCATTACCAACACCAAAGGTGAGTAGTATCATTGCATTAACTGGTTGCATTAACGTATTTCGAATCACTTCGTGCGAAATGCCTGGATACATTGTAATCACACCAATTGGTTGAGGTGTAATGGTATGGACTTTAAACTCCCCAGCGGGCTTGGCATTGACTTCGATGTTGCTGCTAACCTGAATATTAATCCCCGCTTCTAAAAGAGGAGGAAGGTTAGGTGAAGTAAATGCATTAAAACCGTCAGCATGAGATTTGGTACTGCGATTGCCGCGCATTAGTTTATTGTTGAAAAACAAAGTGACTTCATTAATCGGATAGTTAGCCGCAATATGTAGAGCATTTAATAAGTTAGCCTGACCATCAGAACGAAGTTCTGCCAAAGGAATTTGGGAGCCTGTGACAATAACCGGTTTTCCAAGGTTTTCTAGCATGAACGACAACGCTGAAGCTGTATAAGCCATGGTGTCGGTACCATGTAAAATCACGAAACCATCATATTTATCGTAATTGTCGCGAATGTCATCGGCAATTTGTTGCCAATCTCTTGGGGTCATATCCGATGAATCGATCAGTGGTTCGTATTCATGAATAGTAAACTCGGGCATTTCTGGGCGATGAAATTCAGGCATTGCCGCTAGTTGCTTTTCCATAAAGCCAGCAACAGGAACGTAGCCGTGATCATGCGACTTCTGCATGCCGATTGTGCCACCGGTATATGCGATATAAATGTGTTTTCTTGGCATAGCTAGAAACCAATAATGTTGTAGGGAGGACAGGAGGCGGAATTATATACCCTGTGCAGGTATGGCGCTAGCTTAGTGGGAAAGGAACACGCCCGGTGTATCGGGCGTGTTTATATTAGGTGATAGAAAGTTTACTGAACTTGGCAGGGCAAACAGAAAGCGTATTGCCCTTTAGGATCGTTAAAACTATCAAGTAGGCTCGCATCTTGAACTAGTTGGCTTGCAACAGGTTGTAGTGCTGTTGGAATCCATGTTGTTGCATCTAAGCCAAGACTAATATGGACTTGATTCATAAACTCTTGAATGAATTGTTGCGCTGGTGGAAGCGGCTCTTCAACCCAATACAAATTGTAACTATCGAGTTGTGCTAGTTCAGCGGCGATGGCTATGGCATCATCAAAATCGCCCATTTTGTCAACTAAACCAAGTTTAAGAGCATCTTGTCCTGTCCATACTCGTCCTTCTGCTATTTGATCGATTTTATCCATCCCGATAGCTCGGCTTTGGCTGACCAAAGAAATAAAGCGCTGGTAGCCATGTTCTATGCCCATCTGGAATGCATCTGATGCACCTTGTGAAAGCCCAGTTGTAAGCCCAATTCCAGAGAATGGTGAGGTTCCAACTCCGTCACTGTATACACCGAGCTTATTGAGTCCTTTCTCAAAAGTTGTGATTACGCTGAAAATACCGATAGAACCAGTCAGTGTTGTTGGCTGGGCGACAATAACGTCCGCATCCATAGAGATCCAATAACCACCAGACGCGGCAAGGCTAGACATCGAAACAACGACAGGTTTTCCTGCTGCTTTTAATGCATCTAGTTCATTACGGATGACTTCCGATGCAAAAGCGCTACCTCCTGGACTGTCTACTCGTAGAACGACAGCTTTGACCTTGTCATCGTTGCGAGCTTGACGAAGTAACGATGCGGTAGAATCGCCCCCTACTTTTCCTGGAGATTGGATACCATCCATAATGGCACCGCTAGCGACAATAATCGCCACATCATCATTGTCGAGATTAAAATCTGGAATAATGGTCGTGCGATATTGATAGAAGTCGACATAGTTATAGCTATCTTCACCGTTGCTACCAAAAACATCGATAAGTTCAGCACGCACTTGTTGGCGCGTCGCAAGCTCATCTACTAACCCAGATTTTTGAGCCAGAGCAGCGAGGTCGCCACCGGTTGACTTCAATAACGTAAGGAACTCGTCCATCGTAGGGTTTAGCGTTTCAGCACTAATTTCGCGATTGCTGGCCACATCATCAACATAAGCGCCCCATAATTGGGTTAACCAACGAGAGGCCGATTCTTTTGCTTCATCAGACATATCATCACGAATGAATGGCTCTATGGCTGATTTATATGTACCGACACGAAATACATGAGTATTTACATCGATTTTTTCTAATAGTGTTTTGTAGTACATCGAGTAGGCGCTATAGCCTTTAATTAGCACGGCACCATCAGGAGCTAAATAGACTTTATCCGCATAACTGGCTAGATAATATTGGCTCTGGTTGTACATATCGCCCACGGCGTAGATCGGTTTACCGGAAGCTTTGAATTCATTAAGAGCTTTAGCGATGTAACGAAGCTTGGTTAAATTTGTTTCTGGCATATCACGTAGCGCTAAAACTATCCCTGTAATTTGTGAGTCAGTTTTTGCGTGTCGAATAGTTTCGACAATATTAAACAGCGTATTCTCTTTTGGTAGGTCGCGACCAAATAGTGAGCCAGTAAAAGAATCTATTGGATTGACATAAGTTGTCTGTTCGACGATTGGGCCAGAAATATTTAAAACTAATGCTGAGGGTTTACTGACTATAGGCAGTGGTGATTCAGCACTGGAATAGATGAAAAATATAATACTGACTGCAATTAGGAAAAATAGGTTCGCCAAGGCGAGACGAGTAAAGGTAATAAATTTCCAGATCCATTTAAAGATCATACCAATAAACTTGAATATTCGTTTCATTTTTTCTCCGCTGTGACAGCCACAGGTGATGCTCACACATTCGCGTTGGTTCCAAGAACCACACATCCTACTGAAACTCGAAAAATCACGCTAGCTCAAGTTGTCAGAATTCATGACAATATGGTTGCTTTTCATTGCAATAGCGCAGTTTCTACCTAAAGCATAGCTGTATATACATTGAATGACCCACATCAAATAAAAATGATGATCAATGTTATATAAATGTAAACGCATGTTTGATTTTTGTTTTGTGTCGTAATATTGTGGTCAGACCAGAAAGAGTGAGAGCTGAAGTTATGTCTGTCAAATATCCCCATTTACTCGCCCCATTAGATCTCGGTTTTACCAGTTTGCGTAACCGCATATTAATGGGTTCTATGCACACTGGCTTAGAGGAGCATAAAGCCGGCTTAGGCCAATTGGCAGCGTTTTATGAAGAGCGTGCAAAAGGTGGTGTCGGGCTTATTGTAACCGGTGGATTTTCGCCAAATTTACGCGGGCGATTGCATCCTTTCAGCGCTGAATTTAGTAAGCCTAAGCACGCTCAAGCACACAAAGTTGTTACGCAGGCCGTGCATAAGCATGGTGGAAAAATTGCGCTACAGATATTGCATGCGGGTCGCTATGCAATGCATCCATTCGCTCAAAGTGCTTCGGCCATTAAAGCGCCAATAGCGAAGTTTTCTCCGAATGAAATGAGCGAACGTCAAATCTATAAAACCATTGATGCCTTTGCAAACAGCGCCAAACTAGCGCAAGAAGCGGGCTATGATGGGGTTGAAATCATGGGTTCTGAGGGGTACTTGCTTAATCAATTCATCTGTAAGCGAACCAATATGCGCTACGATGAATGGGGCGGTAGCTACGAAAATCGTATTCGTTTTCCATTAGAAATTGTTAAAGCAGTGCGAAAAGTTGCTGGTGAGAAGTTTATCATCATATTCCGCTTGTCGATGCTGGATTTGGTGGAAGAGGGCAGTACGTTTGATGAAGTCGTCACCTTAGCGAAGCAATTGGAGCTGGCTGGTGTAACGATCATCAATACAGGAATCGGTTGGCATGAAGCGCGTATACCGACCATTGCAACTCAAGTCCCACGTGGTGCATTTACATGGGTCACTGAAAAAGTACGCCCACATGTCAATGTTCCTATCGTGACGTGCAATCGTATTAACACGCCTCACGATGCCGAAGAAATTCTAGCATCAGGACAGGCGGATATGGTTTCGATGGCTAGACCGTTCTTAGCGGACCCTTATTTTGTGCAAAAATCTGAGCAGGACCAAGCTAACCTGATTAATACTTGTATTGGTTGTAATCAAGCTTGCTTAGACAATGTCTTCAAAGGTAAGCGAGCCAGTTGTTTGGTGAACCCCTTTGCTTGTAGAGAAACTGAATTGCTCGCAGAGCCAACCGTAAAGTCAAAAAATATAGCAGTGGTTGGCGCGGGGCCTGCAGGGTTAGCTTGTGCCACAACGCTTGCAGAACGTGGACATCAAGTTGAGCTTTTTGAGCGCAGTGACCGAATTGGTGGGCAGTTCCGCTTAGCGATGCAAATTCCGGGTAAAGAAGAGTTTAGAGAGACGATTCGTTATTTTGCCAATCGAATTGAAGAAACGGGTGTTAAATTGCATCTTGATACAGAAGCGAATGCAGATTTACTGCGCGAATACGATGAAGTTGTTATCGCATCGGGCGTTGAACCGCGTAAAGTCGCTATTGATGGCATATCGCAGAGTAGTAAGGTGATCGATTATCAAACATTGATCAAAGAGAAAACGTTTGTCGGTAACAAAGTGGCGATTGTTGGTGCTGGTGGTATTGGTGTTGATATTGCAACCATGCTAACTGAACCGACGGATCATCACCTAGATGATTGGCTGTATGAATGGGGCATCGATAAAGAGATTAACTATCCAGGTGGCCTATACCCTTATCCTGACTCTTTTAGTGATAAAACTGTTTGGGTATTACAGCGTCGCCAAGGGCGCGTAGGAAAAGGACCTGGGAAAACGACAGGTTGGATCCATAAGCGTACATTAGAAAAACGAGGTGTCGGCTTAATGGGGGGCGTCAGTTATGAAAAAATTGATGATAGTGGTTTACACATCACTCAAAAAGGAGAGCCGAGACTTCTTGACGCAGATACGATAATCATCTGTGCTGGACAAGAATCAGTGCGTCCATTTGAGCAAAGCTGGGCTGAATTTGGTGAGAAACTACATGTTATCGGTGGTGCTGATTATGCTGGAGAATTGGATGCAGTGCGAGCGATTCGTCAAGGGGTCGAGTTAGCAGTCAAACTATAGGTTTAACTTCAAGAACGCATACTGAAAGTATCACTCGACATGAGTAAAAAGACCTCCAAATTGGAGGTCTTTTTAGTTAAAGAATGACGGTTTTATTCCCATAAACAAACACATGGTCATTAACCACTTTTGTAAGAGCTTTGCTCAGTACACTCTTCTCAACATCGCGCCCGGCTTGCGCCATATCAGCAGCGCTGAATGTATGGTCGACAGGAATAACATCTTGTTTAATGATTGGGCCTTCGTCGAGATCGTTGGTAACAAAGTGAGCCGTTGCACCAATGATTTTGACTCCACGATCGTAGGCTTGTTGATAAGGTTTTGCCCCAATAAATGCAGGAAGAAAACTGTGATGAATGTTGATGATTCTGTGCTGATATTTTTCTACAAATGTAGGGGTGAGCACACGCATATACTTAGCGAGAACAATGTAGTCAGCTTGGTAAGCATCAATAACTTCAAGCAGTTTCTCTTCGTGCTCTTCTCTGGTTAGATTATCGTGGCTGACACAGTGATATGGAATATCAAATTTTTCTGTCAGGTTTTGCAGTTTATCATAGTTACCAACGACGGCGGCAATGTCGACATCCAAACTACCATCATAGGTTTTCATCAGAATGTCACCTAAGCAGTGAGCCTCTTTTGTCACTAAGATGACGACTTTTTTGCGGCCTGAACCGACCAATGAACGTTTTGCTCGAGTGGGTAGCGCTTGATCAAGATCGGCGAGAAAAGTGGTGTCGTTAAAATACCCCTCCAACTCGGTACGCATGAAAAAGTGCCCACTAGCGTAATCAACGAACTCACTATTATGAACGATATTGAGTTGATGTTTATAACAAATGTTAGTTATTTTTGAGATGAGCCCAGGCGCATCGGAGCAATGAGTTAGTAGTATTTTCTTTTCCATTTACAATGTACTTCCATGATTATTGTTTTTGTAATGTGAAACTTTCAGAGCTTCTGAAAAGTGAATGGAATTCCACCCATAGGTTAACAATTAAACTAATATCACATTGGTTTCAACAATTAATCAGCGTAAAACCAATTTGCCGGCTTTTTAATTAAGTTTTCACTGTGTCCCTGCTATTTGAAGCGTGTTACGTAGAAGAACTGAACTTTTTCATAGAGAGATTGAGAATGTTCAGAACAATATCTACTGATGGCGCTTTTTCTGCTCATTAGAGACGGTGAATGATATGATGAGCGCATAATTCTTGACACAGCATAAGTATGATATCGAAAACTTTCTCTGCGGATGGCGCACTAGGTAAAGCGATTCCCGGATTTCAACCTAGACAAGCACAACTTGATATGGCTGAAGCTGTAGCAAAAGCGATTGAAACACAGAGTCAGCTTGTTATTGAGGCTGGAACAGGAACGGGAAAAACCTTTGCTTATTTAGTTCCGGCATTAATGAGTGGTAAGAAAACGATCATTAGTACAGGTTCAAAAAACCTCCAAGAGCAGCTTTTTCACCGCGATCTTCCTTTAATGGTCAGTGCACTCGGCTTTTATGGCCAGGTTGCTTTATTAAAAGGGCGATCGAATTATCTTTGCTTGGATCGTTTAAGCCGTCAAATTCTTGAAAGCCACAGCCATACAGCTGATCCGGCTTTATTGAGTCAGTTAGTTAAAGTTCGCAGTTGGGTTTCTACGACTAAAACAGGGGACTTAGGCGAGTGTGATGCGATTGCTGAAGATAGCCCTGTGATCCCATCTATTACTTCAACCAACGATAATTGCTTAGGTAAAGATTGCCCTAGTTATACTGACTGTTTTGTTCTGAAAGCGAGAAAGCGAGCACTGGATGCAGATGTTGTCGTCGTTAACCATCACTTATTTTTCGCAGATTTGGCAATTAAAGAGACAGGCTTTGGGGAGTTAATACCCGAAGCAGATGTATTTATTTTCGATGAAGCTCATCAGCTTCCCGATATCGCCAGTCAATATTTTGGTCAGTCAGTCTCTAGTCGCCAAATACAAGAGCTGGCAAAAGATATCGAAATTGGTTATCGCACCGAAGCAAAAGATATGCGTCAATTGCAGAAAGTGAGCGAAAAGCTAGTACAAACGGCTTCTGATATACGCATTATTCTTGGTGATACTAATTTTCGTGGCAATTGGCGTGAAGCGTTAAAATCACCGACGATCTCTAGAGAGATGGAACGTTTAATGGAAACCATCGATTTTACTATCGATGTGCTTAAACTCGCGCTAGGTCGTAGTCAAATTCTCGATAGTGCTTTTGAGCGGGCTAATACGGTTAAAAATCGCATAGTGAGAGCCTGCGATGTTTCCATTACCGGTTATTCTTATTGGTTCGATACAACGCCGCGTCATTTTACGTTGCATATTACCCCACTGACGGTGGCGGATAAATTTCATGAACAAATTGAACTGAAACAAGGTGCTTGGGTATTCACTTCAGCAACACTGGCTGTTAATGATGATTTTGGCCATTTTACTGCTCGTTTAGGGTTAAAGCCGCAAGCAGAATTTTCGTTGCCTAGTCCGTTTGATTACCAAACCCAAGCACAATTATGTGTGCCTCGTTATTTGCCTGAACCTAATAGCCCCGGCTTAGCAGATAAACTGGTTTCCATGTTAGGACCGGTAATTGAGCAAAACCAGGGACGTTGTTTCTTTTTATGTACGTCACATAATATGATGCGAGAATTGGGCGAACGCTTTCGTGAGCAATTGTCGATACCGGTTCTCATGCAAGGTGAAACCAGCAAACAAAAAACGTTGGCAGAGTTCATGGAGCTAGGTAACGCTTTATTGGTCGCGACGGGGGCTTTTTGGGAGGGCATTGATGTTAGAGGTGATACGCTGAGCTGTGTTATTATCGATAAGCTTCCTTTTACAGCTCCGGACGATCCATTGCTAAAGGCTCGCATTGAAGATTGTCGTTTAAAAGGTGGGGATCCGTTTGCACAGGTTCAATTACCCGATGCGGTGATCACTCTTAAGCAAGGTGTTGGGCGCTTGATCCGAGATAAAAAGGATAAAGGTGTGCTGATTATCTGCGATAATCGTATTGTCACTCGTGATTATGGTGGGGTGTTTTTAGCCAGTTTACCGCCGATTCCAAGAACGAGAGACCTTAGTAAAGTTCAAGACTTTCTAAAACAAATTTCACAAACAACAGACTAATTAGAGATATACATGAGCGCAAAAATTCTTGCCCTAGACACAGCAACTGAAAATTGTTCTGTTGCTTTACTCGTTGATGACAAAGTGTACGTACGCAGTGAAGTTGCACCACGTGATCACACGAAAAAAATTCTACCAATGGTTGATGAAGTTCTGAAAGAAGCGGGTATTACACTTGCTGAACTGGATGCTCTCGCTTTTGGTCGTGGTCCAGGAAGTTTTACCGGTGTACGTATAAGTATTGGTATTGCACAAGGTTTAGCATTTGGCGCTGATTTACCTTTGATTGGTGTATCAACCTTGGAAGCAATGGCGCAAGGTTGTTACCGTAAGCACGGTGCGACGCACGTTGCTACAGCTATTGATGCTCGTATGAGTGAAGTGTATTGGGGACGTTATGTGCGTCAGAACGATGGTTCTTGGTTGGCACAAGATGCCGAATGCGTTATCGCCCCATCTTTGCTTGTTAGTGATATGGTTGCTGATAGTGATACATGGTACACCGCTGGGACGGGTTGGGATGCATACGAGCAACTGAATACGTTGCCATTAACTTGTAAAGCGAGTGATGTACTTTTCCCTGACGCCGAAGATATGGTGCATATCGCAAAATTTGAATTGGAAAAAGGGAATACAGTATCAGCAGAAGAGGCAAGCCCTGTTTATTTGCGCGATACGGTGACATGGAAGAAATTACCTGGCAGAGAATAATATCTAAACCCAAGTAACCTCGAGATACTGGGTTTCGCGAGAATGGTTAGGTCCTTAGATAACGTTTTCTATGAACCTGATCAACTCGCCTTGGATATAACTAGGAGTGAATAGTATGGTATCAATTAGCGGGTTACCTCCTCAAATTTCGGGTCCAAAGAAAGCGAACCGAACCAATAAGAAGAGTGACATCAGACAGTTGGGTTTAAATGACTCTCCTAGTCAACCTTCTAAGGTAGCAAATGCCGTCGCCCATACTATTCGTCATGTAAGTGAATCACAGCTCCATCGTGCACAAGTTCATTATGATTTACCTGAGGGGCGAAGTAGAAAAGCACTCGAAGAATATATGCGAGTTCTAAATCAAGCGAAACGAGATGAACTAACTCAACTGCTTGGGGTCGATATTTATATTTGAATGCCATTCTTATTGCTTACCCGGCATATGCAGGAGAGTAAGGAATAATTTAATGTAGGAGAATGTATTATGAAAAAATCACTAATTTTACTATTAAGTCTCTTTTTCCTATCTGCCTGTAGCTCACTTCCTGAATCATTAAAATCCGACAATCCTGATATCGTGACTCGCTATAGCGAGTGGCAAGCAAATCCAGAGCAACTTAATCAGTTACGTCTTGGTGGCGTGATTGCGAAAGTGACTAATCTAGAAACTAAAACCCGAATAGAAGTCGTTAATCTCCCTATTAATGCGAGTGGCAAACCAGATATTAGCCAGGAGCCTAATGGTCGTTTTGTCGGTTATATTAATGGGTTCGTTGATCCTGTAACACTTCAAGACGGGCGTCTGATTACAGTGTTAGGTCAGTCTAATGGAACGGAAGATAGTAAAGTGGGGGAATATAGTTATACCTTTCCCGTTATGGATATTTCCCACTTTCATTTATGGCGTGTAGAAGAGCGAGTCGTGATGTATGACTGGGATAGTTACTATTACCCATGCTATAGCATACATTGCCGTGACATTCGTTCTATGTCTCGCGAGGGGCGAGTAATTCAAGAAGTGAAATAATGTTACGAGAAACGCAATACTCGCTCAAAAGTGGGCAGATCCATGCCTTGGAATATGGTAATGCAGAAATTTCCGATATTTCGATTATTTTCCTCCATGGTTGGCTCGATAATGCGGCGAGTTTTTTAACTATCTTATCCGAATTAGCTTCCAGTTCACCTAGCATTCATTTGTGCGCAATCGATTTACCTGGACATGGTCATTCTGAGCATAAAATAGGTGATCATTTTTATCCTTTTCATGACTATATAGACGATGTTTACCAAGTGTTGGCTAATTTATCACCAAACAAACGGGTGCTAGTAGGACATTCGCTTGGTGCTTTGATTGCAAGTTGCTATAGTGCCGCCTTTCCTGAGCAAGTCGCAGGATTAGTTCAAATAGAGGGTAATGGGCCATTGGCGGAATCACCACTTAATTCTGTAAAAAGATTAAGAGATGGTGTGATAAGTCGACAACGGATCCGTCGTAAGCCATTGCGAGCAATGACATCAATACAAGATGCCATTGAGAGACGCGCAAAAGTAAATAATATCCAGCCTGAACTCATAGCTCCTATTGTTAAACGCGGTCTTGAACAGCGTGAGGAGCGATGGTATTGGCGTCATGATACTTATTTGCAAAGTGATTCTCTGTATCGAATGTCTGTAGATAGTGCGGAACAATTTCGTCAACAGATTACTTGCCCACAACTTGTCATTCTTGGAGAAGAGGGATTTGCCCATCTTCAACAGAGTGAACCTCATACTCAATCTCATGCTGCAATCGAGGTGATCGCCGGTGGGCATCACTGCCATTTACAGCAGTCTTCTAGAGTATGTGATCTAATTCTTGGCTTGGTTAACAAAATTTAAACAAGTGTTTGAGTGTTTCGTGCTCGAACACTTTGCCTGTGTTGTAATATCAAAAATAGAAGAACGCATCATGTATTGATGATTGAAACGACGTTCCTATGATTTATAACGCCAGTCTTTTTCGAGGAGTAATATTGTGGATAAACCTTGGTTATCACGTTATCCAAGTGACGTGCCTGAACAGATTAACCCAGACCAATACCCGTCATTGGTAGAAATGTTCGAGCAGTCTGTTCAGAAATATGCCGATCAACCCGCTTTCATGAATATGGGCTCAGTAATGACCTTCCGTAAATTGGAAGAGCGTAGTCGTGCATTTGCAGCCTATCTACAAAATGATCTTAAGCTTCAGAAAGGCGATCGTGTAGCGTTGATGATGCCAAACTTACTGCAATATCCTGTTGCTCTGTTTGGTGTGTTACGTGCAGGCTTAATTGCTGTGAATGTCAACCCGCTATACACTCCTCGTGAGCTAGAGCATCAATTGAATGACTCTGGTGCAAAGGCGATTGTGATTGTCTCTAACTTCGCAAGCACACTTGAGCAAGTTGTTGAAAACACAACAGTGAAGCATGTTGTTTTGACCAGTCTTGGTCAGATGCTGCCACGTGCGAAAGGAACCATTGTCGACTTTGTGGTGAAATATGTTAAAGGCATGGTACCTAAGTACGATTTGCCTGGCGCAATTTCAATGCGAAAAGCGTTACACAAGGGTCGTAGACTGCAATATGTCAAGCCGTTCATGTCAGGTGATGATATTGCATTTTTGCAATACACTGGCGGTACAACGGGCGTCGCTAAGGGTGCTATTCTGACTCACCGCAACATGATTGCAAACGTGATTCAGGCGAAAGGGGCATACGGTCCAGTTCTTTCCGAAGGTCGTGAATTAGTGGTAACGGCATTGCCGCTGTACCATGTATTTGCTTTGACTGTAAACTGTCTGCTATTTATCGAGATTGGTGGTAATAACCTGCTTATTACTAACCCGCGCGATATCCCTGGCTTTATTAAAGAACTTCAAAAATACTCAATTACTGCGATTACAGGTGTGAATACACTATTTAATGCGTTGGTAAATAATGAAGATTTCCATGAGTTGAATTTCCGCAATCTAAAACTGTCAGTTGGTGGTGGTATGGCGGTTCAACGAGCAGTTGCAGAACAGTGGAAGAAAATTACAGGTATTCATTTACTTGAGGGTTATGGTCTTACTGAGTGTTCTCCGCTTGTAACAGGTAACCCATATGATCTAACGGATTATACTGGAGCTATCGGTCTTCCTGTACCATCAACAGAAGTTCGTATTGTTGATGATGAAGGCCAGGTATTACCAAATACTGAAGTGGGCGAGCTACAAGTTCGTGGCCCTCAAGTGATGCAGGGATATTGGCAGCGTCCAGAAGCAACAAAAGAAGTGCTCACTGAAGATGGTTGGTTATCGACTGGTGATATCGTTAAATTTGATGATGAAGGCTTACTGTATATTGTTGACCGTAAGAAAGACATGATCTTAGTCTCTGGCTTCAATGTCTACCCAAATGAAATCGAAGATGTAGTTGCGCTACATGGCAAAGTATTAGAAGTAGCAGCTATTGGTCAAGCTCACGAAGTTTCTGGTGAAATGGTGAAGATCTACGTTGTAAAACGCGATCCTAGTTTGACTAAAGAAGAAGTGATTGCTCATTGTCGTCAGCACTTAACAGGCTATAAAGTACCGAAATTGGTAGAGTTTAAAGAAGACTTACCGAAAACGAATGTCGGTAAAATCTTACGCCGTGAATTGCGCGAAGAGAATGATGCAAATATTGCTAAAGCTGCTCAAGCGTAACTGACAAAATTGCGCAATAATCAGCAATACTGAACAATTAATGGTAAAATGCCGACGATGATAACCGTCGGCATTTTTATTTGCTCACAGCGAGAAATTAGTGAACTATCAAATCATAACAACGCAACAACAATTAGAGCAGGTTTGTCAGCAAGCGCAGCAAGTTAGCACCGTTATGCTTGACACTGAGTTTGTTCGGACCCGCACCTATTACCCACAACTTGGCCTTATCCAGCTGTTTGATGGTGAGCACCTTTCTTTAATCGACCCTTTGGCGATTGAAGATATGAGTGCATTTGCTCAACTACTCAGCAATACGAACGTATTAAAAGTGTTGCATGCGTGTGGTGAGGATCTTGAGGTTTTTCACAATAGTTTTGGTTGTCTACCAACACCAATGGTTGATACACAAATCATGGCGGCATTTTTAGGTCATGGACTATCGACTGGCTTTGCCTCTTTGGTTGGAAACTATCTCTCGATTGAGTTAGATAAAAGTGAATCAAGAACCGACTGGTTAGCTCGTCCCCTTTCTGACAAACAGCTAGATTACGCATCAGCAGACGTATTCTACCTACTTCCACTGTATACAAAGTTACTGGAAGAGATTCAAGTCGCTGGATGGTGGGAAGCCGCTCAGCAAGAAAGTAAGCTAATTGCTGCGAAACGCGTTAAAAATGTCGATTTTGCTAATGCTTACCTTGATATTAAAGGTGCATGGCAGCTAAATCCTCGTGAACTTGCGACGCTAAAACCGCTAGCAACATGGCGAGTTAAAGAAGCTATTCGTCGTGACTTAGCGCTGAATTTTATATTTAAAGAAAACGATCTTTTAACCGTCGCTCGCTTAGGTATTCAAAATCGTCAGCGTATGGAGCAGGAGGGTATGGATCCTCGTTCTGTTCAGCGTCACAGTGCTCGTATTATTTCAATTGTGAAAGAAGCTCGTGATGTACCCGCAGATGCTTATCCTGCGAAAATTGAGCGTTTGATGGATCTTCCAGGCTATAAGCAGTTATTTAAAACGCTAAAAGATGAAGTCAAAGTCGCGTCACAGTCGAGTGGGCTAGCAACGGAATTTTTGGCATCAAAGAAACAATTGAACCAGATTATCAGTTGGGTATGGAAGCGTAATCGCGATGAATCTCGTTTGCCAGATTTGATGCAAGGTTGGCGTTTAGAAATACTGGGCCAAAAGCTTGATAAGCTAATTAAATAAATTGCAGAAACCGGGAAATAAAAAATCCCGGTTTTTTTTCGTCTGATTTTTGAGGATGTATTAATTGTTTAGGTCATGTGAGTATGACATACCAATTTCTGGGTAAGAAAAAAGCTTCCCTAGAGAAGCTTTTTAATTTATGCCTGATGAACGCGATCAATGTTTAATGATTTAGCCAGCGAGAACATCCGTTGCTACTTTGTAGCTTGGATCTTCTTTTACATTGATCTCAACAAGACTACCCGCTTTATGCAAAAGAGCACGGCAGTCTTGGCTTAGATGACGTAGGTGCAGTGTTTTACCTACTGCAGAGTAACGTTCAGCCAATGTTTCAATAGCTTCAATCGCAGAGTGATCTGTAACTCGTGAATGAGCAAAATCGACAATAACATCGCTAGGATCATCTTTTGGATTGAATAACTCTAGAAAGTTCGCCGCGCTACCAAAAAAGATAGGGCCGTGAATTTTGTATTCTTTTACTCCATCTTCATTCGTTTTACTTGATGCATAGATGTGCTTTGCGTGCTCCCAAGCAAACATCAATGCCGAAGCAATCACACCAACAGCTACCGCGGCCGCAAGGTCAGTCAATACAGTGACGACGGTAACTAAAACGATAACGAAAAAGTCTTGTTTTGGTACGCGACGCGCAAGTTTAAAGGTCGCCCATTCAAATGTACCAATAACCACCATAAACATAACACCAACAAGGGCTGCTAGTGGGATCATTTCAATTAGTGATGATGCAAACAAGATGAAAATAAGTAACATCACAGCCGCAACGATACCCGATAAACGACCACGACCGCCAGAGTTCACGTTGATCATCGATTGGCCAATCATGGCACAGCCACCCATAGCACCAAATACAGAACACGTTACGTTAGCAAGACCTTGACCAACACATTCACGGTTTGATTGGCCACGTGAGTTAGTCATTTCGTCTAATACAGTAAGTGTTAGTAATGATTCGATTAAACCAATAGCCGCAAGAATTACCGCGTAAGGTAAGATGATAATGAACGTTTCTAAGGTAAATGGAACTGTTGGAATCGAGAACGTCGGCAGTGTGCCTGCTAACGTCGCTGCTTCATCACCAGACATAGTGCGTAGGAAGTCGACAACCGTGCGAGTATCTAAATCAAAACCAACCACTAAAGCGGTGACAGTCACAATCGCGACTAGAGAAGAGGGTACAGCCGTGGTTAGCTTTGGCAAGAAGTGAATAATAGCCATGGTTAATGCAACTAAGCCAAGCATTAACATCATCTGATCAGTTGGTAGCCAAGTCAGAACTCCATTGATATCCGGTGCTTTAAATTGTCCAAGCTGGGCAAGAAAGATAACGATAGCAAGACCATTAACAAAGCCAATCATTACCGGGTGTGGAACCATGCGGATAAATTTACCGAGCTTTAGAATACCTGCAGTAATTTGAAGTATGCCCGCTAACATAACAGCGGCAAAAAGGTATTGCACACCATGAGAGGCAACAAGGGCAACCATAACAACAGCCATTGCGCCAGTAGCACCTGAAATCATTCCAGGACGACCACCGAAAATCGAGGTAATAAGACCAACAATAAAGGCGGCATAAAGGCCAACCATAGGGTCAACGCCAGCAACAAAGGCAAAGGCAACAGCTTCAGGTACCAACGCAAGTGCGACAGTCAGGCCTGATAACACATCGTTTTTTATAGAATGTTTTGAAAATTGTGGGAATTCGAACATGTTTGCTCAGTTTTGCTTGTAATAAGTGAATGTATTCTGAAATACGAAAAGTCGACTACTAAAGCAAGAAATAAAAGAGCAGAAGAAACAATGTCATATTCAGATTGAGTAGGTGAATGCTACCGAAAAGTGTGATTAAGTTCAATAAACAACCAGTGATTGTTTAATAATTGTGACAGACTCGTAAGACCAGAAGGGTCGTCATTTTGTCGTGATTATTTGATGATTAATCGATTTTGTTCGGAGATTAAGCAGATACCGATTCAGTGGACATAGAAAAGGCTGCTAGTGATAGCAGCCTTTTCTTATTTAAGCGAACAGTCTTAGAACTGTGGCTTAGTCATTGCAGCACCAGCTTGGCTACGTGCAACTTGGCTACCAGCGCCTAGTTGTGTATAGCGTTGCTCGCGCAGAGGCGCAGCATTAACAGTGATCTCTTTGAGTTCACTCATACCTGGTGCTTTTGCCATTGGAGCACAAGCGTGGCCTTTCGTTGTCGCAATTGCTTCAACGATGGTACTTGCTACTACCGCAGGGACAGTTTCAATCTCAACAGGAGCATCAACAACTTCTTGTGTTGTTTCTTCTGCGGTGATTGTAGAAACCATCTCTTCAGGGATGATGTTTGCTACAACAGCGTCTTTTACGGCTGTTTCAGTTACGATTTCTACGTCAGTTGTTTCTGTTGTTGCTACAGCAACTTCTTCAACTACGTTTTCCACAACAGCTTCAGTTGCTGGCATTTCTGCTGCGACTTCAACTACTGCTTCAGTTTGAATGTTCGTATCTACAGTCACAGAGTTTTCTTCATGACGAATAATCACTTTACCCATCGCCATTTCTGGACAAGCAAAGCCACCTAACGTTGTGTTTGTCTCTGTGTTTGCATC
Source organism: Vibrio sinensis (assembly GCF_003605645.1). Taxonomy (GTDB): domain Bacteria; phylum Pseudomonadota; class Gammaproteobacteria; order Enterobacterales; family Vibrionaceae; genus Vibrio; species Vibrio sinensis. Next base: position 197,410 of record NZ_QVMU01000006.1, on the reverse strand, counting down.
AGCCTTAACAACAGCTTGTTCAACCTGCGTGTTCTCTTCGAATTGTGCTTGAGGCTTAGACATTGGCTTCAAGTCAAAACGAGGCATCACTTTACCCATCGCCATTTCTGGTGATGCAACACCACCTTTGCGTAGACGGAATGGGTTAGGGCGACGATCACGACCACGGCGACGGCGTTGACCACTTGCACGTAGGTGACGAGGTGAACGACGGTTACGACGTTGTTTAGGTTGTTGCTCTGAGTCATCCTCGACAGCATCAACAATTTGCTCAACCTGTTCAGAGATCGCTTCAGCTTGTACTTGCTTAACGTCTTGCTCTTGTTCAGCTTGAGTTGTTACTTGGTCTTTTACGCGAATTTGCTTAGAAAGCTTACGACGTTGGCGACGCTCTTTCACTTTCGCTGTTTTTTCTTCAACGATAGCGACGTTTGCGGTTTCAATGTTGTCTGCTTTTTGCGCGTCAGCAGCAAGTTTTTGACCTTCTTCAGCTAGCTTGTTTGCTTTTGCATCATCACGTTTTGGACGACGTTCTTGCTTTGGCTTACGAGTTTGCTGCTTACGGTCGTTTGCTCTCGCGTCTGTAACGTTCTCATCACGGTCACGATTTGGCTTGTTACGGCGGTTATCGTTGCGATTATCACGGCTACCGTCACGATTGTTATCGCGATTACCATCTCGGTTGTTATCACGATTGTCTTCGCGGCTATCGTTACGATTGTCGTTGCGATTGTCGCGATTATCATCACGGCCACCACGACGGCGTTGATCATTGCGATTACGACGGTTGCGGTTGTTATTGCGTTTCTCACGCTCTTGAGGCTTGGTTTCTTCTTGTTTTTCAGTCTTAGCTTCTGAACTAAATAAGAAACCGCTTAATGCTTTGAAGAAACGAGAGATAATGCCAGGTTTAGCGTCATCAGTAGTTTCTTTCTGAGCAGGAGCTTTCGCCGCTGGAGCCGGTGCTGGAGCCGGTGCTGGAGCAACAGGCTGAGCAGAAGTAGCAAAACCTTTTAGGGCTGGCTCTTCAATTTTCTTAGGCTTAATTTCTACGTCTGGAATGTCACGACCTTCTGCTTCTTTGATAGCATCAAGCTTTTGTGGCAACAAGTAAGATAGTAGATCAAGCTCTTCGCCCTCACGTACGCGCACAACTTCAAAGTGAGGTGTTTCCATATCTGAATTAGGAACAACCGTTACTTTTACTTCTTGATTGCGTTCGATGTGATTCACTGAACGACGTTTTTCATTCAATAAGTAAGAAGCAATAGGTACAGGAACAATCGCAAGTACTTGCGTTGTATTGTCTTTTAGAGCTTCTTCTTCAATTAAACGAAGAACAGATAGAGCAAGAGACTCATTATCACGAACCACGCCAGTACCCGTACAACGAGGACAAATATGGTGGCTTGCTTCGGCAAGAGACGGGCTCAAGCGTTGACGAGACATCTCAAGTAGACCAAATCGAGAAATTCGACCAATTTGCACGCGAGCGCGATCCATACGGACAGCATCACGTAAACGGTTTTCTACTTCACGTTGGTGACGAACTGGCGTCATATCGATAAAGTCGATAACAACAAGGCCACCTAAGTCGCGTAGACGTAATTGACGTGCAATTTCATCGGCTGCTTCTAAGTTGGTGTTTAGTGCTGTTTCTTCGATGTCGCCGCCTTTTGTAGCACGAGCTGAGTTAATATCGATAGAAGTTAAAGCTTCTGTTGGGTCAATAACGATTGAACCACCAGAAGGTAAACGAACTTCACGTTGGAACGCTGATTCGATTTGGCTTTCAATTTGGTAATGACTAAATAGCGGAACTTCACCATCGTATTTCTTCACACGGCTAACAAAATCAGGGCGAACGCGCTGAATGTGCTGCTGAGCTAATTCGAAAATGGTATTGCTATCAATCAGAATTTCGCCGATATCACGACGTAGATAGTCACGAATTGCACGAACAATAACGTTACTTTCTTGATAAATTAAGAATGGTGCTGTCTTAGATTCTGATGCAACTTTGATGTCACCCCAGTGATTAAGAAGATAGTTTAAGTCCCATTCAAGTTCTTCAGCTGACTTCCCAACACCTGCAGTACGAACGATTAAGCCCATACCTTGTGGTAGTTCTAAAGTGCTTAGTGCTGCTTTTAGTTGTGTACGCTCATCACCTTCAATTCGACGTGAAATACCGCCAGCTCGAGGGTTATTAGGCATTAGAACTAAGTAGCTACCTGCTAAAGAAATAAACGTGGTTAAAGCTGCACCTTTACTGCCTCGCTCTTCTTTCTCAACTTGAACAATTACTTCTTGGCCTTCAGTTAGCACTTCTTTAATGCTAGGACGACCTTGGTAAGTGTAACCTTCTGGGAAATATTCGCGGGCAATTTCTTTAAGTGGAAGGAAGCCGTGTCTTTCTGCACCGTAGTCGACGAAAGCCGCTTCTAGACTTGGTTCGATGCGAGTGATACGTCCTTTGTAGATATTTGCTTTTTTAGATTCATGACCTGGGCTTTCAATGTCCAAATCATATAGTCGTTGACCATCTACTAAAGCAACACGCAACTCTTCTTTTTGAGTTGCGTTGATTAGCATTCTTTTCATTTATATATCTCGTTGTCATTCTTTCGTTTTTGGCGCTTGTTGCTTCGGTTCGTTTTCACGGTGCCTGATCCCATGGTTTCATCGGTGCAGCCTCCCGGCTGGAGGGATGCTCGTGGGCACTCCAGTCTTCACAAACGGTTTCGCTTGTGAGCCGCTATCTCAGCGGAATATACTCAACATGAAAGTCGATGAGTAGAGCAACAAGATTACTAATTCCAAAAGTGTCTTACGCCGTATGCAGCATTTTTGACCAATTAGCTAACTACTCATTATCTTGCTCTAAAATGAATCGGTTCGTGTAAAATGCAATCGAATCACTTATAGCAGGTGTGAACTATAGCAGCACCCAGTAAAGTCAGCAATCTGCTTTATAATAAAACAGAGAAACTTTCATTTTTTTGAAAAATAACTATTTGTTTAAAAAGAAAATATCGGACTATTTGAAGGGTTCTTAATTGGGTCGGTGAAAATTTGTCCGCAACCAAGCAGAAACCTAAGCAACTTAAGTAAACGTCAAAGATGTTATGTAGAAAATGTGATATTACGCAATATTGAATGATAGAATGGCGCAATGAACGAAATTAGAACTAAAGTCCAGTTCATCGATATAGATGAAGACATGGCTGGTCAGCGTATTGATAACTTCTTGCGCAACCAATTAAAGAGCATCCCTAAAAGTATGGTTTATCGAATTTTGCGAAAAGGCGAAGTTCGAGTAAATAAAAAACGCATTAAAGCGGAGTATAAACTTGCGGCTGGCGACGTTGTTCGCATTCCTCCTGTAACAATAGAGGAAAAAGTTGAAGACGCAGCACCAAGCACCAAACTTAATAAAGTGGCAGAGTTGGAACATATGATCATTTATGAAGATGAGCATATGCTGATTTTAAACAAACCATCAGGCACAGCGGTCCATGGTGGTAGTGGTTTAAAATTTGGGGCGATAGAAGCACTTAGAGCTTTGCGTCCACAAGCTCGCTTCTTAGAATTAGTTCACCGTATTGACCGTGATACCTCAGGTATTTTACTGGTTGCAAAAAAACGCTCTGCGTTGCGTCATCTCCAAGCTCAGTTTCGCGAAAAAACAGTGCAAAAATACTATTTTGCTTTGGTGATGGGAGAGTGGAAAACGAGCTGTAAAGTCGTTAATGCGCCGTTACTAAAAAATGAAGTAAACAGTATTGTTCGAGTAAACCCAAACGGTAAGGCATCAGAAACGCGTTTCAAAATATTGGAAAAGTTTGCCAATGCAACGCTAGTTCAAGCCAGTCCAATTACTGGTCGAACACACCAAATTCGCGTTCATAGCCAATATGTCGGCCATCCTATCGCATGGGATGACCGTTATGGTGACCGTCGCTTTGATGCATACACAGCAGACGTTGGTTTGAATCGATTGTTTCTTCATGCTGCAAATATCAAGTTTACTCACCCAGGCAGTGAGCAAGCCATGGATATCAGCGCTCCGATGGAAAAACAGTTAGAAAGAGTGCTGACTGGTCTACGTCAAAAATCGTAATGTTTAGATCGCACTAGAGCCTAATGAATAAAGCCGCATTGTTGATGCGGCTTTTTCTATTGGTGTCATGTCCGTCGGTAAGACATCTGATCTTGATAGCATCTTGTTATAAAACGGCGAACCCTTGTTGCTCTAATAAATCAATCAGATCAATCAAAGGCAAACCCACGAGAGTGTTTGGGTCTTTTCCCTCAAGGCGTTCAAATAGTGCAATGCCAAGCCCCTCACTTTTGAAACTACCTGCACAGTAATAAGGCTGCTCTTTTTCGACATAACGAGCAATCTGCTGCTCACTTAAATGACGAAAGTGCACAGTGAAAGTATCAAGACAAACTTGTGTTTGTTTGGTCTTGGTATTATGTAAGGCAAGGCCAGTATAAAATTGAATAGCTTTACCGCTTTGGCGGGTTAATTGTTCAATTGCGTTCTGATGTGAAAGTGGTTTGCCGACTATTTCACCATCAATGACGCAAACCTGGTCGCTGCCAATAATAAGGCAGTCTCCATCTGTTTGGCATGATTCCGCTTTTTGTTTCGCCAATCGCTGCACCAATTCAATCGGAGTTTCATTGACAAATGGTGTTTCATCGCAGTTTGGTTCAACGGTAGAGAATGGAACTGCTAATTTATTGAGCAACTGTTGGCGAAATGGTGATGTTGACGCTAATAGTAGTTGGTAATTCTGCATTTTCATTTACAATCATTACTGGGTTTTAGGAAAGGATAAGCTATCTTTTCCACTGAACCATAGAACTCTCGCTAGAAAGGAAAAAAAGTCTAACTTTTTGTCCTTTTTCTTTGACTAAAAATGATTTGGAAGATAGAATTCGCGCCCTATGCAAAAGGTAAAAATACCGCGAACGGTTGATCCCGCTAAATCTGCTCAAAAACGTCTTGATGTGAATGGTATCATTCAAATCAGTCTTTTAAAGCGTTTAGGTGAATCAACTGAAGGCGTAAAACGTGACGCGCAAGTCTCATTGTCATTTGGGCTTGATGAACAGCGACTCGTCGTTATCTCTGGTAAAGCTAACGTCGAAGTTGATTTAGAGTGTCAACGTTGTAACCAGGTTTTCGCACATGAATGCGAAGTTCAGTTCACTTATACTCCTTATAGTGAGAAAAGTGAGGCTGAAGCACCCGAAGCGTACGATTTGGTAGATCTGAACGAGTACGGTGAATTAGACCTGATTCAACTTGTTGAAGACGAGTTCATCCTTGGATTGCCTCAGATAGCAATGCATGACGAAGCGGACTGTAACGTTAACTCAAATAATATGGTGTTTGGTGAGATTCCTGAAGAAATTGAGGAAACAAAACCGAATCCGTTTGATGTTTTAAAAAGTTTAAAACGATAAATCGTTTCAAGCTAAGACAAAGGAGTAGGGTCAATGGCCGTACAAAAGAGCAAGAAGTCACGTTCAATGCGTGGTATGCGTCGTTCACACGATGCGCTAACTACAGCTGCACTTTCTGTAGACGCAACTTCAGGTGAAACTCACCTACGTCACAACGTGACTGCTGAAGGTTTCTACCGTGGCAAAAAGGTTATCAACAAGTAAGGTTGACCTTTGCAAAATATAACCGTTGCGCTTGATGCAATGGGCGGGGATTTCGGTCCTCGTGTTACAGTGCCTGCCGCCGTGCAGGCACTGTCGTATTTCCCAGAGCTAAAAGTCATTCTAATAGGTGATCGGACTTCGATCACAACTCAATTATCCTCTCTTGGTTATAGGCCAGATACTCGCTTGAGTATTGAACACAGTGACCGAGTGATTTCCAATTCAGAAAAACCTTCTCTTGCGTTAAGAAACAGCAATGGCACTTCGATGGGAATGGCAATAGATTCAGTTGCAAATGGGCAAGCTGATGCGTGTGTCAGTGGCGGAAATACCGGCGCTTTGATGGCGCTCTCCCGTTTTCGACTCAAACTATTACCTGGCATCGAACGTCCAGCTTTGGTTTCGGCGCTGCCAACGGCTTCAGGCAATCGAACTTGGATGCTTGATCTTGGCGCTAATGTTTCCAGCGATGCTGATTCTTTGTTTCAATTTGCCGTTATGGGCAGTGCATTAGTTGAACAATATTTAGGCCGCCCCCCACGAGTTGCGATATTAAATATTGGTGCAGAAGAGATAAAAGGTAATGATCTTGTAAAGCGTTGTGCGGAAATGTTGTCACAAACCAAGTCTGTAAATTTTATCGGCTATATTGAAGGTAACCAGTTACTTCATGATGCTGCAGATGTGGTAGTGTGTGACGGTTTCGTCGGCAATGTTTGCTTAAAAGCGTGCGAAGGCACGGCCCAGCTCTTCATAGAGAAGTTGAAAGCCAGGATGATGGCCTCATCTATAAAGGGTTGGATTGCAAGAAAACTATTTTCTGGGTTATTTAATGAACTAAAAACATTGAACCCCGACCAGTATAACGGCGCAAGTTTGTTAGGATTGCGCGGCATTGTCATAAAAAGCCACGGAAGTGCTGATGTAGCAGCTATCGCGAATGCAATTGGCGAAGCGTTACATGAGGTCAAACGACAAGTACCCAGCCGTATTAGCGATCGTTTGGAAGCGGTTTTACTCGAGAGGCATTATTAGTCTTCATGTTTAGCAAAATTTTAGGTACTGGCAGCTACTTGCCATCTCAAGTGCGTACTAACGCTGACTTAGAGAAAATGGTAGAGACTTCTGACGAGTGGATTGTTGCTCGTACAGGTATTAAAGAACGTCGCATTGCTGCTGAAAATGAGACCGTTGCTGACATGGGTTACCATGCTGCAAAAAACGCTATTGAAATGGCGGGCATTGATAAAAACGATATTGATCTCATTATCGTGGCAACAACCAGCAGCAGCCACACATTCCCATCATCAGCTTGTCAGGTACAAGCGATGCTAGGTATCAAAGGCTGCCCTGCGTTTGATTTAGCTGCAGCATGTTCAGGCTTCATTTATGCATTGTCTGTTGCTGACCAGCACATCAAAACAGGTATGTGCAAAAACGTGTTGGTGATTGGCGCTGATGCGTTATCTAAAACATGTGAGCCAACGGATCGTTCTACGATCATTTTGTTTGGTGATGCAGCGGGTGCCGTTGTTGTTGGTGCAAGCGAAGAGCCAGGTATTCTATCAACGCATATTAATGCGGATGGTGCGTTTGGCGATCTACTTAGCTTGCCAGTTCCTGGTCGCGGTCCGGATCAAGATGCAGACAAATGGTTGTACATGGCAGGCAATGAAGTCTTTAAAGTGGCGGTAACTCAGTTATCTAAACTCGTAAAAGATACGCTAGAAGCCAACAACATGGATAAATCTGAGTTGGATTGGTTGGTGCCTCACCAAGCAAACTACCGCATCATCTCAGCGACAGCGAAAAAATTGACAATGTCTTTAGACCAAGTGGTTATTACGCTTGATCGTCACGGTAACACTTCTGCAGCGACGGTTCCTACTGCGCTAGACGAAGCGGTTCGTGATGGGCGTATTAAACGCGGCCAAACCTTGCTACTTGAAGCATTTGGTGGCGGTTTTACTTGGGGTTCTGCGCTAGTCAAATTCTAATCTAGCCTCGACAAGATCCAAATTTAAGGTGCCTTTTTGGCATCTTATTACTTTCTTACTTTGCTTTAAGGAAAATAACATGAGCAAGTTTGCTATCGTATTTCCAGGTCAAGGTTCTCAAGCTCTCGGTATGCTTGCTGAACTTGGTGAACAGTTTGATGTTGTTAAAAACACATTTGCACAAGCATCTGATGTTCTAGGTTACGACCTATGGGCATTAGTGCAAAATGGCCCTGTTGAAGATTTGAATCAAACATTCCGTACTCAACCGGCACTACTCGCTGCGTCTGTAGCGATTTGGCGTGTATGGCAAGAGCTTGGTTTAGAGCAACCAGCGAATCTGGCTGGCCATAGTCTTGGTGAATATTCTGCTCTTGTTTGTGCTGGTGTTATCGATTTCCAACAAGCGATCAAATTAGTTGAACTTCGTGGTCAACTGATGCAAGAAGCGGTTCCTGCTGGTACTGGTGCTATGTATGCGATCATCGGTTTAGATGATGCTGCAATTGCAAAAGCATGTGAAGAAGCAGCGCAAGGTGAAGTGGTTTCTCCAGTAAACTTTAACTCACCAGGCCAAGTTGTTATTGCTGGTAGCAAAGCAGCTGTAGAGCGTGCTGGCGTATTATGTAAAGAAGCGGGTGCTAAACGTGCGTTACCTCTTCCAGTTTCAGTGCCATCTCATTGCGCTCTAATGAAACCTGCTGCTGATAAGCTTGCTATTGCGCTAGAAGAAATTGAATTTAACACTCCTCAATTCCCAGTAATCAACAACGTTGACGTGATTGCGGAAGTTGAGCCAGAGAAAATTAAATCAGCACTTGTTCGTCAGCTATACAGCCCAGTACGTTGGACTGAATGTGTTCAACTGATGAGTGAACAAGGTGTTGAGAAACTGCTTGAAGTTGGTCCTGGTAAGGTACTGACTGGTCTTACTAAACGTATTGTTAAGACGCTAGATGCAGCAGCTGTGAACGACATTGCGTCGCTTGAAGCTGCTAAATAATCGAAAGGAACATAGATAATGATGAATCTAGAAGGCAAAATTGCTCTAGTGACTGGTGCAAGTCGTGGTATCGGCCGTGCAATCGCTGAACTTCTTGTTGAGCGTGGCGCAACAGTTATCGGTACGGCAACGTCTGAAAGTGGCGCGGCAGCAATCAGTGAGTACCTAGGTACTAACGGAAAAGGTCTAGCGCTGAACGTTACTGACGTTGAGTCTATCGCAGCAACGCTAAAAACTATCAATGATGAGTTTGGCGTAATCGATATCCTAGTAAATAACGCCGGTATCACTCGCGATAATCTACTAATGCGTATGAAAGATGATGAGTGGAATGACATTATTGATACCAACCTAACGCCTATCTTCCGCATGTCTAAAGCAGTTTTGCGTGGCATGATGAAAAAACGTTCAGGTCGTATCATCAACGTAGGTTCTGTTGTTGGTACTATGGGCAACGCAGGTCAAACTAACTATGCAGCAGCGAAAGCTGGCGTAATTGGTTTTACTAAATCTATGGCACGTGAAGTAGCATCTCGTGGTGTTACGGTTAATACTGTTGCACCAGGTTTTATCGAAACTGACATGACAAAAGCACTGAATGATGACCAGCGTGCTGCGACGTTAGCAAACGTTCCAGCAGGTCGTTTAGGTGACCCTCGTGAGATCGCTTCGGCAGTTGCATTCCTTGCATCACCAGAAGCTGCTTACATCACAGGTGAAACTTTGCATGTAAATGGTGGCATGTATATGGTTTAATATGTCTGTTCGCTGCCATATTTATATTTATTCGGTAAGAGTGAATATTTTGTTTGCAGTAACTGACATTATACCGTCATAGTTATGCACAAGATTTGTGCATGACTTATGTCAAAAATGCATTGAATTTCGGTTAAAATCGCTAAAATTGTGGTTTGACCAGCAAGGTCCCACTTGCAACTTTCAATAGTTCGAATAAACTACGGAATCATCGCATTGAGCGAAATCTGTAAAGGAAAAGAAAAAATGAGCAACATCGAAGAACGCGTAAAGAAAATCATTGTTGAACAGCTAGGTGTAGACGAAGCAGAAGTTAAAAACGAAGCTTCATTTGTTGATGATCTAGGTGCTGATTCTCTAGACACTGTTGAACTAGTAATGGCTCTAGAAGAAGAATTCGACACTGAGATTCCAGATGAAGAAGCTGAGAAGATCACTACTGTTCAAGCTGCAATCGACTACGTGAACAGCGCTCAGTAATATATCCCCCCAGGCGGCCATCAGGCCGCCTGCGTTTTTTAATTCTTCTATACCTCTCATAGAACCCTTTCATTTCCGGAGAATAAAATCGTGTCCAAGCGTCGTGTTGTTGTCACTGGCATGGGTATGTTGTCACCGGTAGGCAACACTGTTGAATCATCATGGAAAGCCCTGCTAGCAGGTCAAAGTGGTATCGTTAATATCGAGCACTTTGATACTACGAATTTTTCCACTCGTTTTGCAGGCCTTATAAAAGATTTTGACTGCACAGAGTACATGTCTAAGAAAGATGCTCGTAAAATGGATCTATTCATCCAATACGGTATCGCTGCTGGTATTCAAGCATTAGATGACTCTGGCTTAGAAATTAACGAAGAAAATGCCCCACGTATTGGCGTGGCGATCGGCTCTGGCATCGGCGGTCTAGACCTTATTGAAACAGGTCACTCAGCATTGATTGAGAAAGGCCCACGTAAAGTAAGTCCATTCTTCGTTCCTTCAACTATCGTTAACATGGTTGCAGGTAACTTATCTATTATGCGCGGCTTACGCGGCCCTAACCTTGCTATCTCTACAGCGTGTACCACAGGCCTACATAATATCGGCCATGCTGCACGAATGATCGCTTACGGCGATGCAGAAGCTATGGTTGCTGGTGGCGCAGAGAAAGCATCCACACCACTAGGTATGGCTGGTTTTGGTGCAGCTAAAGCACTATCAACGCGTAATGATGAACCACAAAAAGCTTCTCGTCCTTGGGATAAAGACCGTGACGGTTTTGTTCTAGGTGACGGTGCAGGTGTCATTGTTCTTGAAGAATATGAACATGCAAAAGCACGTGGCGCAAAAATGTATGCTGAAATCGTCGGTTTCGGTATGTCAGGTGATGCTTATCACATGACATCACCAAGCAGCGACGGTTCAGGCGGTGCACTAGCAATGGAAGCGGCGATGCGTGATGCTGGCGTAACTGGAACACAGATCGGTTATGTTAATGCTCATGGTACTTCGACTCCTGCTGGTGATCTCGCTGAGATCAAAGGCATTAAGCGCGCATTAGGTGAAGAAGGTTCTAAGCAAGTTTTGGTTTCTTCAACCAAATCAATGACTGGTCACCTTTTAGGTGCAGCAGGTTCTGCTGAAGCTATCATCACTATTTTGTCGCTTGTTGATCAAATCGTTCCACCGACAATCAACTTAGATAACCCGGAAGAAGGCTTAGACATCGATCTAGTGCCTAATGTTGCACGTAAAGTAGATGGTATGGAATATGCCTTGTGTAACTCTTTTGGATTCGGCGGTACAAATGGTTCTCTAATCTTTAAAAAGATTTAAATAGAGAAACGATCATTGATCTGATAAAACGGCTTAATGCTTTTGGCATTAAGCCGTTTTTTATTTTAGGGACTAACTGTGTTTTGGCTCAACGGACAACCAGCGGATTCAATTTCTCTCCTCGATCGCTCTTTTCAGTATGGTGATGGTTGTTTCACAACGCTGATGACAGCTCATGGCAAGCTCTGCCAGTGGAATTACCACAAACAACGAATGCAATCATGTCTCAATGCTTTGTTGATTCCCGAGCCTGATTGGGAACAGGTTGAAAGATGGCTTACGGTTGCGACAAAACCCGATTCATTAGCGGGGCTCAAGCTTCATATCAGCCGAGGAGAGGGGGGGCGAGGTTATAGCTCTACTCAAGTAACCACTCCTAATGTTACTATTAGCGACTTTGCCTATCCAATGCATTATTTGCAGTGGCGAGAACATGGCGTTGAACTTGGTGTGAGTCAGGTAAAATTGGGTTTGAACCCGCATTTAGCTGGACATAAGCACAACAACCGACTTGAACAAATTATGGTGAAAGCTGATTTGGACAGAGTGGGGGTTTTAGACGGTGTGGTATTGGATCTCAATGAGAATGTCATTGAGACCAGTATGGCAAACTTATTTTGGCGACAAGGTGATGTGTTGTTTACTCCTGATCTTTCGATGTCAGGGGTTGCAGGTGTTGCAAGAAAGCGAGTGCTGGAATATGCGCAACAAGCTGGTATTGTCGTAAAAATAGGGCAATTTGATTTAACCCAAGTATTGCGTGCTGACGAAGTGTTTATAACCAACTCTTTGTTAGGTGCAGCCCCTATTCGGGCAATTGAAAAACAAACGTTCCCTATTGGAACGTTGACAGGACGTATTCAGGAGAAGTTATTCCCGTGATTAAAAAGATCACTTTTTTGATTGTTTTGCTCGCTGCAATTGTTGCCGGCGCATTTTTTTATGTGACCAAGCAAGTCGAGCAATTTGTTCAGCAGCCCTTAAAGTTGTCTCAAGAACAAATTTTTACCATTAAGACGGGAGCAAGTTTTGCTCGTGTATTGAATCAGCTTGTTTCAGAGAATTTAATTGAAACAACGGATGTTATGCCACTGGTTCGTCGTTTTCACCCCGAATTGACTCAGATAAAAGCGGGCACATATCTTATTACGCCTAAGATGAACCTGACTCAGGCTTTAACTTTATTTAAAACCGGTAAAGAGCATCAATTTTCTCTCACCTTTGTTGAGGGATCTCGCTTTAGTGAGTGGCGAACAATTTTAGAAAATGCGCCTTATCTTGAGCATAAAACCAAGGGCATGTCTGAAGCCGAAATAGCGAAACAACTTGGGCTAGAGCATGACAAGTTAGAGGGGTTGTTTCTTGCGGAAACGTTTAATTACACCAACGGTACCTCTGATCTCGATATTCTCGAACGTTCATCAGATAAGCTAAAGTCAGTTCTGGATAAAGCGTGGCAAGAGCGTCAGGAAAAGCTACCACTTAAGACGCCTTATGAAGCTTTAATCTTAGCTTCAATCATTGAAAAAGAAACGGCAGTAGAGTCGGAGCGTGAGCGTGTTGCCTCGGTATTTGTTAATCGCCTAAACAAGCGCATGCGTTTACAGACAGACCCTACCGTGATTTATGGCATGGGAGATAAGTACGACGGTAATATCCGTAAGAAAGACTTACGTACCCCAACCCCATATAATACGTATACGATTTCAGGTCTACCACCAACGCCCATCGCGATGGCCGGTGAAGCGTCAATTTTGGCGGCCTTAAACCCAGAAAATAGTAAATACTACTATTTCGTTGCCAGCGGCAAAGGTGGACACGTATTTTCTAAAACGTTGGCCGAACACAATCGAGCTGTTCGTGCTTACTTAAAACAATTAAGAAGTAATAAATAACTCATGAGCCAAGCTAAATTTATTGTCATTGAAGGCCTTGAAGGGGCAGGAAAAAGCACCGCAATCCAAGCGGTTCTCGATACTCTGCAATCTGCTGGGATTGATTCGATTCAACATACCCGCGAACCTGGAGGTACTCAGTTAGCTGAGAAACTACGTGAGTTGGTTAAACAAGAGCATGAGGGTGAAACCTTACAGGATATGACTGAGCTTTTGTTAATGTACGCAGCGCGAGTTCAACTGGTTGAAAATGTAATTAAACCTGCATTGAATTCCGGTACATGGGTTGTTGGTGATCGCCATGATATGTCTTCTCAAGCTTATCAAGGTGGTGGTCGACAACTTTCTCGTGAAACGATGCAAGCTTTACGTGATACGACTCTAGGTGAGTTTAAACCCGACTTTACTCTTTATTTAGATATTGATCCTCGTATCGGTTTAGAAAGAGCACGTGGGCGCGGTGAACTGGATCGTATTGAAAAAATGGATATGAGTTTTTTTGATCGAACCAGAGCCCGTTATTTAGAGATCGCAAACAGCGATCAATCGGTAATAACGATTGATGCGAATCAGCCGATTGAGAAAGTGGCATTCGATATAAAAACAGCCTTACAGCAATGGTTGGAAGTGCAATAAATGAATAAACTCTATCCATGGCTTGGGCCACTATGGCAGCAGTGGCAGCTATCTTTGGAAGCGGATCGCTTTTCAAATGCGACCTTGTTGCTTGCGAAAGAAGGGATGGGGGCAGACCAGTTGGTTGAAAAGTTCAGCCGAGCGGTTATGTGTAGTAATTATGCGTCTGATGCCTGTGGTTTTTGTCATAGCTGTCAGTTGATGCAATCACACAATCACCCTGACTTTCATATCGTAAAGCCAGAGAAAGAAGGCAAAAATATTACGGTTGACCAAATTCGACAGTGTACCCGGTTGGCACAAGAGTCTTCTCAGTTGTCGGGTTATCGGATCATCATAATTGAGCCTGCTGAGGCAATGAATGAATCTGCTGCGAATGCGCTGCTAAAAACCCTAGAGACACCTGCAGAGAAGTGTCTATTTCTTCTTATTGCTACCGGTATGAGTTCGTTATTACCGACTATCACTAGTCGTTGTCAGCAGTGGCATCTAACAGCTCCGGAAGATACCCAATTGGTGAACTGGTTGGCAGAACAAACGTCAAAACCAGTGCCTGCTTATGCAGCACATATTAATGGTTACGCGCCATTAACCACTCTCGCTTTTATTGAGCAAGGTGATGCTGATCGTTTTCAGATGATAACGGATCAGTTTGTTGCTTCACTCAAGCTGCAAGGGGATATGGTTAAGTTAGCGAAAGATCTCGCAAGTGATTCTGGTCAGCAACTTGAATGGTTGTGGTATAGCTTGACTGATGCGCAAAAATATCATTTTGGTATGCGCCTTCCTGATGCAACCCCTTGTGCATCGGTATTAGCCAACGTGCTTGATTACTCGTTGCTCTATACTCAAACTCAAGCTCTAACGGGGTTGATTGAACAACTGAATCAACATTCTGGATTGAACAAAGAATTATTGATTCTTGATTGGTTATTTAAATTTGACGGTGAAACATGTTTGTAGATTCACATTGCCATCTCGATAAGCTGGATTATCAAGATTTACACCAAGGGATTGCTGATGTCGTGGCGAAAGCGAAAGCGGCCAATGTTACTGAGCTATTATCGGTAGGTGTTACCTTAGATGCTTTTCCTAATATGATGGAAATGATTGAGCCTTTTAGCAATGTTTATGCGTCTTGTGGTGTACATCCTCTTGACGTGGAAAGTGATTTTTCTCTAGAAAGATTACATCAGTATGCAGCGCATCCTCGTGTTGTTGCGATTGGTGAAACGGGCTTAGACTACCATTACCAAGCAGAAACGAAAGATCTCCAACAGACTCGTTTTAAGCAGCAAGTAGAATTGGCGGTTGGACTGAATAAGCCGTTGATTATTCATACCCGTAATGCGAGAGAAGATACCTTACGTATTCTCCGTGATGGGGGGGCTGAGAAGTGTGGCGGCGTCATTCATTGCTTTACTGAGGATCTTGCTTTTGCTGAAGCTGCGATAGAATTGGGTTTCTATATTTCGATTTCTGGGATTGTTACTTTTAGACAAGCAACGGAATTAAAAGAAGTCGTGAAAGCTTTACCGATTGAGAAATTACTTATCGAAACGGATTCGCCTTATCTCGCACCCGTTCCGCATCGTGGTAAGGAAAACCAGCCTGCTTATGTTGTTGAGGTTGCCGCTTATATTGCACAACTTAAACGTTTATCGTTATCAGAAGTTGGACAAAAAACCAGCGAAAACTTCAAAGATCTTTTTTTGAGATAGAAAAAGAGTTTTTTCTTTCAGTGTTTAAAAAAGGAGCAGTGGCTCCTTTTTTTTGTGCTTCTGATCGTCAACAAACGTTTGCTATTGCTTGTTTACCGATATTGTTTATTTTTTGATGGAAATTCACTCAAAATGTAAGTTTGTTATGAAAAATAACAATGCACCTGATTTTATTTACGCCCTGAAATTAATGAAGCGGCGTAATTATACCTATAAAATCAATGTTTTATGGTGATATTTTGGGTGTTTTTTCCTTAACTGTCGTGTGATCCACATAATAGTTTGAAACTAAATGACATAACGCACTAGAAACTGCGATACACCTCAAGATATATTTAGGGGTAGAAAATATAACGTTACAAGTGGTTACATTTTCACTGGGTGCTAACATTTAGGCTACGGGGGTGTGCCGTTAGAACCCACAAATTCTTATAAATATTCAGGAGCATAAACATGTTTAAGAACCTTTTTGCAAGCCTGCAAAAAGTAGGTAAGTCACTGATGCTACCAGTATCTGTGCTACCTGTTGCGGGTATCCTTCTTGGTGTTGGTGCAGCCGACCTAAGCTTCATTCCAGATATCGTTTCAAACCTAATGGAACAAGCCGGTGGCTCAGTATTCGGTCAGATGGCTCTGCTATTTGCTGTGGGTGTAGCTCTTGGCTTCACTAATAACGATGGTGTTGCAGGTCTTGCTGCTATCGTTGGTTACGGCATCATGACTGCAACACTAGGCGTTATGGCTGGTGTTATGGGCGTTGACAAAATCGACACAGGTGTACTTGGTGGTATCCTTGTTGGTGCTGTAGCGGCATGGGCATTTAATCGTTTCTTCAAAATTCAACTTCCAGAATACCTAGGCTTCTTTGCTGGTAAGCGTGCTGTGCCAATTATTACTGGTTTCGCTGCTATCGGTCTTGCTGTAGTTCTTTCTATCGTATGGCCTCCTGTTGGCGGTGCAATCTCTGCATTCTCTGATTGGGCTGCACACCAGAACCCACAACTAGCATTCGGTATTTACGGTGTTGTTGAACGTACACTAATTCCATTTGGTCTTCACCACGTATGGAACGTACCATTCTTCTTCGAAGCTGGTACTTGTGTGAACGCTGCAGGCGAAACGCAAAACGGTGTTCTTACTTGTTACCTAGTTGCAGACGAAGCTTCTCGTGCTGCAGGCAACGGCTTCGGTCAGCTTGCTGGTGGTTACATGTTCAAGATGTTTGGTCTACCAGCAGCAGCAATTGCAATTGCTCATTGTGCTAAACCAGAAAACCGTGCAAAAGTAATGGGTATCATGGCATCTGCTGCTTTGACTTCATTCCTAACAGGTATCACTGAGCCAATCGAATTCTCATTCCTATTCGTAGCTCCAATCCTATACGCTATTCACGCTCTACTAGCAGGTTCTGCATACGTACTAGCGAATACTCTAGGTTTTGTACACGGTACTTCATTCTCACACGGTTTGATCGACTTCCTAGTACTATCAGGTCACGCTCAAAAAATGGGTCTGATGGTTGCTTGTGGTCTAGCTTATGCTGCGATTTACTACATCGTGTTCCGTACTGTAATCACAGCGCTTGATCTTAAGACTCCTGGTCGTGAAGATGACGCTGATGATGCTGCTACTGCTGTAACTGGTTCAGAACTTGCTGGTGAGCTTGTTGCTGCATTCGGTGGTAAAGCGAACATTACTGGTCTAGATGCATGTATCACTCGTCTACGTGTAGCGGTAGCTGATACTGCTGCTGTTGACCAAGACAAACTGAAAAAACTAGGTGCTGCAGGCGTTGTAGTAGTAGCTGGTGGTGTTCAGGCTATCTTCGGTACTAAGTCTGACAACCTAAAAACTGAAATGGACGAGTGGATCCGTAACAACGGTTAATCTCTCTATTTAAGAATATTAAGGAGCCTTACGGCTCCTTTTTTTATAACTATACCAAGCTATTTGAGCTTGCTTGGGCATATAATTAATATCATCAAGCGGCTTGTTTTTAATGGTTATGAAAAGATGACGACTAGCTAACCTCTGATTGACATCCTGTTGATCGAGCTGAGTATAAAATAATCAGATCAGGCGCAAGCCATCTATTTCAGTAGGAGACAGTCACAGTGAAAACGTTTTTATTGCCCCTTTTGTGTTTGCCTTTCATTACCATTAGCAGTTGTGCTAATGCTCAACAAAATACATCACAACAAAATAATCACGCTAAGGATCTTGCTGTTGGTATGGCGGTTGATCAACAGCTAAGTGTTGTTGTAGAGCTGGATAGTCAGTATCGCTTTATTCTTGGTAATCAGGGCGCGGCTTTTGATTACATTTTCAAACGCGGTGACTTTAACGGTGAAGTACCTTTGAATTGGTATGTCGGACTGGGTGGTTGGGCTGAATGGGACGATGATTTTGGCGTTCGCTTGCCATTGGGCGTTGATTTTCAGCTCAGCCAAGGTTGGCAGCTCTATGGCCAAGTTCACCCTCAATTAAACCTCTATAAAGGCCCTGAACTTGAAGTTGGTGGCGCCTTGGGGATTAAGTATCAATTCTAAATAGAACCGCATTGAAGCGAGCACCTCGAGTCCATTTAGGTATAACGGCCAATCAAGAGGTAATCGGCTGTGAAGTCCAACTGTGATGTTTACATCAGAAATCGACATAAAACGCTTAATCAATTTGAACATACTTCGTGCGGCTGTTACCTTTTTGTTATCACTGAGGAGGTATCTATGGAACAAGATCTCAAATATGCGTTATCAATAGTAACAATTATATTTGTTATATTGATCAGTTACGGTGTCATAGCCATTTCGGCTTAAAATAGGGTAGCGATATTGTTTCCCAACAGCGGTGCTATCACTAACACTGAGTCGTTGGTGGATATTAACCACCTCGCAAAATATACCGGCGGTAAAAATACGTTAGTTGCCCAAGGTGGCGGACAACGAGGCATTTTTACCTCTGGTGTATTAGACGCGTTCCTACTTTCCAATTTCGATCCTTTCGATGAGTTTTACGGCACTTCAGCTGGCGCTTTAAACATCGGCGCATTTCTTTGTCGCCAACAAGGTATTGGCCGCTCTTTCATTCTAGAATTAACCACAAAACCCGAATTTTTTCATCTATTCCGTTATATTCGAAGGAAGCAGTATCTCGGTTTAGATTGGGCGCTAGATAAAATTTGTGAATTTCCCTACCGGCTAGATGTTGATATGGGACGGCAAGTTCTTGGGCAGCGTAAAGCTTTTGCTGCGGTGACAGAAACGACGCACTTAATCGATCACTATTTGCCAATGTTGGATCACGACTGGAAGAAAGTTTTAATCGCCACTTGTGCCATTCCCCGATTGTATGAAAAAGAAGTTAAATTTGATCATGGGACTTATGTGGATGGTGGTGTATCCGCATCAATCCCGGTTCAGCAAGCATGGCGACAGGGTGCGCGTTGCATTGTCGTCATTCGAACTGAAGGTGAGGATATCGGTCAAGATGAACTAATTTTACCGGATAGCGAAGATTCGGAATGGTTTCGTCATTCGTTTAATACAATGCAAGAACGTTTCCAGGATCGGTTGATTCAATGGAAAACCGAATGGAACGGATTTTTCGACGAACAGATATTTAAATCACGTCAGGAAAAAAAAGATCAAAAACACCTTGAGCTATTAAATGGTGGGCGATGGTTATTTGGTGCAGATGATATCTATCGTTTAAGTCACTTGTTAGGCGATAAATTTGATTCTGGACTCGCTGACATGTTGATGGTTCATTATCAAACCTACGCGTTAACTCAAGGATTTATTCAGCGTCCACCTGATGACTGTTTTATTATTCAAATTAAGCCCGCTACGCCGTTGTTATCCAGTTCTCTAATGAGTAGTGAGGAAGATTTATTGCACGACTATCAACTAGGGTTGGATGCAGGATTTCGTTTTGTCGAGACATTCTGTCGAGGCAGTGAAAGTCTCTCTATGCCTTTGTATCCATATTCATGATGAAGTTAATGCAATTACTCAAGAAAAGAAGCTTCCCCCTCTCCTTGAGCTTCTGAGGAGCGATTTTAGCTATGCTGTAAGGATACGCATGCAGTTGGTCGAACCAACGACGTCCATAATATCACCTTGAGTGATAATCACCGTATCTCCGCTATCGAGCATACCTTGTTGTTTCAGAGATTCGATGGCCGCTTTTGCTGTGCTCAGGCCAGTATCTCCTTTGGAATCAAAAAACGCAGGAAATACACCGCGATACAGTGCGGTTTGGTTTAAGGTGGTTTCGTTTCTTGAGAGCGCAAAAATAGGCAGCCCTGAGCTGATACGAGACATCATCAGTGCCGTGCGCCCGGATTCGGTTAACGTGATAATTCCTTTAATACCACGCATATGGTTGGCCGCAAACATGGTCGACATTGCGATAGTTTCTTCACCAGATTCAAAGATAGATTCTAGGCGGTAGCTAGAACGATTTGCCGCTGACATACGCTCTGCACCTAAGCAGACTTCAGCCATGGAACGAACTGTTTCTAATGGGTATTTACCAGCGGCGGTTTCGCCAGACAGCATCACTGCATCAGTACCATCGAGCACCGCATTAGCGACATCCATCACTTCCGCCCGTGTCGGCATTGGGCTATCCATCATCGATTCCATCATCTGTGTGGCGGTAATCACCGCACGATTAAGCGCTCTAGCGCGACGAATCAATTGTTTTTGTACGCCAACAAGTTCAGGATCGCCGATCTCGACACCCAGATCCCCGCGAGCAACCATTACTGCATCTGATGCGAGAATGATATCGTCCATATTCGCTTCTGATTCAACCGTCTCGGCGCGTTCGACTTTTGCCACGAGTTTGGTGTCTAAACCAGCCTCTTTAGCGAGTTGGCGGGCATAGTGCATATCAGCACTATTACGAGGGAAAGAGACTGCGAGGTAATCAACTTCAATTTGTGCAGCTAGTAAGATGTCTCGTTTATCTTTTTCAGTTAATGCATCGGCGGATAGGCCACCACCTTTCTTATTGATGCCTTTATTATTGGATAACACACCACCAATAGTCACTTGAGTGTGAACCTGATTACCGCTAACACTCATCACTTGCAGTTGAACTCGGCCATCATCGAGCAATAGTACATCACCCTCAGATACATCTTTCGGCAGATCTTTGTAGTCTATTCCTACCGCGGTTTGATTTCCTTGCCCCGGCAATAGATCTCCATCAAGAGTAAAACTGTCTCCGACATTTAAAGTGACGCGGTCATTTTCGAATGTTGAGACGCGTATCTTTGGACCCTGTAAGTCACCAAGAATAGCGATATGAGTTTGGTATTTTTTGGCCAGTTCCCGCACATGATTTGATCTGCGAATATGATCTTCAGCAGTACCATGAGAGAAATTCATTCGAACTACATTTACGCCAGCTGTGATAATCGCTTCGAGAATGCCCTCTTGATCAGTTGAGGGGCCAAGCGTGGTGACAATTTTTGTTCTTCTTTGTACAGCGGTCATGAGCAATCTCCTTGTAAGTCTCTGGAATAAGTATATCTAAGCAACATCAATATGCTTGTTATACCCGTTTTATATTGAAGCTATAACTCCAAGTTGTTTGGATATACACCTGATTTTCTAGTTGCTTATTTTAGTGTCAGGTCACCTTGAAGAAGCATGGCTAGGATGTTCAACCTTGTTGTTAGACAGCAGGTAGAGTGAGCCAGTCTATTGAGACCGCCTTATATAATCACATCTGTGAAAAATTTTAGGGGACTTGCAGCACATTTTTTATGCATTTTTGTTAGCGCAAAAAAACCGCGCAAGAAAGCGATTAATCGTTTGTCAATTTGACTTACTACACAAACAATCAGCTTTATACGTGATGCTTGTCACGGCAATCTACCAAGTGGCTTCACAATTCCTTCGCAAAGTAAAAAAATTAAGAGGTAACTGTTTGTTGGAGCATTCTATGTACATGGCGCATCCTGGCCATATTGATCATATCAAGCAGGTCAATGCTGGTCGTGTATATAAACTCATTGACCAAAAAGGTCCTATTTCCCGTATTGATTTGTCGAAAGAAAGCGAACTTGCACCGGCAAGTATCACTAAGATTACGCGCGAATTAATCGAAGCACACCTGATCCACGAAACCACGGTTCAAGAATCTTTGAGTCGAGGCCGTCCTGCGGTTGGTCTACAAGTCAACAATGAGGGCTGGCAGTTCTTATCGATGCGATTAGGGCGAGGCTATCTGACGATCGCATTGCATGAGCTTGGTGGCGATGTATTGATCGATACTAAAATTGATATTCATGAAATTGATCAAGAAGATGTATTGGCACGTCTGCTGTACGAGATTGAAGAGTTTTTTCAGACTTATGCTGATCAACTTGATCGTGTTACCAGCATCGCGATTACACTTCCGGGCTTAGTTAACTCGGAGAAAGGTATTGTGCTGCAAATGCCACACTATAATGTGGAAAATTTGGCGCTTGGACCTGAAATCTATAAAGCGACAGGGTTACCGGTATTTGTAGCGAACGATACGCGAGCTTGGGCGTTGGCTGAGAAGCTATTTGGCCATTCGCAAGATAACGAAAATTCAGTGTTGATATCTATCCACCATGGGCTTGGTGCTGGCGTTATTTTAGATGGGCGTGTACTTCAAGGGCGTCACGGAAATATTGGCGAATTGGGGCATATTCAGATTGACCCACAAGGTAAGCGTTGTCACTGTGGAAATATCGGTTGTTTAGAAACCGTTGCCAGTTCTCAAGCGATCCGAACTGAAGTCACAGAGCGCTTAGCTAATGGTGAGCAATCCGTGTTAGCCGAATTTGAAGATGTGTCAGTTGAAGATATTTGTGAAGCGGCTGCTAATGGCGATCCACTTGCGATTGATGTAATTGAGAAGTTGGGACGTTATTTGGGAGCGGCGATCTCCATCGTCATCAATTTATTTAACCCAGAAAAAATCTTGATTGGTGGGGCAATAAACCAAGCAAAAGAAGTGCTTTATCCAGCGATTCAAACTTGTATCGAACAGCAGAGTTTGCCGGTATATCATCAAAACTTAGAGTTGGTGGAATCTCGTTTTTACAAACAAGCGACCATGCCTGGTGCGGCATTGATTAAACAGGCACTCTTTGATGGGTTACTGTTAATGAAAGTGATTGAAGGTTAATTTAATCAATTATCACACCTATACCAAAATAACTTGATGTTGTTGGTCGGTGATAAATGAATGGGGGGAGGTAGGTATTATCGAACCTCAATTTAGAATAACTTGATTTTTAAATCGGATCTTGTCTACAACCCCAGCCATTCTCGCTGAAACTAGCATCTCAGGTTACTAGGGTATAGCACGGGTATTATTTCTTTTTCTCTTTATGCCACGTTTTTTATTTTCCTAAATATCGTAAAATGTTTTATTTCTTCCTATACCTAAGTTGCTTGGGTATAGAATCAAACAGATTGCGATTTTTGTTGTTTTTATCGCTTATCGAGCCGCATAATTCACTATGAATTGTGGAGCTGCTCTATAGAATGTATTACTTGTAAACATTAGGCTAGGTGCTTTTCTAGTTTTATGTTACATCGGTTGGTTTAATAGTATTAAAAGGTTAATTGGGAGTTTATATGACGGGTGTTTTAAATACGGTCGATCAGCGTACTAACCTTGTAGGTGAAAACCGTCTGGAATTGCTGTTATTTAGTCTCAATAGCCGCCAACTTTTTGCGATTAACGTATTTAAAGTGCGAGAAGTGATTAAAGTACCGCCGTTGACAAAATTGCCAGGATCGCATTATCACATTACTGGTGTTGCTTCGTTACGTGGTAATTCAGTTCCTGTGATTGATTTACGTGGTGCGATTGGTTTCCCTCCTTCTCGTTTAGAGAAGCAAGAAGATAACCTGATCATTACCGAATATAACCGTACCGTACAGGGCTTTTTAGTTGGACAGGTGCGTAATATTGTCAATACCACTTGGACTGAGATTCAGCCACCGCCAAAGACGACTGGACGTTCTAATTACCTCACTGCAATTACCCAGATTAAAGATGGTGATACGACACAGATCGTCGAGATTATTGACGTTGAAAAAGTGTTGGCTGAAATTATTGATTACGACGTCTCGATTTCTGAAGGGGTGTTGGATGAAATGCTCAGTGCCCATATGATTGGCCGTAATGTACTGATTGTTGATGACTCTTCAACGGCTCGCGCGCAAGTTAAAGGAACCTTATCTCAACTGGGACTGAATATCATTGAGTGCAGTGATGGTCTTGAGGCGCTGAATTTATTGAAGTCTTGGAGTGCTGAGGGTAAGGATGTGACTGAAGAATTACTGTTGGTCATTACCGATGCCGAAATGCCGGAAATGGATGGCTATAAACTGACTCATGAAATTCGAATGGATCCAAAACTGAAAGATCTGCATGTGGTACTGAATACTTCATTGAGCGGAAGTTTTAATGAAGCAATGGTTAAAAAAGTGGGTTGTGATCGCTTTATCTCTAAATTCCAGCCAGATTTGCTCGTTGAAGTAACTCAAAATCAATTGAGAAGCGTCTTAAACGGATAGTCTGTCGAACAACCACGACCTTTCGTCATGATAAACAAATAGGAGCCAAGGCTCCTATTTGTTTATCATGCATCTTGCTTATCGCGCATCTTGTTTATCATATATGGGCTAGAACCATTCATTAGAATTAATGGAAATCCCGTGAATGGGTTTGGAGCCCAGTGAGCTTATCGGTTATATCTTCCAATCGTCCCGCTATGACATGTGTGACCTCTCCTTCTTTCTCAAGAATACCACTCACTTTCAATATTTTTGCGGTAAGGTAGGCCTGTTTTTGGGCTCTAGCTGTGGCTTGCCAAACTACGACGTTGATATTCCCAGTATCATCTTCTAAGGTAAAAAACGTGACACCAGCGGCTGTTCCCGGTGATTGTCGACCAGTGACGACGCCAGCGACGGTCACTAAGGATTGATGTTGTTTAGTTGCTAAATCACGCATACGGGTAAATCGTCCCAGCTGCCCCGCTTGTTCAAGTAATGATATTGGGTGATGAGAGAGAGAGAGCCCTGTTGCTGCGTAATCTTCAAGCAATGTCTGTGCTGAATTTGGTATCGCTATAGGTTCATTTACTTGCTCTTCTATGTGTTGAAATAGAGGTAAATCAGAGAGTGAGTCCATCATTGACCAGCGAGTTTGATAGCGATTGTTGGCAATAGCGTGCATGGCGTTTGCTGAGGCGAGTAGCTCAATGTCTCGACGATTTAAGCCGATATGCTTAATTTGACTTGGGTGAGTAAAGCCGGTTTCGCCTCGAGCTTTAATCAGTTGTCGGCACCCATCAGCGCTTAAGCCTTTTACTTGCTTAAACCCAAGTTGAATCATTAGTTTGCCCTGATTTGGTATAACTTGGTGTTCATACAAAGATTGATTTACACAGACAGGTAATATTGTAACGCCGTGTCTTTGAGCATCTTGTACCAGTTGTGAGGCGCTGTAGAATCCCATAGGGAGACTATTGAGAAGCGAAGTATAAAAAGCTTCAGGGTAATAATATTTCAACCAAGCAGAGCAATAAGCGAGCACGGCAAAAGAAGCTGAATGACTTTCTGGAAAACCATATTCTCCAAATCCTAATATTTGGTCGAAAATGCGTTCCGCAAAGCTGATATCGTAGCCACGATCTAACATCCCCTGGGTTAGTTTTGACTTAAATTTAATTAAATCGCCATTCTTTTTCCAAGCCGCCATTGCACGGCGAAGTTGATCGGCTTCTCCTCCTGAAAATCCGGCTGCGACCATCGCAAGCTTAATTACTTGTTCTTGAAAAATAGGGACACCCATAGTGCGAGAAAGGACCTGTTTCACTTCCTCCGAAGGATAATCAATCGGTTCTTCACCATTACGACGCTTCAAAAATGGGTGCACCATATCGCCTTGGATTGGGCCCGGTCGAACAATCGCAATTTGAATCACAAGGTCATAATAGCTACGAGGCTTTAATCTTGGCAGCATACTCATTTGGGCGCGAGATTCGATTTGGAAGACGCCGACGGTGTCTGCTTTTTGAATCATACGATAGACATTGCTATCGTCCTGACGACGAGTAATGTCAGCGATTGTCAGAGTATGACCATGGTGTTTTTTGATTAAATTAAAGCATTTTCGAATAGCGGTTAGCATTCCTAAGGCCAGAACATCAACCTTAAGTAGTGCAAGGCTTTCCAAGTCGTCTTTATCCCATTGGATCACGGTACGATCCGGCATGGAGGCGTTTTCAATCGGCACCAATTCGTACAAAGGGCCGGATGAGATAATAAACCCTCCAACATGTTGTGAGAGGTGGCGAGGAAAACCCATAATATCGTTCACCAAGGCGATGAATTGTTCACCTTTGAGTGAATCGGGTTGTAAGCCGAGCTGAACAATTTGGGCTTGCCACCCAAGGGCTCTATCACGACGATTAACGTTTTTAATGAAGTAATCCAATTGCACTTCATCAATACTCAATGCCTTACCAACATCCCGCACCGCACTTTTGAAGCGATAGGAAATCACGGTTGCCGCTAAGGCGGCCCGTTCACGACCATACTTTTGATAGATATATTGAATCACTTCTTCGCGGCGTTCATGCTCAAAATCGACATCAATATCAGGTGGCTCGTCACGTTCTTTACTGATAAATCGTTCGAATAAAACTGAGATTTGCCTTGGATCAACTGAGGTGATTTCTAAGCAGTAACACACTACAGAGTTAGCGGCAGAGCCACGGCCTTGGTACAAAATTTTTTGCTGTTTAGCAAACATCACAATGTCGTGAATGGTCAAAAAATAAAAAGGGTAGTGGAGCTCTTCGATTAACTGGAGCTCTTTATTAATAATCTCATTGATGCTTTCAGGTACCCCCTCAGGAAACCGAGTTTTTTTACCTTGAGAGACTAATTGGCGTAAGTACCCCATTGGTGTTTCACCATTGGGGATCAGTTCACTCGGGTATTCATATTTTAATTCACCTAGGCTAAAAGCACATTGCTGAGCGATATCTACACTTGCTTGTAACCATTGAGGTTTAAATAACGCGCGAAGTTTCTCTGTACTGCGTAGCGTACGTTCGGTATTTGTCAGTAAGTGAGCCCCGATTTTATCAATGCTCTTGCCATACTTAATGGCGGTTAAAGTATGTTGTAACGGTAAACGAGTCGCAGTGTGCATTAGAACGCCACCACAGGCAGTGATAGGCATTTGTAATTCATGTGATAACGCTTCGCAGTGCTCTACGTAGTTTCTATCGTTAGTGCCTAAATGACGCTGTAGACCAATCCATAAACGCTGCGCATGATGCTGGTGGAGCCAATGCCCCCATTTTTGGTCACTCTCTTGGTGGCAGGGTAGCCAAAGCAGCAAGCAGTGCTGTAAAGACATTAAATCCCATTCAGAAAGTTGATAGTGTCCTTTCTCTGAACGTCGACGTGCATTGCTGATGATTCGACACAGCTCAGCATAAGCTTGTCGATTGGGGCAAAGGAGAACCACTTGGCATTGTGAATTAAGCCAAAACATACTGCCGATGATTAGCTTGACACCGAGTTGATGGTTTTTAATGGCCGTATACGCCCGAACCACTCCTGCGACAGAGCACTCATCGGTGATCGCCAAAGAGTGATAGCGTAAAAAATCGGCCTGCAAAATCAGTTCTTCAGCGTGTGAAGCCCCAGTCAAAAAAGAGAAATTGGTTTGGCAAAATAATTCGGCGTATTTCATAGGGTCTGTTTCACAAGCTTCATCTTATAAGGTGCATGTCATAGAGTGCAGTTTGTCTCATGGAGTATGTGTTATCAGAGACTTAACTAAATTGGCCATGTAGGAACCAGCGTTTTTCTTGATCGCGAAATATCCACAACCAACGACCTGTATGGCTACGTGCAATAAAATAATCGCGCACGATGTCACCGCCATCCCACCATCCGGTCACAAAGCGTTCTGGTCCTTGTACGATAGATACCGTTTCATGCAGGGGTTGCGGTGTCGGCAGAATAAATGCTGGGCGTGTTCTATGGGGATTGGGCTTAGTCGCAATAATTTGGCTCGGGTCGCAGAGCTGTGTTGCGCGTTCAGGACGAGGGTCGTCTGAAAGGGCGACTTTATGCACCTTGTCTTTGCCAATTTTTGCTTGCAGTAAACTAATTAACTCAAGTTCACTTTGCTGCCCTTGAGGACCGTTAAAAATATCATTGCTGGTGGACTCTAAGTCCCCACTACGAATAATGTTTAGGGTTAAACCTTGAACTGGAGCCTCCAGTTTGATGGATTCAAGCGTAAGTTGACATAACCGCCACCACTGGCTGGCTTTGTAATCTCCACAGGCAGAAGTGAAATTGATTTTCCCATCCGTATGATCTCTTTGATGCAAGGTTAGTTCTAATTCATAAGCGACCTGATTACGTAAGGTTAGAAATAGCTCTAACTTATTGAGCTGTATCATCAACGGCTTTTCTAGCCATTGGATGTTTTCAATTTCAAAGAGTAATTCTAAGTAATGTTTGAATTTTTCAGGAGGGTGATAAAAGGTCACCGGATGCTTAAATTGCCCCATTAGTCGCCCGACATAATTAACCAAATCAATATCAAAACGACGAGCGATATCTTGCATTGGTAAACTTAATAACTCATGGATGTTTTGAACGCCAACTCTTGCTAGAGCTTCAACCTGTTTTTGTTCTAACTCTGTTGCTGGTAGCGGGTATGGGTAAAGAGCGGTGATAATTTGTTCTTTATCTTGTGACAGTAAATTCGCCGCTGATTTTGCTAGCAACATCGCTGAATAAGGTGAGAACCCACTAGAGTAGCCGTAATGAATATTCAATGTATTAAGGTGTGTTTGCAGCGTTTTCCAGTATGCATCTAGTCCACCATATAAGCTGAGCATATTAGTGACTTTAAGTAAAAGACCATGGGGCGGAAAAAGTGCAATATCAGAGGTGATCAAATAAAGCCATTGAGCAATGTCAGTGAGGATGAACTGTTCCTGCTTTGCGTCATAAGGATGGACTTGTAGCGAATGACATAGTGCGCTCGCACAGCCAAGGCCCATACCAATTTGTATGCCTTGTTGTTCTGCTTCGGCATTGCATTGTATTACCTGAAAATGCTTGCTATCAATGATCACGGTTGCTTGTGTTTTTTGTTCAGCAAATAGCGCATCCAACTGCAAAGCAGGGAAGTGTAAGTAGATCCACAATGTCATATTTAGCCTTGTTTTCGCAGAGGGAAAGGGATCACTACCGGATCAGGTTTTTGAATCGATAGGTGTGGCCAGCGCTGACTCATATCGAGCACAAAACTACCTCGAGACCAACCGCCTTTACGTTTAGTAATCGTGACTTCAAGTCCTTGCGGGTGAGGGGTTAGCGTCATGCTTAAATTGACAGGCAAAGAGAATAAGCTTTGCTGCGGTTGCTTAAATAAAAAATGTAGGCAGCTTCCGGTTTCACTGGCGACTTGTAAACGTCTTGCTTGGTGAACTTCCAGCTCTGTTTGCCACAGCATTACATTACTGCAAGCGCCACTTTTTAGGCATTGTTCAGCAGCCCATAGAGCATGTTGGGCGCTATCAGGATAAATAAGCAGTACTTGGTTGTGATCTAACTTTTCAGTGGCGAGCATTTCGGCACAAAGATAGCCCGGAGGTCGAATGAACACACAAAGTCTGCCGTCATTATTCTGGGTTAAATGTGGTAACAATAAACGTAACTCACCAATCCCCGATGTTGTTTGGAGTTCAATAACACCATGCTTAGGAAAACCGCCATCGAGTTTTTGATCGAGTAGGGCAAAGCCTGTGGAATAGTGATGTTGAGGCTCGTGAGGCATTTTACCTTGCCAGAGCCATTGTTTCTGTTTTAGCTGTTCAATCAATTCATACATGAGCAATTCATACACAATTATACTGTATATTTAAACAGTGTAATTTATTGAGCGAATAGTGCAATAGAAACCAATAAAAAACGCCTTGCGAAATAGCAAGGCGTTGATAGCAAAAAGAATTAAAAATAAGCCTTAACGAGGCTGGGCATCAATACATTGACCGTGTACCTGTTTACCCTCTTCCGCCATCAAATAGACGTAAAGCGGGATGATATCGAGTGGTGTTTTTAACAGGTCAACATCTTCCGCAGGGAAAGCACTTGCACGCATCGCTGTACGAGTCCCGCCTGGATTAATCGCATTGACTCGAACAGTCGTGTCGCTCAGTTCGTCAGCCAGTACTTGCATCATGCCTTCTGTTGCAAATTTTGATATTGAGTACGTGCCCCAAAAAGCACGGCCCTCATGACCCACTGTTGAGGAAGTAAAGACAAGACGAGCGTCTGGCGATTTTTTCAGCAAAGGTAATGCGGCTTGTGACAGTAGAAATTGTGCTTTTACATTAACTTGCATGACATCGTCGTAGCTGTCTTCACCGATTTGCTCAAATGGGCTAATCACGCCAAGCAGTCCTGCATTATGTAAAACACCATCTAAGCGACCAAATTGAGCTTCGATCGTTTCAACCATATCAATGTAATTTTGTTTACTCGCCCCTTTCATATCTAAAGGGATGATAGCTGCTTCAGGATAGCCAGCTGCTTCAATTTCATCATAAGTGGCTTCCAGTTTCTTAACCGTTCGGCCGAGTAAAATAACTGTAGCGCCATGCTGAGCGTAAGAGAGAGCCGCTTGTTTACCGATACCTGCGCCAGCACCAGTAACTAAAATAACTTTACCTTGTAAGGTATTGTTAGAGACAGAGTAATTCACCTATGCTTCCTTATTTTTTTGCAATCTATACATCTTGAGCTGTTATACCCAAGTAACCTGCTCCACTGCAACGTTAAACAATGCGGAAATTGATGATTGTCGCATTGCTTTGTTTTCTTTGAATTAAAGTCTGTAGTCAGACTCTGAATCCTGCATATTGGAGTCATTTGGGTATATCAGTATGTAATTTACTTTAAGTCTTCATGACAAGGTGGTTACAATACAACAATTAGGACATTAGGGGATATCACATTGGAATTTTTGTTAGATTATGGCCTGTTTTTGGCCAAGATTGTGACCGTAGTGATCGCATTGGTTGCGGTTTTAGTAATTGTGAAAAGTGTTGGCGGGAAAAGTGGCGCAGCGAAAGGCGAATTAGAAGTCACGAACTTAACTGAGCAGCACAAAGAGACTGTCGAGCAACTTGAGCACTACTTACATGATGACGCTTTTTTAAAGGCTCGTGACAAAGCTGAGAAAAAGAGTGCAAAAGAGAAAAATAAAGCGCGCGATAAAGAAATTAAAAAAGCGGCAAAAGAGGGTGAACTCGATACTCAACGTGAAGCTCACTTATTCGTTTTAGATTTTAAAGGCAGTATTGATGCGAAAGAAGTCGCGTCATTACGAGAGGAAGTCACGGCAATTCTTGCGGTTGCGCGTGAGGGTGATGAAGTACTGCTGCGCTTAGAGTCTGGTGGCGGTATGGTTCATGGTTACGGTTTGGCCTCTTCACAACTGGATCGCATAAAATCAGCAGGTCTACCTTTAACGATTGCCGTGGATAAAGTTGCCGCAAGTGGTGGTTACATGATGGCATGTATTGCCGATAAAATTGTATCAGCACCGTTTGCTATCGTCGGCTCTATTGGTGTCATTGCTCAGCTACCTAACTTCAGCAAAGTGCTGAAGAAATACGATATTGAATATGAGCAATTAACGGCGGGTGAATACAAGCGTACTCTGACCATGTTTGGTGAAAATACCGATAAAGCGCGTGATAAATTTAAGCAAGAGCTTGAAGAAACGCATGGTTTATTTAAAGACTTCATTCGTGAACGTCGCCCAGCATTGGATCTTGAGAGCGTAGCAACAGGTGAACATTGGTTTGGTACTCAAGCGCACAAATTGGGCTTAGTGGATGAAATCAAAACGTCAGATGATCTTGTTGTCGAAGCGTGTAAAGAGAAAACCGTACTGGCTATTCACTATGTAGAGAAGAAAAAGTTAACGTCTAAACTGGCTGGTCTAGCGGGTGAAGCTGCGGATAATGTACTGATGAAATTGATTGATCGCGGTCAGCGCCCAATCGTTTAATCTTTTATTAATACCAATCAGGATAAGTAAGTGGTCAGAAAATTGCGCAAGGAAAACCGCTTAGAACTAGGCGCAGATTGCCGCTAACTAGTTATTCTAATTACAAAATCTGCAACAACGTTATCAGCGATTTTAATCAGCAAGAATGATCAAAGACTTATGCTGATTGGTATAAGTACTTCATTGAAGCAATGCAGAGAGCCTAATCCAATAGGCTCTTTTTTTATGTTTAAAGTTTAGAACTTGGTTTTCAGTTTACTAAGGATAGCCAATCCAACTCCCCCTAATGCACCAAAGAGATGAGCTTCTATTGCGACATGAGCTTGAATAAGAGCTTGAGTTGATGCAGCAGGGCCGACAGTCCATTCCCAAACAAGCTTTACTATTAGCCCGAGTACGAGCCACCAACTGCTTCTTCGGCCATTTAACGCTTCGTTTAAAGCGTAGTAGGCAAATATGCCATGAAGTACACCAGAGAGGCCCACATAGCTTGTCATATGTGTTGTGAAATTGGCGAAACCAATTGCGAGACTGGTTACAAATATGACCAAAGCCAGTGAACGGGCACTAGGCCTAAAGATAAACGCCATGATCCATAAACCGGCAAGATTCATAGCAAGATGAGGATAGTTGGTGTGAGTAAAGTTTCCTGTTACGATGCGCCACCATTGTCCATCTGAAATCAGCCCTCGGTGCCAATTTGCCCAAGACGCGAATGGTTCTATTTGTAAGCCGAAGCAGGCTACACTGATTATCAGTAGAAAAAGAATTAATTGCACACTATGTCTCGTTATTGTTCTTGTTGTGAAAAATCGCTCAAAGCGTGTATTTGTAAGTGGATTGAATGCTTACCCTCAGAGGTCGAGCTGATCATTTTACAGCATCCGAGTGAAAGTAAGCGACCAAAGGGTACCGCACCTATCTTGACGTTATCACTGCCCTCAAGCCGGTGCTTTGTGGGGGAGGACTTTTCACAACATCATGAACTGAATTTGCTACTCAGCCAAGACGGTTATAGCCATTATTTATTGTATCCGGGAGAACTATCTCAGCCCGTCGATGCTCTATTGGCAAAACAATCGCAGTCATCGTCGGATGAGCAGATTAAAATGCGAGTGATTCTATTAGATGGCACTTGGAAAAAAGCGTACAAAATGTGGCAGCTTTCTAGCAACTTACATCAATTACCTCAAATAAAGTTACCAGAAAACTTACAAGGTAATTACCGTATCAGAAAAGCACCTAGTGATAATAGCTTGTCGACCGTCGAGGCGGGTTATCACATTTTATCTTTATTACAGCCAGAGCAAAATTATCAGCCTTTGCTAACGGCTTTTGAAGAGATGATTCAGTTTCAGATTGATCAAATGCCTCAAGGTGTATTTCAAAAAAATTATTTGGATTGAAAATACGCTTGAACAGTTTCATGACAAGGCTTGCCATCAATAGGCAGGCCTTTTTAGTATTTGGTTTTCTAGTTTCTAGTTGTATCAACTGGAACTACATGCGCACAACAGTCAGGAAGCGTTTCGGATAGCCGCTTTTGTAGTAGTCGGTTTCACTGACGCCAAAGTGCTTCTTGGAAGAAGAGCTGTGAATAAATGAGAGCTTGCCGTCACCCACTTTCGTGATGATTCCAGCGTGTCCGGGTTTGCGAATCTTAGGATTCGTTCCGGTAAATATAATCAGATCGCCCACTTGAGCATCATTAATTGACACTTTGTTGCCATACAGACTTGGGTAGTGTGCCGTAGTGCGTGGGATCTTGATATTGAACTTATGGTAAACGTATTGAATGTAACCAGAACAATCAAAACCTTGTCTCGGAGTTGTTCCTCCCCAAACATAATCGGTGCCTAAGTATTGGCGAGCAAAGTTGATCATCTTTTCGGTTTTTTCGTCATCTTCTTTTGATGAAGAAACATCGGCGGCGTTGGCTTTTGGTGCGGTTTGGGTTTTCGCCGGCTTATTGGTATTCAACGTCACAGTGGTTTCCTGCTGAACAGGAATTGAAGAGCAAGCGGCCGACAGTAACGCGATAGGAATAAAAAATAGTGGCGATGATTTCATAAAACTCATTTGTTTCTGTATTTAAAATGGGAGCTAATGGTATAAATTAGCGTCATAAACTAACACGATTGTGCGCGAAAATAACTTAATTAGCGGCTATTTTGAACAATCATCGGCATTGATGTTGTTAGTAAACTTTACAGAAAACAACGTTTCATTCCTGATACTTTAAGCTAAGTTGATGAAAAAAAGCGCCTTAAGGCGCTTTTAAAGTTCAGATTGATATGAGCTGAAAGCGAAATGAATTTAGAGCGAGAGGAGCAATAATCCATTAACCGTGTGCAGAGAAAAGCTGCTGGTGGAGTCGTTTCGCATGGCCATCCGTCATTGAAGATATGTAATCGGCGATCACTCTCATACCTTGCTGATTTGGTTCTTGCTCTGCCCACAGCTGTCTTGTCGGCAAAGGAAGTAAGCGTTCAGGATCAGCACTCAGCGCTTCGAAGATGTCCATAATAACTTGCTGTCCTTTGTATTCGGTGACTTGAACTTCTGGCGCTTGAATCACGTACTGACTAACGAATTGCTTTAGAATATTGAGCGCATTGTTCATGCTAGGTTCGAGATAGGCATTAAATGCCAATAGCTCACTACGAAAAGGAGCATCAACTGGTTTGAGAGAGATACTGGTTAATAACGCATTCACAATGCCACCAATGGCATCTTTGCGCTGGTGGTGTGTCCCCGAAAATAACATGTCGCTGATGGAGGCAATATGTTGTTCAAACCAAGCATCACCACATTCTGCAAGTTGACTAGCAGCGGCTTCAAGCCACTGGTTACGATTGACAAGACCGAGCACAATCGCATCTTCTAAATCATGAACGCCATAAGCGATATCATCAGCGAGTTCCATGATAGAGCAATCAATCGATTTAAAGCGAGTTTTTCGATGTTGTGTGGCTTCGACTTGCTCATCGCGCATCTGACTAAAAAGACGTCGGTCTTCGCTATAAAGAGGATCGAGAACCCAGTCAAAAAGCGCTTGATCACAATCGTAGATCCCTTTTGCTGGAGTCCAGTCTTTGGCGCGTAATTTTCGTTGATGAGTCACCGCTTGGGGTTGCTCTTGTGAACGAGTTTGACTAATCAATGCAGGATACTTGATTAAGCCTAGCAAAGTGCGACGCACCAAGTTCATACCAAAATGTTCAGTATAAGGCTCAAGCTTAGTCACGATACGAAACGTTTGGGCGTTACCCTCGTAGCCACCGTGTTCACGCATCATATAGTTTAGAGCCGCTTCACCACCGTGGCCGTATGGCGGGTGGCCAATATCATGGGCGAGGCATAAGGCATCAATAAGACTTTCACTTGGCAGTAAGTCGCGAAATTCAGGTTGTTTTTTCTTTATTTGCGCCACAATTCCCGTGCCAAGCTGAGCTGCTTCCAGAGAATGGGTTAACCGAGTTCGGTGAAAGTCGTCAATACTGGTGTCGTGGATTTGAGTTTTGGCTTGAAGTCGACGAAAAGCCGCAGAATGTAGGATTCTGGCGCGATCACGTTGAAAAGGGCTGCGATGATCATCGCGGCGTAATTTGTGTTCATCATCGTGGCGCTCTTGCCACTGTGGGCTGATATCAAATGGCACAAACTCATTCCTATTTTAGAATTACGCTCTTAAGTTACAGCGCGTTAGCTCATTTCGTCTAGTGATAATTCGAAACTTGGCGCGAAAGTCGTTAGGAAATACTCCATTTCATCGGTATGTCTTTCTTTGAGAGTGATATCCAAACGCTTTTTAGCCAATGCATATTCGTGATTACCAGCACTGAGTTCTTCAAGGCATTTTAGATAAGCACAGATTGTATCCGCTTGCTTTACGATTGCTTCATCTTCTTGGTGTGCCGAGTGAGACAGTAAGTAAGGGGCAAAATCTTCCTGAAACTCTTCCGGTAACATAGCCAGCAATTTACGCTCAGCTGCTGCTTCAATTTTCTTATATTCTTTGGCAATTTCTGGACTGTAATATTTTACGGGAGTCGGAAGATCCCCCGTCAATACCTCACTGGTATCATGATACATACCGAGTAACGCGATACGTTCAGGATTGAGTTTTCCGCCAAATTTCTTATTTTTAATTAGCGCAAGTGCGTGGGCGACAAAAGCGACCTGCAAGCTATGCTCTGAAATATTTTCAGTTGAAATAGAACGCATTAATGGCCAACGTTGAATGAGCTTCATGCGGGCAAGGTGAGCAAAAAAATGACTTTCTTCCATGGTCTGTTCCTAAAGCGAGACAAATCTTACCGTAAGCTTATCGTAAGATGGATGTCTAAAAACGAAAAAGGGCACTCGACTGAGTACCCTTTAAGCATATGGAAGTTCTTGGCGAATTACTACTGACGGTAAGTCGATAAGAAACGTTCAAATCGACCGATGGCCGTTTCAAGATCTTCAATGTGCGGTAAAGTCACAATACGGAAGTGATCGGGTTTTGGCCAGTTAAAACCTGAACCTTGAACCAAAAGCACTTTTTCTTGTACTAGGAAATCAAGGACCATTTTTTGGTCATCCTTGATGTTGTACATCTTAGTGTCAATTTTTGGGAACAAGTACATAGCGCCTTTTGGCTTCACGCATGAAACACCAGGAACTTGGTTGATCAATTCCCATGCACGGTTACGTTGCTCCAACAAACGTCCACCAGGTAGCAGCAGTTCATTAATGCTTTGGTAACCGCCTAGAGCGGTTTGAATCGCATGTTGCATCGGTACGTTGGCACATAAGCGCATTGATGAGAGTAACTCAAGGCCATTGATGTAACCTTGTGCTTGCGCTTTAGGTCCAGTTAGGAACATCCAACCACCGCGGAAGCCACATACACGGTATGCTTTTGATAGACCATTAAAGGTCATCACCAAAACATCATCCGTTAGTGTCGCAATAGATGTGTGTGTCGCACCGTCATACAATACTTTGTCGTAGATTTCATCGGCAAAAATGATCAGTTTATGCTTACGCGCAATCTCAATCACTTCTAACAAGAAATCACGGCTATATACCGCGCCTGTTGGGTTGTTTGGGTTGATTAAGACAATACCACGAGTTTTCGGCGTGATTTTACTTTTAATGTCATCAAGGTCAGGATACCAATCTGATTCTTCATCACAGATATAGTGAACCGCTTTACCACCAGAAAGGGCAACAGATGCAGTCCAAAGTGGGTAATCTGGTGCCGGGATCAGCATTTCATCGCCATTATTTAGCAATGCTTGCATCGACATTACGATAAGCTCAGAAGCGCCATTACCGATATAGACATCTTCAACATCTAAAGAGCGAATGCCTTTCTTCTGATAATACTGAACGACGGCTTTACGCGCAGAGTAAATACCTTTGGAATCACAATAACCTTGCGATGTTGGCAAATTTCGGATGACATCGACTAAAATTTCGTCAGGGGCATCGAAACCAAATGGGGCTGGGTTGCCGATATTCAGTTTTAGAATTTTATGCCCTTCTTCTTCCATGCGTTTAGCATGTTTGAGTACAGGACCCCTAATGTCGTAGCAGACATTATCGAGTTTTGATGACATCCCGATATTTTGCATTGTGTAAGACCTAAAAATAATTTAATTTCTTTATTAAACTACACCAAAATAGGGTTTGTTAGAATAAAAAACTATCATTGTGCGTTTTTTTTCGAATAGATGGCGAGGTCGCTATCACAGGATTTTGTAAAACATTGAGTGTGGCCTTGATTTGCACCATGTCTATAAATAGAGTACTCACATTATTTGAGTAATGATCTCAAGCATACGAGGTTGATTTGTCACATTTTCATCAAGCTATTACTGAACTTATTGAACGCGTAAAGGATGCAAAAGATGGGGTGACTCGTCTAGTTCAAGTTCTTGAGGAAAAGCCTGACTTTAGTTTTATTGATTGGTTGGATTGTCAGCCAATATTTCCTAAGTTCTACTGGCAGTCCCGAGACACTCGAGAAGAGGTTGTCGCGTTGGGCCAATTGCACACCTTTACTGACCCTGCCCCCGCTTATGCCATTTTAGCGGACGATCAGAGAATTTGGGGTGGGCGCTCTTTCGATGGTCACACGGATAAAAATCGTCGCTGCATGGCTTCTTTTTTCTTCTTACCGCAAATTGAATTGATTCGATTCGATGCGAGTTGGACTCTTGCGGTCAATTTAACGACCGACAAGCAGCGAACGTTGGCTAGCCTGAAGAATATTCAGAAAGAGATTTCGCCTTTAATGCCAGTGTCAGCACACATGGATTCAGTCACCCATATACCGCAAAAAGCGCAATGGAATGAATTGGTCGAAAAAGTGCTGGATGGTATTGAGCAGGACAAGTTTAAAAAAGTGGTATTGGCTCGCCAAACGACGGTTGATCTAGATCGTACCATTCATGCAGCTCAATTATTGAAATCGAGTTATCTGCATAATCACCACAGTTTTCATTTCTTGCTGGCTCTCGATGAAACAAGAGCGTTTATGGGGTCAACACCAGAACGCCTTTACTTACGTCAACAGCAAGAGCTATATACCGAGGCATTGGCGGGAACGATTGGCCGAGGTAATAACGCTGCTCAAGATTTAGAGTTAGCGAATTGGTTGGCACAAGACAGTAAAAACTTGAATGAAAACCAATATGTAGTTGATGACATTATTGAACGCCTGACGCCTTATTCTGACACTGTACGAGTAGAATCAGAAGCTAGACTGATTCGTTTGCGTAAAGTCCAGCATTTAAAGCGCAATATCCATGCTCATTTAGATTCGGGCATTAATGGTGTGCAGTTATTGAGTGCGCTTCAACCAACCGCTGCAGTCGCCGGTTTACCGCGCGAAGCCTCAATGGCCTTTATTCAGCAACATGAACCATTTGCTCGCGGATGGTATGCCGGTTCTATGGGTTTTATTAGCCACCAACGCGCGGAGTTTTGTGTTGCGATTCGCAGCGCTCAAGTGACGGGGCGGCGTGTTCAATTCTTTGCTGGCGCTGGAATCGTTCCGGGCTCTGTCGCTGAGCATGAATGGCAAGAATTAGATAAAAAGATGTCGACACTATTATCATTGATTTCAGATCATCCACCTTTAGGAGTCGCGTCGTAGTGATGAATCATGTTGCGGTGAATCATGCAGTCGTGAATCGAATCTGGAGCCAAGTCATATTAGAAGAGCTGACCCGTTTTGGTGTGAGTGATATCTGTATTGCTCCGGGGTCTCGTTCTACGCCTTTGACTTTAGAAGCCGATGCCAATATCAATTTGACCATGCATACCCACTTTGATGAGCGAGGATTAGGTTTCTTAGCATTGGGGTTGGCGAAAGCGAGTCAAAAACCGGTGGCGATTGTCGTTACATCGGGAACGGCGGTTGCAAACCTGTTACCTGCCATTGCTGAAGCTAAATTAACTGGCGAGCGGTTGGTTGTATTGACTGCGGATCGTCCTGTTGAGTTACTCAGTTGTGGCGCGAACCAAGCTATTTTACAACAAGGTATTTTTTCGCATCATGTGACCGCGAACTTAGACCTACCGAGTCCATCACTGGATGTACCGTTAAAGTGGTTACTCACTTCTATCGATCATGTGATGCATCAACAGCGGGTTAATGGTTGTGCTATTCATATTAATTGCCCATTTCCCGAGCCGCTGTATAGCGGTGAAAGTAAAGTCATTTATCAATCGTATATTGATGCGGTAAATCCATGGTGGCAACAAGATAAAATTTATAGTCGCCAAACAATGCCAACATTGGCGATTGATCTTAGCGATGTAGATTGTTCGAAGCGCGGTGCGATTCTTTTAGGTAGTGTCACTCTTGAAGACGCTCGATTAGCGTTGCAACTAGCTACGCAGCTAGGTTGGCCAATATTGTGCGATCCGCAATCGGGAGTGAGCAGTGATTGGGCGTATTATGACGTATGGCTGCAAAATGAATCGTACCGTCAGCAATTTGACCAGTGTGAGTTGGTTATTCAATTGGGCTCTCGGATCGTCTCTAAGCGTCTAAATCAATGGATTCAATCTCAAGTAGAGAAAGGCGACGTGGATTATCATTACGTTGCGCCAAGTCGAGACCGTAATAACCAAGATCATCTACCTCAGAATCACCATGTTGCTGTGATTTCAGAATGGGTAGCGCAAGGTCTTGGTTTGAACTTAACTTCTGCTATGACTGGCTGGGCTGAACCATTGCAGAAACAACTAGCACCAATGCGAACATTGATTCATCAGCAGAGTCAGCATTCACTGAGTGAAATTGCATTAGCGACACTAACCGATACACTGCCAAGCGATGTTCAGGTGTTTGTTGGAAACAGCTTATTCGTCCGTTTATTGGATATGTTTGGTACTTGGGATGGACGTGAAGTGTATAGCAATCGGGGTGCTTCAGGCATTGATGGTTTGATTGCGACCGCAAGCGGTGTTATTCAAGCGAAACAACAAGCGACGGCGATTTATATTGGTGATACATCACTTTTATATGATGTGAACTCACTAGCGTTGCTCACTCATATCAAAACTCCAGTGGTGGTGATTGTGACCAACAATGATGGCGGCGCAATATTTGATTTATTACCGGTCCCAGCAGAGCAAAAGCAAGCCTTATATCAAATGCCGCATGGGTTTGATTTTGAGCATGCTGCTAAGCAATTCCAATTGAGTTATACCAAACCACTGTCTATCTCTGACTATGTTGATTGCATTGAACAACATTTTACATCGGGCAGTGGTGCGTTGGTGATAGAAGTTCAAACCCCACCAGAACAAGCTTCTCAACAGTTAAAAGCTTTGGTACAAAAACTCCATGCTCTATAGTCGTTCTTACCACGCTCAGTCAACTCAGTATCAACCTGTAGTGGTGTTTTTACACGGTTTGTTGGGCAGTGGTGAGGATTGGCTCGGTTGTATCCAAAACTTAAAGGGTACGCCATGTATTACCATTGATTTGCCAGGGCACGGTCAGAGTCGACAGATAGATTGCAGCGATTTTTTATCGTGTTGTAAGCGCATCGAAGAGACATTACTACAACATATTAATTCAGATACGCCTATCCTGTTAGTGGGTTATTCAATGGGGGGGCGTATTGCGATGTCAGGTATTGCACTTAATTATTTCCCCTCATTAAACATTCAATACTTAATCGTGGAGGGTGGGAACTTTGGATTGTCGAGCGAATTGGACAGAAAAAAGCGCTATCAAAATGATCAAGCGTGGGCAAAGCGATTCACTTCAGAGCCAATTGAGCACGTCTTAAGCGATTGGTATCAGCAATCTGTTTTTTCTTCACTAAACCATGAGCAAAGACAAACCTTAACTACCAAGCGTAGTGCTAATCTAGGCGCCTCAGTTGGGCGAATGCTACTTGCGACATCGCTAGCCAAGCAAGAATATTTGTTAGAAGCGATGCTCGAGAAAGGGAGCAAAACGCATTATGTTTTTGGCGCACAAGACGAAAAATTTCGCCAGATGGCAAAGCGAAGTGGTTTGTCTTATAGCCAAGTAGCCAATGCAGGGCACAATGTTCATCATGAACAACCGCTCGCATTTGCTAACATTATAAAAAATCAATTTCAGACTCACTTTGGTGAGCAATCATAGAACCAACAGGAATCACCATGGCAAAGACAGTCGGTATTTCAGAACAAGAACTTTACGCACCCGCTACTTGGATTGATTGTAGTGCTGATTATGAAGATATTCAGTACCACAAATCGGAAGAAGGTATTGCAAAAATCACTATTGCGCGCCCTCAAGTGCACAATGCATTTCGTCCACAAACTGTGAAAGAAATGATCAATGCGTTAGCAGATGCTCGTTATGATGAAGGTGTTGGCGTTATTATTCTTACTGGTCTAGGTGAGAAAGCGTTCTGTTCTGGTGGTGACCAGAAGATTCGTGGCGACT
Organism: Vibrio sinensis; assembly: GCF_003605645.1. Taxonomy (GTDB): domain Bacteria; phylum Pseudomonadota; class Gammaproteobacteria; order Enterobacterales; family Vibrionaceae; genus Vibrio; species Vibrio sinensis. Next base: position 155,825 of record NZ_QVMU01000006.1, on the reverse strand, counting down.
ACGGCGGCTATCAAGATGATTCAGGTACTCACCACTTGAACGTATTAGATTTCCAACGTCAAATTCGTACTTGTCCAAAACCAGTGATTGCAGCTGTTGCAGGCTGGGCTGTGGGCGGTGGTCATGTATTACATATGATGTGTGACTTAACTATTGCAGCAGAAAATGCTCAATTCGGTCAAACTGGACCAAAAGTGGGTTCATTTGATGGTGGTTGGGGTGCGTCCTACATGGCTCGTATCGTAGGCCAGAAAAAAGCACGTGAAATCTGGTTCCTTTGCCGCTTCTACGATGCTCAAGAAGCTCTAGATATGGGGCTAGTGAATACTGTTGTACCTCTTGAAGACTTAGAAAAAGAAACCGTTCGCTGGTGTCGTGAAACACTACAACACAGCCCAATGGCATTGCGTTGTTTGAAAGCAGCACTGAACGCTGACTGTGATGGTCAAGCGGGCCTACAAGAACTTGCTGGTAATGCAACAATGATGTTCTACATGACGGAAGAGGGTCAGGAAGGCCGTAATGCCTTTAATGAAAAACGTCGTCCAGACTTTAACAAATTTCCACGTAACCCATAGAACTTGCGCTGATTAACGAACGTATGAATGATCATCACTGGTGCTGCACGTTAAGTAAAACGGGTGTCAGTGATGTTTTTCGTATTCAGCAAGTGAACAACAATAATCACAATAAAACAATTGGCGTAGGGAACTCTTTATGAAATCAGTCAAGCTTTATCGTTATTCGCTACCGATGGATAGTGGCGTGATATTGCGTGATGAGCGCTTGAAAGAACGTGAAGGCTTTATCATTGAATTGAGTGAGAATGGTCAAATCGGACGTGGTGAAGTTGCACCATTGCCCGGCTTTAGCCTGGAAAGTGGGGAAGAAGCTTTCTCTCAATTAGTGGAGCAACTCGCCCTTTGGCAATGTGGTGCCACACTTAATTATGATGAGTTATACCCATCAGTGGCATTTGGCTTGTCGATGGCGAATTTAGAGTTACAGCAAGGCTTACCACAAGAGGGTATTTACCAAGCTGCACCACTTTGCTCTGGTGATCCAGATGAACTTATTCCTAAACTGGATAAGATGCAGGGGTTAAAGATTGCCAAGGTCAAAGTGGGTCTGTATGAACCTATTCGTGACGGTATGTTGGTGAACCTCTTTTTAGAGTCCATCCCAGATCTTCACTTACGTTTAGATGCAAACCGAGCTTGGACGCCAGAAAAAGCACGTAAGTTTGCACAATACGTTGCCCCATCACGTCGTCATCGCATTTGTTTTATTGAAGAGCCATGCCAAGCACCCGGCGATAGTTTTTCTTTTGCTATCGATACCGGTATTGCAATTGCTTGGGATGAAACACTACAACATGCCATTCGTAAACCAGACTTTAAGTTGGACGATTTTAATGGTGTTAAAGCGATTATTATTAAGCCGACGCTCATTGGGTCTGTTGAGCGTTGCTGCGCTTTGATTGATAAAGCCAAAGCATTAGGAATTAAAGCAATTTTCAGCTCAAGTCTTGAATCAAGCTTAGGTTTAACGCAATTGGCTCGACTTGCGCATTGGCAACTTCCCGACGAAGTACCAGGGCTGGATACTATCGGGCTGTTTACTCAGCAGCTAGAAGTGCCTTGGCCGGGGTGTGAGCTACCGATTGCAAAATTGTCTGATCAGGCGTTGATTTGGCAAGCCTAATGAATCGGTCTAAATCACCATTGAATCAATGGGCGCATTTGCGCCCATTTGCTATTGCGCTGCGAACTCCTGAACGTAATTTTACTTGGGAAGAGTTACGTGACTCAGTCAATCAAGTTGCTTTAGGGTTACTACAGCAAGGTGTTGTTTCTGGCAATATCATCACGTGTGTGGGAAAAAATAGCCCTGAGTTAGTGCTGATGTATTTAGCATGCTTAGAAATAGGCGTGACTTGCGCTTTGACGATGCCTCAACCTAAACAGCAACTGTTGGATAAGCTTGAAACGCTATACCGCTCAGATGAAAAGACGTTTGTTTGGTTGGTATCTGAAGAGCAAAATCTATCAGATTTGGCAAATTTGCACTTTGACCGTACTGAGTATCAAGCATCGAATCTTGTCTCGCATTATCATGCTCAACAATTAGCATCCGTTATTTTTACCTCAGGTTCGACAGGAACGCCAAAAGCTGTGGCACATACCTCTCAACAGCATTTTGCTTCCGCCGATGGCTTATTGCAGCAGTTTGTTTATCAAGCAGATGATTGTTGGCTCCTAAGTTTGCCTATGTATCATGTTTCTGGTTTAGCGATTATCTATCGCTGGCTATGGAGTGGGGCTGCTTTAAAAGTTGGGACTGGGGAGCTAAGTCAAGATGTCCACAATGTCACACATGCTTCGTTAGTCGCGACACAGCTGTCACGTTTACTTGAAACCAAGCAAGCGTTAGATCTTAAACGCGTATTACTTGGTGGAAGCCATATTCCACTTTCACTGGCACAAGCCGCGACGGATCGGGGCATTGAAACTTGGCTTGGATATGGAATGACAGAAGCGGCTTCAACCGTCACGGCCAAACGGATTAATAGTCTTGAAAGTGCTGGGCGACTATTGGCCAATCGCGAGATTAAACTCGTCGATCAACGTATCTATATTGCAGGTGAAACGTTAGCGAAAGGCTACCTTTACCAAGGTCAAATTACACCATTGTGTGATCAATCAGGTTGGTTTGATAGTAAAGATCTTGGGCAGTGGATTGAGGGTGAGTTGCAGATCATTGGGCGAGCAGACAATCAGTTCATTTCTGGCGGTGAGAATATACATTGTGAAGAGATTGAACGGGCATTGAATCAACATACCGCGGTGATACAGAGTTTGGTGATCCCAATAGCAGATGAACGTTATGGTGCGCGTCCCCTCGCTTTAGTGCAATCGACTTCAGATTTAGAAGATCTTGCATTAGCCCAATGGCTTTCAAACCGCCTAGTTCGCTTTAAAGTTCCAGACGTGTTCATCGCTATGCCTAGTACTCTATTAGGTAGTGGTATTAAACTTTCTCGACACGCTGCAAAAGAGTGGCTCAAACAGTCAACCAACTATCAGGTTATTTGATAGATCAAAATAGTCTTTTTCACCATATAACGCCAATGCATAATGACTATGTATTTGGCGTTATATGGATATAAAAATGAAAATAGCACTGATTGCTGCGATAGTCGTCCAAATCATTATCGCAATTCTCAATGATGGGCTTTGGCGCTCTGTCGCTGAGTTTACCGCCTTTGTTTTGTTGATCGTGTTGGTTTTACTCTATCGACAAGAGCGCGGTCTTCAAAAAACGTAAACCGCAAAAATCGGAACGCTAAAAAACCACTTTCAAGAGCTAAGTCTTAGCGATAGATATCATCACTTTTCCGACTTTCTACGTAATACGCAATATTAGCTACGCAATCTAACGCAATTCATAATTAACTGAGTAGTAACCACGCAAGTGATGTGGTTGAAATCAATACCCACAAAGTCACGCCAAAGAGTAACGGCTTTGCTCCTGCTGCCTTGAGTTTTTCCACTGAAATAGCACAGCCGATCAAGAAAAGACAAATCACCAATGCGCGTTTTGAAGCCGCAAAAATCATCTGATATATGTCATCAAATTGTGGCAACCAGTCACTCACCAAAATTGCTGCGCAGTAGAAGAAAATAAAATATGGAATGGTAATTTTCTTTGAATCATTACGGAAAATAAATGCGCTGATTAACGCGACGGGAATGATCCACAATGCGCGAGCTAATTTGAGTGTGGTTGCAGTCGTTAATGCTTCTTCACCATAAGCAGACGCAGCGCCAACAACCGATGAGGTGTCATGAATTGCAATCGCAGCCCAAGTACCAAACGTGTGTTGATCAAGGTTTAATGCATGACCAATAACAGGAAAGATAAATAGAGCAATTGAATTAAGCACAAATACCGTGGCTAAAGATAATGCAATTTGCTCATCATCTGCTTTGATTGCTGGCGCCACAGCAGCGATCGCACTTCCGCCGCAGATGGCGGTACCTGAGGCAATTAAATACCCCGTTTGTTGATTCAGGCCAATTGCTCGCGCAAAGAACCAGCCAATAACGAGTGTGCCCACAATAGTCGCAATAATTAAATCAATACCACTGCCAGTAACGGCGAGAGCTTGCTCAAAGTGGATACCAAAGCCAAGGCCAACAATGGAATAGGCGAGCAGTTTTTTTGTGATTTTTGCTAAATTGTAATTGCTAGGAATTAGCCCAAATGAAGCGAGAAAAAAACCAATGATGAGAGCAGTTGGTGACGTTATAAATGGGAACAAACAAATGAAAAGCGCCAACCAAAACGGTAAATATTTTTTAGCAATGTTCATGCGAGAACTTTCAAAATTTAAAAGAGGGCCATTTTATACTAGCAACCTTGAGTATGCAGTCAGATTGTGTTGAACAGCTGTTCAGAAAATCTGAACAGCTTTAGCAAAAGGTTTACTTCCAGTTGCCTCTGAGTTCAGTTACTTTCTCTTGCATGATCAACGTTGTAGCCTGTTTGGAGTCGACTGGATCACCAGCTTCAATTTCGATTTTTGACCAATATCGGCTTGGTAGGCCTTTACAGGCTTGCCCCTTATAGCGGCTAAAGTAGCTGCCCCACAATCCTTTCAATGCCATTGGAATCACAGGAACAGGGCTACGGCGTAAAATAATATCCATGCCGCGCATAAACTCACTTATCTCGCCGTCAGGAGTTAATGTCCCCTCTGGAAAGATACACACGATATGCCCCTCGTTGAGCGCCTTTTCTACATCGTTAAAGGCTTGTCTAATAGAACCTCGACGGGTTGCAGAAATAGGAATCACGCCAGCTCGTCGAAGAAAACGCCTTAAAATTGGAATGTTGGCGTACTCTTCGTGCATAACAAAACGAATTAAACGTGGGCAAACGGCACTCAGCAAAAGCGCATCCATATAGCTGACATGGTTGCAAACAATCAGTGCGCCGCCTCGTTCTGGTAAATGATGCAGGTTTTTATGTTTTACGCGATACATGGTGTGAGTTAACACCCAAACAAGAAAGCGCACGACAAACACGGGAACTTGCATGAAAAGATAAGCGGTCACTAAGAAGTTGAGCAGAGCGAGCAACATAAAGAAGTGCGGAATGCTTAGTCCCAATAGCGATAAGCAGACAATACCAAGAACCGCACTTCCCACCATAAAAAGTGAATTGTAGATATTAAGAGCCGCGATAACTTGCGCACGCTCGTTGACTTTCGCACGTTGTTGCATTAGTGCGTAAAGCGGAACGATAAAAACGCCCCCAGAGGCTCCTAGCAGCAGCAAATAAACAAAGACAGGCCAAAGACTACGATCAGCAATAAACTCGCTAAAAGAAGCGAAAGCGGGCAGTGTATCTGGAACAGAGCTTGCCATTAAGCCACCAAAAACTGTGATGCCAAAACTGCCTAATGGAACGATCCCGATTTCAATTCGATGATTGGATAACTTGTCGCAAGTTAATGAGCCTATCGCGATACCCACAGAGAACAAAGCTAACAAAAATGAAACGGCACTTTCATTACCGTTGAGATAGATTTTCGTGAAGTTTGGGAATTGCGTTAAGTAGGCGGCACCAAGAAACCAAAACCAGCTTATTGCCATAATAGATTGGAAAATAACGCGGTCCGATTTGGCGATAGCGATGGTTTTTCGGGTATGCGTTATTGGCTGCCAGCGAAATTTGATATCACTAGCGTGGGCGGGCGCTTCAGGAATGTATCGGCTGGATAAATACCCAAGTACTGCAAACACGAGAACGCTAATCGCAGCAATGTATTTGGCATTTTCTGTCGATGCAATAAAACCAGCACCAATGGTACCAAGTAGAATCGCGAGAAATGTGCCCGTTTCCACTAATGCGTTGCCTGAAACTAACTCTTTAGTTTTGAGTTGTTGTGGGAGTAGGGCGTATTTAACTGGGCCGAAAAAAGCAGATTGCATTCCCATTAAAAACAATAAGAAGAGTAGGATTAAGTAACTTTCGGTGATGAAACCTATTGCACCCAGGAGCATGATGCCAATCTCGGCGAGCTTAACTTTGCGAATAAACCATGCTTTTTCATACTTATCGGCAAGAACGCCAGCAGATGCTGAGAAAAGGAAAAAAGGCAGAATGAATAAACCTGCTGCCAAATTGATGAACAGATTACTTGAAATCGGAAGCATGCCAACGCCGGCAAAAGCGACAAATAACAACAGCACATTTTTAAAAATGTTGTCATTAAAAGCCCCAAAAAACTGAGTAACAAAATAAGGTAAAAATCGGCGCTGCTTTAACAGCGACGACGTTTTGTTATTTGGCATTGCATGTCCTTTATGCGTTACCAATTAGTAAGATAATTGGTCAATAGATTTTCAATGAGTTCTTTACCATCGATCGGTTCATCAGTGAAGAATTTGTCATCGACGCTGAGTAGAGTAATACCGTGCACACCAGCCCATAATACGCGACTTGCTTTCAATACTTCAGCCTGAGAATGATGAGGGGCGAGTTGAATCAATAAGCTCTCTAACATTCCTGTCATGCCATCAATTCGAGCAGCTTGCCATTCAGGTAGCGTTTCACCATTCATGTTGTGAGCAAAAATAAGTTGCCAACGATGGGGGTAACGTTTTGCAAAATCATGATAGCAATAGGCGAGTTCATATAACGCGGTTTTTGGATCTTGGCTATCGTTGACGACTGCTTTGGCATCGTGGGCAAGTTCATCAAGAGTTTGGGCAACGGTATGAAGTAGCAGTAGATTATAGTTGCCAAAAACATTAACCAGAGTGCTCGGTACATAACCGATCATGTTAGCGACCTTGCGTAAACTCAGTTCGTGATGAGAATTTTTACTCAGGAACTCTTTTACCGTGTTAAGGGTAAGTGCCACCAATTCTTCCCGTGTGTGATCGTTTCTACGTGCCATGAGGGTAAATTATAAAAGCCATGAATGGATTAAAATGAACAATGTTCAATATATTAATGAGGCTGCCATATCAACGTCAACTAACTTGAATGTTAATTTGCAATATTCTGATACATGTATTCCGTTGTAGAAGGTTTCATTCTATAGTTGCTACCGCTAATATGTCAGTAATAACTCTATAAGAATGAATTCTAAGGAACAATATGAAACGACTGTTTTCCCTTGTTGCCTTGTTGATGGTATCGGTAGCGATCACTCCGATAGCTGAAGCAAAGAAATTTGGTGGCGGTAAATCTTTTGGCAAGAGCTTTAAGACTGCACCTGCACCGAAACAGCAACAACAGAACACCAATACGATTGGTAAAGATCAAGCAACGAATAAAGCAAGTAGCTCTAAAAAAGGCCTAATGGGCGGTATTTTAGGTGGCTTGCTAGCAGGTGGTTTACTTGCTGCATTCTTCGGTGGTGCATTTGATGGTATCCAGTTTATGGATATCCTAATCATCGGCCTAGTGGCGTTTGTACTCTTTAAATTAATCAGAGGGGTGCTCGCGTCGAAGCAAAGCAGTATGAATCAGAATCGCCAGCAGCCGGCTTTTGGTGGTTCTGCGCCTAAGTTTGAAAAACCAAATGTTCAAAACTTTGAAACGCAAGCATCAAGTGGTTCAAATAACATGCAGGGTGGCTTTGGTGCCCAAACGGATATTCCACACAATTATCCACCGGGCTTTGACCAAGCGGCATTCTTGAACGGTTCACGTGAACACTACCGTGTACTACAAGGAGCTTGGAACCACAACCAGCTAGAAACGATTGAAGAATACGTTTCACCAAGCTTGTTTGAAGACTTGAAAGCTGAACGTGCGAAGCTAGATGGCGATCAACATACAGACGTAATGTACGTTGATGCTGAGATTGTTCGTGCTGATCACGATGCAAGCAAAGCACAATTGAGCCTACAATTTAGTGGCCGTTACCGTGATTCTGCGGAAGGTGTTGAAGAAAACATTGAAGATATTTGGCACCTAGAGCGTGACCTCACAGTACCAAATGCACCTTGGCTAATCGTTGGTATCCAAGGTTAAACCAACACGGTTTGCATAATTAAATAAAAAACGCCTAAGCGAAAGCTTGGGCGTTTTTGTATTGAGATTTCATGATGTTGGTGCATACTGAATTTGTCTTTCTTCGCTCTCAGTGATTTTGGAAAACGAAATAATAAAAGGAAAGTAAAGTGGCTGAATTTAAATATAAGAACCTACCTCAAGAACAACAAGACAAACTTGATGCGGCGGTATTTCGTCGTTTATTGGCTCATCTTGATGAAAACAAAGATGTTCAAAACATTGATTTAATGATTCAAGCAGGCTTTTGCCGCAACTGTTTTAGCAAATGGTATAAAGCAGAGGCAGAAAACCAAGGCCTAGCATTGGAAATTGATGATGCACGTGAACGTGTTTATGGTATGACTTATGATGAGTGGAAGCAAAACCATCAGCCTGAAGCAACACCTGAGCAATTGGCTGCGTTTGAAGCTCGTAAAAATAGCAAATAACTATCTCCGTAATTAATTAGCTTGTTGTTAATTACGAATACATAAGAAGCCACATCCGTGGCTTCTTTTTGTTGTTTCGATTAGATTCAGAGATAGATGGGCACTAGCTCAGATTTGTGGTCAGAACACCCGTGGTATGAAAGGTTTCTAACTGGCTTAAAAATGGTTGTAAATCGCCAATATTCGTATTCACCCACTCTGGGTTGTAGTAAGTGTCTAGGTAGCGATCGCCATTGTCACACAGTAATGTCACAATCGAGCCAACTTCACCACGTTGTTTCATTTCACTTGCTAATTGCAATGCACCAAATAGGTTTGTACCAGTAGACGCTCCCACTTTACGACCAAGAATACTTTCTAGCCAATGGGCCGTTGCGACTGAAGCCGCATCATCAATGGTACGCATTTCATCAATCACCCCGGGAATGAAACTTGGCTCAACGCGAGGTCGACCAATCCCTTCTATTCGGCTACCTGCATCACGAGTTAACTGGGTATTGCCACTTTTGAAATAATCATGGAATACCGAGCATTCTGGATCCACGACGCACAGTTTTGTTGAGTGCTTTTGATAGCGAATAAAACGACCAATGGTTGCAGAGGTTCCGCCAGTACCAGCACTCATCACCACCCAAGTTGGAATCGGATGATTTTCATGGGTCATTTGGCTAAAAATAGAGTTGGCGATATTGTTATTGCCGCGCCAGTCTGTTGCACGTTCAGCGTAAGTAAACTGATCCATATAGTGGCCGTTGAGTTCAGTCGCTAAGCGGCGAGATTCAGCATAAATTTGGTCAGTACGCTCAACAAGGTGTGGTTTGCCACCATAGAATTCAATCATCTTTATTTTTTTCTGCGCTGTAGATTTTGGCATAACGGCGATAAACGGTAAGCCAAGTAAGCGAGCGAAATAAGCTTCCGATACTGCGGTGCTGCCGGAGGAAGATTCAATGATAGTCGTTTCAGGTCCAACCCAACCATTACAGATGGCGTATAAGAAAAGGGAGCGAGCAAGGCGATGCTTTAATGATCCGGTTGGATGGGTGCTTTCATCTTTTAAGTAGATATCAATCCCATCAATACAAAGAAGATCTAACTTGATCAAGTGGGTATCGGCAGATCGTTGATAATCGGCTTCAATTTTTCGAATTGCGTTATTAATCCAATCGTGGTCAGTACTCATAGCGCCTCTCCATCATTAGTTTTTGAGCTTCGTGTTTAACTAATAATTTACCGATAAATAGGGAGAAATCCTTTGCTAAATTATCTCTAAATTGCCATTAAAGGAGAAAAGTTTTCCATGTGAAGTTGAATTTGTAGAATTAATTTAGATTAATCGACAGGTGGAGATGGTTTTTGTATTAGATAAGTCTGTGTGATTTCTTTTAGAATAAGTAGAGGTTGCCATCATGCAACCTCTATGGATTATTGGCGATATAACTCCCTAACTGTACTGATAGGCAGTCAGTCGGTTAGATAGATGCGCGGTTATATCGCGACTCAAGTTAGCTTTAGCATTTCTTATTGGTAATGTCTCAGTTAACTTACTGAGTAAAACGCATTACCCCTTCTTGTACTGCCGTTGCGACCAAATCACCTTGGCGGTTATAGATTTGCCCACGGACTAAACCGCGAGTGTTACTTGCCGTTGGGCTTTCAATCACATACAGCAGCCATTCATCCATTTTAAATGGGCGGTGGAACCAAATCGAATGGTCAATCGTGGCGACTTGAAGTTTCGGTGTCATTAAAGAAATACCATGCGGATGTAATGCAGTGACTAAAAAGCCCCAATCAGACGCATAAGCAAGTAGGTATTGATGAATGAGTTGATCGTCAGGCACATCGCCATTCGCTTTCATCCATAAATATTGCTTTGGTTCAACTTTACTCGGTTTGAGAGGATTAACCACGGTCACTGGTCGCATTTCAATCGGTTTTTCACCGCAGAAGATACGTTTTAATTTTTCTGGTAAATGATCAGCAATACTGGCTGCTAGCTCTGACTCCGATGCGAAGTTTTCAGGGCCAGGAATATCGGGCATAGTATTTTGATGTTCAAAACCTGGCTCATCACCATGATAGGAAGCCGTCAGGTAGAAAATAGGGCGACCATTTTGAATTGCTTTTACGCGACGAGTACTAAAACTTCGACCATCACGTAGATTCTCTACATCGTAAATGATCGGTTTTTCAGGATCGCCAGGGTAAAGAAAGTAGCTATGGAATGAATGTACCGTTCTATCGGGTTCTACCGTATAACGGGCTGCAGAAAGGGCTTGGCCAATGACTTGTCCACCATACACTTGTGGTAGACCGAGGTTTTCACTTTGGCCGCGAAATAATCCCTGTTCGAGTTTTTCTAGTTTCAGCAGGCTTAATAGTTCGTCTAACGGTTTACTCATCGTGGATTCCATTGTTCTTGTATTATTTTATTTTACGCTGTTCCTCAAGAAACTCGAGGTCACTTAGGTATATCATTTAATAGTATACCTTGAATTGACACAGTTAAATCTTTGTCAACACAATCGTTTTGTTGTGACAACATGCAATTCGGTTACTATAATCAGCGATAACTTTTATCAGTGAGAGACTTTATGAAACGTGCACTAATGCTAGCAGCGTCTATGCTGTTTGGAATGACATTAATGGGCTGCCAATCAACAGTGAGTGATATGCAAACAACCGCACCGACAATGAAAACTATTGAGGGTACGTTAGCGTATCGTGAGCGTATTGCTCTTCCATCAAACGCCGTTATTACAGTGACACTACAGGATGTATCACTCGCTGATGCACCAGCTAAAGTGCTTGCTAAGCAACAGTTTGAAAGCGATGGCGCTCAGGTTCCATTTGATTTCTCACTTTCTTACAATAGCGCAGAAATTCAAGCAAACCACAGATATAGCGTAAGTGCTCGTATCGAAGTTGACGGTAAATTACGTTTTGTGACAGACACAATGAACGCAGTAATTACTGACCCAATGCAAACGAGTTCATTGAACTTGATGATGGTGGGTGTACGTTAAGTCGTACTCAGTGTGGCAACCTTATGGTTGCCACAAATAAAGCTTTAAACGAACTTTCCCTATCTCAGACACTTCCACTCCCTCATTAAGTAAATGCTGACGCTGCCTTTCTAAATTACGCCCTTTGAGCGATATTTTTCCTTGGCTATTAATGACGCGAAACCATGGTAATTTACTACCCTCCGGTAAGTTTCCTAATGCTTTCCCCACATGACGTGCATACCCTGGAAAACCTGCAAGTTGAGCTATTTGTCCATAAGTTGCGACTTTCCCAACTGGAATTTGGTGAATTACCGCAAAGATTTGCATTAAAAACTGGTCCATAATAAAGCTGTCTCGATTTTTTCCACGGAAGGGATAAGGAGAGGTTATGCTATTTTCAACTTTTCAGTTCTTTGTGACAACACTATTAGCGGCAGTTTGTGCTCGCGTCATCAGTGTCAGTGAGGGAGATCTCCCTATACTGGCTTTAATTATTCCTGTTTTGTGGCTTATTCCTAACTGGGGCGTATCAGCATTAATGCTGCTGGGTTCAGTGACGGTTTACGGCTTAACCTTACCTCATCAACCCATATCACTATCCGTCGGATTGTGGATTCTATTCCCATTGTTAATGGTGGTATTTTCTCGTCGCAGTAGTATCGGGGTAATAGCAACCACCACACTTATTGTGATCACTTTGCTGGTGGGAATCATGGTGACCCAATCGGGAGAGAAACTTGGTGGAACCGGATTTACAACATTGATTCAGGCACTATCGATCATTATGGGGTGGTGGGCACTAAGGCAATGGAAGCCTACAAAGAAACATGGTTGGTGGGCGTTAGTATTGCTATTACCATTTTGGATTGCTGGTTTGATTCATGCAGCACTGTTTTCCTTGTGCGTTATCGGTATCATGGCGACGATGGAAAATCTCGTAAAATTGAAAACGTTCCGCTGGGGGAAACTCTTATGCTGGACAATACCAACAGTCGGATTTACGGCTTTGGTATTAGCCCCAAACGCTGAATTGCCTAAGCCGGTTTTTGTCGTCTGGTTGTGTTTACTTGGAACCGCGTGGATGACTGATTACATTTTGAGAAGTGTAGAAAATAATGAAGAAATTTAGCTAATTTGTTGCTTAAGATGAATTCGTATCATTGGATTCATTGTTTAGCTATGTCAAAATCGCACAATGCTTGTACAACATAACGCATATACACTGTCAATGTTGTAAGCGCTGATACATTTAATCAGAGATATATTAATAAATAATATTGATTAAAAAGAGATAGTTCGAGTTACATTCATTTTTTAGAGGAGTCTTGTTCGTTCATATGTATGGAAACACATTAAAGTAGTTATGGATAAGTTGAGTTTTATTCGGTTCTTTTGGGGCTGTCTATTTTCAGTGCTATTGGTTCCATCGGCATTTTCAAGTATGACTTTCAGGGTTGCTATGGAAGCGGATGACGTTGTCACGCGCGTTTTATTTGACGCAGCGGCAGAGCATCTGCAATTTAACGTTGATTATGTTTATCATCCAAGTTTTGATTCGATTCTCACCTCAGTGAAAAACATGGAAAGTGACTTTGCCGCTAATGTCACTTATACCGATGAGCGAGCAGCGTATTTCGATTTTTCTAGCCCAACCAATATTGAATACACCTACCTTTATAGCCGAACCAATGCGACCCTTGAGTCAATTTCACGTGTAGGTATCCCAAAAGGCACGATATATGGTGAATTGATTCGGGTGAATTACCCAGAGATAGTTCAAGTTGAATACCTCGGGCATGAACATGCCAAATCGCTACTAGAAAATGGGGAAGTGGATGGTGTGGTTGATGCTATAAATCAACTAAAGCCAATGCTATTAGCTGGATTCGATGCTCAACTACTTAACCACCAGGTTTCTATTAAACCCGTTTCTATTGTGGCACCTAAAGGAAAGCATCGGCTGATATTAAAACAGATAGAAAAGTACGTACATTCAGCCGAAGTACAGAAGTTACTGCGTGAATCAATTAATCAGTATCAATTTGATATTCGCCAGCAAGCACTTCGCCAGCAATCTATGCAGATCGGTGCCAACCTTTATGCTCCCTTACGAGTTAAAATAGAGAACGTAAGCCAATATGCTATGTATAACGCAGATGGAACCGTTGCTGGTATCGCTGCCGATGTTCTCTTTCAAGCTTGCGATATTTTACTGCTCAAATGTGTTCTAGTCAGTGACGCCGATGAGACATGGGAGCACATGTATTCCTCTTTCTTCAAAGGCGAAATTGATATTATTGCGCCCCTTACGATTTCTGAACATCGAAAAGCCATCGCTTACTTTAGTGATCCGTATTATTTTCCTGCTGGCATTATGGTTAAACGCGAGGGGTACAAAAATAATGTTTACAGCAATGTATCTGAATTGATTGTCGAACGTATTGGCGTGGTGGAAGATGACTTTTATGAAGAGCTTTTAGGAAGCTTACTTCCGCAAAAAACCTTACATTCCTACGATAATATACAGCAACAAATCGATGCATTATTAAATAATGAAATTGACTATGTAGCTATCAACCGTCCTAGTTACAACAAGCTACTTAGAGATGCAAATCAGTTGTTACCGTTAGAGCAAGATACGCTTATCGGCACCTTTTATACCTCTGAAATTGCGATTGGTTTTACTAAAAATGAGTTAGGTAAACAACTTGCCCCTCTATTTAGTCGCGCACTGAAAATGTTAGATACAGAGAAAATCATTAATACCTATGATTTTCAACCGAATTGGAAAGCGACGTTGCAAACAGAGCAACGATCAGCCAAGTTGATCCAGGGTGCTTTTGCTTTTGTATTGTTGTTTTTAATCGTTATCAGCCTTTATTTGAATAAGCAATCAAACACCGACAATCTTACTAAGTTGAGTAACCGACGAGCATTGCATCGTCGTTTCCGTTCAGGTGTGAGCCCAAACCTGACTTTTGTGTATTTAGATGTGAATGATTTTAAACCGATCAATGATACCTATGGCCATGATGTGGGGGATCAGGTTCTGAAAAAAATCGCTAAGCAGAGTGCACGTTACTGGAAAGGGCAGACGTATCGCATCGGTGGGGATGAATTTATTCTTGTTGGTCAAGTCGACAATGTGGATTTGAGTTATACCCTGTTGAATTTGAATAAGTTCGAATACGTTTCAGAAGAACGTGATGTGCGACTTGGAGTATCACTGGCGATAGGTGTCTCTAGGCCACGAGATTCAATCATGACGCTTGAAGAAGTTTTACATGAAGCGGACCAGTCGATGTATAGCAATAAACGCAGCCGAGACAAAAGTTATGGCGAAGAGCGCCATGAAGCGCTTCAAAATGTTGTTCCGATTTCCCGAATTTGATTAATTGATAAACACTTAGAACGTTTTTATGGTTTTTATTGAGTTATGGTCTTGCATTGCTCATTGGGATGGCTGATAATCGCCTCACTCTCTGGGAACAACAACAGAGATGCTCTATGGAGGCCCTGGTCCTCCCGCAACAATAACTCGTGAACTCGGTCAGGTCCGGAAGGAAGCAGCCGCAGCGAGTGACTTGTGTGCCGGGATGTGGCTGGGGTCTCCACCCTTCTAGCGTTAGAAAATTATCTAGCTTCATTGTTCCAAAAAAATTCTAATTTATCCACTTATAGAACATTCGGCATAGGTTGTTTTTGTTACTTTGTTTTAGCAACAAGATATGACAGTTCACTATTAATGGAATGAATAAGAGAGGAACAAACGTTATAGCAAATTCCGGGACGAAAGCTATCAAATTGCCCAGTGAACAATGACAGCAGTTCTAAAATTAGTTTATAAGATTGAATGGAAAAAAATAGCAAAGTTAAGAATTAATATTTTATTTTCTTTACAAAACATAAATAGTAGGTATTATAGGTCTTGCTCTGTAAGTCAGAGTTATTAATGAACATCTAGTAAAGTCAAACCTCAGAATCTCTTCGTTATTGTCGTTATCCTCAGTTTTTCCTTAGCTTCATCGTCACATTGAATAATTCAAGATCCAAGCACATTGTACGCTAGCGACAAAATAAAAAATCGTGGCGTTAATATATTCATACACTTTCGCGCTATTACTTCTGATGAATTTAAGACGCGACAGTACTATAGTTCTAAGACCTTTCGAAAATGGTGGATTTTTCGACTTGTTTTAAAATAAGACTATCTCTAGTCTAAGTACCACTACAACCAACACCATTACTGCGATTAACAACCGCATTGTATTTGAATGATGTAAGTCATTTGAACGAATAAATGAATCGAAATATAAAAATCAAAGCCTATTAATGTACTCTTCGCTGGCTATGATTTTAGTTCTTTCATTAAATAATCATAAATAATGGCACAAATAAAATATTACAGTAAGTATCTTTAGCTTTCAGCTAACGTTTTATTGTCTTTCGTTGTGCTTATTACCCAGAATAAAAGAGAAAAATATGTCAGCATTTAATATTAAATACATTAATGAATCAAATAAAACTATAAAGGCGGAAACCGTATTCATGAAAGGACTAAGAGGAGCAAAAATATCCTCGTCTTCTATTGCACCATCGTATACTCATAGAATTGAACTAAGAGATATTGTAGGTCGTCTATTAGCGTATAAAGAAAATAATCGTTGGATTAATAGTGTTGAAACATGGGCATAATAGTTAACATAAGTGATTTACTGAGGAATTTATTATTTCTATAATTAAAAATAAGAATAAAAAGATGTTACCACAGAAAGAAGATGTGGTTTTAGCTAACGCTAGAAGAAAGATTGAAGACATTCATGAAAAAATGGCCTGGGAAAAACTTTGGGGAGCGGGCGAAAAATTGTCATAAAAATACAATTTAATACTCATTTATAACAGCAAATTAGACGCATACAATTAGACGGACACACATTCTAATAGACAAATTAGACGAGATAAAAGCAAGGACACTCGTTGTAAGGAAACAACCATGGCGAGACTTCGAAAGCTTTCAGCGTTCTAGTCAATCTGGTGAAAAAGTACGATAACAGCTAAATGTTGTGAGGTTGGAGTGAGGTTTAAACGAGCGAAGCTAAACGAATATCATCATTCGCTGGGTTGGCAATTATACGAAAGAACAAACTGCCGCGAGTTAACCATCTAAACGAAATAAATGTATCCGTTTTTTGTTTAAGCTACGTCTGGCTCGCTCTATTGTGCCGATGCAACCTACCGCTGTGCTGCGTTTTCTTTCCAGTTCGGTACAGGCTTTGAGCCAATTGCGTTGGTTTAGGTTGAGCCGTTGCAGTATCGGCGGATTAGTAGAATTTAAAGATGCTTTGTTCTCTCGAAACTGGCGCGCAGTCCAGTCTACCAGTTCGATATAATCCATTAACCGAAATGGAATGCCGTCTAGTCTTTCGTTGGTTGGATTACCGATAAATGGGTGAAGGCAAGGAGCGGTTTCTTGCTGGTTGTTTAATGCCGCCAATCTGGCTTGAATTGAAGTATATTCTGCGGTTTCTGGGGTGCTGGCAATACCTGCTCTTAACGGGTTTAAATCGACATACGCCATGGCGGCGGCTAGTGCTTGCTCATCCAGTAAAGCTTGGCTTTTAAAGCGGCTTTCCCAAAAATGCCCTTTGCATTCGTCTTCTCTATTGGCTTGGCAAGCTATATCAAAATTGAGCTCTTTCATAAACCAACTGAGGTTCCATAAGCGAGAGCGCCACGAGTCTATGATTAACAGACAAGCTTCGATTTCGGCATCACTGGTTAATAGCCCTGATAACCAGCGCGAGACTAGGCTGGGGAGATTATGCTCTTGTTGCCAGCGTTCAACAACATCATGATTAGAAAGGGTTTGCGCTTTGTCTCGATTGATATGCACCACCAGATGGTAGTGGTTGCTCATAATCGCATAAGCACAAATGTCTATACAGTAGACTTGTGAGAGCGCATATAGCTTTTGCTTTATCCACTCGCGGCGATGCTCAAAACTTTGCTCTGTGTATGGGTCAATCCCACATAAGAAACAGCGCCTCACGCAGCGAGAAACACAGTGGTAATACGGCGTGGCATCCACAGATATCTGTTGTTTTCTGGCTGTAGTCATAGTCAATCCCAAGTGGTGTTTAACCTCCTCAGAATAAAAGACTAAATAACAACTGCAATACTAAACATCCCAACCGCCAACGAGGCTATCACCAAACCATACTTTGGTTACATTGGGATGTGTGTCCCTGCTAGTTCTTGACCCTGAAAATCCTGCGGCGCTGCGTCTATATCAATCACTTGGCTTTAGTAAAATTGCGGAAGAAGCAGATTACTTTGGACCTAACCAAACGCGCTGGGTGATGGAATATAGTCCAAACTGAGAGCTTACTAACACGCGGCTTGTGACAGTTAAGGTATTCTAAGTGCAAGTGAAGAAGAGGATTCTATTAATGTCAAAAAGCACCAAGCTTCATAACGAAGATAAACTGGTTAAAAAGGCACTTGAGATTGGCGGGAAGATGGCAAAAATGCAAGGTTTTGACCTTCCGCAATCACCACAACCGCTAAGAGTAAAAGCGATTTATCTATTTTTGGTTGATGCCAAACAGATCACGCCACTACCTGAAAGTAAGCTTGATGGCGCGAATATCAAGCACAGGCTAGCACTTTGGATTCATAGCGCGTTACCGGATAACGAGCCGTTGAAATAGAAATTTTGGTTAATTGACGCAAGGCGAATCGAATGGGTTCGCCTTTTTTGTTTTTGGTTGCAGCTAACTGAGTTGGTATATCCCGCTTATCACTCTGCTGATTTCTTCGCCCTTACTGTAAGCGGTCCTGCCACTCTTTGCCTTGCCAAAGAGTAACTACTGAATAATTTTTAGTCTATTCGGGTAATAAAGGTTTGATCGTCACCCACAAAAGCTACAAAGCCGCCGTGATAGATAAACACCCGGCCACGCCCTTCAACTAGGCAGGCAAGCTGTGGGTGAAAATCCTCTTCGTTATCTTTACTTTGAAAAGTGCCGGTATCGGTGATCACCCCGCTGAGTCTAGGCAAATATCCATATGTGCGCTTGGCTTGATCAATCAGGCTCAATTCGCTGGTGGCAGAGAAGCAACGGGGAATCGCACCGGCTTCTTCGATAAACATAGTTTTCAGTTCTTCAAAAGCTGTAATCACCAGCCAGTCGATGCCGTTCACATGATGGATAAACATTAATTATAAATACCTAGTTTCTCGGTAATTCTAGGGCGGGGATTTTATCACTATCAGGGAGCAACATAGTAGACATTTAGTTGCTAACGGCGCTAATTCTGTGCCATTTCCAGACATTTACTAGACCAACTTGAATGACGTTTTTGTTCAGAAACACCATCATTAACGCTTTTCTCAACCTGTGTGCTCTACGAAAAACGAAAAAAACGTCTGAAAAGAGAAGCATCCCATCGAATATTGAATCGGCGGGATGCCTTTTTTCTCACTAAGCCCAGTAGCTTAGTTAAGTAGCTTAGTTAAGTGGCTTAGTTCGGTGATTTTCCTTACTCAGTTCATTTACTGACTAAGCTGACTGAACTTCGGCAAACTTTTAACGAACCTCCCGTGTACATCCATATAAGTTTGCATATAGATTTCATCGATACTGTCATCACTAGGGAAGCTGGATGAGAAATCGACATGTTTACAGTCGATGGATAATTTGGCGGCCTCTACAATATGAGCAATGAACATGCGAGGATCTTCCAAGCCAATAGAGATACGCATAGTGGTCGGTTTGATACCGGCTTCATTTAGCGCGTCGTCGCTGAGTTCTGAGTGAGTTGTGAGTGCCGGACACAACGCAACTGTGTTGGTTTGCCCTAGACTCACTTGCATACCAATAGCAGGCTCAAGCATGTCAAAGAACTGTTTGAACCCATCACGATTGATTGGCGCACGATTGCCGTTGCCTTCCATATCTATGGTAAAAAGTGCCGCAGGTAACCCTAAATACATGTTGTTCTGGCAGTGTTCATAGTTATCACTGTCTGGCAGAGCAGGACACGATACATTGATATCAGGGTGAGCATCAAAGATCTTAGCGAGAGTCAGGGTGTTGATGGTTTTTTGCACCACACGCATCTCATAAGTTTTCATACCATTGAGCACCTCAAACGCTTTATCTGCGTCTAAGAATGCGCCTTTAATATAGTACACATTCCAAAATAGCGTTTCGTTCCATGGAATAGTGACCTCATTACCGTTGGGTTTAGTGAATGTGATCGTTTCTCCTTTTGGAATAAACATGGTCTCGTTGCGACCGATGACGACCCCGGCCGTTGTGGTGCCTGAACCCGCCAGCTCTTTAGTGTAGGAATGAATGACATAATCGGGTCTTTCCATCACATCATCGCGTTTTAGTACTGGATGCAGCAACGGGGTACCGACTGTCGAGTCAACAATCACGTCCCAGCCTCGATGGTGAGCAGCTTTACTGATGCTGGCAACATCTAAGACATAGCCATGCGGGTTACACGGGGACTCTAGGTAAACGTAGATTTTCTTACCGGCAGCGAGGCGATCAGCGTATTTCTCAGCAACCTCATCAAGGCGAGCCGCGAACTCATCACCAGAATAGCCATCGACCCATTCTACTGCGACATTCAGGTTAGAGGGCTTGCCAAACCAATCTTCCAACAGCTGGTAGGAACCGCCGTAAATGTTGCGTGAGGCTAAGACAATGTCTTCATGTCCAAGTAAATGGCTTAACAACCCATCGATAGCTGCCATACCGGAGTTAAAGTTCCATGCGAGGTACTCGTTGGCTCTAGAGCCAGCCTCAAGGTCAACCATATGGTTAGCCAGTGAAATCGATGTTGGGTTCAGAAGTCGAGAATAAATATCGTGCAATGGCTCTTTACCGTTGAACGCGTCTTCAATCCATTCTGTACATGCAAACAAATAGGTCGCGGTGCGTGTAATGACCGGGCTAGCTGAGAATATAGCTGCAACATTATCGAAAATAGGATACGCACCTTTAGAGGCAAAATTGCCATTATTGGTGGCAATGGATTGGTAAGTAGCGCGCATCGGGTTTTGCAGGTTGTCGAGGATCTTAGCGATCTGGAATGACAAAAAACGCTTGGCGTTAAACCAGGCGATTCGATCGCTTTTATCGAGCTCAGAAAGTCCATCAACGGTTAAAGCCCAAAGGTCGTGTGTTTTAGTATTGGCTTTGTACAGTGTCGTCGCTAATTCAATCAGTGTGGTGCCGTAGTCGCTGTTTGGGTCGATACCAAAGTGTTTTGCCTGCTCGATGGCAAGGGCTTCTGCTTTTTCGTGTTTGGTCGTTTTACGCAGCGGGCTAAGTTGAGTTGAGGTATTCATAGTTCCATCCAAAGTTGCGTCCGTTATTGTACCTCCTTTAATTTTAGTGTTATAAAAACGTTAAAGATTGCGATTTGAGAAGTTAATTGTCTACTGTGAGCAATAATATTGCTCAGAA
The DNA here is from genome assembly GCF_003605645.1 of Vibrio sinensis. Lineage (GTDB taxonomy): Bacteria > Pseudomonadota > Gammaproteobacteria > Enterobacterales > Vibrionaceae > Vibrio > Vibrio sinensis. Next base: position 134,804 of record NZ_QVMU01000006.1, on the reverse strand, counting down.
TATTCTTATGTTGATGGAAAATGCTAATGGATGAGATCGACAAAAAAATACTAGCGGAGCTACAAAGCAACGCGCGGCTGACTAATCAAGAGTTAGCAGATCGAGTGGCGTTGTCGCCATCGCCATGTTTACGCCGAGTTCGGTCATTAGAGAAACAAGGGGTGATTCGTGGCTATCATGCCAGTGTTGACCAAGAAGCGTGTGGACTGCCTATCAATGTTTTTGTGTTGGTGAAACTCGAAAAGCCGACAGAAGAAAATATGCGAGATTTTGAGCATCACATTGAAATGATTGATGAAGTATTGGAATGCTTTTTGATGACGGGCAATCATGACTACCTATTGCATGTGGTGAGTGAATCGCTCAAAAGCTACGAGCAGTTTATTCGTAAGCAATTAACTCGTCTGCCCAATATTGCTTCTATTGAATCAAGCTTCGCTTTCGGCCAGGTAAAAGCAAAGACGAAGTTGCCAGTGAGGTAAATGCTTACCACCTCACTGTTAATAAATTATCTGATGGGCTGTTATCTAAGCGGTGGGATTCTCTCGCACAAACAGCGCAACACAGCCAGATTGTACATGCTTAGCGGTTTGATCTGTTCGATTGTTGAGTGTCGAAGTCCAACCATAGCTTTTTCCAATTCGCTCAACGATGATAAGCCCGAGACCGTGCTCCGTTTTACTTTTACTTGTGATGCCGCAACCCGTGTCAGATACAGAGATAGTATCGGAACTGATTGTTACTGCAATTTCTCCTGATGGTGTAAAGCGAATTGCGTTTTCGATGTAGTTTTTCAGTACCATTTCGACTAACGTCAGTGGCATATTCACTTGTGTATTAGGGGCAACGTCTAAACTGAGTGTTACACCATCGGCAAGCATGGCTTGGTATTTTTCAAGATCAATAGAAGAAGCATCGATGGGCGTGAATGATCTCTCTGTTGAGGCATTTTCTTGTTTAACGATATTGAGCAGTGCTTCAACGGTATTTCTCATCCCTTTGACTGCAATTAAAATACGCTCACGTTGCTTTGCCTGAAAATCACTGTCTTGAGGTTTCATCGCTTGTAACTCTGCTGCACTCAGGATAATTGCGATAGGTGTTTTTAGTTCATGACTGGCGTACTTTGCAAACATTAACTCTTGTTTGGCTAAACGGTCTTTCATCGTTGAGTAGCTATTGAGATGGGCTGTAAGTTGAGCTAATTCATCGACGGAGTGTGGCGGAATATAAAATTGTTCTGATTGATGATTGCGTAGTTGGCTACTCAATTCTGTAATTGGTGACATGATTTGGTCGACCACGCGTTTAAGAGTGAAGCGCAATACCACAATTAAAAATATCATTAGCAACGTTGAGATCAACATCAACCCATCCCAACTGTCATCCCATAAATCCATATTGAATGAACTGATGGTGATGTAGGTTTGAATCAATTTCCCCTGATACTCAAAAGCAAAATGGTAGGCAACAATACCCGCATGAAGAAATTGATCATCACTGATACGAAATTCGTAGCGTAAGCGGTTAACGCTATCGACAGGAATGGGAGTTATTCTCTGTAGTTGGTCAGTAAAATCAGCCTCACCATAATAGACGGTGACGTGTTCTGATAGAGCTAGACTGGATTTTGGCGAAAGTTTGTAGAACTGTTCCGCAACCCCTTTGAATGATTTTAAGTGTTCTTCCATTTGTGCTTCTTCTTGCCAAACAAGTCGAATCGAGAACGCAAAAAAGACGAAAAATGAAGAAACCAATGCGACCAATGCAAAAGTGCGCATTGCACGGATTCTAACATCTTCAATGGAGTTTCCTAGCTTAGAGAAAAATATCATAATTGGAGTGACTCACGTCTAGGTTGATTGTTTATTGGGTAAAACCAATTGAAAACCATACTTAGGTACCGTTTTCAGCATCGAAAATTCAAAAGGTTTATCCAGTATATTTCGGAGCAGATAGATATGACTGCGTAAAACGTCTTTGTCAGGGATTTCATCGCCCCAAAGTAAATAAATCATGCTATCTCGCGAGACGATTTCACCTTGTGCTTTGACTAGCGCTTGGAGAATCTGAAACAAAATCGGAGAGAGATTGAGTGCTTCTCCATCTCTTGTCGCGGTGTGGGCTTTCTCATCAATGACAATGTGGCCATACTGGAGCGTTTTTTTTGCGACTAACCCTTTGTTTCTTTTAACTAAAGCATTCAAACGAGCTTCTAGTTCCAGAAATTGAAAAGGTTTAGTGACGAAATCATCTGCGCCAGAGTCAAAACTGTTGAGTAAGTCTTGCTGACCATTTAGAGCAGTTAACATCAAAATCGGTGTAGAAATACCATTTTGACGAAGCTTTTCTGCCACTTGAATGCCATCTAGTTTGGGTAGCATGACATCTAGGATGATGACATCGAATTCGTGTTGGCTAGCGAGTTTAAACCCTTGCTCTCCATCGATTGCAAAGTCGGCAATCGCTTCTTTTATTTCAAGAAAATCAGCAATCGTACCTTGCAACTCAATGTTGTCTTCTACCACTAAAATTCGGCTTTGTTTCAGCATTTTTGGCTCCAAATGCCCCCATGTTTATTGAAGTTGTCTTACTCCAAGCGCGGTTTACGCCAAGTAGCTTTTTACTCCAAGTGATAAGGATGCCGTTACATCGATACAGAGGCATCTGACTAAAGTGTAATGATATTTTTGTCGAATTTTCGTCGAAATGCACGGTGTATTCTATTTGTTCTAATTAAGCTGAGGGAAGTCGACCATCTGATTTGTGGTAGGGCTTCGACTTTAATTCGACAAATCGTTCTCCACAATATAGTCATCTAAATGTGGAGTACAACAATGAATAAGACAATTATCGCGCTTGCTGGCCTGTTAACTGTCACTACAGCTCAAGCAACAGACCTTATCGGGCATGTGCAAGGATTGAATAGGCACAGTGTCGTCGCTCAAGTAAATGGCGTTATCGAAATTGCCAACTTAGAGGTGGGTGATCGAGTGCAACAAGCTCAGACCCTTGCACAGATTAAGTCTAACGACTTTCAGTTTAGTGTTGATAAAGCCAAAGCCAATGTGGCGCTGGCAGAGGCGGACCTAACACTACGTAAAGCGACTTATCAGCGCTATCTTGCATTAAGTCAAAAGAACAGTTTGTCGGTGGGGGAGCTCGATAGTGCAAGAGCTGCCTTTTTAAGTGCTAAAGCATCAGTCGATATTGCGAAAATTGAATATCAGCAGTGTTTACAAGATTTGGCTGATACGCAAGTGTTAGCGCAACTATCAGGCTACATCACCAATAAGCCGACACAAATTGGTGCTTGGGTCAATGAAGGCGAACTGCTTTACGAAATCACTAATATCGACAAGGTAACCTTGTCTTTTATGGCGAGTGAGTACGATCTCGATGATTTTTCAGTGCAGCAACCAGTAGTTGTGTGGTCAGAAAGCAACCCTGATTTAAAGCTGGCCGCTCAAGTTCAACGTATTGGTGTTGAGATGCACAGTCAAACTCAGACCTATCCAATATTGGTGGAAATTGAAAATCATGGCGCTTTGTTTAAACCGGGGATGTCAGTTTATGTATCGACAGATACCTCGTTGCTTAAATCAGACAAACTGAAGATGAGTGAGGCTAAATAATGCGTTTTTTAGCTTACTTTGCTAACCGTCAGTTCCTCGCGCGAGTGATCACTGTCATGGTACTATTTACTGGTGCCATGTCGTTAACACAGCTTAAGTTGCAAGAGTATCCTGAAGTCACGATGGATACTGCCACCATCGAAACTTCATATCCTGGAGCGACCGCGCAAGATATCGAACTGAACATTACTAACCCGTTAGAAAAAGAATTACGTTCAGTTGATGGTATTGCTTATTTTGCTTCGCAATCTTCTGAAGGTCGTTCATTGATTGAAGTGGAATATTTGCCGGGTGAAGACGCAACAGTTGTACTTCGTGATATCCAACAAGCTGTCGACCGTGTAGGGAATTTGCCGAAAGACATTGATGCGCCACCAGTGGTGACTCAAGAAAAAACCTCGCTGCTTGATGTTTACCGTTTTGGCGTCAGTTTATCAGACAGCAATTTTGATGAGTCTTCATTGCAGAATTATGCTTATCAGTTGGAAAAGAAAATCAATAGCTTGGGTGGCGTAGGAACCATTACTTTAGCTGGTTTTAATGAACGTGAGTTTTGGGTAAAGGTAGATCCGCAAAAAGCACGTCGTTATCAAGTCACGTTTGCCGATGTGAGCAAAGCGATAGAGCAACATAATTTGTCTCAATCGGGCGGTGTTGTAGAGTCTTGGAGCCAAGAGCAAAAAATTGTCACGATGACCAAAGTAACGTCAAGCGAGGATATTGCCAGTATTGTAATTAAGGCACTTGACTCTGGTCAGGTCATACGTGTTTCTGATGTGGCTGAAGTGGTTGACACGTTCGCTCGCGCGACGGAAATGCCAGTCATAAATGGTAAACCAGCAATTACGTTCTCAATTTCAAGCAGTGCTGATGTCGTAGCGACTATCGCCAATATTCAAGCGTTACTCGACCAAGAAGCGGCACGAGTGGGTGATCAGTTTGTTTTTGCGACTGGGCTCGATCTTGGTCAAGATATGAGTGACAAGTTCTCAATTGTGGCAACAAATGGTGCCATTGGTCTGGTGCTGGTATTGCTAGTATTAAGCTTGATATTGCAACGTAGAGTGGCTTTTTGGGTATCTGTCTCCATTCCATTTTGCGTGTTCGGCGTGATGATCATTTTGCCCATTTTTGGCTTAAATCTCGACAGTATTACGTTAGCGGCTTTATTGCTGGTCATTGGTATTATTGTTGATGACTCAGTAATCATCGCAGAGAGTATATTTCAAGAGAAAGAAGCTGGAAAAAAAGGCGTTGAAGCTGCAGTTTCAGGGACGCTAAAAGTGATTAAACCACTGATTGCCAGTTTGGTGACGACAGCACTTGTCTTTATCCCAATGTTATTTATTCCGGGCACGATGGGGAAAGTGGTGGCGGTTATTCCGGTGACGGTCATCGCGGCACTGCTGTTCTCATTTATTGAATGTACGCTAACGCTGCCTGCCCACCTCTCTACCGCAAAAGAATTAGAGCAGAAAAAAGAGCAAGAAGATAAGTTTCAATGGTTATCTAAGCGCTATGCTTTACTGCTTGAGCGTTGTTTAAGATATAGAAAGACGGTGATTTCTATCGCGATAGCGGTGTGTGTTGGGTCTGGTCTATTTGTTTATCAGTTGAAGTTGGATATTTTTCCAACCGAAGCAGGCAAATACATTGATGTGTATACCGAAGTTAAAGCGGGTACACCACTAAATAAGGTGCGTGAAGCTCACCGTAAGATAGAACAAGCAATCGCATCATTGCCGGAGTCAGAACTGGTCAGTTATCAGATGGAGTATGGCTCTCCCGTTTCTGGTGGGATTTTGACCTTAACAAATTACGATCAGCGCGAACGTTCTGCGGAGCAAATCATCGCATCACTGAACCAGAACATAGGTGAATGGTCAGAAGATATTTTCATCAAGTTTTCTATTGATGCTGGTGGTCCACCTCCCGGAGAACCGGTTGAAATTAGAGTACTCGGTGGTACTGAAGCTGAGCGCAACCACGCGGTTGAATCAGTAATATCGTGGCTAGATGATTATCCAGGAGTGATTAACGTTAATCACAGTGAATCTCTGAAAGATCCGCAGTTGAATGTTGTTCCGCAATATCATTGGTTAGCAAAATACAATCTTACCGTTGCTGATTTATCCGATGCCTTGCGCACCAGTTTTGATGGTACCAGCGTGACATCAACGTGGTTGGGCGATCAAGAAGTTGATATTCGTGTGGTTTTAGACGAGCAGTATCGTGATATCGATAGACTCAGCAGTACCAAAATATACACAGCTGATGGTCAACAGGTACCATTAAGCCGAGTTGCGACAATCGAACAGATAGAGATTCCACGTCTGATTAAGCACTACAATGGCGAACGAGAGGTGACCGTTTCGGCTTCTCTATCTGATGACAGCATCAGCCCTGTCGCGCTTTCTAATGAGTTGCTTCGCGATTTAGCTGGACACTATTCCTCTTCTGTCACTATTGATGTGGGTGGTGAAGCAGAAAGCACTAATGAGACGATGAGCGGTTTTATGGTGGTGTTTCCAGCAGCGATGATTGCCATCTATTTTGTCTTAGCGGTGATGTTCAACTCGCTAGTGCAGCCGCTACTGGTGATGGTGGTGATTCCGTTTGCTGTTATGGCTTCATTGATGGCTTTAGTGATTCACATGCAGCCTTTGTCTTTATTTGGTTTGATCGGTGTCCTTGGAATGACAGGAGTGGTCGTCAACAACTCGTTAGTGTTAATTAATCGAATTAACGAGCTGAGAAGCATGGGCGTGCATATTTATGCTGCGATAACCGAAGCGGCTGTGAGTCGACTACGTCCAATTGTGATGACATCAATCACCACCGTAGTGGGTTTATTACCTTTGGCTTATGGTTTAGGAGGAACTGATGTATTTATGGGACCAATGTCATTAACACTTGGCTATGGTTTACTGTTCTCATTGCCTGTAGTGTCATTGGTTGTTCCAGCGCTCTATGCGTTATGTTTTTCCAGAACAAATGTTGATTGATATGTTGATTAGCCCGCCAACTTGGCGGGCTTCTTAATATTGTAAACAGCGTTATATTTACTGACGGATCTCTTGCTGAAATTATTTACAGAAATACAATGTAAGCTTACTGCTATTAAGCCGATGTCGAGATTTAAATGATTTAGGATTTAAAAGGACAGACACAATAAAGTAAGTATGAATTACAGCGATGGGTGAGTTGATGATTGTAAATCAAATACTCTGAACTGGCATTCCATCAAGTAACTGCGCTAAACATTCCTTATCTAGTACTGGATGAGACTTAATGCTGTTAATCAGGACGATATCTACAGCGGGTAGTGAGGGCATGTTATCTAGAATCTTAAGATCGTCACTCACACTCAATCTGCCCATTGCACCAATGGCCATCCCAGAACGAACAATGGCGCGTTGCGCGGATGCGGTATTACAACATGCCAGTAATTGATAAGAGGTTCCTCGCTTAGTCAAACCATCAATGGCGGCTGCGTGGTATTTACAGTCGGCTTGAAACAAAGCGATAGGTAAAGGTTGGTACTCATCTACTTTAAAATCTGGATGGCTGATCCATACACCTTTGTCATTGGCAAGCCAATAACCCTCTTCACTGTCAGGGGCGCGAGTAACGATGGCAACATCGAGCGTTCCATCATCAATTTTTTCCCGCAAGCTAATGCTGGGTTCACTAAATATCTGGATGGAGCATGTTGGCTCGGCTTGCTGTAATACCCGAATGACGTTAGGTAAGATATTGTCGTTGTAATCTTCTGGGCAACCCAAACGCAAAGGGCGTTTATCTTCGTATCTTTTGACTTGTTTGAGAGCGTGGTTATGTAAGCTGATGAGCTGTTCGGCATGAGAACGCAGTGCCAATCCTGCTTCACTCAATATCAGGTTACGGCCATCTTTTTCAAATAAGTTGACGCTAAGTTCATCTTCTAATTTGCGCATTTGTGCGCTAAACGCGGATTGGGTTCGGTTGATCTGCTTAGCGGCACGAGTAAAGCTGCCTGTTTCTACAAAGGCGAGAAAGCTGCGTAGTGCGTCGATATCCATATCGAAAGTCCATCCATCGTTTTTGTTGAAGTATCCCATCAAAACTATCCGTTATTCCGGAAGAACACAATCAGATATGGTGCTTTTAAACCTTAGGCAATCAAAGCACTAACTGCATGGAGGCTTCAATGCAACTATTTATCGGCAATCAAAACTACTCAAGCTGGTCACTTCGCGCGTGGCTGATTTTCTCTCAATACAACTTGGATGTTGAGGTGGTTAAGCTAAAGCTATTTACTGAAGACTTCTATCAAACTTTAGAGGGGATAACGCCAACAGCTAAAGTTCCAATCTTGGTCGATGATGGCATCACAGTCTGGGATTCGTTTGCTATTTTGGAATACGTGAACGAACGATACCTACAAGGGAATGCGTGGCCAAGTGATGTTTTGGACAGAGCGAAAGCTCGTGCTATCTCTGCTGAAATGCACTCTGGTTTCTTTGAGCTAAGAAATGAGTTACCAATGAATATTCGTGCTCGCAGAAACGTTGATTTAGGTGACGGTGCTTTGAAGGATATTGCACGAATCGATGCTATTTGGGCGGAGCAAGCAGAGTTGTATCCAGATGGTTGGCTGTTTGGTGAATGGTCAATTGCTGATGCGATGTACGCACCTGTCGCGCTGCGTTTTCTAACTTATGGGATTGAATTGTCTGAGGGGGCTAAAGCGTATCAAAAAAAGGTATTGGCGAGTGACTCACTGCAGCAATGGTTGAAAGATGCGAGTTTTGAAAAGGATATTGTTGAAGAAGACGAGGCGGGCGAAGCCGTTTAAAGATTTGGTTTTAAACGTTCATTTAAACTAAAGATTTAAAAGGACAGGCACAATAAGGGCTTGAGGATGATTTAAAAGGACAGGCATAATAAAGGCTTTACATGCAGCAACCACTAGCTCTCTTGGGGTGAATTTAATATTCATACTGATTTTGTTTTCTTGGAGTATCTGACGAGAGTTCGTAGGTAACTAAATCTAGATGGGGTGGTTGATATAAAGCTGTAGCAAAGAAGAGTTGTGTTTAGATAATTTAATTAGGTTTAGGCGATACTCTGCAAATAATATGCAGTGAGTATCGCTTTTTCAATTCCGTGAAAGGCTGGTTACAGAACCCAAGAAAAGGCTAGTAACAAAGCTACTGCTGAAGTTGATACAAACAACACTGCAATCGTTGCAAGTTCAGCAAATGTAGAGGTTTCTGCTGGTGCAGAGTTGTCTACTTTAGTAGTTTCTTCAGTGTCCAATATTAATAGTAGTGCTGAGTTCATAATCTCGACCTTATTGTAATAATGCTTCAGAAGTTGGGGGGATTTTACTAAATGTGTGAGATACGTCAAATGAATTTGGTAATTTAATTACAATATTTTTTAATGAGGTGTCATTAGTATTTCTAATTAATAAATAGGTCGTGAATATAAAGCGATATTGATAGTGATGAGTAATTTATAAATTAAATTCAAATTGAAAGTATTTTGTATAATTGTCGGAATTAGATATCTTGTGATATTAATTTTTTAGATGGCTTGAATAGTCATTTAAATAAAAGTGCAGATTTAGCTGTATTCTCAAAGAACGGAGTCCCTCTGAATACCTAGTGCTCGATGGTTCAAAAAATGGGTTCAAGATAAAATGTGTTATGGTCACTCAGCGACTATGTCAGCTTATATGTTTTAAGCTGTAAATCGGCATTAATCAGTAAAATAAGGATAGTGATGAGCCATTTAATTTTTCGTAAGGACGGAACAGCACAAGGTGTTGCCAAACAACGTTTGATAGAAACGTTAGCGACACCAGATAAACGCATTATCAATGATCCTTATGCAGAACGGTTTGTGGCGGGTGCTGGTTTGATAAAAATCCTGGGGCATAGGTCTAGCGTTTGGATCACAAAAAAATTTGCTCCTGGTTTTCATGAGCATCTTATTTCGCGTACTCGTTTTATTGATGACTTGATCGAAGAAAGTGCGGCAAATAATACAGAACAATACGTTATTCTTGGGGCTGGGTATGACTTGCGCGCTCATCGATTAAGTCTTCCGCTTTCGATGAAAATCTTCGAAGTTGATCAACCAGAGGTTCAAGCCAGAAAACGCTCTAAGCTTCCACCAGAAATACCTAATTTAGGCAACGTGACGTACGTTGGTATGGACTTCAATCATCAGTCATTGACAGAACAATTGCTAAAAGCTGGTTTTGATCGAAATAAGTCGACGGTATTTACGCTTGAAGGGGTATCGCAATACATCACAAAAGAGGCACTATCGGCAACGATTCAAGAATTGGCGACATTGACGACAGAAACAAGCGCAACTTTTTTTATTTCTTATGTCGATCAATTATTAGTCGATGCGCCAGAAGCCTGTTTTGGTCTGGGGTATCCAAATCCAGTAAAAATGGCCAAAACAATAACCCGCCTCTCCGCTAAAGTTGGAGAACCGTGGATATCATTCTATACAGCTAAAGAAATTGATGTTCTTTTGTCTGAGAATGGTTTTTCGCTAACGGAAAATACATCGCTGGCGGAACTGAATTCGGTTTATTTCTCTCCAGTGGGGCGAACGCTTCCTGAAGAGCAAATATTTAAACTCGAACATTTTGTGGTGGCTAAATCATCGTTAACATAGCGTTTTTGATGGGTAAGCTTACTTAAATGGCTCATTGTTGGTTTTTATAAAACTTAAAGGTGTTTGCCCAGTGTGCTTTTTAAAGAAAGCAATAAAGGCACTGTCGGAAGAAAATGCCAGCCAATGACCGACATCACTCACTGGCATTGCTCTCGACAACAATTCAATCGCTTTCAATAATCTCCATTGCTGTCGCCATTCTTGATAAGACATACCGGTTTCAGCTTTGAATAATCGAGTCACCGTTTTGGTACTCGCTCCAATGGTATTGGCGATCGTGGTGATAGGTGGCACTAAGTAAGAGGTTTGCATAACTTGGTGACAAAATTTATTTAAGCGACGGTCGGTCGGTAGAGGAAGTTGAAATGAGTGACGCTTAGCCGCATAAAATTCCTCCCAAAAAAGCGCAGTTGTATTTGTCATTTCCTTTTCAGGTTTATCCCATGGCCATCGCGCCATTTTATCAATGAGTGCTTTGAGTAGCGCATCGACTTCAATCATCATGATGTTACTCGGGCATTCGAAAAGATCACAATCAAAATAAAGTGAGCGATAGGCGACGACGTTGGTCATCATCGCCCGATGAGGAGTGTGAGGAGGAATCCAAACTGCTTTCGTTGGTGGCAAAATACAGATGGCATTATTTAAGGTAAAACTCATGCACCCTTGAGGTGCATAAAGTAATTGGCCTTTCTTATGTTGGTGTGTTCCAGAATCGTGTTTACCGACATCCGCAGCGATCCCGACCACGCTGGTTGTTAGCGTGTCTGCATCGAATTGGGTTTCTTCGTTAATAATAGCCATTTGTCCGAATATTGATGTTTTTGGTTTTTATGTTGTTAATGGGTAAAGAGTAGGCCCATTTATACTGCACGCCAAGTTAATTCATTATGAGGACACAATATGAGTACGAAACCATCTTTATGGCTGATGGTTGTTATGCTGATGTTTCCACAAATAGTGGAAACCATCTACAGCCCGGCGTTAGGTTCTATTGCACATTCATTCGCCGTTACTTACACGCAAGCTGCTCAAACGCTGTCGGTTTACTTTTTTTCCTTTGCTATTGGCGTCGTGGTTTGGGGGGTATTAGCCGATAAGTGGGGTAGGCGATCAACCATGATGGTGGGGTTGTTTATTTATGGCTGTGCTGCGCTATTGGCAATGCAGACAGAAAGTTTCACTACGCTTATGGTTGCTCGTGCATTGAGCGCCTTTGGTATCGCCGTCGGTTCGGTTGTTACTCAGACGATGCTTCGTGATGTATTTAGCGGCGATGAGTTAGGGCAAGTTTTTAGCTTGATGGGAACTGGTATCGCTATTAGTCCGGTGATAGGAATGTGGTTGGGCGGTCAATTGACACAAGCTGGTGGATATCATTATGTTTTCGTCGCTTTGTTTGTAATGGCCGCGATTTTATTGATGTTAAACCTGTTTAAGCTCCCTGAAACTCAGAAAGAAAAACAGCCGTTACAGTTAGGTTGTTTAATGTCTCGGATGGTGAGAGATACACAGATTTGGCAATCAGCACTGTTGGTCGCGCTGTATAACATTGCACTGTTTGCTTACTACCAACTTGGTGCGTTTATTTTTGTCGAGCAGGGCTTTAGTGCTGAGCAATTTGGTTACAGCGGCATTGCGTTAGGTTTTGGTACATTACTGGGTAGCTACGCCAATAAGATTCTGCTTTCAAAAGGTATGACACAAGATTATCTACTTTGGATTGCCGCTACGTTATTAACACTCGGGGCTGGCGGTGTGTATATGATGCAGGCTTCTATCTGGTTTGTTGTACCTGTGATGTTTGTTGTCATGTCTTTTGGCATTGCGATCCCAAATGTGCTTAGTACTGCCTTGGCCGACTACAAACATTACGTGGGTAGTGCTGGCGCATTATTTGGTTTGATGTATTACTCATTGATTGCTGGGGGATTAGCATTGGCTGGTGCTGTTCAACATTTAGGCATGGCTCTGATTGCGTGCAGTTTGGCGGCGCTTTTGGTGACGGCTATTCGAACTTCTCAACGGTGATGCAAAGAGGCTTATTACTGCTAATAAGCCTCGTTTTTATGATTAACCGCCAAGTACAACTTTGTTGATGAATTGCTTTTTCAATTCTGTTGCGAGGTCTTTGTTAAAGTGAGGAACCTCAGTGGCTGTTGTCGCAGAATTATCTTTCACCATAATTACTGAGCCGAACTTATCATGCATACGTTGTTGAGTCTCAGGAGCAATTAGCCAGTTGGTAAATAGAATTGCCGCAGCTGGTTTTTGCGTGTTGGCTGCGATGGCAACAACGTTTCCGCCACTTGGCATACCAAATTCAGGAACATAAAATTTCACGTTTTTAGTAATAGCACCTGAACTTTGAAGTCCAAGTAAATGGTCTTCCCAAGCCGGAGCCAGTGCAATTTCACCATCGTTTAGTCGGTTGATACTGTCTGCACCAGAGGCGGATATAACCATATTTTCTTTATTCGAGTTAAACCAGTCCCACGCTTTTGACCATTGAGTTTTTACATTTTCGGTTGGTGCTGCTTTCGGATCGAATGGGTCTGAATTGATCGTAACCATACGCTCGATAAAGCCTGCTCCCGCGCCACCAGTGTTTGGGTCATTGTAGCCAAAACGTTTTGGATTGTTGTTAATGAAATCTTGTAATTGCTCAAATGTTTGAGGTATAGCTTTGTCATCAAGTATTAGAGAGTTATACGCTAGACCTGTTTTATTGCCCCAAAATCCAATGGCATAGCCGTCTAAGTCGATATTGCTTACTCGATGAACACTGGTTGCGTAGTTATCAATTTTATCGACTTTAGCGATGGCTTCTTGTCTCACAGCAAGACTTACTTGAGTCGGGCTTAAGGCAATCACGTCCATACGCCCTTTTCCACGCTTTTGCTCAGCTAACAGTTTATTAAACGTACCATCGAGAGATCCCTCTGGAATGCGCACTTTTACATCATATTTTTGTTCAAACTCTCTAACGAACTCGCGCCATTTTGGTTGGAGGTACCACACTGAGAAAATAACAGAACCTTCCTCTTGGGCTTGTTTGATCAATGCGTCATTGATACCACCTTGGTGTAGTTGTTCGTAAGATTGAGCGTTCACGACCATTGATGCTGACATTACAGCCAGGGTTAATAAGCTTTTTACTAGTTTCATTATGCTTTTCCATTCGATTGAGAGGCGTAATTACCTTTAAGAAGTTTTTCAATAATGATCATCAAAATTACGTTTGGTATGACTAGAATCATTGAGACTACGGCGGCATCTGGACGTACAAATGAATACCCTAAGAAAGAATATAAAATTGTAGGAACCGTGATGAAATCAGGAGAACCAAGTACAAATGAAATACTGAATTCTTCTAAGCTTTTTACTAAACAAAAAATAGTGGCGGCCAGTAAACTTGGTTTTAAGAACGGTAGAAAGGCATTACAAAATACTGTCCAGTAGTTACCACCTAGGTTACGTGTCGCATCAATCATGTCCTGTGGAACTGATTTAAAACCCGCTGCCATTATTCGGATTGAATAAGGTAATGTTAATACCGTATGGCCAATAACAATCCCCATGAACTGGTTTTCAATCCCTAGGTTCATAAGAGTTGCGCTGAAGAAAATTGCGATGACCATGCCTGGTATAACTAAAGGAATTAACGAAATCATTTCGCAAATCTTCTTTCCTTTAAACTCTAATCTACCTAGCGCGTAAGCGGTTGGAATTGAGAGTAAGATACTGGTAATAGCCACAACAGGAGCGATGCGGTAACTGTTCCAGATAGACTCTGCTAGGGAAGTATTCTCCCACATGTAAGACCATCGCCCAAAGGAGAGTACTTCTGGAAATAACTGTGGGTATGCCCATGGGTGATCAGGATCTACCAAAGACCACAAAACCGCCATAATGATGGGTATGCCAATCCAAATGAAATTCGCTACAAAGAAAAAGATTAGCGATATTTTGGTCACTTTCTTGCCGTTTGTTGTTTCCATTTTTGGCGCTTGTTCTTTATTGGTCTTAAAGAAGCGCTTAAAGGAATCTTTACGGGGCGCAAGAGTATTCATTACTTCACCTCTCCTTTTTTCTGTGTGAATGGTTTAATTGCTAGCGTAATAACAGTTGCTGCAATACCTGAGGTAAGCATGATGATTGCCGCGATAACACCTGAACTATTCCATTCCGCGTATTCCATGGCGGTGACTTGCATTAGTCGAGCAAGGGCATATGTGTTTCGTGGACCGGCAATTGAGTAGAATGCGAAATCACCGAGTGCGCCAATAAAGATTAGGATCATGGCCACTTGAACTGCGGGTAGCGTTAGCGGGACGATCACAGAGAAAAACTTGCGTACTTTGGATGCACCCAAATTACTTGCGGCATCTAACACATCCCCACGAATACCATTCATAGCTCCGGAAATTAGAATTAAAGCAAAAGGGATGTTTTTCCACATTTGAAGAATAATAACCCCCCAACCAAAGGAGTCATTTTGTAAGCGTAATGGTTGATCAATAACGCCGATAAACATTAGGAACTGATTAAACACGCCATGATACGAAATAATGTTTACATATAAGAAAGCTGCGACAAGGCCTGTTACAAACATTGGAATACGCATTACGGAAATGATCAGCTCTTTTCCTTGGATCTCATTACGTAACCATAAGCAAATAGGGTAAGCGACAATAATTGACAATATGGCGCCAAGAGTCGCGACCTTTACGGAGTAAAATAAAGCACTTTGCATTTGAGGGCTTTGTAGGTTTTCAGCCCAATATTGCAATGTAAAACCACTTTCTCCTGTCATGTTGTAGTAGCCAAATGACTGCATGATGATGGTGTAGACGGTTGATCCCATCAATAATAGAATCGTTCCAACCCCGCTGAGCATTAATAGCCATGCTAGGCCATTCTCTTTTAATAGTTTCGGCATTAGATTAATTCCAACGGCTTGATATGCTCTGGACGAACAAAGAAAGAGTATGTTTGACCCTCTTGCACATCTAGGTTTTTAGAGAGTTGTAGGCGTAATTCTTTATCGCAGCCAGCAGTCATGCCATATGCTTCTACTAGGTTGCCAATAAATGAAATTTTAGTGATTGAAATATCGAGAGTGTTAGCGGTTACTCCATCAGTATTCAATTTAATATCTTCAGGTCGGAAGCAGAAATAACGGTATTCAGATGGTTCTGCTTGGACAGGATATTCAGATGAGTAGTGGAACTCACCAACATCAGAACGAATAACGCCAGATTGGCCGTCGACAGTTTGTATCGTGCCTTTAAGTATATTTGCTGCACCAATGAAATCCGCGACGAATGAATTTGCTGGGTTATTATAAATTTCTTTTGGTGGCCCCATTTGTTCTACGTTGCCTTTATTTAGCACAACTATTTTATCGGATAGCGATAAAGCTTCTGCTTGATCATGTGTGACGTAGATAGAAGTCAGTTTGTATTTACGTTGTAGCTCTTTTAGCTCCATACGAACACTATCTCGTAATTTTGCGTCGAGATTTGACAGTGGTTCATCAAATAAGATTACGTCTGGAAGAGTGATAACTGCACGTGCAAGAGCGACTCGCTGTTGCTGCCCCCCTGATAATTGAGCAGGCATTTTAAGCTTATGCTCCTCAAGCCCCACCTGTTTTAGTGCTTCGCTTAGTTTTGAAATTTGTTGATCAAGTGGCACTTTCTTTTGCACTAGGCCAAAGCAAATATTATGCGACACATTCATGTGTGGAAAGAGTGCATAAGATTGGAAACACATAGCGGTATTACGGTGCTCGGGCGGCATGTCATTGACGACCTGACCATTAATCAGTACATCACCGCTATCTTGATTGTGAAATCCCGCAATGATTTTTAAAAGGGTCGTTTTGCCGCAGCCTGATGGACCTAAAAGTGTGACGAATTCGCCTTCTTTTACATTAAGAGAGATTTCATTGGCGGCACAATAGCCGTTATCAAAGTACTTCGAAATCTTGTTAAGGGTCAATCTATCAGTCATTTCGCTTATCCGTATTTATGTGATGTCCTATTAGATTATCAATAAACACTTAATTCATTTGTGATAATTGTCATATTTTTAACTACTCATTATTTATCAATATCTTATGTAAATATCGCTAATAATCTTGATTGATTAAGTTTTTTGTAATAATTTAATGGCAATGGTATTAACGAGACGATAGATAAATGAAATTTGAATTCCATAACGCAAAAAACGGGATTGTTTTAGCTAACACACACCGGGGTTATTGCGAGATTTACCCAGAAAATACGATGCCAGCTTTTGAGGGTGCACTACGAGCGAATACACATTGTATTGAGATTGATATCCAGCTTACCCATGACAATCAGTTGGTGGTCGTTCACGACCATGTGGTAGACCGAGTCTCAACGGGAACAGGTTTTGTTGACCGATTAACGTATGAAGAGTTGTTGGAGCTTGATTTTGGTATAAAATTTGGCGAAGAGTTTAAAGGGACTAAAATCCCACTTTTTTCAGATGTCTTAACTTGGGCAATTGCCAATGGCGTTGGCTTGATTGTTGAGGCAAAACAGCGAATCCGCCAAGAGGCGTTTATCGATTGTTTTGTTGATATTTTACGCACGATCCCTCATGCGGTTGATTTTATTCAATTGCTCTCTTTTGACCATGTGTTAATCAACCGAGTGAAAAAAATCATTCCAGAGTTGGCATTACAAGTGGTGACATTAGAGCGTTACAATAATCAGCTAGAATGTGTTTTAGGTTCGAATGCATCCTGTGTTTGTTTTGAGTATGAATTTGCGCATATTGATGATTTGCGTGCCTACAAGAAGCATGGTTTAGGTACTCGTATGTATTTACATGCGCATAGCAACAATAAAACGCCAACAGAAAATTATTACGATAAATTTGGAGTGGACGCAGAAGAAGAAATATTAAGCTGGATTCGTGAAGGTCTGATAGACATTATTAGCCATGATGATGCATCATATATGATTAGTCTAATCAACAAAGCCAATATGACAGCATACTAATGGATAACCAAAGCTACCTAACTAATGACCTAACGGCCAATCAAAGAAAAATTATTTCAGCGGTCTCAAAATATCGTGTCATTAGTAGGGCGCGAATTAGTGAATTAACTGGCTTAACACCGAGTGCCGTCACTCAGCTATCTAAATCGCTTATTAACCTTGGTTTATTACGAGAAGGTTCAAGACAAAAATGTGGAAGAGGTCAACCACCGATTCCTCTTGAAATTAACCCTGAGGGTGCATTTTCTTTGGGGGTAAGTATTGAGCCTAATTTCATTGCGATATCGATATCTAATTTATCGGGATTGATTGTCCACCATGAGAGTACACCGGTAGACAATCATCAAAGTCTTGATGAGATGATTGAACTGATTCAGACATTGGTGAGCACTGGAATTGTAAAAGCTAAGATCCCGAAAGCAAAAGTTCTGGGTATCGGCTTTTCATTGGCTGGCTATCGAGGTGCAAAACAGAATTGGGTTTGTGTACCCTCATTACAATGCCTAAATGATGTCGATTTAGTAAGCATATTAAATGACGCTTTTGACTATCCTGTTTATATCGAGAACAACGTAAACGCTTCAGTGATTGGTGAGTATTATTCGCATATTAAAAAGGATTTTTCGACCATCGTTTTTATCGATATTGGTTTTGGAATCGGTGCGGGTATTATTTATGATGGTGTTCTTTTCAAAGGTGGTTTTAATAATGCGGGTCAGGTTGGATTATCCTTTCCGTATGGCAAGGAACGTCCATCATACCTTGATTTTGTGAGCCGTAAGGAGTTATCACTTGAGCAATGGATTACTCGTAGTGCTGTGCAAATTGAACAGATATTGTCGAGCTGTATTCAGTGGATTGACCCTCAACTTATTATTTTAGGTGGCTCTCTTCCGAAAGACGTTGCTGATAAATTGATAGATATTCTATCACTTCGAATCGGTTCTCTAGTGCCAGTAGATGCTAATTCACCTAAATTGATATTGTCACCCAATGGTGAGCGTAGTTCGACTCTGGGGGCATCTATTATTCCTTTCTACAATGAGTTTTACTTGTAGTATTACAGTGGCATTGTACGTCTTTCTTTGAAAGAAAACTTGATAACAAAAAAGCAGGCTACCATTACGGATAAGCCTGCTTTTTTTGTTTCTACCATATCGATATTGTGCCGAGCTCTTTATTGCCCTGATCAACGAAATGCGATTGCGATTCGTTAATCAGCACAATGTATCCATCGTTTTTTCCGTTAGACTCGGAATCCAGCGACGATATTAGCCAGTTCAACGGCTTTATTATCAAGCTTGTAACAGGTTTGGTTCGTCACATTAATTTGCGCACTGTTCTCTTGGGCTGCAATGGCCAGTCCCTCAACTAATTGGCTGATGGACTCAGTTGCGGCATGTTGTTCATCGCTCGATGCTGCAATTTGCTCTGTGTGCATATTAATGGTACTCAGGGCAGAAAAAATCGAGTTGACTGAACTTAACGTCGTGGCGCTATTTTTATGTACGCCCTTGATGTTGTCAGTATTACTTTGAATCATGCTGACCGATAATAAGATTTCTTCTTGTAATTTCGATACCACGTTATCGATTTCAATTGTGCTCTTTTGAGTGCGGTAAGCCAGCGCACGAACTTCGTCGGCAACGACAGCAAAACCACGTCCCACCTCACCAGCGCGAGCTGCTTCTATTGCTGCGTTCAAGGCAAGTAAGTTTGTTTGATCGGAGATTGCTCGGATTTCTTCAACGATGGTAGAGATATCTTTCGCTTGGTGCTGAACGTGATTGAGCTGAAGCGTATTTTCAGCCAAGTTGGTTGCAAGTTTACCCATCTGTTGCTCGACTTCCGTCATCGTGGTCACGCATTGCTGGGTGTTGTCTTCCGCATATCGAGTCTGCTCTGAGGTAACCGTTGCTTTCGCTGCAACTTCGACAACAGTTGATAGAACCTGGGAAATGGCAACTGAAGCTT
Organism: Vibrio sinensis; assembly: GCF_003605645.1. Classification (GTDB taxonomy): domain Bacteria; phylum Pseudomonadota; class Gammaproteobacteria; order Enterobacterales; family Vibrionaceae; genus Vibrio; species Vibrio sinensis. The sequence continues at coordinate 115,477 of NZ_QVMU01000006.1, read as the reverse complement.
GATTAAGCTTTTCTGATTGGCTTGATGTATTACCAGAAATAACATCGGAAGACGTGGTCATTTGATTACACGACTGATTCAATTCTGTGGTCAGTCTTTGAATCTCATTCACCATATTTTTCAGCGCGCCACCCATTTCTAGTACGCCTTTATAGATACCCGTTTCGCCGCCTTTAAGATTAAAGTCGTCGGTTAGGTTACCGTGAGAGATGTTGTCTAGTTTAGATAAGATAACAGGTAGATCTTCACCCAGAGTATAGCGGTAGCGCTTGATAGCAATCACCATAATGACGCCAACAAACGCACAGCCAAGCAGAACAAAGGCCATGTTTTTAAACAAGATAGCGTAGAACTCTTGGTTGGTGACTCGGTCTTGCACACCACTACCTAAATACCAATGCCAGCCGTTACTTTCAACTGCAATGGACTGAATATCCGTGGTGATATCGCCATTGGTGCTTGACCAAGTGTAGTGTACGACTTGCCCTTGTTTACCATTGAGGCTTGATTTGATTGCGTCTGACGCTTGCTGACCAACAACGTCAGCGAAAGGTTGCCCGATGATCTGTGGATCAAGTGGTGCTGCAACAAAAATCATTTGGCCATTTGCGGCCCAAATGTACTCATCTTTTGCATATTTATATTCTTGCAGTACACGCATTGCATGCTGTTGAGCAACTTCACGACTCATTTCGCCTAAGCGCTCTTGATCTTCAAAATAATGAACAGTGGCGAGGGCGTTGGTAAGCAAATTTTGCAAACGACCCACATTGTTGTCTTGCATCGTATGTTTGACGCTGAGAGCCCCATAATAGGCAGCGCCACACATTACGGTGAGGAAGATCAAATAGACCTTAAGGCATCGAATAACGAGAGTTGATTTCATTCTTACTCCAGAACAAAAAAGCACAATAACGTGGAGATGTTGACGCCAGTCAATTGATCATCCTCCATAATATATACGTTCACATTTAAAACAGAGTCTATATACCCGATTACGGCTATATGAAACAAGTTATTCTAACGATATACGGTAAATTTGTGGATTTATTTTGATGAGCCCTAACCTTTTTGTTGTTCGTTTCTAACTTGATGAGAAATTCCGTTGGATTAGATTTTTAACTGATTGAATCTGGCTGATTGTTAGTATGAGAGGAGAGGGGAACCTAGCACCTTGAGGTCACTTGAGTATATAATCCCCCCGTTTTCATCTGGGACAAAAAAATGATTTCGAAAAACCAAATAAAATTGCTGCGTGCTTTGGGCCAAAAGAAACAGCGTAAAGCGCTCGGATTATTCCTCGTTCAGGGTGAAAAGAACGTATTAGAACTTGCAAGTAGTACACTGACGGTAAAACACGTTTTTGCTACAGCTGAATTTATTGAGCAAAACCAGCAAGCACTTAAAGACTTTGAGTGTATTGAAGCTTCCCTTGAGGATCTGACTAAAGCGAGTACGTTAGTGAGCAACAATGCCGCGATCGCTGTGGTTGAGATCCCTACATTTGAAGTGCCGAGTGCTCAAGGCATGATGATTGCGTTAGATGGCGTACAAGATCCCGGTAATCTTGGCACCATTATTCGCGTTGCAGATTGGTATGGCATTAAGCATATCGTTGCGAGTAGCGATTGTGCCGATCCATATAATCCAAAGACAATCAGTGCAACGATGGGTAGTTTTGGCCGCGTGCAAGTGCATCAATTGGACTTAGCTCATTACCTCGAGACATCAAACTTACCAGTTTATGGCGCATTTTTAGAGGGCGAGAGTGTGCATAAGACGGAATTTGCCGCGCAAGGTATTTTATTGATGGGGAGTGAGTCTCACGGTATCCGTCCTGAAGCTGCAAAATTTGTGACTGACAAAATTACGATTCCAGCTTTTGGTGGTGCAGAGTCTCTCAACGTTGCCATGGCAACGGGGATTATCTTAGATAATATGCGTCGCCAGCATAGTTAAGTTTTTGACATAGATACAAAAAAAGCGTAACGACTAATTCAGTCTTTACGCTTTTTTTATATCGAGCCGTTTATTTATCAGATCAAGCTTAGCGAGTCTAAAGTCGAACAGATTAACGCTCAAGCATATCTAATTTATCAGGCACACCATTCCATTTTTCTGCTTCATCCATGGCTGGCTTTACTTCCGTCTGGACAGGCCAAATTTCAGCAAGCTCTGCGTTTAATTCAATAAACACTTGTTGGTCGTCAGATAATTCATCTTCTTGGAAAATAGCTTGTGCTGCACATTCATCAACACATAAGCCACAATCGATACACTCGATTGGATTGATGACCATAAAGTTAGGACCTTCATGGAAGGCATCAGCAGGGCATACCGCGACACAGTCAGTGTATTTACATTGGATACAGTTATCCGTTACGACAAACGCCATGACAATCAACTCTTAAATTAGTCAAAAATGAAGAATGGGGATAATACTCATCCCAAGGCAAAATTCAACTCTCAGCAAGGTAATTACTCCGCCAAGCCTTGATTTAGTATGACAGACAAATCAATTTCTCGTAAAATACGCGCCATTGTGAGCGAGCGGCAGAGCCTAAACAAGGGGTTTACCGTTTGCTAAGACACCTAATGCAACATCAAAGTAACGAGACATCAATATGATACGTTTAACCGAAATTAAACTGCCTCTTAATCATGAGGAAGGCGCAATTCTAGACGCCATTGCTAAAAAACTTGGAATCGCTAAAGACCAAGTTCTTTCTTTTGATCTGTTTAAACGTGGCTACGATGCTCGTAAGAAAGCGAACATTCAACTGATTTACACTTTAGATGTTGAAGTTGCTAACCAAGCAGAAATGTTAGAAGCGTTTATTAGCGATCCACACGTTAAAGAAACGCCTGATATGGAATACAAGTTTGTTGCCAATGCGCCAGCAAACCAAACTGAACGTCCAGTTGTGATTGGTTTTGGTCCTTGTGGTCTTTTTGCTGGTCTTCTACTTGCTCAGATGGGTTTTAACCCAATCATTGTTGAGCGTGGTAAAGAGGTACGTGAGCGTACCAAAGATACATTTGGTTTCTGGCGTAAGCGTACACTAAACCCTGAATCAAACGTGCAGTTTGGTGAGGGTGGTGCGGGTACGTTCTCTGACGGTAAACTTTACAGCCAAATTAAAGATCCAAACTTCTACGGTCGCAAAGTGACCACTGAGTTTGTTGCAGCGGGCGCTCCAGAAGAAATCATGTACGTAAGTAAGCCGCATATTGGTACGTTTAAACTTGTTACCATGATTGAAAAAATGCGCGCGAAAATTATTGAGCTAGGCGGTGAGATTCGCTTTAGCACTCGCGTTGATGATATCCACATGGAAGATGGTCAAATCACTGGTGTGACGCTTTCAAATGGTGAAGAAATCAAGTCTCGCTTTGTGGTGCTTTCAGTCGGTCACTCAGCTCGTGATACTTTTGAAATGCTAAACGAGCGCGGTGTTTACATGGAAGCAAAACCATTCTCAGTGGGTTTCCGTATTGAACATAAGCAATCAATGATTGATGAAGCGCGTTTTGGTAAAAATGCAGGTCACCCAATCCTTGGCGCAGCTGACTACAAACTTGTTCATCACTGTAAAAATGGCCGCACAGTTTACAGCTTCTGTATGTGTCCTGGTGGTACTGTGGTTGCTGCAACTTCTGAAGAAGGTCGCGTAGTAACGAACGGCATGAGCCAATACTCTCGTGCAGAGCGTAATGCCAACAGTGCGATTGTAGTAGGTATTGACCCTGAGCGTGATTACCCAGGTGATGCACTCGCAGGTATCCGTTTGCAACGTGAACTGGAGTCTGGTGCTTACGTACTAGGTGGTGAGAACTATGACGCACCAGCACAAAAAATTGGCGACTTCCTAAAAGGTCGCGATCCAAGTGCTATCGGCGAAGTCGAGCCATCGTTTACTCCGGGTATCAAGCTAACAGATATTTCTAAAGCATTACCTGATTTTGCAATTGAAGCTATCCGTGAAGCGATCCCAGCATTTGATAAAAAGATCAAAGGCTTTGCTTCTGAAGATGGTCTGTTAACGGGCGTAGAAACTCGTACATCATCTCCAGTTTGTATCAAACGTGGTAAAGATTACCAAAGCGTTAACTTGAAAGGCTTCTACCCTGCGGGTGAGGGCGCTGGTTATGCTGGTGGTATCCTTTCTGCAGGTATTGATGGTATTAAAGTCGCAGAAGCGGTTGCGCTCGCGATGGTTGCTGACGCACAAAACGCTTAATAACTCGATAGTTGTATTCTCAAAGCCAGTTCATCGTGACTGGCTTTTTTATTATCTGTGATTCAAATTACTTCATAAGCGTGGCAGGGGTGAATCGCAATTATTAAAAAAAAATTGAAACTGATTTAGAAAATAGGTTGTTTTTCTTCTGTGAAAAATCGCTAATATAGCGCCATCAGTTGGTAGCCGAGTCTTAAGCTACCAGAGTAAATGGGAGTTTACATCGTATTCACGAGTACACTCCTTTATTGAAAAATTATTGAAGGTTAAAGTCTATAAGCAACCCGTTGACTTTATCCGGTGATAAATTGGAGAAAATCATGTCTCAACAAGTAATGTCCCATCAAATTATTCTTGATTTAAATAATCGCTACACAGCAAAAAAATACGATGCGAGTAAACGCATCTCTGCCCAAGATATGGATGTGATTAAAGAGGCACTACGTCTATCGGCGTCTTCAATTAACTCACAACCTTGGAAGTTCATCGTTATCGAAAGTGACCAAGCAAAACAACGCTTCCATGATACTTTCGCTAATAAGCATCAATTTAACCAACCTCATGCGAAAGAAGCATCGCATACCATTTTGTTCGCGTATAACCCAAATTATACCAAAGAGAACTATAAGCGAGTTGTTGATGCTGAAGTAACATCAGGCCATCTACCTGCAGATATGTATGACACCATGCTTAATGGCGCGTACGGTTTTGCGGAAGCAAACACTGATGAAACAGGCAACAACGCTAAGTGGACAAAAGCACAAACTTACCTAGCTCTAGGTAACACTTTACATGTTCTTGCTCGCTTAGGTATTGATTCAACCACAATGGAAGGGGTTGATCCTGAGTTGATTGGTGAAATCTTTAAAGATGAACTTGATGGTTATGTATGTGATGTGGCGCTTGCGATGGGTTACCACAAAGATGGTGGCGATTATAACCACGGTCTACCAAAAGCACGTTTAGCATTGGATGATGTGATTTCAGTGTTGTAATAAACGTTAGTGTTATTAATAAAAATGGGCCTTAGTCATATGACTAAGGCCCATTTTTTTTATGGGACTACAATTTGGACGTTGCTGATAGAGAAGTCCATGTTTTGTAATGTATCGGTTACTCCCACCCATTCTGGCAATATGGATAGTGGCTTATCAATATTTTTTAGCGCATTGATGTCAATGCTGCCATCTGCACGAGTGAACAGATCTCGAAGTGGCACTTGAATTTGTACCCAGCTATTATCTGCTGTTCCAACTTCTAAGAAGTAAGGTTGCGAGTTGCCAAACTCTGAGGATTCCATTTGAATCTGAAAGCGCTTTGTCGGATGTTCAGCGTAGTTAGATACGTTGAACATAAACTGTAAGACACCAGCATTAGCATAATCTGATAAATCTCTCGGGGTTCCATCGCTTATTGCTAACACAAGACCACCATTTTCGCCGGCAGGAGCATTAGTATATTCGATACGAATATTATCATGCCCCCAATGTAGCAATGAATTACCGACCGTCATCCAGTTTGTAATAGCAGTTGCCCAACCTGTTGTTGGCGTTCCCACTTTGAATAAGCTTGAGGCTCTAAACTCATCGCTAGGATCATCAGGCTCTAGGAGCAGGCTTGATGAATGGCACTCTAAGACATCCAATTGTTCTATTGAATTCTCAACAATACGGATATTGCCCATGTCGAAACTTAAGTTGTCAGAGGATTCAAGAGCAAATGGCGTAATTGTATTACTAAAGTCCATTCCAGCCTCACTAAAGCACGAAAGCGGGACTTTTATGCTTTGAGGGGCACTGTTGTAGTAGGCGAGAAATGAACTAGTTAGTGAGACCTTACCTATATCAGTGCCAGATTCTTTTTGCGTTGTTAGAAATACATCTTGAGTGGTCAGCGCTTTGCTAATTGCCCGACTGTCAAATTGAAGCGTAGTGGTCGTGGGATCTATATTTAGGTTGATATGAGACGCATCGCTACTCATTAACGCAATGCGAGCCTTTTGATTGCCTGTAATTTTGACGTTCAACGTGCCATTTCTTTGCCCAGATACGTTTTGTGTTTGGATATTGCCTAATATCGAATTGCCGGATTCATCTACAGGACTTTCAATATTACCACTATCAGACATCATTAAATTGAAAGTACCATCACTATCCGGCCCATAGATTACAGTAGTTTCAGTCGGTAATGGTGGCTCGATCGGCGGTGTTACAGGCTCGTTATAAGGGTCATCTAAACAACCAGTAAGCATCACTGAAAATAGTGCAGAAGCAACGATAGTCTTTCTAAAAACAGGTTTATTCATTTCTGAGTTCTCAATCTACTGCAATTTATAAAAGAGGGTTAATTTGTTTGTTTAAACGTTTAATTGCAATAAGCATGCGATTAACCCTAACTCTAAGCAAGTAAAACGTTTCAATGATTTGTCGATTTGTGATTTCGGGCAAAATATTAACCATATTTCCGCAATATCACGAGAATGATAAACAAGTTGCTCAGCTGTTAATATGGGTTGTAATATTTTAAGTCTTTGATATTTATTGGTTTAATTTATTTTTAATAAAATTTTAATTAAACCGTGCGATAGAATTATATCTGGATCACGTTTATAAGCTACGGGCTATTGACGATTGCATCGTTTTGTCACAGATTAATAGAAACGTTTAAATTGAATCCCAAATGACATAAAACGGAATTGAAAATGATTATGAGAAAGCACGCTATTGCAGCGGCCTTGATGATGAGTTTTGGAGTGAGTGCGACAGCGAGTGAAGTCGTACTAGATCAATTGTCAGTAAGAGACCACCTATACCCTGCTAATTTCCAAGCAGAGTTGCAAAATAACTTGAACTTCTTTAGGGACGGAGTCGGGGTTGATGCTCAAGCGAAAGTTCCTTTTGATACTGTCTCAATTGTAGAGGGGAAAGTGAAACCTCATTACTACGTGAATACAACGGAGATTGGCTTATATCTAAATATTTTGGTTGAAGTTGAAAAAGCGGGTAACTCAAAAGCGTTAACAAGAATTTTAGAAGTACTTGATGTGTTAGAAGAAACGCCGACGTGGGAAGGGCTTTACTTCTGGCCTTACGATATTGTAGATGGCAAGTTACAACCGACGAAAGATGGCATTGTGCCAGCCGTAGATAATGCGAATTTAGCATTGGCTCTAGCAGGCGTTGCGGGTGCATATCTCGAGTCTGAGCAAGTAGAAAAACAACAAGTAGTGGCCCGAATTAATGCGTTGCTTGATGGACAAAAGAAAGGTTGGATTAAGATTTATGACGAAGGCCGCGATCTAATGCATGCGGGGTGGAGCACGAAAGATGACGCTGCACTGCCTTATTTCATAGATAGAAAAGCGAATGAAAGCCGTCTAGCTCCGTTATGGGCAGCCTTGATTACTCAGGATCAAGGTGAAGATGCTATTCCGACAAGTGCATTCGATAACATGGAGTTGTATACGCATAAGTACACCTTTAATGGAAAAGAATACAACCCAATGTTGACGTGGGATGGTGCTTATTTCCAAGCCATGTTGCCAGCAATTTGGCTGGATGAAAAATCACTGATGCCGAACTACCGCATGGTTGAAGATATGACGTTCATCCAAATGGCGTATGCAGCAAAACATAATATTCCGATGGTTTCATCCTCAGCAACTGTTGATGATGCTTACGCTGCTTTTGGTGTACCACATCTCTCTGAGAGTAAAGTGAAATTCAACAATGAAATTCATGCTGGAACCACAGGTACACCACACGCGGTGGCACTTTCTTACATGGTGAACCCTGAAACAGCGGTAAGCGCACTGAAAGCACTTAAAGCTTACTATCCAAATATTGAGTCTGAGTTTGGTTGGTATGACGCAGTGGATGGGGCCGGCAATATGTCCACTAAGATCTTATCTCTTGATCAAGGTATGTTTGTTGGCGCGTTTTTATCCGACGAAATTAATGCTGATGTTGCTCGTTACTTAGAGGCTCGTGGCTACATGGATGAAATAAAAGACATGTACCAAAGCTACGTACCGAACAACGGCTAACAAATATTGGTTAAGCATGTTTTCATGAGGCTTGAAATGAAAAAAAGTACAACAACATTACTCGCGATGGGTATTCTGGCAAGTTGCTCTGTGGCAGCAACAGAGACGAAAAGTAACATGTGGGATGGTATTCAGCTTGATGGCTATGACAGTATTGAAGCTAAACCAAACATGTGGGACGGCATTGAGATGCCAGGATATGGCTTAGTTTCTACAGATAGTTTTGATTCGCTTCGTGATGTCGGTGGGTTTGGTGATGTCATGATGGCATCACCAGAGTCTGTGTCTTCAATGAAGCGTTCAAGAGTGCTTACTGGCTTTGAGTACGAAGAATATGTCTACGTCAATGCGCCAAGCCAACTCTTCCAATCGTTTATTTTTGCTGATGGTTCAACCAAAATCAGTGATAACTTCCGTTTAGCGTATGTTTTGAAAGAAACGCATAAGTACCGCGGTAGCAATAAAGTGTCTGAAGGTAATGCTTTACTGACTACGGAACTTATGCCTCGCTATGAGAAATGGGTGAATGAGAATTTCAACTTCGCGGTTGAATTTGGTTACGAAAAAGTCACGGGTTTTGAAGAGAGTACACGCTATCAAATTACCCCTGAACTCAATTTCTCATTGGGTAAACACTTCTTACATCTGAACTTAGAGTCGGGTTACTGGGACGAAGAAAAAGCGATGTTTTATGAGACTGAACCGCTTTATGTCTATCGCTTGAATGACTGGATCAATATCGGTAGTAAGTTCCTTTACCACGAGGACAAAAATGATTTCGCGTGGACAGAGATGGCCATTAAGCCGTTGGTTCAATTTCGTTTCGACAATAACCTCTATTTAGAGCTGCGCTATGAATTAGGTGAAACCGAAATCTTTGATGGCACGGGTTACGATTACAGTAATTATGCGCTCTACACTGAAATTCCAGTGAACGATACCATTAGCCTATTGGCCGATTTAGCCTATCGCGACCATAAGCAGCGTAACGGTAATCAATACACATGGGGCGACAAAGAAGGAGTGTTCGCCAAAGTGGGTATCATCTGGACGTTCTAAATTTTTTCACAATAGATCAAAGCCCTACGGGGCTTTTTTTGTACCAAAATTCGCTTTCTGAGGTTTAACTAAAATCATGCGCAAATCAATAATTGCACTTAACTTATTGTTTTTATTCGGCTGTAATGGTGGTGGGGATAGCGCGACAGTGGCACCTGAAATACCAGTTGAAGATGTCATCCGTAGCATAAATATTGATGAAAAATACTACCCCGAGAGTTTCGCACAATCACTTCAAGACAATATGGACTACTTTCTTGATGGTGTTGGTGTATCTACGCGTTTAAAGCTTCCTTATGACCATGTGTTGGTGCAGGGAAGCTCTATCGCTCCCTCCAGTTATACCAATATTTCAACGGTCGCTCTCTATATCAACCTGTTAGTCGAGATGGTTGACGCAGGAGATGAAGCTGCGAGCAAGCGATTAGACGCGGTACTAACACAACTGGAGGTATCACCAAAGTGGAATGGTTTGTTTTACTGGCTGTACGACATGTCGGGTAGTGCTTTAGCTGTTTCCAATTCAGCGACCGTTTCGGCGGTTGATAATGGGATCATGTCCTTTTCTCTAGCAGGGCTCAATGGTGCTTTTGATAACCATTCAGATGAACGTTTAAATCGTTTAGCTCAGCGCGCTCAGTCACTCTTAGAGAAGCAGGTGATTGGGTGGCAAAGTTTGTACGATCCTAATCGTGGTTTATTGCATGCTGGTTGGAGTCGGACGAGCAATAGCTTACTTGGCTATCATATTGACCGAAAAGCAAATGAAAGCCGTCTAGCACCTTTATGGGCCGTAATGGTGAGCGAGGGTACTATTCCAGAAACCGCGTTTACAGATATGGAACTGCTTGTAGGCGAATACACTATGGACAGTCATGATCTCACGCCTATGTTGACCTGGGATGGTTCATACTTCCAAGCATTCCTACCGGCATTGTGGTTAGACGAACAGCGTTTAATACCGAATGATCAAATGATGGATGACTTTACAGAAGTTCATAAACAGTATGCTGATTTACATCGCATTCCGTTTGTTTCAGCGTCAGCAACCGTTGATGATGGATATGCGGCGTTCGGTGTTCAAGATGTATCAGAAAGCTATCGAAAATTTGGTAATGAAATTGAAACAGGGACAACCGGTTCGCCACACACGCTTGGCCTTTATTATATGCAAAACCCTAGTGATGCATTAGCGCGGTTGAATCAACTACGAAATCGCTCCCCCCAAATTCAAACTCAAGCAGGGTGGGCTGATGCGATTGATGCCAATGGGCATGTTTCAAGTAAGGTCATTGGCTTAGATCAAGGTATGTTCATCGGAGCCTTTTTCGCCGACTCTGTACGTGAGAATGTTGAACGTTATTTAACGAGAAAAGGCTATCAAACCAGCCTTACTTCAATGTATACCGACTTCATTCCTAATGAAACCGTCACTCACACCCCTTAACACTAGATAGAGATCACGAAACGAAAGTGAAATTACATTATTTCATTGATTTGAAATCGGCGTGTAGTTACTCTTTTGTTGAAACGTTTAAACAGGGTTCTGGATAGGAATTAAACGCCATGGCAAAGGTTACTCTCGAAGGCATAAACAAGGTTTACGATAATGGATTTCACGCTATTCATGATGTGAGTTTAAACATCAATGATGGCGAGTTTATGGTTCTTGTCGGCCCGTCTGGTTGTGCTAAATCGACAATGTTGAGAATGGTTGCGGGCTTGGAAAGCATCTCGAGCGGTCAACTTTCAATTGGTGACAAAGTATGTAACGACTTGCCACCAAAAGATCGTGGGATAGCAATGGTTTTCCAAAATTATGCACTGTATCCACACATGACAACGTATGAAAATATGGCGTTCGGGCTGGAAACGGCAAAGAAGTCCAAACAGGAAATTGCGCGACGAGTTTCTGAAGCAGCTGAACTGTTAGAGATTACGGAATTGCTTGATCGTAAACCAAAGGAAATGTCGGGAGGCCAACGCCAACGAGTTGCTCTAGGACGTGCCATGGTTAGGAAACCAGATGTTTTTTTGTTTGACGAACCGTTATCCAACCTTGATGCAAAACTGCGAGTCTCTATGCGTATGAGAATTACACGTTTGCATCAACAGCTTAAAGATACTGGGCATCCAGCCACGATGATCTATGTAACACACGATCAGGTGGAAGCAATGACCATGGGTGACCGAGTTTGTATTTTAAACAAAGGCAGTATCATGCAAGTCGATACGCCAATGAATGTTTACCACAATCCAAAAAACAAATTTGTCGCGGAATTTATTGGTTCTCCAGCGATGAATATGTTAACTGGCAAAGTGATGAAGCAAGACGAAGTGATTGGTGTAAGCCTTGGTGGTAAATGTTTATCGCTACCAACGGAACGCTATTCCAGAGCCGAAATGTGGGTGGATAAGGATGTACATTTAGGGATTCGCCCTGAGCATCTTGCTATACGCACTGAACCGAATGCAGCGACTTTAGCGGCAGAAGTTGAAGCCATTGAAGAGCTAGGTTCGGAAGTGTATGTCCATGCAAAAGTCTTGGGTTGTAATGTTGTGTGTAAACAATCTGACCAAGTACATATTCCTATAGTCGGCTCTCGCTGCTATATCGAGTTGAAGATGGATAAATGTCATTTATTCGATGATTCAACAGAAAAAAATATTTTTTATTCTTAATACTTTGGCGATGTCTGGAGATTTTTCGCAATGCATCAATTGATTAACGAGCCGACACTCAACGTCGGCAAAGAAGAACTAAATTTCACGTTCAGCCCTGCTGGTATTTTGTCAGCTATTCGTAGCAATAAACTGATGGTTTCTTTGTTTGAAACGCCTATGTCGGAAATGGCGATATCAAATATCTATCTTCGTACAATAGAGAACGATCAGTACTCAGCAACACCGTTGCTTTTTTTTAATGACAAAATTGAAACGTTTCAACTATCGAATGGCTCGTTAGGCTGGAAAACGTCGACGGAAAAATTTGAAGCAACAGTGATACTGCACACTGAACAAAACGCGTTTTTCTATGATATCTCGGTTCGTAATGTGACGGAGAAAAACCTCCGCTTTGAATTAATTTATGGACAAGATTTAGGTTTAGCTGATGAGGGTGCAGTTAAAACTAATGAAGCGTACTGTTCTCAATATCTTGATCATAGAATCATTCAAGACCCAACAACAGGCTACGTAGTTTGTAGCCGTCAAAACTTATCACAAAGTTGTGGTAACCCACGTATTCAGCTAGGTGCACTGTCACCAGTGGTTGGCTTTAGTACTGATGGGTATCAATTTTTTGGTAAAGAGTTCAAGTTAACAGGGCAACCAAAAGCGTTAGAGCAAGTAAGCTTAGCCAACGAGAATTATCAGTTTGAAATGGGTTACGTGGCACTACAAACTGAACAGCAAGTTATTGCACCTCAACAATGTTCGACGATCACTTACTATGGCGTTGTGCAAGCACATTGTGTTGATTCAAATATGCAAGATGCTATTGCTTTTGAAGAGGTTAAAGATCTCTATGCGAAAAAGGCGGATGTAAGTTTTGAACAGGGTCAATTGCTTGAAGTAAAACCGCAGGTTAAAGGTGCTTACATTGTTGGTGAGCCATTAACGGATATTGAGCTTACAGAGCTGTTTGGTACAGAGCGTCGATTTGTTGAAGAAACAGAGGGCGAATTACTCTCGTTTTTCTTTGGTGATAGTCAGTATGTTACTTTGCCAGCAAAAGAAAAGCGTCTTGAACGCTCTACAGGGCATGTTATTGCTTCAGGCAATAATCAAGATTATCGCAACCCAATCATGAGCGCGACTCACTATATCTATGGTGTTTTCAACTCTCAGTTAACATTGGGCAATACCTCGTTTAATAAGCTATTAGGCGTATGTCGTAACCCTCTTAACCAGTTTACTCATGGTGGACAGCGCATATGGGTGAAGCAGGGTGATGAATATCGTCCTCTTGGAATGCCATCTGCATACGAAGTTGGTACGAATTACTCACGTTGGATTTACAAGTATTTGAATGGCTATATTGAGGTGCGTTCATTTGCCAGCTCAGAAGAACCGATTATTCAGCTTGATATTACGACTCGAAACCTAGACCAAGTATTGGAAATTGCAGTTTCTCATCAATTGGTGTTTGGTAACAATGAGAATGACAGCATTGTTCGTGTCTTACCGGAAAATGAAGGCTTTACTATTTGCGGTTCTAATGAACTTATCGAAACGTATGCTGCTGATTTGAGCTTTAACTTAATGCCGAGTGCTGAGTTATGCGAATCGGATTTGATCACTAACCCAACAAATGGTTCAGTCGAATATCTTGTGGTTAAAGGCTTAGTACATGACACGGCGCGTATCACGATTGGTGGTGAACTGTCGAACGTTAACTCCAAAGGTAAAGTTCTAGAGTTTGATTTCGAAGTTGAGCGTTGTAACAAAAATCTTCGTGATTTAACCAAAGGTTTTAAACTGCATTTCAGCAATGATGAAGTCAATAGCCAACGCTTGAATGAATCTGTGCACTGGTTTACCCATAACGCCCTCGTTCATTACAGCACACCGCATGGCTTAGAGCAGTACTCTGGCGCAGCTTGGGGAACTCGTGATGTGTCACAAGGCCCATTTGAACTATTCATGACCATGCAAGAATTTGGTAAAGCGCGTGACTTACTAAAAGAAATATACAGTCATCAATACCAAGAAACGGGCACGTGGCCTCAGTGGTTTATGTTTGATCAATATACCACTATTCAACAGGAAGAATCTCATGGGGACATCGTAGTTTGGCCTTTGAAAGCTCTGGCTGACTATTTGACCATGACTCACGATTTCTCGGTCTTGTCTGAAATATTGCCGTACACATTGGCTGAACATGGTTTTGTAAAAACAGAACACGGTCACAGCCTGTTTGAACACGTAGAGCGCCAAGTTCAGCATATTATTGATAATTTGGTTCCAGGAACGTCTCTATCTTGTTATGGCGATGGTGATTGGGACGATACGTTACAACCTGCGAATCAGTCGTTACGTGAGAATATGGTCAGTGGCTGGACAATTCCTCTGACACTTCAATCTCTGAAAGGTTTGGGTGGTGTGTTGAATCACTGTGCGGATTTTGCTCATTACAGCGAAAAACTGTTCGACTTAGCAGAAAAAATGGAGATGGATTATCACCACTATCTCATTAAAGACAATACGATAGCTGGCTTTATTCACTTTGCTCGTGACGAGCAGGGTAACGTTGAAGACGTAGAATATTTGCTGCATCCATCGGATAGTAAGACCGGTATTAAGCATCGTTTGTTGCCAGCTAGCCGCTCTATTATCTCTGAAACTTTTACTCCAGAAATGGCGCATCAACACATGGCATCGATTAAACAACATCTAGTGCATCCAGATGGTGTTCGTTTGATGGATAAAATGGCGGAATATAAAGCGGGCCAGCAAACTTACTTTAAGCGTGCTGAACTTGCTGCGAATTTAGGCCGCGAAGTCGGCTTACAATATTGTCACGCTCATATTCGCTTCATTGAAGCATTGTGTAAGTTGGGTGATGCTGACGCTGTCTTTGATAACTTATACAAAATACTGCCAGTAGGCATTCAAGACATTGTTCCTAATGCTGAATTGCGCCAATCAAACGCGTACTTCTCTAGTTCTGATGCGAAATTTAACGATCGCTATAGTGCGTACGATAATTTCGCTCAAGTTCAAGCCGGTGAGGTGCCAGTTAAAGGTGGTTGGCGTATTTACTCTAGTGGTCCCGGAATCTATTTGAACCAGCTTATTAGCAACGTGTTTGGTTTACGTTTCAATAATCTTGATTTGATTCTTGACCCAGTGATCTCATCACGTCTTGGTGAAGTGAAGATTGCTTATGAAATTGGCGGGAAACCAGTTGATGTGGTTATTTCACCGCAGCAAGGTAAGCACACACCTAAAACGATTAAACTGAATGGCGAAGATGTTCCTTTTGAAATTCAACCAAACCGTTATCGTACTGGTGGTGCACTGATTTCATCTAAGTGGTTGAATGAAAATCTAAAAGATACAGAGAATACTCTAGCTGTTTCACTGTAGCTGGTAAGGTTAATCCGGTTTTACCGGATTAACCTCCCGAATTTAAACATCAAATTCGCAAAGATTGTTGCTCAAACGCCTTTCTTGGTAGAATCGTTTCAATAGTCGGCTAGGCTTAAAATGATTCTAAATAAGGACCAAGTAAAACATGACAGTTACGATTAAAGATGTGGCAAAAAAAGCGGGTGTGTCTATTGCAACCGTCTCTTATGCCATAAATGGAAGCCCAAGAATTAGCGAAGCGACGCGCAATCATGTATTAAGCATCGCGACTGAACTGAATTATGTTGCCAATAACAACGCAAGACAGCTCAAGCAAAAGAAAAGCAACGCTATCGGCTTGTTCTTTAACTCATGGTTTGGCCCCATCTATAGTGAATTAGTGAAAGGCATTGAACAGATTTGTCATCAGCATGGTTACGATCTAGTAGCGTGCAGTATGTACGGTAATGAGCATTCGACTGCTCATAAGTACATTCGTGACCGCATGGTTGATGGTGCCATTATTTTGACCAACTCGTTCGATGACGACTTTTTAAAATCGATAGCAAGAAAGGATTTTCCACTTGTTGTATTAGATCGTGAAGTGTCAGCGTCGCATATCTATAACATTTTAATTGATAACTTTGGTGGCGCATTCGCGGCAACTAAAGCGCTTATTTCATCAGGTTGCAAAGATATTTATTACTTTGGTGGGCCAGATGATTCCTATGATAACCAAAAACGATTAGATGGTTATATTGCTGCGCTTGGGTATTTCAATATTAGTGTTAATCATGATCTGTTGATTAAAAGTGACTTCACAGAAAAATCTGCATACAGCCAAATGTGTGAACTTTTGGAAAATGGAAAACGGCCGGAAGCTGTATTTTCAGCGAACGACGAAATGGCTATTGGTATTATTCGTGCAGCAAAAGAGCACGGTATCGACATTCCTACTGAAATGAAATTGGTTGGGTTTGACGATATACATATGGCAGAACTCATGATTCCAAGGCTTTCTACTATTTCTCATCAAAAAACGGGAATGGGCGAGTTAGCTGCGACAACACTGATCAAGGCTTTGAGCGGTGAAAACGACATGGAAGAGCTGAGAATTCTACCGACGAAATTAATCTTAAGGGAAACATTGTAGGGTAGATCATGAAAAAATGGTTAATTGGGTGCGTTGTTGCGCTTAGCTGCCACTCCTTTGCTGTTGCTAATACCAGAATCGAGGTGATGACACCATCTGGTAATTATATGAACTTTGTTCGCCAAGAGGTGGTTCCCGTATTTAAGGAGCGCTTCCCTGATGTCGAGGTTGTTGTTTCTAATGACGAAAACCTTGAAACACGAATGGCGGCGGGCGATTTACCTAACTTATACGCTGGCGTATTTGGCTATCAGCCAGCCAAATACGCCAAAATGGGTAAGTTGGCATATTTTGAACAGTTTGAAGGTTATCAGCAAATGGTGGACCGCATAAATCCCGTGTTTATGCGTAAAAACTTTGGTCGTACTTATTATATTCCCTGGAATGTAACCACCCAATTAATGATTTATAACAAGGAGTTGTTTAGAGAAGCGGGGCTGGATCCTGAAAAGCCACCTAAAACATGGGATGAGTTCCTTTATGTGGCAGAGAAGATAAACCAATTACCACCAAGAGCAGATGGCAGTCCAGTATATGGAACCGTATTATGGAATGATGTTCTATCTACAGGGAGTTGGTATTGGGGAATGCTGGCGCAACTTTATTATAGTTTTAATCAGGGAGAATTCCCTTTATTAAACCGTTTTGGTACCCATCCTATTTTTGACAAAGAACAAGCTAAGATGGCGGAGTTCTTCGCTACGATGCAAAAGGTACAAGAATTTGCGCCATTAACGATGGAAAAAAGCTTCTTTTCTCGCACGATCGGTATGTGGCCACAATTTGGATTTGGTTGGAAAGCAAACTTAGCCGAAGCATCTGAACGTCCGATGGTAATAGGCGAAGACGTGGGGTTAGCCCCAATTCCAACACTGGATGATTCAGCGCGTTCTTATTCAACTCTTGATGGTCGAGCTTTAATGATTTTCAAAGATGAAAAGCGCGAAGAAGAGTTGAGCTGGGCTTTTGTTCAATTATTGATGGATGATGAGCTCAATCACAAAGCGAACATGACGCTAGGTCAGCTGCCTGCTTTGAAATCTTTAAAAAACAGAGCGTATTATCAGAGTAATGAAGCAAAACCTTTTGTTGAACAGTTACCTTATACCATTATGAGCGAACCATTCTCTCAATCTTCTGATGTCGCAAATATAATATTACAGCAATATTCAAAAGTAGTATTAAAGAAAGAAATAACAGCTGAACAGGCTGTAGAGGCTGCTAGTCAACAAGCGAAAGATATATTTAAAAAATAATATATAATTTTGAAGTGGTATTTATATGAAAAGAAATAATCTCTTAATGGGGTATGTTTTCCTTGCGCCGTGGATAATATATTTCGTTGTGTTCTTAATGTATCCATTTTTCCTTTCATTTGAGAGTAGTTTCTTGAGTGTGAATATATTGATGCCGGAGAATACATCGTTTGTTGGTTTTGCAAACTGGCTAGGTGTTATATTTGATGTTTTGTTTTGGAAATCACTTTTCAATGTTCTTTTTAATCAGGTGATTTTTGTATTTTTAAGTTTCGGTATTGGTTTAGGGTTAGCATTGCTCCTGAATGAAGTTAAATTCATGGCTAGCTTTTTCCGAACTGTCATGTTTATACCTGTGATCACATCGATTACGGTTGCTATGGTTATTTTTGACTTTATTGCCGGCCCAGCAGGCCCAATTCAGAGTTCATTAGTAAACTCTCATGTTTTAGCTGAGCCTGTATTCTGGAAGTTTGAGCAATGGTTACCAATGCCAATCATTGCAGTATTTAGTGCATGGAAGTGGTTTGGTGTTCAAATGATCATTTTCCTTGGAGGGATCGCGAGTATCGACCGTTCGCTTTTTGAAGCTGCGGATATTGATGGCGCGTCTTGGTGGCGAAAAACTAAAAAAATTACACTTCCTATGATCATGCCGCAGATTATTTTTGTTATGACCATGAATATCATCAATGGATTACAGATGTTTATCGAAGTGTTTATGAATTTTGACTTAAGTGGTGGCCCTTATCAGTCAGCGCTGACACCAGTGTTATACCTTTACCAAACAGGTTTTGAACAAATGAAGATGGGTGAAGCTTCGACAATAGGTTTGATGCTCGCCGCTGTGATCTATTTGCTTACGATGATGCAGTTAAAAATCACGAGTAAGGAAGATTAGTTATGGATATGAAAAAACATAAACTTGTACTGATATATGGAACTTTGATTGTTGCTGCACTGCTCGTTATGTACCCATTTTTCTATATGGTGATTAACTCATTCAAAACTGGGCCTGAGATAATGCACTCTCCAAACAGTTTACCAACGAGTTGGTCGTTGAATGGGTATATAGAGATTTTCAACTCGGTAAATTTAATTAGAGTTTTTGCTAATACAATATTCATTTCTGTTTCAGTGACTTTTTTAAATACATTATTTTCATCAATGGTAGCGTATGCCATTGTAAAAACAAATTTACCTGGTCGTGAATTTTGGTTGAAAGTTATTTTGGGTTCAATGATGATCCCCGCAGTATTATTTACGATTCCCACATATATGATGATGTATGAATGGAACTGGATTAACACCTACCGGGTTCTCATCATTCCAGGTGCGATCAGTGCTTACAATATCTTTTTACTCGTCCAATTTATGAAACAAATTGATAATGCCTATTTAGAGGCAGCTCGAATTGATGGTGCTAGTGAGATACGTATTTTCAGGAAAATAGTGCTACCAATGTTACGTCCTGCGTTAGCAACCGTCGGTATTTTAACGTTTATGGGTGCATGGAATGATTTTATGGGGCCGCTCTTATATGTACGAGATGAGTCGTTAATGACCTTGCAGTTGGCATTGTATAACTTCCAGACTGAGGTTCCGGGAACGAATCTAGAACAATTGTGGGCAATGACGACCATGATAGCGGTACCTGTCGTTATTGTTTTCTTCTGTTTACAGAAAAACTTCATCAAAGCGTTCACAGGGGTAGGGGTGAAATAATGGCGAAGGGAATAAAGTGGTTAGTTTTTGCTGGGTTAGTTTTGGTTGCTTACGCTTCAGCGTGGTTGAAAGCTTATCAACTATCTGAAAGTTATTATCAATTTGCACAGCAGCAATTCCAGATGGGTAACTACACCACATCTTTAAAAGGAATGAATAAGCTGGAACTACGCAAGGGCGATACGTATTTAGGCGGTTATCAGCAAGTTATCGAAACATGGGAAGGTACGTTAATTGGGCCAAAACCCGATTTTTACTATCGCTCGCAGATGATGCCAGCGAAAGTCATGGCCAATTTGAATGCTAAGGAACTTGAAGAGTTTATTCAAATTTATGTCGAGCTTGATACTCGTTACGTACCAGAAGTTGCAGACCAAGTCCGTCTCTTGGCTAGTCAAAATGGTCAAAATGATCTGTTTAAGGAAATGACTGAATTTTTAGTTGAAGCATTTCCGTATTACCAACGACAAGATAATTTGGAGTGATGTCCTTTGGCTAATTATAGAAATACCTCATTGACGATAACTGAACGAGTTAGTGATTTGCTGGGACGTATGACTTTGCTAGAGAAAATTGGCCAGTTATGCCAGTCTCCCATGAGTGATTATGATCAAAATAAAGCAGCGTACCTAGACAAAATTCGTCAAGGAGGTTGGGGCTCTCGAATCTTAGCCGATACGGCTTGGGCGGGAAATGCTCCTGGTGAAACTGTGGATCCGGTTCAGCTTAATGAAATTCAAAGAGTGGCAGTAGAAGAAAGCCGTCTAGGTATTCCTATTATTTTCGCTCGCGATGTCATTTACGGTCAAAAAACAGTGTTACCTATCCCATTGGCACAGGCATGCTCTTGGAATCCTGAATTAGTTGAACGAGCGTATACTGCGATTGCAGCAGAAGCAGCTTCACTGGGGATTCATTGGACTTTCGCCCCAATGCTCGACATTGTGCGAGATCCTCGTTGGGGGCGAGTTATTGAAAGTTCAGGAGAGGACCCTTTTTTGACTAGCCAAATGGCTCGCGCAGTTGTTCGCGGTTTTCAAGGTGATGATCCTGCGAAATCGGATAGGCTGATTGCTTGTGCGAAACATTTTGTCGGTTATGGTGCTTCAGAAGGCGGTCGTGATTACGATACCACTGAAATTAGCGAAAACAGCCTACATAATATCTACTTACCCCCTTTTTCGGCGGCAATTGATGCTGGTGTCGCCACGATCATGTCTGGTTTTAATGACCTTGGAGGAACTCCCGTTTCCGGGTCTCGTGCGCTCCTCCGAGATTGGCTTAAAAACCAGCAAGCTTTTTCCGGCATGGTTGTTAGTGACTGGGGTTCGATCTCTGATCTTGAGTATTTTGGCGTCGCGAGTGACGCTAAATCGGCGGCAGCGTTGGCGTTGCGAGCCGGAGTGGATATGGCCATGACTCATGAAGCTTACGATGATCACCTTGAAGTGCTTGTTTCAACTGATCCTGAATTGCTTGCTTTCATTGATGATGCGGTTAGTCGCGTATTGGCTACGAAATTTAAAGCGGGGTTGTTTGAGCGACCATACGTTGACCCTGAGCAACATAAAGAAGTTTTAGGTAAGCCAGAGCATAGTGAGTTAGCCTTGTCTTTAGCTGAGCAAAGTTTGGTGTTATTAAAAAATCAATCACAATGCTTGCCATTGAGAGACAGTGGATTGACCGTTGCGGTGATTGGCCCCCACGCTAGTTCGCAGCGTCAGCATTTAGGTTCTTGGTGTCTTGATGGTGATGAAAACGATGTGGTTTCCATTATTGATGGACTACGTTGTGCGTCAAAACAAAATAAAATCATTACTGATAATGCGGCGTTTACTGATGAGATGGTTGAATGTGCACATCGCGCGGATGTAGTTGTTTTGTGTGTAGGAGAAAGCCATCGTCGTACGGGAGAAGCGCGCAATATTGCTGAATTAGCCTTACCTGCGGGTCAAGAAGCGATGATTGAAGCGATTGGCCGTGTTGGTAAACCTTTAGTCGTGGTTCAGTGTACTGGGCGTCCTGTACCATCACCAGCTATTGAGCAGTATGCGGATGCGTTAATCTATGCTTGGCAAAGTGGTACACAGACCGGAAATGCGGTGGCTCGTGTGATCTACGGTTTGACAAATCCATCAGGGAAACTGGCGATGACAGTTCCTCGTAGTACTGGACAGATTCCAATGTACTATGCACGAAAAATATTGGGAAAAATGCGCGCATACCAAGAATATCAACCGTATAAAGATTGCTTCGAAAGCCCTTTATACCCATTTGGTTTTGGTTTGAGCTACAGCCAGTTTAGTTACGGTGCTTTGCAATGTGAGACGAATATTCGTCTTGGCGAAAACTTAACGTTTTCTGTAGAAGTGACAAATTACAGCCAAAATGAAGGTCAAGAGACGGTGCAATGCTATTTGGCGCAAACGGGGACATCGACAACTCGTCCGAGAAGAGAACTTAAAGCGTTCCAAAAAGTGAGTCTGTTAGCGGGTGAAACTCAGCGAGTAGAATTCGTTATTTCCCCTCAAGATATGTCTTACTACGGAATTGAATCCTGCTTTACTCAAGAGATGGGAAAACTATTTGTGTATGTTGGAGGTGATTCAGAAGCGGAGCTTTATCAGACCGTGACGGTATCATCGTAACGTATAATAGAGAATAAGATCAGGCCTGCCCATTAATGATGAGCAGGCCTTTTTACTATTAACGCATATGCAGACAAGCGTAAGCTGTATTAAAAGCTTCTTCTTGGTATTGCTTAAGACCCGTTTCTTTGAACTTAATCATTAGCGGGTTACGTTTTAGACTTTCTTTTAGATCGGCTGGTGGCACAACAGTGACATCTAGGCCATCAATCAATTGGATTGCTGCTTCTAGCTTAAAGCCAAAACCACCACCTGCAAATTTGCCTTTCGTTTGGCGTTGACGAATTACTACTTTATCAATTTGGTAGTCAGCCATCAGCTTAGCGAAAGAAAATTGAAAATCTCTCATGCTCTGAGTGTCATTTCCGTTCGTTACTGACAGTTTTGATACGCGACAGTCAGAGATATGAAATACACTTTCAGACAGAGAAAGCAGACAGATGACTGCGTCATTACCTTTTAGCTCAACACCACAAATTTTCATGTTCTTACCTTTTCATTTTTTACCCGAGCATTATAGCGGCTTTATACACTACGCCTAGTCTAAAGGCATCCTTTTCTCTCAATTAACCTCATACTGAGTACTTTTACTTGTGAAGCGAAAACGATTTTTGTCATGGTTTTGAACCATAAGGCGACTTTGCGCTTGTTCACGTTTTACAACGAAAGCAAATAGTAGTAATAATCCAGTCAATTAGTGCCAAGCGTGAAATTAGCTGATTCATATAATGGGCAGAGTTAGTTAATTGAAGGAATAAACAATGTCTACTCCGCAGGCTGACAGCTATGTTGTTGTCGGAAGAAAAGAGAAGTTCGCTTATGGACTTGGCGATTTGGCGTCCAATTTATCGTTTGGGTTTGTGTCGTTATTTTTATTGTATTTTTATACTGATATTTATGGGTTAACAGCGGCTCAAGCGAGTTTGATCTTTGTTATCGCACGGGTTGTTGATGCGATATTTAATCTATTGGTCGGTTATTTTATTGATAAGACACAGACTAAACATGGCAAGCTGAGACCGTATTTACTCTATGGTTCTATTCCTCTTGGTGTGTTAACAGTCATCTGTTTTACCGCAATTGATACCGATTACAAATTTGCGTACGCGTTGATTTCCTACACTTTATATTGCATTGCTTATACCGCGGTTAATACACCATATTCAGCGATGACTAATATGTTGACTCAGCATGAGGGTTCTCGTGCCTCTCTATCGGTATATCGATTTACTCTCGCGATTCTTGGTTATTTATTAGTATCAACTCAAGCTGAAGTGTTCGTTGGCATGTTTGTTGAGCCGAGTGACGGCTACGTGTTTGCTGCGAGTATATTTGCTTTGTTAGCGACGTTTTTATTTTTGGCCTGTTTTGGTTACACCAAAGAACGTATTGAAGTGGTGGAAGTGGCTCAAACACCATCTCTTTCTTCATTGATTTCATCAGTGAAGTTGAACATGCCACTGCACTTTTTGTCGGCTTACACAACCTTTGTCTACATTACGTATACCTTATGGATGGCGGTCGCGATTTATTACATCAACTACGTGTTGAACGACAGCGGGTTTATTGGCAGCTTCTTTTTTGTACAAACTGCCGCTTATGCAGCTGGTACGGTGATAGCAGGTCGCTTAGTTGATTGGATCGGAAAGAAACGTTTGGCTCTGTTTACTCTTCCACTTGGCGCTGGGGCGCTTGCAATTCAATATACGATTGACCCATCTAATCTTATGCTCATTATGGCTTGCGTGTGTGTATACAGCGTAGCGTTAGCGATTAATTTTGTCGTGATGTGGTCAATGGTGGCAGATACTGTTGAGTACTCAGAGTGGAAGACACAGGTTCGCGCTGAAGGGGCTATTTACGGTTACTTTAACTTTATTACTAAGATTGCAATGGCGATTGGCGGCGGTTTAGCGGGTTGGTTACTGCAATATTACGGTTATTCATCAGAGACTATTTCAGCGGAAGCCGTAAACGGGATTAATTTGATGATGACAGTGATCCCGGCGGTCTTATTTATTGTCAGTATTGTTTTTATTCGCTTCTATCAAATCGATGAACATCAGTATCGTGACATGATTCAACAGATCCAATTGAAAAAACTCCAGTTAAATAGTGAGACTGCGTAAATGTCAGGACAACATTCAGATTTACTTAAAACAATGACGATCGAACAGAAAGTTGATTTGATTCATGGTCAAGGATTATGGCGCACGACGGGGTTTGAACAACTCGGAATAAAAGATATCGCGATGACAGATGGGACTTATGGTGTCCGCTATAACCGAGCTCAAGTAGAGCAGGGGGCAGACTGGTGCATCAGTGATTTTCTTAATGTAGTTAGCCAGCAAGCAGATGGTCTCAATGGAACGGAATCTTATTTTGGGCTGTCTGAGCCGGCGACTTGTTTTCCAAATGGCTCGAGTGTGGCATGCAGTTGGGATGTCGAATTAATGTATCAAATGGGTCAGGCTTTAGCTAGTGAGTGTCGACATTATGGCATTGACCTGTTGTTAGGGCCGGGGATTAATATTCGTCGAACGCCCCTATCTGGCCGTGGTTATGAGTACTATTCGGAAGATCCTGTGGTAAGTGGTGAACTGGCTGCAGGCTTGATTAACGGCATGCAAGACAATGGTGTTGGAGCCAGTTTAAAACACTTTGCCGCGAACAACTCTGAATTTAAGCGAACCGAAATGGATTCGTTGATTGAAGAGCGAGCCCTACAAGAAATCTATCTATCGGGTTTTAAGCGAGCTATTGAGAAATCAAACCCTTGGACTGTGATGTCTTCATATAATCGTCTTAACGGTGTTCAAACCTCGCAGCATCAATGGTTATTGAGTAGCGTACTGAGAGATTCATGGGGTTACGATGGTTTGGTTATTTCAGATTGGTATGGTGTCAAAGATAGACCTGCTTCTTTGTTAGCGGGGAACGATCTTGCTATGCCAGAAAGTCGCCGTGATAAGCGCGCTTTATATCAGGCAATTTCTGAACAAATCGTTACCGAAGCCGATTTAGACAACGCGTGTGAGCGAGTTCTTACTCTGGTTGAAAAAGCTGTCACTGGTAGAGAAAAAACGCACAATGTCGATTTCGCTTCTCATCATGCTCTTGCACAACATATTGCGTCAGAATCGATTGTGTTATTAAAAAATGACCAGTCGTTATTACCACTTAGGGTGGAAAAACATAAACGCATCCTAGTGATGGGTGAAGCGGCTCAAACTCCAGTTATTCAGGGGTCAGGTTGTGCTACGACTCGTCCTTATTATCTTGATGTTCCATTGGATGAAATAGTTGAACTCGCTGGCGATGATTTTGAAGTAAGTTACATCAGTGGCTCAGATTCAGCTGAGAGTTTCGCTAAGGCGGTAGAGGCGGCTAAAACAGCGGATATAGTGCTGTTGTTTGCAAGTACTGAAGTAGGTAAAGATGGCGAAAATGGCGACCGTTCCCATTTAGATATTATTGAACAGCATCAAGCTCTTATTGAAGCTGTAGCAAAGGTTCAGCCTGAATTGGTGGTGGTGTTATCCAACAGTGATTCGGTGGTGATGCCTTGGTTGGCTAATGTCAAAGCGGTTGTTGAAACCTTTTTCTCAGGGCAGGGAATGGGGCGAGCTGTAGCGAATGTACTCTTTGGATACACCAATCCAAGTGGCAAGTTGACCGTGACGGTTCCACATTGTTTGGAGGAAACGCCAGCGTATTTGAGTTACCCTGGAGAAAATGGTCAACACGTTTATAGTGAGGGATTATTTGTTGGTTACCGTTACTATCAAAAACGCAATATGACACCTCTATTTCCGTTCGGTTTTGGTTTGAGCTATACCCACTTTGAAATGAGCAAGGTGACAGTGACCTCCTTAGGCGACTCAAAACAGAACTCATTACCGCTAGATTCCACGCAGCATAGTAGAGCTCAGCAAAATCAACTACAGCAAGATGAGTCGTTGACTGTCTCAGTAGACGTAAAAAATACTGGTGCGTGTTTTGGCAAGGAAGTGGTACAGCTCTATTTAAGTTTCCCTGAAAGTGAATACGCTCGTGAACGTAAGTCCCTTAAAGCATTTGCGAAAGTCGCTTTGGAGCCGGGGGAAACAAAAACAGTAACGTTAACATTGAACTGGGCTGATTTTTGTTACTTTAATCCGCAAGCCAAACAATGGTTAGCGACGCCGGGAGAGCACACAATTTTTGTCGGCTCATCGAGTGAAGATACACCACTTTTCTGCGTTGTGGATGTTGTGCCAGTTCCATATTATCCGCAGCTCAGAGTAGACTCTACGCTAGTTGATTTACTGAAAAATCCAATCGCGACAGAGCGTGTCGTGGCCATGATTAGTGAGGCTAGTCGTTTATCTTCAACTGAAGCTCAATCAAAATTGGAACAGATTGCTGAGGACATGTTCTGTGGTATGGCAATTGCGTTCAATGAGATGTTAGGGCTCGATATATCTGAGTCAGAGCTACAACAGGTATTGGAAAACAGTTCGCACTAAAGCGTACTCAATCCATTAGATAACGCCATGGTTAAGATCTGTGTTTTATTGACGGATGTTGGCTATGGCGTTAACACAAGAGGTAAGTATGTTCCCCTTTTCTTTCAGTCAGCGTAGCCATATTACCAACAATAAAAGTGGTAATGTGAATGGGCATACAAATGGTCATGTTAATGGAATGGCGTCGTCCCAAACGGGTTATGAAGTTGTTACATTTGCGAAAGATCCGATCAATATATTTGCCGCGGAAGTACGTCAATGTGAGCCCCATTGGCACCTTGCACCTGAATTCATTTGTGTGTTGAAAGGAGCCTTTTCGATGATGTCCAATGGCTCTTCAGAGACGTTTAAACAAGGTGGGATGCTCCTTTTATCCGGGAATGAAATTCATGGCTTACATGCGCTAGAGCCAAATAGTCAACTGTTGACCATTCAATTTTCACCAGCACTTTTTGAGGCCTGCCATCACTCTTTGGCTTTGAGCTATCGTGTGGTGGGAAAGGAGTATTATCGCCAATTAGATACAGAGCTTTGGAATACGGTAAAAGCACTTGCTTGTGAATATAGTTATGATGAAAATCGTGTCTCATTTAAGCGTATGGCATTGATTTATCTGATGTTAGCAAAGCTTGATGAACTGGGGGAAGAGTGTGAGTTAAACATAGCTAGGAAACATGAAGAAGAGGTTGTAAGGGCTTGTCTAGAACGAATTGATCGCGAATACATGTCGTCGCTTACATTGTCTGATTTATGTTTAGATGCCGGGCTAAGTTACCATCATTTTTCTCGTTTATTTAAACGGGTCTGTGGCTTCAATTTCAAAGACTATTTAACGTTTATTCGTTTAAGTAAAAGCATTCCTTTGTTGTGTAATACTGCTATTCCTATCACTGACATTGCATTGCAATGTGGATTTTCTGAGCATAAATACCTGATTGCTGCGTTTAGAAAGTTCCACGATATGACGCCGACAGAGTTTAGAAAGTATCACCATGGGGGGAGCGAGAATAAAATGGTAACACCAGGGGTGACTGTCCTCTCTATCAAACAAGTGTTCACTTGTTGTGATTAATCATATTCGCAAGAAAAACTCTGGGTGAGGTTGAGTCGGCTTAATTGTCATTGGCTTGGTTCAAGAACGAAATTACGCCCCATTAAACCTCTGCAATGGTATTTTCAGCCCACATAATTACAATATTTGCTATTGCGAAAATTATTAGTTGACAGCATGCGGATAACTCATTAATATCCGCGCCCAGTAAGCAGGTGTAGACGGCACTGTGTTTATTTAGATGTTGTTTTTAAAAGAATTTTTCAACCGTCTTCTCGCATAAGTTCAGCTGATCTTGGTCAGTTGTCTTTCTATTTTTCTAATAATAGAGAGACAACAAAATTGGGATTCGGCATGACCACACAAACTTCTACCGTAGCAACTCCTGCAGCGGCGCAGCCAACAACTTGGCAAACGAAAGCAATCTTAAGCGTAGCGTTCTTAATGGCAACCACTTCGGTTGGCCCAGGCTTTCTTACTCAAACAGCCGTATTTACCAATATCTACAAAATTGACATGGCGTTCCCTGTTTTCGCATCGATGTTTATTACTTTCGGTATTGTAATGAACCTTTGGCGCATCGTTGGTGTGTCTGGCCTACGTATTCAAGACATTGCTAACAAAGTCGCACCAGGCATGGGTTACGCTGTTGGTATTCTTTTAGCTTTGGGTGCCGTGGCATTTAATTTCGGTAACGTAAGCGGTGCAGCCTTAGGTATTAATGTACTTACTGGTGTTGACACAACGTGGGGCGCACTGTTCACTGGTGTAGTGGGGTGTTTACTGTTTGTTGTGCACAACGCATCGAAGCGTATGGACCAAATGGCTCGTTACCTTGGTTTGTTCATGATTATCTTGATTGCATACGTAGCCATGACAAGTTTACCGCCAATGGGTGAAACGTTAACTGCGGCCGTAATCCCAAATGATATCGGTAACTTATTGCTACCGACTCTGACTATCGTTGGTGGCGCTGTGGGTGGTTACTATACGGGTGCACAACGTCTAGTTGATATTGGCTTACAAGGTAAGGAAAACGTTGGTGCAATTAAAACCGCTGCATGGGCAGGTATTTCAATCGCGGTTGTGATTCGTATTCTACTGTTCATGGCTGTGTTTGGTGTGATTGCAACCGGTGCTGTTCTTGATAATTCAAACCCTGCGGCAGATGCATTCCGTCAAGGCGCTGGTGATATCGGTTACTTCATATTTGGTTTAGTGCTGTTCGTTGCTTCGATTACTTCAGTCGTTGGTAACTCGTACATGGCGATTTCACTAATCAAAACACTATTCCCAGTGGTTGCTCGTAACGAAAAAGCATGGTGTGTTGGCTTTATTATCATCACGAGCCTTGGCACTGTAACTATGAATATGCCAATTTTACTACTGATGCTGGCAGGTTTGGTGAATAGTATTATCCTACCAATCGTTTTAGGTATCGTACTTGCTGCCACACGTCGTAAAGACATTGTTGGTGACTATAAGCACCCTGTGTACTTAACTGTAGTCGGTGCTCTTATTGTGATGGTTATGGCGGCGGCAAGCGCAAGCAATATTAGCAACTTTGTTAGCAAGTTTATTGGCTAATGACACCAGTCTTTAATCGCAAACGGTCCTTATTTAAGGGCCGTTTTTGTATTGGTCTACCCACTCGGTAACGCTACTTGTCAATGAGAGAGAAATTTAGCCCTCATGTAGCTAGCTCCTCATTTATTCCTCTTACGATTTACCTCGTTCAACATGATGCTAAATGGCATTACTTCTGATTATTTTACCTCTAACTATTCTGTATAGCGTCGTGCCAAGTATTCTCCCTATTTATCTCATCCACTCACATGACATTGCCATCTTTTTAATGTGTAAGTTTGGTCGTGCTTTGTGATTTTTTGAATTTAGCCTGCAAATTTATGGTTGGTTTTTCATCAAAACAATGCATTTGTTCGATTATTAATATGCCATCCGGAATAATCGACTGGCTAGAATTTCTGCGAAATGGGTAAATAAATGTCAATTGGATAAAATGTCGCCATTTTTTGCATATTTAGATGTTTATAAACCAACAACTAGGAGGTGATATGTTTCACAAAATCACAAAGCATGACAATCAATTCTGTTAAATGTTAGTGAATCGGCGTGTTTGTCGTTAAATTTATTGCACAATACGCAAGATAAGATGCTGCAAAAATGTATCTTATTAGATAAATTGGCACTTTACACTACAACAAATCATGAGGTTATTCATTAATTCTGCCTTTTTACATTAATGAAGCATTTATTACCGTAATGTTGATGTAATCAGGGAATTATATGATTTTTTGCTACATTTTTATGGCAAATTACTTCAATGATTGATAATGTGTGCCGCAATCTTTGTAAGGTTTTAGATTATTATGCTTAATTTTTGAGCTAAGAATGTCTAAATCACTTCCGTTCGAGTGGGCCTTCAAAGAAGTCATGGATGCAAATGAAAAACTTGGAGTTTTACACATGTATAAGAATAAAATCACTCAAGCCCTTCTTCTAGGTGCTGGTCTAGCAGTGGCCGCAACTTCTACCGCAACACTTGCTGCAGAGGTTCCAGCAGGAACTCAATTAGCAGAAGTACAAGAACTTGTTCGTGGTAACGGTACTGAAGTAGCAACAATCGACCCTCATAAATCTCAAGGTGTTCCTGAATCGCACGTTATCGCTGACCTACTTGAAGGTTTAGTGAGCCAAGATGCTGACGGTAACATCATTCCAGCAGTTGCTGAGAGTTGGGAAACGACAGACAACAGAACCTACACTTTCCACTTGCGTAAAGACGCAAAATGGTCAAACGGCGACCCTGTAACGGCAGCTGACTTTGTGTTCAGTTTCCAACGTTCAGTTGATCCTGCGACAGCGTCTCCATACTCTTGGTACATGGAATACACCAAGATGAAGAACGCTAAAGCGATCATTGCTGGTGAAGCAGATAAGAGCACACTAGGCGTTAAAGCGCTTGATGATCATACTCTTGTTGTTGAACTGGATGCAGCTGTTCCTTACTTCGTAATGATGATGGGCCACACCACAACAAAACCTGTTCATAAAGCAACGGTTGAGAAGTTTGGTGACCAATGGACTAAGCCAGAAAACTTTGTGGGTAACGGTGCATTCGTTGTCGACAAATGGGTTGTGAATGAGCGTCTTGTTCTTAAACGTAACGAGCAATATTGGGACAATGACAAAACTGTCCTAAATAAAGTGACTTTCCTTCCGATTGAAAACCAAGTTGCGGAAATGAACCGTTTCCTATCTGGTGAAATCGATTTTACGAACGAATTGCCAGTTGAGCACTTCAAACGTCTGAAGAAAGAACACCCAGAATCATTGTCAGTAGTGGGCAACCTATGTACTTACTACTACATCTTTAACACCAAACAAAAGCCGTTTGATGATGTTCGTGTGCGCCAAGCTGTTTCTTACGCTATCGACCGTAACATCGTGACTGACGCTATCTTAGCGCAAGGTCAAAAACCAGCTTACTTCCTAACACCTGAGATCACGGCTGGTTTTGAACCAGAAATGCCAATGTATGGCCAAATGACTCAGAAAGAGCGTAATGCAGAAGCAGAACGTCTGTTAGCAGAAGCGGGTTACGGTAAAGACAACCCACTGAAGTTTAGCCTTCTATACAACACATCAGAAAACCATAAGAAAATTGCGGTTGCACTGGGTTCAATGTGGAAGAAGACCTTGGGTCTAGATGTAACACTAGAAAACCAAGAGTGGAAGACTTACCTATCAACTAAAGATTCAGGTAACTTTGAAGTGGCACGTGCCGGTTGGTGTGGTGACTACAACGAAGCATCTTCATTCCTAACGCTAATGAAGAGTGGCAACACAACGGGTGGTATCCACTACGATAGCCAAGCCTATGATGCGCTAATGGAAAAAGCGATCAACTCAACATCTGAAGAAGAGCGTACTGCGCTGTATCGTGATGCTGAGAAGCTAATGGCGAAAGATATGCCTATCGCGCCTATCTATCAGTACGTGAAGTCGCGTCTACTATCTCCTCAAGTTGGTGGTTTCCCAGCAAACAACCCAGAAGAGAAAATCTACTCGAAAGATCTATACATCAAAGCTCAATAAATTGAGTTTATAGAACTATAAAAATAGGGGCTCTACAGACAATGAATGTGTGTAGCGCCTCCTCACTCTGGATTGATCGTGGTGTATTCCACGGAGTGAAAAAATGGCTTATCTCATGGATGAAGTTGCCGTAGCTAGTTTCTCTAATTACCTCGTATTTCTCCATTTTAAGATCATTAAACTCACCGTATAACGGTGTCATTCAGAGTGCTTTTTTCATTTTAATTGTCACAGACTGAAAGAGTGAGTTTATGCTTAAATTCATCGCGAAAAGGATCTTTGAAGCAATTCCAACTATGTTGGTATTGATCACTGTATCTTTCTTTCTCATGCGCTTCGCACCGGGTAACCCGTTTTCAAGCGAGCGTCCATTACCACCAGAAGTAATGGCAAATATCGAAGCTAAATATGGCTTAGATAAGCCAGTATTTGAACAATACACCACTTATTTATTTAATGTAATTCAAGGGGACTTTGGCCCATCATTCAAATACTTAGACTATACAGTAAATGAACTGATTTCGGTGGCTTTACCTGTTTCTGCAAAAGTTGGTTTTATTGCTTTCATCTTTACCGTCATTTTGGGGGTAGCGGTCGGAACCATTGCGGCATTGAAACAAAATACTTGGGTGGACTACACCATTATGTCCACGGCAATGCTCGGAGTAGTAATGCCATCGTTCGTATTGGCACCGGCACTTATCTATTTGTTCTCCTTGCATTGGAATATTTTCCCCGCAGGTGGTTGGCATGATGGTTCATTCTCATACATCGTATTGCCGGTTATCGCCATGTCATTGCTCTACGTCGCGACTTTCGCGCGTATTACACGTGGTTCGATGATTGAAACGTTGAACAGTAACTTTATCCGCACCGCTCGTGCAAAAGGGCTAAGTTACCGTTACATCGTACTTAAGCATGCATTAAAACCTGCACTGCTTCCTGTTGTCTCTTATATGGGCCCAGCTTTTGTCGGCATCATCACCGGTTCGGTTGTGGTGGAAACAATCTTTGGTTTGCCGGGGATAGGTAAGTTGTTCGTGAACGCTGCCTTTAACCGTGACTATTCGCTAGTAATGGGGGTGACCATCCTAATTGGTTTCCTATTCATTCTATTCAACGCCATCGTTGATATTTTACTAGCAATGATTGACCCGAAAATTCGCTACTAGCAGGGACGTATGGTTATGTTGACGAAAAAAGAAAATCTAGAAGCGATCGAAAAGTTCTCTGAGAACTTAGAAATTGAAGGTCGCAGCCTTTGGCAAGATGCTCGTATCCGTTTTATGCGTAATAAAGCTGCGATGGTGAGCTTATTTATTTTGGTGTTGATGACGCTGGCCGTCATTATTTTGCCAATGCTTGCTCCTTATACATTTGATGATACCGATTGGTATGCAATGCACGTTGGTCCAAGTGCAGAACATTGGTTTGGTACTGATAGCTTAGGACGTGACCTTTACGTTCGTACCTTAGTTGGTGGACGAATCTCGCTGATGGTCGGCGTCATGGGGGCATTTGTTGCGGTATTGATTGGTACGCTTTACGGCGCCGCTTCAGGCTTTATTGGCGGTAAAGTAGACCGTATTATGATGCGTATTTTGGAAATCTTATACGCAGTACCATTTATGTTCCTTGTGATTGTATTGGTGACATTTTTTGGTCGTAATATCATTTTGATCTTTGTCGCGATTGGTGCAATAGCGTGGTTGGATATGGCGCGTATTGTTCGTGGTCAGACACTCAGTCTTCGCAGCAAAGAGTTCATTGAAGCGGCACATGTGAGTGGCGTGAGTAACTGGAAAATCATTACTCGCCATATCGTGCCTAACGTATTGGGTATTGTTGCGGTTTATTCAACGCTGCTTATCCCAAGCATGATTCTGACAGAATCGTTCTTATCATTCCTTGGTCTTGGTGTTCAAGAACCAATGACAAGTTGGGGTGCGCTACTACAAGAAGGTGCACAAACAATGGAATTGGCTATTTGGCAGTTGGCATTCCCTGCTGCATTTATGGTCATCACTCTATTTTGTTTCAACTATGTCGGCGATGGCCTGCGCGATGCGCTGGATCCTAAAGACAGATAGTCAATCGCTATTAAATATAAGAATCAAAAGATTAAGGAAGCAACGATGAGTCTATTAGATGTCAAAGATCTGCGCGTTGAATTTACCACTCAAGACGGTATCGTAACGGCAGTAAATGACTTGAACTTCTCACTAAACCAAGGTGAAACCTTAGGTATCGTAGGTGAGTCTGGTTCGGGTAAATCACAAACGGTTTTCGCTATCATGGGTTTGTTAGCGAAAAACGGTATTATTTCTGGCAGTGCAAAATTTGAGGGTAATGAAATCCTTAATTTGCCAGAAAAAGCACTGAACAAAGTTCGTGCAGAGCAAATTGCGATGATCTTCCAAGACCCAATGACCTCACTGAACCCATATATGAAAGTGAGCGATCAGTTAATGGAAGTACTGATGCTGCATAAGGGCATGGGTAAAGCAGAAGCCTTTGAAGAATCGGTTCGCATGCTTGAAGCGGTGAAGATTCCTGAAGCGCGTAAACGTATCACTATGTACCCGCACGAGTTTTCTGGCGGTATGCGTCAACGTGTCATGATTGCGATGGCTCTATTGTGTCGTCCTAAATTGCTGATTGCCGATGAGCCAACTACGGCTCTTGATGTAACCGTTCAAGCGCAAATCATGGAGCTGCTTAACGAGCTAAAAAGTGAATTCAACACAGCGATCATTATGATCACTCACGATCTAGGTGTTGTCGCTGGTTCATGTGACAAAGTACTTGTGATGTACGCTGGTCGTACTATGGAGTACGGCACTGTGGATGAGATTTTCTATAATCCGACTCATCCTTATGCGGAAGGATTGCTTCGAGCTATTCCACGTTTAGATACGGAAGGTGAAGTTCTACCAACCATTCCTGGTAACCCACCAAACTTACTTCGTTTGCCTCCTGGCTGCCCTTATCAAGAGCGTTGCCATCGTGGTATTGCACGTTGTAAGAGTGAAGCACCGATCCTATTGCCATTTGGCGATGGCCGTCAGCGTGCATGTTTTTCTGATTGGGAGGCTTGGGAAAGATGAGTTCGAATAAATCACTATTGCTCGATGTTAAAAATTTAAAAGTCCATTTTAGTATTGCTTCTAAGTCGGCTTGGCCATGGAGCCAGCCATCAAACTTAAAAGCCGTTGATGGGGTTAATGTTCGTTTATATGAAGGCGAGACATTAGGCGTTGTTGGCGAATCTGGTTGCGGAAAATCAACATTTGCTCGCGCTATCATCGGTCTTGTAGAAGCTACTGAGGGTGAAGTTGTGTGGCTTGGTCAAGATTTAACCAAGATGCGCAGTGTTCAACGTCGAGAAACACGCAAAGAAATTCAAATGATTTTCCAAGATCCTTTGGCTTCTTTGAACCCGCGTATGGCCGTGGGAGCGATCATCGCAGAACCTTTAGAAACGTTCTATCCAGAGCTTTCTAAAGATGAAGTGAAAGAGCGTGTTAAAGAGATGATGACGAAAGTTGGCTTGCTGCCTAACGTGATCAACCGTTACCCGCATGAGTTTTCTGGTGGTCAGTGTCAGCGTATTGGTATCGCACGTGCTTTGATTTTAAAACCTAAGATGATCATCTGTGATGAACCAGTGTCAGCTTTGGATGTATCCATTCAAGCTCAGGTTGTAAACCTATTGAAAGAGCTTCAAAAAGAGCTGGGTCTTTCTTTAGTCTTTATCGCACACGACTTATCAGTGGTTAAGCACATTTCTGACCGAGTACTGGTTATGTACTTAGGTAATGCGGTAGAGCTAGGTGAGTCAGATGCACTCTTTGCAGATCCTAAACATCCATATACACGTGCGTTGATGTCAGCAGTACCGATTCCCGATCCTAAATTGGAACGTGAAAAAGTCATTCAAATGCTGGAGGGGGATTTGCCATCGCCAATCAACCCGCCATCTGGTTGTGTATTTCGTACTCGTTGTCCTCAAGCTACGGACATTTGTGCGCAAACCAAACCGACCATTCAAGGCACAGATGTTCATGCTGTATCTTGCTTGAATGTGAGCGTATAAACTATTCAGCCTGTGACAGGCTTAAGCGTGATCCTTTCGTGGGGTCACGCTTTTTTTGTTATCATTTGGTGAGAAATAAAGAATATTTTCATAGGAAATAGGGTGGTTTTAAATAAAAACATGCGCTGGGTCACTAAATTGAACGGCGTACGCTTGCTTTGAGTATTCGACTACTATTTAATTTGCGCGCGCAATATCGCGTCCTAACACATTGATAGTATGTTAACGTAAATGAATAAAACACTTGTTGCTTCAGCCTTAATCGGCCTCCTGTCATCTTCCCCTGTCTGGGCTTCTACTACTCTAAATATTTATAACTGGTCTGAATATCTTCCGCAGTCATTGATTGAAGAGTTCACTAAAGAAACCGGAATTAAAGTCAACTACGCTACGTTCGAAAGTAACGAAACCATGTACGCTAAGATGAAGCTTATCGATGGTGAAGGTTATGATATCGTTGTCCCATCAACGTACTATGTGGCAAAACTTGCTAGTGATGGTCTATTACATCCACTTGATAAGTCAAAAATTGACTCTTTTGCACAGCTAGACACCTCGATTTTAAATCAAAGCTTTGACCCAAATAATACATATTCTCTTCCGTATATGTGGGGCAGTACTGCAATTGGTTATAACTCTGAGGTGATTGATGGCAGCAAGCTAACTGGTTGGGCTGATCTGTGGAACAGCGAGTATGCGGGCCAGTTGCTACTGACTGATGACGTACGTGATGTGATGGGTATGGCTCTGATCCTTGGTGGTCACAGTGTTAATACTCAAGATCCGGCTGAACTGAAACAAGCGTATGAACGATTAACATTGCTAAAACCAAATGTAACTGTCTTCAATTCTGATGCGCCTCATGTGCCGCTTATTACCGGTGAAGTGAATGTTGGCATGCAGTGGAATGGTACAGCTTACCGAGCACAACAAGAAAACCCAGCTATTCGCTTTGTTTACCCGCAAGAGGGGGCGATTTTCTGGATGGATAATATCGTTATTCCAGAAAAAGCGCAGAATAAAGAGGCGGCATACGCGTTCATTAACTTCTTGTTGGAACCTGAAAATCAGGCAACAGTGGTAAAAGAAATTGGTTATGCAGTGCCTAACTTACAAGCACTCGATCACCTGCCATCTGAGATCCGCAACAGTGAAATTATTTTCCCGTCAGCGGAAGTGAAGCAAAAAGGTCAGTTCTTAGGTAGCGTTGGTGGTGCAGTTGGCCTATATGAGCGTTACTGGATGGAGCTGAAAAAATAATGAAAGTTATTTACAGTGAAAAACAGCGTTTGCACCGTGTGAAATATGAATTTCTTTCTGGTGAACCAACGCCTTGTTTTGAAAAGCCGGAACGTGCGGATATGGTATTAAATGCCATTCATCAACACGGTGGCTTTACCGTAAATGAACCGAAAAGTTACGGCACTGATCCTATGCGTTGGGTTCATACTCCTGATTACGTAGAGTTTCTTCAATCGGCTTGGTCTGAATGGGAAGCGCGTTTCGGTAGTGAGCATGATGCATCACCGTATTGCTTTATTAGCCCTCGTCATCTTCGCCATCGTATCCCTAAAGATATTGAAGGTAAGCTAGGTTATTACAGCTTTGATATGACTGCCGCCATTACGAAAACCAGTTGGGAAGCGATTCAATCTGCGACTGATTGTGCGCTAACGGGTGCTGAGTTACTAATCAATGGTGAGCAAGCCGCATTTGCTCTGTGTCGTCCACCAGGTCATCACGCCGCACCGGATTTGATGGGTGGTTATTGTTATATTAATAACGCCGCAATCGCAGCAGAATCTCTTCGCCGTCAAGGAAAAGAGAAAGTGGCCATTTTGGATCTTGATTATCACCATGGTAATGGTACTCAAAGTATTTTTTACCAGCGTGATGACGTTCTATTTGTCTCTATTCACGGTGACCCGGATTACGACTACCCACACTACATCGGTTTTGCTGATGAATTGGGTGAGGGAAAAGGAGAGGGGTTCAACCTTAACCTACCTTTGCCTCAGGGAACGACTGATTGGTCTTTATATGGACCTGCGCTTGAGACAGCTCTAGCTAAAATTAAAGAGTTTGGTGCGGATGCGTTAGTGATTTCGTTGGGTATGGATACTTACGAGCATGACCCAATCAGCTACTTTAAATTGAACCGTCAGGATTACTCTGAAATCGGGCGTCAATTGGGTGGTTTGAATCTACCGACACTGTTTGTATTCGAAGGCGGTTATGCTGTTGATGATCTTGGCTACAATACCGTTGCGGTACTTGATGGCTATATGAATCCGAATACGTAATTTTCAACACCCATTAAATGACAAAGACTTCTGTTCATACATATGGATGGAAGTCTTTTTGTTAAACAAACTCCTCGCGTTCCACTCTCTATTACAATTCAGGTTTAGTCCTTAGTAAATTTTCTTTCGAAAATTCAGACTACTTAGTTATCCGGATTGGTATTATTTGAATATTTCGAACATCTTGAGCAACTTCTTTGCCTTAACTGAATGAGCTAAGCACTTATACTGAATAGACTTCGGAATAAGTTGTGAGGCAGTCATGGGGCAGTTAGTTAAAGGTGTTTGGCACGATGTATGGTACGAAACGAAGTCGACAGGCGGACAATTCGTTCGTGAAGATTCGGGGTTTCGTGATTGGATTAGCCGTGATTCTGACGCAAAATTTCAGCCAGAATCCGGGCGTTATCATCTGTATGTTTCCCTTGCTTGCCCTTGGGCGCATCGCACACTGATTTTCCGCTCTCTCAAAGGTTTAGAACCACATATTGACGTGACAGTCGTTTGCCCGGATATGATGAGTGAGGGGTGGCAAATGGGGCTTCCAGAGCCTTTATTTGGTCATGTTCGTCTGTATCAAATTTACACTCAAGCTAAACCTGACTATACAGGCCGTGTCACCGTTCCTGTTCTA
The DNA here is from genome assembly GCF_003605645.1 of Vibrio sinensis. Lineage (GTDB taxonomy): Bacteria > Pseudomonadota > Gammaproteobacteria > Enterobacterales > Vibrionaceae > Vibrio > Vibrio sinensis. Next base: position 76,567 of record NZ_QVMU01000006.1, on the reverse strand, counting down.
TGGGATAAGAAAACTCAGACCATTGTTAGTAATGAGTCAGCAGAAATTATTCGTATGTTTAACTCTGAGTTCAATCAGTTAACCGGTAATAATGAGGATTACTATCCTAGTGCTTATCGTAATGCGATTGATGAATGGAATGCGTTTATCTATCCCAATGTAAATAATGGGGTTTACCGCTGCGGTTTTGCGACCACCCAAGAGGCATACGACCAAGCATATGACCATTTATTCTCAGCGTTAGATAAGATTGATGATTACCTTGCAACACATCGCTATTTAGCAGGGCACCGTATTACCGAGGCTGATTGGCGTTTGTTTACGACATTGATTCGCTTTGATGCTGTCTATGTCGGTCATTTCAAATGCAATAAAAAACGTATTGCGGATTACCCACATATTCAAGGGTATATGAAAGAGCTTTATCAAGTCGATGGCATTAAAGAGACCACAGATTTTTATCATATCAAACGTCATTACTACTATAGCCATACTGGTATCAACCCGACTCAAATTGTGCCGAAAGGACCGCAACTTGACCTCGACTCCCCTCATTATCGTGATAATGTTGGCGTTTAATTATGAACGAAATGTTCGGCCGCAAAGAACATTTTGCCCATCTTGGAAAATAGTTCGGTGGGATTAATCAGGTGCATAAGCCGTTAAAACAGTGGATACAATAGTGTCCACTTTTTGTGCTAAAAGATCTTGTTGAGGGAACTCGGCGATATCCAGAACTTGTGGCCAAAAAAGTAGCCCTTGAAATAGACTGATGTAAACATTAGTGACCGTCTGTACATCGGCCTTCTTCAATGCTCCATTTATGATGGCTTGTTCAAACCAGTGGCTAACTGCTCGTGTTTGGTATAGTCGTTGCGATAAGGATTTTGCCATTTCTGGTTGGCGGAAAAACTCCATCACTATGGTGCGAGAAAAAGAAATACCATAGATGTCATAGATAATATGAACTTCTTTTAAGGTGATATCTGTTAACTGCTGATGGAGTGATATCGCTGGATCAAATGGATAATGAATCTTGCGTTCAATCTCTTGTTGAACGATAGCCAATACCTCTTCAAATAGCTTCTCTTTGCTTTCAAAGTGGCGATATAGCGTACGTTTAGATACTTCTGCGGTGGTACTGACGTTGGTCATATTCGCCGCAGAAAATCCGTGTTGAATGAATTCTTGTTTTGCTGCTTCAATGATAGCGAGACGTTTTTGTTCTGATCGTGTCATGGGGGCTCCTTTTCCATATATTCCCGAGAAACGATATTCACAAATGTTGAACCACAGTCACTTGGGTTACTGATGGTAACAATTTATATCCTTATAGTAAACTTGTGAGTTTACTTCGTCTGATTGTTCCAATAGAATGCGAAAATAAACTCGCGAGTTTACTTTTTTAAAGGAGCTCATTGGGCGAGAGTGTGAATTACGGTCACGTCGGAGAAACTCGTGAATACAAAACAAATTCAAACAGCAAAAGTCCCTTTCAAAACTCACTTTCTTGCATTGGGTTTGGCCGTATCCGCAGCGCTGATAAGCGGCTGTGGTACAGAAGCGAAACCTGCGCAAGCTATTCCTGTTGTTAAACCAGCATTGACGGAAGTGATTACTGGTAGCTCAGCAGATCAACTAAGTTTTAATGGTGTGGTTCGCGCTGCAGAACGCGCAGATCTGTCATTTCATATTGGTGGTCGCTTAACCGAAATCTTCGTCAATGAAGGTGATCGCGTCGCACGCGGGCAGACGTTAGCGACGTTAGATAGCCGTGATGCAGAAATCAGCTTAGCGTCTGCTCAGTTAGAGCTTGATAATACCGAAGTGGAATATCAACGAGCTAAATCTATTTATGAAAAGAGTAAGGCGATTTCGAAGAGTGATTTAGACGATCTGACAACCCGTTATAACTTAGCGAAAAATCGCCGAGATGAGGCGCAGCGTCAACTCGACTACACCAAAATCATCGCACCTTTTGATGGTATTGTTGGGCGAAAATTGGTGGACAATCATGTCCAGATTCAAGCTAATGCCCCAGTGTTCACCTTGCATGATTTACAAGACCTAGAGGTTGTAATTCACATTCCAGATAGTGTGATGTTATCGAGCTTACGTAGTACATCTGCTTTTGCTGAAATTAGTGCGATTCCAAATCAAATGTTTGATTTAACTTTACGCACTTATGCTACTCAGGCTGATCCTGTCACGCAAACTTATGCGGTGGTATTAGGCTTTGACCATCTTAATGGCTATCGCGTCCTGCCGGGAATGACCGCAAAAGTGATTCCGAGCAAGCTTCAAAATGATTCATCATCGACACAGCGTATTGCTGTCCCTCTGACAGCGGTTGTACCTGATAACCAGGGACAACAATTTGTTTGGGTCGTTAATGGAGAAAACAGAGTCGAAAAACGTTTTGTTGATGTCGGCGCATTAAGTCGCGACCGCGTTGTCATTAAAGATCACTTAACTATTGGTGACCGCATTGTCATTGCGGGGGTGTCGAGTTTAAAAGAGGGAATGGAAATTCGCCCGATTGTTGATGGCACGAACGAGGAACGATAGATGAATATTGCTCGTTATACGATTGCTAAACGCACCAGTGTTTGGGTGTTGATTGCCCTTACATTGATCGGTGGTTATATCAGCTACCTCAAATTGGGCCGTTTTGAAGACCCTGAATTTGTCATCCGCCAAGCGGTCATTAACACCCCATATTCTGGTGCGACTGCGCAAGAAGTGTCAGATGAAGTGACGGATGTTATTGAGGGAGCAGTGCAAACGCTGCAAGAACTCAAAGAAGTAAAGTCCGTTTCAAAACAGGGTATGTCGGAAGTGACTGTCGAGATTGATCTCGAATTCGCCGGAAGTGCAGCAGAATTGCAGCAAGTGTGGGACAAGCTGAGACGAAAAATCAGTGATGTTCAACGCCAATTACCACCCGGTGCTGGTACATCCATTGTCAATGATGATTTCTCGGACGTGTACGCATTGTTTTTCGCCGTAACGGGCGAGGGGTTTACGGATAAACAGCTACAAGATTATGTTGATGGTCTGCGTCGTGACTTAGTTTTGGTTCCCGGCGTAGCAAAAACCATGACATTGGCTGAGCGCCAAGAAACGATTTTTGTTGAAATATCGAGTGAACGCCTCGCTAAATTTGGCGTATCAATGGAGCAAGTGTTCCAAGTATTACAAAAGCAAAATATTGTCACTGTCGCGGGCGCTGTTGAAACGGATGCGATGCGTATTCCAGTTATTCCTAGTTCAAATATTCGCTCTTTTGATGACCTGAAAAATTTGCAGGTCGGAGTGGGACAAGATAATACCGTGATGCGATTGGGTGACATTGCCAATGTCATTCGTGGTTATCAAGAACCTGCATCGATGCTGATGCGTTATAACGGTCAACGCGCGGTTGGTTTCGGTATCTCAAATGTTACTGGTGGTAACGTTGTGGATATGGGCGATGCAGTGAAAGCGCGTCTTGCTGAGCTTGAAGGGCAGCGGCCTTTAGGTATGGAGCTGCATACAATTTCGATGCAGTCCGACTCAGTGCGAGCATCAGTGACTAACTTTATTGATAATTTGATTGCTGCCGTAGCGATCGTGTTTATCGTCTTGTTGCTGTTTATGGGCGTACGCTCCGGCATCATTATCGGCTTCGTTTTACTGCTCACGGTGGCGGGTACGCTATGTATCATGCTCATCGAAGATATTGCGATGCAACGGATATCTCTTGGTGCGTTGATTATTGCACTCGGGATGCTGGTGGATAACGCCATCGTAGTGACTGATGGAATTCTAGTTCGTCTACAAACGACGCCCAATGATGACAAAGAAACCATTGTTTCTGATGTGGTTAACGCGACAAAATGGCCACTATTAGGCGGTACAGTTGTTGGTATTTGTGCGTTCAGTGCGATTGGTTTATCACCGTCAGACATGGGGGAATATGCAGGGTCATTATTTTGGGTGATCTTGTACTCGATGTTTTTAAGCTGGGTATTTGCGGTAACTGTGACTCCAATGCTCTGTTTTGATTTTCTGAAAGTCAAAGCGCAGCAAGGAGAAGTAAAACCGGGCCGTGTGATGACCATGTATAAAGGCATTCTTGCTTGGGTGTTAACTCATCGAATGGCGAGTCTTGCGATGCTGTTTGCTTTGCTAGCGGTTGCTGTTTATGGCTTGCGCTATGTGCCGCCTGGTTTTATGCCTGATTCTCAAAGGCCGCAGTTTGTTGTGGATGTGTACTTACCTCAAGGGTCGGACATTTCGCGTACTGAACGTATGGTTGCAAGCATTGAGCAAGATGTGAGCGCAAAAGAGGGCGTAACAAATATTGCCAGTTTTATTGGTGGTGGCGGTTTACGCTTTATGCTGACTTATTCCCCTGAAGCGCGCAATACCAGTTATGGCCAGTTGCTTATTGATGTGGATGATTATAAAAAAATTGCCCCGTTATTGGTTCAACTACAAGACGAGTTAGCGACTAAGTACCCAGATGCATCGATTAAAGTGTGGAAATTTATGCTGGGTCGTGGGGGTGGTAAAAAGATTGAGGCAGGTTTCAAAGGGCCAGACAGCCAAGTACTTCGCCAACTGGCCGAGCAAGCCAAAGCGATTATGTTGTCAGACCCTAATTTAATTGCGGTACAAGATGATTGGCGTCAGCAAGTACCCGTGCTACAACCTATTTATTCGGCAGAGAAAGCACAGCGTTTTGGCTTAACGACTTATGAAATTAACCAAGCGATTGCTCAGACGTTGTCTGGACGAAATGTTGGTGTTTATCGTGAGGGGGATGATTTGATCCCAATTGTGGTTCGTTCGCCAAAAAATGAGCGAGACCACCAACGTGCGGTTGAAAACACCGAAGTATATAGTGCTAAAGTGGGTGGTTTTATTCCGGTGAGTCAGTTGGTCGATTCCGTTGATGTGGTGTGGCAAGATGCTATTTTGCGTCGTATCGACCGTATGCCAACTATCTTGGTGCAAGCGGATCCTGCTCCGGGTGTAATGACATCCGACGCGTTCAATGATGTTCGCAGCAAAATTGATGCGATTGAGTTGCCTCCTGGTTATCAGTTGACTTGGTATGGTGAATACAAAGCCTCAAAAGATGCGAACGAGGGGCTCGTTATCTCTGCACCTTATGGCTTTGCTGCAATGATTTTGTCAGTTATTTTTATGTTTAACGCCATGCGCCAGCCATTGGTTATTTGGCTGACAGCGCCTTTGGCCGTAATCGGCGTCACTGTAGGTTTGATTATTTTCCAAACACCATTCGAGTTCATGGCGATCCTCGGCTTTTTAAGCCTAATTGGCATGATGGTTAAAAATGCCATTGTATTGGTGGATCAAGCGGATGTGGAAGTTGCGAATGGTAAGACCGCCTACAATGCCATTATTGATGCAGCAACGAGTCGTGCACGACCTGTGCTATTAGGTGCATTGACGACGATTCTTGGTGTGGCTCCTTTGTTGGTGGACCCATTCTTCAAGAGTATGGCCGTAACGATTATGTTTGGCTTGCTGTTTGCCACCATTTTGACTTTGGTGATTATTCCTCTGTTTTACGCGTTGTTTTTCCGGGTAAAAGTGAACTAATCGTCGCTTCATTGAGTTCAAATTAAATAAAAACCACCGTTCAGTTCTAGGCTGATAAGTACGGTGGTTTTTTTATGTCGCTAAATAAACTCGTTTGCTAATTGGCTTGGCGCATAACGATAGCGCCGCCATAACAACTTGATACACATTCACCACACCCATTGCAGTGTGGTGATAGTTTAGGAAGCTGTTTAGAAGCAATAGTAATCGCTTGCTGTGGGCAATCGTCGGCACACTCATCACAGTTGCCTGAGGAGCGGGCATTGCAGTTGTTTAAAAACTGAGGACGCCAGCCGGTATCTGTTTGAGAAAGGGAGGTTAGTGCCTGATGTTGGCAGTGGTTGATGCACTCAAGGCAAAAAGTGCAATGGTTAAAGGATAGATCCATTTCAGGGCCAGTAGGGGTCATAAATAGTATCTGTTGAGGACAAGACGTGACACAGTCACCGCACTGATTACATAGACGTTGAAAGACGCTTTCTTCAACCGCGCCTAAAGGGCGAATCGCATTTGGAGTCGTGATGTCATCAACCTCAATCGCGCCTTTAACCCCGCGACCTAATGCACGAAATAACCCACGTCGTTGGGTGTCGACATTGAAGTCACTATGGGCGCTTTCATGGTGAGGTGAGGGATGGCGGAGCGAGTCATGCTTCAGGCTCATTTTTTCACACTTTCCTAGTCAACTTTCCAGTAACAACGGCGAGCTTCCGCGTAAATACCAGCTTCTTCACAATACAAATTGAGCCAACCGAGAGTCAGAATCGAAAGTGCTTTATAAAAATCAGTGTCGGCACGCTTTTCCATAATCTCCAACATGAACGTCGCAAAGGGCATGAGATGTCTAGAGACCAATAGATTGGCATTGATGCGATCTTGTTTTTCGAGTAATACCGCCAGCATCATCAACATCAGTCCTATATGATCTTCCGGTTCTCGCATACCGGTATCGCAAGCAATGCCGAGTTCAGTAAGAAATGCGCGGTACTCAATGGTGGATGAACCAAATAGTGCATTTTCATGGTCGAGATACGCAGAGCCCCAAGGTGGACAAGGCATATCACCATTTCCTTGCAGTAACTGAAAGAAATCATTTTCAAGTTGTGATGACTCAGTTTCTAGCCCAAGCTGCGCAAGTTGAATCAGCAATTCGTCATTTTGTTGTGACAAACGGTTAAGAAGTTGAATTACGTTATGTGATGTAGGGGCATGGTAAAGCAGAGCGCCTAATAGGCGAAAAGCGGTGCTATCGTTTTGCATTATGAGAGTAGGCTCTTTTTTGGTGCAGCATAACGCTAGTATGCCAGTAAAGTTTTGAGTTTTATCAATAAAGTATTTTAATTATAAATTTATCATCATGCTAAATAATCCTACGGAATAGTTGTTCGTTTTCCGAATGTCTCGAAATTATTGACTAATATCTCAAATTATTAAAAGTTATGAATAAATTATATTCAATTGCGTCATTTGTTGACCTGTCTCAATGTTGGTGCTACCCCTAAAGGGGTAAAAAGCCGCGTGAGCGAGTTTTATAAAGACTCGTGAAAACAAGCAATTGAGTAATCATAATATGAATAATAAATTGAAAACGTTATTGACTGGCGGTCTGACGAGAAGAGATTTTATGAAATCTTCCGGTGCCGTTGGTGGGCTTGCAGCAACAGCGGGCACAATGTCTTTACCTTTTAAGTCCAACCCAGTCGCTGCGGCTACAACTGCCACTGTTGAAGAAAAATTGGTTTGGAGCTCATGCCCCGTTAACTGTGGCAGCCGTTGTCCACTGAAAATGCGTGTGGTTGATGGTGAGATTAAATCACTAGAAACGGATACTTATGGTGAAGACGTCTATGGTGATCACCAAGTGCGTGCTTGCCTTCGTGGACGCTCAATGCGTCGACGCGTCTATAACCCAGATCGCTTGAAATACCCAATGAAGCGCATCGGTAAGCGTGGTGAGGGTAAATTTAAGCGAATTTCATGGGAAGAAGCCTATGATGAAATCGCGGCAAACTTGACTCGAATCCTTAAAGATTACGGTAACGAAGCGGTTTACATTAACTATGGTACGGGTGTTTTAGGAGGGACAGTCACTAAATCATGGCCTCCTGGTGCATCACCAATTGCACGAATGATGAATTTACTCGGTGGTTACCTTAACCATTATGGTACTTACTCTTCGACTCAATACACCCATGGTCTTGATTATACCTACGGTGGCGGTTGGGCTTACGGTAACTCGTTCTCGGATATGAAGAACAGTAAACTGATTGTTCAATTTGGTCATAACCCAGCGGAAACCAACATGTCTGGTGGTGGTATCATTCACTACTACATGGAGGGAAAAGAGCAGTCGAAAGCACGTACTATTATTGTCGACCCTCGTTATACCGACACAGCTGGTGGTCGCGAAGATCTATGGATCCCACTACGTCCAGGTACCGACGCTGCATTTGTTGCGGGTATGGCGCATGTGATGATCAGTGAGGGGATTGTTGATCAACCATTCCTAGACAAATATTGCGTTGGCTATGATGAGAAAACGCTACCTGCTTCCGCACCAGCGAAAAGTGATTACAAGTCGTACATTCTAGGTGTCGGTCCTGACGGGATCGAGAAAACACCTGAATGGGCATCAAAAATCACAGGTATTCCGGTTGATATCATTGTTCAAACGGCGCGTGAAATTGCGTTAACTAAGCCTTGTGCGATTCACCAAGGTTTGGGCATTCAACGCCATGCTAATGGTGAAATTGCGGCGCGTTCAGTTGCTATGCTATCAATCCTAACTGGTAACGTTGGTGTCGCGGGTGGCGGTACTGGTGGTATGCCAGGTTCGTACTACTTCAACTTTGCGTCATTCCCAACATTTTCTAACCCAGTAGAAACTTCGATTCCGGTTTTTGGTTGGTCAGAAGCGATTTATCGCGCGACAGATATGACAGCGTTGAAAGATGGTATTCGTGGTCGTGATAAGTTGGAAGTCCCGATTAAGTTTATCTGGAACTATGCCGGTAACTGTTTAGTAAACCAACACTCTGATATCAACCGTACACACGATATTCTGCAAAAAGAAGACGATTGCGAAATGATTGTGGTGATTGAAAACCACATGACCGCATCGGCTAAATACGCGGATATTTTATTGCCGGACTTAACCACATCTGAACAGTCTGATTTCTTAATGTCATCTGAAGCGGACTTCATGCCATTTATGATTTTTGCTAGCCAGGCAATCAAGCCACAGTTTGAATGCCGTGGCGTTTATGAGATGTGTGCAGATATTTCAAAACGCATGGGTGTTGGTCAAGAGTTTACCGAAGGCCGCGATCAAGAAGGTTGGTTGAAGCACTTATATGCCGAAAGCTTGAAGATGAATCCATCATTACCAAGTTATGACGAAATGCGTGAAATGGGCATTTTCCGACAAAAAGCGCCGAAAGATACCTTTGTTGCTTACGATACTTTCCGTCAAAACCCAGAAGAGAGTCCTCTAGGTACGCCATCTGGCAAGATTGAAATTTATTCAGAGCGACTGGCGGAATTGGCGGCTACATGGGAATTGCCTGAGGGAGACGTCATACATCCTCTTCCAATTCAAGCCTCTGAGTTTGAGGGATGGGACTCACCAGTGCGTGAGAAATTCCCATTGCAATTGACCGGTTTCCACTACAAAGCGCGTACACACTCGACTTATGGCAGTGTGGCAGTATTGAAAGAAGCGGCACCACAAGAAATGTGGATTAACCCAGTGGATGCGAACGAGCGAGGAATCAATAACGGCGACTTGATTCGTATCTTCAATGACCGTGGTGAAGTGCATATTCCAGCCAAAGTAACACCACGCATCATTCCTGGTGTGGTTGCTTTAGGTGAAGGCGCTTGGTACGCACCTGACAAAAATAAAGTCGACAAAGGTGGCTGTATCAACGTTTTGACATCACAGCGTCCAAGTCCATTGGCAAAAGGCAACCCACAGCACACCAACTTAGTTGATGTGCAACTTGTGAAGAAGGCATAAAGGTTAACCCATGAAACAATACGGTTTTTATATTGATTCTAGTAAGTGCACCGGTTGTAAAACGTGCCAACTTTCTTGTAAAGATGAAAAAGATCTGGATGTCGGCTCTAACTATCGCCGTGTTTATGAATACGCCGGTGGCAACTGGGTAAACGATGGTGACACGTGGCGCCAGGATGTTTTCTCATACTATGTATCGATGGCTTGTAACCACTGTACTTCTCCTGCTTGTACCAAAGTGTGTCCAAGTGGTGCGATGCATAAGCGTGAAGAAGATGGCTTTGTTGTGGTTGATACCGATAAGTGTATCGGTTGTCAGTACTGCTCGATGGCTTGCCCTTACGGTGCGCCACAATACAATGCAGAAAAAGGTCATATGACCAAGTGTGATGGTTGTTTTGAGCGAGTTGCTGAGGGTAAACAACCCGTTTGTGTTGAATCTTGTCCACTGCGAGCATTGGAATTTGGCCCTATTGATGAACTGCGTGCGAAGTATGGTGATGTCGCGGAAGTTGCGCCGTTACCGCCTGCTTCTCTAACGCAACCAAATATTGTAATCAAACCTAACCGCCATGCACGTCCTTGTGGAGACACCACAGGTCATTTGGCAAACCCTAAGGAGGTTTAATATGGCATGGCATGAATGGCCGCTGATTGTTTTTACAGTCTTGGCTCAGACTTCAGTGGGTGCGTTTTTGGTGCTCAGTGTGCTGTTGTTGGCAAAGCAATTCCCATCAAGAACAGAACAGCGTTTGCATAAAGCAATGTTTGGTTTGTGGGTCGTAATGGGCGTTGGTTTTCTATCGTCAGTGATGCACTTAGGCAGCCCATTTCGAGCTATGAATGCTCTTAATATGGTAGGAAGTTCATGGCTATCGAATGAAATTGCTGGTGGTTCAATGTTCTTTGCCCTCGGTGGTTTGTTCTGGTTATTGTCTATCGTCCGTAAAGGTGCGGAAGGTGTCCGTAAGAGTTTGATGCTTGGTGCGATGGCAGCAGGCTCATTCTTTATGTATTCCATGATTATGGTGTACATGATTGATACGGTACCGACTTGGTATACCGGCCTAACGCCAGCCGCTTTCCTGCTAACTATGGTGGTGAGTGGGGTGGCGTTGGCTCACTTACTACTGACTATCGCTCAGCACGAAGTGACGCCAGTGAATACAGTTCTTCCGCTATTAGGTTTATTTGCTGCGTTTGGTGTTGCGATCTCTACTAGTATGCTATCGGTTCATTTAGGTGGTATTCAAACGAGCGTGACATCAGCTTTGGCGATAGTACCAGATTTGGCTACGCTTCAATTTACCCGTTTAGCGATTCTTTCGTTAGGCGTCGTGATTTGGTTAGTTCCTGTGTTTGTGAAGAAAGCGCCGACGGTAGCTCCAATGGCTATCGCATTTGTTCTGATTCTAGCGTCAGAATTAATTGGACGTGGTGTATTTTTCGGAATGCATTTGAGCGCCGGTATGTAATACCAAAGAAACAGATGTGAATCTAAGCCCTGATTATATCGGGGCTTTTTTTATGCAAACGAACGATAATTGCGGACTTATCGTCGGAATGTATTAACTGTTTCACAGTTCCTTTTTGCTATTGGCATACACTGTTATTGAAGCAATTTGCTTATCGCGGAATGTACCTCTAGATGACCTAAAAATAGGCACTAGAGTAGACAAATTAGAGGGTTGATATGCTGCGGATGTGAGGTGTATATGGAGCTCAATACATTCATTGTTGAACAACACACTATTTGGAATCTTTTGGTCGCTTTGTTACTCGGTGCGATCGTTGGAACACAGCGCGGCTGGGTAATGCGTCACAACGCTGACGGCAGTCGGGTGGCTGGTATCCGCACCTTTTCTTTAGTTGGCCTACTGGGTGGTTTAGTCGGTGTTCTTGCTAAACACTATTCTCCGTTACTGATTGGATTTGCTTTAATTGCACTGGTCGTTTTGGCGTGCATTGCATTTGTTATTCAACAAAAACAAAGTGAAGATATCAGCATTACTGGTGTGGTCAGTTTAATCGTCACTTATGTGCTGGGATGTCTTGCTGTTACTGGTGAGGCTGTGCTTGCCGCATCTGCTGCTGTCATTACAGCCCTTGTTTTGGATAACAAAAAAGAACTTCACCACGCATTACAAAAATTGCAAGAGTATGAACTCGATGCAGCATTGCGGCTTTTGCTTATTTCCATTGTTTTATTACCATTATTACCCAATCAAGCTTATGGACCTTGGCAAGCATTAAATCCATATGAAATCTGGTGGATGGTAGTTCTGATCGCCAGCATTTCATTTGTGGGTTATTTTGCTATCAAGATTGGTGGCGCTAAGCGGGGGATTTTATTCACCTCTGTTTTTGCTGGCCTGAGCTCTTCGACCGCTTTAACGCTCCAGTTTTCTCATCTTTCCCGCGAGCACCCGAGCATGAGTCCTTTACTCGCTAGTGGGATACTCCTTAGCTGTGGGACTATGTTCCCTAGGTTGCTGATTGTGTTGTCAGTATTGAATTCAAACTTAGTGCTTCTCTTGTGGCCCATCGTTTTGATCATGATGTTGGTGCTCTACATTCCTGCTTGGTGGATTTGGCGGCAGAGCCATGTTGAATTTGTCGATAAACCGAATAAACAAAATAACCCATTGGCACTTAAGTCCGCATTATTTTTTGGCGGCATCTTGGCGTTAATTATGTTGGCATCTCATGCTTTATCTGATTGGTTTGGTAGTACAGGAATACTGCTCTTGTCTGCCTTATCTGGTATTACCGACGTGGATGCAATTTCATTAGCGTTAGGACGACAAAGCACTCAAGGGCTTAGTGTTACTACGGCGGCACTAGGTATTTTTATCGCCGCTTCTATGAACACGATAGTTAAAATGGGAATGGTTTTAAGTATCGGGGACAAACAACTTAGTTATAAAGTTGGGCCAGTAATGCTGGGCTGTGTTGCTGCTGGCGGGATTTTATTTATAGTTCTTTATTAATCTTTCATTCTGCGCAATAGAGCATTTAATCTGCTAATTTTTTGAATTCTGATATGAAAGGTTATTAATAAATATTAACTTGAAACTGGTTTGAAATGCCTATTTTGTGTGTAAATTACACGCTGCTCCTTGTTTATAGTTAACTAACTCACCGTCTACCACTTTAGGGTAGTATTATTTCGTAATTGATTTACATCATCTTTTAATTTTATTTCATAAATGACAATGCTCATAGAAGAGAACCTAACCCTTAGGAAGTACTATGAGCAAGTTGAAGCTGGTCGTTATCGGCAATGGCATGGTGGGGCATCGTTATCTCGAAGATCTTGTCGAGAAGAGTGATGTATCAACCATGGAGATCACGGTTTTTTGTGAAGAACCACGCGTCGCATACGACCGTGTTCATCTGTCCTCTTACTTTTCCCATCATACGGCAGAAGAGCTTTCATTAGTTAAAGAAGGCTTTTATGAGAAACATGGTATTAATGTTCTGATTGGTGAACGTGCTATTAGTATCAATCGCGAAAAGCAGAATGTTTACTCAAGTACAGGCCGTGAAATTCATTACGATAAACTCGTTCTTGCTACAGGTTCATTTCCTTTTGTTCCACCGATTAAAGGTAATGAAAGCAAAGATTGCTTTGTATACCGCACCATTGAAGATTTAAAAGCCATTGAAGCTACAGCAAAGAACAGCAAAAGTGGTGTGGTGATCGGTGGCGGATTACTTGGTTTAGAAGCGGCAGGTGCATTGAAAGCACTTGGCGTACAAACCCATGTTGTTGAGTTCGCACCAAAGTTGATGGCTGAACAACTTGACCAAGCGGGTGGTGATCAACTTCGCCAGAAGATTGAGCGTATGGGCGTTCAAGTACATACCAGTAAAAATACGCTTGAGATCGTGCCTGAGGGTAAAGATGCTCGTAATGTGATGCGTTTTGCTGATGGTACTGAGCTAGAAACTGACTTCATTGTTTTCTCTGCAGGTATTCGTCCGCAAGACAAGCTTGCGCGTCAAATGGGGTTAGGTATCGCCCCACGTGGTGGTATTGAAATCAACAACCACTGCCAGACGACTGACGAGAATGTATACGCTATTGGTGAGTGTGCTTCTTGGAATCGTACTTTTTATGGGCTTGTAGCACCAGGTTACAAAATGGCGACGGTAGCTGTCGATCATTTACTGGGCAATGAAAGCCAATTCGAAGGCGCTGATATGAGTGCCAAGTTGAAACTGCTTGGGGTAAAAGTAGGCTCAATTGGTGACGCAAATGGTCGCACTCCTGGGTGCAAAAGTTACGTATACCAAAATGAAGAACAAGAAGTATACAAACGTATCATCGTATCTGAAGACGGAAAGACCTTGTTAGGTGCGGTTATGGTCGGAGATACGTCAGACTACGGTGACTTATTGCAACTGAAACTCAATGCGATTGAGTTACCAAAACATCCAGACACCCTAATATTACCGGCTCACGCGGGAGCAGAGAAACCAACATTGGGTGCGGATTCATTGCCAGAGAGCGCAGTGATTTGTTCATGTTTTGATGTGACCAAAGGCAAGATCGCTGCAGCGGTCGCAGAGGGGCATCATACTCTCGCTGACATTAAAGCGGTCACTGGCGCTGGTACAGGTTGTGGTGGTTGTATCCCTCTTGTTACTTCGGTTTTAAATGCWGAACTTGCGAAATCAGGTATTGAAGTAAAAAGCGATGTTTGTGAGCACTTTGCCTACTCTCGCCAAGAGCTGTTCCACCTAATTCGCATCGAAGAAATTAAAACATTTGATGCACTATTAGATAAATATGGGCAAGGATATGGCTGTGAAGTGTGTAAGCCATTAATTGGTTCAATCCTCGCGTCCTGCTGGGGTGAGCACATCCTTAAACCGCAATTGGTTAAGTTACATGACACCAACGACAACTTCCTAGGTAATATCCAAAAAGATGGTACTTACTCGGTGATTCCACGTATGGCGGGTGGTGAAGTCACACCCAAAGCACTTGGCGTACTGGCAGAGGTTGCTGCGGAATATAACCTATACACCAAAATTACCGGCGCTCAGCGTATTGGTTTGTTTGGTGCGCAAAAAGATGACCTTCCGGCGATTTGGAAAAAGTTGATTGCCGCTGGGTATGAAACTGGACAAGCCTACGCGAAAGCACTTCGTATGGCGAAGACTTGCGTGGGTTCCACTTGGTGTCGTTACGGCGTTCAAGATTCTGTTGGCTTAGGTGTGTTAATTGAAAACCGTTACAAGGGCATTCGTACTCCTCATAAGATGAAGTTCGGTGTGTCGGGTTGTACACGTGAGTGTGCTGAAGCGCAGGGTAAAGACTTGGGTATTATCGCAACTGATGCAGGCTGGAACATGTACGTGTGCGGTAATGGCGGGATGAAGCCTCGTCACGCCGATCTATTGGCGACGGATTTGGACCAAGAAACTCTCATCAAGTACATCGACCGCTTCATGATGTTCTACATTCGCACCGCAGCACCACTGCAACGTACATCAATATGGATGGATAACCTTGAGGGTGGTGTTGATTACCTACGTGAAGTCATTGTTGAAGATAAGTTAGGTATTAACCAGCAATTAGAGGCCGATATTGATTCTTTAGTGGGTAACTTCAGTTGTGAATGGAGCAATACCATTAACGATGAGGCTCAGTTAAAGCGTTTTGCTCACTTTGTTAACTCAGATCTTCGTGATGACAACGTTGTATTTGCTCCAGCGCGTGAACAGCACCGTCCTGCCACTTACACCGAAAAACACCCGACTGCGAAAGGCGACATTGTTCATGTCGTATTGGAGAAATAAACATGGCTAATGGAAAAACTACATTTCAACCTGTGTGTGACATCGCCGATATCATCCCTGGAACTGGCGTCTGCGCACTATTTAATGGTGAGCAAGTTGCTCTGTTTCGACCTACAGAAGCCGAAGAAGTTTTCGCGATCAGTAACCACGATCCGTTTGCCCGTTCAAACGTCCTATCTCGTGGCTTGATTTGCCAACATCAAGGCGAACTTTGGGTGGCAAGCCCGCTGAAAAAACAGCGTTTTAATCTCCAAACAGGTCAGTGCATGGAAGATGAGCGTTTTAGCGTAAAAGCCTATCCGGTGCGAGTTAAAAATAGCCAAGTAGAGTTAGCAAATTAATAGTTTAACAAACTATTGACCTTACTACTGCTATGCCTCTCCTCTTTGAGGGGAGGGGCATAGCTAGATTGAATAGGTAAAGATTTCTTGTTCACCAACCCAGCAAGATTCATTGATGATGGGGCGTCTGGATTTGGAAGTCTTTCGCTATTCAATTTCTATTTTTAACTTTTCGGAGAGACATGATGTCTTACTTAAAACCGGCTGAATTTGTTCAGACTATGATTGACACTGGCGAAGCAAAAGTACGAACGTCGACTCGTGATTTGATATTGCGTGGCACTATGGCGGGCATTATTTTATCGTTAGCGGTTGTTGTTGCGATTACCACCATCACCCAAACGGGTATTGGTATCGTTGGGGCGCTTGTGTTCCCAGTGGGCTTTTGTATTTTAAGCCTGATGGGTTATGACCTTGTGACTGGCGTATTTGGTTTAGCACCACTCGCTAAGTTTGAACAGCGTAAAGGAATCACATGGGGACGCGTGCTGCGTTGTTGGGGTTATGTTGGTTTAGGTAACTTGATTGGTTCTTTATTAGTAGCATTTCTAATCGCCCTTACGTTTACCATGAATTTTAGCGTTGAAGCGGGTGCTGTTGGTCAAAAATTCATTGCCGTGGCGACTTCTCGTACAGTTGGTTATGCAGAACATGGTATGAACGGCTGGATAACGGTCTTTGTCAAAGGCATTTTATGTAATCTGATGGTGTGCTTAGGTGTTATCGGTAATATGACAGCACGCACTGTTGCTGGCAAAATTGCTGCAATGTGGCTGCCTATTTTTATCTTCTTTGCGTTGGTTTTTGAACACGCAGTTGTGAACATGTTCTTATTCCCATTAGGTATGATGCTGGGGGCGGATTTTGGAATCGCGACATGGTTGAACTACAACCTTATCCCGACCATTTTGGGCAACCTTGTTGGTGGATTGCTATTTACCTGTGTTCCTCTTTACTTAACTCACGCAAAAACAGCACCATCACTAAACGTAGATAACGATACGTTGACTAACGCTGAACCAGTACTGAGCTCGAACTAATTGCCATTTAAGCCCCACAGTTTCCGTGGGGCTTTATTCTATACCCCAATTTAATTGATAGGCATCGCGATGACGACTAATCATAAATGCATTCCAAACCAAGGCTTTGTTTCACTTGTTGGTGCAGGTCCAGGTGATCCTGATTTATTAACGGTAAAAGGTTACCGAGTCATCCAACAAGCAGAAGTGGTGGTTTACGATCGCTTAGTCTCTGAAGATATTCTGGCGTTAGCCAACCCAAATGCTGAGATGATTTATGTCGGTAAAAAGTTAGATTTTCACTGCGTCCCACAAGATCAAATCAATCAGATTTTGGTTGAGAAAGCATTAGAGGGTAAACGAGTTGTTCGCTTAAAAGGAGGGGATTCGTTTATTTTTGGTCGTGGGGGAGAAGAGTTGGAAACCTTAGCGGAAAGAAGTATTGCTTATGAGGTGGTACCAGGTATTACTGCTGCTGCGGGGGCAACGGCGTACGCTGGGATTCCACTTACGCATCGTGATTACGCGCAAAGTGTGCAGTTTATTACTGGCCACGTTCAAAAAGATGGTCGAGAGATAGAATGGTCGTCACTAGCCCAGTCCAACAACACTTTAGTTTTTTATATGGGATTGAAGCAAAGCTCCCATATTACACGTCAGCTTACCGCCCATGGTCTTGATGCTGATATTGCATGTGCAATTATTGAAAACGGAACCCGTAAAGAGCAGCGAGTCTTTCGCGGCAAGTTGAGCGAGTTACCGACCATGGCATTGCAAGCACAAAGCCCAGCTTTGATTGTGGTGGGGAATGTGACTCAACTACATGAAAAGCTGCATTGGTTTAAGCAAGATTAACCTTAAACAGGGATAACTTAACCCTCTTAGCACCATTGTTTTGAATCTAAGGATGGTGTCTAGCTGGACATCGAAAACTAGGGTGTTGAGTCTATTAGGTATTGAGTCTATGAGGTGTCTAACTTGTTGATCATCAAAGCCAAATCAGCATTCTCATCTCGAGATCAGGCAGATATACCTATCTAGATTTTACTGCGAGAGTACATTGAAAATGAAACATAAAAAAAGCCTCCAAATTTTTGGAGGCTTTTTATTTACTCAATTCAGTAATGAATCAGTAATAATTATTTCGCTTGGTCAGCTTGGTCAGCTTGGTCAGCTTGGATAGCCGTTAGTGCTACTGTGTACACGATATCGTCTACTAGAGCGCCACGAGACAAGTCATTTACTGGCTTGCGCATACCTTGAAGCATTGGACCGATAGAAACTAGGTCAGCTGAACGTTGTACTGCTTTGTAAGTCGTGTTACCAGTGTTTAGGTCTGGGAATACGAATACAGTCGCTTTACCTGCTACTGGAGAGTTTGGAGCTTTAGAAGCAGCAACGTTTTCCATGATAGCAGCATCGTACTGTAGAGGACCGTCGATGATAAGATCAGGACGTTTCTCTTGAGCTAGTTTAGTTGCTTCACGTACTTTATCAACGTCTGCACCCTTACCAGATTCACCAGTAGAGTAAGAGATCATTGCTACGCGTGGTTCGATACCGAATGCCGCTGCAGAGTCAGCAGATTGGATAGCGATTTCAGCAAGCTGTTCAGCAGTAGGATCTGGGTTGATCGCACAGTCACCGTAAACCAATACTTGGTCAGGCAGTAGCATGAAGAACACAGAAGATACGATAGACGCATTTGGTGCAGTCTTGATGATTTGGAACGGAGGAACGATAGTGTTTGCTGTGGTATGAACCGCACCAGAAACTAGACCATCAACTTCACCTGCTTCAAGCATCATAGTGCCTAGGAATACAGAATCTTGAAGTTTCTCACGAGCCACAACTTCAGTCATGCCTTTCGCGCCACGTAGCTCAACTAGACGAGCTACGTAGTTTTCACGTACTTCATCAGAGTTGATGATAGTTACGCCAGCACCTAGTTCAACACCTTGTTGAGCAGCAACGCGTTTGATTTCTTCTGGGTTACCTAGAAGTACACATTCAGCGATGCCGCGCTCAGCACAGATTGCTGCCGCTTTCACTGTACGTGGTTCGTCACCTTCTGGAAGCACGATACGCTTGCCTGCACGACGAGCAAACTCAGTTAACTGGTAACGGAATGCTGGTGGGCTTAGGCGGCGAGATTTTTCAGTGCCTTCAGTCATTGACTCAATCCAGTTGCCGTCGATGTGACCTGCAACGTGATCGTTAATGAATTCGATACGCTCTTTATCATCTGCTGGTACTTCGATGCTGAAGCTTTGTAGATTCAGCGAAGTCTGCCAAGTGTTACCTTGTGCTTTGAAGATTGGAAGACCAGTATCCAGAGCAGGCTTACATAGGTCAGCAATCTCAACTGGGATGTCATAACCGCCAGTCAACAGGATTGCACCGATTTCAACGCCATTCATTGCAGCTAGAGAAGCAGCAACGATTACGTCTGGACGATCTGCAGAAGTAACAAGTAGAGAACCTGGTTTGAAGTGCTCAATCATGTTTGGCAGAGAGCGTGCACAGAATGTGATGCTCTTAATGCGACGAGTCGCGATATCGCCAGCGTTGATGATGTCAGCGTTTAGGTGCGAAGCCATGTCGATCGCGCGAGTTGCGATTAGATCGATAGACCAAGGCACACAGCCAAGTACACGAATTGGAGAAGTGTTGAAGATTTCCATCACTTTCATTTCGTTAGTTTGTGCGCCATCAGCATCGTCAAACATTTCAGATAGATCTGGACGAGTACGGCCAGCTTCATCAACAGGAGCGTTTAGCTTGTTGATGATAACACCAGAGATGTTTTTGTTCTTAGTACCGCCGAAGTTAGAACATGCTACTTCGATACGCTCTTTAAGTTGAGCTGGATTATCAAGACCAGGAGTCGCAACCAATACGATTTCAGCGCCAAGTGTTGCTGCAATTTCAGCGTTCACTTGGTTAGCGAATGGGTGCTTACGAGTTGGTACTAGGCCTTCGATTAGCGTTACGTCTGCATCTTTGTTGATTTGGTTGTAACGTTCTACGATCGTTTCTAGCAGCTCGTCCATGTTGTCGTTACCGATTAGGCTTTCAGCAACAGACATTTGCATTGGAGTACCGATCTGCATATCGCTGTTAACACCAACGATAGTCGAAGTTAGATCAGGTTGATCGCCGCCACTACGTGGTTGTGCGATTGGTTTGTAGAAAGAAACTTTAACGCCCTTGCGCTCCATTGCGCGAAGAACACCCATACTTACGCTAGTAAGACCAACACCAGCGCTAGTAGGGATAAGCATAATAGTACGAGACATCGACTAATTACCTTACATTATTGGATTAAAAGCTCAATTACGTATTCCATGATTGTTCATGGAATAGGAGTTGAGCCCCTAAATTTCTATTTATAGAAAAAACTGGCCAGCCCGAAGGCTAGCCAGTTGAGTCAATTACAGACCTGCTAGACGTGCAGTGTCTTCAGCGATAACTAGCTCTTCGTTAGTAGAGATAACCATTGCTGGGATGCGGCTGTTTGCAGTAGTGATAGTACCTTCACCACCGAAACGTGCTTTAAGGTTTGCTTCGCTGTCTACTTCGATACCGAAGATAGCTAGACGGTTAAGAACCATTTCACGGATTGGGCCAGAGTTTTCGCCGATGCCGCCAGTGAAAGTGATTGCGTCTAGACGACCTTCTAGAGAAGCAGTGTAACCAGCTACGTACTTAGCTAGACGGTGACAGAACACGTCCATTGCACGAGTTGCTTCTTCTTTCTCACCGTAGTTGTCTTCAACGAAACGACAGTCAGAAGTCACTTCAGTTAGACCTTGTAGGCCAGACTCTTTAGTTAGCATGTTGTTGATTTGCTCAACAGAGTAACCTAGTGCGTCGTGTAGGTGGAAGATGATCGCAGGATCGATATCGCCACAACGAGTACCCATTACTAGACCTTCAAGAGGAGTAAGACCCATAGAAGTATCTACAGATTGACCGTTCTTGATTGCACATACAGATGCGCCGTTGCCTAGGTGACAGTTGATGATGTTAACTTCTTCAACTGGCTTGTTTAGTAGGCCAGCAACTTCACGAGTGATGAATAGGTGTGAAGTACCGTGCATGCCGTAACGACGGATGCCGTGCTCTTTGTATAGGTTGTATGGAAGAGCGTATAGGAACGACTCTTCAGGCATAGTTTGGTGGAACGCAGTGTCGAATACAGCAACGTTTTGTAGCTCAGGGAAGTTGTGTTTAGCAGCTTCGATACCGATTAGGTGAGCAGGGTTGTGAAGAGGTGCGAAAGTTGCAGCGTCTTGGATGCCCTTAAGAACTTGATCACAAATAAGTGCTGATTGAGTGAACTGCTCGCCACCGTGTACGATACGGTGACCGATCGCGCCTAGGTTAGCTTTAAGCTCTGGCTTAGAAGCAAGAATAGTTTCTACCATGAAAGATAGTGCTTCTTCGTGTGCAGCGCCTGCGCCTAGTTGAGCTTCGTGCTTACCATCAAGTTTCCACTTCATGCGAGCTTCTGGAAGACCTAGACATTCAGCAAGACCTGTTAGGTGCTCAGCACCAGTTTCTGCATCAACAATCGCAAACTTAAGAGAAGAACTACCGCAGTTTAAAACTAAAACTAGCTTAGACATGTATGACTACCTGTTAATCGTCTGATAAAAATCAGTTAGGATGAAAATTAACCACAACAAGAATGGCCGTATCGTTTGGATACTAGACCATCCTTATTAAAAACTTCAATTTCCGTATACGTAACACGTCGCTTTACCATAAAAACGACTTGTGCAATCCTTGCAGAGGTCTCACAAAGTTGCCTAAATTGTAAATAAGAGCAACAATGAGATTGAGGGTCTGCAAAGGATAGCGATAATGGACAAATATAACAAAAAAAATTTGAAAGAATATTAACTTTCGTCAATTTTTTATGCGTAAAGTTGAATGTTTCAACTATTTTTGTATAACCGATCTTACATAACGAGCTAAGTGAGTGAGTAGAATGAGCAATAAAGTAAGTTTAGCCCATAGCCTTAGAGACGGTCAGAAGTACATGAATACGTGGCCGATGCGCAAAGAGCTTAATCTGCTTTTTCCAGAACAGCGCATTATTAAGGCAACTCGATTTGGTATAAAAGCGATGCCTGCGATTGCAGCCATCAGTGTTCTAACCCAAATGACATTTAATAATTACCAAGCGTTGCCTCAATCTGTCGTGGTCGCGCTGTTTGCCATCAGTTTGCCGCTACAGGGAATGTGGTGGTTAGGTAACCGTGCCAATAAGCAACTACCACCGGGTCTTGCAGGTTGGTATCGTGAAATTCATCAAAAAATAACAGAAAGCGGATTTGCACTTGAGCCGTTAAAGTCTCGACCTCGTTACAAGGAATTGGCCGTGATTCTAAACCGAGCGTTTCGCCAATTAGATAAAACCTCTCTTGAACGTTGGTTTTAGAAGGTTAATTTGAAGATGTCATCCACCTAAAGCAAAGATGTGTCGCTAGAGTGGATGATGGATGAGTTATGGATAGATAAAAAAAGCGCTCAGAGAGCGCTTTTTAATAAGAGGTGGAAAATCGTAAAGAAACGTTGTCTTTACGTAGTTGTACCGCTTTAGTTAAACATTTCAATTGCTTTGATAGGGTCAACGTACTCTAGATTAAAAGACTCTGCGACTTCTTTACATGTCACTTTACCGTGGATGACGTTCAAGCCTTCCAAGAAACCTTTATCTTCAAGTAGTGCTTTACGGTAACCTTTGTTCGCTAATTTCACGATGTAAGGTAATGTCGCGTTATTGAGAGCAAATGTAGACGTTCGTGCTACTGCACCTGGCATGTTGGCAACACAATAGTGCACGACATTATCAACAACATAAGTTGGATCGGCATGCGTGGTTGCGTGAGAAGTTTCGAAACAACCGCCTTGATCAATGGCAACATCGACAACAGCGGCACCGGGTTTCATTTTGGATATATGCTCCCGCGTAACCAATTTAGGAGCTGCTGCACCTGGAATTAGAACAGCACCAATAACAAGATCTGCTTCAAGTACGTGTTTTTCAATGGCATCTTCAGTTGAATAGACCACTTTTGCTCGTCCTTGGAACTCCTCGTCTAATTTGCGAAGCGTATCAATATTTCTATCTAGAATCGTTACATCAGCACGCATGCCAACAGCCATGCGAGCAGCGTTGGCGCCAACCACACCGCCACCTACAACAACAACTTTCGCTGGTTCAACCCCCGGTACTCCACCAAGTAATAAACCACGGCCACCATGAGATTTTTCTAAAGTTTGTGCGCCAGCTTGGATCGACATGCGTCCAGCGACTTCAGACATTGGTGCAAGTAGTGGCAAGCGACCCATATTATCTGTTACAGTCTCATATGCTATACAGACAGCTTTGCTCTTGATTAGCTCATCAGTTTGTGGAAAATCTGGTGCTAGGTGCAAATAAGTAAATAATATTTGCCCTTCGGTGAGCATAGCGCGCTCAACAGCTTGAGGTTCTTTTACCTTTACGATCATTTCAGCTGTAGAGAAAACGTCTGTAGCAGTAGGAAGAATGGATGCACCTACAGCGATGTAATCATCGTCTGAAAAACCGATGCCAGCACCAGCGCTGGTTTCAACAAAAACTTGGTGACCTTGAGATACCAGCTCGCGAACGCTTGCTGGGATCATACCCACTCGATACTCGTGGTTCTTGATTTCTTTAGGTACTCCAATGATCATCCTGACTCCTTATCCAATTTTGGTTGTATTTGCTATTTATAGGGTGTTATTGTCGAATTAATCTCTATTATAGTGATAATTGTTTAAAATTTGATACTGAATATTAAAAAGTTGTAACATATATTTTTGCAAGGAAGTAATAAGGTGGAATAAAAAATGGCAGACAACAATAAGAAGCCGTCCAAGGATTTAGACCGTATTGACCGCAACATTCTTAATGAACTACAGAAAGATGGGCGTATCTCGAATGTAGAGCTATCAAAGCGTGTAGGTTTATCACCTACACCCTGTTTAGAGCGTGTGCGTCGCTTAGAGCGTCAAGGTTACATCACTGGCTATACCGCACTGTTAAACCCACAATACCTAGATGCGTCGTTATTGGTATTTGTTGAAATCACGTTGAATCGTGGTGCGCCAGATGTATTTGAACAGTTTAATACTGCTGTTCAGAAGCTAGATGACATCCAAGAGTGTCATTTAGTGTCAGGTGATTTTGACTATCTGTTAAAAACCCGTGTATCTGACATGAGTGCTTACCGTAAATTGTTGGGTGATACACTACTGCGTCTTCCTGGAGTAAATGACACTCGTACTTACGTAGTAATGGAAGAAGTGAAACAGACGAATCAGTTGGTGATTAAAACTCGCTAAGCAATATTTTGTAGCAACCTCTAAAGTCGGAATCTCTTTCGTTATTCTGACTTTAGGCAATTGGGTTTTTCACCACTATATGGTTAAATCAATAGTCCGAGCGACCGGTGTCGCTCGGACTATTTTTTCATAAGTTAGATAAGTTGGTTATGTTCAAAGAGAACCATAATAAAGTTGAAACAATAATCAAAACTGGAGAAGAATCTCAGTCTTCACGTTTGACCGGTCCCGCACGTCTTAAAGAATGCAGTTTCATTGTCATCGCATTGGCCTCTATCGTGTTGTCGATTGCTTTATTTACTTTCAGCCCAGCAGACCCATCTTGGTCGCAAACGGCTTGGGGAGGGGAGATCGATAATTCTATGGGGATTGTTGGCGCATGGATGGCCGATACGCTGTTCTTCTCATTTGGCTCCCTTGCCTACACAATTCCTTTTATTTTAACTGGCGTAGGTTGGGTGTTGTTGCGCAAGCGTAATGAAGACGATCCCATTGACCTTATGTTGTGGGGAACTCGCTTACTCGGTTTAACCGTTTTAATTCTCACCAGTTGTGGTCTAGCGGATACTAACTTCGATGACATCTGGTATTTCTCATCAGGTGGTGTCATTGGTGATGTGCTGACTAGTTTAGCGTTACCAACATTAAATATATTAGGCACGACATTGGTGTTGCTCTTTTTATGGGGTGCTGGATTTACTCTATTGACAGGTGTTTCGTGGCTAAATATCGTTGATAGCCTTGGCGATAGCGCAATTGCACTCGTCACAGCGATAGTGAATAAAATTCGCGGAGAGCGAGATGAAACATTATCAGCACGGTTAGATGATGGTGATCAGGTTGAAGAATTGGCAATGGAGCCACTTTTTGCTTCTAGCGAGATAGCATCTGTTGAGAATGAAACAGACCTAGAATCTATGGCTAAACAAATCCCTGACTCAACCAATCAGCGTCGCTATCATATTCACGTCCCAGCAGCCTCAGCAACGAATAGTTCTCAAAATAGTGCAGCCGCACCTTTTATTAGTGAGTCAACTCTTGAGGTGGGACAGACCACTTCTCATTTTGCTGCTGAATCTATTGTTCAAGCGACAGTTTCAGAACAATCTACAACACCGGATCTACAGCAAGAAACACAGCTTGTTACAGAGCTACCTGTTCAAACTCATTCTCCTGAGCGCGCACACCAGCTTGGTGCCACTATTGCTGAGCTTGAAGCTGCTGCGATGGACCAAGATGACTTAGCACAAGAATATCAAAGAGATGCCGATGCGTTTGCGCTTGAAGAATATGTGCAAACACAACAAGAAAGCTTAGTGGATGAAGCCTCATTACCTTGGAATCAAACCGTTGAAGATGGTCAAGAAATTGTTTTAACAGAGCAATATACTACAACGGAAACAGAACCACATGTAACTACTGAGCATCACGTGGCAGCCGATGCGTATTCTACTCACGATACTGTCGCGGTAGAACCTCATGTCGAACCTCAAGGATTAGCACAAATATCAGCGGATGTTATGGCGACGGATCAACGTCGAGAGCCGACAATATCGAGTTTTGATGTTGTGGATGATGATGCAGTAGTGCAAACAGAACAGAATGAGCAAACTGTGCAATTTGAGGAAGTGGCATCTTTTGAAGGTCACGGTGGAGAATTAGGTGCTCAGCCAATTATTGAACCATTGGCCCAAACGCTGCCTATCGAAGAAAACCAGCAAACCGTCGATCAAGATGTAGATGCATTCCAATCGTTGGTCGCAGATGCACAAGCGAAAGTGGTCGCTCAGCAAAATCCATTCCTTGTTCAGCATGATATTAACTTACCGAAGCCGACGGAGCCTCTACCAACCTTAGAGTTGCTCTATCATCCGGAAAAGCGTGAAAACTTTATTGATCGTGATGCGCTAGAAGCGATTGCACGTTTAGTTGAATCGAAATTGGCCGACTACAAAATCCAAGCTCAAGTGGTGGATATTTTCCCAGGGCCGGTAATTACACGTTTTGAACTCGATCTTGCTCCGGGTGTTAAGGTGAGTCGAATTTCTGGATTATCGATGGACTTGGCTCGCTCACTGTCGGCATTGGCAGTTCGCGTTGTTGAAGTTATACCAGGTAAACCATATGTTGGCCTTGAATTGCCGAATATGAGCCGTCAGACCGTGTATTTCTCTGATGTAGTCGGTAGCCAAACCTTTATTGATGCGAAATCACCGACAACAGTCGTTCTAGGGCAAGATATCGCGGGTGAAGCCGTGATTGCTGATATCGCGAAAATGCCTCATGTTCTTGTTGCGGGTACGACAGGTTCGGGTAAGTCAGTTGGTGTCAACGTGATGATTCTGAGTATGCTTTATAAAGCAGGCCCAGAAGATCTGCGCTTTATTATGATTGACCCAAAAATGTTGGAACTTTCCATCTACGAGGGGATCCCACATCTGCTGTCAGAAGTAGTGACTGATATGAAAGATGCTTCTAATGCTCTTCGCTGGTGTGTGGGTGAGATGGAGCGCCGATACAAACTGATGTCGGCTATCGGTGTGCGTAACTTAAAAGGGTATAACGAAAAGCTCAAGATGGCAGCGGATGCTGGTCACCCAATCCACGACCCGTTGTGGAAACCAGGTGATAGCATGGATCCTGAAGCGCCACTACTCGAGAAATTACCAGCGATTGTCGTTGTCGTGGATGAGTTTGCTGATTTGATGATGGTGGTAGGCAAGAAAGTTGAAGAGTTGATTGCTCGTTTGGCGCAAAAAGCCCGAGCAGCAGGTATTCACTTAATCTTGGCAACACAACGTCCATCAGTGGATGTAATCACCGGTCTTATTAAGGCTAATATTCCAACTCGTGTAGCGTTTACGGTTTCAACTAAAACCGATTCACGAACCATCCTAGATCAAGGTGGTGCAGAATCCTTGTTAGGTATGGGTGACATGCTTTACTTACCATCAGGTTCAAGTCATACCATTCGTGTACACGGTGCATTCGCTTCTGATGACGACGTTCATGCAGTTGTGAATAACTGGAAAGCTCGTGGCAAGCCGAATTATATTGAAGAGATCATCAGCGGTGACCAAGGACCTGAAAGTTTATTACCGGGTGAGTCTATGGAAGCCGATGAAGATACTGACCCATTGTTCGATCAAGTGGTAGAACATGTAGTGCAGTCTCGTCGAGGCTCTGTGTCAGGCGTGCAACGCCGCTTTAAGATAGGTTATAACCGTGCAGCGCGTATTGTTGAGCAACTCGAAGCTCAGGGCATTGTGAGCGCTCCTGGACATAACGGAAATCGGGAAGTCCTTGCACCAGCACCAAGTCGGGATATGAATTAAAAATTTAAGTTATCCGCTAGATATAATAAAAGGCTTGCCTATTGGGCAAGCCTTTTTAATGCGGAAAATATAACTATTATCGAATGGGTTTAATAAGTAATGAAACCGTTTAGCGATAATGATGAAATCAGCGATATGGATTCGTTGATATTTTTGCAAATTGAGCGATAACAATGATAGCAACAGCGATAAGGTTTGCAGCAAAAATAATCACTAGCCACTGTGGCATTGAAAGCGTTAAAAACTGCCATACGACTTTTGCACAATCACCGTAGGCATCGAACATCCATGGTACCCATTTATTGAGCGGAGCCCAGTCAGGAAACGTGACAAAAAGGTCGCAAGTCGCAAATGGTGACGGGTTAAATTGATAATCCACATGTTGTAACGCCAACATAAGGCCTTTATATGCACTTGCCGCCCAAGCGAGTAAGCCTACCCAGCGAATTACACCATTGCTTGGCGCAATAAGGCCAAATAGAGCTGCAGCACCAATGCCAAGCATTGCGACACGTTCATAAATACACATGACGCATGGAGCCAAATTCATGACATGTTGGAAGAAAAGTGCGCATGCTTCAAAAAATACAATAAAGATAAGAAGAAGCAACCAAGATAGTCTTCCTTGAGAAAACGACTTGAGTGTCGAAAGAAAATTCACGGGTATTGTCCTTTGCAGAAATAAAAAAGCTCTGAATACTCAGAGCTTTTTAACGTGGAACGGTTCCCTAATCAAGGGAAATTTAGTGACCGCCTGATACCGCTTGAGTTACAGCACTCGCATGTTGAGAGATCCAACCAGCGTCATAGAACCATGCAGTTGCAGGCTCTAGGAAGAATACGATGCCAGCAAGACCAACAAGTGCCAACACGATAGTATATGGCAATGCCATGATAACCATTCGACCATAAGATAGACGAATTAATGGTGCAAGTGCAGACGTCAATAGGAATAGGAACGCTGCTTGACCATTTGGTGTTGCTACTGATGGTAGGTTAGTACCTGTGTTGATTGCTACTGCAAGTAAGTCGAACTGATCGCGAGAAATTTGGCCGTCAATCAGTGCCGCTTTTACTTCATTGATGTATACAGTACCAACGAATACGTTGTCTGATACCATTGAAAGTAAACCATTTGCGACGTAGAACAATGCTAACTGAGCACCTTTATCTTCAACCGCAAGTACTGCATCGATTACAGGCTTAAATAGCTCTTGGTCGATAATTACCGCTACAATCGCGAAGAATACTGCTAGTAGTGCAGTAAAGGGTAGAGCTTCTTCAAACGCTTTACCCATAGAGTGCTCTTCAATAACACCGGTAAATGCTGTAGCCAAGATAATGACAGATAGACCGATCAGACCAACTGCTGCAACGTGCAGAGCAAGGCCAACAATCAACCATACCGCGATAGCACCTTGAATCCAAAGTTTCGCAACATCTTGATTTGTACGAGTCTTACGTTCTTCGTTATCGAAATCAACTAGGATTTGACGCACGCTATCAGGAAGTTCAGCACCGTAACCGAAGACTTTGAACTTCTCAACTAAAGCACAAGTTAGCATACCGCAGAAAAATACTGGGATAGTTACTGGCGCCATGCGGATTAAGAATTCAGCGAATAGCCAATCAGCTTGATCTGCAATGATGAGGTTTTGTGGTTCGCCAACCATGGTCATTACACCACCAAGAGCCGTACCTACACCCGCATGCATTAATAGAGAACGTAGGAACGCACGGTAGTTTTCAAGATCATCACGAGTTAGTTCTGTGATGGTTTCATCTTGTGTATGGTCGTGATCACCGATTAAGTTGCCAGAAGCGACTTTGTGGTAAATCGAGTAGAAACCGACTGCTACGCTGATAACTACAGCAATAACTGTCAGTGCATCGAGGAACGCAGAAAGGAAAGCCGCCGCAAAACAGAAAGCCATTGAAAGCAATACTTTTGAACGGATACCCAGTAATAGCTTAGTAAATATAAACAGCAGAAGCTGCTTCATGAAATAAATACCAGCAACCATGAATACCAATAATAGAAGAACTTCAATATTGGCAACGAGTTCATGTTTTACTTGTTCGGCACTTGTCATACCGATAGCAACAGCTTCGATTGCCAGTAAACCACCAGGTTGAAGAGGGTAGCATTTTAAGGCCATTGCTAAAGTGAAGATGAATTCAGCAACTAATAACCATCCAGCGACGAAAGGGTCGATGAAGAAAAATACAATTGGGTTAATAATGAGAAATGAGAAAATGGCAACTTTGTACCAATCAGGCGCTTTACCAAGAAAGTTCTTAATAAATGCGTTTCCGAGTGACATCGGCATGATATTAATACTCTTAATTGTTGTTGTGAATAGACACTGCGCGTACTTGTATCCATAAAACGGACGAACAAAAACTAGCCGTTCCGACAGTGACTTAGAAAAAACAACATCGATAACATAAATGTGGTCTTGCCAAGTCGTTCCTTGAGAAAGACAAGCTCTTCTTTACTTCGGTCGTCACTCTACTCTTCGAATCGTTTTAGTCAATATTTAAGTAACTATTGGCAATTTAGTCGGTGATTTTTTGTCTAAAAACGCGATCTGGGTAGAGTAAATAATTTATTCGAGTTTTAAAAAAAGCCTTGGAATAGCGTGTTCTAATGAAACATCTAAATTAGAATGATTTGTGAAGACATTGCAGTAAATATTAATAAGATGTTTGATGGTTTTGTGATGGTTTGTTTTTAGACGATATCAATGGAAATAGGCTCGGAGAGCAGAGTGAAACACTTTAAAATAGTAAAAAAACGTATTAGTCGTCCTGTTTTCCCCTTGTTAGTTTTTAAACAGAATTAGTGCAAATACTCTACAAGGGTTTTACCATAAGTTTACCGATGGCTTGTTTCCGATACGTATAAACTAGTGGTATGATGAGTTTATACGCCCGTATAACAACAATATTGGACACGAAATTAATGGTCATTAAGGCAAAGAGCCCAGCTGGTTTTGCAGAAAAATACATTATTGAAAGCATTTGGAAAGGACGTTTTCCTCCTGGTTCTATTCTTCCCGCAGAACGCGAATTGTCTGAATTAATTGGTGTCACACGTACGACGTTACGAGAAGTGCTTCAACGCTTAGCTCGTGATGGTTGGTTAACGATTCAACACGGCAAACCGACTAAAGTTAATCAGTTTATGGAAACATCTGGTTTGCATATTTTAGATACGTTGATGACACTAGATGCTGATAATGCGACCTCTATCGTAGAAGATTTGCTTGCAGCACGTACAAATATCAGCCCAATATTTATGCGTTATGCATTTAAAGCGAATAAAGAAAATGCAGAACGAACCATTACTAACGTTATTGAATCTTGTGAAGCGTTGTTAGCGGCCGAGTCTTGGAATGCGTTTATGGCATCGTCTCCATACGCAGACAAAATTAAGCAACATATTAAAGATGATGGTGAAAAAGATTTAGCCAAGCGTGAAGAAATTTTAATTGCTAAAACATTTAATTTTTATGATTACATGTTATTTCAACGCCTAGCATTTCATTCAGGGAATCAAATTTATGGTCTGATCTTTAATGGTTTGAAAAAACTTTATGATCGAGTAGGCAGTTACTACTTTTCAAATACCGAATCACGTCAGTTGGCACTGACATTTTATCGTGATTTGTTGAGAATATGTGAAACTGGTGATCGTGACCAAATTCTAATTGTGGTTCGAAATTACGGTTTGGCGAGTGGACAGATTTGGAATGAAATGAAAACCACGCTACCGACTAATTTCACTGAAGATGATCATTAATAAGATCTCACTTATTAACGTTAGCATAAGCAGTTAATTGAATATATGCTTGTGTTACAAAGTTAGTTGTACAAAAAGGCCTCGATAAAATCGAGGCCTTTTAAATTCAGTAACTATCTAAATGTTTGATTACGATTAGCAGTTGTCACAATCTTCTTGACCACCAGCTTCTTCAAACCATTCTGACAGATGTCGTTTCAGATCTTTTAGCTCGTCAGGGCCAATCAGTGCCAAGCCTAAATCTTCTGCCCTAGTAATATCGTTGTATCTTAAAGGACGGAAACTCACCAGCATTGCACGTGCTTGGAGACCACCCAGTAAATCGCGCAAAGATTCAAGTTTGTATAAAGTATCGTCGCCATCATCTCGCATACCTTTGGTTTTGCATTCAATGATATGGAGTTTGTTATTTACGACAGACGCGACATCTAACTCATTACGTACTTCGCGCTCACCTAGTTGGCGATAGACTTGAACATTGAGAGAACTATCTTGAATGGTATGCATGTCTTGCTGGATTTGGCGAACAGTGCTGTGGACGAGAGTTTCAAGCCATTCACCATTTGAAAAGCGGCGGGCATCTTCATTCATGAAAGTCAGAATGCCGTTTTCATAAGTCGCGATATTGGCTTCAACCAAATCCGTTAAGAGCATGTTGAGTTCGCGATAACCCTGCTGTTTTTCTGAAAGTTCAACATCAAGGCGTTGTTCTTTGCGACAAGTTGTTGCTAGGTAGTTAAGTGTGGCTAGGCCTGGGCCCAATTCTAATGCGTTACCAGCCCAACGTTCACCTAATTCGTATAGTTGTTTATCGAGCTGAGGAGGGAGGTCGTGCTCATTGAACTCACCTCGAGCACCGAAAATGGTGAGATAATCAGAAATGGTGATGCGGTCTTGTAATTGGGTGTCTTCTTTTCCATCTGGGTAGAGCCAGCATAATCGGTCAGTGTTTGGCTCTATAACGAAAATCGGCCAGCGAAATGTGCGAAATACTTCATAAACAGAGAGAAGGCGATGACGTAATCCACAGCTTGCATTGAGTTTTACTTCTTCCCCTCGCGCTTTTAAGTCAGCGGCTAGAACGTTCAATGCTTGTTTGATTTTGGAGGTATTTGCCACATTAGGAATTTCAAAAAACTCAGAAGTGATATCTCGCTGGGCTAGAACGCTGTTGAGCCGAGAGTACATCTCTTCCTGACTTTTAATCCCGATGAATACAATGTGATTGCTGATAGTGCGGTTGTCGAGCAGGGGCGTGACTAAGCGAATTGGGTCTTGGTCAATAATGCCAACATGAACTGCCATATTTTATCCTCATGTTTGGCTTGCTGAAATTGAAAGAATAAAAGCATGCAAGCCTAGATAACCATATGATGACAGGGTATATAAAAAACAAGGGCGAGTATAAAATAATCTTTCGCTTGGGAGATTATTGACATTGCTCTGTCATGGGGGTGACCTGAATCACAATCTATCTTGATTTGACAATGGGTTATCATTTAACTTCTCGCCATCGATGAGTTTACGTTTGAAGCAAGGGTAAAAGAGTAATGAACACTGTTTTTATTGAGCTTTTGTAAGGCTTATCGCATACTCATACACAAACAAAGCTTAACTGTCTTAAATGGAGTACTTCAATGGCTGAAGAAACAATATTCAGTAAAATTATTCGTAAAGAGATACCAGCGGATGTAGTTTATCAAGATGATCTTGTTACGGCGTTTCGTGATATTAACCCTCGCGCATCTAGCCATATATTGATCGTGCCAAATAAATTAATCCCAACGGTGAATGACATTGAAGCGGATGATGAATTGACAATGGGCCGTATGTTCACTGTTGCGAAGAAACTTGCTCAAGAAGATGGTATTGATGCAGATGGTTACCGTTTGATTGTGAACTGTAACGCGCATGGTGGTCAGGAAGTTTATCATGTGCATATGCACTTAGTCGGCGGTCGTCCTCTTGGTCCTATGCTTTTAGGTTAACTAGCCCCATATCATTCTAAATATCAATGATAAAGCATGGCAGCTAGGCCGTGCTTTCTTCAAAACAGGGAGTACGAATTGAGTATTAGTATTCGACTCATCTGCATATTATGCAGCGGTCTTTTATTGACCGGTTGCGCCAATCTGTCTGCAGGAAATCTCTTTAGTCACTACTCTGCGCAAAATGAATCAGTTTATCAATCCGTCAAGGTAGGCAATTATCAACAAGCGGTGGAAGAACTCCCAGAACAAATTGCTGGTGATATTCTCGATAATTTTGAACGTGGACGGGTCTTCTATTTAGACGAGCAGTATCCTCAAAGTAAATCGTCGTTCGAACTGAGTGATAAAGCCGTTCGCATTGAACAAGATAAAGCCATTATATCCCTCTCTAATACCGCGAGTAGTATCGGTTCATTGGCGACCAATGATAACTTAGATATTTACCAGCCATCTGATTACGAACTTGGTTTTCTCCATTTATACCTCGGGTTGAACTATCTTCAAAAAAACAGTATAGAGGGTGCATTAGTTGAAATGCGTCGTGCGAATCAGGTTCAAGAAAATGCGCGTAAAGTTCGAGAAAAAGAGCTTGAAGCAGCCCAAGAGCAAATGAAGTCACAGGGCTTGAGTCCAAACTTAGGCAGTATTTTGGCCAATTACCCTGATGCGGGTAAAACTCTCCAAGCGGTTCAAAATGGATATCTTCTTTATTTATCCGCGTTGCTCTATGAAGCGGATGGCAATCTTAATGACGCTTATGTTGACTACCGACGCGCTTTAGCTGTTGCTCCAGACAATATCGCCGTATTCGATGGTGCGCGACGGGTGGCGAGAAACCTCGGCATGAATCAAGACCTCGTTCAGCTAGAAAAGCGCTACGGGAAAGGGAAACCCATTCCTAAGGGACAAAGTCGCGTTATTTTTATAGAAGAGCAGGGGATTGTTCAGGCTCGTCAAGGTTGGAAACAAACTTTGCCAATATTTGACAGCCGTGGGGGAAGTGCTTGGTATTCTATTGCTCTACCATACTATCCCACGAATGTGACACCGTATCCGATGCCATTGCAAATAAATGGGGCTAAGGTTCAAAGTTCGTTATTAGCGGATGTGAACTTGATGGCAAAAAATGATCTGTCTGAGAAAATGCCATCATTAATTTTACGCCAAGCATTACGTGTTGTTGCTAAGGAACAATTGCGTCGCGAAGCAACTAATGGTGATGATGTTGGGAATTTGATTTTTAATGTATGGAATACATTAACTGAGCAACCCGATACGCGTAGTTGGCAGACGTTACCAGCCTCCATCTATAGTGCAAGCCAATTGGTAGCAGCGGGTAAACAACAGGTTGTTCTGGATGGACAGTCTTACACATTTAGTGTGAAAGAAGGGCAAACCGCATTGGTTTGGTTATCTCGCCAAGGTAGTCATGCGACGATTTGGCATAAACAGTTAGGGACATTGTAATGAAAAAATGGTTGATAGCGGCGACGATGGCGCTGTTACTGATGGGTTGTGCAAAGAATACCGCAGGCTTGCGCATTGATGGTGAGTCACAAACAGTATTGTTTGGCGATAACGTTTTGGGTAGCCGCCTTGAGATTGCGGATATTACAACAGTTCAAGTTGATGGACACACCCGTGGTGTTGTTCGTCTTAATAGCCAATATAGCGGTGACCAGAACATTTTATATCGTTTCTATTGGTATGATAACCAAGGTTTAGAGGTCAATACCAAGTTAGCACCTTGGCGACAATTGATTATACGTGGTAAAGAAAGCGTTGCCGTATCTGAAGTCTCGGTCAATCCGAATGGGACTCAGTTCCGCGTTCAAATACGTGAAAATGATCAATAATAAAGTGATCAAAAAACAGCGACGCAAATATAGATTTAGTTTTACGAATTGATACAACAACAAATTGAGGTACCAGTAATGAAAAAGAGTGTCATTGCTTTAATGGGGTTAGCGGTAATTTTGGGTGGCTGTTCAAACAAAGTTAGTTACGGTGACGCCCAAGCCGTCGAAACCACGACCATTGATTTTGGGTCGACAGACTTACAAAAAATTGCTGGAGAAATGGTTGATAGCATGATGATGTCAGGCTCAGTTGCTGCCATCACACGTAATTCTCGCCCAATTGTTTTTGTTGAGCGTATAAAAAATAAAACCAGTGAACACATTGATACTGAATCTATCACCGATACCATCAGCACTAAGATGCTGAATTCAGGAAAATTCCGTTTTGTTGATATGGACCGTGTTGAATCAGTGAGAAAACAGCTGAACTTCCAAAATAATGATGAACTCGTCAATCAATCAACAGCAATCCAGTTTGGTAAAATGGTCGGTGCTCAGTACATGTTGTATGGCAACCTTTCAAGTATTGCGAAAGCAGATGGTAGTGACCGAGATGTATACTACAAGATGACCATGCGTTTGATGGATTTAGAAACAGGCCTGATTGAGTGGGCTGACGAGACTGAAATCCGTAAACAAGAATCAAAGAGCCTATTTGGCTTGTAAATCTGGTTAGTAACCAAAGGAGAAGTGACTTATGGCAAGAATGGCATGGGTTGAAGCTTGTCAGTTAGATCGATCTCTATTGTCATTGGATCACTTCTTTACTATTCCCCCCGAATACGCACAAACGTTGACCGGGGGATTAACCAATCGTTGCTGGAAAATTGTTGAACATAATGGGGCAGCTTTTGTGTGGCGACCAACGACACAAATAACCAAGGCTTTTTCCATTTCACGCTTTCAAGAGTTTCAGATTTTATCGGCGATAGAAAAGAGCCGACTCGGCCCTAAACCGATTCATGTAAGTGAACATGGATTATTGGTGGAGTGGATCGAGGGGACATCATTAACCGACGGTTTGCCATTTGATCAGTTACTCGCATCACTAGTGCAAGTCCATGAGTTAGATAAGCAACGTATCCCTATCGCACCATTTAATTACACTGCACGCGTCGATCATTATTGGATGCTGCTTCAATCTCACTATAAAACAGAAGCGGCCTCAGAAATTTACCAACAGTGGCGCAAACCACCCATATTGGCTGATGTTGGAAGCGCACTTTGCCACTTCGATCTTGCGGGATACAACATGGTTGATACCGGCGAACAACATCGAATTATTGATTGGGAATATGCTGCTATTGCGGATCCACGACTCGATTTGATGCTGAGTATTTCGGTAGCAGAAGAGGTACCTGAACAAGCTGTATTTCGTTACTGTAAAATGCGGGGAATTGATGGTATCGATGACTGGGTGGAGGGGGTCTTGGCGTGGAAACCACGTGCTTCAATGATGGCAATGTTATGGTACCTTCTTGCTCACCAGTTATGGGGTGATGACTATTATCTTGAACAGGCTCAACAGATGCAGTGTGATTTTTGTCACTAAGATCACTGTTTTGCTTTTTGGTTAATAGATTGTTGTACATCGTCCTTTTAAACCCTAGCGTTCGTGGTAGATTTATATAATTAGCCTAGGGGGAAGTATTCATGATTATTTATTTACACGGCTTTGATTCCACGAGTCCGGGCAACCATGAGAAAGTGCTGCAGTTGCAGTTTATCGATGACGATGTTCGTTTCATTAACTACAGTACTTTGCATCCAAAGCATGATATGCAACATCTGCTTAAGGAAGTCCACAAAGTCATCGAGCAATCTGACGATGAAGACCCAATTATTTGTGGGGTTGGTTTGGGTGGTTTTTGGTCTGAGAGAATTGGTTTTCTTTGCGGGATAAAACAGGTTATTTTTAACCCGAACTTGCATCCAGAAGTGACCATGGCTGGTCGTATTGATCGCCCAGAGGAGTACGAAGACATTGCGACTAAATGTGTCGAGCAGTTTAGAGTGAAAAATAAAGATCGCTGTATGGTTGTTCTTTCTCGTAACGACGAAATTCATGATAACGAGGTAACGGAATCTGAATTGACAGGATACTATCCTATTGTTTGGGATGAAGATCAGACGCATAAATTTTCGAAGATATCTCATCACCTAC
This sequence comes from Vibrio sinensis, assembly GCF_003605645.1. Lineage (GTDB taxonomy): Bacteria > Pseudomonadota > Gammaproteobacteria > Enterobacterales > Vibrionaceae > Vibrio > Vibrio sinensis. The sequence goes on along the minus strand of NZ_QVMU01000006.1, from coordinate 39,228 downwards.
AAGCGATCAAAGCATTCAAAAATACAAAATAAGAATACATAGCCAAGTGAACTTGTGATGCTTGGAGATAGATATAAGATATAAAAGCGCCATCCGTGATACGGGGGCGCTTTTTTTTCATCAAACGATCCTGGGAAGTGACGAAATAGCTATTTTTTAGTGACGCAGGTCAAAGAGTGGTTGCGTGGTGCGTTTTGGCCTATATAATAGCTAAATAATAAAAAAGTTGATAAATATCAATAAAAGTTGAGTAACGTGTGAAATTAGCCTGTTTTTACCAATCTGAAACTGTTTTGTTGATTCCCAATCAAGGTGTGAGTAGACGAACCCTCTGAAGCATGCCCGATTCTATGCTTGTTTAAGAATTTATCGAGACGACACAGTCGGCTTGAATTGTATTTTATTGATATTTTTAGAGGATAGTTGCGATGACGCGAATTGTCGTAGTAGGTGGTGGTGCTGGTGGTTTAGAGCTTGCAACCAAACTAGGTCGAACTCTTGGACGTAAAGGTCGAGCAAAAATAACATTGGTTGATCGCAAAGCAAGTCACCTATGGAAACCTTTGCTGCATGAGGTGGCAACAGGATCGTTAGATGAGGGTGTGGACGCATTAAGTTATCGAGCACATGCGAAAAACCACAACTTTGATTTTCAGATGGGTAGCCTTGAAGATATTGATCGTGAAAGAAAGGTCATTATTTTACATGAGTTAACTGATGAGCAGGGTGAACTGCTCATGCCAAGCCGCGAGATTGAATATGATATTCTTGTGATGGCGATTGGTTCAACATCGAACGACTTCAATACTCCGGGTGTAAGGGATAATTGTATTTTCCTTGATAGCCCTGAGCAGGCACATCGTTTCCGAATCAATATGAACAATGAGTTCTTAAAGCTACACGCGAAAAATGGTAACGGTACGGTAGATATTGCTATTGTCGGCGCCGGTGCAACGGGTGTTGAGCTTTCAGCTGAGCTGCACAATGCGGTTAAAGAGCTACGTACATACGGTTTTGGTGATCTGGACTCAAGCAAACTCAACGTGAATTTAGTTGAAGCTGGTGAACGTATATTGCCAGCATTACCGCCACGTATTTCAAGTGCCGCGCATCAAGAACTAACCAAGCTAGGCGTAAATGTGCGCACAGCAACAATGGTAACAAAGGCCGATAAAAACGGCCTAACGACTAAAGATGGCGAATTTATTCCGGCACAGATTATGGTGTGGGCTGCTGGTATTAAAGCTCCAGACTTTATTAAAGATATTGCTGGACTTGAAACTAACCGCATTAACCAGTTAGTAGTGAAAGATACGCTACAAACGACACGTGATGACAATATTTTCGTGATTGGCGATTTGGCACAATGCACTCAACCTGATGGTTCATTTGTACCGCCTCGTGCTCAAGCTGCACACCAAATGGCTAGCCGCGCATTTTCAAATATTGTTGCATTACTTAGTGGGCGTGAATTGAAAGCGTATTTGTACAAAGACCATGGTTCGCTAGTTTCATTGAGCCGTTTCTCAACTGTAGGTAGCTTGATGGGGAACTTAACTAAAGGTTCGATGATGGTCGAGGGACATATTGCTCGCGTCGTCTACATTTCACTTTACCGCATGCACCAAATGGCTTTGCATGGTGTGGTGAAAACCGGTTTAATTATTTTGATGGGGCGCATTAACCGCGTATTGCGTCCAAATTTGAAGCTGCATTAATAGCGGCGAACAAAATAAACTAATAAAAAAAAGAGCTCTTCTGAGCTCTTTTTTTTATCTCTAAATCTTGTTGCCACCCTGAATTCAGAGAATGTTATCTTTGATAATATGGTGAAAAAATTGGGGTAAAATACAGACTTAGCTTTATTCAGGAATAATGGAATAAACGGCCCCAACCTGAGGCTGACCATTGAAGATAAAGCGATTCTTCGCTAATGATTCAAATTCAGCCCCACATGCTGTGGCTAATTTTTGACTTGGCTTGTTATCCGGAGAGCAGATAACTTCAATTCTCGTCACTTTTAGCATCGCAAAGCAAAATTCAATTAAGGCATCGAGCGCTTCTTTAGCGAAGCCATGGTGTTGGAATTTATCCGCTATCCAGTAACCGACGCTAGCCATATTGAATGTATGGTAAAGTTCATTAATAGCGACCATACCCACTAATGTTTCGTTTGAGCGTAGGAATATACCAAACCCGTAGGATTCGGATTTAACCCAGTTTAATCGGGTCATAAGAACGAATCGTTCTGCCTCTTTAAGGGTAAACGCCGGCGAACACCAATCAATCCATTGGTGTAGAGTTGGGGAGTGACACACCCGTTGTTGTAGCTCAAAGCTCTCTTCGTGTGTAATGAGTCTAAGCACTAAGTGGCGAGTGATGATTTGATAGTCTGGAGTCATAAATTTTTGCATAAAAAAGCCCTCAATCGAGGGCATTTCAAATGTTATTCAACGCGACGAACTTGAATGATCATCCCCATTAATGGATGGTCTAGGAAGTGTGTCTCATTACTGCGCATGCGACGTTTTTGATCCATGCGATAGCTCTTCAAAAATTCCTCAGTATGAACCGTTGGTGAAATTTCCGTCATCATGCCAACTTGTACAGTATCATCAGTAGAAGTTGGTGCTAGCGCGGTTTCGTCTTCTACAATACGATCTTCAAGTACAACATCGCGAACACTTGGTTCTTTCAAATCTAAGGCGACATCAGCGTATAGATAGTGTTCTACGTAGACTTGGAATGTTCCATCCAGCTCATAGACAGGGCCTGGAATAGTTTGCTCCGTTACGCCATCAATTACTTGGCTCACATTTGAGCTACCTACAGGCATTCCATTGCTGTTGAATTGCGATGAAAAGTCTTTACCTGCTTGGATGTGGAAAATTGGGGCAGAAAGTCGACCACGATCACCTTGACGCCATGCAGTGTGCATTAATACTGAAAAACCAGCGTGGTTCCGCAATTGCTGAGCCTGATCATCCAAACGATATGCCGATCTTGGTAGCATCGAGACGCCTTTCTTAGAACGGTAATTGGCATCGCTCATATTGCCAGTGCCCTCTAAACTTACTTTAGGTAACACATTTGGCCAAGATTCGGTCGTTTGCTCTGCATCGACTGCGCGTTTAAAAATGATCACTTCTATATCAAATTGTCGTCCCCAACTAGGTAGGGCAACAAAAAAGAGTAGGAGTGGAATCAGCTTTTTCATTGTAGCTCCATATCCAGTGCATAGCACTTCGAAAGTAATATACCCATTGTATCTCAACTCACTTCAAGTTTTTCGTCTTGTTAACAATTACTTGAAAACATTTATTTTAATAAATGCTGAGAAACCTATCTCGGTTTAAATACTAGGCTTTTGGTAAACGGTTTTGCTGAAACTCATTCAATATGTCGTTAATAAATTGTAAACGTTGACGCCTATCCACTAATGGTACCGTAAACTTAAAGCGAGTTGGTCCATCCATAGCGAATTTTTGAGGCTGAGATTGCAATAGTTTAACTAAATACATTGGGTTAATGTCAGCGTCTGGATAGAACTCGATAAAGCCACCTTTATCGTGCGCCTCAATCTTCTTAATTTTAAGACGTGCTGACTCAATTTTCACCTCAGCGACCGATAATAAGTTTTTCGCTGCATCAGGCAGTAAACCAAATCGGTCGATTAACTCGATTTTAAGCTGAGTTAATTCGTCGTGGTCCGAAACACTAGCGATCTGTTTATACATAGATAAGCGAGTGTTTACATCCGGAATGTAATCGTCCGGTAGTAGCGCAGGTAAGCGCATTTCAACTTCGGTTTGCTCACGCAATAACTCATCAAGAGATGGTTCTTTGCCCTCTTTTAATGCTTCAACTGCTTGTTCAAGCATCTCCATATAGAGGTTAAAGCCAATTGAATGGATTTGACCACTTTGCTCGTCGCCTAATAGCTCACCAGCACCACGAATTTCTAAATCGTGGGTTGCTAAGGTAAAGCCAGCACCGAGGTCTTCCAAAGAGGCAATGGCATCAAGACGTTTGATTGCATCTTTCGTCATCGCTTTTGGGTGTGGCGTCAGCAAGTACGCATAGGCTTGATGGTGTGAACGACCAACACGACCACGTAATTGGTGTAACTGAGCTAAACCTAAGTTGTCAGCGCGATCCATGATGATGGTATTCGCGGTTGGCACGTCTATACCTGTTTCAATGATGGTCGTACAGACCAAAAGATTAAAGCGCTGGTGGTAAAAATCATTCATGACTCGCTCAAGTTCGCGTTCACGCATTTGTCCATGTGCGGTGGTGATTCGAGCTTCAGGGATCAGTTTTTCAAGATCAGCGGCGACTTTATCAATGGATTCAACCTGATTGTGCAAGAAATAAACTTGGCCACCACGCATGATTTCACGCAATACAGCCTCTCTGATGACGTTATCATCATGTTGACGAACAAAAGTTTTGATCGCCAAACGTCGAGCGGGTGGGGTTGCAATGATGGATAAATCACGCATGCCACTCATGGCCATATTGAGGGTTCTTGGGATTGGTGTTGCGGTTAACGTCAGAATATCAACGTCAGCGCGCATTGCTTTCATTTTCTCTTTCTGGCGCACACCAAATCGGTGTTCTTCATCAACGATCAGTAAGCCAAGATCTTTGAATTGAATATCACTTGAAAGCAATTTGTGTGTACCGACAATGAGGTCAACTTTGCCATCGGCGATATCTTGCATTATCACTTTTTGTTCTTTTGCGGTTTTAAAGCGCGACAACACTTCCACGCGAATTGGTAGGTTGGCAAATCGATCTCGGAAGTTTTCAAAATGCTGTTGAGCTAACAGGGTCGTCGGCACAAGAACCGCGACTTGTTTGCCATTATCGGTCGAAACGAACGCAGCGCGCATGGCCACTTCAGTTTTACCAAAGCCGACATCACCACAGACTAAACGATCCATCGCTTTAGCTTGGCACATATCAGAGAGTACGGCGTTAATGGCCATTGACTGATCATCGGTTTCTTCAAATGGGAATCCCGCTTTAAATGTTGCGTATTGGCCTCGGTCAAGGACAAATTTATACCCAGGTTTGAGTTCGCGTTTGGCATATACGTCGAGCAGTTCAGCGGCAACATCGCGAACTTTTTCCGCGGCCTTACGGCGAGCTTTCGTCCATGCTTCACCACCAAGTCGGTGTAAGGGGGCTGTTTCTTCAGCGCCGCCAGAATAACGACCAATTAAGTTGAGTGAAGCAACAGGCACATACAGCTTGGCCTCATTTTGATACTCAAGAGTTACGTATTCAGTGGTGATACCACCGGCTTCAAGGGTTTGTAGGCCAAGGTAGCGACCGATACCATGATCGATATGTACGACCGGTTGACCGATTTTTAGTTCGGCCAAATTGCGAATGACCGCATCGCTATTGGTTGTTTTACGATCCTTACGGCGGCGCTGAATAACGCGATCGCCAAGTAAATCACTTTCACAAATCAGCGCAAGGTGTTGCTCGCCAAACAGAAAACCGTGTTCAGCAGAACCGAGTATCAATGTGAATTTTTCTTTGCTGCTTAAAGCCTCGTGAAAACTTGCGACTTCAATTGGACGCAATTTAATGCGTTGAAGTAATTCAAGTAGCGCTTCACGACGCCCCTCTGATTCGACTGAAAAGACCACTTTACCTGAGTAGCTTTCGCTAAACTGACGTAATGCGGACATCGGCTCTTTATGCTGGTGTTGAACCGCAATATTAGGCAGGGCAGTAATAACGCAGTTGCTGCGTCCCGCTTTTTCTGGGATGGCATCAACGCTTAGATTGAGTTGACCAAATTGCTTGAAGTTTGCGTAAAGGTCATCTTTTTTTAGCCATAACTCATTAGGTGGAAGAAGCGGACGTAGTGGGTCCACTTTTCTCTGTTCGTAACGGTAATCGACGTCTGCAAGGAAAGTATCAATCGCAGCGTCGATATTACCAACGGTAATTAGTTGGCTTTGAGTGTCGATGTAATCGAAAAGCGTTTCGGTATGATCAAAAAACAGCGGTTGCCAATACTCGATACCTGCAGGCCAAGTGCCTTTAGATACTTGCATGTACACCGATTCTGGCTCTCGTCGCGCTTCAAAACGTTGACGCCAGCGAATACGAAAATCTTCAATCGCAACTTCACTGGTCGGGAATTCATGCGCCGGTAACAGGCGGATCTCTTGAATGTCACCGATTGAACGTTGGTTTTCTGGATCAAAAGTACGAATAGTATCAATCTCGTCATCGAAAAAATCGATGCGGAATGGGTCATTTGAACCCATAGGGAAGAGATCGAGAATAGAACCACGACTCGCATATTCACCAGGGCCAAATACTTGATCTACATGACGATAGCCAGACTTCTCAAGTTGCATTTTTAGCTTATCTAACGAATAGAGATCGCCCACCTTTACCATTAGCGTATGCTGAATGAGAAAATCACGGGGTGACTGTCGTTGTAATAGCGTACTGATTGGAACAATCGTAATGCCACTCGTTTGAGTCGGAAGTTGATATAGACGAGCAATACGATCTGAAATAATTTCTTGGTGTGGTGAGAAATTATCGTATGGCAAAGTTTCCCAATCAGGGAATAGCGCCACTTCTTGAGATGTAAACTGTTCGATTTCTTGCAGTAGCTTTAGCGCAGTTTGTGGATCAGGCGTCGCTAAAAGAGTATGTCCGTTATGTTGCTGTGCTAATTCTGCAATAGCAAGAGCAAGACTGGCACCATGTAGGTTACCAATGTATTTCTTGTCCCCAGCGCGGCTAGGGTTTGTTAAATTCAGTAAGTTTGATTTTGTCATAATGGAACTTTCGAATTATTTATCACGGTTAAGAGAACGCTGGCGAAGTAGCTTTTGTTGCTGCATTAATGCGGCTTTGATCAAGAGGTCTTGATCAACCTCACGCAGTCGCTCATATTTGACCGTGATTAGAAATTGGTTATCGTCAACTTGGCAGTTGGCCACTCGGCCGTAGCAATAAATAGCTGCTGCTGGTTGTTCTAAGAATAGCTTTGCTCGAACAAGATGCCCCTCGTTTAGGGAATTTGAACTACGAAAAGTGAATTGGCTAGCGCCAAAAGCGGTAGTTTGAAAACGGTGGCTTGCATCATCTTGTTGGGAAAGCATGAAAGTGAGTAGCAGATTTAATTTTGCATTTTGAGTATCAAGCAAGGTGACCAATTGCTTGAATTCCCCTTTCCTTAGTTCGGCGTGAGCACTGTCATTGAGTTGCTCCAGTTGGCTAAACTCGCTGGCAACAATAAAAGGAAGAGGGATCTCTGCTTCAAATTCTGGGTAAGAAGGAAGGGTAAAATCATCACTGAGAGGCTCAATATTTATGGCCATAGAGTGGTTGACGGTAAAAAATTCTTGGTCTGACATGAAACTATTCCTTCTTATGATGTTCTGATTATCGCCATACACATCAACTAATCAAGGCATGTCATTGTTTATCACACATTTTAACCATCATTTGGCAAATAAGGGCTATATCATGGGTCAATTAATCGTTACAGTATTCGCTCATCGTCAGTAATGGTTTCATTTATGTTTCATCCAGTATCCGCCTTTATCGGATTGCGTTATTTACGTGGTCGATCCGGCGACAGATTTAGTCGTTTTGTTTCTTACATGTCGACAGCAGGAATCACCATAGGCGTGATGTCCTTAGTGACGGTTCTCTCCGTTATGAATGGTTTTGAAGCGCAGCTTAAAGGCCGTATTCTTGGTGTTTTGCCTCAGGCTATTGTCTCTGAAAATGGTGGGAAAACACCGTTAACCGCCACGCCTCCTGAGTTTGCTATAGCGCTCTCTTCTGCTGGTCATCCTGAGCCAATCGTACAAAGTGAAGCGGTTATTCAAAGCGCCCAGCAATTAAGTGCTGGTATGCTTATTGGAATTAACCCGAATGAACATGACCCTATTGAAAAGCACTTGGTTGCAGGCCGATTGTCATCAATGAAATCGGGGCAATACAAGGTCTTCATTGGTTCTTCCTTAGCGCGTTCGATGGACGTTAACCTTGGTGATAAAGTGCGTTTGATGGTAACCAGCGCCAGTCAATTTACACCATTAGGGCGCATTCCTAGTCAGCGAATTTTCACGGTTGCCGGTATTTATAATACGGGTTCTGATGTGGATGCACAGCTGATGATTACCCATATTGATGACGCAGCACGCTTAATGCGAATGAAAGCAGACACAGTAACGGGCTGGCGTTTGTTTTTTAATGACCCATTTGTGGTTGGGGAACTGAGTAAGCAAGCTTTACCTGACGGTTGGGCGTGGCAAGATTGGCGCGACCAAAGAGGGGAGCTGTTTCAAGCGGTTCGCATGGAGAAAAATATGATGGGTTTAATGTTGGGTCTGATTGTTGGAGTCGCAGCCTTTAATATTATTTCTGCGTTGATTATGGTCGTGATGGAAAAGCAATCAGAAGTCGCCATCTTAAAAACACAAGGTATGAGCGATCGTGGTGTCTTGGCTATTTTCATGGTCCAAGGCGCAAGCAGTGGTATCATTGGGGCTGTTATTGGTGGCGTACTCGGCGTTTTATTAGCGAGTAATTTAAATACGTTACTAGACAGTGCGGGTATTGCATTGTTTTCTGTTGGCGGTGAGCTTCCAATTATGATTGACCCAGTTCAGATTGTTATTGTTGTCGTATTGGCGGTCGCACTTAGTTTGCTTGCCACTTTATTTCCATCTTACCGCGCGTCTTCCGTAAAACCAGCTGAGGCTTTGAGATATGAGTAACCTTTTACAGTGTCATAATGTAAGTAAAACCTATCAAGAAGGGGCTCTAGATACTCAAGTTTTAAAAGGTGTGAGTTTTGAACTCAAACGAGGCGAGTTGGTATCGATTATCGGTACCTCTGGTTCTGGTAAAAGTACTTTATTGCATATTTTAGGGGCGTTGGATGAAGCAAGTGAAGGACACGTTACTTTCCTTGACCAAAATTTGTCGGCATTAAGTTCGAATAAGCAAGCAAGCTTACGTAATAAACATCTGGGTTTTATCTATCAATTTCACCATCTGTTGTCGGATTTTAGTGCTGTCGAAAATGTAGCAATGCCACTTCTAATTGGTGGCATGAAAGTTAGTGAAGCCAAGTTAACTGCACAAGCGTTGTTGGAAAAGGTTGGCCTAAGCCATCGACTTGATCACCGTCCATCAGAGCTTTCTGGTGGTGAGAGACAACGAGTTGCGATTGCGCGAGCATTAGTGAATAACCCAGATTTGGTTTTAGCTGATGAACCAACAGGTAACTTGGACCATAAAACAGCGTTGGCCATTTATGATTTGATGCGAGAACTAAATCGTGAGTCAGGCACTGCATTTTTGGTGGTAACACACGATGGTGAGTTAGCCGCAAAAATGGATCGTCAGCTACACATGCAAGATGGTTTGTTGGTTGGCGTGGGGGACGCATAAGTGTTTTCTTCTTTAGCGTTATTTATCGGCGGTCGCTTTAGCCGAGCCAAACAACGTAACAAAATGGTTTCGTTTATTTCGCTCTCTTCGACTTTAGGTATTGCAGTCGGCGTCGCTGTTATCATCATTGGTTTATCCGCAATGAATGGTTTCGAACGTGAGCTAAAAAACCGTGTCTTATCGGTGGTAGCGCATGGTGAATTTGAGGGGGTTCACGAAGCGATTGTACCTTGGCAGCGAGTTGTAGAGCAGGCTGAGAAGCACCCTGACATTGTTGCAGCTGCGCCTTATGTTCGGTTTACCGCTTTAGCAGAGAAAGGCCAGCATTTAAAAGCGATTGAAGTTCGTGGCGTTGATCCGCTGCAAGAAACGCGTGTCTCAAGCCTTAGTCAGTATATCGATGCAAAAGCGTGGCAGGAGTTCCAACCTGGTAAGCAGCAAGTCATTATTGGTAAGGGCGTAGCGGATGTGCTTGGGGTTAAAGTTGGCGATTACATTACGCTAATGATACCGAGTGCCGGCAGTGCAACTAAAGTTCAGTCACCTAAGCGGGTACGAGTCAAAGTGGCTGGCCTGCTGACACTGAATGGTCAGATTGACCACAATCTAGCCTTGATCCCACTGGCTGATGCTCAGCAATATAAAAAGATGGGCAATTCAGTGACGGGTGTTTCGGTAAAAGTGAATGACGTATTGAATGCGCTACAAATTGTACGCGAAGCGGGTAATACGCTGAATGTTTACGTTTATATTCGTAGTTGGCAGCAGAAATATGGATTTTTGTATCGTGACATTCAATTAGTTCGCACCATTATGTATCTTGTGATGGTTTTGGTGATTGGTGTTGCAAGCTTTAATATTGTCTCGACCTTGATGATGGCGGTGAAAGATCGTGCACCAGAAATCGCTATTTTGCGAACTATGGGCGCCAAAGATTCGTTGATTAAACAGATTTTTGTTTGGCAAGGGGTGTTTTCTGGTGTGTTAGGGAGTGTTGTTGGTAGCGTTCTTGGCGTACTCGTCGCTTATAATTTGACGGGATTAATTCGAGGCTTGGAAACGCTCATCGGCCATCAGTTTTTGTCGGGCGATATCTACTTTGTCGATTTTCTTCCCTCGCAGGTTAATGTCGCGGATGTTGTGCTAGTGTCATCGACGGCCATTATTCTGAGTTTGTTAGCGACATGGTACCCCGCATCACGAGCAAGCCAACTTAACCCAGCTTCAGTGCTGAGTTCAAAGTAATGGATATAGCTTCCTACATGCTGTGCGTTTAACAAACAGGTTAATAAAAAACGGCTGCGATGATTCGTAGCCGTTTTTTTATCGTTTAAATACTATTTGGACAGGAAACTGAAAGTAGAAATCAATGGTCGAGTTCAAGGGTATTGAAGTTGGGGAGGGAGGTACTGAAATGTCATACCTGACTTGCATTGTCTTAAAGCAAGATCAATAAGGGGAGTGCAATAATGGACACTCCCCTTTGTAAAATTATCTTGAAATTTTTATCGTACTCGACGCTTTTGCCAACTGCGTACAACAGAGTAACGCCATAATCCTTTGATACCAAAATAACCAGCAATCGCTAAGGTAATACCACAGATCATACAACCAAGAAGAAATGGAGGTCCAATGGTCGACATTTGGTGTAGCAGAAATTCCCACGTCAATTCGAAGTGGAAAGGCTGTGGTGGTACGTGCATGACCCATGCGCCAATTTTGTACGCAAAGTAAAAAAGGACCGGCATGGTAATTGGGTTACTGATCCAAACTAAGGCAACGGAAAGCGGTAAATTAACTCCACAAGCAATGGCAAGGCCAGCAGCCATCAACATTTGACTTGGAAGTGGTACAAACGCCATGAATAATCCGACCGCAAATGCACCGGCGGCTGAACGTCGGTTCAAACACCATAGGTTCGGGTTATATAGCACGTTGCCAAAAATTTTTAGAGCCTTTTGACGCTTAATCATCTCGTGATCAGGCATAAAGCGTTTTATGAATTTTCTTGGCATAGGGAAATATGACTCTCTACTTAAGTTATTGGACGTTGGCTTCGTTCTCAATTCTTATTTTTACCGCACCTTTGTGGCCAGTTATGCCATCAGGGTATTGGACGGTTCCGTGCCTGTTATTCCTGGGTCTATCTTTACGACTTAAGAGGTTTAGATGGTTCAGCGGCATGCTGTTCGCTTGCTTTATTATAGTGCTAAACGGCAACGCACTGAGACATCAGTCAGAAACGCTCTTTCAAGCAGGTCAGAATATTACCATAATTGGAGAGGTAAACAGCCTTTTTAAGCAAATTAGCCATGGCTTTCAGGGCATAGTGGTGATCAGATCAATTGATGGGCAAACATTAAACAGCGTCAACTTGCCAAAAATACGCCTGACTGCGCCACTTCCATTGCAAATAGGTGATCAGATATCAGCAAAAATAACGTTGAAACCCAAAAGCGGACGGCTTAATCGAGTTGGCTATGACAGCGAAAAAAATGCGTTGGCTATGGGAGTTGTTGCGAAAGGGCGCGTCCAAACGAAACATAGTTTTTATGTTGTTAGCCACTACTCTTTGCGACAGCAGCTATATAACCAAGTTAAAACACAATTAGATAGTTTTACCAACCAAGGCTTGTTACTTGCGTTGGCGTTTGGCGATAGAGGTGGTATTCCAAAATTTCAGTGGAAGCAATTGCAATCGAGTGGATTAAGTCACTTGATTGCGATTTCAGGTTTACATGTCGGCATCGTTTTTCTTGTCGGCTGGGCGGTGGGTTTTGTCGTTTGTTATGTTTACCCCAAGGCCACTTTCTTTCCTGCAATTTTTGGCGGTCTATTTGCTTTCGGTTATGCCTACCTCGCCGGTTTTAGCGTCCCTACGCAACGAGCACTCATTATGGTGTGCTTGTTCATCTTGTTGTTTGTTGTTGGGCGGCGTTTTTCTTTAGCGTTTAAATGGCTAGTGACGGTGGCCCTACTGCTACTTTGGCAACCATTCGCTGCGGCTTCGATGAGTTTTTGGTTATCTATCATTGCGGTTGCGATTGTATTTATTGCGGTTTCAAGCCAAGTCACCACCTATACATTTTGGCGTTCTCTGGTTTTCTTACAGTTTTTTATGCTGCTATTGATGACGCCTATTACGGCATTAATGTTTCACGGTGTTAGCTTAAGTAGTAGTTTGTTTAACTTAGTTTTTATCCCCTGGTTTAGCCTCGTTATTGTCCCTTTGGTATTTCTATCTCTGATGGTTGAATGGGTACTTCCGGCTTCGTCATGGTGGCTTTGGTATGGGGCTGATGTCTGTTTGTCCTTAGTCATGTGGTTAATTCCCTATGCACAGTCGAGTTGGTTTGCTCTTTCAAAAATTGCTGAGCAGGTTTTAGTTCTGCTCTGTGTATGTTTGTTATTTGCCCCATTTTTGAATCGTTACGCTAAAGGTATTGGCTTATTGCTGTGTGTCTCGATGGTTTTGTTTCGAGAGATAAAACCACTGTGGTCAGTGTCTGTGATGGATGTGGGGCATGGGTTATCCGTGGTGGTCGCTCAAGACCAACAAGCATGGGTATATGACACGGGTAGTGCTTGGGGGAACTCTAGCATGGCAGAGGAGGTCATCATGCCTTGGCTTCGTTGGAAAGGTATCCATACATTGGATGCCTTAGTGCTAAGTCATACCGATAACGATCATGCCGGAGGTAGGCAGGCGCTAGCAACGCTTTGGCAGCCAAACCAAATCATCACCAGTCAATTAGATATTGGAGACTCGCCCTGTATCGCTGGGCAGCAATGGCAATGGAACGAGATAGACGTGCAGGCGCTTTGGCCTCCGAAACAAGTTCAGAGGGCTTACAATCCACACTCGTGTGTTTTACGTTTAACTCATCGCCAATCTGATGTTTCAGTATTTTTAAGCGGAGATATAGATAGTGTCGCTGAATGGATGTTACTAAGGAAACCCGAGTTATTAGACAGTGATTTTCTTTTGGTTCCCCATCATGGAAGCCGAACATCGTCGCTGCCTGAATTTATTGACGCTGTGTCGCCGAAGCTTGCGATTGCATCTACGGCTTACGCAGGGCGTTGGGCTTTACCTAACCCACAGGTTGTTGAACGTTATCAAGCGAAAGCGATTCAATGGCTAGAGACCGGGACTAGTGGTCAAATAAACCTCTCTTTTTATCCTAAACGGGTCGAAGTGGTGACAATGCGGCAGTTGAAAGGCGGCTCTTGGTATAGGCAGATGCTACGTAAGGAGTTAGAATAGTCCTTATATTTTAAGAAAAATTAAGCATTTCTATGTCTCTCAATCAAGATGAAACTACTTGGCAAACTTTCCAGCGATTATGGGCTTATATTCGCCTATACAAAACCGGTCTTGCGGTTGCTGTTGTTGCGTTGATTGTAAACGCGATTGCCGACACTTATATGGTCTCATTGCTTAAGCCACTTCTTGATGAAGGCTTTGGTAATACAGAATCTGACTTCTTAAGAATTCTTCCGCTTATTATTTTCGGAATGATGATCGTACGTGGTCTAAGTGGCTTTGTTTCGACTTACTGTTTAAGTTGGGTATCTGGCAACGTCGTCATGTTGATGCGTCGCGGTATTTTTAGCCAATTTATGAGCATGCCTGTTTCTTTCTTTGATAAAGAATCAACCGGTGGCTTGTTGTCTCGTATTACCTACGATTCTGAGCAAGTTGCAGGTGCAACCAGCCGAGCATTGGTGAGCATCGTGCGTGAGGGGGCAAGTATTATTGGCTTGCTAACCTTGATGTTCTGGAATAGCTGGCAGCTCTCTTTAGTTCTATTCGTTATTGCACCTTTAGTTGCTTGGGGTATTGGTGTTGTATCAAAACGCTTCCGCAAAATTTCAAAGAATATGCAAGAAGCAATGGGGCACGTTACCTCATCCGCTGAGCAGATGCTAAAAGGCCATAAAGTCGTATTAAGTTACGGTGGTCAGAAAGTTGAGAGTGATCGATTTGATGAGGTCAGCAACCAAATGCGTCGTCAATCAATGAAATTGGTTGGTGCTCAAGCAATTGCGAACCCTGTCATTCAGTTAATCGCATCTATTGCGTTGGTTACCGTTCTTTTCTTGGCCAGTGTTGATTCGATTCGTGAAACATTAACGCCGGGTACCTTTACTGTCGTTTTCTCTGCGATGTTTGGTTTGATGCGTCCTTTGAAAGCATTAACAAACGTGACGTCTGAATTCCAACGCGGTATGGCAGCAAGCCAAACTTTATTTGCTTTGATGGATTTGGATACTGAACAAGATAACGGCCGTTATGAAAATGACCATGTTAAAGGCGACGTAACAGTCAATAACGTGACGTTCAGCTACGATGGCAAAGAAAAACCAGCGCTATCGAACGTCAATTTCTCAATTCCGGCAGGAAAAACGGTCGCTCTAGTGGGACGTTCTGGTTCGGGTAAGAGTACTATCGCCAACTTATTTACGCGTTTTTATGATGTAAATGAGGGCTCAATTTTGTTAGATGAGCATGATATTCGTGATTACACTTTGAGTAATTTGCGTAGTCACTTTGCCTTGGTATCTCAGAACGTACATCTATTTAACGATAGTATTGCCAATAACATTGCTTACGCGGCGAAAGATAAATACAGCCGTGAACAAGTTGAGCACGCAGCGCGTCTAGCTCATGCTATGGACTTTATCGAGAAGATGCCTGAGGGATTAGATACGGTCATTGGTGAGAATGGTACTAGCTTGTCTGGCGGTCAGCGCCAACGTATTGCTATTGCTCGCGCGCTTTTACGTGACGCTCCTGTACTCATTTTAGACGAGGCAACTTCAGCATTAGATACTGAGTCTGAAAAAGCAATTCAAGCGGCACTAGATGAGTTGCAAAAAGATAAAACCGTCTTGGTGATTGCTCACCGCCTGTCGACTATTGAAAAAGCTGATGAAATTTTGGTTGTTGATGAGGGTGAGATTATCGAACGAGGCAGTCACGCAGAACTGATTACTAAGTCTGATGGTGCTTATGCTCAACTGCATCGAATTCAGTTTGGTAGTTAATCCGTGATTGAAAAATTATGGTTCGGTCAGCATCCGATGCGATTTTTGTTATGGCCACTGCTGTGGCCATTAAGTCGCTTGTTTGGTTTGATCAGTACTCGCCGCCGTCATGCATATCAACATGGTCAAAAAGCCACATATCGAGCACCCGTCCCTGTCGTTGTAGTCGGAAATATTACGGCTGGTGGCAACGGGAAAACACCGGTAGTGGTTTGGCTGGTGGAAAAACTCCAAGCATTGGGTTACAAGCCAGGGGTTGTGTCTCGTGGCTATGGCGCTAAAGCGCCCAGTTATCCTCTTGTTGTTGTTCAAGATACGCCTACCGCTCATTGTGGTGATGAACCAAAGTTGATTCATCAACGCACAGGCGCGGCTGTCGCTGTCGACCCCGTTCGTTCTCAAGCGGTGAAAGCTCTTCTTGAGCAAGGCGTTGATATCATTATCACTGATGATGGTTTACAGCACTATGCACTGGAACGAGACATCGAGATTGTAGTTGTGGATGGCCAGCGCCGTTTTGGCAATCAACAGTTAATTCCGCTTGGCCCTTTGCGAGAGCAAGTTGATCGCTTAAGCAGCGTTGACTTTATTATCACCAATGGTGGGCAGGCTCATGCGGGTGAAATAGGTATGAAATTAGAGCCGGATTTAGCGGTAAATCTGGTGACTGGCGAAAAAAAACCTGTGACTGCGTTATCAAATTTAGTCGCTATCGCTGGAATAGGGCATCCGCCACGCTTTTTTGCTACTCTTGAGCAACTTGCTGCTCAAGTGGTTTGTACGCAAGGTTTTGCGGATCACCAAGATTTTGAACCATCACAATTAGAAGCACTTGCACAGCAAGGGCATCATCTAATTATGACAGAAAAAGACGCGGTAAAATGCGCTCAATTTGCTCGTGATAATTGGTGGTATCTACCAGTATCAGCTTGTTTTAATAGTGAAGCTGAATCACGTGTACTTAATAGAATAAACGAGGTTAAGGAACAATATGGATCATCGTCTGCTTGAAATCGTCGCGTGCCCAGTATGTAAAGGTAAGCTGACTTACGATAAAGACAAACAAGAATTGATCTGTAAGCTAGATCGCTTGGCGTACCCAATTAAGGAAGGCATCCCTGTTTTATTAGAGCCTGAAGCTCGCCAAATGAGCATGGATGAGGGGCGATAATGTCTTATACGGTAGTCATTCCTGCTCGTTACCAATCGACTCGACTTCCAGGTAAACCTCTGGCTGATATCGGCGGCAAACCAATGATTCAGTGGGTTTATGAGCAAGCTCTTCAGTCGGGTGCTGAGAATGTGGTTATTGCCACTGATGATGCAAGAGTTGAAGCAGCAGTGAAAGCGTTTGGCGGTGTTGTTTGCATGACATCACCTGATCATGAATCAGGAACAGAGCGATTAGCTGAAGTGGTGAAATTACTAGGCATTGCTGATGATCATATTATCGTCAATGTTCAGGGTGATGAACCTCTGATTCCGCCAGCAATTATTTCTCAAGTTGCAGATAACCTGGCCGCTAGCCAAGCGCCGATGGCGACATTAGCGGTTGAGATCGATGAAGAAAGCGATGTATTTAATCCTAATGCGGTGAAAGTCGTTACGGATAAAGACGGCTATGCGATGTACTTTAGTCGCGCGAGTATCCCTTGGGATCGCGATAATTTCGCCGCAAATGGCAAAGTGATTGCGCAGCCACTATTAAGGCATATTGGTATTTATGCTTATCGAGCTGGCTTCATTAATACTTATATTAATTGGGAACCGACGGCTTTAGAGCATATTGAATGTTTGGAACAGCTTCGTGTGCTTTGGTATGGTGAAAAAATCCATGTTGAAGTAGCAAAAGAAGCGCCAGCAGCTGGCGTTGATACACCCGAAGATTTAGAAATTGTGCGAGCAATTGTAGCGAAATCTCAAGGTTAATCGAGTGATACTCAAAATAGAAAGGAGTGCGAATGCACTCCTTTTTTATCGACTTAATCTAGAGGTCTCTATATAACAGGAAATAGCAATTTAGATACTCGAGTTGTAGTCGTTACGTTTTGGACACGTTGTTAGAATTTCACGTCGTCCACTTTCTTGTCGCTCTTCAAGGATGACATCAAACCCCCACAGGCGATACATATGTTTCATTACCTCATCGTAACCATCATCAAGAGGGATGCGGTCGTGGGGTATATATTCAAGCGTCAACGAGCGATCGCCTCGGACATCAACATTGAAGACTTGAATGTTCGGTTCAAGATTACTCAAGTTGTACTGGGCTGCGAGTTTTTCTCTGATTGCTCGATAACCCATCTCGTCGTGAATAGCACTGATTTCTATATAGTTCTTTCTATCATCATCGACAATCGAAAATAGCTTAAAATCGCGTATGAGTTTTGGTGACAAATACTGACTAATGAAACTCTCATCTTTGAAGTTTTTCATCGCGAAATGAACTGCGTCGAGCCAGTCGCTACCAGCGAGTTCTGGGAACCACTCTTTATCTTCATCGGTAGGCTCTTCACAAATACGTCTAATATCGCGAAACATAGCAAAGCCTAAAGCATAAGGGTTAATACCGCTAAAGTAGGGGCTGTTGTATGAGGGTTGCGCAACCACACTGGTATGGCTGTGTAAGAACTCAAGAATAAATCGGTCTGATACAATCCCCTCATCATAAAGATGATTCAAAATAGTGTAGTGCCAGAATGTCGCCCAGCCTTCATTCATGACTTGTGTTTGTTTCTGTGGGTAAAAATATTGGCTTACTTTACGCACAATACGTACAGTTTCACGTTGCCATGGTTCTAAAAGTGGTGCATGTTTTTCAATAAAATAAAGAATATTTTCTTGTGGTTCACTTGGAAAACGTACTTTAACATCTTCTTCAACACTGTGAGATTTAGGGACAGTGCGCCATAAATCATTCACTTGGGATTGAAGATACGTTTCACGCTCCTCTTGACGAGATTTCTCTTCAGCAATTGAAATTTTTTCTGGTCGCTTATAACGATCAACACCGAAATTCATCAGAGCGTGGCAAGAATCGAGTAATTCTTCGACTTCTTTAACACCATACTTTTGTTCGCATTCAGTAATGTAATGCTTAGCAAATAATAGATAATCAATAATCGAACCCGCATCGGTCCATGTTTGAAAAAGATAGTTACCCTTGAAAAAGGAATTGTGACCATAACAAGCATGGGCCATAACAAGTGCTTGCATCGTGACGGTATTCTCTTCCATAAGGTAGGCGATACAAGGGTCAGAGTTAATCACAATCTCATAGGCAAGTCCCATCTGGCCATGCTTATAGCCTTGTTCCGTTTGAATAAACTTTTTACCAAAGGACCAGTGGTTGTAGTTTATTGGCATACCAATACTGGAATAAGCATCCATCATCTGTTCAGAAGTAATCACTTCAATCTGATTAGGATACGTATCTAAACGATAATGTTCAGCGACACGCTTTATTTCCACATGGTATTGCTCTAGCAGGTTGAACGTCCAATCAGGACCGTCAGATAATCTTTCTCGCGTCGCTTTTTTTGTTGTCGTTGTCATGCGGCCTCCCTAAGCGTGTTCCTTGCTAAATAACTCCCTAAATACTGGGAAAATATCCTCAACAGTGCGGATGTTTTTCATAGCAAAGTTACCGTTTTCATTCCCTAACTTTTCATACTCGTGCCAAAGGGTTTGATGTGAACGACGAGTAATCTCGATATAGGAATAATATTGGCAGCTTGGCAGCAGATTTTTAGCGAGCAGCTCTTTACATCGTGGTGAGTCATCAGCCCAGTTATCGCCATCGGAAGCTTGCGCAGCATAGATATTCCATTCGGCAATCGGATAGCGATCTGCGATGATATCTTTCATCAGTTTTAGTGCACTTGAAACAATCGTGCCCCCAGTTTCTTGGGAGTAGAAGAACTCATGCTCATCCACTTCTTTCGCTTGGGTATGGTGGCGAATAAATACCACTTCAACGTTCTCATAGGTTCGCGTTAAGAATAAGTACAACAACACGTAAAAACGCTTAGCGATATCTTTTGTTGCTTGATCCATTGACCCGGAAACATCCATTAAACAGAACATCACGGCTTGGCTTGATGGAATTGGACGTCTTTCGTAATTTTTGAATCGTAGATCAAAAGTGTCGATAAACGGTACTCGGTCTATTTTCTGACGCAAAGAAGCTATCTCGTCTTTGAGTCGATTTTCCTCAAGCAATAACGCGGGTTCTTGATTTTTAATTCGGGTTAATTCCTCTTCAAGTTCGCGCATCATGCGTCGCTTACCAGCCGTCATTGCGGTGCGGCGAGCAAGGGATTGTTGGAGAGATTTAACAATGGCAATGTTGGCCGGTACGCCTGCCGTTTGATAACCAGAACGATGGGTCTTCCACTCGGTTATTTTCTGTACTTGGTTTTTATCCAAGTTTGGTAAAGCGAGATCTTCGAATAAGATATCCAAATATTCGTCTTTTGAAATTTGGAATACAAAGTCATCTTGCCCCTCTCCATCAGGACTGGCTTGCCCCTCTCCTGAGCCACTTCCCGAGCCGCCACCTTTCGGACGTTCAATTTTGTCACCGGTGATAAATTGGTCGTTACCAGGGTGAACGCGTTCTTTTACGCCCCCTTTACCTTGATGGAAAATAGGTTCTTTGATGTCTTTATGTGGAATTGATACATCTTCACCTGATTCGGTATTCGTGATAGAACGACGATTAACGGCATCCGCTACCGAATCTTTAATTTGTTCTTTATGGCGACGAATAAAGCGCTGACGGTTAACCGCACTTTTATTCTTACCATTGAGTCGTCTATCGATAAATTGCGCCATGAATCACCCCTTAGTGCCAATCGCATCCAATCGTCCATCAGCTGCACTGCAGCTGATGGTCACCTCATGGGTGTAATAACTGCTACTTAAGAAGATTTACGTACGCGTAAATACCACTCAGATAACAATCTTACTTGTTTTTCGGTGTAGCCTTTTTCCATCATGCGAGCCACAAAGTCGTCGTGTTTCTTTTGATCCTCTGATGACGTTTTCGCATTGAAAGAAATGACTGGTAAAAGCTCTTCCGTATTTGAGAACATTTTCTTCTCAATGACGGTACGAAGTTTTTCGTAGCTAGTCCAAACCGGATTGTGTCCCTTATTGTTAGCTCGAGCACGAAGAACAAAATTAACGATTTCGTTACGGAAATCCTTAGGATTACTGATTCCCGCAGTTTTTTCGATTTTCTCTAACTCGTTATTGAGAGCAGAGCGGTCAAACAACTGACCTGTTTCTGGATCGCGATACTCTTGATCTTGAATCCAAAAATCAGCATAAGTGACATATCGGTCAAAGATATTTTGTCCATATTCAGAGTAAGACTCTAAATAAGCGGTTTGGATTTCTTTACCAATAAACTCAACATAACGAGGTACAAGGTAACCTTTCAAGAACTCCAAATATTTTTCAGCAGTTTCTTGTGGGAATTGTTCACGCTCAATCTGTTGTTCAATCACATAGAAGAGGTGAACGGGGTTAGCAGCAACCTCAGTTTGGTCGAAGTTGAAGACGCGCGATAAGATCTTGAATGAGAAACGTGTTGATAGCCCAGACATGCCCTCATCAACGCCAGCGAAATCACGGTATTCTTGATAACTTTTCGCTTTTGGATCGGTATCTTTTAGCGTTTCACCATCATAAACGCGCATTTTGGAGAAAATAGAGCTGTTTTCTGGCTCTTTTAGGCGAGACAAAATACTGAACTGAGCAAGCAGATCGAGCGTACTTGGCGAGCAAGGCGCTTTAGACAACTCAGAATGGTCGAGCAGTTTCTGGTAAATACGAACTTCTTCAGAAACGCGTAAACAATAAGGCACTTTAACGATGTAAACACGATCTAAAAATGCTTCGTTGTTTTTGTTATTGCGGAACGTTTGCCACTCTGATTCATTGGAGTGGGCAAGGATCATTCCATCGAATGGTAGGGCAGAGAGACCCTCTGTACCATTATAGTTACCCTCTTGAGTTGCAGTAAGCAGTGGATGCAGCACTTTAATCGGTGCTTTAAACATCTCTACAAACTCCATAACCCCTTGGTTTGCCTTACATAACGCACCAGAATAGCTGTAGGCATCTGGATCATCTTGCGAGAAGTGCTCTAGCATACGAATGTCCACTTTACCTACAAGAGATGAAATATCTTGGTTGTTTTCATCACCCGGTTCTGTTTTTGCTATCGCAATTTGATCAAGGATCGATGGACGAACTTTGACAACTTTAAACTTCGAAATATCACCACCAAAGTCATGCAGGCGTTTTGCTGCCCATGGAGACATGATTGATCTCAGGTAACGTTTTTCAATACCATACTCTTGCTTGAGTAGATCACCATCTTCACTTAAATCGAATAGGCAAAATGGGTGGTCGTTCACCGGGCTACGTTCACCATCAGCTGAAAGAACATAGATCGGAACGAGCTGCATTAGTGCTTTTAGTTTTTCCGCCAATGATGATTTACCACCACCTACAGGACCAAGCAAATACAGAATCTGTTTGCGTTCTTCCAACCCTTGAGCGGCGTGTTTAAGGTAAGAAACAATTTGCTCGATTGCATCTTCCATACCATAAAAATCTTTAAACGTGTCGTAGCGTGAAATAACACGATTAGAAAAAATTCGACTGAGATGTGGATCTTGAGCTGTATCGATCACCTCAGGTTCACCGATAGCCATCAATAGACGCTCTGCGGCATTTGCATAGGCACTTTTATCATCCCTACATAGTGATAAGAAATCTTGTAAAGATATCTCTTCGTCCTTGGCAGCTTCATAGCGTGCTTGGAAATGGTCGAAAATACTCATAATGAATTCCCCTCTGAACCTGTCACACTTGCATTCAACTCGCATTGAATTGCTATTCCCTTACACTTTAAGACTAGTGTGTATTTCTAATTGTGCTTAAAAAATATGTATTTATTTACAAAATTTGATATTTGACAATTGGCATTTTGCGTCACTTTTGAATGGATGCAGATCGTCTTTTCAGTTGTGGTTTATGATGTGAGATTGCTTTCTTATTGCTACTTAATGAGCAGCAGCTTGCGATAAATATGAGTTCAAATGAATTTCTTATTTCTATATTAGACCGGATTAATACCAAAAGATGTTCATCAAAGTAGGGCTAAAAGTGACATGGAAAGGAGGGCGTCTGGTTGAGTCGGCAACAGTATTATTTAATCATTCAGAGGTGTAAGAGTTAATTACAAAAACAACACTAGTCAAAAAAGAATAAACTTTTATACTGCACGGCCAAAGATTCGAAGATTGAATAGTTAAATTCTATGTTTAAGCTGATTACCTCAATGCCACCCCTTATGGCATTACCTATTGCTATCATTTGTGAAGTGATCGCGACGTCATTTATTCCCAAAACGGAGCAGTTTACTAAGCTGGCACCAAGTGCAATCGTTCTTGTCGGCTATGGCATTGCATTTTTCTTACTTTCTATCACAGTAAAAACGATGCCAGTGGGTGTTGTTTATGCGATATGGAGTGGGGCTGGAATCGTTTTGGTCGCTATGATTGGTTATGTCGCGTACGGACAAAAGTTGGATTTGCCAGCACTGGTCGGTATTGGGCTTATTGTTGCAGGTGTATTGACGGTTAATTTGTTGTCTAAATCTGTCGGGCACTAGTCTCTAAGTTGATTTAGAACGAATGACAAAAAACGCCATTTGCTTGTGAGTAGCAAATGGCGTTTTTTATTTGAAAGCTGTTTTATCAGGCTAAAGTTCTGCGCTATCAGTTAACGGTCGCTTCCGTTAACTCACAGTAGTTTTGTTTACTGCGATTGCGATAAGCAATCGCTCCTAAAGCTGGAAGGCTAAAGGCAATAAAGCCGAGAATTAGTCCTAATGCACCCGTTTCTGTGCTCATGCCTGATGGCACATCGAACGAGACGAAAATAGTCACAATACAGCTAATTAAACCCAGAGCAGCAACAAGAATCATACCAAATTTACCCCCTGGAACTCTGAATGGACGTTCAATATCGTGGTGCTTACGGCGCGATACCAAAAACGAAATGAAAATACAGACGTACATTACCATGTAAAGCTGAGTCATCAGGATGTTCAACAACCACATACCTTGGTTAACATTGGGAACCAAAATAAAGACTAAAGAAAGTACACTGACGATCGCGCCTTGGAGCAGCAATAGCGGAACAGGTGCTTGGTTTTTATTTTCTTTAGATAATGTGATTGGCATAAAGCGATCTTTAGCTGCTACATGAAGACTTTTCGTTGGCGCAATGATCCAGTTGTTTAAACTTGCTAAGCTACCAAATACGATGGCTAGCGCGATGACCGGCAACATATATGGCATGTTTAAATCATCAAAGAAGGTTTGGAATGCCAGAATTACACCTTCACTTAAGCTCGAACGATCGCTTGATACAACTGCAGAAATAGCTAAGGAACAAGCAGTTAACGAGACCAAAATCATCACTGTTGAAATAAGCAGTGCGCGAGGGTAAGCCTTTTGTGGGTTATCAACTTCACTTGCATATGCCGTGGTAATTTCCAAACCGGTCAGTGACAACACAACCGCAGTAAAGCTTGCGCCCATACCGCTTTGAGAAAAGTCTGGAAGCCAATCAGATACATGGCTAAGGGAGATTTGTGATTCGCCCGGATTGGTGTAAGCCCAGTAACCACCCAAACCAATGATCAACAGGATAGGAAAAATCAAACCTAACGTGCCAAAGACATTGGTAATGATTGATGACAAGCGCAGGCCGAAGATATTGATTAACGTTAATGCCCAGAATATGACATTAATCATAACCAACATGAAAAGGTTGTTTTGCGCAAGTTCAGGGAAGAATGGATAGGTTCCTGTTGCGACGATAAAGGAGATCAATGGTGGGTAATAGACAATGTTTTCGGCGTATTGATACCAAACAGTGGTAAAGCCAAAATTCGGCCCTAGCGTCTCTTTACCCCACAAATAAACGCCACCTTGTTGTGGATAGGTGGTGCTCATCTCAGCGCACACTAATGCGGTTGGTACAAAAAAACAAAGACCCGCTAGCAAGAAAAAAGAGATAGCATGACTACCAAACAAGGCCGCACCCGGTATGTTTCGTATGCTATCAACGGAAGTCACCGTGATCATAATGACGGAAAAGACGCTCAATTTTACTGCTGATTTAGCGATATTGCTCATTCGATACCTTTAATTAGGAATGCGTAAACCCTCGTTACTACGATATGGCGTGCTACAAATAGGAGAGGGCTATTTTAGGCTTCTGAATGACGTCGGTATATAGCGAAAAATGGTATGTATTTACTCAAAGATGAGAAGATAGCGCTGAACTTGTCAATATCAATTAACGTGATGAACAACTAAGTTTGGAATGAATATGACGTGAGGTGAAATAAAAAACCTCGCAACAGGGTGCGAGGTTTAAAAAAGACTAGGATCTGGATGTATTTTATTCAGTTCACAGTAAGTTATGCGTTAAAAATCTGTTTTAGTTCATTAGCACAGAGATGGTATTGGCGTGGACATTTACGCCATGTTGCTAGCATACGGCGGTATTTTTCCAACATAGGCATTTGAGCATCAAAGTGGTGATCGCCTTTGTCAAATTGAGGGTATAGGCCCTCAGAATCGACAAGGAAACGTACATAATGAACGTACTGACATTCTGCTCCGCAATCAAAACCAAGGAACTGTAAACGGCGCTGGTCGACATTTTTCTGTTCATGCTCTTCCAGCATTTTGTTCGACTCTTG
The DNA here is from genome assembly GCF_003605645.1 of Vibrio sinensis. Taxonomy (GTDB): domain Bacteria; phylum Pseudomonadota; class Gammaproteobacteria; order Enterobacterales; family Vibrionaceae; genus Vibrio; species Vibrio sinensis. Next base: position 13,925 of record NZ_QVMU01000006.1, on the reverse strand, counting down.
CATCGCGTGATACATTTCCATGATGTCGATAATTTCGCGGCATTCTTGTTCTTCGATGCAACCGAAATCGCGGTTTAGTTCTCGCATTTGCAAAACATAACCACGTTCAACAATCTTTTGTAAACGTTTGTATTTCTCAGAGTTTTCAGGATCCATCTGAGACATCAAGTAGTACTGATTCGATAGGATCAAACGTTGAGCGTTTGTCATTTCCATGGTGACCTCACTATAAGAATATCTAATACATTTTTAATGTGCTTAGGTTATCGTTTCCCTGACATTTGAAATATGATCTGACCCCATATTAATTACGAAAATGAAAAGAAATTGACCGCTATTTTTTATGATAATGGTTATAAATGTAGTCTCGGTCTGAAAAGCTACGTAGCCATTCGGGTTTAAACACGCATAGCATTGCGACAGACATTCCATTGAGCAAACCCTCGGGAAAAGCGAGAAGTGGCGTAAAGACAAAATAGTTATCTACGATGGTTTTCCAGTCATATGCATCAGTCAACCAATAGTAACCACTATTGATGATTAGATGGAGGCAACCGGTAATAGCGCCATTGAAAAAACCAGCGACAAAGATATAAATAAATATGTTTCTAGGTAAGAAACGGTAGCTCGCGAGAAAGATCAATTGACTGATTAATATAGGAATGAGTCCTGAGAAGACGAGTTGTTGAGCTAATTGATCTAAGGCAAGCTGCTGGATAACAACAAGGCTAATGGAAACGAAGATCGCAAGTAAGAAAGCGACATGGGGGCCATGCATTAGAGTGACGGTTGTTAGAGCAAGAAAATGGATAGAAAGCCCAGTTTTTACTCCTGCATCAGTAGACCAAAGGATAAAGAGCGCAAATAATGTGGCGTAGATGAGATGCTGGAAGTTACGTTCTTGTTTGAATTTGGGCCAGAAAATCGATGAGACATCCTTATAACCGACGAATAGGCCAACTATAACGAGCAACCATAGAAACAGTGTATCCATTTATCTTGTACCAAAAAAAATACCAACGTGAGGTTGGTATTTTTTACGAAAATGCAACTAAATGATATTAGTATTTAACATTCGGGTGATATTGCTCAAGAATTGATACGATCTTATCCATTGTTTCTTTTGGTGGAGGGTTCACACCATCAAGTGGGTAAGTTAGACCCATCGCTTCCCATTTATGAGCACCAAGCTTATGGTAAGGCAGTAATTCGATCTTTTCGATGTTATCCATGTCTTTAATGAATTCACCCAGCATATGCGCTGCTTCTTCATCGTCGGTGTATCCAGGAACAATGACATAACGAATCCAAGTCTTCTTACCAATTTTATGTAAGTAACGAGCAAAATCCAAAACACGACGGTTAGAAACACCAATAAAATCTTGGTGGATTTCGTCTTTCATGTGTTTAAGGTCAAGCATAACCAAGTCAGAAGCTTCTAATACTTCATCAACCACATCTGTGTGCTTACGAATATAGCCGTTGGTATCAAGACAAGTGTGAATCCCCTCAGCTTGAGCCGCTCTAAATAAGTCACGAACAAATTCTGGTTGAAGCATTGCTTCGCCACCAGAACAGGTAATGCCGCCGCCCGAAGCTTTCATAAAATGACGGTAGCTTTTTGCTTCTTGAATGATTTCGTCAACAGTGACAGTTTTACCGTCATGAGTATCCCAAGTATCGCGGTTATGACAGTACATACAGCGCATTAAGCAACCCTGTAGAAATACGATAAAACGGATTCCAGGGCCATCGACAGTACCACATGATTCAAATGAATGAATACGACCAGTTGTTGACATGACTTCATCTCTAATTAGTTATTTGTCGTCATTTTATTACAAAAAGTAAGGATTATATAGGGCTTGAAGCGTAACAATGCCACTATTTCACAAGGGGCAGAGGGGGAAAAGTAAAGAGGTGGGAACGATTATCAATTGGAAGAAATTGGACGAGAGCATCGGCAATGGATGTTCTCGTCGTACGTACTTAGAAAAAAGCAAATAGAGATAATCCACCGGTTCCGTAGATGTCAGTTTGCGCTTCTTTATAATCCGGCGTTTTCATTGTGGTCGTTAAGCTAGCACCAAAAGATTGGTTATACCAAGCGACACCAAGAACAGCTGTTGCTTGCCAATTTTCTAACGTAACAGGGTAGTTTTCTGGCTGTTCGATGCCGGGTCTATCTCCTTCAATAGTGATATCATTGAATCGATAACGCCCTTCAAGACCACCAAAAACAAACCAACCTGAGTTTGATGCTCCAAGCATGCTCGGTCTAAAAGGGACCTCGTTGTCAATGTTAGCTGCGCCCATATTCCCTGCAAGATCAGTACCCCATCTGAACATCAGTCCCGTCGACAGATCACTACGAAAATTACCAGCGTTTACTTCAGAGACATTGGATATTTCGAAATCAGAGTTAGCGATAGAACGAACACGACTCAAATTGAAATGGCTGAGGTAACCGACGCTACCAACAACCTTGTTGCCAATTTGATAGTCCCAACCTTGTGGATCATCTGAACCAGTAATCCCATGCACTATGTCTTGTGCTTTGTCAGCTAGTGAGTTTTCACCTGTGGTACCAATGGTGAAATTGAAGCGCTGTGCTTGCTGAGGATTTAAACTGATGTAATTAAATTCTGAATGTAAGAAGCCAGCGTAAGGGCGGTCGTTAGTCAAAGGTTGATCGGCTTCGATGTCACTAGGAGTGTACATCTTATGTCCGAGAGTGATTTCGAACTTATCGAGAGATGATGCCCCCCAATAAGAAAGACTTAATGGTTTGGTTAACCAGTTAGGTTCTATAGCGCTTGATGCATAAGAGAGAAATAAACCGTTGGTATAATCTTGATCAACGCCAAATATTCCATCGTTATCGAGAGAGAAAGTGACAGTAGAGCGATCGGACGCAAAAGCGGTTGAAGAAACCAGCAAACAGAGCGAGTAGAGATACTTCGATTTCAATATGATTGCCTCAGCTGATGTTTTTGGTTTTATTTATAACTTTAGTGTAATAAACCAATAGGATGCGATGAATTAGTGAAATTTATCATATTGCACCAGTGACTAATAAGAAAGGGCTAATCAAGAAACTCTACGGGTAGAAATCTTATTTGGTGGGATGGAGCAAAGAAATGACAAACAACCAAGAATAGGAGGCGTTTAAACGGTCACGAGTATTGAAACTAAAGGGGAAACGTGGATGTGTTTTTTAGGATGCTATTATACCAATCAGCATAAGTCTTTGATCATTCTTGCTGATTAAAATCGCTGATAACGTTGTTGCAGATTTTGTAATTAGAATAACTAGTTAGCGGCAATCTGCGCCTAGTTCTAAGCGATTTTCCTTGCGCAATTTTCTGGCCACTTACTTATCCTGATTGGTATTACTTGTTTTTAGCCAAGACAGAAGCATAAAAAAAGCCCCGCTAAAAAGCGGGGCTTCATCAATCATTCAACCGAGAATTATAGAGACTCAGTGAAAGTACGTGCGATTACGTCAGCTTGTTGCTCTGCAGTTAGAGAGTTAAAGCGAACAGCGTAACCAGATACACGGATTGTTAGCTGAGGGTAGTTCTCAGGGTGCTTAACTGCGTCTTCTAGAGTTTCACGGTTAAGAACGTTCACGTTTAGGTGTTGACCACCTTCAATGCCAGCTTCGTGGTGGAAGTAACCATCCATTAGGCCTGCAAGGTTAGCACGTTGAGAGTTCTCTTCTTTACCTAGTGCGTTTGGCACGATAGAGAAAGTGTAAGAGATACCATCTTGAGCGTCAGCAAACGGTAGTTTACCTACAGAAGTTAGTGATGCTACAGCACCTTTCTCGTCACGACCGTGCATTGGGTTTGCACCAGGAGCGAAAGGAGCGCCAGCACGACGACCGTCTGGAGTGTTACCAGTTTTCTTACCGTACACAACGTTAGAAGTGATAGTAAGGATAGACTGAGTTGGGATTGCATCACGGTACATCTTAAGTTTACGGATTTTGCCCATAAACGTAGAAACAAGTTCACATGCGATGTCATCAACGCGAGCGTCGTTGTTACCGAATTTAGGGTAATCGCCTTCGATTTCGAAGTCGATTGCAATGCCATCTTCGTCACGAACTGGTTTAACAGTTGCGTATTTGATTGCAGATAGAGAGTCAGCTGCAACAGATAGACCTGCGATACCACATGCCATTGTACGACGAACGTCACGGTCATGAAGAGCCATTAGAGACGCTTCGTAGCTGTATTTGTCGTGCATGTAGTGGATGCTGTTTAGTGCAGTCACGTATTGCTTAGCTAGCCAATCCATGAAGTGATCTAGACGATCCATTACTTTATCGTAATCAAGAACAGCGTCAGTCATTGGTGCTTCTTTAGGACCAACTTGCATTTTTAGCTTCTCATCAACGCCGCCGTTGATTGCGTAAAGCATAGTTTTAGCAAGGTTAGCACGAGCGCCGAAGAACTGCATTTGCTTACCAACGATCATTGGAGATACACAACATGCGATTGCGTAGTCGTCAGATTGTAGGTCAGGACGCATTAGATCATCGTTTTCGTACTGGATAGAAGAAGTATCGATAGATACTTTAGCACAGAAACGTTTGAAGCCGTCAGGTAGCTGCTCAGACCAAAGTACAGTGATGTTTGGCTCTGGAGAAGGACCCATTGTGTATAGGCTGTTTAGGAAACGGAAGTTTGTACGTGTAACTAGTGTACGACCGTCGATGCCCATACCACCCATTGATTCTGTAGCCCAGATTGGGTCGCCAGAGAACAACTCATCGTACTCAGGAGTACGTAGGAAACGAACCATACGTAGCTTCATTACGAAGTGGTCGATCATTTCTTGAGCTTGTTCTTCAGTGATTTTACCAGCTTCTAGGTCACGTTGGATGAAGATGTCTAGGAAAGTCGAAGTACGACCTAGAGACATAGCTGCACCGTTTTGTGATTTAACAGCAGCTAGGTAGCCGAAGTAAGTCCACTGGATAGCTTCTTGAGCAGTTTGAGCTGGCTCAGAGATATCGAAACCGTATTTAGCTGCCATCACTTTGATTTGGCCTAGTGCGCGGTGTTGCTCAGCAATTTCTTCACGAAGTTGCATAGTCGCAGTTAGGTCTTCACCGTTTTCAAAACGCTCTTGAAGAGAAGTGAATTGAGCAAGCTTATCCTTCATTAGGAAGTTGATACCGTATAGTGCAACACGACGGTAGTCACCGATGATACGACCACGGCCGTATGCATCTGGAAGACCAGTCAGTACACCAGACTTACGACAAGCTAGGATATCAGGAGTGTAGATATCGAAAACGCCAGCGTTGTGAGTTTTACGGTATTCTGAGTAGATTTTTGAAATCATAGGGTCAAGAGTTTCACCGTATGCTTTGCAAGAACCTTCAACCATACGTACACCACCGTTAGGGATGATTGCACGTTTTAGCGGTTTTTCAGTTTGTAGACCAACGATTGTTTCAAGGTCTTTTTCGATGTAGCCTGCATCGTGAGCAGTAATGGTAGAAATAACGGCAGTATCGAAATCAAGAGGTGCTTTAGTTGCGTTCTCAATTTTGATACCTTCCATTACTTTAGCCCAAAGCGCGTTAGTCGCTTCAGTGCCTTCAGAAACTAGGAAAGATTCGTCGCCTTCATATGGGGCGTAGTTCTTCTGAATGAAATCACGAACGTTTACTTCGTTTTGCCAATCACCTGCAGCAAAACCTTCCCAAGCTTTAGCAAATTGCTCTGCCATGACATACCTACCTTTTTAGTAGAAAAAACACGTACTGGTTTCGCTGTAAGGCCAGCTATCCCGTTAATTGGGAACAGTACACTCTTAATGAATAACAATATGTATAGTGTCAACTCGCGGTGCTGACCATGATCTTACGTCATAAAACTATAAATATTGTCACTACCTTTTATATGGACTCTCTGATTTATGTTTTCAAGCATACACTAAAAAAAAATTGTAAACATTAAACTAAATCAATAAATGATAAAAAATTCTAATAAAAATTGGGTAGTGACAAGCACTACCCAATTTTTGAACTAATCGAGGCTTATAGCCAAGCTTTTAGACCGTATTGCTGTTCAAGCATACCAACCGCTAGCATTGCTACTAAACAGATGATGAACACACCCACAGGGATGATGATCTTGTCAGCAAAAGATAGACGAGAAGCACGTTCTTTGTCACCGATCAAACCGTTGTTGTCTAGGAACATTGTTAGTGCCCAAGCAAGAACTGGGTTGGTTACGATAGAAGCAAAGATACAGATACCAGCCGCTTGAGAATCTTTAGAATCACGTACCATTTGCATACCCGCTTCAAGTAGAGGTAGAGATACACCTACTAGAAGAGCAACACGCATTACTGGTGGCCATACAGCGATATCCATTGGGAAACCAAGGATTGCAATGATCATCACTAATAGGCCAAGCAAGATTGCGCCGCCAGGGATAGGGCGTTTAGCAATCGCTGCAGGGATCATGTAAGTACCCCACGATGAAGTGATGTTACCACCACCCACCGCAGTACCAACCATTTGACGGATAGAACACATAGTCATAGTGTCATCTACGTCCATTAGTACTTTTTCAGTCTTTTTAGGGTAGTTCAGTTCTTGGAAGATACGGTGACCAAGGAAATCTGGTGACCACATAGCAACAGCAAGAATTGCGAAAGGTAGAGATGCGATGAAGTGTTCTACGTTTGGTAGACCAAGCATCCAACCTTCTTCAGTGCTACCCCACCAGTAAACAGGGTTAAGGTTTGGTAGACCAGTCTCTGTTACAAATTTGATGTCAAAGCCTGCGCCAAGGATTAACGCTACAATTAAGCCAGTAAACGCACAAACTGGAATTGCTAACCAGCGCATGTTTACTTTTGCAAGGAATGCGTAGATACCGATAGTGATACCAAGCACGATCAAACCTACGTAACCCATGCTGCCTGCTTCAACCGTTGCTGATTGAAGGCCAACAGACCATTGTTGGATAGATTCGATTTGGCTCATCGTACCGGTTAAACCTAAGAAGATAAGCAAGCCACCGGCTGTGCCTTCCGAGGTGAGGTTCACCAGTTTCGATCCACCTTTTAGGAAACTCAGGATAAGACCGAAGATACCAATCAAAATTGCCAATGCAAGAGGGTGTGCACCGGCAAGAGCGATCGTACCGATAAGAGGGATCATTGGACCGTGGTTACCCGCAAGGTTCGCTTTTGGGTTAATAAAACCAGACGCAAGTACACAGAACAAAAACGCAGGGATAAGCATTTCTACACGAGCAACCTCGATGGCAAATTCTTTGCCAAGGTTTACGTGATCCCATGCAGCAGTTAGGCCTTCAGCCCATGACATCATTACCGCAGAGTACATTGCGATGATGCCGATTGTGCCTGCAAGTGCTGGAACTAAATCTTCTAACTCAAAACGGAAATCACGACCTGGAAGGTTTAGCTTAAAACGGCGTGGTTTCATGATTTGAAGTTCATGATCTAGGTAATCTGAACGACTTGCAAACTCAGAAGCTGGACGGTGCAGCTCTTGGTAGCTCTTGTTCTCGATATCCGAATCAGAGTGCGGCTTATTGACAGCGTCTGACATAGATTCCTCATATTATTAAAGTAAGTAGTTTGAAAAAGCCGTTATTAATTATTGTGTATCAACAGCTTGGTTAAATATGGCTGAGCATCCTGCTATTAGGTCCTTAGTGACCATCGCATTCTCGTCGAATGAGATACATCTTTTAGCCAGAATGTATAAAAAGTAGTGAGCCTTTTATCATTCGGGCGAGTTTAACGTGCTAACCCCAAAGAGTGATTGATTTAGATCACCTTATGAAAGATTGTGAAAGTAAACTACGCAGATTGGTTAAAATTTCGCTAACATAATTCTGCTCACTGTAAATAGCTTTCAAAATGTGACTGAGTTCGTGATTTGGTTACTATTTTACATTGCAAACACCGCATTTTGTCTTTTTTGGGACGCTATAGCATTTTTCGTGCGTTTGTTAACATTATCGTAATTTCCTGAATGTGAGTGAAAGTTGACTTATTCGATTAAATAAGATTTTTACGCTGTTTATTGAATTTTTAAGCATATAAACTGGTTACATACCCACAAAATGCAGGTTAATAATTTGTTGCATCTTAGTCGCTTGGGTGCTAGTTTGTTAGCAAATGTGGGAGGAACTCACATCGTCAGCCACTCTAGAGCTGGTTAAAAAATACAGGGAGTCGCAGCGCATGAATGATGTATCCGCGCTAAATATTAAAGATTTGCATAAGACCTTTGGACAAAATGAAGTTTTGAAAGGAATTTCGTTAGAAGCTCATAAAGGAGATGTTATTTCAATTATTGGCTCATCCGGTTCAGGAAAGAGCACTTTTCTACGATGTGTTAACCTTCTCGAAACCCCAACCGCGGGTGAAATTTGGGTCAATGGTGAATTGATCCAAATGAAAAACAACCGTGCTGGTGAGTCTGTACCGGCCAATGAAAAACAAGTCCAGCGCATTCGTTCGCGCCTCGCGATGGTATTTCAAGGATTTAACCTATGGTCTCACATGACAGTATTAGAAAATGTCATTGAAGCACCTATTCATGTTCTTGGGGTCCCGAAAACACAAGCCATTGAAAATGCCGAGTTGATCTTAAAAAAAGTCGGTCTCTATGAACGTAAAGATTACTATCCCGGTCATCTTTCCGGCGGTCAGCAACAACGTGCAGCAATCGCGCGTGCGCTTGCCGTTGATCCAGAAGTAATGCTGTTTGATGAACCGACTTCAGCCCTTGACCCAGAACTCGTTGGTGAAGTTTTAGGGGTTATGCGTGATCTTGCTGATGAGGGAAGAACCATGCTGGTAGTCACTCATGAAATGGCTTTCGCTCGTGACGTTTCAAATCATGTCATGTTTTTGCATCAAGGATTGGTGGAAGAACAAGGGAATCCAAACAAATTGTTTACGAGTCCAGATTCAGAACGTCTACAGCAGTTTATATCATCTATTTATTAAGCATCGATTTGTCTAAACATCTATGTGTTACGGTTTGATTTAGACAGTTTAGTTAAACGAAAACACAACAACATAAACAAATAAGAAAATACAATCACAGGAGTATGGAAATGAAAAAGTGGTTAGTCGTTGCAGCACTTGCTGCTACCGCAGCAACAGGTATGGCTCAAGCGAAAGAATGGAAGACGGTTCGCTTCGGTATTGAAGGCGCATATCCTCCTTTTAGTTGGACAGAGGCAGATGGTTCTCTAAAAGGGTTTGATGTTGATATGGCCAATGCACTTTGTGAAGAAATGCAAGTGAAGTGTAAAATTGTTGCTCAAGATTGGGATGGTATCATTCCATCTCTATTAGCGCGTAAATATGATGCAATCATCGCCGCCATGTCTATCACTGAAGATCGCAAGAAAAAAGTCGATTTCACTGGTAAATACGCACTGATTCCAAACAAATTCATCACTAAAAAAGACGCGAACTTAGACTTCACTAGCCTTGATGGTGTAAAAGTTGGCGTTCAGCGCGCAACAACTCACGATAAATACCTTTCTGATAATTACGATAAAGTAGAGATTGTCCGTTATGGTTCGTTTGACGAAGCGTATCTTGACCTTGCGAATGGTCGTATTGCTGCGGTTTTAGGTGACGCTTCTGCACTAGAAGAAGGCGTGTTAAATAAAGCCGGTGGTGAGGCCTATGAATTCGCTGGTCCATCGTTGACGGATGCACAATGGTTTGGTGATGGTTTTGGTATTGCCGTTCGTAAACAAGATAAAGACCTTACAGCAAAACTTGATGCAGCTATTTTGTCATTGCGTGAGAAAGGTATTTATCAAGATATCGCAGGTAAATACTTCAACTATGATGTATATGGCGAGTAATCGATAAAAGCCATTCGGCTATTGGTTTCGTTCCGAGATGTAGCCAATAGCCGAGCAAAACTCTTTGAGTCTAGGGATCAGGAACTCACCTATGCTGAATTTACATGGATATGAAGTCTCAATCTTAAAAGGGGCTTTGGTAACAATTGAAGTTGCTTTACTGTCACTCATTTTAGCGATGGTTTTAGGTATGCTTGGAGCGTTGGCTAAGTTGGCACCTTATCGTTGGGCAAGAGCTATCGCAACACTATACACCACAGTTATACGTGGCATTCCAGACTTAGTTTTGATGATGCTGATTTTTTTTGGCGGTCAAATTCTCCTCAATAATACACTCTATTCAGTGAATGAATTCATTAATGAGTGGTTCACCTCTAGCGACCCAAACCACGAGTGGACGGCTTATTTACCCGATTACATTGATGTTAGCCCTTTTATAGCAGGTGTACTGACGATTGGATTTATCTTTGGCGCTTATATGGCAGAAACATTCCGTGGCGCGATCATGGCTGTGGATAGTGGTGAATTAGAGGCTGCAAAGGCATATGGTATGAGCTCGATACTCGCATTTCGTCGTATCTTATTACCGCAAATGATTCGCCATGCGTTACCCGGTTTTGGTAATAACTGGTTAGTACTTCTGAAAACGACCGCTTTGGTTTCTATTATTGGTTTGGAAGATATGGTGCGTGTGAGCTCACTTGCGGCAGGATCGACAAAAATGCCATTCACATTTTATATGTCAGTCGCCATTATCTTCTTATTGTTTACCAGCGTATCAACAGGTCTATTGAAGCTAGTTGAACGCAAATTCAGTATACATGTGAGGTAGACAATGGATATTTCTTTGATTTTAGAAAGCCTTCCCGTCTACTTGGAAGGCTTATGGACAACGGTTTGGCTCGTCGGTTTGGCTTTGATATTGGGCCTTGCTATCGCGATACCATTAGCTATTGCTCGTAATAGTAAAAATTATTTTATTAATGGCCCTAGTTGGGCGTTTATCTACTTTTTCCGCGGTACGCCATTATTGATTCAGCTGTACCTCATTTATTACGGTATGGATCAGTTTTTTCCAGTAAAAGGGACGTTATGGGAAAATGCGTGGTTCTGTGCTTTAGTAGCCTTTGTTTTAAACACTTCCTCTTATACGGCAGAGATACTGCGTGGTGCGATCAACGGTTTACCGAAAGGTGAAATTGAAGCCGCCAAAGCGTATGGAATGAGTACTGCAAAAACCTATCGCCGGATCATTCTTCCAAGTGCATTGCGTAGAGCTTTACCAGCGTACAGTAACGAAGTCATTTTCATGCTGCACGGTAGTGCAGTTGCAGGGATTGTGACTATTATCGATTTGACCGGGGCGGCTCGTTTAGTTAACTCGCGTTACTACGCACCGTTTGAATCGTTTTTGACAGCAGGGCTGTTTTATATGGCGCTTACGTTCATCATATTGTGGTGCTTCAAGTTAGCGGAAAAACGTTTCTTAGCTTATTTGAAACCTTTGAGTTAACGCCTGGTTCAGGATGGGTGCATTCAAGAAAATCAAAAAAGGCTTCCAGTTGGAAGCCTTTTTGTTTTTATGGGAATATCGATTACTTAGGTAATTAAAATGATAAATGTACCTGCTAACGTCATCAAAATATTAGCAATAGCATACGTACCGGCATAACCTAATGCAGGAATCGTTGATTTAGCATAATCGTTGACAACATCCATCGCTGGAGCACAAGTTCGGGCTCCAACAATGGCGCCAAATAGCAATGCTCGGTTCATCTTCAATACGTAAGCACCAACTAAATAGGCGATAACAACCGGAACAACACTGACTAAGAAAGCAAGGCCAATTACCTTAGGGCCAACTTGGGTTAAGTGTTCGAACATTTTTCCGCCAGCGCTTAAACCAATGCCAACCATAAAGAACATCAGACCGAGATCTTTCACCATGTTGAGTGCTCCTTGCGGGACGTATCCAAACGTAGGGTGATTGGCTCGTAAGAAACCTAAAGTGATACCGGAAAGTAACAAGCCAACCGCATTACCTAAGCCAAAAGAAACTTGACCAAAGGTCATTGTAATCAGGCCAAATAACACGCCAAGAATAAAGAAACTACAGAACGCGAGTAGATCGGCTATCTGGCTGTTTACCGAGATAAAACCGATGGTTTCTGCTAAACCGTGAACTCGGCTTTTCTCACCACTGACTTGTAACACGTCACCCTTTGCGAGGACGATATCCAAATCCATAGGCATTTCAATTTGCGATCTCACTACGCGGTTAAGGAAACAGCCGTATTCAGATAAATTCAGGTCAGATAATCGCTTTCCTGAAATTACATCACTTTTAACAACAATCTCTTCTTCTACAATGCGTAAGTCGAGTAGATTTCGGTCAAATACTTCTTTTCCATTGCGAAAACTTGGGTCCAATCGTGCGTGACTATCTGGAAATCCAACCAAAGCAATTTCATCGCCTTCTTGTAAAATAGCATCACCATCAGGGTGGGCTAGAATCCCATTACGACGAATTCGCTCAATATAGCAACCAGTTTGGCGATAAATGCCAAGCTCACGCAGGTTTTTGCCATCGATCCAGTTGATCAGCTCTTGCCCAACGCGATACGCGCGAATGATAGGTAAGTAAACTTTACGTTGGCCTGTATTGCCAATGCCGCGTTCTTGGGCAATTTTCTGCGCAGAATCTGACAAATTCTCTTTCTGTAACTTTGGCAGTAATTTGGCAAACATAATCATGCTGATTAAGCCAATGAGATACGCCATCGCATAACCGACAGAAAGGTTCTCCATTACTTGAGCAATATCGAAATCTTGCGGAGCAGAGACAAGGCCCGAGTTTAATGCATCTTGAGCACCAACCAGCACTGGCGTTGAGGTTAACGCACCCGCCATCATCCCGGCAGACAGACCAAAATCAAGCCCTAGTAGCTTAGTACCAAAATGAGTAATTAATAACGCGGTACCTAATACGATCGCACTGAGAATAAAGTAGTGTTTGCCGTCTCTAAAGAAGATGCCAAAAAAGTTTGGCCCAGCTTCGATACCGACACAGTAAATAAACAGCATAAAGCCAATGGTCAGGGCTTCTGCGTTAAAAGCAAAACCTAAGTGTCCCATCACCAGAGCGGTGATAAGAACGCCAATCGAATTGCCAAGTTGCAGATTTCCAAAGCGAATTTTTCCAATGCCTAAGCCAATGGCGAGCACTACGAAAATGAGTAGGATAGGGTTTTGGTCTAGCAATAGTACAACGTCAATATTCACGAAAAAGTCTTGAGTACGGCTGATGGGGAGAATTTGTGTGCGGATTGTATCTGAATACAATAAAAAGGTAAGTGAATTTTTTTATTGCTGGCTATTAGTTTCTTCAAGAAGAACGGCGTTCTGTAGGTTTTGCGGCTAAATAGAAAAAGCCGCTAATTTAGCGGCTTTTAAGCATATTGGATATGCGATCTAGTCGAATAGACCTAGGTGCTCTTTCGCGTATGCTTCGAAGTCATCACAGCCACCAATGTGCTCTTGGTCGATGAAGATTTGTGGCACAGTTTCTACTGGTTTACCGACTGTTTTCTCAAGGTCAGCTTTTGAAATGCCTTCTGCGTGAATATCAACATAACGATAGTTAAAATCATCACGTTTTTGTTTTAGTGTCTCAGCGTATTCTTTTGCACGAACACAGTAAGGACATGCAGGACGACCGAAAATAACGACGAACATAAACTCTCTCCTTTATTTTATTATCTGCAACTATGCACGAATAAATTTGGAAAATAAAGCGAGATTTGCCTGTTAATCTGATAGGTAAAATCTATTGAACAAATTGTAAACATCACAACCTGAAATCCTCGCATTTATCCTCAATTAAGGACAGGCACTGAGGGATCCCCACAAACTTAAATCCTAAGCTCTTGAGCCAACTGTATTTTTTGGCAGAAGGTATTTATAGTTCTTCGCCAAGATGACATTGTTATAACTAGATATTTGTTTTTTAATACTCGTTTCCCAAGGGTG
>NZ_QVMU01000050.1 GCF_003605645.1 Vibrio sinensis | reverse complement strand
TATACAGCGAGTCGCTCTTTGTGGAGGTGACGATTACCTAACAATCGGTCGATTCGTTTGATGTTATGTTTTGTTCTCGCTTTGGTTGGCAGGTTACGGCCAAGTTCGGTAAGAGTGAGAGTTTTACAGTCAAGTAATGCGTGGCAAGCCAACGTTAAGCTGTTGAGTCGTTTTAAGTGTAATTCGGGGCAGAATTGGTAAAGAGAGTCGTGTAAAATATCGAGTTCGCACATCTTGTTGTCTGATTATTGATTTTTCGCGAAACCATTTGATCATATGACAAGATGTGTATCCACCTTAACTTAATGATTTTTACCAAAATCATTAGGGGATTCATCAGGGCTTAGCCTTATCGTCTAAAAACCAACAACACTTCGGTGAAATGGTGGATTATTATGGCAGTAAACTAAAACGCTTTAAGCGTCCACAGCAACACCTATGGTTGCTGTGTTTTCTGACTCAACGCATACGGCAAAGCCTAGAGCGATTGGCTGATGGGTTTATTCATCATATCCGTAAACAACAAGAAGCTGCGCATGCGTTTGCCCAACAGGCAGTGTTTGACTCATGGAGGTCAGCTGCAGACAATGTCACCAAAGCCGCAGAATTACTGCATCTGTTTGTTGATGACAGTATCGACGATAATCAACCATTTGCAACGGTTAGGCAACAAGCATTAAGTGTAATGAATAACCAAGATATAGAAACGCTATGCCTGTACTTAAAAAAGCAAAAACGCACGGTAGAAGAATATCAATGGCAATATTATGATGATCAAAACGGGTTAATTGAGCAGTTATTAAGGCCCGTGTTTCTATGTCTTGAATGCCAAGCAGGTAAAGGCTCAGAAGCATTAGTGACCCAGCTCAAAACCACAAAAACAGAACTATTAGCAGGTAATACATTGCAAACAATGGATAGTACACTTATCCAACAAAAACATCGTCCATGGTTAATTAACAAGGATGTTGTTCATCCACAGCGATACGAATGGTTGCTTTACCGTCAACTGGCTTCTCGGCTTAATGGTCGAATTTACTTATCAAACGTCACTAAATATCGTGCGCTAGAAGACGACTTAATTGCATCGTCAATACAGCCTGATCTATTGGCATCATCAACATTGGAAAAGCTAAAGCAGCCGATTCAGAAGCTACTGCAAGTAAAACAAATACGCTTAACAACATCCCTAGAAGATGTTGCTCGTCACATTGATAATGGTGATAACCGCAATGTGATCATGAAGAGCCGAAGTGGCACACGATGGCGACTGCCAGTTAAAGGCTCCCAATCACTTGTCAACAACCCTTTCTTTAAACAAATGATCCCCGTCAGTATTGCTGATGTGTTGCGTTATGTTGAACAAGAAACCAACTTTATGCAATGCTTCGCACACGTGCTGCCAATACAAAAACAAGTAGGCGCCAATCAGGATGATTTATTGGCTATTCTAATTGCGAATGCGACACATCGCGGCGTATATGGGATGGCACAAATATCTGATCGCAGTTATGAGCATCTAAGCACTATACAAGCTAATTATATTAGGCCTGAAACCTTGCAAGAGGCTAGTGATATCATCAATAACGCAGTAGCGGCACTCCCTATTTTCCGCCACTATCACATCCAAGAAGACGTCCTGCACGCCAGTACCGATGGGCAAAAATTTGAAACTCACCTTGAGACTTTTAAAACTCGCTACTCCTCGAAATACTTCGGCACCAACAAAGGTATTACGGCCATGACGTTAGTTGCCAATCATAGTGCGTTAAATGCCCGTATCATAGGATCTAATGAGCATGAGTCCCATTATATTTACGACTTACTACAATCTAATACTAGTGATCTTAAGCCAGATGTCCTCTCAACCGACACCCATGGTGTTAATCATGTTAATTATGCCTTATTGGATTTATGCGGTTATAGTTTTGCGCCTAGGTATGCTCAGTTCACCAGTGTGATCAATGACCTATTTAACGTAACTGAAAGCGACGACGGAAACACGCATCTGGCGCTGAAAAAGCCGATAAAAATGAATGTGATTGAAGAAGGCTGGCAGGATATTCAGCGTATTGTGTTATCCCTTCAAGAAAAACGCACAACACAGGCATTGCTAGTACGCAAATTATCTGGTTATCCATCTAGACACCCTATATTACAAGCATTAACGGAATATAATAGGCTCATCAAAGCCCAATATTTACTTGATTATATTGATGATGCAAGTCTGCGCCAATATGTTCAACGAGCACTGAACCGAGGCGAAGCCTGGCATTTCCTCAGGCGAGCTATTGCATCGGTCAATCGTGACCAGTTCCGTGGAAAAAACGAATCAGAAATAGTCGTCTGGAACGAGTGTGCCCGTTTGACGGCAAATGCTATTATCTACTTTAACTCGATGATCCTAAGTCATCTATTACTGCACTTTGAAGAAGTTGGTGACGAGGAAAAAGCAGCAATAACTCGACAAGTATCACCCGTTGCATGGCAGAACATTAATCTGAGCGGCACTTATCAGTTCGCTAGTAACCGCAAACTACCTGATTTACAGGAAATAACTAGGCCTATTGTTGAAAATGAAGTCTAAAATGAAAGGTAACCCAGCTCCACAAGCCATTAACTGCGAGGGTTGTGGCGATTTATGTTACTTTAGAGGGGAAAATCCCTAGAACCCCAAAGTGTTTTGCAACTTCAGCTTTCGTTATCTCTACATCCGACAGCATGGCCCTTGCCTTCCTGGCGTCTTCATCTGACATGGCCAAGGGTCGCCCACCGCGTCGCCCTCTTGCCCTTGCTGCCTCCAACCCGGCCCGTGTGCGCTCTTGCAGTCGTGCGCGTTCGTATTCAGCCAAGGCCGCAAACACATGGAACACTAGAGCCCCGTTCGCCGTTGTGGTGTCTATGTCTGATTGGGTTAGGGAGCGGAACCCGATCCCCTGGCGCTTCAACGAGCTGACTATCTCGATCAGGTCTTTGATGCTCCTTCCCAGTCGGTCTAAGTGCCACACAATCAACGTATCCCCTTCCCTCAAGGTATCTAGGCACCGTTCAAGCTCTGGGCGTTCTGTGCTGGCCCCTGATAGCTTCTCAACGTAAACGCGCTGACACCCGGCCTTGTCCAGGGCGTCCAGTTGCAGCGCCGTTTCTTGCTTGTCCCTTGATACCCTGGCGTAACCTATCAGCATGTAACCTCCAAAAAACGCGCCTTTTCTTTCCTTGATATTTTGACGGGTTATTTTACGTGAAAAGCGGCAGGATCGGGGAGGTGGCTGTCATTTTCAGAAGACGACTGCACCAGTTGATTGGGCGTAATGGCTGTTGTGCAGCCAGCTCCTGACAGTTCAATATCAGAAGTGATCTGCACCAATCTCGACTATGCTCAATACTCGTGTGCACCAAAGCGAGGTGAGCATGGCGACGGAGGCTCTGTTGCAAAGATTGGCGGCAGTCAGAGGTAGGCTGTCGCTCTGCGCCGATCAGGCGGCTGCTGCGAAATGGTGGTTGAGCATGCCCATGGCCTCCGTCAGCGCCGAGGGCCCAATGCCAAAAGCTCTCTCCACAAGGCGCACCTCGCCCCTGATGCCGGGCTGCAGGCACCAGGGGCGAGCCTGTCCTTTGCGCAGGGCTCGCATGACTTCGAATCCCTTGATCGTGGCATAGGCCGTGGGGATCGATTTGAAACCGCGCACCGGCTTGATCAGTATCTTGAGCTTTCCGTGATCGGCCTCGATCACGTTATTGAGATACTTCACCTGCCGGTGGGCCGTCTCCCGGTCCAGCTTTCCTTCGCGCTTCAATTCGGTGATCGCTGCACCATAGCTCGGCGCTTTGTCGGTATTGAGCGTGGCAGGCTTTTCCCAGTGCTTCAGGCCTCGCAGGGCCTTGCCCAGGAACCGCTTCGCTGCCTTGGCGCTGCGGGTCGGCGACAGGTAGAAATCGATCGTGTCGCCCCGCTTGTCGACTGCCCGGTACAGGTAGGTCCACTTGCCCCGCACCTTGACGTAGGTTTCATCCAGGCGCCAGCTCGGATCAAAGCCACGCCGCCAGAACCAGCGCAGCCGCTTCTCCATCTCCGGGGCGTAGCACTGGACCCAGCGATAGATCGTCGTATGGTCGACCGAAATGCCGCGTTCCGCCAGCATTTCCTCAAGGTCGCGATAGCTGATCGGATAGCGACAATACCAGCGCACCGCCCACAGGATCACATCACCCTGGAAATGGCGCCACTTGAAATCCGTCATCGTTCCGTCCGTCCAATCTCCGCCAAGCATGCTCAAGCTTCACGATTTTTGCAACAGAGCCCACACGAGTATTGAGCATAGTCGAGATTGGTGCAGATCACTTCTGATATTGAACTGTCAGGAGCTGGCTGCACAACAGCCATTACGCCCAATCAACTGGTGCAGTCGTCTTCTGAAAATGACATTTGGTATCTCTCATAAACGGATGTTTTTGAGAGAACTATCTTCGGCCTTCACACGCACGAAAGGCGGCGAAGCTCCGCCGTTAATCCGTCCGCCGGAGATCTCGCCCAGGCAGGCTGAAGGCCGAGCAAGCCTGACAGGCCCGAAAAGCCCGGCACGGGCGTCGGCGGCGATGACGGCGGCGGCATTATCCAGGGTTGATGATGGAAGTGGAGGATATCGACAACCTCTCGCGCAACCAAGACATCGCGGTCGGACTGCAAGTGATCTTGAAGCCACGGGCCCGTCCCACCCCGACATGGACCTCGATGCCCGAACGGACGTTAGATTTCGAGTTCTAGGCGTTCTGCGATGAAGGTTGGATCCCAGCCGGGATTGAAAGTGTCGACGTGGGTGAATCCGAGCCGCTCGTATAGGCCACGCAGGTTCGGGTGGCAGTCGAGCCGCAGCTTGGCGCACCCCTGCGTTCGCGCGGCATGGCGGCAAGCCTCGATCAGCGCGGAGCTGACACCCCGGCCCGCATGTGTCCGTCGCACCGCGAGCTTGTGCAGATATGCGGCCTCCCCCTTGAGGGCGTCGGGCCAGAACTCGGGATCCTCGGCCGACAAGGTGCAACAGCCGACGATGCCGTCGCTGCAACTCGCGACTAGGAGCTCGGATCTCAGGACGAAGGTCTCCGCGAATGTCCGGTCGATCCGCGCGACGTCCCAGGCGGGCGTTCCCTTGGCGGACATCCACGCCGCAGCGTCGTGCATCAGCCGCACAACCTCGTCGATATCACCCGAGCAGGCGAC
>NZ_QVMU01000049.1 GCF_003605645.1 Vibrio sinensis | reverse complement strand
TCAACAGTTCGCTTAGGCATGGAAGTTTTGCGGCATTCTGGCTACACAATAACAAGGGAAGACTCACTCGTGGCTGCAACCCTGCTTACTCAAAATCTATTCACACATGGTTACGTTTTGGGGAAATTATGAGGGGATCTCTCAGTGCATTGCCTCCAATTCCCATAATTTATTACGCCGATAATAACTTGGTGTAACCTTAAAAATGTACTTAAATCGACGTGTAAAAGATTGTTGGGAATCAAATTGATATTTTAATGCGATCTCAAGGATAGTTTTTTTCGTCAACCTCAACTCAACAGCCGCTTTCGTCAAACGACGAGCACGAATATAGCTAGCCAGTGTGACCCCTGTTACTTTTTTGAACAGCCGCTGAAAATACCACTTGGTATAACCCGCTTTATTCGCCACATCATCAAGCAGTAAAGACTGATCTAAATTATGTTCAATCCATAATAGAACATCTTTGATAACCGTTGTATGAAACTGCTTATCATCATATCTTAATTGGATGTTATTAGCTTTATTTTGATAGCGAGAATGCTGTTCAATATACATAAAATAACCTAAATGTTCTTAAGATTGTCACGACCACATCATCATGATACCATAAACATACTGACGGTATGTTATTTTAAATCTATCATGGAAAATAAAAATCATCAACAAGAAAATTTTAAGAGTACCTATCAATCACTGGTTAACTCAGCACGAATATTGTTTGTTGAAAAAGGCTATCAAGCTGTTTCAATAGATGAGATCTCGGGAAAAGCGTTGGTGACCAAAGGTGCCTTTTATCATCACTTTAAAAATAAAAAACAATTACTCAGTGCCTGTTATAAGCAGCAATTAATTATGATTGATGCCTACATCACAACAAAAACTGATTTAACAAATGGTTGGTCTGCCTTAGAAAGTATATTTGAACATTATCTTGATTATATTATTGATAATAATAAAAACCTTATCCCTATCCAAGAAGTGATGCCTATCATTGGTTGGAATGAACTTGAAAAAATTAGCCTTGAATACATTACTGGTAAGGTAAACGCCATTGTCAGCAAATTGATCCAAGAGAACCAACTTAAAGCTTATGATGATGATGTGCTTAAAAACTTACTCAATGGCTGGTTTATGCATATCGCAATACATGCGAAAAACCTAAAAGAGCTTGCCGATAAAAAAGGCCAATTTATTGCTATTTACCGCGGCTTTTTATTGAGCTTGAAAGATAAATAAAATAGATAGGTTTTATTTGAAGCTAAATCTTCTTTATCGTAAAAAATGCCCTCTTGGGTTATCAAGAGGGTCATTATATTTCGCGGAATAACATCATTTGGTGACGAAATAACTAAGCACTTGTCTCCTGTTTACTCCCCTGAGCTTGAGGGGTTAACATGAAGGTCATCGATAGCAGGATAATAATACAGTAAAACGCTAAACCAATAATCCAAATCCAGCCATCCCAAATTGGTAGTGAATGATTATAAATAACAGCAAACAGTAATGGGCCAATAACACCGGTTGCATTGTTAAGGCTCACCAATAATCCCTGTAAAGCACCTTGCTGATGACTCTTTGTTTGGATAGACATCACTCCCTGTAATGCAGGTAAAGCGATCCCACCACCAGCCAATAAAATTAAAACAGGGAAAACTAACCAACCTTCAGATATAAACGCTAAAAAGGCAAATGCACTACTATCTGCAATAAATCCGAGCAGTACTGCCGTTTTTTCGCCCCATTTAGTGGCTATTCTTCCTGCCACAAAGGCTTGGAATACTGAGTGTAAAAGACCAAGACCCGCTAATGAAAAGCCAACCATCATGCTATTCCATCCAAAACGATTTTCGGTAAATAGCACCCACACCGTTGCGGGAATTTGGCCTATCAATTGCGCTGAAAAATAAATAATCAACAAAATGGGCATCGTTTTAAATAAAGTGATGTATACCGAATTCGATTGCGTCTCAACCCCTACTTCGGTATCTGTATTATCACGTGTATTTTTGGTTTCACGGAACCAAAACATAACCACAAGGAAAGTGACAATATTTAGCAACGCAGCGATAAAAAAGGGACTATGCGGTGAAATCTCTCCTGCAAAACCACCAATAATAGGCCCCGCTATTAAACCAAGCCCAAAACTTGCCCCTAACCAACCGAACCACTTCACGCGTTGAGAAGCTGAGGTGGTATCGGCAATGACCGATGCCGCGACAGCCCCAGTAGCTCCTGTGATCCCTGAAAGCAAACGGCCTAAATACAGCATCCAAAGCGCACTTGAAAAAGCCAGCAATAAGTAATCCAGCGATGCGCCTATTAATGACAACAACAGCACTGGGCGCCGACCAAATCGGTCAGACATTTTTCCAAGCCAAGGAGCAAAGATAACCTGCATTAACGCATAAAGTGCAAGCAATACGCCAAAGTGGTTAGCGATATCTTCCGAAGCAATAAATTCACGTAATAACGTTGGCAAGACTGGCATGATAAGGCCAATCCCCATGGCATCGAGTAACGTAATTACCAATGCGATCTTTGTCGAACTATTCATTTCACTTTTCTCTATCACTGATAGGGAGTGGTAAAATAACTCTATCAATGATAGAGTGTCAACAAAAATTAGGAATTAATGATGTCTAGATTAGATAAAAGTAAAGTGATTAACAGCGCATTAGAGCTGCTTAATGAGGTCGGAATCGAAGGTTTAACAACCCGTAAACTCGCCCAGAAGCTAGGTGTAGAGCAGCCTACATTGTATTGGCATGTAAAAAATAAGCGGGCTTTGCTCGACGCCTTAGCCATTGAGATGTTAGATAGGCACCATACTCACTTTTGCCCTTTAGAAGGGGAAAGCTGGCAAGATTTTTTACGTAATAACGCTAAAAGTTTTAGATGTGCTTTACTAAGTCATCGCGATGGAGCAAAAGTACATTTAGGTACACGGCCTACAGAAAAACAGTATGAAACTCTCGAAAATCAATTAGCCTTTTTATGCCAACAAGGTTTTTCACTAGAGAATGCATTATATGCACTCAGCGCTGTGGGGCATTTTACTTTAGGTTGCGTATTGGAAGATCAAGAGCATCAAGTCGCTAAAGAAGAAAGGGAAACACCTACTACTGATAGTATGCCGCCATTATTACGACAAGCTATCGAATTATTTGATCACCAAGGTGCAGAGCCAGCCTTCTTATTCGGCCTTGAATTGATCATATGCGGATTAGAAAAACAACTTAAATGTGAAAGTGGGTCTTAAAAGCAGCATAACCTTTTTCCGTGATGGTAACTTCACGGTAACCAAGATGTCGAGTTAACCACCCTTTAGATTCATAAAGCGAAAATAATGCGGCTCCAACGTACCCACCTAAATGGAAACGGCGTTCACTCCAATCTAAACACGCACAACAGATTTTACGTGAATGTTTGGAAGGAACGTCAATTCCCATTTCATGAAAATATTGAATACCACTTAATGTGATCATTGAACCATTTTCAGTGATCCATTGCTGTTGACAAAGGGAATCATAGATCTTAACGGCAACTTCGCCAGCTAAATGATCATAGCAAGTACGTGCTTTTCGTAAATGCACTGGCGTGGAAACTTTGGCATGTACGCCATGGTTTAAGGAGATCCCCATCATACTTTCCATCAATTCAGCAATATCTTTTCCTGCTAGCCGAAAATAACGATGCTTGCCTTGAGCTACTACTGTGATTAGCTGGCAATCTAATAATTTAGATAAATGACTGCTCGCCGTTGAAGCTGATATATTCGCCACAGAACTTAGCTCAGTGGCCGTCCAAGCTCGCCCATCCATCAAAGCACTGAGTATTTTAACTCGTGAAATGTCAGACATAGCCGCCCCTATCGCGGCTATTGAGGACTCAAAGGTAACCTCTTTTCGTATTAAATTAGCCATCGCAAGTTCACTTTATTGCCCAAGGGAGCGTAACAGATGCAGCCATACTATCATTGTCCGTTATTAATATCAGTTGGTTAGCATGGTCACTGTATTGCACTAAAATATTAATGTTATTCTCCGCCAATACTCGTGCTATTTCGCCAAGTTCCCCCGGTTTTTCCTGTTTTAACTTACGAATTAATGGTGTCCGGATCGCAAGTACTAACAGTCCAGCTTGCTCTAGCGCTATTTTAGCTTCCTTTCCTTGTTCAACAAGAAAATGAGCATGGCATTCATCACCAACCGTAAATATCCCTCCCCCTTCCAATCCAATACCTTTATTACCTAATGTTTTTCCTAGTAATGCTAATTGTCCTATTTGATTATCTAAAACAACGTGAACATCAAACATTATCCTTGTCCTTTTTAAATGAATATTCGCGAGTAATATGAGCAATACTAATTTTGTAAAAATCAAATATTGACTCTCGCCCTTCTTGTTGAGCTTTCGCATGTAAAACATGATTTTTCCATTGCAGAACTGCGTATTCGTTTTCCCACCAAGATAGCGATAACATTTTTCCTTCTGTAGCTAGACTTTGAAAACGTTCAATTGAAATAAAACCAGCTACATGACTTAATAGTGGTCTTAACTCCTCAGCTAAAGTCAAATAGCGAGTTTGTTGGTCGGGTTGTATTTGCACCTCAAATATTACAGCAATCATATTTTTCTCCGTTATTAATCAACAAACAGAGTAATCCACCCGAAAATTAACACTTCGATAAGCAACGAAATATAGAAAGGTCATGCTGCTGTTTTATGTTGTATATCACACTTCTTTAAATTGCTCGGCCTGCGCTTATCATGTTCTCCTTCTCTTATAATTTTGTTTATTATTTATACTTTTTTATTTTTTGCTATCACCGAAAATAGTGCGGATCCCGCATGGTATTTAGGTTTACCCATCATTAAATACCATTGTTGTTATTTAATCTTTTTAATATTTCATGATTAAGATCACACTAAAATTATGACCCTATTAACTAAAAGTTATGGATACCCTAATAAAACTCATTGTTAAAGATTAGTTAACCAAAGTAACTTCATTTTTCACTATTGTTAAATTGTTATAGTGAAAATTCTGGTAAACTAATAGAGGTAAAAAAATGATCCTAGATGCCAGTTATACATTATTAGTCGCATGTATCGCGCTACTCATAGGAATGTTTGTCGTAAAATTTACCCCGTTCCTACAAAAAAACCACATACCAGAAGCCGTCGTTGGTGGCTTTATTGTTGCAATTGTTCTGTTAATTATTGATAAAACATCAGGTTATTCGTTTACTTTTGATGCTTCATTGCAAAGTTTATTAATGCTCACATTCTTTTCCTCTATCGGGCTAAGTTCTGACTTTTCTCGACTGATTAAAGGAGGAAAGCCGTTAGTTCTATTAACTATTGCAGTAACGATCCTAATCGCCATTCAAAATACTGTCGGCATGAGTATGGCTGTCATGATGAATGAAAGTCCATTTATTGGCTTAATTGCAGGTTCAATTACTCTAACAGGTGGTCATGGTAATGCCGGAGCATGGGGCCCTATTCTCGCTGATAAATATGGTGTAACAGGCGCCGTTGAATTAGCGATGGCTTGTGCAACACTTGGATTAGTGTTGGGTGGTTTAGTTGGCGGCCCTGTTGCCCGTCATCTTTTGAAAAAGGTCTCTATTCCTAAAACAACCGAGCAAGAGCGCGACACTATCGTTGAAGCTTTTGAGCAACCAAGCGTCAAAAGAAAAATCAATGCAAATAACGTTATTGAAACCATTTCAATGCTGATTATCTGTATTGTTGTTGGTGGCTATATCAGTGCATTGTTTAAAGATACTTTTCTGCAACTGCCTACTTTTGTCTGGTGTTTATTTGTCGGTATTATTATCCGTAATACACTGACTCATGTATTTAAACACGAAGTGTTTGAGCCGACCGTCGATGTATTAGGTAGCGTTGCTTTATCGCTTTTCTTGGCAATGGCGTTAATGTCATTAAAATTTGGTCAATTGGCAAGCATGGCAGGGCCAGTATTAATTATCATTGCTGTACAAACTGTTGTCATGGTGCTATTTGCCTGCTTTATCACCTTCAAAATGATGGGCAAAGATTATGATGCTGTCGTGATCAGCGCGGGTCACTGTGGCTTTGGTCTGAGGAATCCCCTAATGATTTTGATAAAAATCATAAATTTAAGGTAGATGCACATCTTGTCATGTGATCAAATGGTTCTGAGAAAAATCAATAACCAGACAACAAGATGTGCGAACTCGATATTTTACACGACTCTCTTTACCAATT
>NZ_QVMU01000048.1 GCF_003605645.1 Vibrio sinensis | reverse complement strand
TTATTCGAAGATTTTAGCAACAACACCAGCACCTACTGTACGGCCACCTTCACGGATAGCGAAACGTAGGCCATCATCCATTGCGATTGGAGCGATTAGCTCAACGATCATTTGGATGTTGTCACCAGGCATTACCATTTCTACGCCTTCTGGTAGAGAGATATCACCAGTTACGTCAGTTGTACGGAAGTAGAACTGTGGACGGTAGCCTTTGAAGAACGGAGTATGACGGCCGCCTTCGTCTTTAGAAAGTACGTATACTTCTGACTCGAACTTAGTGTGTGGAGTGATTGAACCAGGCTTAGCTAGTACTTGACCACGTTCAACGTCATCACGCTTAGTACCACGTAGAAGTGCACCAACGTTCTCACCTGCACGACCTTCGTCAAGCAGTTTACGGAACATTTCAACACCAGTACAAGTAGTAGTTGTAGTATCTTTGATACCAACGATTGCTACTTCGTCACCTACGTTTAGGATACCGCGCTCGATACGACCAGTTACTACTGTACCACGACCTTGGATTGAGAATACGTCTTCGATAGGCATTAGGAATGGCATATCTACTGCACGCTCTGGCTCTGGGATGTAAGTATCTAGAGCTTCAGCAAGTTCGATGATTTTAGCTTCCCACTGCTCTTCGCCGTTTAGTGCGCCTAGTGCAGAACCTTGGATAACTGGTAGGTCATCACCTGGGAAGTCGTATTCAGAAAGAAGTTCACGAACTTCCATTTCTACTAGTTCTAGTAGCTCTTCGTCATCAACCATGTCACATTTGTTCATGAATACGATGATGTAAGGGATACCAACCTGACGGCCTAGTAGGATGTGCTCACGAGTTTGTGGCATTGGACCATCTGTAGCAGCAACTACAAGGATACCGCCGTCCATCTGTGCAGCACCAGTGATCATGTTTTTAACATAATCCGCGTGTCCTGGACAGTCTACGTGTGCGTAGTGACGTGATGGAGTGTCGTACTCTACGTGAGAAGTAGAGATTGTGATACCGCGCTCACGCTCTTCTGGAGCGTTATCGATAGATGCGAAGTCACGAGCTGAACCGCCGTATACTTTAGATAAAGTAGTACAGATAGCAGCTGTTAGAGTAGTTTTACCGTGGTCAACGTGGCCGATAGTACCAACGTTTACGTGCGGTTTTACACGTTCAAATTTTTCTTTAGACATGGGGTGTCCCTCTAGGTACGGATTTAAGTGGCGCAAATGACCACGTAACCAAACTTATTGGTGATAAAGTATATATCAAAAGGAAAATTTTGCTTCAGAGCTGGTGCTGATACCCAGAGTCGAACTGGGGACCTCATCCTTACCAAGGATGCGCTCTACCGACTGAGCTATATCAGCAACACAATGTGATTGGAGCGGGCAGCGGGAATCGAACCCGCATCATCAGCTTGGAAGGCTGAGGTAATAGCCATTATACGATGCCCGCACACGTAATACTCTGAGAGCTATTTCCATTGAAATATGGTGGAGGGGGACGGATTCGAACCATCGAAGGCAGTGCCGGCAGATTTACAGTCTGCTCCCTTTGGCCACTCGGGAACCCCTCCAAATTTTTAC
Source organism: Vibrio sinensis (assembly GCF_003605645.1). Taxonomy (GTDB): domain Bacteria; phylum Pseudomonadota; class Gammaproteobacteria; order Enterobacterales; family Vibrionaceae; genus Vibrio; species Vibrio sinensis. Next base: position 4,834 of record NZ_QVMU01000048.1, on the reverse strand, counting down.
ATTCCAATCTCACTACTTGTTTCTAAGAAACTGGAGAGAATGGTGCCGACTACCGGAATCGAACTGGTGACCTACTGATTACAAGTCAGTTGCTCTACCTACTGAGCTAAGTCGGCATAAGTGGAGCGCATTCTATTGAATGATTTTCTACCTTGCAATAGGTAAATCAAAAAAAAATGCATTTTCTAGCGAATTCTATTTATTTGCTGGAAATTCAAACAAATTTATTGATCGTAAAACCGAACTCGTCGCTAGATTATTTCCATTACAAGCTGCTTGGTGTATGTTCCGAATAATTACTTTTTGTAAACCATGTTAGGATAACCATGACGCCATATCTCTCTTTTACCCGTCAACAGTGGGCTGAATTACGAAATTCAGTGCCGTTGACATTGTCCCCTGAGGACTTAAAAGAATTACAAGGGGTCAATGAGAGCCTAACGACAGAGGAAGCAATAGAGATCTATTTACCTCTTGCTCGTCTTCTTAACCTTTACATCGAAGCCCGCCAAAGTCGCAACTCTGTTCTGCATAACTTTCTAGGTAATGACAATGTTGCTCCGCCGTTTATTATTGGCATCGCTGGAAGCGTCGCTGTAGGGAAAAGCACGACAGCACGACTACTCAAAGCTTTGTTATCTCGCTGGGAGAATCACCCTAAAGTCGAATTGGTGACAACGGACGGTTTTCTCTATCCAAAAGAGGTCCTCAACGAACGAGGCATCATGCATCGCAAGGGGTTTCCCGAATCTTATGATATTAAACGCCTTGTAGAATTCGTTTCTGATGTGAAAGCGGGTAAACCGAGTTTAGAGGTTCCGCAATATTCGCACATCACCTACGATATTACTGATGACCTTAAGGTTGTAGATAGACCGGATGTGCTCATTATCGAAGGACTAAATGTTCTACAAAGTGGCATGGATTACCCTCATGACCCGCATCGTGTTTTCGTGTCAGATTTTCTTGATTTCTCTATTTATGTCGATGCTGATACTGACGTCATCGAGAATTGGTACATCGAACGTTTTTTGAAATTCCGTCAAGGTGCATTTGCTGAACCTGGTTCTTATTTTAGTCACTACACTCAACTTTCCGAGCAAGAAGCAATCACGAAAGCTCGCGGTATTTGGCAAGATATTAATGGTCTAAACCTGAACGAAAATATTCTACCAACTAAGGGCCGAGCACATTTGATGTTAAAAAAAGGCGATGCACACAAAGTCGAAGAAATTTTCCTTAGAAAGTAAAACGCTCAACCATAGGCTGAGCGTTTTAGTCGAGCATCAATATTCACCGCGGTCATTGGTAACCGCCTAGAAGTTATTTTACTTCTGGGCCATATCGATTATCGCCTTGGCTTCCTTTTAGCAAGCCGCACTCAATAAAAATCCATGCGCCACAAATTAAAGCGGCAATAGAAACAATCAGTTGCAACGTTGTCGCTTGAGTTAACTGGCTAGGATCGCTCGCTGGTGCGGACAATCGCCCCGCAATCAAAGGAACATTCATTAAAAGCCACCAATTGGATTTGTCGCGGTCATGCCAACGCTTAGCGGTAATCGCCAAGTCCGGGATTAATACCACGATCAAAAACAGGGGCAACAGTAGATGCGCAACGGCAGGAAAAAGTGCGTTTATCCCTGCCATAAAACCTACGATCAAAATGTAGTAAGTTACATTCCACATCCAAAATGTTTTGCGCCCAATACGCCCTTGAAACGAAAACAATAATTCTTTAATCGACATTTTTACAACCCAAAATAACCATTCAATTAATTAGCTTCTGAAAACTCTCTTTATCCATATCTCGTATATTGATCGTCAAGCTACGTACATGGCCTGCCTGTTCTTGTAACACATTCATTAGCTGTCGAGAAAGCTCTCTTTTTTGTTCTGAACTGCGCCCTGACAATAGCTCAAAACTAATATGTATAAAATCTACACTGTCCCCCTCTTCACCAACTAACCAATGATGGCAACGTAAGGCTCGAGATTTGACTGAAGCACAATCAAACAATTCCGATCTAAGTACAACGTGATGTAAATCCTCTAACAGTCCTTGTACATTCACTCTTTCATCTACTGAGTTTGAGTATTCCATTACTAGATTTGGCATATATTCACTTACTCACTCTATTGAATCGGTATAAAATCTCACCAGTAATAACAATTTCAAATAAAGATTCCGAGAAAGTTACTATCATTCTGTTTACCAGATCACTGATATCTAATTTTAGTGATCCAATTTGATAAAAAGAGAACACTTACCCAGCGCCGAGATCCAAGAAAGTAATGACAGGAATCATGATCTACGCAAATTATTCTGTTATATTCCTACGTAGATTTTTTACATAATTAAGCTTTTTGCTTATTTTTATATAGCTTTTAATTAATAGTTAATGGAGATATCCCTATGCGTCGTCCTGTAGTGATGGGTAACTGGAAACTTAATGGTAGCAAAGCAATGGTAACTGAGCTGCTAAGCGGTCTAAACACGGAACTTGAAGGCGTAACTGGCGTTGACGTTGCAGTCGCTCCACCAGCATTGTTCATCGACTTAGCAGAGCGCACACTAACTGATTTCGGTAGCGCAATCATCCTAGGTGCTCAAAATACTGACGTTAACAACAGCGGCGCATTCACTGGCGACATGTCTCCAGAAATGCTAAAAGAATTTGGCGCAACTCACATCATCATCGGCCACTCTGAGCGTCGCGAATACCACGCTGAGTCTGATGAATTCGTTGCTAAAAAATTCGCTTTCCTAAAAGAAAATGGCCTAACTCCTGTTCTATGTATCGGTGAGTCTGAAGCACAAAACGAAGCAGGCGAAACTGTTGCAGTATGTGCTCGTCAACTTGACGCTGTTATCAACACTCAAGGTGTTGAAGCTCTTGAAGGTGCTATCATCGCTTACGAACCAATCTGGGCAATCGGTACTGGTAAAGCAGCAACAGCAGAAGATGCACAACGCATCCATGCTCAAATCCGTGCTCACATCGCAGAGAAATCTGAAGAAGTGGCTAAGAACGTTGTTATCCAATACGGCGGTTCTGTTAAACCAGAAAACGCTGCAGCTTACTTCGCACAACCAGACATCGATGGTGCTCTAGTTGGCGGTGCAGCTCTTGACGCGAAAAGCTTTGCAGCTATCGCGAAAGCAGCAGCTGAAGCAAAAAATGCATAATCACGAACAATTTATTCATCTTATATGAGTAATTGTACGTAAAAAAAAGGTCAGCTTTGCTGGCCTTTTTAGTTTCTAATTGGCACCAATTTACCGAATCAAGTATCCTAGCCTTTTCCACGAACGTGATAATACTATGCACGATAAACATGGCTTGCTAACAGGCCCAGTTCCTCAAGTGCTGCGTCAGATGACGATTCCCATGACATTCGGTCTGGTCGCCATCTTGATGTTTAATCTCGTGGATACGTTCTTTATTTCTTTGCTTGGTACACATGCTCTTGCCGCCATTAGCTACACATTCCCCGTAACTTTCGCTGTCAATTGCATAACGATGGGCATAGGCATTGGTTTATCTACCAATATTGCACGCTTACTTGGCCAAGGTAACGATAAGCACGCCGCTCAATTCTCTACTCACGGTCTACTCTTATCTGTGATCTTGGTTTGTTGTGCTTCTACTCTCGGTTTTCTTACCATTGATCCATTATTTCTCGCACTTGGTGCTGATGAATCATTACTGCCGTTAATACGAGAATATATGCAGATATGGTATCTCACCGTTCCCTTGTTAGTGATTCCAATGGCTGGGAATAGTGCAATAAGAGCGACTGGTGATACTTTAACTCCCGCAAAAATAATGATGCTTGCTGGCCTAATCAATGGGCTGCTCGATCCCCTGCTTATTTTTGGTTACGGCCCTTTCCCTAAACTTGGCATTCAAGGTGCAGCCATTGCCAGTGCTTTTAGTTGGCTTAGTGCTTTGTGTTGCTCTCTGTATGTGTTGATCAAGCGCGAACGTCTACTCAGCTTTCCTCATATGAAAGGGATGTATACTGATTGGATGCTGATCTTGAAAATTGGTACTCCTGCCGCATTCTCTAACGCAATGACTCCTATTTCTGGTGCGCTATTAATGATGCTGCTTTCTAGCCATGGTACAGCGGCTGTGGCTGCTTATGGGGCGGCGCAACGAGTTGAATCCATCTTGATACTCGTTTTAATGGCATTGACCTCAGCCCTTACTCCATTTATTGCACAAAATATTGGTGCCAATAACCCAGAACGTAGTTTCAATGGTTTGTTTTTAGGAATGCGTTTCTCCATCGTCTTTCAGTTAATTTTATTTCTCATGATGGTTCCTCTTAGCGTTCCACTATCTGCATTATTTTCGCAAGAACAAAGTGTCAGGGATTTATTGTGGCATTACTTGCTGATAGTCCCTATAAGCTATGGATGCCAGGGGATAGTGATGATGCTGATATCGGCTCTCAATGCCCTCCATCAACCATTAAAAGCGTTTCAATGGAGCTTTATGCGATTATTCGTATTTCTCTTGCCTAGCGCGTGGGCTGGCAGCCAATTTTATGGAATCGAAGGATTGTTTATCGGCATTACGATAGGGAATATTTTGAGTGGTATCCTTGGGTATGCATATTGTGTGAAATTAAAAAAACAGTATGTGCTGCCACAAATAGAAAAGCCGACCTAATGATCTAATGCCACTCGCTTAAGAGCGAGTGGCATTTTTATCTCTAGAGCGTGAGGGGTATTTTTGCGCTTTTTTTAGCACAGCTCTGGGGTAAGGCTTTCTTTTTCTCTTTTTAGGAAGTATTAGCCGTTTGCCATTGTCCCTCAACTCTT
>NZ_QVMU01000047.1 GCF_003605645.1 Vibrio sinensis | reverse complement strand
TATTATTTGGTCTGCATTCATAGTGTTTACTCATTTTATTGTGGTGATAAAAGTGAGATCACTAAACATCATGAATGTTCTTATCTTTATGAATTATTTTACTATTTTTCTCATATTTGAGGGGATACCTCAGGGACAGGCACTTTAAAGTTAATTAAAAGACTAATTAGGGACAGGCACTATTAGAGAGGGATACGTGACCATTCAATGTCCATATCAACAGCAGTTCATTGTGAGAAGATTAGTCAATGTGCGGATTACAGAAAGCAATTTTGGATCATTAATGAGAATTATGGATCAACTATGTAACAGCGATGATGGCGAAACTAGCCGATCGTCCCTTTGGGGGGGCGTACTCCAAGAGCAAAGACGTATAAGGTTAGTTTTACCCATCCAAACGAATTAGATGTATCTGTTTTTTATTTAACGCATGTTTCGCTGATTCTAGATTGTAGATACAACCCACAGCAGAGCGTCGATTACGCTCCAGTTCGGTACAAGCTTTTAGCCAAGTAACGTGGCTTATATTGAGTCGCTTCAGTATTGGCGGCATCGTGGAATTTAAAGAAGCTTTTCTTTCTCTATATTGTCGTGCAGTCCAATCAACCAGTTCAATATAATCCATTAACCTAAATGGGATGCCGTCTAGTTTCTCGTTATTTTGGTTACTAATAAATGGATGAAGACAGGGAGCAGTTTCTTGCTGATTATTTAATGCTTCTAATCTCGCCTGAATAGAGGTGTACTCTGATGTTTCTGGTGTATTAGCAACCCCTGCTCTTAATGGATTTAAGTCGACATAAACCATCGCTGCGGCTAAAGCCTGCTCATCGAGCAAAGCCTGACTTTTAAAGCGACTTTCCCAAAAGTGACCTCTGCAGTCATCTTCCCGGTTTGCGTGGCAAGCTATGTCAAAGTTGAGCTCTTTCATAAACCAACTTAAGTTCCACAAGCGTGAACGCCAAGAGTCAATTATCGCTATAGACGCTTCGAGCTCTGCATTACTAGTCAATTGTCCAGCTAACCAGCGTGTGATTAGGGTGGGGAGTTTGTGGTCTTTTTGCCAGCGTTCAACTACGTCATTATTAGACAATGCGTATGCTTTGTCTCGGTTAATATGCACGACCAAATGATAATGATTGCTCATAATCGCGTAAGCACAAATGTCGATACAATATACTTGAGAAAGCGAATATATCTTTTGTTTTATCCAGTCACGACGATGTTCGTAATTCTGCTCTGTTAACGGGTCAATTCCACATAAAAAACTTCGCCTAACGCAGCGAGAAACACAATGGTAATAGGGGGTTGCATCAATAGATACCAATTGTTTTCTAGCTATCGTCATTGGGGGCCTTGCTCTGTTATCAAATTTAGTTAATTCAGCATAAGCAGGCTACAAACCACAACAAGTAGTGATCCTTGAACTTACAACAAGATTATCAACAAACCATACTTTGTTTACTTTATAGTGTGTGTCCTTGTTTGATGTCTATCTTCGTGATTTATAGTGCATGTCCTTGTAAAAGTGTAAGTACCCAAAGTTTAAGTGCCTGTCCCGGCATCAGTGGCTAGTTTGATATGAATTGGATTACTACATAAAAACATACGAAACGAGTTGGAGATCGTGTTATTAACTTTTGAATAACGAATGTGTAATCAGGTATGACTTAGGACAAGAAAATTTTAAGTGTAATGTGTTGTTCTAGATGTAGTTTATTTAGATTTATCGTCACTTTGTCGCCACTGTAAAATGAACAAGTAAAGCGTCAGCTATAAAGTGTTGTTTATAAGGAATTTATAATTCACATCGGAGTAGTAGTATGTTCCAGTTTATGACCTCCACGCGCATCATTTTTGGTGAAGGCGCACTTCAATCTTCTCTCTCAGTTATGAATCAGTTTGGTTACAGCGTATTACTCGTGACGGGGCAAAACATGCAACGTTCGTCACCAATTATCAATTATCTGCAGCAACATAATATGCGTTACCAGCACATTGCGATTTCGGGAGAACCGAACATCACCATGATTGAGGAAAGCGCATTGGGAGGGAGAAAGTTTCAACCGGACATGGTCGTTGCCATGGGAGGGGGAAGTGTTATCGATATGGGCAAAGCTCTTGCGGCAATCATTCCAAATCAAGGTGATGTTTATGATTATGTCGAAGTCGTTGGACGTAATGTACCTCTTAAAACTAAGCCGCTTCCTTTTATTGCGATCCCAACCACGGCCAGTACAGGATCAGAGGTAACCAGGAATGCGGTACTTCGCTCGGGGCAAGACCAGGTCAAAGTGAGTTTGCGCAGCCCGGATATGCTTGCTGATGTCGCAATTGTGGATCCCACATTAACCTACGGAACAGATAGATATACTTCAGGTCGAGGTGCTATGGATGCGTTCACTCACCTAATGGAAGCGTATGTATGTGGTGAACCTAACCCGATTACAGATATGATATGTGAAGAGGGCTTACGTCGTTTGAGCCGTTCGGTGATCAGCGGTTGCTTAGAGGATGATTTTGACGCACGTTCCGATCTATCTTTTGCTGCCATGCTTGGCGGAATGGCGATTACCAATGCAAAACTTGGTGCGGCGCATGGTTTAGCAGCAGCTTTGGGCGGGAAACTGGATGCTCCTCATAGTGTGATTACTGCGCGTTTGGCCCCACATGTGATGATGGAAAATATTCGTGTGGCGAAAGAAGCTGATCGGGAAGATGTACTGAATAGATATACTCAAATAGCTAAGATTCTCACGGGTAGATCGAACGCACATCGTAATGATGGAGTGCTGTGGGTCAATATGATGCTAGAGAAACTAGCGCTTCCAAACTTAAGTGATTTTGGCGTTTGCATGACATCGTTTGACTTGGTGGCAGAGGATGCGATGAAATCAGTTGCGATAAAAGGTAATCCATTGCCACTGACTAAAGAGCGGTTAATGTATGTGTTGGAGCAAGTGTGCCAATGCAACTACCAAGGAGATGAGGAAGTTAATATCACCAGCATTCCGCGTGTAGATATGATCATGGAATCAGAAAAAGTGGCATTACCGGAGCGCTTTCAGCGATCTAATTAATGTTAATACTGTCGGTGTTAACTGATTAAAAAACGGAGCAATTGCTCCGTTTTAGTTGTTCGCTGAAAAGCTAAAGAGTCGTAACTCTAGCACCCATTAAAAATGAGAGAGTTTGTCGTAGCGTGAGTCTTTCAAGGCATCTTTAACACGTTTAAGGTTCTCGCGGAATCGAGAGCCTCTGCGTAACGTAAAGCCTGTCGCGAGAACATCGATGACAGTCATTTGCACAACGCGACTTGCCATTGGCATATATACGTCAGTGTCTTCTGGCACATCAAGTGAAATAGAGAGCGAACTTGCTTTGTCGAGAGGCGAATCTTTTGCCGTAATAGCAATGACGGTTGCGCCATTTTCTCTTGCTAGATTGGCAATTTCAACTTGGCTTTTAGTTCGGCCTGTATGAGATATTAATACCACGACATCGTTGTCCGTGCAGTTGATGCTACTCATTCGTTGCATCACGATATCTTCAAAGCAGGTAATTGGAATATTGAATCGAATAAACTTGTTTTGCGCATCTTTTGCAACAGCAGATGATGCACCCAAACCAAAGAATGAAATGCGTTTCGCTTGAGTTAGTAGATCAACTGCGCGGTTTATCTGAACAGGATCTAAGCTATTTTTCGCCACATCTAAACACGCCATTGTTGATTCAAAAATCTTATGGGTGTACGCATCCGGACCGTCGTCTTCTTCAACGTTTCGGTTTACGTAAGGCGTGCCATTAGCCAAGCTCTGAGCAAGGTGCAGTTTAAAATCAGGGAAACCTTTCGTGTCTAAACGACGACAAAAGCGGTTTACTGTAGGTTCACTGACATCTGCCATCTTAGCTAATGTAGCAATGCTCGAATGAATTGCCGTTTGAGGCGAAGCCATGATTACTTCAGCCACTTTTCGTTCGGACTTACTAAAATTTTCTAGATTTTTTTGAATTTTTTCTAATGTGTTCATACAGTTCACGGGGGGTGTAGAGAACAACTCGTTAGTCTTACCTAAGTGCTTCCAACTTCAGGAAATAATATATTCCAAACGGGCAAAAACAGACCAACGCCATAGCGCCAGTATAAACCCAACGGGCAGGAATACAGTAATTTTTATACAAATGAATTGATGAGAATATGACAAGCCTCAAACAAGTTTTTGTGAAAATACACTCTTTAGAGCTCTAATGAGTGTATTTTCCTTTATTTCAGGCTCGAGCTGATAACTGAATTACATTTATCAAGAAATAAAATTTCAGTTTGCGTTGATTTCTTTAGTGAGAGCTTCAATGCGTCCCATCAGCTTTGGTGCACTCAGAATGATTTGACGTTGCTCTTCTAATACCGATTGTAAAATATCACAAGTCGTTAGTGGGTTGGCCAAAACGACACGAAATACGATGGTATTTAAATTGTTCCAACGGGCTGGGTTCAAACGCGTTCGAGACACAAATGATAAACCAGTTTCTCGTTGGCGTTTTTGTACGAATTTCGTTAACTCGTTGAGCAATTCATTCAGCAGTTCTTGTCGAGCAGGGTCCGCTTTCTCCAAAGCGACTCGAACGTGAGCTGGTAAATAACGATAGGTTAGTAAGCAAAGCTCTGGCTTAGAAACTAACTCAAAATCAGGCTGTTGTTCAATTAAGTCTGCAAAATATCTTGCTTTTTCAATGCTCTGGTCAATAAGTAGTTCATACCCAGGACGGCTAATAATGTGCATAGCAGCATAGACCAGCATTGCCATGCCAGATCGTGACCCTTCCAACGTGTGACTACCCAAATCTTTCGAACCACGACGTAAGATATATTGTGCATGGTGTTCAATAGACTTCATTGAGTTTGGATCTTTGAACAGTACCATTCCCGCGCCCATAGGGATGTATAGCTGTTTGTGCGCGTCGATTGTCACTGAGTCAGCCAATTCAACGCCGCTCAGTAGTGAACGGTAATTGTTGGACATTAGTGTCGCACCACCCCAAGCTGCATCCACATGGAAGTGGCACTGTTCTTTTTGGCAAACACGCGCAATGTCTGCTAAAGGATCGATATTACCCGTTTCTGTCGTACCAGCGACACCGATAACAGCAAATGGCTTAATTCGCTTAGCTTTTAGTTCGGTGATTTTATTTTGTAAATCCACCGGACAAATACGGTTGTTTACATCGGTTTTTATTGGCACTAAGCCTTGTTGACCGATACCTAAAACATCCGCTGCTTTTTTCAGTGAATAGTGACCACGCTCAGAAACCAAAATGGCAAGGCCATCATAATTGTAGTGCTGCATGGCTCTAAATAAGCCTTCTTTTTCAACCCCAGCAAAATCGCCATCAGCTTTAAGTGCGTTGTTACGAGCAACCCAAAGTGCAGTGATATTGGCAATGGTTCCACCCGAGCAAAATGCGCCGAGTGAATGGTTGGCACTGTGCATCCATTGACTGTAGAAGCCGTCATCTTTTTGATAAATCAAACGATGAAGCATGCCGAGAACTTGACGTTCTAAGGGGGTGAATGCTTTGGACGTTTCAATTTTTACGAGGTTTTGATTGAGCGCAATCATGATTTTTGAAAGCGGCATCAAAAAATAAGGTAGAGCTGATGTCATATGGCCGATAAAGCTCGGGGCAGAAGTATGCACCGATTGTGACACCAGTTTATCAAGCAAGTGCTGAGTATGATCGGAAACGAATTCCGGTTGCTCGGGAATAGAAGCGTACGAAAAATCTTTTTCGATATCTCGCAGTGGTTTTTCTTCCGCGACAATATGCTCTCGCAAGAACTTATTTAAGTTACGTGAAAGCTCTTCTTCGATTTGGGTCAGAGTGGAATCTGGACCTTCTGGGACAGTGAAGATTCGGAGTAAGCTCTCCAAACTCACATTAGCCGTTTTCTGTTCCGATATCATACAGCTATATTGCTCTTATCATTTTTGTTGCAAGCCGAATAATTTAAACGAAAACGGGACTAAAGTCCCGTCAAAATTGAATATTGTTATTGATTAATCTGCTTAGAATATCGATGTGATTGAATATAAACCAATATGGCTTATCGATGAGTTACTGACACTCGATCGTCGCAACATCTTGAATTGCCGAATTATAGCGCTTGAGTGCAGCATCAATTTTCGTAGGATGAGACAGCAAATCTGCGAAAGCTGAACGCAATTCGTAGTTTTTGTCATGAGGTTTCGCTTGGCGATCACCAAATGTCGTTTGTGCGAGTTGACCTAGTTCATCAGTACGCGAAGTCAGCGCTTTAATATCTTTTTGATCGAGCTGTAACCAAGCCTCAACTGGTTGGGATATTGCCACTTTATTTGAATCATTGATTAAATAGTAGTGAACCGCAGCACGATTGAGTTCAAAGTGATTTTTACGCCCCTCTAAAAACCAATCGCTGACTTCAGTGAGTTCTGGATATTGTGATGAAGTCAGTTGGGCTAAATCTTCATACCAATGTAAAGACGCATCAATATACGCATCATACTTCTTGGATAAGCAAGCGTTGTCTGCTGCCATGGCAACTGATGAAGTCGTCCCTAGTAGCAATGCAATCATCATGCGTTTCATATTCATTTCCTTTTGAATGTAAACCCTTACACTTTTGATACATCATACAGTCGATGTAAGTGGTGAGCCTGTTCTTATATTAAGGTCAACTAATATACATAAATTTAACCTAAATTCCTGCGATCTAGGCTGCAAGTGAGACAAAGAACAACATTAAAACAGGCACTAAAAGGCTTAAAATAAATCCGCTAACAATCGCAATAGGAACACAGCGCACCCCCCCAGTGGTTTGAATGACGGGCAAGGTGAAATCCATTGCCGTGGCGCCCGCGTAGCCAATGACAGTACACGGTTTAGTCCTTATAAATAGGGGGATGAGTACTAGAGCGACCAGTTCTCGTAGCAGTTCAATCATAAAGGAAGCGCCACCAAAAATAGGCCCCAGTGCGTCACCCATCAAAATACCTGCAAGGGAATACCAGCCAAAGCCTGAAGCCATAGCCAGGCCTTTATAAAGATCGATATCTAGGAACCACGCAGCAATCGCACCACCGACCATCGAACTAACAATCATTAATGCTGCGATAATCATGCCATGCTTATTTAGTAAAATTTGTTTTAGAGTTAACCCGCTGTTACGCAACTGGATACCAATAAAGAATAGCAAAACAAACAGAATCCATTCACTAGCAGTGTCAACCCAACTAAGATCGAATCCGCTAATCAGACCAAATATTAGGCCTCCACCAACCACGCCTACCAATTTCACCGACTCCATGACCATGCCGAGCATGGGGATATTGTTTTGATGGGTTTCAGTTTCGAGAGGTAACAACTTATCGACCAGTGGTAGCACTAATAAATTACACACGCCAAGACAAACGAAGAACGTGAGCGTATATGATGTAAGGACTTGGAGGTTGTCGCCTAAATTATCGAGCGCAGCAAGGCTTAATCCCATCAATGCGAGAATGACATAGATAAGGTTAGAGGTTGCTGAGTTGATTTTATTTAGATAATTTTGATTGGATACAGCAATTAAGTACCCCACGCAGAGCGGGGCAAAGATAAATAACATCCCTGAAAACATGATACGTCCTGAAAGTGGGCTATAAGCCGCAAGTATTAATAAGCTTGTTTACTTTTGAATTAAACTCAATATCTCTCATATTTGTAAGTTTGTACAGTATCTCAGCACCCGTTAGATCGAATTCTACAGCATGTTCGTAAAGGTCTTCGTCTTGACGACGGAACATCAAAATATGATTGGCAATGCGCGCGACATCGAGATAGGTAACTTCAGCAATTTTTTCTTGCTTGAATTCATTGCTAGATACTTCAAGGAAATCGGTATCAAATCCCCAACTGTTTAGGACTAACAAGCTTGCTTGGGCGCACTGGGTATTGAAGATCTGAAGGGCGATTTCAGGTGCTAAATAGTTCCCTTTTGAAAGGTACAGGTGGTATTCATTCACTATGCAGAACAGGCCAATATCTGCGAGCAACCCAGCAAGTAAAGCTTTATCCACTTCTAAATGATTATATTGAGGGTCTTTAGTTTGACGAAACTCCTCAACGACCATCACCATTGTTGCCGCGAGTTTGCGTGAATTCACAGCACTATCGCTTAAAATTAGATTGCATTGTTTGCTTAGGTCTACGGAGTTTTTAAGTTGCTCAATTGCTTGAGCGGTGACGATGTCGCGCACACGGTTAATACCCAATCTAGAGACAGCAGTAATAAGATCGGTACAGATAATATTGCGTCGATTGAATATCACCGAATTAGCAACACGAACTACTATGGCGGTAAGGCCTGGATCTTCAAGTAAACAATCCGCCACATCATGAACAGATGTATCTTGAGAGCTACAAAGACGTTGAATTTTGATGACAATTTCTGGTAGCGGCGGAAGAGAAATTTTACCTGATGAAACAGAGGTTTCTAGGAAATGAGCAAACTCCGATTCAATCCCCTTGATCAGGAGGTCACGATTGTCAGGTAGCCAATAAAAAGATAAATGGTTCATAAAAATGGAGTTAGAACAGAATTGTGCGCAGTGTAACGTGTCTTTCTCTTATTTAGCAAATTTTCGCAAATACGAAGTTCTCATAAATTAGTGAATCAATGTTATAAAATTAGTCTCACTTTTGAAGCAACCTATCAAAAACACCCATATAGCGTGATTTTTCTCTCGATTTTATATGCATAAAGTTTAGTTGATGTGATCTATGCACAGACTTTGTTTTTTTTGTTCACTATCATTTCATCAATAAATCACTCAGTTGATTACTAATAATAATATATATATAACTTTCTCTATTTTCGCTTAATTCTGCTGCTGTCTGGTGATCATAAAATAATCGGGGTTTATGATTTGAAGGATCAATAGGTATGACAGAGCAATCGTTTATTCAGTATGTTGATAAATATGGGCAGTTTCTAAAACGCTCAATGTTTGGGGGTACGGGTTTATTTCAAGAAGAGGCAATGTTTGCCTTATTAAGTTCAGATAAAATATTCATCCGCGGTGGCGATGAGTTAGATGAGGAGCTTTCTGCACTTGGGTGCGAAAAGTATCGTCATGTTAAGAAGCAAACCACAGCAACAGTAAATTATTATGATATTACCGATATCTTTGTTAATGATTTAGATTGCCTTGATGACCTAGTTAAAAAATCGATTGATTATTCAGTTTCACAGCGCAAGTTTAAACGTTCTTCTGCTAATCGCCGCCTAAGAGATTTGCCTAATATGCAATTGACTTTAGAACGTATGGTAAAGAAAGCGGGAATTGAAGATGTTGAGACATTTATTGAACTGGGCGCATCACAAGTTTTTTCTAAAGTGAAACTAACTTATGGCAGTGACGTTGATGTCAAATTGTTGTGGAAATTTGCTGGGGCAATTGAAGGCATTCACTGGAAGCTTATTCAAGAGCCACGTAAGCGTCAGCTATTGGCGAGCTGCGCATAGTTAAGGCTAGGACAGCCTAAGTACAGTCTATGTTCAACATAGTCTGTGCTCAATACAGTGTACTTATATTGAATTGAACTTGTTGGTTAAGAGCAGTTGAATTGAAGATGATGTCAAATTGGATGTTTATGTTGCATTGCGTTTATTCAAAAAGCCGAGGTTTGACCTTAATGCTGATCGTTTTAAATAATTGAACGATCCTGAGCAGGGTTCATAATCGGTCTCAACATAGTTGAGGCCGATTTTTTTATGTCTGAGTTTTCTAAAGAGTTACAGATTACCGCTGAGTTTTGCCAAGAACATCATCTCAATGC
>NZ_QVMU01000046.1 GCF_003605645.1 Vibrio sinensis | reverse complement strand
GCATTGAGATGATGTTCTTGGCAAAACTCAGCGGTAATCTGTAACTCTTTAGAAAACTCAGACATAAAAAAATCGGCCTCAACTATGTTGAGACCGATTATGAACCCTGCTCAGGATCGTTCAATTATTTAAAACGATCAGCATTAACTCATGGAGTGGCTTTTTGTCTAATTCGTTAAGCAATAATTTCTTAAGAATTTACTGCTTAATGCATTATTGCTTAGCACGTTATGGTCGCGACAAGTCACGACCAAGATCAACGTGGTTTAAGCGGGTTCTTTCACCATATTAAGCGCAGTTGCTAAACCTGAACCGTAAGCTTCATCAGCTAGGAATGCATGTTTAATGTGACGCTCTTTGATAAATTCAGGCACACCATCCATTGCACGTACAGTATTCTCAATAAGAATTTGGCGTTGTGCTTCAGTCATTAGACGGAATAGATCACCTGCTTGGCTAAAGTAATCTTCATCTGCACGATGGTCAAAATGAGCGGCATTGCCATCAATGCGTAGTGGTGGCTCAGAATAATCAGGTTGCTCTGCCCACTCTTGTTTGTAGTTTGGCTCATAACCGATAGTTGAACCAAAGTTATTATCAACACGCATTGCGCCATCGCGGTGGTAGCTGTGAACAGGACAACGAGGTGCATTCACAGGAATTTGGTGATGGTTAACACCTAGACGGTAACGCTGTGCATCGCCGTAAGCAAATAAACGACCTTGTAGCATTTTGTCTGGTGAGAAGCTGATACCAGGAACGACAGCTGCCGGGTTAAACGCTGATTGCTCAACTTCAGCAAAGAAGTTCTCAGGGTTGCGGTTTAGTTCAAACTCACCAACAGGGATCAATGGGTAATCTTTTTGAGACCATACTTTAGTTAAGTCAAATGGATTGAAGTTCACTTCATCCGCTTCAAGTTCAGGCATGATCTGTACGTACATCTTCCATTTAGGGAAGTCTTGACGTTCAATCGCTTCATATAGGTCACGGTGGTGACTTTCACGATCTTTACCAACAATGCTTTCTGCTTCTTGGTCAGTTAGGTTTTTAATGCCTTGCTGAGTTTTAAAGTGGAATTTTACCCAGTAACGCTCATTGTCAGCATTAATAAAGCTGAAAGTATGGCTACCAAAACCATGCATGTGACGGTAAGACGCAGGAATACCACGATCACTCATTACGATAGTGACTTGGTGGAATGCTTCTGGAAGAGACGTCCAGAAATCCCAGTTGTTAACGCCACTACGCATGTTGGTGCGAGGGTCGCGTTTAACTGCGTGGTTAAGATCCGGGAATTTAAGCGGATCACGCAAGAAGAATACTGGCGTGTTGTTACCAACCAAATCCCAGTTACCTTCTTCAGTATAGAATTTTAGTGCAAAGCCACGAATATCACGTTCAGCATCAGCGGCACCACGTTCACCAGCTACCGTGGTAAAGCGAGCGAATAGGTCGGTTTTTTTACCCACCTCAGAAAAGATTTTTGCGCGAGTGTATTGCGTAATATCATGAGTAACAGTAAAGGAACCGTAAGCACCAGAACCTTTTGCGTGCATACGACGCTCTGGGATCACTTCGCGATCGAAATGAGCTAATTTTTCGAGAAACCAGACATCTTGTAACAGTTGTGGGCCACGTGGTCCTGCTGTCATCACATTTTGGTTATGAGCGACAGGGCAGCCTGCTGCTGTGGTTAATTTTTTACTCATCTTACTTTCCTTCCAAGGTTGGGATTCGACAAAAAGAATGGATTATTTTTTGTGCTTTCTCATCATTTGCAAAGAGAATAGACCTGTTTTTATAGTGATGACAATCGGTTGTAGTTATTAATCTGATAGAGTTCACCAATGGTTTAATAAATTGTTAAATCCTTGGTTTTATTCGATAAAAATTATTGATAGTGTGAATAAAGATAGGTGATGGATATTGGAATTTGACGAGAAATTGTTTAAGTGAAGATACGCCCCACATTGTGTTCATGTAGGGCGTTTAGTTTAAATCGCTTGGTTGGTTTGAATCACCAACTTGCCGAAGTTTTTACCATCAAGTAGTCCGATAAACGCTTGTGGCGCATTTTCCAAACCTTGTACTAAATGCTCACGATAGTGAATTTTTCCATCACTTAACCATTGAGTCATATCATGAGCAAATTCGTCGTAGCGATGCGCATAGTCATCAAAAATGATAAAGCCTTGCATCTTAATGCGCTTAATCAACAGTTGACCCATTAAAAGAGATAAGCGATCAGGGCCATCCGGTAGCGCCGTTGCATTGTATTGAGAAATTAGACCACATAGCGGAATGCGCGCGCCGGTATTTAATAGCGGTAGCACTGCGTCAAATACTTTTCCGCCCACATTTTCAAAGTAGATATCAATACCCTTGCTACACGCAGCGTCGAGCTGTTGGCTAAAATCTGTTGCCTTGTGATCGATACACTCATCAAACCCTAAAACTTCTTTAGCGTATTGGCACTTTTCTGCACCGCCGGCAATGCCGATGACGTGGCATCCTTTTAGTTTACCAATCTGGCCCACCATTGATCCCACAGCGCCCGTCGCTGCGGCGACAACCAAGGTATCTCCCGGTTTTGGCTGACCAATATCGAGTAATCCCATATAAGCAGTAAATCCAGGCATTCCCATCACGCCGAGTGCATAAGAGGGGAAAGGAGGATTAGCGCCTAGTTTAATTAAGCCCTCACCATTAGAAATGGCATAGTCTTGCCAGCCACTATAAGCAAGAACCCATTCGCCGGCTTGAAAATCGGAGTGCAATGATGTTTCGACCTGGCACACCGTACCTCCCACCATGACTTCATCCAAGGCGACCGGATCTGCATAGGATTTTGCGTCGTTCATTCGCCCACGCATGTATGGGTCAAGCGATAAGTAAACACTACGAAGTAAAAGTTCACCTTGTTTCGGTTGAGGTTTGGCTGTGTTTTCTAGGCGAAAATTATCAGCGATAGGTGCACCCGTTGGGCGAGAAGCAAGTACAATTTGGCGGTTAATGGATTCAGTCATAGTGTGTTCCTTTCTTTGTCTATGCTTTAGCGTTCGTGTTTTAAAAGCTTATGTTTTAAGTTGTGTCGATTTACTGTTAGGTCATCATAGCTTATGAATAAAATAGACCAGTCGTCTAGTGTTGTTCCCCAAAAATCCCGCCTGTGTTTAGGGGGGATAGTTTAGGCGGGGATTTTGGTTATTCTGTTCCATCAATTTAAACAAAGTGATGGCTGTGAGGTCAATCGTGTTGGGGTTTTAATAATGTTCTGGTAGTCGCAAGGCAAAGCTTTAAACTCGCACGATCTTGATATAATTTATTGAGTAAACTTGCGCCAATCCATTGCTGATAGAGTTGTTGTGCTGTTTGGTGCGCATCGGAAACATTAATTGAGCCATCACGAATTCCGATCTCGATTCCAGACTGAATGACTTGAATAATCTGCGCGGCACCCTCGGCAAGTACATTTCTCATACTGTCAGATAGATCAGCGACTTCAGCGCTCAATTTCACAACAAGGCACTTGTTGGCATTACACTGGCCGTTTTCTTCTTGCGTCCACAATTCAAAATAGTGGATAACGCGTTCATAACCAGTGTTATCGCCATGAATAAATAGCGCCGTAACTTTTTCAATATATTGAGCGAAATAGCTCTTTATCAGCGCTTCGCCAAACTCCTCTTTGGACTTGAAATAGTGATAAAAAGATCCCTTTGGTACATCGGCAACTTTGAGTAACTCAGATAACCCGACGCTCGTGAAGCCCTTTGCAACAATCAACTCGTAGCCCACATTCAATATGTGCTGACGTGTGTCGTTGGTTTTATGGGAAAGATTTGTGATTGATTTCGTATTCATAAACAATACTATAACGATCATTAGACCAGTCGTCTAGTGGGCGTGTCGATCTGATATTTTTTAATAGGTTTATTAATAGGTTTGTTATTTAGTGAACGACGAATTGGTTTGAGGGGGCTAGCTGCATAAGTTCTCAAGCAATAAACAGAAGAAAGGCTGAAACACTGGTGCCAACCCTGTCGTAAACTTGAGTTGGCATCAATGAGTCGTATGTTGTGAGCCTGCACTAAAGCATTATAAAAATAAAACGCTATAAGAAATTAGCGCTGGTTGTATTGTGTTGGAAATCTGAAATATTGCCCAATGTTGTTTGTGCGATATTGTGCAGCGCCTCATTAGTCAAAAACGCTTGGTGTCCGGTGAAAATAACGTTATGGCAGGATGAAAGTCGGCGGAAAACGTCATCAACAATCACATCGTTAGATTTATCTTGGAAGAATAAATCCCGTTCGTTGTCATAGACATCTAGACCTAATGACCCAATTTTTCCCTGCTTTAAAGCTTCAATTGCGGCGACTGAATCTAATAGTTCACCGCGACTGGTATTGATGATCATGACACCATCTTTCATTTGGGCGAATGCTTGGGCATTTAGCAGATGGTAGTTCTCTTCCGTCATTGGGCAGTGAAGTGAAATTACATCCGATTGTTTAAATAGTGTTTCAAGGTCGCAATACTCAGCGCCCAAAGTGATGGCAATATCATTTGGGTATGGATCGTAGCAAAGTACTCGCATTCCTAATCCTCTTAGGATCCGCATGGTCGCCAAGCCAATTTTTCCTGAACCAATGACGCCAGCTGTTTTCCCATAGAAGTTAAAGCCGACCAATCCATCTAATGAAAAATTCGCCTCTCTTGTTCGTTGATAGGCTTTATGAAAACGACGGTTGAGCGTCATCATTAATCCAACAGCATGCTCAGCTACCGCCTCTGGTGAATAGGCAGGAACGCGAGCGAGTTGAATATTAAGTGCTTTCGCTGCGTCGAGATCGACATTATTGAAACCTGCGCAGCGCAAGGCAATCATTTTGACCCCTAGCTCGGCTAACACTTCTAATACAGGGCGTGATAAATCATCGTTAACAAATGTACATATTACATCGCAACCTGCAGCGAGCTGAGCGGTTTTCAGCGTTAAGCGAGAATCGAAGAAATGAAGAGTGTAGTTGGGGTTGGTGAGTGCTTTGTTGAAAGAGACCTCGTCGTAAGACTTGGTACTAAAAAAAGCAATGTTAAGCATAATTTGCTCCTCTTCAAAATTAAAAATTTATTGTTGTATTAATTATTTGAGCGTCACTAGCAGATAGCGATTCTTGTCTTAGTGTTAGCTTAGGTTTGAAGCTCAGGTACTTCGCTCAGATACTTTGCTTAGACACTTTCAGTTTAGGCGCTTTTACTTAGCCGTTTAAATTTAGCGGTTTCTAGATCTGTGCGGGTTTTAGATTGAGCGGTCCTGTATCTATGTGATTTGGCACTAAGCTTAGTATCTAGTTTGCCAGCTATTCAGCCTTTCATCATAAATGTTCGGCGATTTGAACGGCATTGCTATATTTACAATGTTTGTTCTCATTTTGGTTAGGATAAACGAGGGCACAGTGGTGAGATGATAGCTATCTAGATACAACTTTTTGAAATTCAGGTTTGTCGGATTGATAATTTATTTGTCGTTGTGACAATGGTTAAAAAGACAATTTCATAGTTGGTTTTTGCTAAGTTTATGAAAATTAACAACTAAAAATATTGGCACTAATAATGCAGTTTAATGTTCGAACGAGACTTTAAACGGATGAAAGAACGGACGAATGAAGACTCGAATAAAAAGAGAGGTGATTATGAATAGAAACTCAGAAACCTATCCAGACGGATTTGTTACAGGCCAAGTGGTTGCTCGTACAGATTGGACTGATAACTTGTTTTCACTGCGTATTAGAGTTCATTCGTTGTCGTTTGAAGCGGGGCAATTTACTAAATTAGCGTTGAGAAATGTGGATGGTGAATGGGTTCGTAGAGCGTATTCACTGGTTAACCACCCAGACGACTACAAGCACACCAATGAGGCTGAATTTCTTATCATTACAGATTCAGCGGGGCAGTTATCTCCAATGCTGCAACGGTTAGTTGTAAATGATGAGGTTGCAGTATCGACTTACAGTTCTGGGTTTATGACGCTTTCGGAAATCCCTAAAACAGCGACGGATTTATGGCTGTTGAGCACGGGTACCGGTATCGGTCCATTTTTATCATTATTAGACGAATCTAGCGTTTCATTGCCGAATAATAATTTAGTGCTCGTTCATGCCGTCCGCTTTGAGTCTGAATTGGTTTATCAAGAAAAAATCGAGCAATTCAAGCAACGTTATGGGGAGAAATTTCATTATGTGCCAATTGTATCTAGAGAATCGGTTACCGGAACTTTGCGTGGAAGAATACCAATGTTACTTGAGTCAGGAGAGCTCGAAAAAGTCACAGGTATCACACTCAGTCACGCAGAAAGTTTCCTCTATCTTTGTGGTAATCCGAACATGGTTAAAGAAACACGTGAAGTCTTGAAGCAAAGAGGATTTCGAAGCAACTTGCGCCGTGAGGCGGGCCATTTTAGTAGTGAAAATTATTGGTAGTACCTCAAGTGACACGAAAATCAGTGTGAGAACTAGCTTGAGAAGAATAGAGGTAAAGAGAATGAGTCATTTAAGAATTCCAGCGAATTGGACAATTCAACGTTCAACGCCATTTTTTACAAAAGAGAATGTACCAGCAGCATTACTTTCTCATCACAATACAGCAGAGGGCGTTTTTGGTCAGCTTTGTGTGATGGAAGGTGAAGTGACTTATTACGGTTTTGCTAATGAGCAAGCCACCGAACCAGAGCTTAAGGTTGTTATTAATGCAGGACAGTTTGCTACTAGTCCTCCAGAGTATTGGCACCGTATTGAAATGAGTGATGACGCGCAATTTAATATTAATTTCTGGTCTGACAAAGATAAGCGCGATCAACCGATGTTTAATGCGAAATCATGAGATAAAGCTCTCTAAATCTCGCTAACAGTTCCAAATATGAGTTAAACATAAAGCCGCCTTATTCGGGTAATATGTGTTTTAGTCGAGCGTGTTTAGGTTATAAGCACGCAAGTAAAAGCACGGAATATGAATAGGGCGGCTTGCTGATAATCAGAGAACGAAGTCGCGACTTAAAGCTGCGCTAAGATGGTTTCAGCGCTACTGATTTCGAAAGATTTTGGCGGTTCCACGTTTAATGTGGTTACTACGCCATTGTCGATGATCATCGCGTAACGTTGAGAGCGAACCCCACCAAATCCAGCGGTATCCATTTCCAGTCCGAGAGCTTTAGTAAAGCTCGCATCACCATCGCCAAGCATTAAAATTTCTGAAGCATTTTGCGCCTCTCCCCATGCTTGCATAACAAAAGCATCATTCACCGAAACACAGGCAATAAGATCTACGCCTTTTGCTTTCAGTTGATCGGCAAGCACGACGTAGCCGGGTAGGTGAGCTTCAGAGCAGGTCGGTGTGAATGCCCCAGGAACAGCAAACAGAATGACTTTTTTATGGGCAAATAATTCAGTGACATCGTGGTTTTTCATGCCATCGTTAGTGAGTTCACTTAGGGTGCCACTAGGTAGGTGTTGACCTTGTTCAATCATGATAATGTCCTTTTGAGGTATGAGCGTTTAAGGCGTAAGAATTCAGTGTAACGCGCTAAAGGGTGCGAAACCACCGCAGAAGAGTAAGGTTTTTCTTCTTCATGTCCCGCTATTACATATTTAAGTTTGTTGCTGAAGCATCATTTTTATTCGTTGTTCTACTTAATGAGGCCGCTGCAATATCATTCAATAAGTTCGCACTTAATTGCGATACTCTCGTGATTCGAAAGGAGTATTTGAATGAATAGTTTGTTGTTTGCGATGGTGGTATTTGCATTTGTAGGGTCGGTAACTCCGGGGCCTGTGAACTTATTGGCAACCAGTACGGCGGTCAATCATGGGATACGTGAAGCAAGTAAGCATGTGGTGGGTGCTTCAGTTGCCTATGCATTCGTGGTGTTTTTATCTGGCAGTATTTTGCATAACTTAACCACGTGGTTGCCTAAACTCGAGCTTGTAATGCAATCATTGGGTAGTGCGTTTCTTATCTATTTAGCGTTTAAAATTTTTACAGCGCCAGTAACGTCATTACAAAGTACGGGGTTCGGACGCTCTGGCTGGTGGACTGGTGGCCTAACTCAGATTTTAAACCCTAAAGCTTGGCTTGTTGCGATGTCGGGAGTGAGTTTGTATGTGATTGGACAAGATAACGAATTCAATGCGCTGGTGTTATTTACCCTAGTTTCTTTAATACTTTGTCTGATCGGTGTCGGAGTCTGGGCGATTATTGGGCGAGTATTAGCAAAATTTCTTGAAAATCATCGCAAGCAACGTCAGTTTAATAGAATCATGGCGGCGTTGCTGGTGGCATCTGTTGGCTTGATCTGGTTGTAACCGCCTATTATAGGTACAACGCAAGTATAGGTACAACGCAAGGGATTGGTTTTTCGAGGGCAAGGATGAAAGCAGATAGTAGTGCCAATTTTAAACAGAGTACCTTAGTTCCATGGATAGAACTAAGAGTCGCGACACAAAGTTCTGCCTGTTATGAAGCGCATTCTCATGATGAATTCTCATTTGGCATTATTAATCAAGGAACCGCAAATTATTACAATCGCGGCGTCAGTCATCGAATTGGGCGCGGCGACGTGGTGACGATTAATCCCTCAGATGTGCATTCGTGTAATCCCAATCTTGGGAGTTGGTCTTATAATATGTTGTTTGTCGACACTCTTAAAATGGGCGAACTTCAACAAGAGGTTTTACACAGTCGAGGTCAAAGTAGCTCTTTTGATTATTTGCCATTTGTAGGCGATTTAGAACGCCACAGCTTAATAAAACAACAATTTCAATCTCTGTTCATGAGCTTGAGGCAAGAACGTGACCTGTTACAAACCCAGAATCATCTATTTGCTTTCGTTGAGACAACTCTCGGCTCGGTTTCATTTGATACCAATGAAAATGTGCTAGCGCCTTTAAGCCGAGTGAGAGACAAGCTATTGGATGAAATAGATGCTTCTCATCAATTGGAAACTTTGGCGACAGAAGTCGGTTTAAGCCGTTACCAATTGCTGCGCATGTTTAAGCGTCATTTCGGTATGACGCCCCACGCTTATGTGATGGATGAAAAAATTAAACGAGCAAAAGTAATGCTAAAAAGAGGGCAAGGTATTTCAGACATTGCTCACCAACTTGGCTTTTCGGATCAAGCTCATTTTCAACGTCACTTTAAAAAAGTGCTCACAGTTACCCCAAAATACTATCAGTCCCACTTTGTTATGGACCGATAATCTCCCTAACATCGAAGCAACGGGTATGTGCTATTAGAGATTAAACCGGTTCTATCATGGGCTTGTCACTTATTGGGGAGTAAAGCGCCGATATTAAAAGAAAATAGTGTTATTTGTCGGTATGATTCGGGCGGTAGTTAACTAACTCATGTTGTAGGAGATAAAGTGACTGAGTTTGAGAAAATGAATTCCGGTGAAAATTTCAATGGGGCCGATGAGGACTTGAATCTGATTCGTGATAGAGCAGCGGAGCTATTGAGCAAACTCAATACAACTATTGATGATGTAGCGCGTACGGAAATTCTGTGCCAATTGATGAAAAAGTTCGGTAACAACAGCATTATTCGTACCCCATTTTCTTGCGAATTTGGTCAGACCGTTTCTGTGGGTGATAATACATTCATTAATATGAATGCGACTATGCTCGATGGTGCTGACATTACCATCGGTGATCATGTATTGATTGGGCCTAATGCGCAATTCTATACCGCAGGGCATTCTTTGGATTATCGCAGTCGTCGTCGCTGGGAAACATTTTGCAAACCGATCGTAATTGAAGATGATGTTTGGATCGGGGGTAATGTGGTGATTAACCAAGGTGTCACGATTAGGGCTCGTTCAGTTATTGCGGCTAATTCAGTGGTCACAAAAGATCTACTGCCTGATTGTCTTTACGGTGGTACACCAGCGAAATTAATTCGACGACTGGAAGAGAACGAAAATTAACCAATAAAACAATGTTTAACTATTTGAAAATATTGAATTAAAAAATATAAAGTCAATAGCACAATGTTTTTCTTGTGCTATCTGCCCAATATCCATACAATCCGCGCGCTTTCCCGTTTATTTATCGACCCAATCAATGATAAAAGTTCAACCCAATCATCATTGTTCTTAAAATAACCCAATTGTGTCGCGCATGCGGCTGTAAACTTCATGACTAAATTTACTCAGCCAACATTTAAATTGGCATTTTTATCCCCGCGTTACTGGGGAACATTATTATTAGTTGGCTTAATGTATTCACTAAGCTTGCTCCCTTTAACGGTACAGACGTTTCTTGGCCGAAGAGTTGGTCGTCTAGCACTTAAATTCATGAAAAAGCGTCAAGTGACGATTCGCCGTAATCTAGAGCTTTGTTTCCCATTAATGAGTGAAGTGGAGCGTGAAGCGATTGCCATCGAAAATATCGATAATACGGGCATCGCTTTGTTTGAAACCGCAATGGCTTGGTTTTGGTCTGATGAGCGTGTCAATAAACACGTCACGATCAAAGGCATGGAGCACCTAGAAGAGCTAGAGAAATCAGGCCGAGGTGCACTGATGTTAGCGGTTCATTCAATGAATCTAGAGTTAGGTGCACGTGCATTTGGTATCAAAAAATCGGGAATGGGCGTTTATCGACCAAACAGCAACCCGTGTTATGACTATTTCCAATATAAAGGTCGTTCACGTTCGAATCGCACTTTGATTGATCGTAAAGACGTGAAAAGTATGCTGCATTCGTTAAAAACTGGCGAGCGAGTTTGGTATGCACCAGATCATGATTATGGATTACGTCGCAGTGCTTTTGCGCCGTTGTTTGCGGTAGATAAAGCTTGCACGACAACAGGTACAAGCTTGTTAGTTGATGCGACTGATTGTGCAATTGTTCCGTTTACAATGGTTCGTGACTCGAATAATCATTACACATTGACGCTTCATGCTCCAGTTGAAGGGTTTCCAAAAAATGAACCCGAGCAAGCGGCTGTGTTTATTAATAAGATTGTTGAAACTTCGATTTTGGCTTGCCCTGAACAGTATATGTGGTTGCATCGCCGATTTAAGACTCGCCCTGAGGGTGAAAATTGTCTTTATCGGATGTGTGCTCGAGCATAATCCTCCTGTGTATATAGCTCATAGTTAAAGTTGTATTTTCAAGTATCTCGCTGTGAATGATAAGCGCCTTCTCTTTTGAGAGGGCGTTTTGCTTTGTGTACAAAGTCATCTCAGATTACTTAGGTGTAGAGCATAGAATAGTCAGATGGAGCTATAGGGTTAATGAATGATTAACACTCAAGCCGTTGCATGTAATAAATTGTTAAACAAGCATCAAAACACTTGTTGTTCTAGCGCCAAGCCAGTATTTTGAAGAGATACCAATGTAGGAGGTAATCATGGCACAGAACAGAACTAGAAGATTAAGAAAGAAATTATATACGGGTGAATTTACCGTTCTTGGTTTCGAATTTTCTTGTCGTCTTGAAATGCAACAAGAATCAGAATTTGATCAATTGATCGATGATTTCATGGCATTTCTTGAAAAGCGTGACTTGATCATGGGCGGCGGTGCTGACCTGACATCATTTGACGGTTTTGTCGTTCCTGAGGGGCGTTACAATTCAGCAACAGAAGATGACCGTACAGCGGTAGAGCAGTGGCTAACTGAACGAGCAAAATGCTCTGAGATTAAAGTTGGCACTTTGGTTGATGCAAACCAAGCGCTATAAGGCAACCAGCGTTATTATTGACGTTGAATGTTGAAAAACGGGAGCTTTAAGCTTAATGCCACTCGCTTAAGAGCGAGTGGCATTTTTATCTCTAAAGCGTGAGGGGTATTTCTGCGCTTTTTTTAGCACAGCTCTGGGGTAAGGCTTTCTTTTTCTCTTTTTAGGAAGTATTAGCCGTTTGCCATTGTCCCTCAACTCT
>NZ_QVMU01000045.1 GCF_003605645.1 Vibrio sinensis | reverse complement strand
ACGCGGCACCATTGAAAAAAGTTATCCGCTTAAAAAGCCACAGAGAAAAGGAACCCAATAGATTACTGATGTCCGCCATTAGGTAAAGTAACCTTAAACGGAAGCCTGCAATTTGAAGTAGATACAAGGTCTAAGAAGGAATGGGGCATTTCTGATTTGGAAATGGCAGCATCACCTATACGATCACTACCATGTTAGTTTGACAATTTAATGCTCGGTATAGAATGAGCTCTATCACAGGTGACAACACTGCATTTGGCGTAGCAATTAGCTTATTTGATTATTTCGAGAGAAAACGGTGACAGTTTTAGCTCCACGAGAAAGTGCAACGTACAGGTGTTTATTGTCCATTCCTCTATCATTAGCATCGAGAATTAAGCAATGATCGGCTTCCAGTCCTTTAAGTAGCAATGTCGAACCAATTGCTCGTTTAGGGATTCGGGTATCACCTTTTTGTCTTATCTGCTCTCTTATAATCATTGCTGATTCTGACATAGTTTTGTCTGGAGAACTAACCGACAGTGATACAGAGTCCTTCAATGCGGTAAATGCGCTTCTACGGTATAGCCTAGTACCATTTTTACTCTCAACTTCTTGGAGAGCAGTCAAAATGTCAGAGCGTTCATTACGAATGGCAACGTTAGATAGAGCATGTTCAAAGGTGGTTGGTGGTTGCCTGTTTCTTCCCGCAAGAATACTTTGAACACGAGTTAATGTTCGTGTCATCTCAACATTAGTAGCCATTGTACTAGCTGTAGTAAGAATGCTTTCTACCAGATTTATACCGCTTAAACGATCAAACTCGCCAGCTGCAGTAATAACCTGTGCTAATTGAACCTGCTCAACGACTTGAGTCATACGACTACTTTGTGCGTATCTATGTCGAGACCGTTCGTTCATTGCACTGCCAATGATAAGGAACGAATCAGTCTGATTCTGGTTTATTATTCTTTGCTGGGCATTCTGCTGATTAATAAGGTCAGTCTGAGCGTTACCTGTGAGTTGATGCCAAAGCACGTGGTTAGGACAGTTAGTAAGATCTAACCTTCCTCTTCGTAAAAGTATTTCCCTAGCCTCAAGTATCCATTCACCAAGATCAGGTGCACCCGCATTGTTCCAACGCCATGGCGTACCTAAGGTATCAAGCAACGGGAACCTATGTTGCACTTCTTGCTGCCAATCAGGCATTGGTCCTGCAAAACTGAATATGCATTGCATCGGATCACCAAAAACCACCGTTGGTAATACTTGTGAAAGGGATACGATGATATTATGTTGGTTGTTGTCACAATCTTGATATTCATCTACCAGCAGTCTTGAATATGAAGCCTTTATGATTTCGTGAAGTCCTCCTGAATTGAGAGGGCTAAGCACCGATCGTCTGAGTTCTGGATAAAATAGGCGAGGATTATCGGGTGATACGTTGATTGGGCAAGATGCTGGAAAACTATTAGCTATTCGAAGCGCCCAACCATCAATAGTTGTCACTACGTAATGAGATGAAGGAACTGACAGCCGGCGTAAGCGTTTCTTAAGAGCCGAAACGCCTGCGGTTGTATGTGTTAGAACCAGTATCGGTTTTTTCGCCCTAATCGATAATGCTTCCGTAATCAGATGTGTCTTCCCACAACCTGCGGGCGCAACTATTGAACCTAAATCGCTATCCAGTACAGCTTCAAGGCTCATATATTAATCGCCCATTGAAATATAGCATTCACAGGTGTTGTTAGTTCTTCCGTGAAAGCATTGTAATTAGGGCCAATAAGGTTTCTGGCTATATTTTCCGCGGGTTCTATATCTTTGAACCAGCCCTTTTTATTGGCAGCTTTAGCAAGGATTGCTCGCTGGGAATCGGTGAATCGCTCAAGACAATCATCTAGAGTCACTGACTGGTTTGAATGTGCTTGAATATGAGCGTTTATTGAGTCGGCTCCCTTCCTTTCAACGGCCACATTCAATAATTCGGGGATAATGGCTGCGGGACAAGAAGTAAAGATAGCATCCTCTGTTGCTCTATTATGATCCCATTCAATTACGGAAATACCAGCTGCTATTGCAACTTCTCTGTGTTCTCGGTGCTGATCAGCTTTATCAGAATCTTTAAAAATTGCCGTAGGATAACCTAGTGATGAAAAAATGTGCGCCCTTGCAAACATAGCATCGCCTCCTCCGTCCGCGCAATGGACGCCTTTGGACGTCACCGTCTGATATCCAACATCTTGGTTACTCAGGTCTATTCCTCTTACTATTCCAATTTCCGTTTTACCTTCACAAACGATCACACTCTTACTGAAGAAAGATTCGGCACAGGCACGTAATGTTGCTTGCTGCAGACCTTCTCCATTGAGGCTATATATTGTATGTTGAATATGCTCAGGGCTAAAAGCTACCTGAGCCGGTGTAGGTCTGCGCATTACGTGGAGTTGTTGAGCCTGTAACTCACGAAGCACGTAAGGCGAGTGAGTTGTGATGAATACTTGCTGAGTTGGCTCAACATCTTTAGAACCTAGCTCGTTGAGTAAACGAGTAATTCGATATGGTTCTAGTCCGTATTCAGCTTCATCGACAATGATTACTTTAGAGTGACTGGCCGCTTTCTGCAGTCCGCTAATTAGAAGTCTGGACGAACCTGTTCCTAATTGTCTAAGAGGAGTATTATCACTGTTGTGAAGACTTATAGCACCATTGGATAAGGAGATTCCATTTACATCTAGTAATGCTTTCAGTTCGCCAACAGGAACACCTAAGCCATTGGATATATTCTGGACTTGTTGCAAAACGCCAGCAACCCCTTCAACTTGTTGTTGTGCGAAGGCTTCACGGGTTTGTCTTCCTAACTGCGCAAGAGTGCTTGATACATCCAATGTCTCTTCAGAAAGCTTGTTAAGGATTGAACGGCTGCCCCAAGCAAGGTTCTGGTGCGCAGTTGTGCCTAAGCGAGCAGGAGATAAAAGCTCTCTATGTTTCCATGGTAATCTACGTTCTAATCCATCCGCTTCAGCCCTTTCCGAATAAAGTCTCCAATCTGGGTCTAAGTCACAATCTACAGTTAGTTTTATGGTCAGAACAGTTTCAGTACCTTGCTGAGGCTCATCAAGGATTTCTTTAGTAGTAGCATTATACCCCCTTAAGAAGAATCCATAGCTTTCGATATTCTTCAGATCATCATGCAGATCACCTAGGGTGATTGTTATCGATAGTGGAGACTGGATATTCAGTTGGTAAAAATCAGCATCGTTGAATGAATAAGAACGTCGAGCACCGAGCGTAAGATCGATAGCATCTAATAGTGTAGATTTACCTGAATCGCCGGGGCCAATTAGGCAATTTAATCCTGGCTTTGGGTGCCATGATAGCTTTTTGATTGTTCTAAAGTTTTGTATTTCTATATGGCGTATAACTGACATGAATAATTCTCTGCGTATCAAACTAACAAACTTACACCAGTATACGCCTGGCATCTGCTAGAGAATAAGATCACCAGCACTGATTTGACATTTTATGATACTACGCACTTAATGCTGACCTCTGAATAAATGAGGATTGACTGCGGTCCAACGAAAACTAAGTAGAAGTGCAGCAGACACGATTAGTCCATGTCCACCCTGGTTGAGAGTAGGTGAGGCTCGTGCTAGCTATGGAATGGGGCAACAGCTTGTTACCCAAATTAATTTTATAGCTGTTAGCGCTTCGTCCAGCACGTTTTGGGGCAGAAATGTGCTACGTGTTCGTATTCATAAGCTATGATGAAAAAGCCGAAATAACCCTCTGCCTAAATGCACCAAGCCTCAACTCATCAAACGCGCCCAATGTTCCTGTTCGCGTACAGCAAGTGCTATCACCATTTCCCCATGAAACGGTTGAGGCCTGACGACTTGGACGCTCAATAAATGGCTGAGAATTGAAAATACTCCCACTCTGACTAAATTCTGATTCAACAGGCTTACCCATATTTGCAAAAACACAAGTCTCAGGAATATCATCCTCAATTCGTTCTGCAAACTGTATGAGGCTTTGTTCAGCAAAAGTGAACAACCACGCTTGTTGTCCAGTTGAAGAGTTCACTCTAAGTATGCGTCCAAGCACCTGCCTAAAGTACAGCTCTGTTTTAACTGAACTCATATGGCAACACACTTGAAGCCTTGGTATGTCAGTACCTTCGCTGATCATACCAACGCTAACAATCCATTGAGTGTTGCTGTGTCTGTAACGCTCTATTTCTGAGAGGGGCTCTTCATGGCGGTAGGTGACTATCGAGACGGTTTGCCCATATCTTTGCGATAGTATCTCTTTGATTGTTTGCGCGTGTTGAACCGAAGCAGCAACGACTAAACCACCGGCATTCGGTGAGTCGATTCTTATTTTTGCAAGACGCTCGCAACCTAACCCTAATAGATACTCCATCGCTTCTTGGTTGCGTATGACACTTTGATACGACGCTTTAGTCTGCTTAAGCATCTCTAGTATTGATGAAAAAGACTCTACTTTTTCACTACTCCTAACAGACAGGTGTTCATTGTCGATTAAAACAATCTTAGGCGAGCGACAAACGTTATCTGTTATCGCTTGACGCAATGTGTATTGGTAATCAATGCTCAGCTGTCCATCAGGGTCGCTGTATTCTCCTAACACAATTGGTAAAGAGTCTGAGCGCCAAGGAGTGCCAGACAATGCTAGTGTATAGGTCGCGAGCCCCTGAATTTTAGTAAGAATCTGTTGACCCCAAATGTTCGCATTTTCAATCTCAGATCCAGAGCAGTGATGTATTTCATCAAAGACAACAAACACTCTGTGGTTGCGCAGCGTTTGCCAGAACTCTTCATTTAAGAATTGGATGGATTGGTAGGTAAAAGACTGTCCAATGGAGCCCAATCCACCGTTAAAGGTGCAGTTTAGAATGGACGAAAAGGTTCTTTTTATTCCATGTGAAACCGTCAAAGATGGTGAAAAGCAAAGTACTAGATCAACCATGTCATTTTGCAATAAGTTCAATGCTATATCGGCGGCGAGAACCGTCTTACCGGCACCGGGTGTTGCTTGGCAAAAAAAATGAGAGTGATTTGACCGGTATTTCTCTAGTGCTCTTTTTGAACATTCAACCTGCCAGTCTCTTAACATGATTTAGAGCCTTTAGAGAGAGTGTTTATGACCTTTGTTAGGACATTAACTTTACCTAGAAGAAATGCCGCGCGTTCTTTTGTTTGCTGGTGCAAAGGCGCTAACCTAGCTTCAAGCTCTGGGAATCGCTTTATAATTGATTGAAACTCGTCTACTTCTCCAAGCACTATTTCAAGCTCGCCTTTATGCTCGTTACGTTCTTGCAATAAAACAGAATAGTCGTTAACTGGCATGAGTGGCGTTGGGTCGGGTTGAGCAAGTTCATTAGAGTTCGCGAATAGCTCTTTAAATAATTCAGTTTGAAAGTAAGTCTTTGTTCGCCCAGAACCTTCACTTCGCAACCACTTATGTTTCTCGAAGCGCAATATTTGTCGGTAGACTTTTTTTCGAGCTTCATTGATATCAGTAGGCTCAATCTCTATTGAGAGCCACGTATCTCTGGCCTCTACCACAGTAAAACCATTTAACTGTCGTTCAATCAATAACTTGTGCATTAGCACGCCAACTCTTTTAGGCAGTTTCATCTCTGTAATTATATCAACCAAAAACTAAGGATTGCTTAGTATACAGATTTAATTGAAACTAAGAAAATCTTAGCTAATACGAGATCAGAGAAATGAATCGCAAGTGTCATTCTGCAACCCAATCCCAATTAGACTCAAAGAAGCACGGAAAAAAGCCAAACTCTCTCAAAAGGCATTGGGAGTGCGTATAGGTGTGGATGAAAGTTCTGCAAGCCCAAGAATGAATCAGTACGAAAAGGGCAAACATACCCCCGATATTGGGACTCTCAAGGCATTGGCAGACGAACTCAGTGTGCCTTTGAGCTACTTCTTTTGTGAAGATGACATTTCTGCTGAATTGGCTGTGAACTTGAATAAACTTTCTCTATCGGATAAGCAGAAGGTTCTTGAGATAACAGCTCGATTGATTGATGAGTCGAAAAAGGGGTAAATCTCGCTTGGCTGTTTGAACGAAGGGCCAGTGAGGTTAGCACTGGCCATGGTTATCCGCATAAATTAAGAATTATTTGCTGTTTAGGTAGTCCAATACAACTTCATGGTGATCTTTGGTCTTAAACTTGTTAAACACATGCTCAAGGTTGCCTGACTCGTCAATCAGGAAGCTTGTTCTTACAACGCCCATACTTTCACGGCCCATGAACTTCTTGAGTTGCCAAATACTGTACTTCTCACAAACTTCGTGTTCTTCATCAGCTAGCAGAGTGAAGTTAAGCTCTTGCTTGTTGATAAAGTTCGTCAGCTTTTTTGGGGTGTCAGGGCTAATACCAAGCACGACAACATTGTGGGCATCTAGTTCAGCTTTCGTGTCACGTAATCCCTGAGCCTGAATGGTACAGCCAGGAGTCGAAGCGCGTGGGTAGAAGTAGAGTAGTACCTTCTTCCCTTGAAGCTCAGAGAGCGTCACTGGGTTATTGTCTTGGTCATTCAGAGTGAAATCTGGTGCAGGTTGTCCAGCTTCGATTGCCATTTGTTTTTCCTTACTTTCTTAATTAGTGGTGTGTGGCGTAGCATTCTTCTCTACGTCCTATTTAGAGCATTTTTATTACGTTAGAGTGTACATTTTTATCGATAACTCAGTGTCCCGTCTAGTGATTACTCCAAACAGGACAGCCTTGAATGGTAGTGTTAACTACTTTGGTTTTCTAAATGGGTGTGTAACCACATTGTCTAAACAAGTCGAGACGATTTTATCCATAGCTTTTTCTCGCTGACTCTCATGCAGCATATCCATCAGCTCTTGAACTACTTTTACATGAATGGCAGCTTGAGTAGCCAGCGCCTCCTTATGGCTTTGAGCCTCATCGTAATATTCTTTTTTCTTCTTATTGGCTTGCGTTCGTTCACCTTTGAGCGCCTTTATTTCCTTTTGAAGCACTTCAATTGGGGTGTCTGTATTCTCATCTTGAGCAACTTGTACTTCTAATGATTTGTTTTTTATCATCAGAACGACATCGCTGTGCCTTCTGAGTGCGCCAGCAGAAAGTCCAGCTTCTTTTTCAACGCTACTGTTGTTGATTTTGAGTTTGCCTTTTCGCGCTTTATTACGAAGCTCTCTCGATGTTAACTTAGCTACATCACCGCTTAGCAGCCTTTCTAGTGCGTCAATTAGTTTCTTTTTTGTTGCCTGTGACATTATGAAATAACTCCAAATGGTATGAGTAAATCCCTAACTTCATTAGGAAAAACGACTGGCTCATAGTCGATACCTAAATCATTCATAATACGTTCTGCCGCTTGAATTTTAATGTAAGATTCAGAGGCAGTTTGAGGGGTGAGTTCATTATTTTCAATATCGTAAAGCATGTGAATTTCGGCTTCTTTACGCTTTGCTTCAGCAAATACGGTATCCACGATGTAGTCATTCTTGCAATCGACGCATTCAATGAGGTTAACAAGTGTTCTTAAGCCACAAGTGGTTGAAGTGCAATATATCCCAGGTGCAACCGCATGAAGGTGTTGTTTTTTATTTCGAATTTGCTTTTTCCAGAAATTTAGAGAAAGCATGTCATTATCCACTTTGTCTGTGAATAAGTTTCGGTCTGTTTTGGTCATGCTTTTAGCAAACTCTTTGCCTTTACCGCCTGCAACTCTTTCCTTGTTTGCCAATTTCTGATAGATATTCAAATAGACACGAGCTTTTTGGTTGATTCGTTCTTCATCAATTTCGTTCGCAAGTGTCTTTTTCTTTTGTCTGATTTTTTGAAATTTACTGGCATTTTTAGCGTAATGCCGCGTCATTGCCATAGACACATGACTGAACTGTTGTTTGAGTTGTGGGAAGTTGCAAAGCTCGTAACCAATTAAAAAATAAGCAAATGAGCGGCGAAGTTGGTGTGGCGTAAACTCATAATTGCTGCCCAATTCAAATGATAAATTGGGGTCAGATACTTTTAGGTCAATAAGGTCTTCATTGGTCAGCGCAAGCTCTTCACCCATAGCATCGTTGAACCAAGCAACAGAGTGCTTTATTATTACTTTTTTGC
This sequence comes from Vibrio sinensis, assembly GCF_003605645.1. GTDB lineage: Bacteria > Pseudomonadota > Gammaproteobacteria > Enterobacterales > Vibrionaceae > Vibrio > Vibrio sinensis. Next base: position 5,182 of record NZ_QVMU01000045.1, on the reverse strand, counting down.
TTATTTCACTGAAATCCTCTTTTATTTTATGGAAGAAGGATTGTGAGCTAGGATGCCTTTTTCTAAGTGGCGTGTGCAGCGCTTGAAGGACTTCATAAGCTTTCATACCAATCTCGGTCGTAACAAACTCATCTTGTATTGATTGAGAGCCTTTGGCTGTCTTTGAAAGGTTGGCATGAATAACGTATATACACTGGCGGTCAATGATATCTTCGGTGCAGCCCTGAGCTGTATTCAGACTATACATTTCATCGCTTCTCATTCCCGTACGAGCCATTAACCCCCATAAGCAGCCGCCATTAAGCTTTTTAAAAAGTGATTGAGCCTCTTTTAGATTGGTGATTGACCATTGCCCAATCGTCAGCTTTCGTTCGCTGTGGAATTTATCTATACAAGCGGTTTGTATCTCTGGTTTATGAAGTTGTGCGAGAGCTAATGTCTCTTCTTCATTTGGAGAGTGAAGTGCCGTGAAAGCTTGTTGAAAAGCAATGGTGCGCTTTTTGCTTTCTTTATTCGACTTGGCTAAGTACCATCTAATACCCCCGTTTTTTTGTCTAGCGTCACCACTGACCATATATCGAGCATAACCTACATAGGCTTTTTCGGTGTAGGTGGTAATGTAATCTGCCAGTTGCTCTAGTTCATGACGAAGAGCGTAAGCTCTATTTATCACCTCTTCCGACTTTTGAAGCCCCAGATAGTAAAGCCTTTGTGGAATGACGGTATGTTGTTTACTTTCTTTAATCGTTAAACCAAAATACGAGGCGTTAAGTTTTTTATTTAGGTTCACTTCAAAGGGTAAGCCTATAGCTTCTGTATAAAGGCGGTTTAACCCGCTGTATATTGGCTCTCTTTCAAAATCGATATCGGTAAAGTCCGTTAGCACCCAAGTTTCGAGTCGGTCAAAGTCCAATGCAGACAACGTATTAAACCCCTCATTTAAAAGCGGGTTGATGACTTTTTTTAGATCATTTAGCGCATTATAAAGAGTCTTAAAGGAATGGTCATGAGGTGAAAGCCACATCATTTTAAGAAGGAGAGCTTTAAGCTCATTTTTTAGGTTGCGCTCAATCACTTTGCCATCGTTAGTTAAATCTAGGGTCACGCTTTTCTTTGCTTGCGGCTCAAAATGAGACTGCAAATTTCTCCAAGCTTCATCATCGGCAATTTTACCTAATGATTCTCCTGTTGCCGTAAAGCCTATATCAAGAGCTTCGAGTTCATCCCAATCGCCGCGCTCAATCGCTGGCTTTAATACATCGATTAGGTAATTAGTATGAGCGCCAACGTTTTGCTGCGCTTTAAGAAGCTTGTTTTGGTACTCTAGATCAGAGAGTTTTATCATGTGAGCCTCCGTAACTACATAGATAGAATCGCATGGTCGATGGACACTCTTGGGTGACGACCTTGGGTATTGAATTTTTTCATGGCTTCATCGAATACATCGTCACTTGCCCCATCCAGCGTACACTCAAACGCTTCGATTTTTTCTAGAGCACCCCCTTTCGAATCAGGGAACAAATCAAGCCCTTCCTTAAAAACATCGATGTATGAAATTAGTTTATAAATAGCATCAACGTCATCTACCGCTTTGGCTGATTGGCACTTGTGGCACATATCAAACTCAGCGCAAGGTAAGTCTACCCCTAGCGCATAGTTCGTTTCACGTTGTGTATTCTTACCATCAATCATGACTTGCCTCCCATCACAGGCTATTCCGTTGGGATTGGTTTTACGCTTTTTCTCACCTTCTTCGTATGTCAGCATCGGAATACCGCGCCTTTGAGCAACAGCATCTTTTGCTTGCTCTAAGTCATTATCAAAGAGGTTTTCGATGACTTCGATACCTTGAGAAAGAATGACTTTATTACGTGATGGAAGCCCGTTTATGTAACTTCTCTCTATTGTGTCTCGCTTGTTTTGGAGCAAGCTTTGAACGGCTTGAATCCCTCCCTCCGCATAGGCTTGATTACTGCTCATTTCTCGCCAGCGACTTGACTGAAGAGAGAGGTAGTAATAGTTGGGTTCAACAGACCATTTGTGCATGAGACTGGCTGAAATAGGGCTAACACCCTCCCAATCACAAGGAACACTTTGGGAAGTTCTTGTTAAAAGCAGTCGTTCGTATTTCTTAGGCTGTTTGTCTGCTCTTTCTTTCGCATATTGCTCTATATCTTTAATAAGCGTTAAATCACAAGCAGGGACTTTGAAGTATCCTGTTTCGCCACTTCTATAGTTAAAAGAAACGATAACATTGCCATCGTTATCGATTTCGGAATAGGTGAGCGGAAGTAAAACTCCCTTAAGTGGAAGGTCTGTGTAACAAGATAAAATGCAGTAGGCGCTGTTGGTCGCTCCTTGTCCTGCCTTAGTTTTGGAAATTTCCAGCACTTCTTTATGAACAACCGTGCGACCTAAATGATTCATGACCTTTTTTGACGTAATGACTTGTTGATTTCGGTATGCGTAAAACAACTCTTTAAACCAAGGTAGATTACCCGTCCGATGGGGAGATAACAGGTGCAGTTTGTTAACGAGTTTTTTATTTAGCTCTGTCAAACTAAAGGAATCATTGACTTCTGAGTGATTATTGAGAGTAAAAAGCATCACAGAGCCATCTTCACCATTGCCGTAGAGTTTGGATAATCGTTCTAGTAGCTTTAAAAACTTCACGCCATCGCGCTTATCAACATCAAATTTCTCCCCCACCAAAAGGGCATCGACTTCACTGTTTGAGCGAGGCTTATAGCTTGAGACCTTGACTATCTGTAGGCTTTTATCTCGCTCTTCGGTATGAACATGAATTGGGTGTGCAATGTTTCGAATGTTGCTGTCGTTCAGTGAGGTAAAAAAGCACATTAAATGATAGGCGGCCCCCATCGTAAGGTTTAAGGCCGCAGCAGCATTAACAGCGGTGACATTTTTGCTTTTGCATTTAACTCGCGCTTCCAATGATGTGGGGATGTGAACCGTTTCCTCATGCAAACCAAGACTAATGATAAGAGGCAGAGTTTCGGGTAAAGGCGTGTTGTTTTCTTTAGCGGCAATGAGCTGAGGCGCGAGAGTAAAAAATAATGCTTCTAATCGTGTAACCAGAAGCTTTTCTTCTTCATCTGAGTACCCCTTAAACGGCGTTCTTTCTCCTGCAAACCCTCGGTGATGCCTAGCCCAGTCGGAAATAGGTAAGCCGCACCATTCAAGCGCTGTGCGAAGGGCTGAAAGCACTGCCGCAGCAGACGATTCTTTAATGCCTAACTCATCACCATGATTGTATTCCCACAGGCGTTTTGAAGGGGCAAAAACTTTAATACGATGTCTTAACTCGCCATCGTTGCCTGCATACTTCAAATAACCACTTTCGGAGAATGGGTCAACATTTAGTGCATCACAAACAGTAAGATAAGCGCGTAAGTTCTCGTAGCATGCTTTGACGCTTTGGGCCGAATTACCATTACTGACATATTGATGAGCTTTTTTGCAAAAAGACCGGATAAATATGGTTCGGCTGCTTATTTTTTCGTTTTCTTTGTTAGCCCCAAAATACAATAGATGAGAAACATCGAACTGCTGCACTTGAGTTGAATGAACATTTTTATAAGGAATATCAAGATTCAAAGGAACAACATTTTGACTGTTCCGCACATGCTTGACGGTTTTGGACTGTTTTGCGATTTTACTTTTCGCCATTACGACCAACCTCCGCTTATTTTGCGGTTTTTGGCTTTAGCCGTGTTGATTTGGTCGTCTAGCTTATTCATGTACTGAATGTACTTTTCAGTGGTCGATGTACTCGCGTGTCCCATCAATTCCGCTAAGTCACCCATAAGGTAGTCATAGCTAACATTTCGCTCTTTTGATTTCTCCCAAAGCCAGTGAGTTGCAAAGGTAGAACGTAAATCATGGATTCGGTAATACCAAGATGTGTCCACTTCGCGAATCTGTTTTCTAAGGTTTGAAAAGTGCGTTTCTAGTGTATTGGCGGAGTAAGGCACACCTTTGTTTGAGAGAAATAGGTACTCAACGGTATCCATTTCGCTGCCTGCCAGAATAAGCTCATTGCGCTTGTTTAGGTTTTTAAGTCGCGCATGGCTTTCTTTGTGTATCTCTAGCTCTTCGTACAGCTCGATAGGGATTTCTACGGTACGCGCCTTACTGCCTTTGGTGTGAGTAATTGCAACTGGTACAATTTCCAAGTCACTGTAGTCTGCGTTTCCGATATCGTGAGCTGGGAAGTGAATGGCTTCATCTATTCTAAGTCCTGCTTCGACACATAGGCGAAAGATGAGTTTTGTCGTCTTCGGGAGTGACGCTATATGTTCATTAAATAAGACTTTGTGCTCGGGATGCATGGGTTTGAGTTTTTTGTGAGCAGGCGTATTTTGTTTCTTAGGGAACATCCTCATGATATTGGAAGTTTCATAAGTGCGCTGAGAGCCAGATTTTGTGTGAGCCAGCATATCGTGTTGGTTTAATTCCTGACGCACTGTTTCTGTGGTGTAGTGGGTAACGATATTTTCATTATTATTTTTGATGTAGCCGTTTTTTTGCATCCACTTATAGAACCCAACTACCACACCCATATAGGTGCGAGCGGTAGATAAGCTAAAAGCCTCGCTGCCATTAGCGCCCTCAATATCATTGCAGTTCGCAAGCAGGAACTCAGCAAATCGCCAGGGAGCACCTTCTTCTTCGTATTTCGATAGGGATTTATACGTTAGGTATTCACATGGTATTTCATGACCATCTTCATCAACTTGAGAGTGGTGAGTCGAATCCAAATAACGCGTGAAAGCCAGCAAACCTTTTGCGATTGAACTTGTGTCTTTTACAGACGCTTCACCACGTAATTTAGAGACTAGATAAAGAGATTGCGGATAAACCACTCTACCGTCAGGGGCAACGATGATATCGGTTTTCTTTATGCGTGATTTTAGATTGGAAGGAGAGAGGTCGGGAGAGTATGTCACCTCTCCAGATTCAGTATCGGTATTCTCTGAAATTTTCAGCTTTGCTAATGTATCGACTTCGACAGAAAGAAGTCGGTAGTCATCATAAGCATCAGAATATTTTTCTTCATGTGTTTCTATCACAAAACAACCCTCGATATGTTACCCACATATCAAAGATAGATTTGTCATAAAAAAATATCAAGGTTTTTTGTCATGAAAAATTTCCAAGGGTA
>NZ_QVMU01000044.1 GCF_003605645.1 Vibrio sinensis | reverse complement strand
GCATTGAGATGATGTTCTTGGCAAAACTCAGCGGTAATCTGTAACTCTTTAGAAAACTCAGACATAAAAAAATCGGCCTCAACTATGTTGAGACCGATTATGAACCCTGCTCAGGATCGTTCAATTATTTAAAACGATCAGCATTAATCCTAGGATGCCATTTTTTTCGTCTATCGTTTTTAAAGTTACTCGCTGTCAGGCTCTAGGTCGGCCGTTTGGCAAATACTTTCTTTGATAGTTAAGCGAACTTCAGGGTAAAGCATGGAATAAAGTAGTTCGGCCAGTTTTTGGCATTTGTCGGTATCGCAATTGCCATCTACATCTAAATACTCTTGCTGCTTTAATGTTGAGAACATCGCAGAGAATACGCCTTTATCAAAATATTCCGGTGCATTAATGCCGTGTAATCGACCTAGACGCTGAGCGATATCTTGACTCTTCTGTTCTAAATCTGATTTACCTAACTCTGGGTTGGCGACCAATAAATTGAGTGCAATCGAGTAACGCTGAAGTGTTTCAGTGATCGTACGACCAAGAAGAACCAATACTTGAGTGTTCGCTTGGTTGATCGCAACCGTTTCGCCATCAAAAGTTATTAGGCCTTGTTGCGTCAATTCAGTGATGTAATGCTGAATCATTTCCTGCAATTTCTCGCCTTCAACGCTTAAATATAACTCTTGCTGTAGGAAAGGATGGACAAGAGCCACATTAGCTTGCATTTGTTCGATGCTGATCTTTTGATAACGAATCAACATCTGAGCGATCAATGATGGTATCGCTAGTAAATGAATAATGTTATTGCGATAGTAAGTCATCAAGATAGATTGGTTACGATCTAAAGAGACAATTTCGCCCATGCTGTCAGCTTCAATCACAAATTTATCGAGAGACACAGCATGCTTAACCAGTGTTTCCGCATCTTCGTTAGGTACGGTAAAAGTACTGGAATATGGCACGTTCTTTAGTAGTGATAGATAACAATCAATTTGATTGACCAAACTATCACGAGACAACGCACGTTGGCGAGAAGCTAACAATGCCGTTGCACATAGAGTCAGTGCATTTGTCGCAGCCGCATCATTAATATGCGTCATCATTTTCGTTGCTAGACCATTTACAACAGGCGTTAACCATTCAGGCTTAGTCGCGCCCATTGGGTCAATATCTTTAGTCCAGTCAGGGACATGTTCATTAAGATATTGATTAATTGGAATTGGCTCACCAAAGTTCACGTAACCTTGGCCGAAATTACGAAGCTTTCTGATTGTTCGTAATACAAGGCCTGCATTTTCTTTCTCTTTGTGCTTACCTCGTAGTTCATTCGCGTAAGTACCCACTTCCATCACGTGTTCATAGCCGATATAGACTGGCACGAGTGTTACTGGGCGATTTAGGCCGCGTAACATTGCTTGAATGGTCATTGCAAGCATGCCGGTTTTCGCTTGTAAAAGTCGACCTGTTCGAGAGCGGCCACCCTCACTAAAGTACTCAACAGAATAGCCTTTCGCAAAAAGCTCCGCTAAGTATTCACGGAAAATTGTGGAATACAGTCTGTTGCCCTTAAAGCTACGACGAATAAAGAAAGCACCGCCACGACGGAAAATAGGGCCAGCAGGGAAGAAGTTAAGGTTAATGCCCGCAGCAATATGAGGAGGAACCATTCCCTCATGATATAGAACGTAAGAAAGCAGCAGGTAATCCATGTGACTACGATGGCATGGCACGTAAACAATTTCATGACCATCTTGTGCTAATTTACGAACCGCAGTGGCGTTATTGATGTTCAAACCTTGATAGATTCGATTCCATAACCAACCTAAAAGACGATCGCCATTTTTTACTAATGAATAGGAGAAATCAGCTGCGATTTCATCCATGATGTCGTGCGCTTCTTTGCGCACTTTTTCAATAGTGGTATTCTTAGCTTGAGCTTCATCTTCAATGGCTTTCTCAATCGCTTCTGATTTCATTAAGCGATTAAATAGTGCTTGGCGGCTTGGTAGGTTTGGACCTGAAGCTGCAAGTTTTTGACGAGAGAAGTGGATACGGGCTACGCGAGCCAATTTATGAGCTATTGACGCATCAGTTCCGTGTACATTCGCCATATAACGCAATGAAACAACCGGGCTAATACGAACGAGACAGTCACGGCCGGCAAGTAAAACAGCGGTGGCTTTTTGTGGACCGTTCAACGCTTGAAGATAAGGTTTACCTTGCTCTTCTTTTCCGGGTTTGCGTCCCCAAATGACAGTGGCAGGGATGACTTGAACATCAAGTTCCGTGTCTGACTTATGTAATGCTAATAGCTCAGAAAAAAGCGTGATAGAGCTACTTGGTGTGTCACTATCATCATGCATTACCGTATCGCGAGAAGACGTGAATACATAGCGATCAAAGCTCTTACCATTAATCGTAATTGGTTCAAGTGGATCGGGTAAGCCTAGCTTAACGACTTGTTTCTGTAGTGTGAGTAAATCCACACAAGAACGATAAGGAAGCGCGTAAATAATAGGCTTGTTTACATCAATACTATGGTCTTCAATCGGATTTGAAGGTATAGCCGTTCCTTTTACCAAGAGTGACATTGGTAATTTAAGTAAGGAACGCGAGAAAGAGTGTCCAGAAGACATAAAGGTTCTTTGCCTCAAAGATAAGTAATAAGCATAAGCACATTTCCATTTCTTTAGTGTAGAAGTGGGAATGGGCCCAAGCCGTTATTTTTAGCCCGCAAGGATAACAGAAACTGGTCCAACCTTTTAATGGTTATTGGACATGAAAACGCCGATTTCGTTAGAACGGCACAATTTGAATTGTAAAAATAGGAAATGCTTGTGACACAAAAAGCCGTCCACGGTGTAAAACGCCTTCTCAATGCAACCAAGTATTCTTATCAAGGGTTAAAAGCGGCGTTTCGTAATGAGGCAGCCTTTCGAGAGGAAGTTCTTGCTGCTGTCGTGTTGATTCCCCTAGCTTGTTATTTTGATGTGAGTCAGAACGAACGAATTTTATTGATTGGCTCTGTGATTCTCGTCATGGTCGTAGAATTGCTCAATAGCGCAATTGAAACAACCGTTGATCGTATTGGCAGCGAGCGCCATGAACTATCTGGTCGAGCTAAAGATATTGGCTCGGCAGCGGTTTTGCTGACAATGATCTTAGCGGGTTATATATGGTTAGAAATCCTCTGGATTTGATTTCTAAAAAATAACCAATTTGCTTTTCATTTGCACACTTACTGGATATACTCACAGTGAACTGTATAAAAAGACAGGTGACTTATGAAGCCGTTGACGCCACGCCAACAACAAGTATTTGATCTTATCAAAAGTAAGATCGATGATTCAGGTATGCCACCCACGCGTGCCGAAATTGCCCGAGAATTGGGTTTTCGCTCAGCGAATGCGGCGGAAGAGCATTTAAAAGCTCTTGCTCGTAAGCAAGCGATTGAAATTATCCCGGGAGCCTCTCGTGGGATTCGCATCTTGCTAGAAAGTCCGGCTAACGATGATCAAGGGTTGCCTCTTATTGGTCAAGTCGCTGCAGGTGAGCCAATCTTGGCTCAAGAGCATGTTGAGGCTCACTACCAAGTGGATCCAGCAATGTTTAAACCTCAAGCTGATTTCTTGCTTCGTGTTAATGGCGAGAGCATGAAAAATATCGGTATTATGGATGGTGATTTACTTGCTGTTCATAAAACGCAAGATGTACGTGATGGTCAAGTTGTTGTTGCTCGTGTCGATGATGACGTAACCGTGAAGCGACTTGAACGTAAAGGTTCTACGATTTTACTGCATGCAGAAAATGATGATTTTGAACCGATTAAGGTGGATTTAACTTACCAGCAATTAAACATTGAAGGTTTAGCTGTCGGTATTATTCGCAACACAGATTGGATGTAAATCGACACATCAATATGAATCCTTATTCTCAGTGACTTGTTTTTGTAACTGAGATTCATTATCATCTTCATTCTTGCTAAAGAAGGAAGATGATAATGAGCTCACCTCAACGTTCTCCCCATCGACGCTATCGAATTCCCACACATTTACTACAGCCCCTTTGGTTACGTAGCCGAGAAAGTTATGTTGATAATGGTCTTGTTTATGACCCTATCGCGGCGAGTGCTTGTCAGCGCTGCCAATTAGCGCCTGAATGTCTGGTTGGAAATATTGATCAGAAGCAATTACTCCATGTGACATTAACTCAGCTTTGCGATCGTCAAGTGAGTGAATTTATCATGAAGAACCCAGATGGTTGGGTTATTAATGTCGGGGCTGGATTAGATACTCGCTTTTATCGCATTGATAACGGGCTTTGTCATTGGATTGAGTTAGACGTCACTGAAAATCTTCTTTGGCGGCAAAAGCTTTTTCATCAAAGTGAACGCTATCAACACCTTTGTGGCAGCGTAGTGGACGTGAGTTGGTTAGATTCATTACCCGTTCCAGAAAAAGCGCCAGTTCTCATTGTGTGTGAACATGCATTACTTGATTGCAGTGAAAAGCAAGTCGCTCAGTTTATTCAAGCATTAGGTCGCCATTTTGATGGGGCGAGAGCGTGCCTGGTATTAGCTGGTGATTTAACTGCAACAAAATGGGGTAAAGCGACGGGTAGTGGAGATTATGGTCACGGCTATGCCAGCGCACAGCAGGCGGTGCTGCAATATTTACCTTGGGCGCGATGGGTTAAGAGCTATTCTCCGTTAGATCAATATTGTACTCGTTGGAAGTTATGGCAGCGATGCGTGACCAAATTCAAAGGTATAAAAAACAGACTGACACCGGTAGTAGTTCAGCTTCGTTGGTGATCTCGTTACACTGAGCGCTTCAATTTTACTGAGAGCAGCACGGTGTCTTTTCTTCATTTTCTTTCTAACCGAGCGATGCATAAGCAAGTTTTATCGCTCGCCATTCCAATGGTGTTGTCCAATATCACCGTTCCTTTACTTGGCCTTGTTGATGCCGCCGTTATTGGTCATTTAGATCATGCTTGGTATTTAGGCGGCGTCGCCCTTGGCGGTACCATGATCAGTGTCACATTCTGGTTGTTGGGTTTTTTACGTATGTCGACAACTGGCCTAACAGCGCAAGCGTATGGTGCCGATAGCCGCCATCAACTTGGTTTAGTGTTAATTCAAGGCTTGGTGATGGCATTGTGTTTTGCGGTGTTGTTTTTATTGTTACATGGTGTGGTGGGGCAATGGGTTTTTGCGCTTAGTGACGCCAGTGCACAAGTGAAACTGTCCGCTCAAGATTATTTTTTCGTTCGAGCTTGGAGTGCCCCAGCTGCGTTAGCCAATTTTGTGCTTTTAGGCTGGTTACTAGGTACACAGAATGCGAAAGCACCAATGTGGATGGTCATTATCATCAACTTAACCAATATTATATTAGATGTTTTGTTTGTATTGGGGTTTGGTTGGGGAGTATCCGGTGCTGCATTGGCTTCAGTAATTGCGGATTACATGGGTATGAGTTTTGGTTTTGTGTGTGTTGTGGGCTTTTGGAAAAAACAACAGCTAGTCTCACCTATCATCTTATTGAAAGATACCACCAATGGTATTGCGCGTTTCATCAAGCTTAATCGCGATATTTTCCTCCGTTCACTTTGCTTGCAAGCGGCTTTTACCTTTATGACTTTTAAAGGGGCGAGTTTTGGTGATGAAGTAGTGGCGGCAAATGCCGTGCTAATGAGTTTTCTTATGATCATTTCATATGGAATGGATGGTTTTGCGTATGCGATGGAAGCTATGGTGGGGAAAGCCATTGGGGCAAAAGATAGGGAGCAATTGAACCAATCCTTAGTTGGCACTTTTTTCTGGAGCTTAGTTATATGTGTTGGACTGACCATCGTATTTGCATGGCAAGGTAATGTGTTGGTGAGTTGGATTACAGATATCCCCCAAGTTCAACATAATGCACAGCAATATCTGCCATGGCTTATTTTTATGCCTCTTGTTTCGATGTGGTGTTTTTTATTTGATGGCCTGTTCATTGGTGCAACAAAAGGAAAGGAAATGCGTAATAGTATGTTCATTGCGACCTGCAGTTTCTTTCTTGTGTTTTCTTTGTTTTCACAATATGAGAACCATGCATTGTGGATGTCGATGCTCTGTTTTATGGGGATGCGTGGTTTAGGGCTGGGGTGGATTTTTGTTCGTCAGTGGAAAAGTAATACATTTTTAGCATAGAGAGAAACAGCAGGTGAAAGCCTGCTGTTTTTTTATGGTTTTTTATCATTACTTAGAATAGCAACGGCTAAAATAATCGATTCAGCCCATTGAGTGCAGCAACGCGATAAGCCTCTGCCATGGTTGGGTAATTAAAGGTGGTATTCACAAAATACTCGATGGTATTTGCTTCGCCTTTTTGTTCCATAATCGCTTGGCCGATGTGGATAATTTCAGCCGCACGTTCACCAAAGCAATGAATGCCGAGTATCTCTTTTGTTTCACGGTGGAAGAGAATCTTTAAACTACCAATGTCTTTTCCTGCAATTTGAGCGCGAGCAAGGTGTTTAAAAGAAGAACGTCCGACTTCATAAGGCACCTTTGCTGCAGTTAGCTCTTGTTCGGTTTTTCCGACTGAACTGATTTCTGGAATGGTGTATATACCGGTAGGAATATCCTCAATGAGATACCCATCCGCTTGGCCTTTGGTAATTGCTTGAGCAACAAAGCGTCCTTGGTCGTAAGCGGCACTCGCAAGGCTAGGGTAACCAATGACATCTCCAACAGCATAAACATGATTAACTTCAGTTTGGTAATTACTGTTAACCTTGAGCTGGCCACGGGAATCTGCGGCTAAACCGACTGCGCCGAGATTCAGCTTATCAGTATTACCAGTGCGTCCATTTGCGTAAAGTAGGCAATCGGCTTTCATCTTTTTACCTGATTGAAGATGAATGATGACGCCATCATCTGTCCCCTCAACTTTTTCAAATGTTTCGTCGTTACGAATGACAACGCCGCTGTTCCAAAAGTGATAAGACAAAGCATCAGAGACTTCATTGTCTAAGAAAGACAATAAACGATCTCGTGTATTGATGAGATCTGTCTTAACACCCAACCCTCTAAAAATAGAAGCGTATTCACACCCAATTACGCCTGCACCGTAGATGATGATGTGGCGAGGATCGTGCTTTAAATTCAATATAGAATCACTATCGTAGATACGATCATGTAAAAAATCGACGTCTTCAGGTTGATAAGGCCTCGAACCCGTCGCAATCACGTATTTATCAGCGCTGTATATTTCTTCTGTACCATCACTTTGCATCACAGCAATCGAATAATCATCGATGAAACGAGCGGTACCAAACAGCAATGTAGATTGATTTCGGTCGTAGAAGCCTTGGCGCAAACGGGTTTGTTTATCGATGACAGATTTTGCATGGCCAAGAATATCGGAGAAAGTGGCGTGAACACTGGTGTTATTACGGCAAAATAATGGGTTACTATTGAATTCTATAATACGGCTAACCGCATGACGTAGTGATTTGGATGGAATGGTTCCCCAGTGAGTACATCCACCGCCGACGCTGCTTTCTTTCTCAACAACGGCGACGTTTAACCCTGCTTTAGTTAATCCCATCGCAGCCCCCTCACCTCCAGGGCCGCTTCCGATCACAATCACATCATAGTGGTTACTCTGCGCCATACTTCTATCCTTGTTATTTTGCATTAACATTGCTGTAGCGAGATTTTAACCGATTCCCCGCCGTGGTAAATGATTACCCCGTCAGAGAGTCGACAGGATCACGCTAGGAAAAGTAAATATGAGAAATGGCATGTAGAACCTCTCTAAATCGACGCGAAACTATTGAAAAAGTTATGTAAGTGGGTTTAATTGCGTGTCGATGGTGAAAGACAACGATAATGGCTTATGTCACTCGGCCAATCGTTGTATATTAATCATTATCAAGGTAAGACAGCAGAAGCCAACTATGAAATCCATGGGTATCCGTGCACAGCAAAAAGAAAAAACGCGTCGCTCACTGATTGATGCAGCATTTAGTCAACTCAGTGCTGATCGAAGTTTTTCAAATTTGAGTTTACGTGAAGTCGCACGGGAAGCCGGGATCGCTCCGACATCTTTTTATCGTCACTTTAAAGATATGGACGAACTTGGATTAACCATGGTGGACGAGGGTGGTTTGTTGCTTAGACAGCTTATGCGCCAAGCGCGCCAAAGAATTGTCAAGGAAGGCAGTGTCATTCGTACTTCGGTAGAAACCTTTGTGGAATTTATCGAAAGTAGCCCAAACGTATTTCGTTTATTGTTACGAGAGCGTTCAGGGACTTCTTCAGCATTTCGAACGGCAGTCGCGAGAGAAATTCAACACTTTGCAGCGGAGTTAACTGAGTTTTTGATCAGCACAGGTATGAGCCGTGATGAAGCATATACTCAAGCAGAAGCTTCCGTTACGTTGGTATTTAGCTCAGGAGCTGAGGCATTAGATTTAGATCGAGACGAACGCGAGGAACTCGCGGAGCGCTTGATCATGCAATTGCGAATGATAGCCAAAGGGGCTTATTGGTATCGCAAAGAACGAGAACGTAATCGACTAAAAGGCGGGATAGATTAATGTCTAATGAAAACAACCCAATAGATCGCGGTTCAGAGAAGAAAACACTATTACTCGCATTGGTTGCTGGTATGTGTGGTGATGCATTGCTGTCATGGTTGACCATGAGCGAAGTGTCGTTCTCTATTTTCCCTTTCATTGCTTTGATATTGGCGCTACAAGCGTTGTATCAAGAATATTTACGTAACCCAGTGTCAGAAGATCTGCCGTTGGTTGGCTTAGCATGTTTCTTTGTAGGGGCGTTTGGGCATTCAGCGTTTCTTAAAGCTCAGTACCCTGATGCAGGCTCCAACTTCTTTGCGATTATGGTATCGCTAATTCTGATGGTATGGATCGGTAAAAAGATGGGGTATATGTCACCATCACCGAAAGCGGAATAAATATTACTGAATAGAAAAAACGAGCCAAATGGCTCGTTTTTTTATGTGCAGATTTTGCTGGGATTACGCTTTACGTTCCAACATCACGCCAGCTTCCATATGGTGGGTAAATGGGAACTGATCAAACAATGCAAAACGGGTTACATTGTGTGTTTCGCTTAAAATATCTAAGTTATCTTTTAGCGTATCTGGGTTGCATGAGATGTATAGAATACGCTCATAGCCTTGCACCATCTTACAAGTATCGATATCCATACCTGAACGTGGTGGATCGACAAAAATGGTGTTGCAGTTATAGCTTTTAAGATCAATACCATTGTCTTTTAGGCGACGGAACTCTCTTTTTCCTTCCATTGCTTCCGTGAACTCTTCAGCAGACATACGAATAATTTGTACGTTGTCGATATTGTTGGCAGCAATATTGTATTGTGCAGATTCTACAGATGGTTTCGCCAGTTCAGTTGCGAGTACGCGATTGAAGTTTTGAGCAAGTGCTAATGAGAAATTACCATTACCACAGTAAAGCTCTAATAGATCACCAGTACTATCGTTTGTACAATCGACAGCCCATTCCAGCATTTTCTCAGCGACTTTGCCGTTTGGTTGAGTGAAGCTATTTTCTACTTGCTGGTATACATATGGTTTACCGTTAACATCCAATTTCTCAATAACGTAATCGCGATCAAGAATGATCTTCATCTTACGAGCACGACCAATGAGATTTAGGTTGAAGCCCTCATCATTAAGTTGTTGCTTGAGCGCTTTAGCATCTTCAATCCATGCTTCATCAAGTTGACGGTGGTAAAGCAGAGAAACTAATACTTCGCCACTTAGTGTTGATAGAAAATCAACTTGGAAAAGTTTACGACGTAGCACGTCATTAGATTTCATCGCATCCATCAATAGAGGCATCAAATCATTGATGACACGACTCGCTGTTGGGAATTGATCAACTCGGTATTTTTCGCGGGTCTCTTGGTTGAACATGATGTAGTACATGTCCTCACCTTCATGCCACACACGAAATTCAGCACGCATACGGTAATGCTGCTCTGGTGATTCAAACACTTCCAGCTCTGGAACATTGTAAGGAGTGAACAATGTTGTGAGACGTTCTACTTTCTCAGCCAATTGGTCTTGGTAGTGTTGTGGATTTACATCAAGAGTAGCCATGATCATACCTTTATGGTGCATTCAGTTTTAGAGCGCAGATTTTATTCAATCCCTAGCGCTTGTCCAGTGTTGGAGAAAAATTGTCTTAACTGCGACGTGAAACATATATGTTATATCAATTCTAACTAGACAAAATATTAATAGCTTAATAACATCCGCCCCAAGCTGGTGCTATCTAGAAGTATAGATGGCTGAGAGGGAATCTGGTGAAAAACCAGAGCTGACGCGCAGCGGTAAGAGAGAACGAAAGCTCAAGCAGACACTGTCTTTAGATAAAGATGGGAAGTCGAGTTATTAGGTGGATAAACTCCGAGCTCTTAAGTCCGAATACCTGCCAGCAGCCGCCCCCATCTACTAGGTGTTACATTTAATGGCATCTAAGGATAAGGGGTCGGTAGGAATTTACGCGATTTAGGATAAATACATAATGAACCGTTCAATCTTAGCGATGTCTGTAGCATCGTTGCTTCCGTACGCCTCTTTTTCTCAAGCTCAAGAACTTTCGACTGATGAGACAGTCGTTGTGACAGCTAGTCGATTTGAAACTCAAGTTAGTGACACAATTGCACCTATTGAAGTGGTTACCAGAGAGGAAATTGATGCTATCCAAGCAAAATCATTGTCAGATATATTACGACGATTACCTGGAATACAAGTGGCTAATCAAGGTGGTATTGGGCAAGGTAGCGAGCTTTATATACGAGGTCGTTCAACAAAGAATACGTTAGTCCTATTTAACGGAGTTCGAGTAGGCAGTGCGACACTCGGTTATGCAAACCTTTCTTCAATGCCTATTGCTGGTATTGAGCGAATTGAAGTACTGCGAGGCCCCAGAGCGGCTGTACATGGTTCAGATGCAGTAAGTGGTGTTATCAATATTATTACAGCTCGAGGTCAGGATGCGTCGAGTTCAGTTAAAGTCGGGGCAGGCAGTTTTGGTTCGCATGAAGCTAGTGCTAATTTAGCGACATCATCGGACAACGGTGCATGGATGAATATCTCTGCGGCCTATCAGAAATCTGATGGTTACAACGTTCAACCAGAAAGTACCACACCTGATGATATCGATAAAGATGGCTTTGATACGCACTATTTAGTATTGGATGTAGGTAAAGAGCTGACACCTGATTTCATGATTAAAGCGAATGGTTTTTATCAGAAACATAACGTGGAATATGACAACCCTTGGGTCGGCACTGATCAGACAGATAATGAGTTATATAGTGCGGCTTTTATTGGTGAATATAAAAATGACCGCTTATTTAGCAATGTCACACTTGCGACAAATTATGATGACGCAACCTCTTATGGGCAAGGTGTTGACGCAAGCTCTATCTCAACGAGTCGTTATGCAGCGTCTTGGGACAACAAATTTCAATCTAGTGATAGTGTAAGCTTTGTTTCAGGTCTCGACTGGTATCAAGATAACGTTGAGAATGAATCAACAGCGATGACGACAGATAGTCGAAATAACACTGCGTTGTATATTGGAAGCTACTTAGCTCAAGGAGATCTTTCTGCCGAACTTAACTTACGCTGGGATGACAACAGTGCTTATGGCTCATTTACAACTTATCAATTAGGTGCGGATTATAAGATTAGTGATACTTTGAAAATTGTGGGTATGTATGGAACCGCATTTAAAGCGCCTAGCTTTAATGAACTGTATTGGCCATTACGGTGTACTTCATGGGGATGTTACTCAGGAAACCCTGATCTTGAGCCAGAAGAAACACAATCGGCGGAAATAGCGATAGAAGCTACGTTTATGGGCGCTGACTTACGTTTAGGCGTTTATCATAGTGACGTTGAAAAAATGATTGCGAGTAACGGGGTAACTCAAATCAATATCAATGAAGCAGCGATCACTGGCTATGAGCTTACAGGGCATTTTTATACAGGGCCTCTTTCACATAGCGTATCTTACGACTATTTAGACACAGAAGATAAATCCACAGGATACGAACTTGCTCGTCGTGCTAAGCATAATGCTAAATGGAATATGATGTATGTGTTAGAAGCTTGGCAGTTTGATTTGAGTTATCTATACCAAGGTTCTCGATTTGATGACCAGGATAACACCACAAAATTAGGTGCCTATTCTCTAGTAGATATAGCGGCATCTTATTATTTTGCTAATGGCCTTGTCGTGGGTGCAAAAGTGGGCAATCTTTTTGATGAGAATTATGAAACAGCAGAAAACTATAAAACGCCAGAGCGTAATTATTATGCGAGTGTTGCTTATCAGTTCTAAATGCTAAACCGCCTAAGGGCGGTTTTTTACTTTGAGAAACACAATGATGAAAAATGTAATCGTAAGTTGGTCGTCAGGTAAAGATTCAACATTGACCTTAGAGAGGCTGCAAGAGCATTCTGAGTACAACGTTGTCGGTATCTACACAACCTACGTTAAAGATGAAGTGCCACTTCAGGCGACACCAATAGCGGTATTGGATCTACAAGCAAGATTATTGGATTTACCACTGATTAAAATTGAGTTGCCAGAAGTATTCCCCTCAAATGAGGTTTATCAGAAAAGTGTGGTCGATGGACTAAAAGCCAGTACGCTTAGTATTGATGCCGTCGCTTTCGGGGACATGTTCTGCAATGGCATTGCTGATTATCGACGAAGCTATATTGAGCCTGCTGGGTGGGAGTGCACTTTCCCGCTGATGGGAGAGTCCAGTCATGATTTAGCCAAAGAGATAATCAATAGAGGGATTAAAACTCTAGTTGTTACGACAGATGGTCACTCACTAACATCAGAGTATTGTGGGCGTTGGTTTGATGATGAGTTTCTTCTTTCTTTACCCACGCAAGTTGACCCATGTGGTGAAGATGGTGAATTCCATACTTTAGTGACACAAACAAGCAGCTTTAAAGGCAAGCTTGTACTTGAACTGATCCGAGTTGAAATGGGTGAACGCTTCTCTCATCAACGTTACGAAGCGAAAGCGTTGCTAAATGGTGAGTAGTGGGTATGATCGCCCCGAGTAAAATGAACGAGTTAATTCAGTGTCGAAAAAAGCTAACATTCTGATCTTTGATTCTGGCGTCGGTGGGCTATCTGTATATAAAGAGATAGCAAAACGTTTCCCTCAATTAGACTACCTGTATCTTTTTGACAATGAAGCGTATCCATACGGTGAATTAGATCGTGATATCTTGATTTCAAGAGTCGATGCTCTTGTCGGTTACTTTGTGGAACAATATCAAATTGATTTGGTCGTTATTGCATGCAATACCGCGAGTACCATTGTTTTACCGACACTACGCAGTCATTTGAGCATTCCAGTCGTTGGTGTTGTTCCTGCAATAAAGCCTGCATCAAGCCTAGCGAATAAAGCAATTGGTCTTATCGCCACTCCCGCCACAGTTACGCGAGAGTATACTCACGAGTTAATTCGTGATTTTGCTCAGAACAAACCAGTAGAAATGCTAGGGTCAACTCGATTAGTTGATATGGCGGAAGAAAAATTACGTGGGCACCCTATCAATCACGTCGAACTTAAACGCATCCTGAGTAGCATCAACAATAAAATCGATGTGGCAGTATTAGGCTGCACTCACTTCCCATTAATTAAAGAAGAAATTCAATCGGTGCTTGGTCAGCAAGTGTTGCTGGTGGATTCTGGAGAGGCGATTGCTCGAAGAGTGGGGGAGTTATTGAATATGGAGTCTCAATCAGAGTCTGTTGGTCAAAGAGTGATTTATGCGAGTGCTCCTCCTTGGGAAGAAAGAGCACTCAATAAGGCATTAAATGAACTCGGCTTTAGCTCTATTCAAAAGTGTCCTCTTGTGATTTAGGATCATTAGCTACACGAACTTTTAGTGTTCGCTGCATATACTCCTTTTCATTTAGTTCTTCGATCGCTGCTGTTACATCAGATGCAGCCATTACAACAAAACCAAATCCTCTTCTTTTTCCTGTTCGTTTATCTTTCATTAAGCGAACAGCAAAAACTTCACCATGTTCGGCAAAGAGTGCTTTAACGTGAGATTCGTTCGCTTTGTATGGAAGATTCCCGACGTAAAGAGTTTTGGTGGCGGGGTCATTGATGAGTGTCGTCTCTGTTTTGGCGCTTGAGAATTGAATTACACAAACTGAAGCAATAACGCCAATAACAAAACTGATAGCGGGAGATATAGCTACCTGTGAAAAGATTATTCCACCCAGTACAGCTAAGGCGACAATCATAAGGGTCGATTTATTTGAACTCATATTGGAATGCAACTTCTATGTCTAAGGAAAATTACGTGTCTTTTATTAACAATATAGACACACAGATATTACGTATATGCTTGACGTTTTTCCAATGCATTGATGTGACGCGTCTCAAATGTTGAAATTTTATTCAATTTCAAAGCTTTTGATTTCTTTTTAATCAAACGATTTAATATATTCAAAAAACACTTGTCATTAATGCTCACCTCCATATAATGCCGCCTCTCCGACACGGAATGAGATTCACATCACATCAGTTTCGGGAAGAGAAGAAAATCGTTGAAATAAACGCTTGACTCTCAAATGGTGCGGCGTATAATTCGCTCCCCTAACGAAGTGGCCAAAAGTCAAATCGTTAGAAAGCTCTTTAACAATATAAACCTATCAATCTGTGTGGGCACTCGTTGATGATAATCCAATAAGTTTTTGCTTAGGCAAAGACTGTTTCTTCGGAAACAAATTGGGTTCAATGAACTGAGTGACCAATACGAATAACGACTTTCTCTTATAGAAAGGAATTATTTGGCACAGTCAATTCATTATCGTTCTGTTGGAACGATAATAGCTTTAAAATTACTTCTTACTTTCGAGTAAGAGCAGTTTTGAAGTCAGTATTCATTGAGCCGACAAAATCTTAAATTGAAGAGTTTGATCATGGCTCA
>NZ_QVMU01000043.1 GCF_003605645.1 Vibrio sinensis | reverse complement strand
TGGGACCCCCTTTCAATTCTTAATTAACTCTTGCAGTTGCCAGACCACAAGACGTTTTTATCAAATTGAAAGGGGTTATATAACTGACTTATAGCTGTAAGCTTTACGGAACCCCCAGCCTAGCTGGGGGTTTTCTCTATACAAAAAAAGGCAATGCTCCGAACAGCATTGCCTTAACCATCATCTTGGAACGACCCTAGTACTTCGATGGGATGCAAAATGAAACTCAAAGAGCAAAGAATCTTACACTTCCAATACCTAAACGACTGAGTGTGATACGAAAGCGAAAGTTAAGCTTTGAACTCAATATTTAAACGTCAGTATTTAAACGTCAATGCCATGGCAAAGGTACTTAATTTCCATATAGTCATCGATACCATATTTTGAACCCTCACGACCACAACCAGACTCTTTCACCCCACCAAATGGGGCAACCTCGGTAGAAATAATCCCCTCATTAATGCCAATGATGCCGTAATCTAGTGCTTCGCTTACACGCCATACTCGGCTGTGATCTCGGGTATAGAAATACGCAGCAAGGCCATAAGGTGTATCATTGGCGCGACGTATCACATCCGCTTCATCATTAAATCGAAAAACGGTTGTCACAGGGCCAAATAGCTCTTGATGAGCAATATCCATGCTTTCTGACACGTTAGTTAAAATCGTAGGCTCATAGAACTGCTTACCTAACGCTGATACTTGTCCACCGAGGGCTAACTGAGCACCTTGTTCTAATGCTTGCTCAACTAATCCAGCGACTTTATCGACCGCTTTTTCATTGATCAATGGGCCAATATCCGTTCCATCCTCAAGTCCATCACCGATTTTTAAATCAGAGACAACTTGAGTAAAACGCGCCATGAACTCATCGTAAATAGCATCATGAATATACAAACGGTTAGTACAAACGCATGTCTGTCCTGCGTTGCGATATTTTGAAATCAGCGCACCTTGGACCGCTTTATCTAAATCCGCGTCATCAAACACAATAAATGGTGCATTACCGCCGAGCTCCATCGACACTTTTTTCACTGTATCTGCCGCTTGACGCAAAATCAGTTTTCCAACCGGAGTTGAACCAGTAAACGAGACTTTGCGCACCAATGGATGGCGACACAGCACATCACCAATTTCAGCCGGACGAGATGTCGTCACCACATTGATCACCCCTTTAGGAATGCCCGCTTGCTCAGCTAAGGCTGCCATGGCTAAGGCGCACAGTGGCGTATCTTCGCCAGGCTTAACCACGACAGTACAACCAGCAGCAAGTGCCGGCCCTACTTTGCGGGTAATCATTGCAATGGGGAAATTCCACGGAGTAATAGCGGTTACCACACCTACGGGTTGCTTGATGGTCATATAACGATTGTGCGGATTAGCGGCTGGGATGTGATCACCGTAAGCACGTTTGGCTTCTTCAGCAAACCACTCAATAAACGACGCCCCATACATGACTTCGCCATACGCTTCTTTATAAGGTTTACCTTGCTCTGTTGTCAGCAAAGTCGCTAATGTTTCTGCATTCTCGACAATCAAATCGAACCACTTACGCAGCAATTGCGCGCGAGATTTTGCCGTGGTTTTGCGCCAAGTTTGAAACGCCGTATCTGCCGCAATCACCGCCGCTTCTGCGTCTTCTTTTCCCATATCAGGAACGCGAGTGATCACTTCTCCATTCGCTGGGTTAACTATTTCAACTGTTTTACCTTGTTTTGCATCGACCCATAACCCATCGACATACGCTTTGGACAGTACTAAATCTACATTTTTCATAACTCGTCATCTGCTCCTAGAGAAACACAAGCCGCTTCAAAGAATCGTGATACAAAATCACTCATAATCTTGAATGTGCATAACAAAATAATAACAAACATTATAGGTGGATAAATATTCATCTATAAACATGAAGTTTTATAGGTCTAAAACAATGGCAAAGCATTCTTCACCAGTCGGTCAAATCGGGGACTACGAAATCAAGCAACTCAAGATTTTCAAAATCGTTGCAGATTGCGGAGGATTTTCGGCTGCGGAAACCGAGTTAAACATTAGTCGCTCAACCATCAGTATTCATATCTCTAACCTAGAATCGCGCTTAAACCTGACCCTGTGTCGACGTGGACGTTCTGGCTTTGCTCTTACTGAAGAGGGCATGGTTGTCTATGATGCAACCGTCAAACTATTAGGCGAGCTGGAAGACTTTCGTAATACTATTAATCACTTAGACTTTCAGTTGTCCGGAAGTTTAACCGTCTTATTCAGTGACACCATTAGCCTTGATCAGCGCGCTTGTATTCCGACCGTAGTGAGAAAGTTTACCAAGCTCGCCAGCGAAGTCTATTTAACTGCTGAAATTGCTCGAATGACGGAAATCGAAAGGATGGTCATGAGTGAAGAAGCCGATATTGGTTTTATCCCCTATCACCGCAGCTTAGATGGTTTAGAGTACGAGCATCTTTACACTGATATTTGCTATCTCTACGCCAGTAGTGACAACCCATTGGCAACGTTAAGTAACAAAGAATTGACCGATGAAGTGATCGATGGATTTCCCGTTGTTTACGCTGGGATGAAAACTCAAGAGCGCATCAACGGACATCTGAAGAATATGAATTTGAAAGCGACGGCTTACAGTTACGAATCACGGCTTTCGTTGTTATTGTCAGGGCGTTACATCGGTTTTCTTCCCGAGCAGTATGCCAAATATTATGTGGAGAATGGGGATCTGATTGCTATCGCTCCCAAACGTCGCTTCTATCACTTAGAAATTATGGCTATCACTAAGAAAACGGCCGCCATCAATAAGGTACGTTCATTATTTATTAAAACCATGCGCGACTATTACCACCAACAAAGTCAGTGGAGTGGCAAGACCCAACCCTCTATCGAACCGATATCAATATGATGTTTACCATTCTTTTAGCGTAAATCAATAACCAAAGAGCCCCTAATATTAGGAGCTCTTTACACAAGAAATATGAGTTTAAGTAAACATGAATTTAGATGAGCATAAGCATCTATAAAAATCCTTATGCGGCGCTTACCGGTGCCTCAGCGACATTTTTCACGCTGGACGAAACCACATCGACTTGCTGCTTTGCCGCAATCTTATCGCAAATATAACCACCGATAGGAATCGCTGATGTCGCCGCTGGCGAAGGGGCGTTACACACATGCAAACTTCTCGGACTTTCTGCAAATAAAAAATCATGCACGAGGGTGCCATCTTTCATGACCGCTTGTGCACGAATTCCTGCTGGATAAGGTTGCAAATCTTGCAACTCGATTTTAGGACAGTACTTATTGACCAACTTTAAGTAACCCGCTTTCCACCAAGAGTTTTTCGTTTCTATCAAACCAGTCTTTAGGTGTTTCGCCGTCACTTTCCAAAAACCGGGAAAACGCAACATGTCGGCAATGTCGGTCAAACTGATATTAATGCGACCATATCCCTCACGCTTCCAGCCTTGCACTGCGTTAGGACCAACCGTGACTGAACCATCAATCATACGAGTTAAATGGACACCAAGAAACGGTAAGTCAGGATCGGGAATAGGATAAATCAGGTGGTTTACGATTTGATTGTATTTTGCTGGCAAACGGTAGTATTCACCACGATACGGTACAATTTGAAAATCTGTCGGAATGCCCATCATGCGAGTGACACGATCGGCCATTAAGCCAGAACAAGCGACTAAAAAAAGACCTGAGAAAGAGACTGATTGCTGATCTTGAATCGCGCTCACCACGACTTGGTCGGCTGACTCTTCGATTGCCGTCACCTGTGTACCGAGCGATACTGTCCCACCTAATTGAGCAAACACTTGCGCCATTTTTTCAGTCACGAGTCGATAATTAACGATACTCGTGGTTGAAACAGCAATTGCACCCAGCCCAACAATATTTGGTTCGCGCTGCTTAAGCTCTTGCTCATTAAGTAGCTCAACGTCAATACCATTCTCACTGCAACGCTGATACAAAGCCTGCATACGAGTCACTTCAACCGCGTTCGTCGCCACCAGCAACTTACCGCAATTTTCCACCGGAATATCATGCTCAGCACAAAAAGCAGTCGTTGCTTCAACGCCTGCTTTACAAAATTCTGCTTTTAAACTGCCCGGAGCATAATAGACCCCAGCATGAATAACCCCACTGTTGTGGCCAGTTTGATGACGAGACAGTCCACTTTCTTTTTCTATCAATAAAATGGACTTATCTGGGTGCCTCAGTTGCAGTTGCCAAGCTGTCGAAACCCCAACAATCCCACCACCAATCACTATGTAATCGTATACTTTGTTCACTCGTTACTACTCCTTAACGATGCTAATGACTTCCTTTTCTTACTTATTGATGTGCTCTTTATGCGCCACACGATCCACTATTCACCACTCACTTACTTCAAAGAACAGCCGATCCACAATGGGCGCTAATTGCGCCCTAAAATGGTATTCGCTTGGCACGAACACATGTCAATGATGACAAAGCCTCTTAGTTTAACGAGTAAAGTGTCCGCGTTGACGCAACAACTCACGTTTTAACCCAGGGTTAGAGACAAATTTGTCGCGTCCATGTAACCAACAATGATTTTGAACCACCAACATTGAGCCCGTGTTGACTCTTACATTAAAGCAATTTTCTTCGCTTTCCAACGACTCACTCATCTGATGCAAATAGAGCCCTTGTTGCATGTTTTGTGGTTGAGCAAATTGGTCAATAAACAGCATGTGTGGTTTGCCATTTTTGTCTTCTTCAAAGAAGACAGGATGCTCAATAGAGTAACCAATATTCTTACTTGGTGGTGCTCCCCAAACGATGTTTTGCTTCGCCATTGGGTGATGATAGAAACGCTCAAGATCTTGCCAATCATCAAGGTGAAGCAATAAAGAGTCGCCCATTTCCATGTTCTTCTCATCCATTTTCATCATCAAGACAAAATCCGTACGCTCATTTACATAAGTGCCATCGTTGTGCAACTCCATACGACGATGAGCTTGACGCAAATAGCTGTCACTGTCGTCGTCATTCATCACAGTAAAGCGAGCGTAATACTTACCGTACATCGCATCAAAATTTGGAATACCGATTAAGTGAGAAACCGCTGTAGAGAGCTTAACGAAGAAGTCGCGTTGCTCGTCACTGTCTTGGTAACTTGCCACCGTCTCTTCATCTGCTTCCAGTAAAAATGCGCCCGTTTCACGATCTTCCATGGTACTAACTAAAAACTTACCTAGCTCATAATCACACGCTTTATCCAACGCATCTGCCACGGCATAGCGTAGAAAAGGCTTGTATTCAATCGCTTGAAGATCTTGTTCTTGGGTAAGCTCAATAAACGTGTCAATTGCCTTTTTAGAAAGTGTCACCACTTGTAGGCGTGCATTCTCTTCATGGCTGCGGAAAGTAAATCCACTGCGCTCGGTGACATTGTCGTTAAATACGGTTGCGATATTCATCGGTACACTTCCCTTTGTTCCTGTCTCACTCGGCTTGATTCAAACCATTGCGATTATGGTTGACGTTATTTGGACTCGTTTTCTGCTAAGCGACTAGCTTTGTCATTTAGAACGTTGTTTTCAAAATGTCCGCTTAAAGAAACACTTTAAAACGGCCAGTTCGCTTTGGATTAACAAAACTATAACGACAACGGGATATTATTAACAATATATGGTATTTATATTTTCCATATAAAAAATAGATGGGGAGTTCGAAACCGATATGGACATTAAACGACTGCACTATTTTTCCGAACTGGCACAGACTGGTAATTTCACCAAAACCGCTGACAAACTTGGCATTGCGCAATCAGCCCTGAGCATCAGTATTAAAAAGCTTGAGCAACAACTGGACCTTAACCTCATCAACCGTACTGAACGTAACATGACCCTCACCCCTGAGGGGCAAGTGTTGCTGCGACACGCCAATCGAATTTTGGAGGATGTCGCTCAAGCCAAAAAAGAACTACAGGAATTAAAGGGGCTCTCTAGCGGAATCATTAATGTTGGCGTTTCCGCTATGCTTGCTTCGTATTACTTACCTGATGCACTGGAGCAATTTAAAAAAGCGTATCCAGGAATCCAGATCAACATCCATGAAGCAGGCACCGCAACCTTAGAGAAATCACTGCTCGATGGGCAACTAGATTTAGCGCTTATCCGCAGTGACAGAGAGCATGAACAAATTCGTCATGTCGTGTTAGCGGAAGATCAAATCGTGGCGTGTGTCCATAAATCGCATCCATTTGCTCAGCGTGAAACCATCAGCTTACAAGAGTTTTGCCAGCAACCTTTGGTGTTGTTTCGTAATGGCTACTTTCTTCGAGAAACCATCAACAGCTACTGCCAACAGCAGAAAATTCAACCTGAGATCCACTTTGAAACCAACTTACCCGAGTTGCTCAAATCCATGGTGCGCCGACAAATTGGAATTGGAACGTGCTTGCCGATCATCGTACGCGACGATCCTGAATTGGTCGCTGTACCCTTTTCGCCTGCGATTCCACTGCAGCTCGGTATTGGTTGGAAATCAAGCCATTACTTGTCAACCGCCGCCAAAGCGTTTGTTGATTTTATGCTGGCAACACTAAAAGCCTCATCGCGAAAGTAAACAACAACGCTGTCACAGGCTGTCGTTTCAAACCCGCTATTTCAAATCCGGCTGTTTCAAGTCCGCTGTTTCAAATCCAATAGGCGCGCCTCCAAACTACTTGGAGCGACAGCTAGGCGACAAGTGAGCGAGACCCATGAGCATAGATTTACTATGTGATTGGGCGAGTGAATGTAGACAACAACGCTGTCGTTTCAAGTAGGCAGGAGGATAGTTTGATAGCCTTAAACCTTTATATTTAATCCCCATAATTTTTCTCTCTAGCAAAGTTCGCTAACATTTACGCAACATTAACAAACGCAGAGCTTGTCGAAGATGGAAAAAAAAGTCAGTTACGATGCCTTCTGGATGCCGTTTACCGCCAACCGCGATTTCAAAGCGAATCCACGTATTATCAACCGCGCTGAGGGCATGTATTGCTATTCAGATAAAAATGCTCAATTGCTTGATGCTACTGCGGGCCTTTGGTGTGTAAACGCTGGCCATGGTCGAGCTGAAATTGGTGAGGCGATGGCAAAACAGGTGGCTGAATTAGATTACAGCTCTCCGTTTAATTTTGGTCACGATATTGGCTTTGAATTTGCTGAACGCTTAGTGAAGTACACACCTGTGGGAATGGATAAGGTCTTCTTTACTAACTCTGGCTCTGAAGCGGTAGAAAGTGCCTTAAAAATTGCAATGGCGTACCAACAAGCCAAAGGCAATACGGGTAAGTTTAAGTTTATTGGTCGTGAACTCGGTTACCACGGCGTGAACTACGGTGGTATTTCTGTGGGAGGCCTTACTACCAACCGTACTGGTTTTGGTCCACTTTTACAGACTGATCACCTTGGCCATACACTCGATATCGAGCGCAATGCGTTTAGCCAAGGCTTGCCTGAGTTTGGTGTAGAGAAAGCTGAACAACTTGAGCAACTGATTCAGTTCCACGGAGCTGACAGCGTTGCGGCTGTGATTGTTGAGCCGATTTCAGGTGCAGGCGGTGTTATTCTTCCTCCAAAAGGTTACTTACGTCGTCTACGTGAAATCTGTGATAAGCACGATGTGGTACTGATTTTTGATGAAGTGATCACGGGTTGGGGTCGACTTGGCCATGCGTTTGCAGCAGAAGCTTTTGATGTGACGCCTGATCTTATTACTTCTGCGAAAGGGATCAGCAGCGGCGTGGTTCCGCTAGGCGCAGTATTTGCTAAAAATGAAATTTACCAAACCGTTGTTAACAATGCACCAGAGGGCGCTGTTGAGTTTTTCCACGGTTATACCTATTCAGGTCACCCTGTTGCTTGCGCAGCCGGACTCGCCACACTGGATATCTATGAGCGTGAGGGATTATTGCATCGAGCAAGTGGTGAAATCGGAGAGTATTTCCAACAAGGTTTGCACTCACTAAAAGGCATTCCATCTATTGTTGATATTCGTAACTATGGTTTGATTGGCGCGGTTCAGTTCGCACAGCCTGCTCACGGTAAACCGATTGGTTTTGATATTCTTAAGCAGTGTTATGACAAAGGCGTGATGGTTCGTAGCATGGGTAACACCATTGCACTTTCACCACCATTGATCATTGAGAAGCAACACATTGACGTGATTGTCGATACGCTATCTGCTGTTGCTAAGAAGCTTGAAATATAAATCTTTTTAGCATTATTAAAGTATTTGTTTTTCTCCCCCGAGGAAAACAGAGGCAGCCCCAACAGGCTGCCTCATTTCGTTATTTAGCTATATATAACCATATTTAGCTATTCTTTATCTCCATTATCTTCATTTCAATTATCTTTATTGAAATGATGCATGTTTAAGCCATCACTTGAAGCTGTTCATTCACTTCTTGGCGTACTGAAGCAACATGGCTACCAAAGATGATTTGGATGTTATGACCTTTATTCACGATGCCCATTGGGTTGGACTGTCGAATGATATCTTCATCTACCAACTCAGGATCACGGATCTCGACGCGCAAGCGGGTATAGCAGTTTTGTACGTCGACAATATTATCTTTACCACCCAATCCTTGAATAATGGCCGCTGAATTGTATTCACCAACCTGATTTTGAATCACAACCTCACCAACCGGACCTGCGGTTTTCTCTTTGTAGTCAGATTTCGAATGCAGTTTCATTTCAGCATCACCGCGACCTAAGGTTTTCAAATTGAGCTTAGTAATCAATAAGCGGAACACTGCGTAATAAACCGCGCATTGCACAAGACCTACAACAATATAAAGAGGCCAATCGGTCTTCTCTGTGCCTAACGGGACGTTGTACACAATAAAGTCAATCAAACCACCTTTACCGACCGCTACAATATCAAACACCGCAAGAATCGACATAAACACACCAGTTAAAATGGCATGAACAACGAAAAGAATTGGCGCGACGAATAAGAAAGAGAACTCAATAGGTTCAGTCACACCAACCAAAATCGAAGAGGCAATCGCTGGAAAGACAATGGCTTTTACTTGATTACGCTTGTGTTGATCCGCACAGTGATACATGGCTAAGCCCGCACCCGTTAGACCAAAGATCTTCACCAAGCTTCTCGAATCAAAAATGATAGAACTCGAAAGCCGTGCGGTTTCAGCATCACCGATTTCTGCTAAGAAGATATTCTCGACACCGCAGTAGCTTTGCCCTGCAATTTCTTGGCAGCCACCAAGGTCTGTAAAGTGCATTGGCACCCACAGCAAGTGATGCAAACCAGTAGGAATAAGAATACGCTCAAGGAAACCGTATACGCCAACGCCCATAGATCCCGCACCACGAATACTTTCGCCAAATTGGAAAATAACCTGTTGTACTGGAGGCCAAATATGAGTGAAAAGCAAACCAAGGCCGATGGTAATTGGAAGCATGATTATTAGTACCAAACGCGACTCACCATATAAAGAGAGCGCACCATTGAGTACTTTCTGGCTGTACTTATTGTGGAAGTAGGCATTTACAATGCCGAGCAGCATACCAACGAAAATACCGGTATCAACTACCTGTAAGCCCATAATAGTTGCTTGACCCGTACCGGCTAAATCACCCTCTATTAATAAGCCGTTAAACTTCATATAGGTGTTCATGGTGTAAAGGTAGACAAAGTACAAAATCATCGCGTTGAAGCCGGCGAGGTGTTTGTCTTTCTTAGCCAGACCAATGGAAATACCCACCGCAAAAATGATGTGTAGGTTAATCAAGACACTCAGTGTTGACCAGACCAATACCTCACCCATTCCTTTAAAAAATGGCGCATTGAGAAATGGCAACATATCGACAATGCCGGGGTTGGTCACCGCAGCGCCAATGGCAATAACAAAGCCCACAAGTGGCAGGACATAGATCGGGGCCAGCATGGCTCGGGATAAATCACTTAGATAAGTGGTTACAGCTTCCTTATTCATATCTTTTGTCTCTAAAAGTTATACAGGTAAGAGTATTTATTTTCTTCCGGCACTTTATTCTTTTATTATGTCATGACAACTTTGCGATACTTATTTTGTGATATATGACCTATCATAATTCAATATGTCATGTTATTTTATTTAAAGCATAACCAATTATTAATGGAACTCTCAGATGTTATATAAAAAGGTCTTGGATGATCTAAAAGAAAAAATAAACACAGGCGTCTATGACATCGGCAATGCCCTACCTACTGAAAAGCAATTGATTGAAGAGTACAACGTCAGCCGCATTACCATTCGTAAATCTGTCGATGAACTGGTTAAGTTAAACTTAGTGGAAAAGCGTCGTGGATCGGGCACTTATGTTTTGGGTAAACAGTATTCCCATGAACTAAAAGGTCTTGCTGGAACTACAGAGATTCTTGAGGGCTGCAATAAAACCGTACGCTACAAAGTCTTTCAATTCAGTATGGTTACTGATAATCCCTCTATTCGTAAAATGCTTGATATCCCTGAAACAGATGCGCTCTATTACATTAGACGTGTTAAGTATGTTGATGATATGCCTAGAATTGTCGAAGACAGTTATATGCCTGTTTCCCTATTCCCTGATCTCAACATCTCGACCTTGGAAAAATCTAAATTTGATTATGTTGAACGAGCAAAGGGCATGGTGATTGAGGGCAGTCGTCAAGAATTCACAGCAGTAGAACCCGATGAAGCCATCATGGCTGCGCTTGATATGGACAAAAGTCACCCAGTCATGAACCTGCGCTCTATATCCAATTTAAAGGATGGTCGCCGATTTGATTATACCGAAGCGTGGTTCCATCCAGATGCACATAAATTAGCAGTCTACCTTCCACGCTAATATTGGTATTAAATAATAACGATAAACATAACCTATATTAAAAATAATCCATTACAGATCACATATTCTATTTTGTACATTTGTTATGTGTCATCAAAAAAATATGATGAGACCAATTAAAGAAAAGGTCATGTTAAATATAACCTTTTAACAGTGCTTATTTATTGAAATGGATTGAGGATGGTTATGAACAAGCAATCACAAATTATTGCTATTGCTGGCGGCGGCTCTACTTATACTGCGGGTATCGTAAAGGCACTTCTAATGAAAGGGGAAGATTTCCCTATCTCAGAAATTCGCTTATATGACATCGACAAAGAACGTCAAGATAATGTAGCTGTTCTCGTCGACTACGTTGTTAAGACTCACGCTCCGCATGTCACTCTAACCATGACAACTGAGCCTGAAGTTGCATTCTCACACGCTGATTTCGTCTTCGCACAAATTCGTGTTGGTCAGTACAAAATGAGAGAATTTGATGAAAAAATTCCTCTACGCCACGGCTGTGTTGGGCAAGAAACGTGTGGTGCTGGCGGTTTAGCTTATGGTATGCGTACCATTTTCCCTATGATTGAGATCATCGACCATATGGAACGTTTCGCTAAGCCAACCTGTTGGATGCTTAACTACTCGAACCCAGCAGCAATTGTTGCTGATGCAGTAAACCGTCTGCGCCCGAATGCTCGCGTACTGAATATTTGTGATATGCCGGTTGCTATCGAACGTAACCTCTCCAACATTTTAGGCGTTAACCGTTATGAGTTAGACGTCGAATACTTTGGTTTGAATCACTATGGTTGGTTCACTTCAATCAAGGTTGATGGTGAAGAGAAAATTCCACAACTTCGTGAACATATTCAGAAATTCGGCATGCTGACCGAACTAGAAATCGAAAACGCGTGTCACTCAGAGCCATCTTGGATTAAAACATTTAAAAACACCAAGCCATTGGTGCAAATGTTCCCTGAATACATTCCAAATACGTACCTACAATACTATTTGATGGCAGACGAGATCGTGGAACAATCGGATCCAAATCGCACTCGAGCTAACGAGGTAATGGAAGGTCGTGAGAAGAAAATGTTCGAAGCGATTGAGCAAATCAAAGCATCTGATGGCAACGTTGAGGGAAAATTCCACGTAGGTGTACACGGCGAGTTCATTGCTGATGTCGCGATGTCGATGGCGTATGACCTACGTCAGAAATGGTTAGTCATTATTCCAAACAATGGCTTGATTAAAGGCTTACCAGACGATGCAATGGTTGAAGTTCCAGCCTTACTCGGCCGAGATAAAGTCTTCCCAATTCAAGTTGGTGAAGTGCCACATTTCTATCAAGGCATGCTACAACAACAACTTATGTCGGAAAAATGTCTTGTTGATGCGGCAATCGAAGGCTCTTACGAAAAAGCGCTGCAAGCATTTTCACTGAGTAAAACGATTCCTTCTGCTCGCGTAGCGAAGTTGATTCTTGATGAAATGATTGAAGCAAACAAAGGCTACTGGCCAGAGCTTAAATAACGGAATTTAGCACCATGAAACTAAAACAGATTAAAGATATGAATGCATCAGCAGTTGGCTTTGGCTGCTGGGCTATCGGTGGGACGTGGAATAACGTCACCGATCAAGAATCTATCCGTGCAATCAAAACCGCGATTGAAACGGGCATCAATTTCTTCGATGTCGCTCCAGTTTATGGCAAAGGCCACGCGGAAACCGTATTGGGACAGGCACTAAAAACCGAGAAACGCGAAGAGATCATCATCGCGACAAAATGTGGTTTACCTTGGTCACAAGACGAACGTAGAAAGACTCGTAAAGATCTGACCAAAGAGAGCATCTTCAAAGAGATTGATGATTCACTAATGCGCTTACAGACTGACTACATCGACTTATATCAAGTCCATTGGCCTGATCCAAATACCCCAATCAGCGAAACCGCAGATGCGCTGGCTGAACTTAAAAAACAGGGCAAGATCCGTCATGTGGGTGTTTCAAATTACTCATTAGATATGACGCGTGAAATGATGGCGGGTGTTGAAGTTGCAACGTTCCAAGGTTTGTATAACCTGCTTGAACAGAACCCTGAGCATTACCATAACATTCCGCTTCAATACCGTGCTCGTGATGAAGCGCTGCCGTTTTGTAAACAGCATGACATGAAGTACTTACCGTACTCACCACTGATGCAAGGCCTGTTAACGGGAACCTTGATGCGTAGCGGTAACTGGGATGAAAACGACGACCGTCGCAACAACCCAAAACTCAATGGTGATGCATTTGAACCTCATTTCAACTGTGTTGAAGAGCTAAAGGTATTAGCCAAAGAAGCCAATATTCCTTTAGCGCATCTTGCGATTCACTGGCTTGTTGCTCAAGAAGAAGTCGGCCCTGTTATCGCGGGTGCATACACGGTTGAACAAGTTCGTGACAATGCTGCATTCGTGCAGTCGGCTTCAAGCGTTGAGCTCCTAAAACGTGCCGAAGCTATTGTGGCAAAATGGAACCTCGCGTAACCGATTAGTCACTCAAAACAGCCCTCACACTTCCTCCTTTGTGTGAGGGCTGAATTTAATAGCCTTTTCCTATCAAATTATGAGCTTCTGAGCGACTCTCAAAAACAGCCCTCTACCTCTATTACCATGATTGTTCTCTGGAAAAATAATATCCAAGTTCATAAATTTGCGTATTCACTAAGATAAATGACACATCGAAAATCAGGCCATCTTCACTTTCGTTTATTGATGTGATTTGAATTAACGGGTCAGCTTTTTTTAAGTTAAAAATCTCCTGCTGCTCTTTATTAGGGATCATTGGTTTAAATATTTCTTTGCTACCTTTTATTTTAATATTTGTATGATTTTTTACATAGTCAAACTTAGATTTTTCTAAATGAGAAAGTGTAATGTCTGGGAATAGGCATGTTGGAAAGTAGCTTTCTTCTATTTGTATTGCTTGATTATTAAGCCTGCGTATTCTAGTGCAGAAATATATTCTTGAATTCTCTTTTACATTCAAGATTTTTGCTATTGACAAAGGTGCACTGATCAAAGAAAACTTTGTCACTTCACTCTCTAATTTCTGAGGCTTATTATTTTCACTCCGTGGGAATGACTGAGGATTATTAGATTGGTGTCTAAATTCCTTGTTCGTTATAAACGTCCCTTTACCATGAATTCTCTCAATCATTCCATAAGTTGTTAACACATTTAGTGCTTTCCTTATTGTCATTCTAGATACATTAAATTCTCGACAAAGTTCAGCTTCAGACGGTAAGCAGTCCCCTACTTCATAAGCAGGATTTCTGATCATTATTTCTATTTTCCTAACAATACTTTTGTAGATCACTTTTAGACATCCAATTTAAAGAGTGACAATTAAAACACAATATAAACAAATGGTTATAACAGACATGCACACATGTATAGATTCCATTGTGAATTTAGACAAGTTAATTATCTATCATCAGTGATCACTGTCACATAGAAAGGTTCGTCATGTGTATAAGAGTAATTATAACAATATAAGATGCGTTCAAATCAAATAACGGAAGTTTATTATGTTAGGAAAAATACAACGATTTGGCGGTGCTATGTTAACACCCGTATTATTGTTTCCTTTTGCTGCTGTAGTAATCGGAATAACAATAATGATGAAAAATCCATCTATTGTAGGCAGCATTGCTGACCCTGATGGATTTTTATGGAAAGTGATGAAATTACTCGAAGAGGGCGGTTGGACGATTTTCCGCAATATGCCTCTCCTATTTGCTGTTGGTTTACCAATTGGTTTAGCAAAAAAAGCAAATGCGCGTGCTTGTTTAGCTGTTTTATTCTCATATTTAACATTTAACTATTTTATCGGCGCCTATTTAACATTATGGCCGGAATTTTTCAATGTTGATTTCACAAAAGAACTCAGTCGTGGTGATGGGTTAACAATGATCGCAGGAATTAAAACATTAGATACGAGTATTATAGGTGCTATATTAGTATCTGCAATCGTGACAGCAATACATAATAGATATTACGATACAAAATTACCTGATTATATTGGGGTATTCCAAGGGGCATCGTTCGTCGTTATTATTTCTTACTTTGTTGTCCTTGTAATTGCATTCCTCACTTGTTTAATCTGGCCACAAATTCAGATTGGTATCAGTCATATGCAAGGCTTCATGATGAATTCAGGATCACTAGGAATCTGGGTTTATACATTCCTTGAACGCTTACTTATTCCGACAGGACTACATCACTTTATTTATGCCCCATTTGTCTTTGGACCAGCAATTGTCGAAGGTGGGATTCATGTAGCCTGGGCACAAAACTTGACGGATTTTTCAAATAGCACCACGCCTTTGATCGAGCTATTCCCTGCTGGCGGATTCTCATTATACGGTAACTCAAAAATATTCGGTTCACTAGGCATCGCTGCTGCGTTCTATGCGACAGCAAGACCAGAAAACAAGACAAAAGTCTTAGCTATTTTGATCCCTGCAACATTTACAGCAATGTTAGTCGGCGTAACAGAACCATTAGAGTTTACGTTCCTATTTATCGCACCTTATCTGTTTGTTGTGCATGCATTTTTAGCAGCAACTCTTGCAATGACGCTTTACAGTTTCGGAGTCATAGGAGATCTAACTGGAGGTATCATTCAAGCCTTAACTCTCAATTGGCTTCCTATGTGGGCTAACCATGCCTCAAACATGTGGCTGAATATAGGTATTGGATTCATGTTTACCGGTATTTATTTTGTTGTGTTTAAGGCTCTCATTCTTAAATTCAATATATTGACTCCAGGAAGAGATAAAGATTCTGACAATATTAAACTGCATACGAAAGAAGAATATAAAGAGTCGAAATCGAGTGTTAAGTCTGGTGGAGAGTTAAACAAGGGTGCACTGTTTATTGAAGCCCTTGGTGGTAAAGAGAACATTGAATCGTTAGCTAACTGTGCTACACGATTAAGAGTCAACGTAAAAGATCCATCACTAGTAATGCCAGTTGAGAACTTTAAAAGTATCGGTGCTCACGGTGTTATTAAAAGCGATCACTATATCCAAGTTATTGTCGGGTTATCGGCCCAGCATATAAAAGAAGATTGCGCTGGTTTCTTAGAAGCAACCGCTTAAATAACAAATATTGAATGTAAATGTGTCAATAATACCAATCGTATTATTGACATAAGAATAATAATTTATAAGTCGAGATTAAAATGAAAAAACATAATGTAATGATTGCTGGTGGCGGAAGTACGTTTACACCTGGTATTGTCTTAATGCTTGTCGAAAACATAGACAAGTTTCCGATTAAAAAATTAAAACTTTATGACAACGACGAAGAACGCCAGTATCCAATAGCGAAAGCTTGTGAAATCATGCTTAGAGAGAAAGCGCCTGAAATTGAGTTTTCTTATACTGTCGATCCAGAGGAAGCGTTTTCAGATATTGACTTCGTTATGGCACACATTCGAGTTGGCAAATATGAAATGCGTGAGCTTGATGAGAAAATCCCGCTAAAACATGGCGTCGTTGGGCAAGAAACATGTGGCCCTGGTGGCATCGCTTATGGGTTACGTTCAATTGGCCCGGTTATTGAAATGATTGATTATATGGAAAAGTATTCACCAAATGCATGGATGTTAAACTACTCTAATCCAGCATCGATTGTTGCCGAGGCTTGCCGTCGTATCAAACCTAACTCAAAAGTGATCAATATCTGTGATATGCCGATTGGTATCCATTCTCGAATTAAAGAGATCCTAGGCTTTAAGTCTGACAAAGATTTTGATGTGATGTACTACGGATTAAATCACTTTGGTTGGTGGAAAGAAATCCGTGATAAGGCTGGTAAGGACTTAATGCCACAAATTATCAATCATGTTAAAGAGTTCGGTTATATTGTTCCTGAGCTCTATGAAGAAAAGCCCAATGATAACCGTGAAACATGGCGCTTCCAAAATTCTTGGATGGACACAATGGTCAAAGCAAGAGATGTTCAAGCCTTAGATCCACAAACATTACCGAACACTTATCTTAAGTACTATTTATATCCAGACTACGAGGTTGAACACTCAAATCCTGACTACACTCGTGCCAATGAAGTGATGGATAGTCGAGAAAAAATGGTGTTCGAAACGGCTAATAAAATCATTGAAAAAAACAGTTTTGATGGCGCTGATTTTGAGACTTGTGGTCATGCCACTTTCATCGTTGATTTAGCACGAGCGATTGCATTTAATACTAAAGAACGAATGCTACTTATTGTTCAAAACAACGGCTCGATTAGCAATATTGATGATGACGTCATGGTAGAAATTCCATGTCTTGTTGGCCCAAATGGCCCTGAGCCATTGAATGTTGGCCCAATCCCAACATTCCAAAAAGGTTTAATTGTTCAACAAGCTAGTGTAGAAAAATTGGTTGTCGATGCATGGCAGGAACATTCATACATCAAAGCATGGCAGGCATTGTCACTATCACAAATAGTGCCAAGTGCAAAAAAAGCAAAAGATATTCTTGATGACCTAATTGAAGCGAACAAAGATTATTGGCCTCCATTGAATTAGGTTCACTGAACATGATTTTATTCTAAATAATGGTGGGGTGTGAATACGCACCCCACTATCAATATGTTAAATAAAGTCCCCCAATCATTAACGCTAAACTTCAAAAAATGCAGGGTGGTAAGTCACCTCACCGCTAGGAATATCGCTCTTTAGAGAGAGCGCTAAAAAGTATTCAGCTGGTACGCCATCAAGGGTCAAAGTTGGCTGGGCTTTAAATCCAAAGCGACCATAATATTCAGGCTCACCAAGTAACACGACTCCCTCTGCACCTAGGGCTTTTAATTGCGCTAACCCATCAAGAATCAAAGCACCACCAATCCCTTTGCTCTGATGCTCAGGCATCACTGAAACAGGTCCTAAACCATACCAATTTACAAACTTGCCATTAATATTCACTGGCGAAAACGCAATATGCCCGACTATTTCGGCTTCATCTTCCATCACAAGAGAAAGTGTTAAAGCACTCTCAGCACGAAGTTTATTAATGATCAAATGCTCGGTTGGTTTCGTGCCCGGTACATGATGAGGATGATTTTCAAATGCGCGATATGTCAGTTTTTCAATTTCTGTAATGTCTGAACCTGTTTCTGTTCTGATTTTCATTTTTAACCTTTATTCAAAGATGCAAACACTTGATAACCCTCTACCACAATTACGTATTGTGACCTGTTATCAACTTATGACGCACTATAAACCGTAAAGCATTAGACAGGTCAATAGCGACTAACATGTCCAATGCTGTAATCCTTAAAGTGCCTGTCCCTGAGGTATCCCCTCAAATATGAGAAAAATAGTAAAATAATTCATAAAGATAAGAACATTCATGATGTTTAGTGATCTCACTTTTATCACCACAATAAAATGAGTAAACACTATGAATGCAGACCAAATAATA
>NZ_QVMU01000042.1 GCF_003605645.1 Vibrio sinensis | reverse complement strand
ACCCGAAGGTCGTAGGTTCAAATCCTGCTCCCGCAACCACATTAAGAGTAATTGCTTTAGCGATTATTCATGCGACACTAGCTCAGTTGGTAGAGCGCAACCTTGCCAAGGTTGAGGTCATCGGTTCGAACCCGATGTGTCGCTCCAATTTTAAATGGAAAACCGTATAACTTGATTCTTTATCTTATTTAGTGAGAACTGAGCTTATACACCGTTTCTATTTCTTATTAGAAACACATACAGAACTCGGTAAACCGTAGTATTGTATGTCGCACTAAAAATGAATCCCTAGCAAATTGAAATTCAATCATTGTCATAATGATGAATTTTGCTCCTTATAATAAAGGACGAGTTTGCAGGGATTTTTATTTTTAAGAAATAAAATGGTAGGTGAACTTCCAGATACAATATTGACGTAAAATAGAGTGATACGAACCTGTAGCTTAACGGCAATAGAAGTTCAAATTAGGCTCTCTCAGTCAATTTCAAACGGTAATTAATACATAGGTATTGGTTACGACGGAACTGCATAATAATGCTGCTCTCCGTTCCTCTGGCTTACAATTAGCCATTGCTCTTTCCTAATGCTGCGAAGCATAAAACCCCATATAGATTCTACTCATCTTATTTAAGAGTGAGAGTATGGATACCTCTGATTGCAGGTTTTTTTATAAACTTAGTATCAGTACAGGTAGGCCTTATTTTATCTAAGTTATCAAGAATAGTTAACAGAGTTATCCACATATTTATATTGTGGATAAGTTGGTGTATAAGCTGATTTTTAGCTATGTATAAATAGATAAAGTAAAGATCTTTTCGTTAGAATCGAACATTGTGATTTTTTATCATTGCTGTGTAACGCAATGATAATAAAGGGGTTTGCTCTTATTTTTTGACTGATCACTATTCAATATATGGATCGTTAAGTGCTGTTTTTTTGATCCTAGTCATTTCTCTATATTGTGATTAACTTTTATTGAATCACCTTTGATGTGAGTGGATGAATTATTTTTCCACATCTAAAATCTTAGAGTTAATTCAAATAATTACTTTGTTTATCTCGACCATTTTTATTCTAGGCATCCCTTGGTAGGCCTTTTTCAATTACTCGAATGAGTCTTTCCTTTTTGTTGTCTTTAGTCAGGCTTGTATGAAGTTGGGCTGTCTGTTGCTCAATAGCCCAGTTAAGATGTACATCTAACAATTCACTTATCCCTTTTCGGCTTTCCAGCGCTTCAACGAATGCGTATGAGTAGGGAGCGTTACCGATAGCAATAGCGATGTTTCTTAACCATTGCTGGTGACCAATTCGTCGAATGGCAGAACCTTCCATATGTTTTAGGAAATAAGCTTCATCCCACATGAACATCTGTAAGAGATCGGGTTGTTGAAGAGACTCTCTTCGATGAAAATCAGATTGCTTCGTCAAATCGGCATATCGGTTCCACGGACAAACAAGCTGGCAATCATCACAACCATAAATACGATTTCCCATTGAACGTCGGAACTCTTCTGGAATAATACCGTCATATTCAATAGTTAAATAAGAGATGCATTTTCTCGCATCAATAATGCCATCAGATAGAATGGCATTGGTTGGACATGATGTTATGCAAGAAGTGCATTTACCACATTGGTCCTCACTCGGCTTATCAGTTGGCAGAGGAAGATCAATCAATAATTCGCCAAGGAAAAACCAAGAACCACATTCTTTGTCTAGAATGAGTGAATGTTTTCCTGTCCATCCTAGTCCAGATTTTTGAGCTAAAGGACGTTCTAAGATAGGAGCGGAATCGACAAAGGGACGAAAACTGTATTTCCCTGCTTCCTGTTCAATACGTTCAGCGAGTTTTTTAAGTTGATTACGGATCAATTTATGATAATCACGGCCAAGAGCATAGCGGCTAATATAGCCTTGAGTCGGATCTGATAGATTACGAGCAAAGTGCGCTTCTGGTGGTAAGTAATCCATTCGAGCACTAATAACTCGGATTGTGCCTGGCAGTAGCTCATCAGGACGAGCACGCATCATACCGTGTCGTGCCATCCAATCCATGCTGCCATGGTAGCCATTATCTAGCCATTGCTGGAGCGGCGCTTCATGTTCGCTTAAATCAACGTCACAGATACCGACTTTTTGGAAACCAAGTTCTTTGGCCCAGATTTTTATATCATCGGCAAGTTTTTGATAGTTCATCATGCTGCGCTCTAACGGAAAGGGGGCGGATCTTACAAGATCTTATAGTTGGGATCTAGCTAACAAGCGTTGAAAATATCATCAATAATTTTATATTTTTCGTTTTACTTACAGAAGAGAGCTTGTCTCCCATTTCCAACCCAGTTTACTATTCCGTTTCTTTTGATTTTTATATAGTCCCTACAGGGTAAATAAACCCGCCAATTTAGAGAACACTACTCATGAGCATGAAAGAATTCGCCCTTATAGATGAGCAAGCAACGATTCAGCTAGGAACGGCGCTAGCAAATTTGTGCTCTCAGCAGACCACCATCTATTTACATGGTGATCTTGGAGCAGGAAAAACTACATTTAGCCGTGGTTTTGTTAGAGCACTAGGCCACATTGGAAATGTAAAGAGTCCAACTTATACCTTGGTTGAGCCCTATCAGTTAGATAAGTGGCAGGTATATCATTTCGATCTTTACCGCTTGGCTGATCCTGAAGAGCTGGAATTCATGGGGATCCGAGATTACTTTACTTCTGATGCGATTTGCTTAGTTGAATGGCCAGAAAAAGGGGTAGGCATGCTGCCAGCCGCTGATATGGATATTGAATTACGCTACCATGGTGAGCAACGAGTTGCGCATCTTGTGGCAAACAATAATTATGGCCAGCAATTACTTAACCAGTTGGAGTTATGTTGATCTCTCAGTCATTTCGAGCGTTTACGCTCGCACTAACGTTCACATTATTTTTCATTCCGAGTCTGGTATGGGCGAATGCATTGGAGGGGTTACGCGTATGGCCGTCTCCAGACGAGACTCGTGTTGTGATCGATCTAACTTCTGAGGCTCAGT
Organism: Vibrio sinensis; assembly: GCF_003605645.1. Taxonomy (GTDB): domain Bacteria; phylum Pseudomonadota; class Gammaproteobacteria; order Enterobacterales; family Vibrionaceae; genus Vibrio; species Vibrio sinensis. The sequence continues at coordinate 16,934 of NZ_QVMU01000042.1, read as the reverse complement.
ACAGTTATTTTACATTATCGAGCCCAGAACGTGTTGTCGTAGATCTTAAGCAGACGACGCTTAAAACCAAATTACCAGTGGTTGTTAAAGATAGCCCGGTGCTGACAAAAGTCCGTAAGAGTTCACCTCCTGAAAAGGGGACATACCGCTTGGTGTTTGAACTCAAAAAGAAATCTACCGCTCAGGTCTTTAAGTTAGCGCCCACACCTGGTGGGCAATATGGTCACCGTTTAGTTATTGATTTCTCCCATGGAGAACAATCTTCAACGGTACCCGCTAAATCGGTATCTAAACCGACCGGAACAGTCAGTCGTGACGTTTCTCAGTTACTGGGGACAGACGATATTGTGGTCGCCATTGACGCTGGACATGGCGGGGAAGATCCTGGCTCTATCGGTCCATCTAGAAAATATGAGAAACATGCGACTCTCGCGATATCTAAGAAAATAGCCGATCAAATCAATGCAATTCCGGGGATGAAAGCGGTACTGACGCGTCGTGGTGATTACTATGTCAATTTGAACAAACGTTCGCAGATCGCACGGAAAAATAAAGCGCACCTATTGGTCTCGGTTCACGCAGATGCGTTCCACTCACCGAAGCCTCGAGGTGGTTCTGTCTTTGTTCTGAATACTCGCCGAGCTAATACTGAGATCTCTCGATGGGTTGAAAACCATGAGCAGCAGTCGCAACTGTTAGGTGGTGCAGGCGAAGTACTTGCAAAAAATAATAATGATAAAAATGTCAGTCAAACCTTACTCGATCTGCAGTTTAGTCACTCGCAAAAAGAGGGCTACAACGTTGCTAAAGATATTCTTCGTGAAATGGGTAAAGTGGCACATTTGCATAAGAAAGAGCCCGTTAATGCGAGTTTGGCGGTTTTAAAATCACCAGATATACCATCCGTTCTTGTTGAGACTGGGTTTATATCAAATCCTTCAGAAGAGCGATTACTATTCCAAAGAAGTCACCAAGACAAACTGGCAAAAGCGATTGCCAAAGCCATTGTGCAGTATTTTGAAAGTAATCCGCCAGAGGGAACTTTATTTGCCAATCGAGGCAAAGCGATTAAACACAAGGTCACGCGTGGTGAATCGTTATCTCTGATTGCTAAGAAGTATCGCACATCGACGAAAGCAATCATGCAGGCGAATAAGTTGAAGAGTTCGAGCTTGGCAATTGGTCAAGTACTGACGATTCCAGGGGCTAAAGTTGCATCAACAACCAAGACTTCTCCACCGTCGCTAGCAACTCCGTCAATCGCGACAAAAACGGTTGTACATGTTGTTCAGCGGGGTGATTATCTTGGGAAAATAGCCAGTAAGTATAAGGTTTCCGTTTCGAGTATTAAGCGTCAAAATAATTTGAGAAGCGATACATTGAAGTTGGGGCAAAAACTCAAAATTACGGTGGATATCAAGAATCTCCCTGTACGGAAACATACTGTGAAAAAAGGTGAGTTTTTAGGAAAGATTGCTGGGAAATATGGTGTCACTGTAAGCAGTATTCGTGAAGCTAATCGTCTACGCTCAGATTCTTTAGCCGTGAATCAGATTTTGATTATTCCAAGTAACTAGTTTTTAGAAGAAATGAATTTGCCCAGTAACTATTTCTTCAACTAATAACTATTTTTCAAGTAATAAATGGTGTTGTGCCTGATATGACAATAAAAATTCTTCCAGCTCGGCTGGCAAACCAAATTGCGGCAGGTGAAGTGGTTGAGAGACCGGCTTCTGTTGTAAAAGAGTTGGTAGAAAATAGCTTGGATTCTGGCGCTACCCGTATTGATATTGATATCGAAAAGGGGGGCGCTAAGCTAATCCGAGTCCGTGATAACGGAAAGGGCATCGACAAAGAAGAGCTTGGGTTAGCACTTAGCCGTCATGCAACGTCTAAGATCCATACTCTAGATGATCTTGAAGCGATCATGAGTCTTGGGTTTCGTGGCGAAGCCTTAGCAAGTATCAGTTCGGTTTCTCGTTTAACACTGACTTCTCGTCCTGCGACGCAGGAGCAAGCTTGGGCTGCCCATAGTGAAGGTCGAGATATGCAGGTAAAACTGCAACCGAGTGCTCACCCGATAGGCACTTCGGTTGAAGTGGTGGATCTTTTCTTCAATACCCCTGCACGTCGTAAGTTTCTTCGCACGGAAAAAACAGAGTTTGCACATATCGATGAGCTGATCAAACGAATTGCTTTAAGCCGATTTGATGTGACCATCAATTTACGACATAACGGCAAGTTGATTAAGCAATACCGAGCGTCGAAAACCGACGCCCAAGCTGAAAAGCGTATTGCCACTGTTTGTGGCAATAACTTTGTTCGTCATATGCTAAAAATTGAGCTTGAACATCAAGGGTTAAAATTACATGGATGGATCACTACACCTGATGGTGCTCGTCAGCAAAGTGATCTGCAATACTGCTATGTTAATGGACGCATGATGCGTGACAAGCTTATTAATCATGCTATTCGTCAAAGCTATGAGACGAGTTTGAGAGCTGAGCAATTTGCCACCTATGTTTTGTTTATTGAGATAGATCCCCATCAGGTTGATGTGAATGTTCATCCTGCAAAACATGAAGTTCGTTTTCATCAAGCTCGATTAGTGCATGATTTTATTTATCAGGCATTAAGTGATGCTTTAGTCCAAAGTGCCTCGATTGATAAGCCAAGTACCAGCAAATCAGCTTTCCACCATGCGCAATCATCTCAATCAGAAGATCAGAGTTCATCTCGAGGTGGCAATGTCCCTGAGCGAGTTTATCAAGCGATCGAGAATACGCCGAGTTACCCAGGTAAACAAACCAGTGAGTATTCTTCTGATCAGATTGGTGAGCGTGTCGTTAAAAATGAATGGAACAATTCGGGGCGTCAAACCCCCTCTGAACGTGCAGAGAATATTGATCGTGAGGAGAATATTGGCCGTGAAGCTAATGTGAATCATGAACGAATTAGTCATCAACGCCAGAATAGCTCGGTGCCATATCAAGCAAAATCATCACCTAGCCATCAAGAGTTAACGGCATATAAGGCATTGTTAACGACACCAGAGGTGCCAAAAGACGATATTGAATTCGCAGTTCGCCAATCTCAGCAGAGCGTTCGAGCGCATTCTCAACAACCCTCTTCTCAGCAACTATCACACCAGCAAACATCACAACAATTTGATCAAGATATACCTCAGCAGCAAGTGCAACTAAGTGATGAATTAAAGGTCTTAGGCAAAGCGATTTGTATTGTTGATGGGCGTTATGTACTGCTAGGTGATAAGCAAGGGGCTCATTTATTGTCATTGGCACGCGCTGAGTGGTTGCGTGTCTATGGGCAATTAACCGTAACCAATGAAAGCTTGAAGAGTCAGCCTTTACTCGTACCTTTGTCGTTGAAACTCGATGAAGATCAGATTCAAATTAGCCAAACTTATCAGGCGATGTTGAATCAATTGGGCATTGAAACTAAGCTTCGACCTAATAAAGCATTGATGGTTATGGGTGTGCCTCAACCCTTGCGTCAACAAAACTTACAACAGTTAATTCCGGATCTGTTATCTTACGCTGTTTGCCACTTGCAAAGTAATCCGAATCTGAGTACCAAGGAATTGTCAAAATGGTTGGCTAACCAAATTACTCAAGTGAAAAGCGACTACACTTTGTCAGAAGCGATTCAAATTATTGCTGAACTTGAACTTTTGTGGCAAGGACAGCTACCTTTACAGGATCGTACATTTGTCCGATCGATAGATTTTTCTGCCACTATTGCAGCTTTGACTTTATGACTAATGAACTACCTTTAGCCCTGTTTTTGATGGGGCCTACCGCATCAGGTAAAACTGACTTAGCAATACGTTTACGCCAAAAATATCCAATTGAAATCATTTCTGTTGATTCAGCCTTAATTTATAAAGGTATGGATATTGGCACCGCAAAACCAGATGAACATGAATTGGCATTAGCTCCTCATCGTCTCATTGATATTTTAGATCCTTCCGAATCTTATTCGGCTGCGGATTTTCGTCGTGATGCGTTGAAAGAAATGAACGCGATTGTTGCTGAGGGTAAGATTCCATTATTAGTCGGTGGAACAATGCTTTACTACAAAGCATTGTTAGAAGGATTATCACCATTGCCGGCTGCAGATCCTGAAGTGCGAAAGCAAATCGAGCAGGAAGCGGAAATATTGGGATGGAAAGTACTTCATGAACAATTACGTGATGTAGATCCGATCTCTGCTGAGAGAATCCATCCTAATGACCCACAAAGATTGTCTAGGGCATTGGAAGTTTACCGGATTTCAGGTAAAACTCTTACTGAGCTTACTCAAATAAAAGGCGAAGAATTGCCGTTTAGAGTTAAGCAATTTGCAATAGCCCCCAAGGAAAGGGCTGAGTTGCATCGCCGAATAGAACTTCGTTTTGATAAAATGATCAAATCTGGTTTTGAAGAAGAAGTCAAAGCGCTTTATGCGCGAGAAGATCTTCATGCTGATCTACCATCCATTCGTTGTGTCGGTTACCGACAGATGTGGGATTACTTGGATGGAGATTGTTCATTAGACGACGCAGTTTTTCGAGGTGTATGTGCAACTCGTCAATTGGCCAAGCGACAAATTACCTGGTTACGCAGCTGGGATAATTTAACTTGGTTAGATAGTGAGAACATTGAACAGTCACTAGAAACCCTATCGAATGCAATAGCATGAGATGCTTTTCGCTGTGTATAATGTGATCGCTTTTGCGTGAATGTACTCTGTAAAGGATCTGTTACTTGAAATTTGGGCGCAAAGACGTCATAACAGGTAATAACAGGGTGTTTTTTATACATTTAGCTTCAGATGCATAAGCGCACCTAAACGTGGTACACCACTAGCTAAATAACTAGAACATAATTACAAATAAGGAAAATAAAATGGCTAAGGGGCAGTCTTTACAAGACCCATTCTTAAACGCATTACGTCGTGAACGTATCCCAGTATCAATCTACCTAGTAAATGGCATTAAGCTACAAGGTCAGATTGAATCTTTTGATCAATTTGTGATCTTGCTGAAAAACACTGTGAACCAAATGGTTTATAAACATGCTATCTCTACAGTAGTACCTGCTCGTCCTGTAAGTCATCACAGCGGTGAGCGTCCTCAAAATGGAGATCGTCCAGAGAAATCAGAAGATTAATTCTCTGCGTACGAGCATTAGTATTACTTTAAGGAGTTGATGCTTGTTTGACCGTTATGAAGCCGGTGAGCGGGCCGTACTTGTTCATATCAACTTCGCGCAAGAAGGGGAATGTGAAGATCTCAGTGAATTTGAAATGCTGGTATCTTCAGCGGGTGTGGCTGCTTTAGAAGTTGTTACGGGCAGCCGTCGTTCCCCGCATCCTAAATACTATGTCGGAGAGGGTAAAGCTCAGGAAATTGCTCAAGCGGTGCAGTTAGCTGGTGCTGATGTGGTTATTTTTAACCACGCCCTTTCACCTGCCCAAGAACGTAATCTCGAAATGTTGTGTAAATGTCGTGTATTAGATCGTACTGGTTTGATACTTGATATCTTTGCTCAACGTGCCAGAACTCATGAGGGTAAATTGCAGGTAGAGCTTGCTCAACTGCGACATATCTCTACTCGATTGATTCGTGGTTGGACCCACCTTGAGCGACAAAAAGGTGGGATCGGTTTACGTGGACCAGGTGAAACACAGCTCGAAACAGACCGACGTTTATTGCGTGAACGAATTAAAACGATATTGCGTCGCTTAGACAAAGTAGCCAAGCAACGTGAACAAGGTCGCCGAGCTAGAAACCGAGCGGAAATTCCCACTATTTCATTAGTCGGTTATACCAACGCAGGGAAATCTACGTTATTTAACCGTATCACTGAAGCAGGGGTATACGCAGCCGATCAGCTTTTCGCGACATTAGATCCGACACTTAGAAAAATCGAACTTTCTGATGTTGGACCTGCGGTATTAGCAGATACAGTAGGATTTATACGTCATCTTCCCCATGATCTTGTTGCTGCTTTTAAGGCAACGTTAAAAGAAACGCAAGAAGCTGACATTTTGTTACATGTTGTTGATGCTAGTGATGACCGTTTTCGTGAGAATATTCGTGCTGTAGATGATGTATTGCTAGAGATTGATGCCCATGAGGTGCCATCTCTTATCGTCATGAACAAAATAGATAATCTCGAGAGTCAAACTCCTCGCATAGAACGAGACGATGAGGGAATTCCTCGTGCGGTCTGGGTCTCTGCAATGGAAGGACTTGGTATTGAATTGCTTTTTGAAGCGTTGACTGAGCGCTTAGCAAGCGAAATGGTTCAATATCAACTACAGATTGCACCTGAGTATCAAGGGCGCTTCCGTAGTGTTTTCTTCCAAATGAAATGTATTCAACGAGAAGAATATGATCAAGATGGTAACTTGTTGATAAATGTCCGCATGCAACAGGTAGATTGGTCTAGACTTGAAAAAAGAGAAGGGGCAGTTTTACGTGACTTTATAGTTACTTAAATGACTGCTACAGTATAACGTCATATCAAATGATGGAGCTTTCTAATGGCGTGGAATGAGCCTGGTAATAATAACGGCGACAAAGGCCGCGATAATGACCCATGGGGTAATAATAATCGTGGTAACAAGGGTGGCCGTGATCAAGGGCCGCCGGACTTAGACGAAGTCTTCAATAAACTGAGTCAAAAACTAGGTGGCAAATTTGGCAATAAAGGCGGAAAAGGTCCGTCAATTGGTGGAGGCGGAGCTATTGGGCTGGGTCTCATCACAGCGGTACTCGTAGTCGCTTGGTTTATCTCTGGCTTCTATACCATTGGCGAAGCTGAACGCGGCGTCGTTCTTCGTTTAGGCAAGTACGATCGCGTGGTCGATCCTGGTCTAAACTGGCGTCCTCGATTTATCGACGAAGTTACCGCTGTTAACGTTCAAGCAATCCGTTCGCTTCGTGCTTCTGGTACGATGCTAACTAAAGATGAAAACGTTGTTACGGTAGGTATGGATGTTCAGTACCGTGTTGCTGACCCATATAAATACCTTTACCGTGTAACGAATGCGGATGACAGCTTACGCCAAGCAACAGATTCTGCGCTACGTGCTGTTATTGGTGACTCTCTAATGGATAGCATTCTAACGAGTGGTCGTCAGCAAATTCGTCAAAATACACAAGAAACGCTGAACAGTATCATTGATAACTATGATATGGGCTTAGTGATTGTTGATGTGAACTTCCAATCAGCACGTCCACCTGAACAGGTAAAAGATGCGTTTGATGATGCTATTGCGGCTCGTGAGGATGCGGAACGTTTTGAGCGTGAAGCAGAAGCTTACCGCAACGATATCTTGCCTAAAGCTACGGGTCGTGCAGAACGTCTGAAGAAAGAAGCATTAGGTTACTCTGAACGCGTAACTAACGAAGCGCTAGGTCAAGTAGCTCAGTTTGAAAAACTATTACCAGAGTATCAATCGGCACCGAAAGTAACTCGTGACCGTTTGTATTTAGATACGATGGAAGAAGTTTATTCAAATACCTCGAAAGTGCTGATTGATTCTGAATCGAGTGGCAACCTGTTGTATTTACCGATTGATAAGTTAGCTGGTCAAGATGGTTCAACTCAAACTAAACGTAGTACGAAATCAACCTCTGCTTACGACCAAATTGAGCTTGAGTCTAAACAAGTTACACCAGTAGACAATTCATCTCGTTCATCTGATTCGCGCCAAGGGAGATACTAATAATGCGTAAGTTAATGATCCCTGTACTGGTTGTTGCTTTAGCTCTTATGCTGATGTCAATGTTTGTGATTCCAGAGGGAGAGCGTGGCATCGTAATTCGTTTTGGTCGAGTATTGAAAGACAATAACGAGATTGCACGTATCTACGAGCCGGGTTTGCATTTTAAAATGCCACTGTTTGATAGTGTGAAAACATTAGATGCACGTATTCAAACAATGGATGGCCGTTCGGACCGTTTTGTAACATCAGAGAAAAAAGACGTAATCATTGATACGTACGTAAAATGGCGTATCGAAGATTTTGGTCAATATTACCTTGCAACAGGTGGCGGCAATACGCTGACAGCTGAAACGCTATTAGAGCGTAAGGTAACAGACCTTTTGCGTTCTGAAATCGGTTCTCGTGAAATTAAGCAAATTGTGTCAGGTCCACGTAATAAAGATGTACTGCCTGCTGACGGTAACATCGATAACGTGGCAACAACTGAAGCAGCAAAAGAAGCTTTAGAGATTGATGGTGAACGTGATGTCATCATGTCTAATGTATTGAATGGTTCTCGCCAAAGTGCAATGGATGACTTAGGTGTGCAAATTGTTGATTTCCGAATGAAGAAAATCAACTTACCAGACAACATTAGTGACTCTATCTACAAGCGTATGCGAGCAGAGCGTGAGTCAGTAGCAAGAAAATTCCGTTCTCAAGGTCGTGAAAAAGCCGAAGTCATCCGTGCTCAAGCTGAACTTGAAGTTGCGACAGTGCTGGCTGAAGCCGATAAAACGGCTCGTGTTACGCGCGGTACTGCTGATGCAGAAGCAGCAAGAACCTATTCTGATGCATACAGCAAGGATCCAGAGTTCTTCAGTTTCTTACGCTCACTGAGAGCCTACGAGAAGTCATTTAGTGAGAAGAGTGATATCTTGGTGTTAGATCCTAACAGCGAATTCTTCCAATACATGAATAATTCGAAAGGTCTTCCTGCGAAGTAATCGAAAATAGTTAAATCAAAGGCTCCTAGATATAGGAGCCTTTGTTGTTTTTACTGGTACAAGATTCAAGAAATGTCGATAGGCATTGGTTCAATGCAAAGCAGTTTTAGCATCAACAATTAACAAAGAGAAAGTGAATGTCGGATTCAATTTGGTTAGCGTTTGGTTTGGTTTTGGTCGTCGAGGGGTTAGGGCCGTTAATTGCCCCTAATGGTTGGCGTAATATGGTTGCTCAGTTGAGCCAACAACCAGATAACCAATTAAGAAGAGTAGGTGGGTGTCTGGTTGTTACGGGGCTCGTCATCGCTTACTGCGTGACTTAATAGTGAGGAGGTGGTGTTTCTTCTGATGGATCAGCAAGATTGGAATTATCCATGTTCTTTACTTTTCCAACCACGTACTTCATTTGGTCTTTCATTGTGCTGATAAGCAGTTGCTGCTGGCTCAGCGCATCATTTAAAGCATCAATCGTTTGTTCTTGAAATGCTAATTGGCATTCCAAGTCATTGATGCGATCTTCTAGTTTGTGTAATTGCTTTTCGCTCATGACGTTTTAATCCAGTTTCCAAGCTTGAGCAATACCGGCAGAACTTCCCGTAATCACTCGATTATGTTCATCAAAGGCCGCATCATACACTACAGCACGGGGAGGGCGTGTATCTTTTAATGCATCGACTTCAAAGCTATCTACACGTTTTCCTGATTGCGTATCCCACACCATAACTCGACTTGATGGCGTACCCGTGACGAGAAACTTGCCATCATCTGAGAAGCGAGCAGTCGAGAAAATTAACTGACGAGAAAAGCTCTTCAATTGAGAGATGGATTGCCCTGTTCGTAAATCCCAGACGTCCGCTTGATTGCCACCATCTGAAGAAAAAGCGTATTTCCCATCACGTTGTAAAGCGACTCGGTTGACGCGTTGTTCATGTTCAAATGTTGCGAGAATTTGTCCTGTTTTAGTGTCCCAAAAATTCGCTTTATGATCATTGCCTCCCGATAGCGCAAAACGACCATTAGGTGATAAAGCAACAGAGTTGACTTTTTCTTGGTGAGCAAGGAACTCCATTCTTCTTCCGGTGACTAAATTGACGTAGATTGCTTTACCATTTGAGAGTCCGAGCAAAACTTGTTCGCCATTGTTCGCTATGTCCACATCTCGAATCTGGCCATCAGAAATGGACCACAAACCTTCAGCTTGAGTCCAAGCGAGATCCCAAACGGCAAAATTGTCTTGGCTTGCTGTGATGGCATATCGGCCATTATCTGAAATACGGATACGAGAGACGGTGCTCTCTTGAGGATCTTGTGCGCCGAGTTCGGCTAATTTTTGTGAATTCTCTAGGTCCCATAACACTAAATGGTGTTGCTTAGAGTAAAGCAGCGCGAAGCGAGCATCTCTGCTTAGCGCAAAACTGGTGGTACCCTTGGGTTCGAGATCCCAACGTTTTTCATTATCAGAGTAGAAAAAACAGCCATTTAACGCTGTAATGACAAAGATAGAAAATAAGGTGCTAAAAATTATACGCATCAAGTTCAAATATCCACTTGGTTTTCGTGTTTTCATACGCATATTAGTTATATTGGTACAACATGCTTATGTGCACCAGTTTTTCTATAACAAATGTGTGCGAAGATCAAAAGGTTACCCATAATTGGAGAATTCAATGAAATCAGTGTTTAAAGTGTCACTGCTTGCGGCGACAGTGATGTTAGCCGTTGGCTGCCAAAAAGAAGAAGAGCCAAAAGTAGAAAAGGCACCAGCTGTAGAGCAAGTTCAAACTGAATCAGCAGAAGCAGTTAACTTTGCAACTGAAGATGATAAAGCAGCTTACGCGATCGGTGTTTCATTTGCTAACTACTTGAGTGCAAGTTTAGATAAGCCTAATGAAATCGGCATTACATTGAACAAAGATATGGTTTTGAAAGGTATCGAAGATGTCTTTGCAGGTAAGCCTGGCTTGAACGAAGAAGAGACTCGTCTAGCACTCGAAGCATTGGATAAGCGCGTTGCAGAAACGATGCAAAAGAAAGTAGAAGAAGCATCGGCGCAAGCGAAGAAAGCGGGTGATGATTTCCGAGCTGAATTTGCTAAGCAAGAGGGTGTTGTAACGACTGACTCTGGTTTGATGTACCAAGTACTGACTCCTGCTGAGGGCAAAAAGCCAAAGAGTACAGATACTGTTGAAGTAAATTACAAAGGTACTTTAATCGATGGCACTCAATTTGACAGTTCTTACGATCGTGGCGAACCAGCTGCGTTCCCATTGAACCGAGTCATCCCAGGCTGGACAGAGGGCGTACAGTTAATGCCAGTAGGATCTAAGTTCAAGTTTGTTATTCCACCAGAGCTTGCTTACGGTACTCAAGACACACCAACAATTCCAGCTAACTCAACGCTAGTATTTGAAGTTGAGTTGTTGAAAGTCGGTAACGATGCTCAAGCTGCTCAATAAGCACTATGCATAATTAAAAGGCCTGACTATGTCAGGCTTTTTTGTTTTTCACTCTGCCATCTATTGCATACTAGTGGTAAATATTTGTTCTAAATCACTTGTTGGCGGCTTTGCTAGGTGTATATTCAAATTTTCTGATAAACTTACAGAGATTTGTTGATTTTTCGCTCGAAGGCTAAATTAAGTGACAACTACAGAAACTTTAAACATGGATATGCTGCTCGAAATGGAATCGGTCACGGTTAAACCATTCAGTGAGCACGATAAAATTATCCTCAGATCTTATGAGGCAGTGGTAGACGGTATTGCAAGCCTTATTGGACCTTTTTGTGAAATCGTTCTTCACTCATTAGAAGACTTGAATACTTCAGCTATTAAAATTGCTAATGGTGAAAATACAGGTCGTCAAGTAGGATCGCCAATCACAGATCTGGCATTGAAAATGCTCAAAGACATCGAACGTTCAGAACGTAACTTTTCACGCTCTTATTTTACTAGAGCGAAAGGTGGCGTTTTGATGAAATCTATCACCGTTGCGATTCGAAATGGTGAAAATCGTGTAATTGGCTTGTTGTGTATCAACGTTAATTTGGATGCGCCATTTTCACAAATTCTTCAATCTTTTATGCCGAGTGAAGAAGCGAAAGATGCTGCATCATCAGTCAACTTTGCTAGTGATGTGGAAGAGCTGGTGGATCAGACAGTTGAACGCACCATTGAAGAGATTAATGGTGATAAGACAGTGTCCAACAATACCAAAAATCGCCAGATAGTTATGGAACTGTATGACAAAGGAATTTTTGATATCAAAGATGCGATCAATCGTGTTGCAGACCGCCTGAATATTTCGAAGCATACAGTCTACCTTTATATTCGTCAGCGTAAAACTGAGGATGGAGAGGATTGAGTTCTTTAACTTACACCTTGGTCGTCAATAGTCCGGTTTATGGTCGTCAATCCGCTCGTAGTGCTTATCAATTTGCGTTAGCGTTGATTGAACAAGGTCATAAATTAGTGAGTGTATTCTTCTATCAAGATGGTGTTAGTAATGCCACCGCTTTGAGTGTGCCTGCGAATGATGAGTTTGATCTTGTTAAAGCATGGCAGTCTTTAGCTAAAGAGCACAACATTCGCCTTGAAACCTGTGTTGCAGCGGCTTTACGCCGAGGTATCGTTAGTTCAGAAGAAGCCAAACTACATTCACTACCTCAATGTAATTTGGCCGATGGCTTTACGCAAGCCGGTCTGGGTAGCCTCGCTGAGGCGATGCTAACTCAAGATAGAGTGATACAGTTTTGAGTCAACTAACGTATTTATTTACCAGTGCGCCACACTCATCGAGTTCAGGTCGTGAGGGCGTTGATGCATTATTAGCGGCATCAGCATACAGCGAAGACATTAGCGTCATTTTCATGGGAGATGGCGTGTATCAGCTCTTACTTGGCCAGCAAGCGGATAGCATACTTTGTAAAGATTATGCCCCAATGCTTAAGCTATTTGAGTTGTATGATATTGAACAGGTCTATGTGTGCCAAACCTCATTAACAGAACGCGGGCTAACCCAAGCCGATCTAATTATTGATGCTGAACGTTCTTCATACGAACAGATTCGCGATGTGCTTCAGCAAGCTGGAAAAATTTTGACATTTTAAGAGAACATCATGTTACATATTTTAAAGTCTTTACAGCAAATTGCCCAAGTGGCAGCGATGTTTTCAGCCAATGACGAAATTCTTCTAACAGAAGAGGCTGTATACGCAGCTAACAGCCATCACCCCGTATTTCCAATTATTAAGTCAATGAAGTGTAGCGTTCTTAAAAACGACGCACAGGCGCGTGCAATGATGAATCGTGTTAGTCCCTCACTGACGGTTGTCGATTATGAACAATTTGTCCAGTTGACGGCTTATTACGATAAATCCTTAACTTGGGAATAGCATATTTTTGCTAATGCCCCCTTTTTTCACGCGACGAAACACTCGTTGTACAAAAAAGATCTGTATATTTCTTGACACACCTCTCACTGCTGCATAGAATTTTGCGTCCCTAACTGCCACTGGCAAATAGGGCTAGATTTTTCACAAAGCTTACTTTCAAGTAATTCAGGAGCTAGTTAATGGCAACTATTAACCAGTTGGTACGCAAGCCTCGTGCAAAGCAAGTTGTTAAAAGCAACGTGCCAGCACTAGAAGCGTGCCCACAAAAACGTGGTGTATGTACTCGTGTTTACACTACTACACCTAAAAAACCTAACTCAGCACTTCGTAAAGTATGTCGTGTTCGTCTAACGAACGGCTTCGAAGTGACTTCGTACATCGGCGGTGAAGGTCACAACCTTCAAGAGCACAGTGTTGTTCTAATCCGTGGCGGTCGTGTAAAAGACCTTCCGGGTGTACGTTACCACACAATCCGTGGTGCACTTGACTGTGCAGGCGTAAACGACCGTAAACAGGCTCGTTCTAAGTACGGTGTTAAACGTCCTAAGTCTTAATGGATTCCGTTAAGTAAGGCCAAACACTAAATTATTAAATTTTGAAGAAACTGAAAAGTTTTGGATAACCTGAAAAAGACAACGGAGAATATCCATGCCACGTCGTCGCGTTATTGGTCAGCGTAAGATCCTTCCAGATCCTAAATTCAAATCTGAATTGCTGGCAAAATTCGTTAACATTCTTATGGTTGACGGTAAAAAATCTACTGCAGAGAAAATTGTTTACACTGCACTAGACACTATGGCTGAGAAATCTGGTAAAGATCACTTAGCTGTATTTGAAGAAGCTCTTGAAAACATTCGCCCAGCGGTAGAAGTTAAATCTCGCCGTGTAGGTGGTTCAACTTACCAAGTACCTGTAGAAGTTCGTCCGGTTCGCCGTAACGCACTTGCTATGCGTTGGGTAGTTGAAGCTGCGCGTAAGCGTGGTGAAAAATCTATGGCTGCACGCCTAGCTGCTGAAATGCTAGACGCGTCAGAAAACAAAGGTACTGCGGTTAAGAAACGTGAAGACGTTCACCGCATGGCTGATGCTAACAAAGCATTCGCACATTACCGTTGGTAATACCTTTCAGTGCTGCGGGAATCCCTGCAGCACTTCTTTAGTTCCTATGCATATGCTAGGAACTATTGCTATATCTAGGGCCTGAGTATTTTCAGCTTTGAATTTAGCAATAGTCCCTAAGTTAAGAGGATTCAACCGTGGCCCGTAAAACTCCTATTGAGCGCTACCGTAATATCGGTATCTGTGCGCACGTAGATGCAGGTAAAACCACCACAACTGAACGTATTCTGTTCTATACCGGTCTTTCTCATAAAATCGGCGAAGTTCATGATGGCGCTGCTACTATGGACTGGATGGAGCAAGAACAAGAACGTGGTATCACGATCACTTCTGCTGCAACAACGACTTTTTGGCGTGGTATGGAAGCACAATTCCAAGATCACCGCGTAAACATCATTGATACACCTGGACACGTTGACTTCACGATTGAAGTTGAACGTTCTCTTCGCGTGCTTGATGGTGCAGTTGTTGTGTTCTGTGGCTCATCTGGTGTTGAACCTCAGTCTGAAACTGTATGGCGTCAAGCTGATAAATACCAAGTGCCTCGCCTAGTATTTGTCAACAAAATGGACCGCACAGGCGCAGACTTCTTGCGTGTTGTCGACCAAATTAAAAACCGTCTTGGTGCGAACCCTGTTCCGATCCAACTTAATGTTGGTGCAGAAGAAGATTTCAAAGGTGTTATCGACCTAATCAAGATGAAAATGATCAACTGGAATGACGCCGACCAAGGCATGTCGTTTGATTACGACGATATTCCAGAAGACATGTTAGAGCTTGCAGAGGAATGGCGTAACAACCTAGTTGAATCAGCAGCTGAAGCTAACGAAGAGCTTATGGATAAGTACCTTGAAGAAGGTGAGCTTACCGAAGCTGAGATTAAACACGGTCTTCGTACTCGTACACTTAATAACGAAATCGTACTAGCCACTTGTGGTAGTGCGTTCAAAAATAAAGGTGTACAAGCGGTACTTGATGCAGTGGTTGAATACCTACCATCTCCAGTTGATGTTCCTGCAATTAAAGGTATCGACGACAATGGAAATGAAGTAGAGCGTCATGCAGACGATAACGAACCATTCTCAGCATTAGCGTTCAAAATTGCAACGGACCCATTTGTGGGTACGTTAACTTTCATGCGTGTTTATTCTGGTGTCGTAAACTCAGGTGATGCTGTTTACAACTCAGTGAAAGAAAAGCGCGAGCGTTTTGGCCGTATCGTACAGATGCATGCTAACAAACGTGAAGAAGTGAAAGAAATTCGAGCAGGCGATATTGCTGCTGCGATTGGTCTGAAAGATGTAACGACAGGTGAAACTCTGTGCGACCAGAACCACAAAGTGATTCTAGAGCGTATGGAATTCCCAGAGCCAGTTATTCAGATCGCAGTAGAACCTCGCTCTCAAGCCGATCAAGATAAGATGGGTATCGCGCTAGGTAAACTAGCTGCAGAAGATCCTTCTTTCCGCGTGGAAACGGACGACGAGACAGGTCAGACTCTGATCTCAGGTATGGGTGAACTTCACCTTGATATCATCGTTGACCGTATGAAACGTGAATTCAGCGTTGATTGCAACGTTGGTAAACCTCAGGTTGCTTACCGTGAAACCATTCGTGGTTCTGCGGAAGTGGAAGGCAAGTTCGTTCGTCAATCTGGCGGTCGTGGTCAATACGGTCATGTATGGATCAAACTTGAACCTGCTGAACTGGGTGAAGGTTTTGTCTTTGTCGATGAAATTGTGGGCGGTTCTGTTCCTAAAGAGTTTATTAGCTCAGTAGCGAAAGGTATCGAAGAACAAATGAATAGCGGTGTATTAGCTGGTTATCCTGTATTGGATATCAAAGCAACGCTATTTGATGGTTCTTACCATGATGTCGATTCAAGCGAAATGGCGTTTAAAATCGCTGGTTCAATGGCATTCAGGAAAGGTTCGCTTGAAGCGAACCCAGTTATTCTTGAGCCTATGATGAAAGTTGAAGTAACCACTCCTGAAGATTGGATGGGTGATGTTGTAGGTGATCTTAACCGTCGCCGCGGCATGATCGAAGGTATGGATGAGGGCAACGCTGGTCTTAAGATCATCCGAGCTCAAGTACCTCTTTCTCAAATGTTTGGTTATGCAACTGATCTACGTTCTGCTACTCAAGGTCGTGCGTCTTACTCTATGGAATTCCATGAGTATGCGGAAGTACCGAAGAATTTTGCAGAAGCAATTATGTCGGAACGTGGCTATTAATTAATTGTATTGTTCGTAAAAGTCTACGACTTTTTTTCGAGATCAATGCGTCCAAATATTGCGCTGACGAACGTTGGCGCATAAAATGGCAAATTCTGGCGCGTCGAGATCAATAATGATCACGGCGAATCATAACTAGGAAGGAACACGATCGTGTCTAAAGAAAAATTTGAACGCGTAAAACCGCACGTAAACGTTGGTACTATCGGCCACGTTGACCACGGTAAAACTACTCTAACAGCTGCAATCTGTACTACTCTATCTAAAGTATACGGCGGTTCAGCACGTGACTTCGCATCTATCGATAACGCTCCAGAAGAGCGCGAGCGCGGTATCACAATCTCTACTTCTCACGTAGAGTACGACACTCCATCACGTCACTACGCACACGTAGACTGTCCAGGACACGCGGATTATGTTAAAAACATGATCACTGGTGCTGCACAGATGGACGGCGGTATC
>NZ_QVMU01000041.1 GCF_003605645.1 Vibrio sinensis | reverse complement strand
CATTGAGATGATGTTCTTGGCAAAACTCAGCGGTAATCTGTAACTCTTTAGAAAACTCAGACATAAAAAAATCGGCCTCAACTATGTTGAGACCGATTATGAACCCTGCTCAGGATCGTTCAATTATTTAAAACGATCAGCATTAAGTTATTTTCTGCGGTTTTTTATGCCATCGTTAATGGCTTCTATGAGTTAGAGGCAAGCTATAAAGAAATCTTGACGGTTAATATCGCCTTTAAGCCGCCCATTGCACTGCGTTCAAGCAATAATCGACCGCGGTAACTGTATGCCATTTCACTCACGATATTAAGTCCTAGGCCGGTTCCCGGTGTGGTCTCATCTAATCTAACTCCGCGTTTGATCGCATTTTGTTGTTGCTCTTCAGGTATACCTGGGCCGTCATCTTCAACAATAAGAGAAACGTTTTGAGCGTCATCTGGTGAGACTTGCGCATGAACACGAATGATCGAATTTGACCATTTATAAGCATTTTCAAGTAAATTTCCGATCATTTCATCAAGATCGCTCGGTTCAACCGCGACTTGTAAATCAGAGTCAATTTCATTGATTAGGGTAACATCTCGATTAGCGTAGACTTTATCAAACGCCATGGATATGGCATCAATGCGCTCTGACGGTGAGGCTTTGACTGATAAAATGTTCTTAGATCCCGCCATGCGGGCACGACCGAGATGGTAATCAATTTGCCCTTGGATCTGTTCGACAGGGGGCGATAATTTGGCCCGAGCTTC
Organism: Vibrio sinensis; assembly: GCF_003605645.1. Classification (GTDB taxonomy): domain Bacteria; phylum Pseudomonadota; class Gammaproteobacteria; order Enterobacterales; family Vibrionaceae; genus Vibrio; species Vibrio sinensis. Next base: position 19,716 of record NZ_QVMU01000041.1, on the reverse strand, counting down.
AGGCGCTAAGGTCTCAACTTCGTTTTTTAGAACTGAAAGAGGTGTTTTTAAAGCGTGGGAAAGGTTCCCTGCATGGTGACGAGCACGCTCTAACAGTTCTTGATAGTGAAAGACCAAAGCATTTAAGTCGGATACGACAGGGGCAATCTCACGAGGGTATTCCTCGTTTAGCTGCGTTTTTTCGCCACGACGAACTTGTGATAGTTCTTTGTGCATTTTGGTGAGAGGGCTTAATGACCAAGCAATTTGAACCAAAATAACAATGAGGACGCCAAAATAGAGTAGGGCAAGAATTAACCATAGCTCTTCCATTAGCTTATGAACGGTTTTTTCTAAAGGTTCTTCGTCAATGGCAACAATAACTTTAATCGGCGCATCATAGTCGGGGAAATAAAACTCAGATTGACGATAAATGAGCTTCTCATCCCGAGCACCAAAGGCATCGACTTTGTTTTTGAATGTGATTTTCTTGTCCCAAAGCGAGCGAGATCGGAGGTTATGTTCTTTGTTTGAAACCGACCAATACAGACCGCTGTAAGGGCGATTGAAACGAGGATCAGACAGCTGAGTGCTCAGCGTTAAGTTACCTTTATCGTCCACTTCTAAATTGGCGGATATTTCATCTAAATAGATTTGTAACTGCGCTTTCGCATCCGCTTCCATGTAACTATATACTTGGGAGGGGACGGTGACTCCTGCAGCGATCACCATAGCCGTGAGCCAAATAATAGCCGCCAGCATGAGGCGGCTTTTTAAACTCAGGCGTTTTAAAGCATGAAGTTTTTTATTCGGCATTCAATTGATACCCAAGTCCACGGACCGTTTTAATCACATTTGGAGCGATTTTTTTACGAATACGGCCGATGAATACTTCTATGGTATTTGAGTCACGGTCGAAGTCTTGCTTATAAATATGTTCGACCAATTCAGTTCGTGAGATCACTTTATCTGAATTGTGCATAAAATACGCGACCACTTTATATTCTAGCGCGGTCAAATTAATCGCTTGGCCTTGCCACATCACTTTTGATGTGCGTGTATCTAAAGCAAGATTGCCCACTTGAATGACGGGAGATGCATTACCGGAAGCTCGACGTAACTGAGCTCGTAAACGAGCGGTTAGCTCTACCATTTCAAACGGCTTGGTAAGGTAGTCATCAGCACCTGCGTTGAGGCCTTCTACTCGTTGAGTTAGCGTGTCACGAGCGCTTAGTATTACCACGGGAGTGTTAATGTTTTCGTCGCGAATCCCCTTAAGTACGGTTAGGCCATCGAGTTTTGGTAAACCGAGATCCATAACTATCGCATCCCATTCTTCTGACGTCGCGCGGTAGAGTGCATCGATACCATCTTGAGCAAGCTCAGGCACCCAACCTGTATTCTCAAGTGCTTCTATAATTTGTTCACCAAGTCTTGGCTCATCTTCTACAACGAGTATTTTCATATTTTTAATCTTCTATTTTTTAAGAGCTTGATGAAAATCACGCCCTTTTATCATTAACATTTTTAGCGTTTGAGCGTCATACTCGACTTTTATAATGTTATTTTTGTGGTTGAGTTTGAGTTCGTAAATCCATTCATCATCATCTTCTTCAAGTTCAACGCTGATAATACGACCTTTTAGATCACGTTCGACAGCGGCATACATTTCCGAGAAAGGGCGAATGTAACCTCGTTTTACAGCTTGATAGACTTCATCTTGATCTTCTTCGAATTCAATTTTCGGTCCGTCACGGTGAACATCTTGAACCAAGGCATGGCCATTTTCATGGTCATGCTTACCAGCCCAACTAGGTAAAGAAAAAGTTAGGCTAGAGAGCAATAAGGTCAATATTAATGGGCTACGAAACATGGTTTTACCTTCGTTTACGTGTGTCGAGTTTGCGTGTATTGGATATGTTTGTATTTGAGTCATTTATTCTGAATTATGTCATAAGGGTAACAGCATGCGTTCTTAGTTGCTTTCGATTCTATGATCACTCAGTGTCGGCTGGTGGATATTTTTGGGTGAGTTCTTGTTTAGAACGAGATATAGCAACAAATTCAATGACTCCATTTTTATGATCTTATCATAGTGGTGATGAATTGAAGCTGAATGAGATCAATCACTCAATAAGACAAGAAGCGTTTAACTTTTTACCATTCAAGATATGATTGAAAGAACCGATTCGCCACTACTCTAGCGCATGTTTTTAATTTCTATTATTTTGTTAGGCAGGTAGTGGAAAATCAGCGAAGCAATCCTTTACATAATAAGGTATACCCCCAAGTAACCTCAAGATTTTCAAGTTACAGGAGTCGGTAATCGACTCCTGTGAAAATGAGTTGGTGGAATTTATATATGAATGATAGGCAGGGTGTTTACTCGTCTAGTTTTTTAACTCGTCTGAAAAAATCTTGTCTCGCATTTTCCAAAATCGTCCTACTTTACGAGCAATAACAAATTGTGGTGGACGGAAGCGATGCTGATGAGCTACCACTTTAGTTGGCGATGATTGTTCAAATGGACGGTGTCTATCTGCAAGGTGTGGGCGCACAAACTGGTCTTTAAATCGCTGCTTTTGAGATTTTGTCGTCAATGGCCAAAACTCATGAACCTGAGCTTGATTATCTCCAATATAACTGACTTTGAGTTGTGTTTTTCCGCTTGAATCTTTGTGCACAGTCAAGTCCATTTCTAGACATTCGAAGACTAAAGCGTCTTTCAGGTTCAGCGCTTCTTTTAGCTTTTTATCTGGGTCAACTAATGTTGCATCACATTCATGGCAAATTCGCGCAGCAATATCATTATCTGCACCACATTCACCACAGTATTTAGCGCGAAAGCGATAACCACAATGCTCTCTTTCCCCAGTGTCATCATCTTCCAAAAATCCCTGGCAGCGTCGGCCAAAGTGCTCTAATAGGAAGCCATTACTATCGAGTTTCCCCCAAAAATTATTGTTAAACCCACAGGCAGGGCAGGGAATGGTAATGATCTCACTGTCTGAGTCTGGTTTCGGATTCCCTACTTCTGGTTGATAAAGATCGTAACTGTTACCCGCATAGTCAAGGACCAAACACTCCGTTTTTCCGGGAGACAATCGCAGTCCGCGTCCGACAATTTGCTGGTATAAGCTAATGGATTCAGTTGGACGTAAAATCGCAATGAGATCAACGTGAGGAGCATCGAATCCTGTTGTGAGTACCGAGACATTCACTAGGAATTTAATGTTACGTTGTTTGAAATTGTGGATGATTGCGTCGCGTTCGGGTGTTGGCGTATCACCAATGACCAATGCTGTTTGGCCTTGAGGTAATAATCCAAAGATCTCTTGGGCATGGCGAACTGTGGCGGCAAAAATCATAACGCCGAGTTTGTCTTGTGCTAAATGGACAATTTGTTCAACAATTTGTGGTGTTGCTCGCTTGGCGTTGTCGATCACCATATCCAGTTCGGATTCTTTATAGCGTCCGGTTGTTGCGGGTTTTAACTGAGAAAAGTCGTAACTTAATACCGGTGCATCCATCATTCTTGCCGGGGTTAGAAATCCTTCGTCGAGTAAATAGCGAATAGGTAACTCAAAAATACAATCGCGGAAAAAGTGTGCTTCCTCGCTGCGTACCTGACCGCGCGTATGGTATTGGTACAACCATCCCATGCCGAGCCGATAAGGTGTGGCGGTGAGTCCCAGTACTTTAATCCCCGGATTCAGTTCCCTTAAATGAGCAATGACCTTTTGGTAACTGCTGTTTTCATCATCAGGCACACGATGGCATTCGTCGATCACGAGCAACGAAAATTGGTTTTTAAATGAATCTAGGTTACGTACAACAGATTGAACCGACGCAAATACGACTTGTTGATCTGTTTCTTTTCGTCCTAATCCGGCAGAAAAAATCGCTCCCTTTAAATCATAGCCCTCATATTTAGCATGGTTTTGTTCAACCAGCTCTTTAACATGCGCAAGTACGAGAACTCGACCTTTCGCAAGTCGCGCTAATTCAGCAATGACTAAGCTTTTTCCTGCTCCGGTCGGTAGCACAATAACCGCTGGAGTGGAGTGCTTACGAAAGTAATGAATAACAGCTTTGACGGAGTCAGCTTGGTAGGGGCGAAGTGTGTACATAATTTCTGTGAAATAGCTCAACTATTTGGTTCAAGCGGACTATAATACCCCAGCAGAGAAAGATGAGGTATTCATGCGTTTAGATAAATTTGTGTGTGATGCGTTAGGTGTAACCCGCAGAGAAGCAACCCAGCTTCTTCGTAGTGGTGATGTTACAGTTAACGAAGTGAAGAAAAAAAGTGGTTCTTTTCAAGTAACAGATGATTGCGTTGTTGAATGGCAAGATCGAGTACTGAAGAGAATCGGTCCACGCTATATCATGTTGCACAAACCTGAAGGCTTTGTTTGTTCACATGAAGATGGTCATAACCAAACGGCTTTTGTCCTACTTGATGAAGTGAAAATGGCTGATTTGCATTTTGCTGGTCGACTGGATGTAGATACAACAGGTCTTCTTCTTATTACCGACGATGGTCAGTGGTCGCATCGTATTACGTCACCAAAACATAAGTGTGAAAAAACTTATCGAGTATGGTTAGATGATGCGATTCAGCCTGACTATGCACAGAAGCTTGCTGAGGGCGTTGAGCTACGTAACGAGCGTGAACCTACCAAACCAGCGGTAATGGAAATTGTCGATGAAAGTCAAAATGAATTGTTATTGACGATCACGGAAGGTAAATATCACCAAGTAAAACGTATGTTCGCAGCTTTAGGTAATAAAGTAGAACGATTACATCGTGAACGAATCGGTAAAATTGTCCTCGATGAGTCGTTAGACCTTGGTGAATACCGTTATTTGACTCAAGAAGAAGTCGAATCTATCTGGAATTAAACATTCCCCAAAAGAATGAATGGTGCAAATAGGAAATTCTTTATTTCTTATTAAGACCTAGTGTTTTTTTGAGAATTGGTCGAATATACCTGAACAAGTCTACGAAATTTCTCTTACCCTCCTTGTCATTGGGCGGGTATAGATCCCCAAATAGTAAGACTCATTTATTAATAAGGCTCGCGGATGCGAGTCTTTTCTTTCTTATTGGTTATTGCAGGGAACGCCGTAACAGATATTTAGTCGAATAGGAGTTTTATGTCTGGTTCATCAACACAACATCTCAATGTTCCCCAAATAAGTTTCCTTTTATTTCTCGTTCTTGGTGCCATTGGGGCGTTAACACCGCTTGCCATTGATATGTATTTACCCGCTATGCCAACGATCGCTCGCGATCTTGGTGTAACGGCGGGAGAGGTGCAGTTTACTTTAACGGCTTATACTGCCGGTTTTGCTTTAGGACAACTGATTCATGGTCCATTGGCAGACAGTTATGGTCGTCGTCCGGTCTTAATTTTAGGTGTGCTTTTCTTTGGTTTGGCCGCAGTGGTGAGTGCAACGACTAATGGGATCGATGCGCTAACGTGGGTTCGTACTGCGCAAGGTTTTGCTGGAGCAGCAGCCGCTGTGATTATTCAGGCCGTTGTTCGTGACATGTTTGACCGTGAAGACTTCGCCCGAGCAATGTCATTTGTCACACTGGTTATTACGATTGCTCCACTCATTGCACCAATGATTGGTGGTTATTTGGCTATTTGGTTCGGTTGGCGCTCAATCTTTTGGGTACTAGCTGGATTTGCGGCACTGGTGATTGTATTGGTGCTGTGGAAAATCCCAGAAACACTCACTGATGACAAACGTCAACCGCTTCGATTTAGTACGACAATGCGTAACTACTTCCGTTTATGCCGTAACCCTATGGCGATGGGTTTGATCTTATCGGGTGCCTTTTCGTTTGCAGGTATGTTTGCTTTCTTAACGGCGGGTGCGTTTGTTTATATTGATTACTATGGTGTGCGTCCGGATCATTTTGGTTATTTATTCGGCCTGAACATTGTTGCTATGATTATTATGACCAGTATTAATGGTCGTTTAGTCAAAAAAGTGGGTTCTCATGTCATGCTGCGTTTTGGACTTATCGTTCAACTTGTTGCCGGTCTTGGTTTACTTGCTAGCTGGGCGTTTGATTGGGGATTATGGGGCACCGTTATTTTTGTGGTCTTATTTATCGGTACGCTTTCAACCATAGGTAGTAATTCGATGGGGTTATTATTGAGCGGTTACCCATCAATGGCTGGCACGGCATCATCTCTTGCTGGTACACTTCGCTTTGGCACAGGTTCAATCATTGGTGCTCTTGTAGCTGCACTACCCAATGGCGTGACATGGCCTATGGTATTTGTAATGACAGCGTGTTCAATTTTGTCCGCTGCATTTTATTGGTTTTTGGGAAGAAAGGCGTAATGTCTCAATATAGAATAGAAATTCAACGAGTGGCTGATTCTGCATTAGAAGAATTGTATGCAGAACATAAAGCAGGAAAAGCAGTGAATGCTCCAATAGCAAACAACTCTTTTTTCATTCGCTGGGTGACAAAGGCAATCAAATCTCAACGTTTTGAACGGTGCGTCACTAATGATTTGGTTCGTTGGCAAAAAATGGGTCGTTCAAAAGGGAATGATTCTGGATTAGAGTTGGTTTTTAAACGCATTTCCACGTTATATGGCCAGTTTTTCCCACAAGGCCAAGAAGAAAAAACGATTAAAGACTCTGAGATCAACACATTCATTGATGCGATGGAAGAGTCAGGCTGGGAAGTATCAACTTCTGAGCCACTAGTTGGCTGCGGTAAAGTACAAATTTTTACTGATGGGCCTAACTCGTTAGCTCTTTGTACGGATCAGTGTGACACCTGTTTTGATGGTGAAATACTTGTTAAGCCGATGAACTGGTTTGTTCGCGGTAATCATGCTGAGTTTGTAGAACGAGCGACAGATGCTGGATTTTTAGTGCATAAAGTTACCGATTACAAATCAAACGTTAAGTACCACGGTGAATACATTGTGTTCCCTAATAATAGTGGTAACCAATTAGCGGAATTACCACGTAACTTGCAGATTGACTGAGTTTTATCCCTAAGCAATATCGAAATCACTTTTGGATATATTTATAAAGAGCCAGCAGAAATGTTGGCTCTTTTGTGTGTGGGGGATAGGTTAATTATGCACTGCGCTTAACTCTACTTTTACGTCGCTCTACTTTACGTTGCTTTGCGAACAATGGCTTTCACCATACCTTTAAAAATAAACAAGTGAGCAGGCATCATCGCAAACCAATAGAGCAGCCCAGGAAAACCTTGGGGATGCCACCAAGCCGTAACGGTTAAACGGCGTTTATCTCCGAGATCATCAATAACAAATTCAAGTCGTCCTAATCCAGGGCCTTTCATACCAAATAGCAATGAAATGAAATGCAGTTTTTCACAACGAATAACTTTCCAAGAATCAATATGGTCACCAACTTGCAGTTCAGGTCCATGTGGTGAACGACGTATTGGTTTACCACCCCCAAAGAAGATATCGAGCCACTCACGAGTTCGCCACAGGGCATTAGCAAAAAAGTACCCCTCTTCAGGTGAACCAATTTTTTTCACCACCTCCCAAAGTTGCGTTGTTGAAAGGCTAGTTTCAATACTGGCGCCGGTCTGTTTTGGGTGATAGCCGTAACCGGGTTGCCATCGTTTTAACGCACTAGGATCAAAGCCCCATACATTGCTGCGTACAAATTTACCTTCTTGCTCAATACTTGACGCTACCATGTCATGGTAACCAATCATGGGTTGTGGCAGTTTGGCTTCGATTTCCCGGGAATCGGCGATAAAGTCATGCTCTAACCCGGCAAGTAGCGCTGTACCAATCGAAGCTGGAACTGATGTGACGATGCCAAGCCAGTAAGAGGCGATTTTAGGTGTTAATAAAGCCGTTGACCAAAGGCGCAGTGGCTTGCCGATCACTTGGCAGATAACAGAAAACTGTTCTCGGTAGCTTAGAGTGTCAGGCCCTCCCACTTCATAAATGTGATGTTCTTTAGTCTGTTCTTTAGCCAATTCGATGAGGTAATGATTAAGATTACTTAGCGCTATTGGGTTGGCTTTTGAATCCACCCATTTGGGCGTAATTAGTATCGGCAAGTTGTAGACAAAATCGCGCATTATTTCGAACGCAGCAGAACCGGGGCCTATGATGACACCCGCTCTAAGCTCAATAATAGGAACCGCTCCTCGGTGTAAGACTTCCCCAGTCATACGACGGGCTTCTAAATGTTCGGAATTCCCAGTTTGAGGTTGTATCGCACTAAGATAAATGACCTTTTGGACTTGAGATTGTTCTAGTGCGATCAAGACATTTTCTGCCAATGATATTTCATAGTCCAAGAAATCATGCCCTTGAGCCATGCCGTGTACAAGAAAATAGATAATGTCGAAATTGGGCAAAAGTGCTTGGGTTGCTTGGGCATCGGCCAAATCAAGATAGGTGATAGTGAGGTTGTCATGGGGAGGTGTACGAGCAATCAAATAGTCTATTTGCCTTGCTGCTGCCGTCACTTGATAGCCTTGTTCACACAACTTGAGGAGTAGCTGCGAACCGACATAACCTGACGCACCCAATACCAGCACTTTTTTCATGTCTATCCCTGTAATATTGATGGTTGATTTTTCAACAAAACCCTATAATAGCCGCGTATTTATATCCTTTCTATTACCGTCTTTCTCCGGGGTGTTGTTTTGACCGTGTTATCCCAAGTATTTGCCCATACAAAGGGCGATTTTTTACGTAGATTAGTCGCAATTGCGCTACCGATCACACTTCAGAGTATTATGTTTTCTAGCCGTGGCTTAGTTGACGTTTTAATGCTTGGACAGCTCGGTGAAGCTGAAATCGCCGCGGTAGGAGTTGCTGCTCGTGCAACATTTGTCACTACCATTATGCTTGTAGGGGTCACCACGGGTGGCGCTCTTCTTACAGCTCAGTATTGGGGGGCAGGTAATCAGCAAGGTGTGCGCGAAAGTACCGCTCTGACGTGGTTAGTTACCAATGTTTTTGCTGCGATTGCTGCGTTGTTTTTTATTCTATTTCCTCATCAAGTCATGGGGGTAACGACCGACTCTTTGCAAGTGAATGAACTGGGTAGCGAATATCTTGTTATTACCTCCGTGAGTATGTTTGCTGTTGCTAATGTGGCGAGTATGGCGGTGGGGCTTCGTGCTATGCATAAGCCGGGGCTGAGTACTTTCTTTAGTGGTATTGGCATCCTATCTAACGTATTTCTTAACTGGGTTCTTATTTTTGGTAATTTGGGTTTTCCAGCAATGGGAATTACTGGTGCAGCAATCGCAACAGTAATCAGTGGCGCGATTGAAGTGGCAACTCTTTATGGCTATCTCTATTTTAAAAAGCATTTACTTGCGTTCAATATCTCTGATATGAAAGCGGTTCTTCGTGTTGATCGAGTCAGTCGCTTCTTAAAACTATCGTTACCGACGACGCTCAACTTTTTGGCATGGGCAGGGGGATTGTTTGCTTATCATGCCATTATGGGACAAGCTGGCGTACAAGGCTTGGCAGCATTGTCCGTGATGACGCCTGTTGAATCGATTTCATTAAGTTTATTAATTGGTATGTCGAATGCGGCGGCAGTTTTGGTTGGTAATCAACTTGGAGCTAAACGTTATGATGAGGTTTACTATCAAGCGATCGGCTTAACCCTTATCAGTATTTTGGTCGGTATCTGCGTTTCAGTGATTTTGTATTTCAGTCAAGGATTGGTGCTGGGGGCTTTTAGCGCTTTGACGGAGGAAACTCGCGCTCTTACAGACCAGTTTATTATCATTTTGTGTGTTGGCATTGTGATTCGTTCGTTGCCAATGACCGCTATTGTGGGCGTTCTTCGTGCCGGCGGTGATGTGAAATTCTGTCTTTATCAAGATGTGATCGCCCAATGGGTTATCGGTATCCCTCTGGCTGCGTTTGCAGCTATTACTTTGGGGTGGGAACCTCAATGGGTATATTTACTCTTTTTGACTGAAGAAGTGATTAAATGGGGAGGCTCCATTTACCGTATTAATAGCAAGAAGTGGATGCGTAATTTGATTGAAAATTAGAACTATAGCTTCGATTTGTTGCAAAAAAGTACACATCTTGTGATCTAGTATCCAAAATACTTCCTGTTGAGAGGGATTTAGTGTAGATTCACCCCTCTATTTTATTCGATTGTGAGTCTCTGATGTTAAGGTTAACCGACCTCTGTAAAGGCTATGTTGATGGGGGTGAATTTCATCCTGTTTTACAAGGTGCTGAGTTATCATTAAAGCAGGGCGAGCAGATTGCATTGATGGGGGAGAGTGGCTCAGGAAAAAGTACGTTACTCAACTTGATTGCAGGTTTAGATACGGTTGATTCTGGTAGCATCGAATTCCCTAATTTTCTAATGCAAGATGTTAGCGAAAGTCGCCGCACGGCTTACCGTCGTAATAACATTGGTCTTATTTTTCAGCAGTTCAATCTACTTCCAACTCTTAATGTCGCTGATAACATCCGTTTTTGTCGCCAGCTTAAAGGCTTACCTGAAGACCAAGGTCTATGGCGTCAAATTCTCTCTGCTTTAGATTTAATGCCACTGCTAGGTCGTTATCCAGAAGAAGTTTCTGGTGGACAACAGCAACGCGCTGCGATTGCACGTGCGTTGTATATGGAACCAAAGATTCTCTTAGCAGATGAGCCGACGGGAAGCCTCGATGAACGAAATGCTGAAGCAGTGATGCGCTTATTGACCAGTCTAACTCGACAACTCGATTGCACATTGTTATTGGTTACACACAGCGAAAAAGTGGCAGAACATATGGAAGGTCGTATCCGACTACAAGGAGGGCAACTGCATGTTATGGCCCGTAGTTAAAGCACTGCTAGGCCATTACAGACGTTATCCTTTTCAAATCCTTCTTGTCTGGCTTGGGCTTACTCTTGGTGTGTCTCTTTTAGTTGGAGTGACTTCAATCAATGAACATGCGCGTCAAAGCTACGAGCATGGTGAACGTCTTTTTTCTAATCCACTTCCATATCGTATCCGATCTAAGCACGCAAGCAATCAGATCCCACAGGGCTTTTATGTCCAGTTGCGCCGTGATGGCTTTAATAAATGTGTCCCATTAAAAAGTACTCGAATTCAAACGGCCAACGGGTCAGATTTGATGCTGGTTGGTGTCGATCCCGTTGCCATGGTTGCATTCCAACCTGAAATACCACTGAAACAGCTTACATCGTTGGATTTAATGCGTCCGCCGTATCCTGTAATGGTGAGTAAAGATTTAGCGACACACATGAGTTGGGGGGATGGTGATTATATTCCTCTTAGTGATGGCAGTGAACTGGGCCCTATTTTGGTGGATAAGCAGCACCAGTTGAACGGTACTCGAATCATTGCAGATCTCTCCTTATTGAGCATGCTAGATAAGGGGGCTGGTATTTCAGTCATTGCATGTGGCGATATGCCGAGTGAAAAGCTAGAAGCGCTTAAAAACAAACTACCAAGTGGTATGGCTTTAGTACGCAGCTCTCGCGCTGAATTGGAATCTCTGACCCAAGCGTTCCATATGAATCTTAGTGCGATGGGAATGCTGGCTTTTCTTGTTGGTTTATTTATTTTTTATCAGGCAATGTCACTTTCGCTAACACAGCGCCAGCCTTTAGTTGGCACACTTCGTCAAACAGGTGTATCAGGTTGGCAGTTGGCTCAAGCGTTATCACTTGAATTGTTAGTGTTAGTATTGATTAGTTGGTTATGCGGTAATGCGTTAGGTATTTTGCTCGCAAATCAGTTGATTCCAAGTGTTTCTTCTAGCTTGGGTGATCTTTATGATGCCAATGTCGGCTTAAGCATCTCATGGAGCTGGCGCTCAAGTGGTTATAGCCTATTAATGACCAGTATTGGCGCTATTGCGGCTTGTGCTTGGCCATTGGTTCGCTTACTACGTTCTCAACCTATTCGTTTGACCACACGCTTGTCTCTTATGCGTTTTACCGGCACCGAATTTACCATTCAAGCTTTGCTGGCCTGTGCGTTGAGTGTTGCAGCAATTGCTGTCTACCAAGCGCCACAAACACAAGAATCTGGTTTTGCAATTATCGCTTTAATGTTGTTATCCGTTGCATTGTTTACTCCTTTTCTTGTTTGGCGCGTATTTATTAGCTTCAGCTATTCATTACGCTGGGTAAAAATTCGTTGGTTCTTTGCCGATGCCGCGGCAAGTATGAGTTACCGTGGCGTAGCAACAATGGCATTTATGCTGGCGATGGCGGCTAATATCGGTGTTGAAACTATGGTAGGTAGTTTCCGAGATACAACCGATAAGTGGTTAAGCCAACGCTTGGCAGCGGATCTCTATATTTACCCTAATAACAGCGCAGCTGCTCGAATGAGCACATGGCTAACCAAACAGCCAGAAGTTAAATCAGTTTGGTGGCGTTGGGAAAAAGAAAAAGCGACACCAGAAGGTTCATTGCAAATCGTGAGTACAGGTGCTTCTGAGGGCGAATTGGATGCGCTGACCGTTAAATTGGGTATTCCTGATTATTGGTATCACTTGCACCATTCTCGAGGAGTAATGATCAGCGAATCCATGGCATTAAAACTCGATATTCGCCCAGGCGATTACATCGATTTACCGAAAGGCCTCGGACAGGGCTGGCAAGTAGTTGGTGTCTATTATGATTATGGTAATCCTTATAACCAAGTATTGCTTTCTCACCGTAACTGGCTGTATGCCTATGCTGGGACTGGAACCGTTGCTTTAGGTGCTGTGCTCGAAGATGGTGTGCCATTGTCGGGATTAAAACGCAGGATGGAATCGGTATTTAGGTTACATCCAGAGCGAGTGTTCGATAATACGAGTATCCATAAGCAAGCGATGCGGGTATTTGATCGTACTTTCTCTATTGCCGATACCTTGGGGAATATCACCTTGGTAATAGCGGTGTTTGGCATATTTGTCGCGACTATTGCTGGTGAAGTCTCTCGTCAACGGCATATTTCGTTATTGCGCTGTTTAGGTATGTCTGGACGAGAACTTATTGTGATGGGGAGTTTTCAGCTGTTTGTCTTTGGTGCAGTATCTATTTTAATCGCTATGCCGTTAGGGCTTGCGTTGGCACATTTGGTCGTTGATATCATTATTAAGCAATCATTTGGCTGGACCCTTGAACTTCAATTTATTCCACATGAATATTTGCAAACTAGCTTACTTGCGATGCTCTCTCTCATGCTGGCAGGTGCAATCCCTGTATTAAGAATGGTTAGAAAAACCCCAATGAAGTCATTAAGGGATGCGTTATAAAATGGACTATCGCGTAAAGATGAGGAAATTGCTGATTGTTATTCTATTAGGGCTAATATTAGCTTCGGTGTTGATAGGTTTGTATTTGTTTTATAAGCAACCTATCGAACAAGCGAATGATGGCAGTGATACCAGCATCTTTACGTCCCAGAACCCGCAAGTTTTTGAACCGGTATTACCAGACTCGCCAGTTCAATTACCAAAAGATTTCCAGTTTCATAATGACTACCAACATGAATGGTGGCATTTTTTTGCTAACGTTGTTGACGCAGAGGGGCAGCAATACGGCATTCAGTGGAGTTATTTTCGTATTGCCAGTGATGAGCAAGATCGTAGAGGTTGGCAAAACCCACAACTCTACGTTTCCCATATTGTTATCTCCAATCAGAACAAGGTATGGAAAGAACAACGACTAGCTCGTGGTGGTATTGGTCAAGCAGGAATGACTCATCGTCCATTCAAAGTTTGGATAGACAATTGGACTTGGCGTTCGCTAAGCGATACGCCATTTCCGGGTCAACTTGATGCTCAAAGTGATACATTTAAGCTTCAATTAAGAGTTGCAACGTCTGGTCCATTCGTTTTGCCTGGTGATCGCGGGTACGTCAATAAACACGATTTGTTACCCATTGCTTCCCATAATGTCACTTCTCCTTTTCTTAGAGTCGAAGGCTTGCTGACCTTTGGCGAAGATAGCTCATTGCGAATTATCGGTGACGCATGGATGAGTAAAGAATGGGGAACTGGTTTAATGACGGAAGGGCAACAAGGTTGGGATTGGTTCGTATTGAAGTTGGATAATGAAACCACGCTATCAGTTAATCAGTATCGACATAAAGATCAGTTACCCTATATTTTTGGCCTTTTGGCGACCAATGATGGAAAAGTCGTCAATTTAACCCAAGATGATGTCATCATGACGCCGATACAGTTTTGGCCAATGGCGAACAACAAGCAGATCCCAGTGACTTGGAGAGTAAAACTGGCGGATCATGGTATCGATGTGACGACACAAGTTATGAATAAAAATTTATGGTTGCCATTTGTGATCCCTTACTGGGAGGGGCCGATTGAAACAATTGGTACACATAATGCCAAAGGATTTATGCAACTGACAGGTTACTGATTTTTCTAGTTTGGATCGCACTTATTTTAACCCTGTGTATTTATTGTTAATACACAGGGTTTTTTGTTGGGAAAAATGCATTAATATCAGACGCAAATATCGAACGATAGGAAAGGCGATCTTTTATGCATTCCAAAGTGAAAGTGATTGGTCAGTAAAATAATAGCTAACATGGCGTTTTCATCGGAAAAACCGAAGTATAAACTCTAAACAAGCGACTATTATCGAAATTTGGAAAGCTATAAACTCTAGGTTATTCTTTGTTAATCGTTTATTAACATAATAAATATAGGACGATATCATGAGTGATATTTTTCGCGACTTCTTCAAAATGGAGTCAGCTGGTGGGATTTTATTGGTAATTGCAGCGGCAATTGCTATGACTATTGCAAACACACCTTTAAACGGTATGTATGAAACTTTCTTGCATACTTATGTTTTTAATATGTCAGTTTCACACTGGGTCAATGATGGCCTGATGGCAGTCTTTTTCCTACTAATTGGTTTGGAAGTTAAACGTGAACTTCTTGAAGGTGCATTGAAATCCAAAGAAACAGCAATATTTCCTGCAATCGCTGCAGTAGGCGGCATGTTAGCACCTGCATTGGTGTACGTATTATTTAACTTCAATGATGCGGAAGCGATTTCCGGTTGGGCGATTCCAGCCGCGACTGATATTGCTTTTGCATTAGGTATTATGGCGCTACTAGGTAAGCGCGTACCTGTTAGTTTGAAAGTGTTTTTATTGGCTCTAGCGATTATTGATGATCTAGGTGTTGTCGTTATTATCGCATTGTTCTATACAGGTGACTTATCGACGACGGCACTAGCGGTTGGTTTTGCGATGACAGGTCTCCTGTTTGTACTTAACTCGCGTCATGTAACCAAACTTACACCTTATATGATAGTTGGTGCTATTTTGTGGTTCGCAGTTCTTAAATCAGGTGTGCATGCGACACTAGCTGGTGTTGTGATTGGTTTCTCGATTCCACTGAAAGGGAATAAAGGGGAGCGCTCGCCATTGAAACATATGGAACATGCATTGCACCCATATGTGGCATTCTTTATCTTACCGCTGTTTGCTTTTGCCAATGCTGGTATCTCACTAGAGGGTGTCTCTGTTGATGGCCTAACTTCAATGTTGCCGCTAGGTATTGCAATGGGTTTGTTAGTAGGTAAACCTCTGGGTATTTTTAGCTTTAGTTGGGTTGCAGTAAAAATGGGAGTTGCCAAGTTACCAGAAGGGATTAACTTTAAGCACATTTTCGCAGTATCTGTGCTTTGTGGTATCGGCTTTACGATGTCTATCTTTATCTCTTCGCTAGCATTTGGTCCAGTTAACGCTGAGTTTGATACCTATGCGCGTTTAGGTATTTTGATGGGCTCTACGACTGCTGCAATTTTGGGTTATATTTTGCTGCATATGTCATTGCCTAAGAAAGGCTAGATTTAATCGTCATATCAAAAAGTAGTTAAGAACAGTAAAAAATACCCCCCTCGATATGATGTCGAAGGGGGTTTTGTATTTTAGTATGATGGCAATAAATCTCATTATAGTCGCCACCATCAAGGAGTAATCTATTTCTCTATGACAGAAAAAATATTCCATTCCTCGACGACTTGCTTACTTAATCCGACGACGGTAGCTGTAACTCTTCGATTTAGAGCATGTGAGATTTCGTCACTTCCGTTTGCCTCAAGGCGGTTTTCTCCATAGCCAACAATACGTACTCGATTTTTGTTTATGCCATAAGAGAGTAATTTGTCTTCAACGGCTAACGCCCTTCTTTTCGAAAGGGCGAGGTTGTACTCTGGTGAACCGACACTACTCGCATACCCTTGGATTTCTATCGAAGCGGCTGGGTATTTGTTCAGAAACGCTGCCATGCTTTCAATTTGACTGGCAAATACACTGCTTATCTGACTTGAGTCGTTTTCAAATAGAATATGCAATTGCCCTTCTTCTTTGTTAACGACAAGTTCACCGCATCCATCGTTATCTAGTTGCGAGCCAAGAGGTGTGCCTGGACAGAGATCCCGCGCATTAATGACACCATCTCTATCGTCATCAGTGAGATCAGCAACCTGATTAGCTTTAGGTGTCGCAATATATTCATACTCATCTTGGTTTTCGTCGGCCCACGATTGAAAGCACAACACCGCTAAGAGTAAAGGGGTATATGGTAAAGGTAATTTCATGATCAATACTCCACAGCTTGGTTCCACTCTTCAGGAACATCCACCACTAATGCCTCAAGCAAGTTACCTGTTGCGTTCATGATTCGATATTTCGCATACTGCTCGGCATAGTGGGCATCGATGTAATCCTTACGAGCTTGAAAAAGTTCGTTCTCCGTATTCAATAAGTCGAGTAAGGTTCGTTTGCCTATTTTGTATTGTTTCTCATAGGCAACAACTGTTTCGGAAGATGAGTCTACATGGTCTGCAAGGAAACTTTTTTGTTGCAGGGTTAAATCCAACGCACTCCAAGATAAGCGCAAACTTTCTTCAACTTGTCGATAGGCATTATCTCTAAAGTCTTTCGCTTTATTGAGTTGGTAAGCCGCACGCTCTGATAGATCATCATCGCTGCCGCCGTTATACAAATTATATCTCATACGTAGCATGGCAAGTGTTTCATCACTTCGACCCTCGTCTCCGCCAGCATCGTCACGCCAACTTTGGCTCGCTTCAATAGAAAATGTTGGGTAAAAGTTACCTTTTGACTGTTTATATTGAAAACGTGCTGAATCGACATCAGCCAGAGAAATTTGAATAACTGGGTGTCTTTCATAAGCTTGTGCAAGAGCATCATTTAAAGACAATGGTAGTTTTGTGATATCCGCTCTGGGATAGATAAGGCCCATAGGCTGTTGGCCAACTAAGCGATGAAATTGCGTATGGGTATCATACAAGTTGTTCTGGGCTGCGAGTAAATTCCCATGGGCTTTTGCTATGCGGGCTTCAACTTGAGAGACATCAGCCGTTGAGCCGATACCAGATTCCGCTCTCTTTCGGATATCTCTATAAATTTCCTTGTGTACGGCTAAGTTACTTTCCGAGAGCGCGAGAACTTCCGTTGATTTAATCGCGTCGAGATAAACTTGCGTGACCTTTAGTGCCATATCAGACGCATCGGCGACTAATTGTAACCTGAGTGATTCGGCATCAGCTGCTGTTCGGTCGATATCATTAATTGTCGCGTTTCCGTCCCAGAGTAGTTGAGTCAAACTTAACGTTAGCTCTTTTCTCGTCAGGTCCGTATCTTGACGTCCGGTTGAATCAGCAGGATCAATGCCTTCATAGCCGATTCCACCGTCTAAATCGACACTTGGCAAATAAGCTCCGCCAGCAGCATCGTTTTGTTTTACCGCACTCTGATACTCATTATATATAGCCTTAATTTCTGGATTACTGCCGAGCGTAATCGCAACGGCTTGCTCAAGTGTTTGGCTATAACTGGACGTGCTTGCGGTGAAGATGCCAATGCATATGAGGGTCTTTTTCCAATATTTCACACGACACTCCTTGTTCTTAATGTGAGTTACTCCCAATTGTTAGATCGAAATCGTCTCACTTGTGAATTTTTCTCTCAAAGGAAGCTTAGTTTAAGAATTTGAATTTTGTGAAATATCCGATTGTTAGTCACCTGTTGTGCATTTTAAGATGCATTTTGCTTGATTTTTTCTCTTATTGACTGGTTGCTCAATAGAACGATGACTATCTTTAAATGATGATAAATAGAAGTCACTGCACACACTTTCTCAATGCTCTAGGAAATGGCGATGGGAAATTCGTTGGGTAGCAGGCGCAAAGGAGCTGCTTATGAGCAAAGCGATTCTGACCGCAAACACCATAGTGGTTATCGGAAATGACGGGCAACTAAGAGAAGTTCAACCAGGGGAAGTACCAGTCGCTGGTGAAGTTGTCGTGGTTGTTGGAGATAATGCTACGGCAGTGACGGATATGCAGGCAAATATCGTATCTGGAAATGACGGCTTAGTAGAGCTGAATTTAGACCGTTCTATTGCTGACATTGTACAGCAAATAGAACAAGGGCAAGATCCCACAGTCGATGCTGAAAATGCCCCGGGAGCCGATGTTATTGACGGTTCGAGCCCAACAGTGACTGGGTCGATAAGCCGTACTGATGCGCAAACACTCGCTACCACATTATTTGAAACCAATGGATTGGAATCCCAAGGCCTTTCGCAAACACAAAGCGTGGCGTTACTTGATCTTATTCGTGATGGTCTCTTGGGCAATATAGGAGATGGGGGAAATTTAGGCGGAAGTGGTGGAGGTGATGAGGGCAATGGCGGATCCGGAGGCGGTGATGGAGGCGGTTCTTCGAATGAGCCACCGTTTTTTGATTTTCCAAGTGACCAAAATAGTTATTCATTTGATTACGATGAGAATTCAAGCGGTGACGATGTCATCGGGACCGTAAGTGCAACAGATCCTGAGGGAGAAGAGATCCTATATAGCATTGAATTTGGAGACGACGATCCCCTTGAGGGATTATTTGAAATTAATGCAGATGGTGAGATTACCTTAACTGAAGCTGGAGTTGATGCATTTACTAATGATTATGAGTTGCAGAGTAACACTCACCAAATAACAGTAGTTGCGTCTGATGGTGTCAATACAACAGAAACAACGGTGACGCTCAATGAGCAAGATGTGAATGAAGCGCCTGTTTTCGAACTACCAGATGGTGGTGGCGATGACTACATTTTTTATTACGATGAAAATTCAGCCGATGAATATGTAATTGGTACAGTGAGTGCAACCGATCCTGAAAATGAAACGGTAACCTATCAACTCGATTTTGCTGATGACGATCCTCTAATGGGATTGTTTGAGATAGATTCAAATGGACAAATTAGCTTAACTGCGGCAGGTGTCGCGGCGTTTACCAATGACTATGAATTACAAAGTAATAGTCACCAAGTAACCGTAATTGCTTCAGATGGGGTTAATGAATCGTCTATCGTCGTTACCTTGAATGAACAGGATGTCAATGAAGCGCCCGTCTTTGAACTACCCGATGGCGAAGAAGAGTACTGTTTCCACTATGACGAAAACTCCGCTGAAGAGTATGTCATTGGTATGGTGAGCGCGTTAGACCCTGAGGGGGGCAATGTCACTTACAGTATCGACTATGCGCCAAACGATCCGCTCAATGGTCTGTTTGAGGTGAACAATAACGGTCAAATCAGTTTAACCGATGCTGGCGTTGAAGCGTTTACCAATGAYTATGAGTTGTTTAGCAACAATCACTATATCACCGTGGTCGCGTCCGACGGGGTTAATGAAA
>NZ_QVMU01000005.1 GCF_003605645.1 Vibrio sinensis | reverse complement strand
TATTCTCTAGAAATAGAGAGAAAGAATTTGCTTGGCGACCATAGCGTTGCGGACCCACCTGACTCCATGCCGAACTCAGAAGTGAAACGCAATAGCGCCGATGGTAGTGTGGGGTCTCCCCATGTGAGAGTAGGACATCGCCAGGCTTTAATATCGTTTTTAGATTGTTCATTGTACGTATTTTATTGCTTACAAGTGATGTCTAAGAACAAAACTAAAATATAGCATCATTAGTATCAGACTAAATTTTAGTAAAGATTTGCGGAGAGATGGCTGAGTGGTTTAAAGCACCGGTCTTGAAAACCGGCGTGGGTTTATAGCCCACCTAGGGTTCAAATCCCTATCTCTCCGCCACTATTTAAGAAACCCGCTGATTTATCAGCGGGTTTTTTGCTATCTAGCGTTTGGTAAATTCAATGTTATTGCTTTCAAATCCAATGATAGTCGGTAATTAATGCCAATATAGGGTACGTATAGATCGCGTATCGGCTTTATCGTGTTTGATAAAATTCGTCTTATCTTCAATATCCAGACATAAAAAAACCGACATGTTAATGCCGGCTCTATTCTAAATTTTCTTATTTAAGCTCGTTGTGCTGCTTTTTGCGTTAATTCATCTTTCTCTGCATCAGACAAGAATGCCAACTCTAAGCCATTAGCTTGTGCTTGACGAATTTGCGCTTGAGACAGGCCAGCTTGCGGCGCAGCAACTTCGTATTCGTAAGGTAATTCAATTCCCTCGACTGCTGGATCATCGGTGTTCAGACACGCTAACACGCCGTGTTCTAGGAACTGTTTAATCGGGTGAGTTGCCAGTGATGCGACTGTACTGGTTTGAATATTAGAGGTTAGGCAAGATTCAATGCCAATATGGTGCTGAGCAAGGTAATCCATTAACTTTGGATCTTCGATAGCTTTAACACCATGACCGATACGAGTCGCGCCTAATTGTTGAATTGCCTGCCACATACTTTCAGCACCAGCGGCTTCACCAGCGTGGACGGTAATATTAAGGCCGGCATCTTTAACTTGAGCAAAGTGCTTCACAAAGCGATCACCAGGTTGACCTAGTTCATCACCCGCTAGATCAACGGCAACAATGTGGTCTTTTTGCGTCAAGATAGCATCCAACTCCTGTTGGCATGCATCGGTACCGAAAGTGCGGCTCATAATGCCAATAAGATTCGCTTTAATACCAAAGTCACGCATACCAGCTTGAACACCATCAACAACGGCTTCTACAACACCAGCAATAGGTAATTTGTGTTTCATAGCCATATAGTAAGGTGAAAAGCGTAATTCAGCGTAGTCGATTTGGGCGTTAAGCGCATCTTCCACATTTTCATAAGCGACACGACGACAAGCATCAAGATCACCAAGAACAGCGACCCCCCAATCAAGTTTAGATAGGAAAGCGATAAGAGATGGTTCAGCTTCTACGATTTGAACATGAGGAGTAAGAGCAGCAACATCGTAAGCTGGTAGAGCAACACCAAATTTTTGGCCTAAATCTAAAATAGTCTGAGTACGGATATTGCCATCTAAATGACGGTGTAAATCGGTCAGTGGTATGTTTTTGGTTATCATAGTCGTCATTCCAATAGTGTGATTTGTGCTAAGTATATGAATCAAACTACTGAGTGTCAGTACAATAAGCACCTTAAAACACGACTAATTGATGATAGTTACTTCATGTTAACTAAATTTGTTGGCCAATGATCATCGGGAACTGGGCTGTTGAACAAATAACCTAAATCTGACTTTTAATTATTTCCAGCGAGATATCGACAAGCTTTTATTGGTTTTGATTTATTGGCGACAGCAAGAGGTGTTAAACGCTGGCCGCCAATGTACTACCGCAAAATGTCGTCGAGTTCTAAATACCCTCAAAGATTCGCTACCTATGTTTCCTAAGGTATTCCCAGAAGTTAATAAAGCTCTTTAAGCTTTCTTGTTAAGGTGTTTCTTCCCCAACCTAATAACTTCGCGGCATCTTGCTTATGACCACCGGTATGTTCAAGAGCGGCTTCGAGTAAAATACGTTCGAATTCAGGTAGCGCATACGAGAGCAACTCTGAATCCCCATGAGCAAGAGCACTCTTAGCCCAACTCGCTAAATGATGTTGCCAATGGTCATCGACTTGGAGTGAGGCTGAAGAGGTATTTTCAGTCAGCTCACTTGGTAAATCGCTCGGTAAAATCTCACTGCCACTGGCCATTACAGTTAACCAACGACAAGTATTCTCAAGTTGGCGCACGTTTCCGGGCCAATCCAGTTTGGTTAGAGCTTCAACAGCACTATCGTGCAAGGTTTTCATCTCGACGCCAAGTTCTTCTGCGGCAGAATTGAGAAAATGCAGTGTGAGCTTTTCGATATCCTGCTTTCGTTCTCGAAGTGCCGGAATATGAATTCGAATGACATTTAAGCGATGGAATAAATCTTCACGAAAATCGCCTTTCTTTACTAAATTTTCAAGGTTTTGATGTGTGGCCGCAACGATACGAACATCCACCTTGATTGGCGAATGTCCACCAACGCGATAGAACTGGCCATCGGCAAGTACGCGTAACAGACGTGTTTGAATATCAAGTGGCATATCGCCAATTTCATCAAGGAATAACGTGCCGCCATTGGCTTGTTCAAATCGTCCTTGGCGAACATTACCTGCACCAGTAAATGCTCCTTTTTCATGGCCAAACAACTCAGACTCAATCAGGTCTTTTGGTATTGCAGCCATGTTTAACGCAATAAAAGGTTTTTTTGCTCTAGGACTATGACGGTGCAGGGCTTGGGCGACAAGTTCTTTACCTGTACCAGATTCTCCGTTGATTAGAACCGAGATCGACGAACGAGATAATCGCCCAATCGCACGAAAGACTTCCTGCATCGCAGGCGCCTCACCAATAATCTCAGGTGTTGCTGCGTTAGGTTCCTCTTCCTTTGCTTGATCTTGTCGTTGCTCTTGGCTATGAGCAATAGCACGCTCCACCAATGTGAGTGTTTCATCGACATCAAAAGGCTTTGGTAGATATTCAAATGCCCCTTGTTGATAAGCATTAACCGCTGCGTCTAAATCGGAATGAGCGGTCATGATGATGACAGGCAGTGTCGGTGAGTGTTCATGAACTTGATTAAGAAGTTCAATACCATCAATGCCCGGCATACGAATATCAGAGACAAGTACATCTGGGGTTTCTCGTTCAAGCGCAAGTAAGACACTTTCCGCATCGGAAAAGGTTTCGCACTTAATGTTCGCGGAAGAGAGCGTTTTCTCTATAACCCAACGAATTGAGCTGTCGTCATCAACGACCCAAACGTATCCTTTACTCATAAAATTGGTTCCTTACAGCCATGAGCTGTCATTTCAATGGGAAGGTAAATCGTAAAGCAAGTTCGCCCCGGCCAGCTTTCAACGTCTATTTTGCCTTTATGTTGATCAATGAGATTTTGAGCAATGGAGAGTCCAAGTCCGGTTCCTCCATCACGTCCGCTGACCATAGGATAAAAAAGCGTATCTTGAAGTTCAGATGGGATACCTGGACCGTTATCAATCACCTCAATTTTTGCGGCGAGCTTATAGCGTTGTCCGTGAATATTTGCTTGATGGACGGTTCTGGTTCGCAACTTAATTTTACCGTGACGCTGAGTTGCGAGGATTTGTCCTGCATTACTGGCAATATTCAGTAGTGCTTGTTCTATCTGGTCAGTATCGATTAAAAGATCAGGGAGGCTAGGATCATAATCTCGCTCAATCTCTATTTTCCCCTCAGCTTCTAGATCGATCAGCTGTCTAACTTTTTCTAAAACAAGGTGAACATTTTCGTATTTCTTCATACCCGGTTTTTGTGGGCCGAGTAATCGATCGACGAGTGCACGTAGACGGTCAGCCTGTTCAATAATGATCTGGGTATATTCTTTTAAGCTAGGATCAGGCAGCATGCGTTCTAGTAACTGCGCAGCTCCACGTAACCCACCTAACGGATTCTTGATCTCGTGTGCTAAACCACGAACGAGAAGTTTCGCCGCTTGCTGCTGTGCGTGTTGGTTTAGCTCTTGAGAGAGACGACGTTGTTGATCGATTTTTCGCATTTCGACCAACAACATTAATTCTTTTTGCCATTCGACAGGACTAGCTGTGACCTCGAGCATTAAAGGGCGACCATCGACAATCAAGGTTACGTCGCTGTCAGTCATGCTTTGTCCACTTTGTAACGGTTGTGTTATCAGAGACAACTCAATCGAAGAGTGCTGAATCAACTGTTTTAGTGGTTGGGCAGAAATGCGTTTTGCGCTTTGTGAAAAGAGCTGCTCTGCCGCAGGGTTGGCATAATGAACGTTTAGCTGTTCATCCATAATCAGTACAGCGGTGACTTGATGATTGAGGATAATATTATCCAATGCTCCATTCACTCGATATGCTCCCTTTATTGCCCATTCAGTTAGCGCACCAAAGTGGTGCAAAGACGGATTGAGTATGGCGCATCAGTACGCGGAGATGAAGAGAAAAAGCAGTGAAAGAGGAGATAATCTCTATTTACTGACCTTAATCGCACTCGCTCGTTTCAAATGCACAGTAATCGTTATAGACGATGCAATAACCTTGCCGAGAGAGACAACTTGAATAGAAATTTGATGCTTACCACGATCAATATTTTTTAGTATCCATCGTTGAGTGGTTTGTGGTGCTCCGTATGATGTGCCACCTAGGATTAGCTGCAATTGTTCATCTGGTTTGAGTTTACGACTTAGTTCTGTTGTGATGACAATTTCCCCTTGGTTATTTCGCAAGGTTTCATTTTGTCGCGGAGAAAGTATTTCAATATTGGTTGCTTCAGTTGCTTCAGCTGTGTCTCTATTTTTATGTAATGGTGTTTTTTTCTGCAGCTCTTCATCTGGTGTAGGGGTTAGGGGAAGTGGTTTATTTTCTAGGGTGATAGGCTGTGCATCTATATGTTGAGGATGGTCGTTAAAATGACGAATTCCTTTACTATCAACCCAGGTATAAATGGTTTGCTTTGATTGAGCGGAAGATAAAAAGCTAATCAGTAGCAAGCTCATGATTAGAATCGCCTTTGCTACATTTTTCATGGTGTTATCTCCTCCTCTCAATCTATGTTGGTCTTTCAGTGAATCATCATAAGTGTCCGCGATAGTCAGAACTGAGAAGAAAAAGAGAAAAAAAAGGCCCGCCTGCGAGGCGAGCCTAAGTAATCATGCAATCAACTTACACTGAGTAGTAAAGTTCAAACTCAAGTGGGTGTGTTGCCATGTTGATTTTCTCAACATCTTGCATTTTTAGCTTGATGTAAGAATCGATGAAGTCATCAGAGAATACGCCGCCAGAAGTTAGGAACTCACGATCTTCGTCTAGTGCTTTTAGAGCCACTTCTAGTGATTCTGCTACTTTTGGAATCTCAGCTGCTTCTTCTGCTGGTAAGTCGTACAAGTCTTTATCCATCGCTTCGCCTGGGTGGATCTTGTTCTTGATACCGTCAAGACCAGCCATTAGTAGACAAGCAAACGCTAGGTATGGGTTAGCTGCTGGATCTGGGAAGCGAGCTTCGATACGACGCGCTTTCGGGCTTGGTACCACTGGGATACGGATAGAAGCAGAACGGTTACGAGCAGAGTATGCAAGCATAACTGGCGCTTCAAAGCCTGGGACTAGACGCTTGTATGAGTTAGTTGATGGGTTAGCAAATGCGTTGATTGCACGAGCGTGTTTGATGATACCGCCAATGTAGTAAAGCGCCATCTCAGATAGGCCGCCGTACTTATCGCCAGCAAACAGGTTTTGGCCATCTTTGTTTAGAGACATGTGAACGTGCATGCCGCTACCGTTGTCACCAACAAGTGGCTTAGGCATGAATGTTGCTGTCTTACCAAATGAGTGTGCTACGTTGTGTACAACGTACTTGTAGATTTGGATCTCATCCGCTTTCGTTGTTAGCGTGTTAAAACGAGTTGCGATTTCGTTCTGGCCCGCAGTCGCTACTTCGTGGTGGTGAGCTTCAACAACAAGGCCCATCTCTTCCATGATTAGACACATTGCAGAACGGATGTCTTGTGATGAGTCAACAGGTGCTACTGGGAAGTAACCGCCTTTAACGCCAGGACGGTGACCTTTGTTACCACCTTCGAAGTCTGCGCCAGTGTTCCATGCTGCTTCAACATCATCGATCTTGAAGAAAGAACCAGACATGTCGTTTGAGTATTTAACATCGTCAAATAGGAAGAACTCTGGCTCTGGACCAACAAGAACAGTGTCAGCTAGACCAGTTGCACGCATGTAGTCTTCAGCGCGTTTTGCGATAGAGCGAGGGTCACGGTCGTAACCTTGCATTGTTGCAGGCTCAAGGATGTCACAACGGATGTTTAGTGTTGCATCTACTGTGAACGGGTCAAGAACAGCTGATGTTGCGTCAGGCATCATCACCATGTCTGATTCGTTAATGCCTTTCCAACCAGCAACTGAAGAACCATCAAACATCTTACCGTCTTCAAAGAAGTCTGCATCGACTTGGTGAGAAGGGATTGAGATGTGTTGCTCTTTACCTTTTGTATCAGTAAAGCGTAGGTCAACAAACTTAACTTCGTTTTCTTGGATCAGCGATAGAACGTTTTCAACTGACATCTTGGATAACCTCCAGTGTTATTAAAGCGGTAATGACTCGACGTATGCACTATAAAGTAATTTATCTCGCATTGATTAATTTTCTATTATTCATCATTAATCGATGCTGATTTCTCTTTAGCTAAAATCGTGCCAAAAAATATAATCCATTAATTTCAGTGCTTTATGTGTTTTCATCATTATTGAGTATAAAAAAACGCACCAAAATGATCATCAAATGCACTAACTTGGTGCGTTCGAGTTAAATTGCACCAAGATGCGACATCCTAGCAACCTATTCAGCCTATTAATTGCACAATAGTCAATGTGTATTGATCGGGGAATTGAGGAAAGTGACTAAAAATCAAGGGTACTTTTTGTCTCAGGCGTCAAAACACGAAAAAATGTTAGAAAAGCTCTGGAGTAGATCACATATTTCTATGCTTTTTGCTAGAATCTGGTACATTATGGTCGTTTTTTTAATCAGCAAATGTCGCTTGAGAACACCCGTTCTTTTACAAAGGGGCATTTCTTCTATTAAGTGAATAATAATCCATGGCTACTCCACAGATTGATAAACTAAGAAATATCGCGATCATCGCGCACGTTGACCACGGTAAAACCACACTTGTTGATAAGCTACTTCAACAATCGGGTACGCTAGAGTCTCGCGGTGAAGCTGAAGAGCGAGTCATGGACTCTAATGACATCGAGAAAGAGCGTGGCATTACCATCCTTGCTAAGAACACAGCAATCAACTGGAATGATTACCACATCAACATCGTAGATACTCCGGGACACGCGGACTTCGGTGGTGAAGTTGAACGTATCATGTCAATGGTAGACTCTGTACTACTTATCGTTGATGCGGTTGACGGCCCAATGCCTCAAACTCGTTTCGTTACTCAAAAAGCATTCGCTCACGGTCTTAAGCCAATCGTTGTAATCAACAAGATTGACCGTCCAGGCGCGCGTCCTGAGTGGGTTATGGATCAAATCTTTGATCTATTCGACAACCTAGGCGCAACTGACGAACAGCTAGACTTCACTACTGTATACGCATCAGCTCTAAACGGCTGGGCGACTATGGAAGAAGGCGAAACTGGCGAGAACATGGAACCATTGTTCCAAGCTGTTGTTGACAACGTAGAAGCTCCAAACGTTGACCTTGACGGTCCACTACAGATGCAAATCTCTCAGCTAGATTACAGCTCATACGTAGGTGTTATCGGTGTTGCTCGTGTTACTCGTGGTAGCGTACGTGCAAACCAACAAGTAACAGTTGTTGGCGCTGATGGTAAAAAACGTAACGGTAAAGTTGGCACAGTAATGGGCTACCTTGGTCTTGAGCGTCACGAAATTGAACAAGCTAACGCGGGTGACATTATTGCAATCACTGGTCTTGGTGAGCTGAAAATTTCAGACACAATCTGTGATCAAAACCACGTTGAAGCGATGACTCCACTTTCTGTTGATGAACCAACAGTAACAATGACGTTCCAAGTAAACACTTCTCCGTTCGCGGGTAAAGAAGGTAAGTTCGTGACTTCACGTAACATCCTTGAGCGTCTACAAAAAGAACTAGTACACAACGTAGCACTACGTGTTGAAGAAACTGACAACCCAGACCGTTTCCGTGTATCAGGCCGTGGTGAACTTCACCTATCTATCCTGATCGAAAACATGCGTCGTGAAGGTTTCGAGCTAGCGGTATCTCGTCCAGAAGTTATCATCAAGAAAGATGAGAACGGTGAACTTTCTGAACCGTTCGAAGTAGTAACTATCGACGTTATGGAAGAGCACCAAGGCGGTGTTATGGAGAAAATTGGTCTACGTAAAGGTGAGCTAACAGATATGGCTCCAGATGGTAAAGGCCGTGTTCGCATGGACTTTATGATGCCTTCTCGTGGTCTAATCGGTTTCCAAACTGAATTCATGACTCTAACTTCAGGTTCTGGTCTTCTTTACCATACGTTTGATCACTACGGTCCACACAAAGGTGGCGTAATTGGTATGCGTAACAACGGCGTTCTAATTTCAAACGCTACTGGTAAAGCACTAACTTACGCACTATTTAACCTTCAAGATCGTGGTCGTTTATTTACTGAGCACGCTGATGAAGTTTATGAAGGTCAAGTTATCGGTATTCATAACCGTTCAAACGACCTAACAGTAAACTGTCTGAAAGGTAAGCAGCTAACGAACGTTCGTGCATCTGGTACTGATGAAGCGCAAACTCTATCTCCAGCAATCAAATTCACACTAGAGCAAGCTCTAGAGTTTATTGATGAAGATGAGCTAGTAGAAGTTACACCAGAAAGCATCCGTATCCGTAAGCGTCACCTAACGGAAAACGATCGTAAACGTGCTGGTCGTGCTCCTAAGTAATTTACTTAGTTAGCCAAGATTGAAAAAACCCTGAGTTATTGATTAACTCAGGGTTTTTTATTGCCTCAAACAAAAGACGGTTGTCGATAGAGAAGAGTTCATGAGACCCATTATTATTACTGGCGGACCTGGCGCGGGAAAAACGACGCTAGTGAACGCATTCGCTAAACAAGGCATTATGACGTTCGAAGAGGGATCTCGTTATCTTATCGAGCAGCAAAGTCAGCTTGATGCAGGTATTTTGCCTTGGACGAATTTGCCTGGATTTGCTCGCCTATGCTTGCAACTGATGAACCAGCAAAAGCAGCAGGCTTATAATCATCCGATTGCTTTTATGGACAGAGCCATTCCGGATATCTGTGCGTATTTGAAAGTGGGCGGTTGTGAGGTTGGTGCTGAGTACGTGGCATCATGCGCTGATTACCATTCACAGGTCTTTGTTTGTCGCCCTGAGGCATCTATTTACGTTCAAGATGAGATACGTCCTCATAGTTTTGAAGAAGCACTACAAATACACGATACTTTAATCGAAACCTATCGAGAGCTTGGTTTTGATGTTATCGAAGTACCTTGGGGGAGCATAACCCAAAGAGTGCAATTTATCGCAATGACGTTGGGCTTTGTGTTAAATGATATCTGTTGAGTCTGAGAGAGTGCGGTATTAGATAGCGCTATTGTTGCAGATATATGGCTTTCACCTAACCAATCATTTAAGAGTGGTTAGGTGAGGAAATAACGCTACTTTTGATTGAGCTTTTGCAAAAACTTATCCGATTCTGCGATAGCCGTATTCATTTGGGCAATGGCATACTGAATTTCTTTTTCTAAGTCACTAAACTCCCCTTGCAGTGAGCCAATCGCGCTCGCATTGAGGTTATGTTTAAGAAATAGAGTGTTATCTCGTAGCGTGTTTAGAACCGGTGTCATTTTCTGTTCCGCGTTCTTCATTGCTCGAATCATACTTCTATATGACGTCTCTGTTTGACGCAGTTTTTGTTCACTGGCTCGGCGTAGTTTACTGCTGGTGTACAACGACAGCTCTTCTTGCCACTCGGCAAATAAGGCTTCAGAAACATCTTCAATGGCAGCGATGCGGCTTCTTACGTTTTCAGCAGCTTGCTCACTGTCTTGGTATTTCGCATTGATGTCATTGTAAACGTCTTCAAGTTCACCACCATTAAAATTAGTTAGTGCTGATAACGCTTCCAGAGCACTGGTGAACTCTTGCTGAGCTTCTTCTTGTGACTCTTTGGCATCTTCAACACGATCGACCATGATATCGCGTTTATGGTAGCCAACTTGTTCCATGGCAGAGTAATACGCAGACTGGCAGCCAGTTAACGTAAATAGTGAGAGTACGATCGCGAGTAGGTAAGGCATCTCAAGTTCCTTTCAATTAGAATGATAGGTGCATAATATACCAAGCTATTCACACAGAAATACGTATCTTGAGATCACTTGGGTATACAAAGAATGAATGAGTTATTGGAGAGATACAAGTTGAAATTCGATTCTATCGTGAAGCAGTTTATCCTATTTTCTCGTTACTTATGGACGAGAGTTATCCATGACCGTATTAATGTTAATGCCGGCTACCTAACCTATATTACGCTTTTATCTTTGGTTCCAATGCTGACGGTCTTGTTGTCGGTATTATCTTCTTTTTCGATTTTTGCCACTGCCGGAGAGGTGATACAAAACTTTGTTATCACACATTTTGTTCCAACGGCGGGGGATGCGGTTAAATCAGCATTGCTCGAATTTATTGCCAATACGGGAAAAATGACAGCGGTGGGTAGTGTGTTTTTATTCGTTGCTGCTTTGATGTTGATTTCCAATATCGACAATAACCTCAACTACATTTGGCGAGTGAAGCAAAAACGTCGTGCTGTTTTTTCATTCTCAATGTACTGGATGGTTTTGACTCTCGGTCCGATCCTAGTGGGAGCGAGCATTGCGGTGACTTCCTATGTGACATCACTGCAAATATTAGACAACCAAGTGTTATCTCAAGCTTACAACCTACTGTTGCGCTGGCTTCCTCTTATCTTGTCGTTTAGTGCTTTTGTCGGCTTGTATATGTTGGTCCCGAATAAACGAGTCCATCTGTCTCACGCATTAGTCGGTGGAATGATTGCCGCTTTGTTGTTTGAACTGAGCAAAAAAGGCTTCGCAATCTACATCACTCAATTCCCATCCTATCAGCTTATTTATGGTGCACTCGCTGCCATCCCTATTTTGTTTATTTGGGTTTATCTGTGTTGGTTGATTGTATTAATTGGTGCTGAGGTCACTGCGGCATTGGGTGAGCGTGAACAGTGGAGTGTGGATACAGACGTGTTAGACTCCTCGCCAGATGTTGTAAAGTATTTAGAAGGAAAACCAAGTGATCGCTCTGATTCAAAGAGTAAGTGAAGCCGCAGTTCGTGTTGACGGTGAAGTTGTTGGTGAAATTGGGCAAGGCTTATTAGTATTGCTTGGCGTTGAAAGGGATGATGATGAAGCGAAAGCGAAGCGCTTAGTGGAACGCGTTTCAACGTATCGTGTCTTTGAAGATGCCGATGGCAAAATGAATCTTAACGTTCAACAAGTGAACGGTCAGGTTTTAGTGGTGTCTCAATTTACATTACCAGCGGACACGAAAAAAGGGACACGAGCAGGCTTTTCTCGTGGTGCTCACCCTCAAGACGCCGAACGCTTGTATGATTACTTCTCGGATCAATGTGAGTTAATTTTACCAACGGCTCGTGGTCGTTTTGCCGCTGATATGAAAGTTTCTTTGATTAATGATGGTCCGGTGACTTTTTGGCTGCAAGTGTAGCTTGTTTGCTTTGCCTATATCTGTTTGTCTAGGTAAAGCAAAACTATTTGATGCGTACACTCAAAGGATTGATATGTTCAAACTCATCACACCCAAAACTGAAAATCAGCTCAACAAGTACTATCAATTTCGTTGGCAAATGCTGCGTGAACCATGGCAAATGCCTATTGGTTCGGAGCGAGATGAATACGATGTGATGAGCCACCATCGAATGATCGTGGATAGTCGTGGTCGGCCAATGGCTATCGGTCGATTGTATATAACGCCTGATAACGAAGGTCAGATTCGTTATATGGCAGTTAAAAGTAATCGTCGTAGTCGTGGTATGGGATCATTGGTGTTGGTGGCGCTGGAATCCTTAGCGCGTCAGGAAGGGGTAAAGCGTTTAGTGTGTAATGCACGTGAAGACGCAATAACCTTTTATGATCATAACGGTTTTGATCGCCGGGGTGAGTTAACTGATGAGCGTGGGCCTGTTCGACACCAACAGATGGTGAAGCATCTTGACCCTATGGCTAATGTGCTACGAAAACCAGATTGGTGTGCCCAATTACAAGAACGCTGGGAACAACAGATTCCGATCAGTGACAAAATGGGCATCAAAATTAATCAGTACACGGGCTATCAATTTGAATGCTCCGCTCAATTGAACCCAAATCTTAACCCTCATAATACGATGTTTGCTGGCTCTGCATTCACATTGGCAACCTTAACTGGCTGGGGAATGACTTGGCTACTGATGAAAGAGCGCAATCTTCAAGGAGATATCGTATTAGCTGATAGCCGAATTCGTTATCGTCACCCCGTAGAAGAAAGCCCTGTCGCTTCAACATCTTTGGATGGTATTAGTGGCGATTTAGATCGCTTAGCGTCTGGGCGTAAAGCGCGTATTGTGATTCACGTGACCATATATAGTGGCACGGTTGCCGCGGTTGATTTTGTTGGAACTTATGTTTTATTACCTAGCAATGAAGCTTAGTAATGAAGCTTAGCAATAAAGCCAAGTGATGAACTCAGGTAATGAGCTTATTAATCCGAGTTCAGCCTAGTTAACCTGAACCTCAAGTTCTTGTGCCGCTTTGGTTTCAGTCGGTTCCATTTCTTTCGTTTTAGAGTCTACCTTAGTCTCTGAGACCGCCGATTCACATTGTTTAGTCAGATATTGCTTAGTCAGATACTGTTTGCCTGTGAATAAATCGAACCAGAGTCGCTGACAGGGCTCTTGATGGGTATAAAGTAAGGTGGCGTAAGCCATTTTTGTCAGGTCAAGGTCACCCATAATTAATGCGTTGTCTTCATTTACATCAGACTTTATTTTAATTCGACCTCTATCCACCACAATAGCGATGTTATCTAAAGAGAATGGCTGAGCGATTTTTTCGTGCGTTGTAGCATCGTTAAGCATCTCATTTGGTGTTTGTTTTAATGATGCACGACCTTGGTGAATATCCGCAAACCCCTCACCGCTTACAGAATGAGCAAACATGGCGTAATCTCCAGATAGCCCTTTCGCTTCGAACTGAATATCAAACAAACCATCGAATGGTAGATGCGGCGCTACAGGGGTAAGTATGGCCTTTAAAGGGAGGCTATCGGCCTCCACATCCAATGACCAAGGGGCACTTTTTTTACTTTTGTCCCACTGGGCAGATGCTCTGAAGTAACCATGTTCTAATGGAAATATGGCTCGCTCAATCGTCAAAACATCCTGATCTGAATGGGCAGAAAAAATCGGTTGGGTGACCAATGTCTTGTCGACGCTAAGGGTGTTTGCTGACAGTTCGATAGAACCTTGCCACAGTCCTAACTGGTGTTGGCGAACTAAGGTGAGGTTTGTACCATCAACTTGTAGCCCAGAAACTTGCCAGAAAGGAGCTTGCTCTATCTGAATAAACTGACTGTTTTCGATATTTAATGACTGGATCGATAACTGCTCCAACTGTTGGCTGCTCAGCCATAGTTGTGCGCCTAATTCATTAGTGTTTTCTAGCCATTTCACACCGCTTAATGTC
The DNA here is from genome assembly GCF_003605645.1 of Vibrio sinensis. GTDB lineage: Bacteria > Pseudomonadota > Gammaproteobacteria > Enterobacterales > Vibrionaceae > Vibrio > Vibrio sinensis. The sequence continues at coordinate 214,221 of NZ_QVMU01000005.1, read as the reverse complement.
AGTGAATCAAGCGCCAGTTGCCCTGGTGAAATCAAGCCCGAGAACAATATGCGACCTTCATTTAGATCTGCATCAAAATCTTCGATTTGTATTCCAAGCTCTGAGAATGTGAACTTGGCTGTGGGTGCAATAAGCATAACGTCATGATAACGAGCATTATCAGCATCAAATGAGAGGTAACCTTTTGGCTGATCCCAGATGCTTTTCTCAAGGTCGATGTTTTCTATCGAAGCAGCAAGATTCTCAAACTGTACATCTCCAATCGATAAGTTGCTGCGCATGATATCTAGACTGTTGATATGGTTAACCGGAAAGTTAAACGATGCCAATAATCGGGTGAGTTCCGTTAAGGAAGAAGAGAGTTTAGACGGCGCTGATGTCGAGCGTTCGTGTATTTGAGGTTCTTCTATTAGAGCTTCTTCTAGAGCTTCTTCTATTAGAGATAGGTGCTTAATGGTGACATTCACGAGTGACCATTTTGATTGGTATTGCTCTGCTTGGCCGGTAAAAGAGGCACCTTGCCATTGGAAAGAAGCGCCATACACAGTGCTGTTTTCCGCTTTATTATCAATGTCCAGCAAGATATCGTCGAGGGCTTGCCCTTGCGTGTATAGCTGTTCGATTTCAATTAAGGCCTTGCCGTAAGGCAGGTGTTGAGATTGATTGACCCATTTAGGTTGTTCAATTTGTACGTTTACATTACGTGCTGACCACTCTTTGCCTATAAGATCGACATGCTGAAAAGCGAGTTGCTGTAAAGAGAGGGAGTGGAGAGGTCGAGTGAGCGTTGAATGTAGTTCAATATTTCCCCCATTGATGATTAACGAATCGATGGCGAGCTTGCCATTTTTCCATGGCATCGTGCTGAGCCAAACGCGCACACTTGGAAGGTAGTACGCCTGTTGTTCTACTTGAAACTGAAGCCCCTCTAGTTCGAAATTGAGTGGTGGCGTATAGTGCACATTTTCAACGGAAGCTTGATAGGTGGAATCTTGGGAAAAAAGGGCGTTAACGATATTTTTGGCGTAATGAGTTTGCAGTGCGAAAAATAACGCAGCGATGAGAAGTGCTGTCACAACAATGAGTGCGGTAACGAAAATACAGAGTTTTTTTCTCACAGCTCGTCTTTATCCTTATTAAGCAAAGCGTCTTTCAGTTGATTATATCGCTTTAAGTTGACTGTATAGAGTGGTCTATTTTGCATGCGCAAGCAATAAAAAGCCCCTCGAAAGAGGGGCTTAGGAGTCTAATTTAGCACTCTTACTTGATTTTGTGACTGATTGCTATCAATCAGCAGTGACCAGTTAAACCATAGTCATTAATCTAGTTGAGGACCTGCAGCGACAAGTGATTGACCTTCTGCATTGTCAGTGTACTTATCGAAGTTATTTACAAAGCGTTGAGCAAGATCGCGCGCTTTGCTATCCCATTGTAGAGGATCAACATACGTATCACGTGGGTCAAGGATGCTTGAATCCACGCCAGGTAGTGATGTAGGAACTTCTAAGTTAAAGATTGGGATGTGTCGAGTTTCTGCATGCTCAATTGAACCATCCAGAATCGCATCGATAATGCCGCGCGTATCTTGAATAGAAATACGCTTGCCAGAACCATTCCAACCCGTGTTAACCAAGTAAGCTTCTGCACCCGCCGCTTCCATACGTTTAACCAATACTTCTGCGTATTTTGTTGGGTGTAGAGTTAGGAATGCTGCACCAAAGCAAGAAGAGAAGGTTGGTGTTGGTTCAGTGATGCCACGCTCAGTACCAGCTAGTTTAGCGGTAAAGCCAGATAGGAAGTGGTACTTCGTTTGCTCAGGTGTCAATTTAGACACTGGAGGTAGAACGCCGAACGCATCTGCCGACAAGAAAATAACTTTATTGGCATGACCGCCTTTAGAGACAGGCTTAACGATATTTTCGATATGGTGGATTGGGTAAGAAACACGCGTGTTTTCTGTTTTAGAACCATCGTCAAAGTCGATAGAACCATCGCTACGAACTGTTACGTTCTCTAGTAGCGCATCACGACGAATTGCGTTGTAGATATCAGGCTCAGCTTCTTTAGATAGCTTGATGGTTTTTGCGTAGCAACCACCTTCAAAGTTGAATACGCCGTCATCATCCCAACCGTGCTCATCGTCACCGATTAGCGCACGTTTTGGATCTGTAGATAGAGTTGTTTTACCTGTGCCAGATAGGCCGAAGAATACCGCAACATCGCCATCTTCACCTAAGTTTGCACTACAGTGCATTGATGCAATGCCTTGAAGAGGAAGGAAGTAGTTCATCATTGCGAACATGCCTTTCTTCATCTCACCGCCGTACCAAGTACCGCCGATTAACTGCATACGTTCAGTTAAGTTGAATACTGTGAAGTTTTCAGAGTTCAGACCTTGCTCTTCCCACTTCTGGTTGGTGCATTTCGCGCCATTCATAACCACAAAGTCAGGTTCAAACGTTGCTAGCTCTTCTTCGCTAGGGCGGATGAACATGTTTTTTACGAAGTGCGCTTGCCACGCAACTTCGGTAATTACTCGAATACTTAGGCGAGTATCCGGGTTTGCACCACAATAACCATCGATAACAAATAGGCGTTTGTCAGAAAGTTGAGTTGTTACCAACTCTTTAAGTTCGTTCCATACTTCTTGATTGATCGGTTTGTTGTCGTTTTTCACAGCATCAGAAGTCCACCACATATGTTCTTCTGTTGTTGCATCTTTAACAATGTATTTATCTTTTGGTGAGCGGCCAGTAAAGATGCCTGTGTCGACTGCTACTGCGCCAAGTTCAGTAACAATACCACGCTCGTAACCTTCTAGATCGGCACGAGTTTCTTCTTCAAACAACACTTCGTAGCTCGGGTTGCGCACAACCTCTTTAACGTTATGAAGTCCGTGTTTACTTAGATCAATTGTTGCAGCCTTTGTATGTTCCATAACGGTCATAGGTGCTCCTTGTGGATATTTTTTTGTAGGGATTTTGTAATAATGTTTTTAATTGTTATCTGCTCACCATGCTAGCAACGGGCCGGAGAGAAAACAGGGAGATAGCTCAAAAAACACCCATGATTTCAAAGTTGATTTAGGCGACTCGTCACATATTGGCATGGCCATTTTATCGCGCACGCAAAGCATTGCGCTAGATCAAAAGAATTATTGTTATTTAGAAATTAAGTACAGCATGCGGTAGGGGGTTTTAGTGAAATGGGTAAAATTTGGACACAAAAAAGCCAGCACTAGGCTGGCTTTATGCGGGATTTTCACGTACTTGTTAAAGTGAACGAATTAATGTTAACAGTTGTTAACACTCGCATTGTCACCTAAGAAGCTTAGTGTACAGTCTCATTTCCGCCTTCAACGAACAGAGCTTCAACTTCTGCTTCATCAAATGCGTAAGTGGTACCACAGTAATCACAATGTAGAGAAACGTTGCCATCTTCTGCAAGGATTTGTTTGATCTCCTCACGGTCAACCGTCATGATCGCTGCGCCGCTGCGTTCACGAGAACAGCCACAGTGGAAAGAGACAGGTTGAGGTTCAAATAGGCGAACCGTATCTTGGTTGTACAAGCGGTACAGTAAAACATCGGCTGCTAAACCAAATAGCTCTTCATTTTTCACTGTATTGGTTAGTTGCTCTAAATGTTCAAAATCGTCTGGCGCACCAGTGCCATCTGGCATGATTTGAATCATCATACCTGCAGCGTGAGCTTTACCTTCAAATTCGCCAGTGCGGATCCATAGGCGAGTTTTCAACTGTTCAGAGTTAGCGAAGTAACCCTCGAATACGTCTGCTAGAGTTTCACCGTCTAAGCCAACGACACCTTGGTAGCGTTCGCCTTTCTTAGGTTCAATCGTAATAACAAGGTAGCCTTTACCCATCATCTCGTGCAGCGTTGCGTCATCAGCAATCTCACCTTCCCAGCGAGCAACACCACGGATCTTCTGATCGTGGTCGCCATTGATAACTGCCAATGAAACCGGGCCATCACCTTGAAGTTGCATGGTAATAGAGCCTTCGAATTTCAAAGTTGCTGTTAAAAGAGTCGTAGAAACGAGTAGCTCACCAAGCAGCTTTTGCAGTGCTGCTGGGTATTCCTTGCTGGCAATAATCTGTTGGTACACTTCATCTAGTTGTACCATTTCGCCACGTACAGAAAGATCTTCAAATAGGTAGCGATTTAAAACGTTGTTGGCCATTGAGCGATATCCTCGTAGGTATTTTCTGGCTTTTTACTGAAGCTTAAATTTGATAATGTCGCGGCGCTGCTTTTTATCAGGGCGGCGTTCTGGGCTCGGGTTATGAGCATGAAGCTTGCGGCGAAGTGAATTTTCTTCACGTTTAGCGATGCTGCCAGCGGTTTCCGAATAAAGCGTTTGTGCTTCAGGAGCACCTCGACGATGGCCAGAAATTTTCTCGATAATAACGGTCTTTTCTTCCTGACCTTGGCGAAGCGTAATTTCTGCACCCAGTTCCACCGTTTTGCTGGGTTTGCTGCGCTGGCCATTATAATGAACTTTACCGCCATCGACCATGTTTCGAGCGATTGAACGTGTTTTATAAAAACGTGCCGCCCATAGCCATTTATCGAGTCTTATTGCTTCTTCTGGGGAACCCATGTCGGTCTTTATCCTCTAAGATGATGATTGTTGCTGAGTCGCTGGGTTTATCACTACCGCATTGATGAACTAACAATGGTGATGTAGTGCTCATTTTTCAAGTTACTTTGTGAAAATGAATCTGGAACACCTTGCATCGGCACGATTTTATATTTTGCAAGATACATAATTTGATAGAATAGATGGCTCATAAATCGCATCTGTCATCTATCATGCAGTGTCATCATTTTTCTTGTCTTGGTAATCATTTGCTTCTTCTTTTCTATGCGATGATCAATAAAAAGGTATTTGAGTGAATCAATTTGGCTTTGGGCCTGACAAAGGGCGCAAGTACATACAAAAACTGGTGAAGAATCAGGCACGAGTTAGTGCACTCACTACCGTTGGCTTATTATTTACATCGGCTTGGGTTGCAGGACAGTTAGTGTGGCAGCCATTCATAACGCAACAAGTTGCGACTTGGACTCCGATGACAAGTTCTACCTCAATAAAAGCGGATGCCTCAGTATTCGATATGGCGGGTCTTCAGAACAGCCAATTGTTTGGTCGTTATCAGCAAGACACACCTAAAGTGGTTGAAAAACCTAAATTGGAAGACGCACCTAAAACTCGCCTCAATGTTGTTTTAGTCGGAGTAGTGACCAGCACAACACCAGAAAAAAGTTTAGCGGTGGTAGCAAACCGAGGTAAACAGAATACCTATGGTGTTGGTGAAAGTATTGATGGCACCAGAGCGAAAATCGTTCAGGTACAAGTTGATCGCGTCATCATCGACAACTCAGGACGCAATGAAACGGTGATGCTTGAGGGGTTAAAGTATTCAAAGCCCGTTCAGCAACCAGTGCAACGTAATCAGCAGCCGAGTAAAACCATGACGTCTGCCGAAATGGACAAGATTCGCGCAGATATTAATAAAGATCCTAAACAAATTTTCCAATATGTGCGTATGTCGCAAGTTAAACGCGATGGCAACATCTTGGGATATCGATTGTCTCCAGGGAAAGATAGCCAGCTATTTAATTCGGTTGGCCTGAAATCAGGCGATGTGGCAACACATCTTAATGGCCAAGATTTACGTAATCCGGCGGCAATGACAGAAATTTTTAAAAGCTTATCAGAGATGAGTGAGCTGAATTTAACGGTTGAGCGAGATGGTCAACCTTACGACATCTACATCGAATTATGATACCGACCCAGTGTAAGAGTAATAGGCGTGCAAAGATGAATCCTTTAAGGAGTAAAGAGTGAAGCATTGGCTTAAAAAAAGCGCGTGGCTGTTAGCCGCAAGTTTAGTGGCGCCATCGCTGGTATCAGCAAGCGAATATAGTGCGAGCTTTAAAGGCACAGACATTCAAGAGTTTATCAATATTGTTGGACGTAACTTAGAAAAAACCATCATTGTTGATCCGTCTGTGCGTGGCAAAATTGATGTGCGCAGCTATGACACGCTTAGCGAAGAGCAATACTACAGCTTTTTCCTGAATGTCCTTGAAGTGTATGGCTACGCAGTTGTTGAAATGGACAACGGTGTACTCAAAGTTATTAAGTCAAAAGACGCGAAAACCTCGGCAATTCCAGTCGTGGGCGATGGTCACGTAAAAGGTGATGAAGTTGTGACTCGCGTAGTGGCAGTTCGTAACGTTTCCGTTCGTGAACTATCTCCTTTGCTACGTCAGCTGAACGATAATGCGGGTGCGGGTAACGTAGTTCACTACGATCCAGCCAACATCATCCTGATTACTGGTCGAGCGGCGGTAGTAAACCGTTTGGCAGACATCATCAAACGTGTTGACCAAGCGGGTGACAAAGAGATTGAGGTGGTGGATCTTAAAAACGCTTCTGCCGCTGAAATGGTGCGAATTGTTGATGCATTAAATAAGTCTTCAGATAGTAAGAACACTCCTGCATTTTTGCAGCCTAAGCTAGTAGCGGACGATCGCACTAACTCAATTCTGATTTCGGGTGATCCGCAAGTGCGTAAGCGTCTGCGTAAACTGATCCAGCAACTTGATGTTGAGATGGCGACCAAAGGCAACAACAAAGTGGTCTACTTGAAATACGCGAAAGCGGAAGATCTCGTCGACGTACTAAAAGGTGTCTCTGATAACCTGCAAGCTGAGAAATCATCTGGGAGCCAATCGGCTTCGGCACAACGCTCTAACGTGATGATCGCTGCACATAAAGATACTAACGCGTTAGTGTTAACGGCTCCGCCAGATATTATGAATGCGCTACATGACGTGATAGCTCAGTTAGATATCCGCCGTGCGCAAGTGTTGATTGAAGCGCTGATTGTCGAAATGGCAGAGGGCGATGGTATTAACCTTGGTGTGCAATGGGGCTCATTGGAAACCGGTGCTGTTGTTCAATATGGCAATACGGGCGCGCCGTTAGGGCAAGTGATGATTGGCTTGGAAGAAGCCAAGGATCAAACGAGTACGGAATACTACAATGATAGTAACGGCAATCGAGTTCCTTATACTGTAACTGAATCAGGTAGTTACGATACGTTAGCTTCTGCCCTTGCAGGTGTGAATGGTGCGGCAGTCAGCTTAGTGATGGGCGACTGGACGGCATTAATTAGCGCTGTTTCGACGGATTCTAATTCGAATATTTTGTCTTCACCGAGTATTACCGTTATGGATAACGGCGAAGCTTCTTTCATTGTGGGTGAAGAAGTACCGGTGATTACGGGCTCAGCGGCGGGTTCAAACAACGATAACCCATTCCAAACTGTGGATCGTAAAGAAGTCGGTATTAAGCTTAAAGTCGTACCACAAATTAACGAAGGTAACTCAGTTCAACTTAATATTGAGCAAGAAGTCTCTAACGTGCTTGGTGCAAACGGTGCGGTTGACGTGCGTTTTGCTAAGCGCCAATTGAACACTTCCGTTATCGTGGAAGATGGTCAAATGATCGTGCTTGGTGGCCTTATTGATGAGCGTGCTTTAGAAAGTGAATCAAAAGTACCGCTATTGGGTGATATTCCAATATTGGGTCACTTGTTCAAATCAACCAGTACTCAGGTTGAGAAAAAGAACCTGATGGTATTCATCAAGCCAACCATCATTCGTGATGGTGTGACAGCAGACGGTATTACCCAGCGTAAGTACAACTTTATTCGTGCAGAACAACTCTATAAAGCGGAAGAGGGTTTGAAGTTAATGGCTGACGATCATATTCCAGTATTACCTAAATTTGGTGATGACCGTCGTCATCCTGCTGAAATTCAGGCATTTATTGAACAGATGGAAACGAAGTAATGATCGATGCTGATGTGGCGATGGACTATCGTCGTTTGCCATTTAGTTTTGCGAATCGATTTCACTTGGTGTTGGAATACACACCAAGTGGCTTAACCTTGTGTTATGTCGAGCCAATCGCGATGGAAGCCTTAGTGGAAGTGAAGCGTGTTGTAAATCAGCCGTTTGCTCTGCAAGCCGTATCGAAACAAGAGTTCGAAAGTAAGTTAACCAGCGCCTATCAGCGTGATTCTTCAGAAGCACGTCAGTTGATGGAAGACCTTGGTGCCGATAACGATGACTTCTTTTCGCTCGCAGAAGACTTACCGCAAGATGAAGACTTATTAGAGTCCGAAGATGATGCACCGATCATCAAACTCATCAATGCGATGCTGGGTGAGGCGATCAAAGAAGGCGCGTCGGATATTCACATCGAAACTTTTGAAAAGACGTTGATGATTCGTTTCCGTGTCGATGGTGTATTGCGTGATGTATTGTCACCGAGTCGTAAGCTTGCGCCATTATTAGTGTCTCGTGTGAAAGTAATGGCGAAACTTGATATCGCAGAAAAACGTGTCCCTCAGGATGGTCGTATTTCATTGCGTATTGGAGGTCGTGCTGTCGACGTGCGTGTTTCAACCATGCCGTCGTCTCACGGTGAGCGTGTGGTAATGCGTCTACTAGACAAAAACGCGACCCGTTTAGATTTACACAGCCTAGGTATGACGCCAGAAAACCATGAAAACTTCCGTCATATGATTCAGCGCCCGCATGGGATTATCTTGGTAACAGGGCCGACAGGTTCGGGTAAGTCGACAACCTTGTATGCTGGGTTACAAGAGCTGAATAGCAATGAAAGCAATATTCTGACGGTTGAGGATCCGATTGAATTTGATATTGATGGTATCGGTCAAACACAAGTAAACCCAAAAGTAGATATGACATTTGCTCGCGGTTTACGTGCCATCCTTCGTCAAGATCCGGATGTGGTGATGGTCGGGGAAATTCGTGACTTAGAAACCGCTCAAATTGCGGTTCAAGCTTCATTAACCGGTCACCTTGTTATGTCGACATTGCATACCAACACGGCGATTGGTGCGATCACGCGTTTACGTGATATGGGGATTGAACCGTTTTTGATCTCTTCTTCACTGCTTGGTGTCTTAGCTCAGCGTTTGGTGCGTACATTGTGTTCTAGCTGTAAGGTGCCGTATGCCGCCGACAAAGAACAGAAGAAACTATTTAACCTACAAGAAAGCGATTCGTTAACTCTGTACAAGCCTCATGGTTGCGAACACTGTAATCAGAAAGGTTATCGCGGACGAACCGGTATTCACGAACTGCTGATTGTTGATGAATCGGTACAAGAGCTTATTCACAGCGAAGCGGGTGAACAGACGATTGAAAAAGCAATACGTGGTAAGACGCCAAGTATTCGCCAAGATGGTTTGAAAAAGGTTCTTCGTGGTGTGACTTCGTTAGAGGAAGTGATGCGAGTGACCAAGGAAGCATAATGGCGGCATTTGAATACAAAGCTCTGAATGCGAAAGGCAAAACTCAAAAAGGAGTGATTGAGGGCGATAATGCGCGTCAAGTTCGTGCTCGTTTGAAAGAGCAGGGGCTGATTCCCGTTGATGTAACGGAAGCACGTCAAAAAGCCAGCAAACAAAGCCAATCGACTTCAATGAGCTTCAAGCGCGGTATTAGCACGCCGGACTTAGCGTTGATTACCCGCCAATTAGCCACATTAGTGCAATCTGGTATGCCGCTTGAAGAGTGTTTAAAAGCGGTATCGGAGCAATCTGAGAAACCTCGTATTCGCACCATGTTGCTAGCGGTTCGCTCTAAAGTGACCGAAGGTTATACGTTATCGGATAGTTTGGCGGATTTTCCTCATGTTTTTGATGATCTGTTCCGTTCAATGGTGTCGGCGGGGGAGAAATCTGGTCATCTTGATTCGGTACTAGAGCGTCTGGCTGATTACGCTGAGAATCGCCAAAAAATGCGTTCAAAGCTACAACAAGCGATGATTTATCCGGTGGTGCTGGTGGTTTTTGCTGTCGCTATCGTAGCGTTTTTGTTAGCGGCTGTCGTACCAAAAATTGTGGGTCAGTTTGTTCAAATGGGACAAGAACTACCGCAATCAACACAAATTTTGCTCGCTTCCAGTGAATTTATCCAAAATTGGGGCTTATTGCTCTTAGCTTGCATTGTGATTGTTGGGTATCTGTTTAAATTTGCCCTTACCAAAGCGAGCATTCGCTTAAGTTGGGACAAAAAGGTGATACACATGCCGATTGCCGGCAAGATATCGCGCGGTTTAAATACCTCCCGTTTTGCTCGTACGCTTTCGATTTGTACCTCCAGTGCTATTCCTATTTTAGATGGTATGAAAGTGGCGGTAGACGTGATGTCGAATCATTACGTTAAGCAGCAGGTTTTACTCGCGACAGATAATGTCCGAGAGGGGGTAAGCTTAAGAAAATCACTGGAGCAAACCAAACTTTTTCCGCCCATGATGCTACACATGATCGCCAGTGGTGAACAAAGTGGTGAGTTAGAAAGCATGTTAACTCGAGCTGCAGATAACCAAGACCAGAACTTCGAGTCGACGGTGAATATTGCATTGGGTATTTTCACGCCAGCATTGATTGCTTTGATGGCGGGATTGGTTCTATTTATTGTGATGGCAACTATGATGCCGATTCTAGAAATGAATAATTTAATGAGTGGCTAGTACGCTCTTGTTTTATATTGCACGGCCTAAAAATCAGGGCTATTCAATTCCAACTTCGTGCTTGCCTTTTGGAGAACAAAATGAAAAACAAAACAAAAAAACAAACTGGTTTTACTTTATTAGAAGTGATGGTCGTTGTGGTCATCTTGGGTATTTTGGCTAGCTTCGTGGTACCAAACCTATTGGGTAACAAAGAAAGAGCCGATCAACAAAAAGCGATTACCGATATTGTTGCATTAGAAAATGCACTCGATATGTACAAAATCGACAACCATATCTACCCAACAACGGATCAAGGTTTAGAAGCGCTCGTGAACAAGCCGACCAACCCTGAGCCAAAAAACTACCGTGACGGTGGCTACATTAAGCGTCTACCTAACGACCCATGGGGTAATGAATACCAATACCTAAGCCCTGGCGATAAGAGCTCAGTAGATATCTTCACTCTTGGTGCTGATGGCCAAGAAGGTGGTGAGGGTGCGAGTGTCGATATTGGCAACTGGAATCTGCAAGATTTTCAATAAGGCTATGGCGGCGTAGGCCGCCATTTTTATCTTATGGTGAAGAACAAAGGCTTTACGCTTTTAGAAGTGTTGCTGGTGCTGTTGTTGGTGTCTTTGGCATCGGTTGCAGTGATCAGCACGCTACCAAGCAATAGCAAAGATGAAGCAAAGCAACACGCGAATGCTCTTTGGCAGCGACTGCAACTGCTAAATGAAGAAGCAATGCTCAGTGGCAAGGATTTTGGTTTACGGATTGATGAAGCTAAAAGCCAATACTTTTTGCAGCAAATGAGCGTTGATGGTTGGCAAGCATTAACCGTGAATAAAATTCCCGAGCAAACGGATCTACCAGAAGATATTTCGATCGAGTTGAAGCTTGGGGGAGATGCTTGGCAAGATGATGACCGCTTGTTTAAGCCGGGCAGTTTGTTTGATGAAGAGATGTTTGCGGAGTTTGAAGAGAAAAAGGCGTTGCCACCGCCACAAATTTTTATCGTAGCGAGTGGTGAAGTCACACCCTTTACGATTGCTATTTATCCAAAGAATGACAAGACCAAACAAGATGCTTGGCATGTTGTGGCAAAAGAGAATGGTCAAATACTATTGCTCGCACCGGGAGAGTTGGATGAAGACGCGTAGTCGAGGCATGACACTTATTGAAGTGTTAGTCGCTTTAGCCATTTTTGCTACGGCTGCTATAGCAACGATTCGTTCGGTGAGTCAGCACATCAATACCTTAAATTATTTAGAAGAAAAAACGTTTGCCGCTATGGTTGCTGATAATCAGTTAGCCAAAGTCACGTTACAACCACAGGCGTTAAAAAAACAAACGGGTAAAGAAGAGTTGGCGGGTCGAGAGTGGTTTTGGACGGTAACACCGGTCCCCACTTCTGATGGATTGCTACAAGCGTTTGATGTGAGTGTTTCAGCGAAGAAAACAGGTTCGTCTATCGTGACCGTGAGGAGCTACCTTGCAAAATAAACGAGGTACTGACCACGCCGCTATTCGAAAAAGTCATGTTCATAAGAGCGGCACTCGAAAAACCAGTACTCGAAAAAGCAGTGTTCGAAACAAAGGCTTCACGCTAATCGAAGTACTGGTGGCGATTGCTATTTTTGCGAGCCTAAGTGTGGGCGCATATCAGGTGCTCAATCAAGTACAGCGAAGCAACGAAATTTCACTAGAGCGTGGTCAGCGGTTAAAAACCTTGCAACGCGCACTGGTTTTCATGGACAACGATTTTCGTCAAATGGCGCTGCGTCAATCACGAACCAATGGTGAAGCACCAAGTAAGAACTTGATCCATTGGCAAGATTACTTATTGGATTCGGATGCAAGAGGCGTCATGTTTGCGCGCACCGGATGGCACAATCCTCAGCAGCAATTTCCACGAGGAGAAGTGACTAAGGTTGGTTACCGAATTAAAGATGGTGTCTTAGAGCGTTTGTGGTGGCGTTATGTCGATACCCCAGCCGGACAAGAGCCGATAGTGATGCCTTTGATAGATGGCGTTGAAGAATTCGATATGCGTTTTTTTGATGATAAATCTTGGCAAATGACGTGGGATAAGCCAGGCAAATTACCTGCAGGAGTATCGGTTCGATTGAAGCTAAAAGACTTTGGCGATATTGAACGTATTTACTTAACGGGCGGTGGTGCTCTGGTCGGTGCAAAGGGTGAAAACGATGACAAATAGCGTTCACCTAAAACACGCAACAGGCCAAAGCTCAGTACGTAAAATAGAACAAGAGCGTAAAACAGGTCAAAAACTCAAAAGAGGCCAAAGACGTAACTATGCTCGGCCTAAGCATTCAGCGCGCCAAACAGGTGTCGCCTTGATTGTGGTGTTAATGCTATTAGCGATAATGGCGACCATTGCGGCGACGATGTCGGAACGTTTGTTTAGTCAATTTAAACGTACAGAGAATCAACTCAATTACCAACAAGCTTATTGGTATAGCGTTGGCGTTGAATCGCTAGCCAAGGTGGGTATTGAACAAAGCTTTAAAGACAGTGATAACATTAACTTATCTCAACCTTGGGCATTGGAAGAGCAAACCTATCCACTTGAGAATGCAACCTTGGTCGGGCGTTTAGTCGACAAGCAAGCGTGCTTCAATCTCAATGCACTGGCAAGTGCTGAAGCCAGTACGACAACGGATAAGACGCCATACTTGGTTGAGACACTGCAAGTGTTACTAGAAGAGCAGGGTGTTGAAAATTATCAAGCAGAGATAGCGGCTCAATCTTTGTGGGAATTTGTTGATAACAACGGCGCGATCAATTCGACCGTGGGTGTGGAAGATAGTACTTATGAGTCACTAAAACCCGCTTATATGACAGCAAATTCTCTATTAGCGGATAGCAGTGAATTACGCTCTGTCTATCAAGTGAGTGCTCAAGTGATGGAGAAAGTGCACCCCTTTGTGTGTGCGCTTCCAACCACTGAATTTCGGTTGAATGTGAATACGATCAGTGTCGATAACGCGGCACTGTTGGCGGCGATGTTTCATCCGGCTTTAGCAGAAAGTGATGCAAAAAAAATATTAGAAGATCGCCCTTTTGATGGGTGGGACAATGTCGATGACTTTTTAAGTGAACCCGCATTAGCGAGTGTAAAAGAACAGCAAAAGAAGCAGGTTAAAGGCTACTTAACAGTCGATAGCGCTTACTTTGAATTGGATGCAACCATAGAAGTTGACCACTCGCGAGTGCGAGTTCGAAGCTTACTATTTAGCGATGACAGAGAAACTGCAACGGTAATACGCCGTCGCTTTGGAGGAATCGGTGAGCGAGTTTTTGATCGTTCGGCTGAGCAAAAGTAATACAGCTAATAGGCAATGGTTAGTTTGGTCTGAAAACCAGCATGAAGTGATCGCTAGCGGTGATTTGATGATGGGGCAACCTTTGTCAGACATAGCCTCATATGCAAACCAGAGACCGACAATCGTTCTGTTATCTGGGATGGATGTGATCTTAAAAAACGTCGAGATCCCTGCGGGAGCGAGTCGTCAGTTTGATAGCATGTTGCCGTATCTACTTGAAGATGATATCGCACAAGATGTCGATCAATTGCATTTTAACGTGTTGAACAAACAAGATGGCCGAGCACAGGTTTGTGCTGTGGAGCTCGCTTGGCTAGAGGCGCAGGTCCAACAACTGCAAGAGCAGGGTTTTAACGTACGTAAGGTTCTACCGGATGTACTTGCCTTGCCTGATGTTGAGGGAATAGCGGCGGTTGAATTGGCGGGTAATTGGCTATTAAAGAAATCAGCTTATCAAGGCATGGTGGTTGAATCTGACTGGCTAGCCATGATGGCAAAATCTGACTGGGTTAAAGAGGATGGGGAATATCTACCTCTGAACGCCTACTCTGCGCTGCCGACACTGGAATTGGCAGATGATCAGCAGTGGCACAATGATGAACCACAGTTAGTGATGAGTTTACTGGCCAAACAGGCAATAAAAAGCAAAATTAACCTGTTAACAGGGAAGCTCAAGCCTAAGTCTTCAGCGTTGCGTCACTTAAAAGTTTGGCAAAAAACAGCCGTTGCCGCGGGCGTGCTGGTGGCGGTGTTATTTGTCAGCCATGTGATGCAGACTCAAAATGCAGAAGCACAAGCGGCAGCTTATCGTGCTGAGAGTGAGCGTATATTCCGTTCGGTGATGCAAGGTAAGCAGCGAATTCCAACCGTGAGTTATTTAAAGCGCGAAATGGAACGTGAAACTGCAGTGTTATCGGGTGGCAGCAGTGATGATTCGATTTTGAATTGGTTGGACAAACTGCCAACGGCGCTGGCGAAAGTGCCAGGGTTTATCTTGGTAAGCTTTAAGTTTGATCAAGGTCGTGGTGAGTTACGCTTGCAAGCCCAGAGCAAAGACTTTCAGTCTTTTGAACAAGCAAGAATTGAATTGGCAAAGCAGTTTAATGTGGAACAGGGTCAGCTAAGTAAAACCGGTAACCAAGTGAATGGTACGCTGGTATTAAAGCGTCTGTGAGGAAAACAATCTAATGGCAAATTTACGAGAATCCTTACTACGCTGGTGGGGTAGCATTAGCCTAAGAGAACAACGTCTAGTGATGATTTGTTCTGTATTGCTTACGATAGGCGCGATTTATTGGTTGGTACTTCAACCTGTCGCGCAACGTGCAGAAATGGCTCAAACTCGCATTCAAAGTGAAAAACAGTTATTGAGCTGGGTGAAAAACCAAGCCAATCAAATTGTTGAACTTCGAGCCCAAGGTGGACGTTCTGTTTCTAGCTTGCCACTTAACCAAGCGGTCTCCTCATCGGCTCGCCGTTATAATGTGGAGTTGGTGCGAGTTCAGCCTCGAGGTAAAGAATTACAGGTATGGGTGCAGCCTTTGCCGTTCAACCAATTCCTAAATTGGGTTGCAGATATGCAGGAAAACCATGGCGTTAACGTGATGTTTTTAGATATCGATAAAGCAGACCGAGACGGTATGGTGGAAGTGAAACGCCTACAGTTAAGTAAGGGATGATTCGGTGAAAAAAACAGTGTTACTCATCATTGCGGTTGTTTTGGTTTTTTTGACGAGCGCGATCGTTTCTTTACCTGCCCAGTTGGTTGTGGCGCAAGCGCCATTACCTAACCAGCTGAAAATTAATGGTGTACGTGGCACCCTTTGGCAAGGCCAAGCCAGCAGTGTTGTTTGGCAAGGTACCCAAGTTGGCAATGTGAGTTGGACGATTCAACCACTTAAACTGTTAACCGGTCATGTTGAAGCTAATGTCCGTTTTGGTCGTGGTAGTGATTGGCAGATGAAAGGCCGAGGAACCGTGAGTTATGGAATGTCAGGGATCACCTTGAGTAACTTCATCGCTTCGATGCCAGTGGAACAAGTTGTAAAGATGGCACCACCACTGCCAGTTCCTCTTGGGCTATCAGGTCCATTAGAGCTGAGTATTAAACAACTGAAATATGCCCAGCCTTATTGTGAAAGTGGTCGCGGTGCATTGGTTTGGAATACGAATACGATTGGTACGCCGTTAGCTGATTTAACCGTCGGCCCGGTTGTGGCTGATATCGTGTGTAGTGACAATCGACTCGAAGTGCGTGGCTCAAGTGACAGCGCTCAGGTGAGCAGTGAATTTTCTGCAACGCTATCGTCGGCAAAGCAATACGATGCGAAAGCATGGTTTAAACCGCAAGCAGAATTCCCTGAGGCGCTTGCACAGCAGCTTAAGTGGCTACCGAGTGCTGATGCTAAAGGTCAATATCACTTTAGCTACAAAGGGCGCTTATAATGCTCATATGCATAAATAAAGAGTGAAACACAAACGGCCCCAGTCAATGACTGGGGCCGTTTACATTTGGGGCTAGATAAACCAAGTGAAGTTAGATTTTACGTGTCGGGAAGCTAATCTGTACTTTTAACCCGCCCTCACTGCGATTGTTGACCACGACAGAGCCGTGATGTTGGCTCACTATGCGTTTGACAATCGCTAAGCCCAATCCGGTTCCCTCACTGCCTCGTGCGGTATCACCTCGAGTAAATGGTTCAAATAGTTTTGCAACTTGGCTCGGTTCAATACCTGGGCCATTGTCTTCAATACATAACCAAGCTAGCTTGCTGTCAGCTGTCATCCCCGAACTTACTTTGACCCAGCCATTACCATAGCGAATCGCATTGGTGACTAAGTTGCTTACTGCGCGTTTAATCGCAATAGGGCTACCGTGAGCCTGTTTGATCGTTGGCTCGAATTCCGTATCTATCTGGATGTCATAGCTTCCCTCTGATGTCGCGACATCGGAAGCGATATCATTGAGGTTTACCTTTTCAAATGACTGCACATTGACCGGTTTAAGGTAATCCATAAACTGGCTGATGATTTCATTACACTCTTCAGTATCACTAATAATGCCTTCTGCAAGGTAGCTATCATCAGGTGACATCATTTCAGTGGCGAGTCGGATGCGCGTGAGTGGCGTTCTTAAATCGTGACTAATCCCAGCCATCAATAACGCACGGTCTTCTTCCAAGGCTTGAATGCCTTTAGACATACGGTTGAATGCTCGTGTCACTGAACGAATTTCTGATGCGCCCTTTTCAACTAGCGGTGGAGGAATTTCCCCTCTTCCGACGATCTTTGCGGCTTTCTCTAATGCTATCAGAGGCCGGTTTTGCATTCTAATAAACAGCCAGCCGCCCGCAATAATCAGTAATGCCATCATTAAACTATTATGAAATAAAGGAGCGAAATCCTCTTCTTGCAACTCGGAGAGTGGAATTCGAATCAGTGACCCTGGTAGCGACTCTATCTTCAACCACAAGACATAGCTGTCATCGCCAAGCAACATGCGTACATCGGTCGGTGTGCCGAGTTGATGGCTCATCTCCTCACTCATCAAATCAATCGAAATAGCGTGTTTGTATTCTTGTGCTATTTCGCTATTTTCTGCATGAATGGTGACGCCAAGCTGTTCTAAAACACGTTGGCGGAGCGGAGCATCCATTCCTAGACCATTTTCAAGGTTCTTTGAATCATCAAGCATCAGGTTGATTTCGTAACTCAGGATCTTATTGAACTGCTGCAAACTTGGCATCAATGCATAGTTGAATACCGCGTAGTAGGAGTAAACCTGACTGGCGATCAGCAGCGTGACAAAAAGAAGAATGGATTGAGTTAACGAGCTGCGAATACGCATAGTTAAAATCCTGTTGATGGTGAGAGTATTGGCGGTGGTTTAGCTCGATGATTTCGATAGCGAAAACGGCCGCTTAATTTGATATTGAGCTGGGTACTTAAAGAGCTGAGTACTTAAAGAGATGGCTAAAAAAGCAGGTCGTAAAAAAACAAGTGCGAGAAGATTTTCTCGCACTGACTATTTATTTTAAACGTTATGCTTCTTTGCCGTCTGGGACAAATACATATCCCAAGCCCCATACCGTTTGGATGTAGCGTGGTTTACTTGGGTCAACTTCAAGCATGCGGCGTAAGCGAGAAATTTGCACGTCGATAGAACGTTCCATCGCGGAATATTCACGACCACGAGCCATGTTCATTAGCTTGTCGCGAGAAAGAGGTTCACGCGCGTTGGTCACGAGAGCTTTCAGTACAGCAAACTCACCAGACGTTAGCGGCATTGGCTCTTCACCACGGTACATTTCACGCGTACCTAAGTTCAGACGAAACTCACCAAACTCGACTACAGACTCTTCGCTGCTTGGTGCTCCAGGCAATTCAACAGTTTGACGACGCAGTACCGCTTTAATACGAGCCAATAGCTCACGTGGATTAAACGGCTTTGGTAAATAGTCGTCAGCCCCAACCTCTAAGCCAACAATACGGTCAACTTCGTCACCTTTTGCCGTTAGCATCAAGATAGGTAACGTATTGTTTGCATTACGCAGACGACGACAAATAGAAAGTCCATCTTCGCCCGGTAACATTAGGTCGAGTACCATCAAGTGGAAGTTTTCACGCGTTAATAAGCGATCCATTTGTTCGCCATTCGCTACGCTACGTACTTGGAAACCTTGTTCAGAAAGGTATCGCTCTAAAAGCGCACGCAAACGAGCATCGTCATCAACCACTAATATTTTATGATTTTCCTGCATTGAAACACCTTAATCACAAGCATCTATGTGAAAAATGTATCACTGTTTGGAAAATCGCGCTTGCCCAAATTGTTACTCTTTTTATCTTAAGCTCGGTTTTTGTTGAATATGTTAGCCATATGAACGAATAGTTCTCAATAATGACGCTATTTATGACTCATCTTTTTGAGCGAGCTTGGCTATGTATGGCAAGTTTTTGAAGCGATCTTGCCACGATAAGCCATAACCGATCACCATGTCATCGTTATCCATTTCATAAGCAAAATATTGAGTGAAAGGAATATCAATTCGGCCGGGTTTCACAAACAGTGTCGCGATAGAGACGGATTGTACGCCCTGTTGCTCGGCAAAAAACGCGGCGACTCGCTTCATTGTGCCGCCAGACTCGATCGCATCATCAAGCAAAATGACATGCGCACCATCAATGCTAATATTTTGTTGATAGATAATCGGGGAGTTATTAGTTCGAGACCCCGGAGTATGGTGGCAAGAAACATAATCGAGTTTCACATCAAAGCTGAGCTTTCTAATCAGATCCGCAGTAAACAAAATGCCACCGGGAACGACAGAGATAAACACCACATTTTCGTTTTGGAAAGTGTGGTTTAGCTTCTCCGCTACGATAGAGACCCCATGGTCAATTTGTTCGCTGGAATAAAGAATGTCACCAATGAGGTTAGAGTCGTTCGCTTTATTACTGGATTGCTGTAAATCATTCGCCATCTTGCGTCTCTCGTGATTAGTGATTAGTGATTAGTGATTAGTTACAGGCAGCTGGCAATTTGGAAACGCTGCAAATTCAGTACTATTTTTACCCAATATTTACCCGAGTAAAACTGAACACTATGACTACAAACCATTCCTCATTTCGACGTTTTTCGTCCCAATTATGCGAATATTGGTGTGATAAGAGATAAAAAACCGGAGCAGTTATTCAAACATTTATCATGGTTACTTATTTATGCAGACCGAACTTTATGAAGATCTAGCGTTACGAACGATGGAGATTTTGCAATGAGAGTGTGTTTGCTATTGCCTGTAATGAAAAAACAGCGACAATCAAACTATATCAACTGTGATGGATAACTAGTGTGAGAACTAACCTGATCACCCGTGAGGGCTTCAACCGCCTAAAGACTGAGCTGGATTACTTGTGGCGAGAAGAACGCCCTGAAGTAACGAAGAAAGTGACTTGGGCTGCGAGTTTAGGCGATAGAAGTGAGAACGCTGACTATCAGTACAACAAAAAACGCCTGCGCGAAATCGATCGCCGTGTCCGCTTTTTGCGTAAACGCTTAGAGCAGGTAACCGTCGTTGACTATTCATCGCAGCAAGAAGGTAAGATTTTCTTTGGGGCATGGGTCGAAATTGAAAATGAAGCGGGCGACGTTAAGAAGTTTCGAATTGTGGGTCCAGATGAAATTTATGGCGATGCTAAAGCCTACATTTCTATTGATTCGCCAATGGCGCGAGCTTTACTTAAGAAAGAAGTCGATGATGAGTTTAGTGTGAAAACACCTGAAGGTGAGAAAGAGTGGTTCGTCAATGCCATCGAATACGATAAAACGGTACTCGAATAACATTTTTCCTTTTATGTTTTGTTCTTGTCTCAATGAGGCCATAAAAACACAGTGATGAATTTTTCCCGTGTTCTAATGGCCCATCCTGTCTCAATTTAAATTGAAATTAGTGCTGCATTTTGGTTGCTAGTGCGAAGCGATTCCATGCGTTGATCATGATGATTTGCATCATTGCTTCTGCGACACCTTGCTCGCCTAAAGCATCAATACATGCTTGGTAAGTTGAATCTGAAACACCTCGTTGATGGATTAATGTCATCTCATCCACTAAACGTAGTAGTGCTTGCTCATTTTGAGAAAAACGAGGTGACTCTTCCCATGCAGAAAGTGCAAAGATCTTTTGTTGTTCCATACCAAGTTTAAGTGCCTCTTTAGTGTGCATTTCAATACAATAAGCACAGTGGTTAATGAAAGAGGCTCTTAGCATAATCAGGGCTTTTAGTTCAGGGCTGAGTTCGACAGTTGAAAGGTAACTTTCAACGCCTAATAAGGCTTGTAATGCTTTAGGTTGGATTTTTGCGATATCGATACGATTACTCATGATAGTGCCCTTAATTTGGTTGTTATGTCTCATCGACAGGTAGAATTGTGAGCTAAAATCTCTGAAAGCAGAATAGCCCTATGAGCTAAATGAGTTTTGCGAAATTTGCAAAGGTGGAATAAAGCGTCGTGTTAAATCAAATTAGAGTTTTTGACCAAGTGGTGGTCTCAGGAAGTTTTTCAAAAGCGGGACGAGTGCTGAATATGGCACCCTCATCCGTCTCAAGAACCATCGATAATTTAGAGCATACACTGCAATCGACACTGTTTAGACGAAGTACTCGTCATGTCTCTTTGACAGAAGAGGGGGAGTATTTTTATCAACAGTCCGCCAAAATATTGCTAGAAACGAATTCTCTTATCGCTGAAATGAAAGGTGATAACACCGAACCTAAAGGTGCATTGCGCATCTCTGTATTTGAGAGTTTTGGCAATTTGGTGATAGCGTCAATCTTACCGCGCTTTCTCGCCAAATACCCGCAAGTGACGGTTGAGTTAGATTTAGATAACAATATCGTCGATTTAAATCGTGAAAATATCGACGTCGCAATCCGTATTGGGACGCCTCAGGATAGCAATTTAAAAGCGCGCAAGTTGATGCCTAACTTAACCTCGTTAGTGGCAACACCTGAGTATCTCGCGACTCACCCCAATATTGATCAGCCTGAAGATCTCCATCAGCATAATTGTTTGTTGATCAGCCATGCGCGCCAGCGAAATTACTTCTACTTCTCTAATGATTCAGAGCAGAGAAGAGTCTCTGTATGTGGCAATTTAATCTCAAAAGGTGGTTCACCGTTATTGAGTGCGGCGCTGCAAGGGGCGGGAGTGCTTTTGCTATCAACTTGGATGGTTGAACCTTACTTAAAATCCCAACAGCTGGTGGAAGTGCTACCTCACTGGACCGTCAACCATAGTGAAGAGGGTAGTGGCGAAATCTATGCGATTTATAAAGGTATGGAATACCCGAAACCTCATGTTAGAGCTTGGTTGGACTTTTTGGTCGCAGAGCTTAAGCCTCGTTAATGGGGTAATTTATTTTGCAAAGTGATAAATGCACCGACGGATTTTCCGTGAGGGAATCATCACCATTGTGGCTAGAAAGCTGGATTTTTCACAATTCGCCCTAATATATACACAAACGCCCTTAATAATAGAGATTCAACGGATGAGCCAAGCTATCTGTAATTTGATTGCTCAAGAACTGAATGTTCGTGCTGAGCAAGTCACCGCCGCGGTTAACTTAATTGACGACGGCAATACGGTTCCCTTTATCGCTCGTTACCGTAAAGAGGTAACGGGAGGATTGGATGATACCCAATTGCGTAATTTAGATAGCCGCTTATCCTATCTGCGTGAACTGGAAGATCGCCGTCAAACCATTATTAAATCGATTCAAGACCAAGGCAAAATGACCTCTGAGTTGGAGCGAGATCTTCAACAAGCAGACAGTAAGACACGTTTAGAGGATTTGTACTTACCTTATAAACCTAAGCGTCGTACTAAAGGGCAAATTGCAATTGAAGCTGGTTTAGAACCATTAGCTGATAAGCTATGGAATGATGCGCAGACGGCCCCAGAAACGGAAGCAGCAGGTTATACCAATGCCGATAAAGGCATTGCAGATAACAAAGCGGCACTTGATGGCGCACGTGCGATCATCATGGAACGTATCGCTGAAGACGCTAACCTGTTAGAAAAAATTCGTCACTACTTAAATCGTCATGCTGAACTGACTGCACGTGTTGTGGCAGGTAAAGAGCATGAGGGTGAAAAATTTAAAGACTACTTTGAACACAATGAAGCACTAAGCAAAGTACCATCACATCGTGCGTTAGCAATGCTGCGTGGCCGTAATGAAGGTTTCTTAACGGTTGCGATGAATGCGGATCCTGCTCAAGAAGAGGGTGTTCGTCAGTCTTACTGCGAAACGATTATTTCTGACCACTATGGTATTAGCTTAAGCAGCGCACCTGCGGATGCATGGCGCAAGCAAGTGATCAGCTGGGCATGGCGCATTAAAGTGTCGATGCACATGGAAACTGAATTGATGGGCGCTCTGAAAGAACGTTCAGAAATCGAAGCTATTGAAGTATTCGCAACTAACCTGAAAGACCTATTAATGGCAGCGCCAGCGGGTCCTCGTGCAACATTAGGTCTCGATCCTGGTCTACGTACGGGTTCTAAAATTGCTGTAGTCGATTCAACGGGCAAAGTATTAACGACAGAAACTATCTACCCACACCCACCACAAAAGCAATATGACCAAGCAATGAGCGTGGTGGATAAGCTGGTACGTAAATACAACGTTGATTTGATTGCAATTGGTAATGGTACAGCATCGCGTGAAACCGATAGTTTTGTCGCTGATTTGATTGCTCGCGGTAATCTGAAAGTACAAAAAATCATGGTGAGTGAAGCGGGTGCATCGGTTTACTCTGCATCAGAACTGGCAGCAAAAGAATTTCCAAATATGGATGTTTCTTTACGTGGCGCGGTGTCGATTGCTCGTCGTCTACAAGATCCGCTAGCAGAATTAGTGAAAATCGATCCTAAATCTATTGGTGTGGGCCAATACCAACACGATGTTAGCCAAGCAATGCTGGCGAAGCGTTTGGATGCAGTCGTAGAAGATTGTGTAAACGCTGTGGGTGTAGATGTGAATACTGCATCAGCAGCCTTGCTGACTCGCGTCGCTGGTCTTTCAACCACGATGGCGCAAAATATCGTTGATTACCGTGATGAAAATGGTCGTTTTGAAGCGCGTACTACTTTGAAAAAAGTGGCACGTTTAGGGCCTAAGGCATTTGAACAGTGTGCGGGCTTCTTGCGTATTATGGATGGTAAAAACCCACTGGATGCCTCTTCTGTTCACCCAGAAGCGTACCCAGTTGTAAAAGCGATTGCAGAAAAGAACAGTAAAGCGGTGAAGAGCCTCATTGGTGATACCGAGTTCCTACGTGGCCTGCATGCGGTTGATTACACGAATGACAGCTTTGGTTTACCAACGGTAACCGACATCATCAAAGAGTTGGATAAACCGGGCCGTGACCCTCGTCCTGAGTTTAAAACCGCTACTTTTGCTGACGGTGTAAATAAAGTGTCTGACTTAGAAGTCGGCATGGTACTTGAGGGTGTCGTATCAAACGTGGCGAACTTTGGTGCGTTTGTTGATATCGGTGTGCACCAAGATGGCTTAGTTCATATTTCTGCGCTGACTGACCGTTACGTGTCGGATCCTCGTGAAGTGGTGAAAGCCGGCGATATCGTCAAAGTGAAAGTGATGGAAGTCGACGTGCAGCGTAAGCGTATTGCTTTGTCGATGCGCTTAAGCGATGAACCGGGCCAAGATAATCGTGCTCAGCGCTCTTCTGCGCCTCACTCATCAACACCGCGTTCAACATCGGCCAGCAACACTCGTCACAATACCCAAAAGAATGAGCCTCAAGGCAATGCCATGGGCGGTGCGTTTGCCGCTGCTTTTGCAAAAGCGAAACGCTAAAAGCTTATTTTGATTGGTATAACTTAAACCTATAAAAAATCCCCATCCAGTATTGCTGAATGGGGATTTTGTTTTGTGGCTTTTTCGGTATTTGGTTTTCGGTATTCACCACAGTGGGTGACTACAACACCGCAATGACTTCCGAAGGAGTGTTTGGCGCAACAGCATGCCCGTAGTGAAACTTAATCACGACCCTGCGCTTTGCCATTTTGCCCTCTGCTATCGCTGCATCGATTACACGTTTAGGTAAACGAAACCGCATTGCGTAGCCTGTACCTTGCTGCTCGCTGTAACTGCGAATAGAGATCAGTTCAAACAATCGAGTCAAAGGATCATCTACGGTCTCATGTTGAGATGCTTCAACAGCATGCTCCTCATCACCATAGCTTGGGTGCTCTGATGGATCCCATGCGGTTTGACGCCGCCTTTTATCATCAGCATCGATTTTTCGTTCAGCAGTGGTTTTTGTTAATGCAACGGTTGGTATTATCGGCTCACGTACTTTGTTATCACGTGCAGCTTGCTCCGTTTGAACATTAACCGATGGGGCGATAAGTGGCACACTCACATTCGCTGGTGACACTATCATAACTAAGGCCTCCTCAGCATCGCCCACCCACCAAGTTTGCGCTTGATGGGGGTCGCCTATTTATCGACCAGTTGAGGAAAATATTTAGTACTGAAGAAAACTAAATTTTTAGCAGTGATATCTTAAGGGTTGATAAAATCCACGACTTGTTGGCAAAAAGCATCGAGTTCGGTCATGAATGGCGCATGAGATGAGGCATTAAAAACAAACTGTTGGCTGCTTGGCATTAACTGTGCTGTATCTTCTGCGACTTTTATCGGTACCAGACCATCCAACCGCCCATATAGACGTAAGGTCGGCAGGGTAATATCGGTTAATGATGGACGTAAATCGACATCAGCAAGTAAGGCTAAGCCAGCAAGCAAAGCTTCTGGATTCGGAGCTGGCCTAGAAAGTACCGCCTGTTTCAGAGCTTTGACATCTTGACGAGCCGATGGGCTCCCCATTGCTTGTAGCGCCATAAATCGCTCAATGGTGAGTTGGAAGTCATCAACAAGCTGAGTGGTGAACGCATCCAATACCGTGGGTTGAATGCCGCGCCAAGGTTTACTGGCTGCAAATCGAGGTGAGCTGGCCACCGTGATGAGATGAGAGACTCGCTGAGGTTGAGTTAATGCTATCTGAGTCGCGACTAAACCACCGAGAGACCAACCTAACCAGATAGCCTTATCAGGCGCAGAAGCTAATACTTGTTGGCTCAGTTGCTCTAGAGAATCAAAACTGTGTTGATGGCTATGACCGAAACCCGGTAAGTCGACTACGTGGACACGAAAGTGTTTACTTAATTGCTCGGCGGTTTGCTGCCATACAGCACCATTCATTCCCCAACCGTGGATCAAGACTAAATCAGGCCCTTGTCCTGAGACTTGCCAGAATAGCGGTGTTGTTAAACTCTCAATTTGTGCCACTTATTCCATCCTTTTTACTGCGCTTTGAACGTCACAATCAGTGACTCCCCCTCAAATAGAGTCAGTTATGTTATCGCAATGCGTCATAAAAAGCATACTCGCCGTCTTGCCTAATTGGTGCGACCTATGTCGCTTGCCCATGCATCGACAACTGGCTGTTTCAGGAGGCGCTAATCATGAATCGGTTTGGTTTTGTTTGGTGTGCCAACAGTTATTTGCTGCAGAGCCGAGGTGCCAGCAATGCGGCTTGCCGATGACCGATGAAGTTGAGCAGTGCGGTGCCTGTCTAAAGCAGCCACCGCCTTGGCGCCATCTTTATTGTGTGAGTGATTACCAGTTTCCATTATCGACCTACATTCATCGGCTTAAATACCATCGTCAGTTTTGGCAAGCGAAGCCGTTAGCGCACATATTGGCGGAGCGTATCTCACAGCCTGCTGAATTTATTACTTGGGTCCCTTTGCATTGGCAGAGGAAAATGACACGAGGCTTTAATCAAAGTGAACATCTCGGGTTAGCATTGGCTCGTCAGTTGAATCGTCCTTGTGGTGGGTTATTTAAGCGTACGAGATCGACGCCGCCACAAAAGGGAATGTTGAGGAAAGAGCGCTTACGGAATTTACGTGGTGCATTTCAACTTCGATTGCCACCATCATTACCACCATCTGTGAGCCATGTAGCGATTGTGGATGATGTTGTGACGACAGGAAGTACGGTTCAACAATTGTGTCAAATATTGCTTGATGCAGGGGTAAAAACCATTGATATTTACTGTATATGTCGAACTTCTGCCGCATAATTTTGCGTGGTATTTTTGGAATTTAGTGCAAAGGGCTAGATCTCAGAATTTTCAGGAGTAGAATGGTGAACAAATAGCCTACAAAATTACTCAGGTATTCGTCGTGTCAAATACTACTATTACTATTACCGAAGCTGCTCAAGAACATTTTTCTAAACTTTTGGCCCAGCAGCCGGAAGGAACGAACATTCGTGTCTTTGTAGTGAACCCTGGTACTCAAAATGCTGAGTGTGGTGTTTCTTACTGCCCACCAGAAGCGGTTGAAGCTACTGATACTGAGCTGACATTTGAAAAACTATCTGCTTACGTTGATGAATTAAGTTTGCCATTTTTAGAAGATGCGCAAATTGATTACGTGACGGACAAAATGGGTTCTCAACTTACGTTGAAAGCACCGAACGCAAAAATGCGTAAAGTGGCAGACGATGCGTCATTAATTGAACGTGTTGAATATGTCATTCAAACGCAAGTAAACCCACAGTTAGCTGGCCATGGCGGTCATGTTAGTCTTGTCGAAATTACCGATGACGGCATGGCGATCGTTGCATTTGGCGGCGGCTGTAATGGTTGCTCAATGGTTGATGTAACGCTAAAAGATGGCATCGAGAAAGAACTACTGCAGCAATTCGAGGGTGAATTGACAGCCGTTCGTGATGCAACAGAGCATGATCGTGGTGAGCACTCTTACTACTAATCACAATTTCGTGATGAGGTATATACCCAAACTACTTCAAGATACATGATTCAGAGCGATGTCACTGATGCGATTTCGCGGAAAATAATGCCGCGGAATAGCATTCTATTTCCAAGTTATTTGACAAAGAAATTGAGTCAGTGACACGCTCCCAAAGGGCGAGTTGCCTTGGCTCTCATACTTCGTTAACGATTTTTGATTTAGAACCACTAGATCTTTAAATCGTTGCCTTGCCTGAAAGCCAATGCATTCTCGCTGAAACTCGTATCTTGAGGTTGTTTGGGTATAAGAGACCAGAGGGTTGGCTATTGTGCCAGCCCTTTTTGTTATTTGGCGTAGGAAAAACCATCGAGGTTTTTCTTTTCAATCCGCTGAGTTTTCTCATATATTAGGAAGATAAACAAAGGTAAAGGAGTTCCCCCGTGGCTAAACGTTCACCACCACAGATATTGGCTAAACAGATTGTGGCGCAATCCAAGTTATTCTCTATTGAGTCTCTTGATTTGCGATTTAGTAATGGGGTTGAACGTACCTATGAACGCATGAAGCCAAGTGGTCGACACGCAGTAATGATGGTCCCAGTGACAGAACAAGGGGACATCCTATTAGTGCGTGAATATGCGGCTGGCACAGAACGTTATGAGTTGGGTTTTCCTAAGGGCCTGATTGATCAAGGCGAAACGCCAGCGCAAGCAGCAAACCGTGAATTGAAAGAAGAAATCGGCTTTGGTGCCAATACGCTGATTCCGTTAAAAGATGTGATTCTTGCACCTTCTTATTTTTCTAGCAAAATGACATTATTTGTCGCGCGTGATTTATATCCAGAACAATTGCTGGGGGATGAACCGGAACCGCTAGATGTGGTTCGTTGGCCTCTAGCACAAGCAGAAGAGCTGCTTACTCACCTTGATTTTAGTGAAGCGCGAAGTATTACCGCACTGTTGCTTGCTTTACGTTTGCTAAGAGCATAGCGAACGAAAGCAACAAAGGATGACCTTATGACCATGACCAAAGATTATTCCCATTTATTGCCAGCGGTAATTGAAATCGCTCGCTCTGCTGGGCAACTGATTCTCGATATCTATGAAAATAAGCAGTATGAAGCTTATACCAAAGAAGATCAGACACCAGTGACCAGTGCTGATATCGCCGCACATAAGTTGATTATGAAAGCGCTGAGCGAATTGACGCCGGATATTCCAGTGTTATCGGAAGAGGCCGCAGATATTAGTTTGGAGCAGCGAACGCAATGGGATCGTTATTGGTTAGTTGACCCGTTAGATGGCACACAAGAGTTCATCGCTCGCAGTGGTGACTTTGCGACAATTATTGCTTTGATTGAGAACAATAAGCCAATCATGGGCGTTGTGTATGGCCCTGTTTCTGGTGTGACTTATTACGCTTATCAAGGCAAAGGGGCATGGAAAATTCCAGACATGTCAGAAAGTGTGCGTATTCAAAGCCATAAGCATGTCGGCCCTCAACAAGCGATCGCCATTGCTATCAGTCGTCGCCAAGATATTAACCGCATTACGAGCCGTATGAGCAGTGCATGGAATTATGATTTGGTACCTTTGGGCTCTGCTGCTTTGAAAGCGTGCTTAGTGGCTGAGGGTGCTGTGGATTGTTACTTGCGACTTGGTCCGACTGGTGAATGGGATACGGCGGCAACGCAGTGCATCGTGGAAGAAGCGGGTGGCCGAATTTTGAATACTCAGCTTGAACCCTTGTCGTATAACGAACGAGAAACCTTAGAAAATCCTAATTTCATTGTGCTTGGGGATGAAAGCTTACCTTGGAATGAAATTCTTCAAGATAAAGATTAAAGTTTAGGCCGAGCTAAGTTTTAGCAGAATCCGGTTTAAGCGGAAATAAAAAACAAAGCCCCTGAAGTACTCAGGGGCTTTGTTCGTTCAGATAGAGATCTTTTTAATACTGATGCCAGAAGCATAAAAAGAGTATGAAATTAGGCTTTAGAGTAAACATCTCGCTCACCAAGCCAACGGTCAATAATGGCTGCCGCATTGCTTGGGTAGCTGTCATGAATATAACGCGCAATACGCTGAACTTCAGGGATTAGGCGTTGATCTCGCACTAAATCAGCAATTTTAAAATCGGCCATGCCGGTCTGCTTGGTGCCTAATAGCTCACCCGGACCACGAATTTCCAAATCACGTTGGGCAATAACAAAACCATCGTTGCTCTCTCGCAAAACACTCAGACGCTTTTGCGCCGTCTTAGAGAGAGGCGAATGGTAAAGTAGAACACAATGGCTGGCGACGGAACCCCGACCGACACGGCCACGTAATTGGTGTAATTGAGCCAAACCGAGACGCTCTGGGTTTTCGATGATCATCAAACTGGCATTCGGCACATCAACGCCAACTTCGATCACTGTGGTTGCGACCAATAAGTGCAGCCTGTTCTCTTTGAAATCTTTCATCACGGCTTGTTTTTCAGCCGGTTTCATTCGGCCATGCACCAAACCTATCTTTACGTCTGGTAATGTTCGTTGAAGTTCCTCCGCGGTATCGGCAGCAGCTTGTGCTTCTAATACTTCGGATTCATCGATTAATGTACACACCCAATACGCCTGTTTTCCCTCATTCAGACAGGCGTTACGCACTCGATCAACAATATCATCGCGCTTGGTATCGGGAATGGCGACGGTTTGAATCGGTGTTCGACCGGGCGGCAATTCATCAATCACGGATGTTTCAAGATCCGCGTACGCCGTCATGGCAAGTGTGCGGGGAATGGGCGTCGCCGTCATGATTAACTGGTGTGGATAGGTACCTTGTTTAGCGCCTTTTTCTCTTAATTCAAGTCGTTGATGGACACCAAAACGGTGCTGTTCATCAATAATGACGAGCGCAAGATGCTGAAAATGAACGTGCTCTTGAAACAGAGCGTGAGTCCCTACCACCATTTTGGCTTCGCCACTGGCAATTCGAGCTAACTCGGTTTCTCTGGCTTTCCCTTTTAGCTTGCCGGCGAGCCAACCGACGGGAATGCCCATTTTCTCAAACCAATTAGCAAAGTTTATTGCGTGTTGCTCGGCAAGCAGTTCCGTTGGTGCCATTAGAGCAACTTGGTAACCATGCTCGATAGCGCGCACAGCGGCCAACGCGGCAACTAAGGTTTTTCCTGAACCCACATCCCCTTGTACAAGGCGCATCATCGGATGAGGTTTTTCTAAGTCAGCTTCAATTTCTGTCGTAACACGAGCTTGCGCGTTGGTTGGCGAGAAGGGCAGTTGCGCCAATAATTGCTGCTTGAGATTGTCGCAAGGAGCAAGAGCTAACGCGTTATCTTGCTGCCCTTTGCTGCGCACCGATAACATCGATAAGTTCTGGGCAAGCAACTCTTCCATAATCAAGCGTATCTGAGCAGGGTGCTTACCCTCATCAAATTCGTCTAAATTGATAGTTGGTGGTGGGCGGTGGATAGTGTGTAGTGCTTGTGCGAGAGTGATCTGATGGTTGTATAACCCATCAGGAAGTAACTCTTGTACCGCGGCTTTGTCGAGTAACTCGAGTGCCTGATCCGTCAAGCTACGCAGGGTTAATTGACGTAACCCATCTGTGGTTGGGTATACCGGCGTTAAATTTTGTTCAGATTCTGCTTTTTGGTTCGGCGTATGAAATTTGTAATCAGGATGGTTAATCTCCAATCCGAATCCACCGCGTTTTATTTCACCATAAGCGTGAACGACTTTGCCTTCGGTAAAGTTATTTTTCATTGCTGCGGTGAAATTAAAAAAGCGCAGCGTGAGGGTGCCATTCCCATCACTGATTTTGACCGTCAGCATTTTGCGTCGACCAAAAATGGTATCGACATGCATCACCTTACCTTGAACCGCTGCCCACAATCCGGCGTGCAGTTTGGCGATAGGATAAACACGAGTGCGATCTTCATAGCGCAATGGCAAATGAAACAGCAGATCTTGTACTGAATTGAGGCCGACTTTTTCCAGCTTTTCGGCGACTTTAGCGCCGACGCCTGAGAGCGACGTTAATGGGATAGCTGATAATAGTTGCGACATGCTCAATTTGCTCATAAACGGAATTAATAATAGTTAATCATTGAGCTGTGTTTTTGTACAGGAAAAGTTCTTATCAAACAGAGTTGCGGTAAAAACAGATAAAAGCGTGTGATAGGAGGGAGAGCCCGGGAGTGACCCCGAGCCAAATAGCTTTAGGCTTTTTGCATCTCTTTCCACCAAGCTTCATCTGCGATGATTTGACCCTCATCGTCTAATGGTGGGTAGCTTAGTCCTTTACGCTTGGCGACTTTGGCTAATACCGGATGACCACGTTCGAACAAAATGCGATGGATTACTTCTTCTGGCAGAGAGCTGACTTCCTTGTTGTACATGCCTGCAGCTTCACGTTGACGCTGCGCTTCATACAAAATTACTGCGCTGGCAACCGATACATTTAGGGACTGCACCATTCCCACCATAGGAATAATGATGTCTTGATCTGCCAGCTGTTTTGCTTGTGCAGATGCACCTTCTTTTTCACCACCTAAGATAATGGCGGTTGGCTTGGTGTAATCAATCTCGCGAAAATCAACGGCGGTATCAGATAGGTTAGTAACTAAAACCTGCATCCCTTGTGCCTTTAAGGTTTGAATCGCGTCGGCAATACTGCTGTGGTTATCGACTTCAACCCAGTTTCGAGCACCTGCTGAGGTGTGAGTTAATGTGCGCATTCGATGTGGCCAAACCGCATGGATTTTATGTAATCCAGTCGCATCAGCACTGCGAATAACAGCAGAGACGTTATTAGGTTTGTGTACTTCTTCGAGGCACAGGGTTAAGTCAGTTTGACGAGCTTTAAGGACTTGTTGGATGCGTTGGTAGCGTTCTAAGTTCATAGTATTTATGTGCAGATAAGATAACGATATGGACATCAATAAAATGCCCTTAATATCAATGATGTTAAGGGCATGAGAGTCAGGTGACTAGTTTTTACGACGGCGTACTTTGAGCGTCTGTGGCATGGCTTTGATTCTTCGCATAATGCTTGCCAAGTGAACGCGGTCTTTCGTCGTTAGTAGAACCATAACCGTGTATAAACGGCCATCACGCTCTTCAGTGGTTAAACCGTGAATGTTTGAGCCGGTTTTCGAGATAACATTGGTCAGTTCTGCCAAGGCACCTTGACGGTTCTGAACATCGACTTTGAGTTCAGTAATAAACTCTTGGTCGTAATCTTCAGACCACTCAACGGCCATGTACTTATCAGGTTCACGTTGGTAACCACGTACATTAGGACAGGTTTCACGGTGAACAACAAGGCCACGACCCGGAGAAACGTGCGCAATAATATGGTCATCAGGAATTGGGTGACAGCAATTAGCAAATGTCAGCAAAATACCTTCAGATCCACGAATTGGTAGTTTCTTCCTTGGTTTCCCATCGACGTTTTCGACTTCAGTGAGTTCATCGGCATCGCCTAATAAACGACGAGCAATCACGATACTCATCAGTTCACCAAGACCGATTTCGGCCAATAGCTCTTCCACGGATTCGATTTTAAGTTCGCTTAGTACGTGGTTGATGTTAGCTTCACTAATATCACCTAAAGAACGTTCACCGAGGGCATGATTTAGAAGACGACGCCCAAGAGCAACGGATTCTTCACGACGCATGGTTTTCAGAACTTGACGAATCTTAGTTCGAGCACGAGAAGTTACGACATAGTTCAACCAAGCCGCATTAGGTCGAGCACCCGGCGCACTGATGATTTCGATGGTTTGGCCATTTTTCAGTGACTTGCTAAGAGGGTATGGGTTGCGATCAACACGAGCACCGACACAGGTATTACCTACATCTGTGTGTACCGCATACGCAAAGTCAACCGCCGTTGCACCCACTGGGAGTTCAACGATACGACCTTTTGGTGTGAAGACGTAAATCTCATCTGGGAACAGATCGGATTTTACGTTTTCAATAAATTCGAATGAGTTGCCCGCACTTTGCTGTAGCTCAAGTAAGCTTTGCATCCAGCGCTGAGCTTTCACTTGTGCGGTGGTTCCGGTACGTTCGCCATTACCTTTGTACGACCAATGCGCAGCAACACCTTTGTCCGCCATTTGGTCCATGTCTTCGGTTCGAATTTGAACTTCAACAGGAACACCATGTGGACCTACCATCGAGGTATGCAGAGATTGATAGCCGTTCGCTTTTGGTACGGCAATGTAATCTTTCATACGACTTGGACGAGGCTTGTACAAGCTGTGTACTTGGCCTAATACGCGATAACAGGTATCAGCGCTATCGACGATTACGCGAAATGCATAGATGTCCATGATGGTGTGGAATTTCTGTTCTTTGGTTTTCATCTTGTTATAGATGGAGAACAGATTCTTCTCACGGCCTAAGACTCGTGCAGGTAATCCGACTTCTTCTAAGCGACCTTCGATTTCACTGTGGATGCGTTGAATCATCTCTTTACGATTACCACGAGCCGCTTTAACCACTTCTTTTAATACACGGTAGCGATTTGGATATAGCGCTTCAAAGCCTAACTCTTCGAGTTCAGTTTTGATGTTGTGGATACCAAGGCGGTGGGCTAGAGGAGAGTAAATTTCGAGAGTTTCACGCGCAATACGGCGTTTTTTGTCAGGACGTAATGCACCGAGAGTGCGCATATTGTGGGTTCGGTCAGCCAGTTTAATTAGGATGACTCGAATGTCTTGCACCATGGCAAGAACCATCTTACGGAAGTTCTCAGCTTGCGCTTCTTTGCGATCGCGAAATTTGAGCTTATCAAGCTTAGATACGCCATCGACCAGTTCGGCTACCGTTGTTCCAAATTGAACTTCGAGATCTTCTTTGGTGACATCACAATCTTCGATGACATCATGAAGTAAAGCCGCTTGCAGGGTTTCAATATCCAAGCGCATTTCTGCGAGAATACGTGAAACAGCAACTGGATGGATGATATAGGGTTCCCCGGTCGAACGGGTTTGCCCTTCATGGGCATTTTTCGCTACCACATAAGATTGACGCAGAGCCTCAATTTGAGGCTCTGTTAGATATTCTTGGGCAACGTCTTTGAGGCTATCGAATAGATACAAACTTTAGGCCCGTAAGATAGTTGAGTTAGAAAGTCGATTAACGACTATGAGCGATGCTGCTAACTGCTGCTAGTTCAGCTGCTTCTTGCTCTTGCTGTTCTTGACGCTCACGAGCATCAAGGATCTCTTTAGTGATCAGGCCTTCTTCGATTTCGCGTAGAGCGATAACCGTTGGCTTATCGTTCTCTTCTGGCACAAGTGAATCTTTACCACCAGTTTGCATTTGACGTGCGCGGCGTGCTGAAATTAGAACTAGGTCGAAACGGTTGCCAACTTTTTCTACAGCGTCTTGAACTGTTACGCGTGCCATGAGGACTCCAATAAGTTAACTAAATTTTAGTATGACGAGAAATTATACAGTCTTCACTATCTATATTCTAGCGAGAAGATCGTCTCATCTGTAAACAGCGGTGATTATTCCGCCAATAGCGCGTCAAGCATGCCTTTATATTTAGATGCTTGCTTATCTTGCTTTAATCTTTCTGCACGAATGATGGCTTTAAAATCCATCAAAGCGTTGTCAAAGTCATCATTAATGATTACGTAATCGTATTCATCGTAATGTGAAATCTCTGCTTTTGCTTCCGCCATGCGTTTCGCAATGACAGCTTCGCTGTCTTGACCGCGAGCATTTAAACGACGTTCTAGCTCACCATTTGATGGTGGTAGAATGAAAATACTCTTAGCAAGAGGCATTTGCTCACGAATTTGGCGAGCGCCTTGCCAGTCGATATCGAGAAAGACATCAATGCCTTTTTCTAGATTTTCTTCAATCCAAACACGAGAAGTACCGTAGTAATTACCAAACACTTCTGCATATTCTAGGAACTCTTTCTTTTCGATCAGTTCTTCAAAAAATTCTTTCTGCACGAAATGGTAATGAACACCATCTTGCTCACCCGGACGCATACCGCGTGTCGTGTGTGAAACCGACACTTTCATTGCGTAGGTTGGGTTGGTTTCTAGCATCGCAGAAATTAAGCTGGATTTACCTGCGCCGCTTGGAGCTGACACGATATAAAGAGTACCTTTGCCCATATGTACACTTCCACATTTGGTTGGATGGTTAGCCGATACTTTATATCGACTTACTTTAAAAGATAGCACTGACCAGCGTATTTCATCGAATTGGTGAAATTTAGGCCAGAAAAATGGAGGCGAAGAGTAGCACGTTTCCTCTATTTAGGACAACTAGAACACAATTATTCACCACTTGAGTCAGGTGGTGATGGTGAGTTTTTCTCTATGCCATGAACAGATGGCTTGAAACAAAATTTTCGCCAAAAGGCAAACGTTTGCTTTAATTTGCTTGTTTCGTACGAAATTCATTGAACTCTCATTCAAATTCCTTACAATGCCGCGCAAACGATTTCGTTGCTGTATATGTCTAATAAAATGGTTTAGACGTTTCTACTACCGAGCCTATCTTGGTCACTACAGTACTTCTGTGTAGAAAAGTAATATCTGCATAGAAAAGCAGTATTTGCATGTAAAAGCATAGGTTGCGAAGAAAGGCACCAGTGCATTCATACAGCAATGGAACGTATTGATCTAATTTACGTCCATACCTTTTTATAAAGGTCTAACCCAAGCTGTAAGAGGTTTACTGTGAGTCTCGATTCAACCCTAAAGTCGCAAACTCCCCCTAGAGTCCTTGATTCTGTTTTTAAAATTACTCAACGCAATACTACCGTTGGTACTGAGCTGTACGCTGGTTTCATTACATTCTTAGCGATGAGTTACATTTTGGCAGTAAACCCTGCGATTCTAGGAAGCATTCCTGGGATGGATAAAGGTGCGGTATTTACAGCAACGGCTATCGCTTCTGCTATTGCTACCTTGATTATGGGTATTTGGGGTAACTACCCAGTGATGCTTGCTCCAGGTATGAGCATGAACGGCTTCTTCAAAGGTATGCTATTGAGCAGTTCAGTGGCGTTGGTTTGGCATGAGGCTTTATTCGGTATCTTCCTTTCTGGTGTGCTTTACCTGATTCTTTCAATGACGAATATCCGCAAAGCGTTAATTGAATCGATTCCTGAAGACCTAAAACTCGCGATCACCGTTTCACTTGGCCTTTTCATCGCATTTTTAGGTTTGAAAAACGCAGGTATTATTGTTGCGAACCCAATCATCTTGGTGAGCATGGGCGACATTTCTAACCCGCAAGTGATTATCGCTTATATCAGTATCTTTATCGCACTTGGTTGTATGGTACGTGATATTAAGTTGGCGACGTTTATTTCGTTCATCTCTGCGATCATTCTGACAGTGCTTGCTGATGTCATCATGGGCACCAACAACGCACCAATTCCAGACCAGTTCTTCTCGATGCCGCCAAGTATTGAGGGCAGCTTTGGTAAGGTGTTCGATTTCTCTAATCTCACCACAGACAAGATGTTTGACCTGCTGTTTATCGTCATCATCTTCCTAATTGTCGACTTCTTTGATGGTTTGAGCACAATTATCGGTGTAGGTCGCGATGCCGGCATTATTGATAAAGACGGTAAAGTGCCAAATGCTCGTTCAGCACTGGTTGCAGACGCAGGTGGTACAGTTATTGGTTCGATTTTAGGTACTACATCAATCACTGCATTCTCTGAATCAGGCATCGCATCTTCACAAGGAGCGAAGACAGGTCTTGCTGCAGTGATGGTTGCTGGCTTATTTGCACTATCTCTATTTATGTTCCCATTGTTCTCAGTTTTTTCTGCTGCAATGGTTGCGCCAGCGATGGTAGTTGTCGGCATCTACATGATTGGTCGTTTAGGGCAAATTCAGTGGGAACAAAAAGAGTCTCGCATTGCAGCGTTCTTTACCATTATGTTTACCGTGGTGAGCTTCTCTCCAGCAAATGGTATGGCGATGGGCTTCATCAGCTACGCATTTACCATGGTGGTCGCAGGTAAAGGTAAGCAAGTTCATCCTGTTATTTACGGATTGTGTGTCTTGTTCCTTGCCTACCTAGTGATGCTCTAATCTACAGCTCATGCCTTAGAAGCAATTGATGTGAAAGCCCGCCGTTTAGTCTGCGGGCTTTTTTATTCATTCTTTAGTCGTGATGGGATGAAGCACGTTTTTTGTGTGTTTTTTCTTTATATCAGCATGCTAAACTCATAACGAGTTGATTTTGTATATGGATACCACACATGCCTTCACACTTACCTAAATCATTTAGTCGTCCATTTTTAAAAGTGTTTCACATCCTTGAAGCCGTTTTGCTGGTGGCGATTACATTAGCCACGCTTTTTGCAATGGTGGAGGAGTTTGTGCATGTCTTTGTCGAGAAGCGCATTCAGTTGACGGACATTTTGTTGATGTTTATTTATCTCGAAGTGCTCGCCATGGTGCAGCAGTTTGTCGTCAACGGTAAGATTCCGGTACGTTACCCAATTTATATCGCGATGATGGCCATCGCCCGATACATCACCTTGGGAATGAAAGAACTCGATTCTGCCATGATTGTTTGGCTATCTTTAGCCGCATTTGTGCTGGCTGGTGCGACGTTACTGATTCGAGTCGGGCACCATTATTGGCCCTACGTGGATCCACGCACTGAAGAAAAAGATGAGTAGAGAACTTAATATCGATAATTTCATATTGCTAGTAAATTAGCCTACTAGTAACCACTACGTATAAGTAAATCAATGTAAAGCTCTGTTTTGCTTGTTGCTAATTATTATCTATACCGTTATCGTTGCACGATTAAATTGATTCTTTGACGAGACATTGTGGTGTTCAGTAAAAACATACCCACTATCTGCTTTTTCGTGATAACTCTGATGGCTGTTTTGCTATCGAGTGTTTTCGTTCGTGCAGATGTTTTGTCTACTCAATTTCTGATGTCTAATACCGCAATAGAAGCGGTTCATTGTACCGATCAGGGACTCGATACTCTTTTACAGACTGAATCGGGATGTTGCGATGTTGGCGGCAGTTGCTTGGAAAAACAATGTTGCTCTTCAGGATCAACTCAAGGCAGCTACCTTATTGGTAACTTATTACATTCCTATGAGTCACCTTATCGATTTGTTGTTAATGCAACGCCTTTGACTCTCTATTCAAGTGCAGATATGCGCTCACTCTATCGCCCTCCGATAGCCTAATTCCTATCTCGTAGCACTTTGCTACACCACACTTTTTGTACGAAATCTTTGTGCGAATGTTTCGTGCGTATTTGTTATGCGTGTAAATAAATTTATTTACACCATCCTGTGATGGGAATAAGAAAATGATCTTTATGTCGTTAATTAATACGTTGTGCTTTTCGGCGCAGCGCTCATGCCTAATGCGTATTAGCAGTACAATCACTTTGTTTTGTGTTGGAGGTGGTTATGTTGCGTAAACACCTACCCATGCTATTGTTTTTTTCAGTTTGCTTAATTTGGGGCACGACATGGCTTGCGATGGAAATCGCAGTACAAACCATACCTCCGATTTTTGCCACAGGGCTTCGCTTTTTTATCGCAGCGCCATTATTGATTCTCTTAGCTAAGTTGCTAAAACAGCCTCTATTTTTCCCCAAAGGAAAAATGGTTTGGATGTTAATCGTAGCTATTTTTTATTTTGCGATTCCATTTACTTTAATGATTTTTGGTGAGCAGTATATATCCTCGGGATTAGCTTCGATTATCTTTGCCAATATGCCTATTGCAGTGATGATAACTTCAACCCTTTTCCTTGGTTTGAGGTTACGAAAAGTCCAAATTCTAGGCTTATTGATCGCGGTATGTAGCCTCATCTTAATATTGGTCAATGAGATGAGCTTGGGCGGAGATGATTACCTGCTAGGGTTTGTTTCTTTAGGTGGCGCTGTAATAACACATGCAATGATGTATGTTTTAGTTGAGAAGCACTGTAAAGGCATTCCAGTACTCACGTACAACGCTCTTCCAAGCTTTGTAGCGTCAATCTGTTTGTTTATAACGTCATTGCTAGTTGAGCAGCCAAATATAACCATGTTCGCATTTGATTCTGTCGCAGCCGTGGTTTACTTAGGTTTGTTTGCGAGTGTAGGGGGGATTGTTGCGTACTTTAAGTTGGGGCAAGTTTCGACGCCATTTACGGCTTCAATTTGTTTCTTGTTTTTCCCATTGATCGCTTTGAGTCTATCAACGTGGTTTGCAGGAAACAGTATTTCGATGGCATCTATTTTGTTGATGATCCCATTATTAGGCGGGATTTTTGTGACGAAACTTGAGGTTTCATCATTGAATCAGTGGCATTCAATTCGACAAAGATTAAATGGTAAGCGACGAAAAGAGCTTTCCGCAGACGTTAATATTTGTCAGTCACTGCTCAAATAGCGATGGCCATAACAAACAAAAGCGCGACGAATCGCGCTTTTGTTTTTCTTCAATGAAAAATTATTCAATGTTTTGGATCTGTTCACGCATTTGCTCGATAAGTACTTTTAGCTCAACGCCTGAAGCGGTGATGTCAGTACTAATTGACTTAGATGCTAGTGTGTTTGATTCACGGTTAAACTCTTGCATCATGAAATCAAGACGACGACCCACAGCGCCACCTTTTTTCAAAATGCTAGTGGTCTCTTTTACGTGTGAATCAAGACGGTCAAGTTCTTCAGCAACATCAGATTTTTGAGCCAAGATAATCAGTTCTTGCTCTACGCGAGACGCATCAAGGTCGATCTTGGCATCTTCAAATTTATTCAATAGACGCTCACGTTGCCATTCTAGAATTTCTGGCATACGTGCACGAACTTTAATGACTTCAGCAGAGATAATAGCAAGACGTTGATCGATCAACGCTTTCATGTTCTCGCCTTCACGACCACGAGCTTCAATGAACTCACCGATTGCAGCATCAAAACCAGCAAGAAGGTCTTTGTTTACTGAATCCATGTCTTGTTCAGGAGCTTCCATTACGCCAGGCCATTGCATCACTTGGAATGGGTTCAAACGGCTAGACTCACCAGTCATTTTCATTACTTGCTCAGCGGCGTTGATCACTTGTTGAGCCAGTGTTTCGTTGATTGTAAGCTCGCCTTTTGCTGATGGGTTTGCTTCAAATCGCAATGCGCACTCTACCTTGCCGCGAGCAAGGCGTTGACGAAAGCGCTCACGCAGTACAGGTTCTAAACCACGGAACTGTTCAGGAAGGCGGAAGTAAGTTTCTAGGTAACGTTGGTTTACGCTGCGAATTTCCCATACAGCCGTGCCCCAATCGCCTTTCACTTCTTTGCGCGCGTAAGCGGTCATACTATAAATCATCGAATTTTCCTGTCTTTTATCTATGCTGAAAATTAACTCAGCTATAGTAGCAGGGATAGTGGGTATGGGCGAGAAATAGACTTCTCGCAACCGTTGTCTATTTCCGTTATAATCCTGCTCCAACCAAGCTCAACTCCCCTTAATTAATAGGTAGATGCCCATGCGTCCAAACGATCGCAAGGCGGATCAAATTCGCCCAATCAAAATTACTCGTAATTACACTGCTTACGCTGAAGGCTCGGTTCTTGTTGAGTTTGGCAATACCAAAGTATTGTGTAACGCGACAGTAGAAGACTCAGTTCCACGCTGGATGAAAGGCAAAGGTAAAGGCTGGGTAACCGCTGAATACGGAATGCTACCACGTGCGACACACTCACGTACTCGTCGTGAAGCTGCCAATGGTAAGCAAGGCGGTCGTACTATGGAAATCCAACGCTTGATCGCTCGTAGTTTACGTGCGGTTGTTGATCTAGAAGCGATGGGTGAGTTCATGGTAACAGTTGACTGTGATGTTATCCAAGCTGATGGCGGTACACGTACAGCGTCTATCTCTGGTGCAAGCGTTGCTTTGGCTGATGCATTCCAACACCTTATCGATAGCGGTAAGTTGAAAAAGAACCCAATGAAAGGCCACGTTGCTGCAGTCTCTGTTGGCATCTTGGGTGAAAACATTCTGTGCGATCTTGAATACGTTGAAGATTCAGCAGCAGATACAGATATGAATGTCGTGATGACTGAAGATGGTCGCATGATTGAAGTTCAGGGCACGGCAGAGGGTGAACCATTTACTCATGAGGAGTTGATGGATCTACTGACGGTGGCGAAGAAAGGCATCGCAGATATCGTTGTTGCTCAAAAATCCGCGTTGTCGGAATAATTTGATTTCTTTAATAGCTTCCTAAATGGAGGCTATTTTTTTATTTTCGTTATTGTTTATGAATGGTCTAGTGTATTGGGCCTTTAAGTAGAGATTGAGAGATGAAAGCATACCAGCGTGAGTTTATTGAATTTGCATTAGAGAAGGAAGTTTTGAAGTTTGGTGAATTCACCTTGAAATCAGGACGTAAAAGCCCTTATTTCTTTAATGCTGGCTTATTCAATACCGGTCGTGACTTGGCGCGTTTAGGTCGATTCTACGCAGCTGCTTTGGCTGATTCAGGTATTGAGTTTGATGTATTATTTGGCCCTGCATA
Source organism: Vibrio sinensis (assembly GCF_003605645.1). Classification (GTDB taxonomy): domain Bacteria; phylum Pseudomonadota; class Gammaproteobacteria; order Enterobacterales; family Vibrionaceae; genus Vibrio; species Vibrio sinensis. The sequence goes on along the minus strand of NZ_QVMU01000005.1, from coordinate 172,406 downwards.
CAAAGGCATTCCAATTGCGACCACAACAGCGGTTGCACTAGCAGATCACCATGATATCGACACGCCTTACTGCTTTAACCGTAAAGAAGCAAAAGATCACGGTGAGGGTGGCAACTTAGTGGGTAGCGCGCTAGAAGGCCGCATCATGTTGGTTGATGATGTGATTACAGCGGGTACTGCGATTCGTGAATCAATGGAAATCATCCAAGCGAATGGCGCTGATCTAGCGGGTGTTCTTGTTGCGATTGATCGCCAAGAAAAAGGCAAAGGTGAATTGTCTGCGATTCAAGAAGTTGAACGTGACTTTGGCTGTGTCATTATCTCTATCGTAAGTCTGACAGACCTTATCACTTACCTTGAAGAAAAAGGTACTAGTGCTGAGCATTTAGAAGCGGTAAAAGCATATCGCGCTGAATACGGCATCTAACGTATAGAAACGTATTCGATTAAGTTTTTTCAAAGCCCCAAACCTAATGGTTGGGGCTTTTTAGTATAAGCGTTACCGTCGATATGACAGTTCAAAGCTAGCACAGAAGAGCGCTAGGACAAAAGAACACGAATACAGAGCTATTGGTAACGAATGCCTTTAGGCTGACTAGGATCTGCCATTGTTTTGAAGCGCTTGTGTAGCCACATCCATTGAGCTGGCGCACGCATAATAATTTGCTCAACATAGGTGTTCATGTAAGCAGCTGCGGCAGTTTCATCTCGTGGGTAGTCTTGCTCTATCGATGTGTCAGCAATAATGTCGTATTGCCCGTGACGATTTCTGAAACCAGATCCGGGAACGATGGCGCATTTGCTGGTATGAGCGATAATGCTGGTTCCTGTAGTTGTGCTTGCATCAGGCACAGCGAAAAAAGGCACAAAAACGGATTTGTTTCGACCGTAGTCATGGTCTGGAAGATAAAATAGTCGAGCACCTTTGCGCAGCACGCGGATCATCTGTTTGACATCTTTGCGGTCAATCAGCAAGTTACCATTGTGAGTACGTCCCCAGTGCTGAATGAAGTTGTAGGCCGGATTCTTATGTGGTCGATAGACACCATAGCCACCCACGCCCAGTACTGCGAACGCTCGCGCGGTAATTTCTAAATTCAAAGCGTGGACACAGCAAAGCAACACACCTTTGTTCGCGGCTTTGTGTTCATGCAGTACATGAATGTCTTTTTCTACGATAATTCGTTTGAAACGCCAAGTTGGCCAAAACCAAGTGATCCCTGTCTCAATGATGGCCATGCCCGTATTTTTGAAGTTCTCTAATACGATGGCATCACGCTCTTCTTTCGTTTGTTCTGGGAAAGCGAGTTCAAGATTGCGTTCAGTGATAGCTGCTCGTTTTTTTCCGTACTTTAATCCTAAAGTACCTAATGAGCGGCCGAACTTATATAGCAGAGAATAGGGGAGTATGTTGACGATAATGGCAAGAGAGCCAAAACCGAGCCATACACCCCAGTGCTTAGGGTGAAGTAAGGAGAAAGAGAATTCCGGTTTCGTATATTTGTCTTTACTCATAAACCTATCGCTTAACTTATTACTGAATTTGTGCGCTTAAGAGAGCCCAGTACTCTTCAAAATTGGCAGTGGGTGGGTACTTAAAATCAGAACGAACGAAGCGATTTAAACTGCCTTCTACTTGACCAAGAAGTTGGGCTGCAAGGATCTTTTCATCAATAGGAAAAGCTTTGCCTTCTCGTAATTTACGTTCACGAAGTATTTGGCGCAGTGATGTTTCAATACGCTCAAATAATTGATTTATACGGTCACGTAAGCGTTCATTTTCAAACATTAACGCATGTCCAGAAAGAATGCGAGTGAGTCCCGGATTTCGCTCTGCAAAAACAAGGATTAATTGCAAAACTAAGCGAATTCTCGTCAGAGTATCTTTCTCTTCATCAAGAATCCGGTTGATGCGAGACATCAAGGATTCTTCAATAAATTCAATCAAACCCTCGAACATGCGTGCTTTACTTGGGAAGTGGCGGTATAGCGCCGCTTCAGATACGCCAACTTGTTTTGCTAGTTTCGCGGTTGTAATTCGTGATGCGCCATCGGTCGATTCGAGCATTTGCGCTAGCGCTTGTAGTATTTCATCTCGGCGGTTTGTTTTTCTTGTTGCGGACATGAACGCTTTCCTTTAATTGCCACTTTATAGCAAAGAAGATTCGGCCCATTCTTAGTGAAAAGAAGAGGCGGCTATCTGGTATAAGTAAAATTCTCGATTACAGTTGGTTGGCGATAATCTGTAGAATTTGTTGGGCGATATTGTTTTTAGAATCTAAGGTAAGTGCTTGCTCACCTTCTTTCCAGTATACGGTTATCGCATTGTTGTTGCTATTGAATCCTTGGCCTTGGACTGAGACGTCGTTAGCACAAATCATGTCGAGGTTTTTACGCGCTAACTTGCCTCTAGCATACTGTTCAACATCTTGAGTTTCCGCAGCAAAACCGACAGTAAACGGACGTTGGCTAGTTAAAGCTGCGACAGATGCGACGATGTCAGGGTTTTTAACCATGCGCAGTGTCATGTCATCATTATCGCTAGTCTTCTTGATTTTCTGCTCTGCAATGGTTTCTGGGCGGTAGTCTGCAACTGCAGCGCAACTGATAAAGATATCGTTCGCTATTGCTTGCGTCATCACGGCTTGGTGCATTTCTTGTGCACTTTCAACATCAATACGAGTCACGTCTTGAGGTGTTGCTAGGGCAACTGGGCCACTGACAAGAGTCACTGTCGCGCCAAGTTGACGAGCTGCTTGCGCTAAAGCAAAGCCCATTTTTCCTGAGCTATGATTTGAAATATAACGAACAGGATCGATCGCTTCACGAGTTGGACCCGCTGAAATCAGGATGTTTTTCCCGAGTAGCGGCTTCGGGCTAAAGAATGCTTCACACAAATGCACAAGTTGCATTGGCTCTAACATGCGGCCAGGGCCGACATCACCACAAGCTTGTTCGCCAGCAGCTGGTCCCCAAATATGTATGCCACGACGCTCTAAAGTCGCGATGTTTTCTTGTGTCGCAAGGTTACGATACATCTGCTGATTCATTGCAGGAGAGACGGCAATCGGTGCCTCAGAAGCAAGAACTAGAGTCGATAGAAGATCGTTACCCATGCCAGCAGCCATACGTGCGATGAGATCTGCAGTAGCAGGTGCAAGTAAAACCAGATCGGCCCACTTAGCGAGCTCAATGTGGCCCATTGATGCTTCCGCAGCTGGGTCAAGTAAGCTATAGGATACTGGGCGACCCGATACGGCTTGCATGGTTAGCGGAGTAATGAATTCTTTTGCGGCAGCGGTCATCACAACTTGGACCTGCGCGCCACGCTCAATAAGACGACGGGTTAACTCCGCGCATTTGTAAGCAGCAATGCCACCACTGATGCCGAGTAGGATCTTTTTGCCTGCTAATGTTTGCATGATGATCTTTCCTTAAATTTTCTGCGCTAAAGATATCACGCAGCCGCGCTGGACTCTAGAAGTGTGGGCGGATGTTTTTGTATGAATGCTCAAGCTTGTGATGCCTGATAAACAAGTCACTTGCACGCTAGCACTTACTAACTGCCATACCGACTTAGCTAAAATTGACCAGCGTTCTTTCTCGGAGCGTACTCTGCCATATTGTTCCTTAGCATAATGAATCTCAAAGCATGAAGCTTAAGCAACGTTGCAATGCTAAATGAAATGCAGCCATACAGCAGTGACGCAATGAAGTAGGGCGGATGGCCCAAAGCCAAAAGATCAGAACTGAATAGAGAATAGCGAACAGAAAACTGCGAGGAAGCACAATGAAAGGAATTCCAACAGAATCAATGCCGAGAGAGAAGCTGCTCAATCAAGGGCCGCAGTCATTAACAGACGCAGAATTGTTGGCTATTTTTCTCCGAACCGGAACGCAAGGCATGAACGTTCTCGAATTGGCGGATTATTTACTCAAAGATTGTGGATCATTACGTCAACTTTTTGCAGCCAGTTGTGATGAATTTTGTCAGCATCGAGGTCTTGGTGAAGCAACGTATGTTCAATTACAGGCGGTGATTGAAATGACGCAGCGTTATTTGAGTGAAACACTCAAACGTGGAGATGCCTTAACCAGTCCGGAACAAACCAAGTTGTATCTTTCTAGTCGATTAAGGGATCGACAAAGAGAAGCATTTTATGTTCTGTTTTTAGACAATCAGCATCGCGTGATTAAAGATGAAATTCTTTTCGAGGGTACGATTGATTCAGCCTCGGTTTACCCACGAGAAGTCGTTAAACGCTCACTTGAGCATAATGCCGCTGCTTTAATTTTGGCCCACAATCACCCATCCGGTGTCGCAGAGCCGAGTCAGTCAGATCGGCGAATAACTCGTCGATTGTGTGATGCACTGGCTTTGGTCGATATTTCTATTCTTGACCATTTTGTTATCGGTGATGGTGAGGTCGTTTCTTTTGCGGAAAGAGGCTGGCTATGATTATTTTTGATTAATTAGTTTTGAAAAATTTATTTCTCATTTTTCGTGATTAATGAAATTACAGGGGCTTAGAGATGTTTTTTTCCAGATTCTATCGATTATCGCGCTAGGAGTCGGTGGAATAAGGAAAATGCTTGACGAATTGCTCATATTTTAGTTGTGAGATATGTGTTTTCTGCTACAATCGCCCGACATTTTTTTGAACTTAAATCAGCTCTGCTTAAAAAAAGATCACAGAAATCTATAAAAAGGATCTGTTCGGGTCTTGAGCAATGCTAACCAAGTTAGTATAATGCGCGACCTTTGATAGCCTTGTATAGACTTTCTATAGCGGATCTAAACCTCTAACCTTCTGTTTAGAAATAGAAGAGGTTCGGCCACCAAGGTTGATATCGAGCTGAAACGATTTTGGAGAAGACATTTATGTCACGAGTATGCCAAGTAACTGGTAAGCGTCCAGTAACGGGTAACAACCGTTCACACGCACGAAATGCTACTAAGCGTCGTTTTCTGCCGAACCTACAAACTCATCGTTTCTGGGTAGAGAGCGAAAAACGTTTTGTTAAACTACGCCTTACTGCAAAAGGTATGCGCATCATTGACAAGAAAGGCATCGATGCTGTTCTTGTTGAAATCCGTGCACGCGGCGAAAACGTTTAAGAGGAAATAGGCAATGGCAAAGAAAGGCGTTCGTGAAAAAATTCGTCTAGTATCTACTGCAAATACTGGTCACTTTTACACAACTGATAAAAACAAACGTAACATGCCGGGCAAATTTGAGATCAAGAAATTTGATCCAGTTGTTCGTCAACACGTTCTGTACAAAGAAGCTAAAATCAAGTAATTGATTTTTTCTTTGATGTTTATAAAAACCCAGCATTCAGTGTTGGGTTTTTTTATACCTGCAATTTATACATGTCCACCTAAGCGTCATCGAAACCGCACTAACTAGGCTAATTTAAGTAAGCTAATTTAAGCGTAAAATCTCTTAGGCTCAGCCCTTGAAAAGAGCGCCTTACCGACAAAATCTCTCCGATTGCATAAATTCAGTATATACTTCAATCAACTAGACAGTTGTAGGACGGCTACTATGCGAGCTTCTATTTCCCGACGTCGCCGTTGGAATAACATCTTAATCATTGGCGTTGTTGCATTCATGCTTATCTTGAATTTACCGAGCATCATCAAAACCTATTTGATTACGCCTGCACAAGAGAGCCAATATCCCTCTTTACTTCAGCCAGGTCATGATATTAAAGCGATCTATTTTTCTAAGTGGTCACTAGACAAAAATCAGGGGCAGTGGCGCTTAGAACCAATGATGGCTGTGGATGCTGACGAGTTAGTTCAGCGATGGCAAGACCTCGCAGGCACGGAAGTTGGCGATGAAAGCTATCAAAAATTACTACCGCAACTCTCGTCTCCTCAAACGATAGAGATTTGGTATGAAGATCTTGAAGAGCCTCAAAGGATCACTTTCTATCAAACCCCGAACTTCTGGCTACTAAAAAACTGGCAAGATAAATGGATAGCTGTTTCAGTTGAAGCGAGCTACTTATTCCCTTAAGGTATTACTTTCTAAAGGGAATCCACCATGCCAGAGCTACCCGAAGTCGAAGTCAGCCGAATGGGTATTACACCTCATTTAGTGGGTGAAACCATTCAATCCCTCACATTCCGCACGCCTAAATTACGTTGGGATATTCCTCAACAGCTCAAGCAACTAGAGCATCAAGTGATTCGCCGTATTTCTCGACGTGCAAAATACCTCATTATTGAAACCGATGTCGGCAGCGCCATTGTTCATCTTGGTATGTCTGGCTCACTGCGCATTTTAGATGCAGACCTCACAGCGGGTAAACATGACCATGTTGATATCAAGCTGACTAACGGAAAAATCCTCCGCTATAACGATCCGCGCCGTTTTGGAGCTTGGCTTTGGTGTGCGCCAGGCGAAAATCATGCAGTCCTAAACAATATCGGCCCAGAACCGTTAACCGATGAATTCAATGCCGAATACATGTTTGCGAGAGCGCAAGGTAAGCGAGTCACGGTTAAACAGTTCATTATGGACAATAAAATCGTTGTCGGCGTTGGTAACATTTATGCGTGTGAATCTTTGTTCAGTGCTGGCATTAACCCGACGAGAGCTGCGGGGCAAATATCTTTGGTTGAATGGCTGCGTTTAGTTGACGAAATAAAACGAGTATTAGCGAAAGCGATTCAGCAAGGTGGAACCACACTTAAAGACTTCGCCCAAGCTGACGGAAAACCTGGCTACTTCGCACAAGAGCTTTTGGTATATGGTCGAGCGGGTAAACCTTGTACAATTTGCGGTGAATTGATCGAAGAGCAGAAGATAGGTCAAAGGAATACGTTTTTTTGTTCACAGTGTCAGAGGTAGTGTATTTGTCTGATTCGAAAGAAAACAGACAGCAATGCTGAATTACTGACCAAGAAGTCGTGAAACATAGGTTAAGTATCGCTATAATTACTCCCTTTGTTTAAGCCTAAATTGTTGTAGGAGACGCCTTAAATGGTGCAACCCATTGAGCATGTTTTTGTGATTCACGTAAGTGAAGGATATGAAGAGCGAAGACAACACATTGAATCACATCTACCTAAATGTGGTCTCGCTAGTTTTGAGTATATGCTTGATGGTGATATTAAAGACTTAACGACAGATGTATTAGAGTCCCTGTTTAAAGGCAGTTCTCAAAGCGCTCCTGAAAAATCTTGTTTTTATAAGCACTTTCTTGTTTATAAAGCGATTGTAGAGCGCAAGTTACCATTTGCTCTAGTATTAGAAGATGATGCGTATTTAGCTAAAGATTTTTCAAATAAGCTCAAGCGTGTTGTTGATGAAGCTTCAAATTATTCAAATTATTTGATTAATATTGAAAGTGCTTATCTCAGTGTTCCTATTAAATATAGAGTGGCAAATCAACATATCTATCTAGCTAAGTATACAAAAATGACCGGTGGGTATGTTATTGACTATGTTGCAGCTAAAAAAATATATGATTATCTTTTGCTGAATCCGGCTCATCTTCCAATTGATGTTTATCAAAGTGAAATGAGAGATATTATAGGGTTTAATATTTGTTGGTCTCATCCTGCACTAGTTCAACAAGGTAGTAAAAATGGAACATTTGCTAGTTCAATCAATTGTGAAGGTGATTCAATAATTGATAAATGTAAATTTGTGATAAAAAACTATCACAAAAAATACATCTGGAGTCATATAAATAAAAGAGTACTGAGAGTGTTTGAAAATGTTAAATATCATAAATAAAGAAAAAACACTTAGTGTCATATTTTTACTACCATTATTTTGGATGGCCACTGGAATGTTATGGGATGGTGATGGTGATATGCGCCTGGTTCCTATCATTCTAATTGTTTCGCTAATATCGACATTTTATTTCCGGTTTGAGGTTATAAAAGAAAATTTCAAGAATAGTATTTGGATTAAAGCATTATTAGTGAGTGGTGTTTTTTCTATCGTTGCATATCAAACTTATGGTTTTGACTCTCGAGAACTGCGAGCAACGCTTGGTATTTTATTTTTATTATCAATTACACCAAAAAAATATTATACAGTTGAACGTTTACAATGGTTTTTATTTTTTAGTGCGATAACGTGTTTTGTATACGCGTACTATTATCAAGAGATGACTTTACTTAATCGAGGAGCTTGGCCTATTAATGCGATACCATTCGCGACAATTTGTGGGCTAATTTCAGTTTCATCAATAGGTGTTATTTTTTTACAGTTAAATAAGTTATTGAAATGGCTGTCAATTTTTTCTTTAATATTATCTTTTTCTTCTTTGTTGATTAGTCAATCTCGAGGTCCTTTAATCGCATTTGTTTCTATTATTGTGTTTGTGTTGTTTTTTTATGGACTAAAAAAATCCAAATTAAAAACAATTGTTTTTTTATGCTTGGTAATATTAAGTTGCTACTTTATAAGTAATATCCCTATCGTAAAAGAAAGGATAGAGACAACAGTCGCTGAATACAATTCTATTAAAAATGGGAATTATAATACATCCATAGGTTACCGAATAAATATGCAGAAAATTGCATTTAAGCTATGGTGTAAAAAACCTATTATTGGCTACGGGAAAGATATTAGGTATGAATTTGACGAAATGTTATTAAAAGGAGATATTGATAAAGAGTTGCATAGATTCATCACAATGACATTCCATAATGGTTATTTAGATAAGTTTGTCATGTATGGATTGATGGGCGGTGGAATATTTTTATTATTCATTATATATCCAATTATAGTGGCAAGGAAATATCGAGAGACTAATCATTGGATATTACTTATCTTGCTATCTGGGTTTATTGCAATATGTAATCTCTCGGATGCTCCATTTATCAATGCTCAGGCTGCGATTTATTATTTCTTCTTGATTGGTTTTATTATGACGATGCTTGAAAATGAAAGGGAGAAGCAGGATGAAGCTCTTCTATTATCTTAAACACGCCTCTTTAGAGATTCTTCCACAGAGCGTATTTAACTTTAACCGCAGTCGGTTGGAGAAGAAGTACCAAAGCTTGTCTCAAGAAATAACCAATCGAGTGAACTACTACTGTAAGGTAGAAAGTCCTTTTGTGCTTCCTGAAAATGAAACGCAGATTGGAAATTATAGACGCAAAGGCTATACCTCTTATTATTTTGATTTAAAAGAGTTTTTGCATTACTTCCCGAAGCAGTATCGTTTTAAGTATTATTTTGGTGATGAAACGCACATTGAACCTTTACCGACCTTGTTTAAGGCGAGGCCAGTAGCAGGTGACAATCAAAATTCAGTACTGTTTAAACTGGATAAACGTCGTCATTTTCGCTTCGTGAACGATACGCTTTCATTTGATGATAAAAAGGATATGGCGGTCTTTCGCGGTGCAGTAACGCAGCCGCATCGTATCCGTTTTATGCAGGCGTTGTTTGATCATCCGTTAGTTGATGCTGGGCAGTCTAACCCATCTTCCGAGCACCCAGAGTGGCAACAACCCTTTATGTCGGTTGAAGAACAGCTACAGTATAAATTCTTAATTTGCTTAGAGGGCAATGATGTTGCTTCTAACTTAAAGTGGGCGATGTCTTCAAATTCAGTCGTCATTACACCGAAGATGCATTTTGAAACTTGGTTCATGGAAGGAACTTTACAAGCAGGTATACATTACATCGAAGTGAAAGATGATTTTTCCGATTTTGAAGAGAAAATTGAGTATTACCTAGCTCATCCAGAAGAAGCAAAACAAATCATTCGTAATGCACATGAATACCTTAAACCATTTATGAATGAAGAACTTGAGCAGCTTGTCAGCATTAAAGTGTTAGAACGTTATTTTGAGTTGTCCGGCCAACGTCAGAAGAAAGAAGTATGAAAATTTTAGTAATTGGACCGTCATGGGTCGGCGATATGGTGATGTCTCAAGGTTTGTATATTGAGTTAAAATCGCAATATCCAGAGGCGAAAATTGATGTTTTAGCCCCTGCTTGGTGCAAGTCAATCTTAGAAAGAATGCCCCAGATTGATCAAGCCTTGGCAATGCCACTTGGACATGGCGAGTTCGATCTTAAAACTCGTTATAAGATGGGGAGATCATTAGCGAATCAAGGCTATGATCGGGCGTATATTTTACCAAACTCGGCTAAGTCTGCTCTGATTCCATTTTTCGCAGGTATTAAACAGCGCATTGGCTGGAAAGGTGAAATGCGTTATGGCTTGTTGAATGATATTCGTAGCAACAAAAAAGCATTCCAATATATGTTGGAACGTTACGTTGCACTTGCTCATCCCAAATCTGAAATGACGGGAAGCGGGTGCCTTGGTGCGTTGGCTGACTTACCTTACCCGCACTTAACGATTTATAATGAAAGTCAGCAGAGTGCCATTAAACAATTTAACCTAAATCAAGAGCGACCAATCCTTGGTTTATGTCCCGGTGCTGAATTTGGCCCGGCAAAGCGTTGGCCTGATGCACATTTTGCACAAGTTGCGACAGCAATGATTAAGCAAGGTTATCAAGTGTGGCTATTTGGTTCAGCAAAAGATAACGAAGTCACCACTCAGATCATTGAGCAGGTTGAACCGGATTTACAACAATACTGTGCTAATTTGGCAGGTGGCACGAGTTTGATTCAAGCGATTGATCTTATTGGGGCATGCAAAACAGTCGTGAGTAATGACTCTGGGCTTATGCACGTTGCGGCGGCGGTAGGGGGTAATGTGGTCGCGGTTTATGGTTCTAGTTCTCCTAAATATACCCCACCACTAACGGACAAATTAGCAATTCTAAATACGGATATTGATTGTCGTCCGTGTTTTGAACGTACCTGCCCGAAAGGTCATTTAAAATGTTTGGTGGATTTACAACCAAGCAGAGTGATTAATGCTATCCAGCAATTTGAAACGGTAGCTTAAAGCCATGACTGCTATCACTCGTGGCCTATATACGATCTTGCTTGCTCTGGTTAGCCCGCTTCTATTATGGGGTTTATATCGCTCTAAGCCAAATAAACCCTCGTTTGGTAAGCGTTGGAGAGAGCACTTTGGTTTTACTCTTAAAATTGAAAACTCTCGCAATGGGGTGATTTGGCTACATGCAGTTTCTGTCGGGGAAGCTATTGCAAGCAGCAAGTTAATTGCTGAGCTAACAGCAAGATACCCGGATAAAACATTACTGATTACAACGACAACCAGTACCGGTGCTGAACAAATAGCAAAGATCATAAAAAACCTTGGTGCTAGTGATAATATCGTTCACCGTTATATGCCGATCGATTTTTCTTGGTGTGTGCGTCGTTTTATCCGTATCGTTAACCCTGAAATGATGCTGATTATAGAAACAGAAATTTGGCCGAATACGATACATACAGTCGCGAATCGAAATATTCCTATTGTTTTGGTCAATGGTCGTTTATCTGAAAAATCAGCAAGAAATTATCATAGATTGCGCCTGTTAATTGATCCTATATTAAAAAAATTAGCGGAATTACTTGTTGTGCATGGGGCTGACCAAGATCGTTTTATCGCTCTTGGTGTCAGTCAACAAAAAATAAAAACGACAGGGTCGTTAAAGTATGACATTGCGATTGACGATGGGGCGATCACTTTAGGCAATCAACTTCGTGACCAGTTGGGCTGTGAGCGAAAAGTTTGGATTGCCGCCAGTACACATGCGGGGGAAGATGAAAACGTGCTTGCAGCTTACCAACAAGCCAAAGCAATGGTTCCAGAATTACTGTTGGTACTAGTCCCTCGTCACCCAGAACGGTTTGATGATGTCGCTCAGTTAGTTGAATCCTATCAGCTAAAAGTGGTTCGCCGTACTCAATTGGGCGCTAAAGAGTTAGATAATACGGTAGATGTTTACCTAGCAGATACCATGGGCGAGATGATGACGCTGCTTGCAGCAAGCGATATCGTGTTTATGGGCGGTAGCTTACTTGGCCAGAAAGTCGGTGGCCATAATTTTATTGAACCGGCCATACTCGGTAAATTCTGTATAACAGGACCAAGTTATTACAATTTTGCAGATTTAGCCCAACAACTAATGGCAGAAAATGCATTATCAGTGGTTGAAGACAGTGCTTCATTAGCTGACGTATTAATGAGTAATTTAGCAAACCAAAATGAAATGTTTAAAAAAGGGATCGCAGGAAAAGAAGTAGTGGTGCGTAATCAAGGCGCACTGATCAAAACACTTTCTGCTATTGATGCGATTCAAACCAAGAAGAATATACAATGATCAAAACGTTTATTATCCATGTTAGCAAAGGTTATGAAGACCGTCGCCAGCATATCGACACCCATCTTCCGCAAGTCGGTCTAACTGATTATGAATATATGTTGCGTGGTGATATTGATGATTTGAGTGAAGAAATTCGTCATGAGTTTTTTTCTAACGATCTGAATCTTCCGCAGATGTCGTGTTTATATAAGCACTACCTAGTAATGAAAAAAGTGGTTGATGAAAATATTCCTTTAGTTTTGGTATTGGAAGATGATGCATTGTTGGTCCCTGACTTTGTCACTAAGTTAAATACTTATATAGAGGAAGTGCAAGGACAACAAGGTTTTGTTGTTAATATAGAAGAAGCCTCTAATCTAGTACCTTTCTCAGTTCGTAAGCCTAATCAGAACCTTTATTTATGCAAAACAAATAAATTGACGGGTGGTTTGTTGTACGATTTAGAGTTTGCAAAGCGAATGGTTAAGTATTTAGAAAGTACGGTTACCAATGCTCCAATAGATGGTTTAATCGGCAATGAAAGAGAAAATTTACAGTATAATATTTATTGGACCCATCCACCGTTGGTAAGACAAGGAAGTAAAACTGGTCTTTTTGCAAGTGAGTTAAGTGGTAGAACGGCAGGCTTATATGCAACAGTTCGTAGTTGGTTTAAAGAGAATTATAGAACACATGTACGCAGTCATCTTAGCAATAAGCAAAAAGCACTATTTCAGAATATAGATAAGTATTAGGGCGACGACAGGATGGAATCAAAACAGTATCTAACATTTGTTATTTATGGACATGATCTTACTTATTATCAAGGTGCTCGCTTTGGTATTTTGTCTTTTTTAGCAAACTGGCATGGCAAGAATCGGCCACAAGTCGTCGTACTAACAGAAGAAACAGAACATTTTGATGATTTACCAATTCTCGTAATTCCGATAACTTCAGAGCAAAAGAATGATTGGAGCTTAGGAAATAATTATCATTTTCGTATTAAAAATCGAGGATTGAAATATATCTCAAAATATATCAACTTACAGCCTGAAGATAAGTTGGTTTTTCTAGATACGGATACTTACTTCACTCAAGCGACTAATATCTATTTTGATTCGATAACATCAAAAAAGGCGTTGATGTATTTTCCTGAAGTAAAGATCAATGATCTACCTGAATCGAATGAATACGCGATAATACGGAACAAAAATCACCTATTAGCAGATGGTAGTTCTTATCGTGTAACTGATAAATCCACTATGTGGGCGTCAGCGGTTATTGGTGTGACTGGGTCAATGATTAACAGTCTAGATTATGCTGATATGCTTATCACGACTCTTAGAGAAAATGGATGCAGAGCGCATACACTGGAACAATATGCGTTATCTGAAGCTTTATCTCGTGATGTTGAATTAGTCGCAGCAAAAAGCTGGTTAAATCATTATTCAACTAGTGGAAGAAAAGATTGGGGTCGTAAAGTCCTTCAGCGATTTTTTGCACAATATGGGCAGTTATCTTTTGAAGAACAAATAGAACGAGCGAAAAAAGTGAGTTTCGCTCGTCCATTATCAGAAGTTATTCGTGGACATATATACAAAAAGAAGAAAAAGTTACTCGCGTTATTTAAAAATACCTCAAGCAAGTGATTTATAGTTATTTTTACTTATGATGGGAGCAACTGCTCCCATTTTACTTCCCCCATGCCTGCTTAAATAGAGGGATTAATTGTTGAGCACCATACTCACTTAAATGGTCATCATCAAAATACATAGGCTTATTGTTTATATCGCCATCACATGATGTTTCATCACAGAGCCATGGTGCAGGATCTAAAACAGTGACGTTGCAATCTGCTTCAAGCTCTTGATACAACTTGTTCAGTGGTTCAATTCTTCTTTGATATTCATTAAGTGTAATACTTACAGAGATATCATCCTTTCCTTGAAGTAAGTTTTTGTACATTGTCTTTGGAACATTATCTCTAAGCTCTGGGGTTTGCTTAAGCAAATAGACAGGATTAGATTGACTAATTTCACAGACAGTCGCTTTAAATGATTCTAATATCCCTAACTCATAATCTTGTGTAGGTGTTTGATATTTTTTGTCATCAATAATGAGATTTGCCTTATGGCGCAATCCTTTCCAATCATTATCATTTGCTCCCGAAACGTAGAGAGCCGTCCTATTAATAATAAAAACAGGAATGCCGGGGTAAAGAGATTTAACCTTATTTATCGAAGATTCAATGAATAAACCACATTCGGGTGACACCTCTCCTCCATTCAACTCACGTTTGACATTTTTAATGGTTGGGCAAGAACTTCGAGTCCAATCTAAAGTAGAGGTTTTTGAAGGTGCCGATTTTTCTATGCTTCTAACTACTGATTGCGCATGGCTATCACCAAGAACAATAGCACCAATAGGACCATTGCCGTATTGGCACTCAGGAGAATCACCAAATTCGACATGGCATTGCTTACTTTGAGGATTGCGATCATTTATAGCATCCGCAATTGTTAACTCTTGTGTCGTTAATCTCCACAGCATACCTTTACTGTCATAAACCAGTTGACCAAGTAGTGCTGTCAGCAACATTAACAAGAATGGTGGGTAAGTAAGGACTGTTTTCAGGCTGATATTTTGTAGTTTTGGTCGATACTGCTCAATACTTCTATAAGAAATAAAGCCTAACAATATTGAAATGCTCAGGCCCAATAAATTGATTATGTTGGTGTTACTTGTCAGTGTTTTGATGTAAACATTGACCGGCCAGTGCCAGAGGTAAATCGAATATGACCATAACCCTAGACTATTTATTACACGATTACTTAAGTAATCTGTAGAACTTGATTGATTTATATAGAGAATGATTGCCGTTGCAAGGACCGGCAATGCCGTGTAGTAGTTTGGCCAAACATTAGAGCTTGAGAAAATAAAGATACTCACAATCAGAGCAAAAAAACTTATAACATTAATGGCTTTAACATGTTTTAGTGATGATTTTTTATAAGACAATTGTGTCGCGGCGACCCCACCGAGTAATAATTCCCAAGCACGAGTTGGCAATGTGTAATAAACAGATGAGGGGTCGACTTTTGCATAAATTAGACATAGGACAAAACTAAAAGCGGTCAATATCCAAAGTAATTTATTTAGGTATTTAATGCTAAATAGTTTTTTTATGGCCAAGATTATTATCGGGTAAATGAGGTAGAACTGCCATTCAACAGAAAGTGACCAAGTATGTAGTAACCACTTCTCTTGAGCTGCGACATCAAAGTAACCAGATTCTTTTAAATAGGCAATATTCGAGATAAATCCCATACTCATGAGGATATGCTTGCCTAACTTTCTTAAATCCCATGGTGTTAGGTAAATCATGCCGACAATAAGAGTGACGATACACATTATGGCTAAAGCGGGGATTATTCGACTGGCTCGTGCTGCATAAAATTGAGCCAAGGAAAAAGTCTTCTTCTCGATACCGGTAGCGATGATTTTTGTCATTAAAAATCCCGATATAACAAAAAAAATATCGACGCCAACGAAACCACCAGGAAGGTAGTGTGCAAAGAAATGGAAAACAACCACACTGATTACGGCAAAAGCCCGTAATGCGTTAATATCATAGCGAAAATTCATAATTAAATCGTTTCTTCGTAACCAGCAAGGATTGCTGTCCACATAGTATTAGAAAAAGGAATATTGCGGAGACGTTGCTCTTTCAAAAAAGAGCGTTGTAAGCGATCTAGGTTGTTTTTTTTCCAAGATTCACCTTGCTGGCGATAACATTTATCAAAGTCAATAATCCATACTTTTTGCTCTGCATCGAGCAAAATATTATGAATGTTAAGGTCGGTATGATTAACACCAGCATCATGCATGGCACGGATTTGACACCCGATGTCATGCAATGTTCGTTGTTCTAGTTGTTGTTCTTGTAAGACAGCGACAAGATCGCGAGCATTAGCTATTTTCTCAATAATAATATCAGCCTGATAAGTAAAGCCTTGTTTTATTATTCTTGCTGCGACAGGTCTTGGAACATTAACACCCTGTTTGTGGAGGGTATCAAGGAGGACCAGTTCTTGAAAGGCGCGATTTTTCTTTATGCCAGTAAACCAATAGTGATCTTTAACGATTTTTCCGAATAAACCACCGCGATGATAATGTCGAATTGCTAATTCGAGGCGATCTCCTTGTACAAACCAAGTTGTACCACGGCCTTGTGCAGAACCAAGAACTGCTTGTTGTTCTTTCCAAAATTGAATATCAAAGACTCGGTGTATATCTTCACTTAATAATGCAGAGTCATACCAAAAGTGAGTGTTGTTCAATACTAGATGAGTAAACATGAATCTCTGTCGTGGTTGCGGTTATTTATGGCATACTAGACGCAAAAGTATACCAGATCAGCTGACGATTCATGAGCCATTCTTATTCATTTCAGAAAATATTAGTTATTGCGACTCACTGTATTGGAGATAGCTTACTAATAACGACTTTTACCCGCAGCCTAAGGGAAGCATACCCTAATGCCCAGATCGATGTGTTGGTTAACGCGAGAGGGGAAATGGTGTTTGCGACTAATCCGGATATAAATAATTTGGTAGAGATATCGCCAAGAGCGAGTTTTAAAGATTACTTTCGGATTTTACGTGCACGTGGTCGTTATGATCTTGTGGTTAATGAAATGCTGAATGATAGAACCGCGATTTATAGCTTTATATTTGGTAAAAAACGCCTTGGCGCTGTTGATGATAGCCTAAAAGGGGCATGGTTAAAGAAGCGTATCTTCAATTGGCATATTATTGAAAAGCATGTTTTTGAACATAAAATGAGCCGTAGTGCTCGCATGCTTCGTTTAATTGGCGTTGATGTCGTGCCCCGTTTGATTTCACCGGAAGACGCATTACCGGATGCAATTGCCCATTCCTTGCCAGAGCATTATGTTGTGGTTCATGCTCCATCATCCAATGAAATAAAGCAGTGGCCTGTAGAATCTTGGTTTGAGGTGGTGCAGGGAATGCTTAATATGGGATATAAGGTCGTGTTAAGTGGCGCAGCTTTTGAAAGAGATGAAACGATCGTCAATGAGATCTTGGCCCGCCTTCCTCAACACCCTAATTTGTATAGTGTATTAGGCCAGCTGAACTTGGCGCAAACATCCATCTTGCTAAAAAATAGCATGGGATTTGTTGGGCCGGACAGTGGTCCTGGTCATATGGCGTCAGGATACCCAATACCGATTATCTCATTGATCAGTGTTGCTCCAGCGAGTATGTGGTCACCATGGCCTTATCTGCATAAGGTCAATTGTGAGGCCAACTTGTATAAAAACGGAATTGCTCAGCAAACTATCGGTAATGTCACTCTGTTGCAGTCAGAGCGTCGTTGCGTGCCATGCTATAAAAACAAATGTGCAATCAGTGATGATTTTTACTCTCCTTGCTTGCAGGATATTAAACCTCAAAGTGTGATTGAGGCGATAAAAGCTAGAATTCCGATTGGAGATTCTTATGAGTAGAAAGATTCTCGCCCCTAGCTCTATTTGTGTTTTACGTTTGTCGGCGATCGGCGATGTTTGTCATGCATTGTCAGCTGTACAGCGAATTCAAGCCACTTACCCTGAATGCAAGGTGACTTGGGTAATGGGAAAGATTGAAGCTCAATTATTGGGGGATTTACCTAACATACGAGTTGTGGTGTTCGATAAAAAGCAAGGCTTTGCTGGAATGCGAAAAGTATGGGCGCAGTTAGGTAGTGAACGCTTTGACTATTTATTGCATATGCAAGTAGCGCTGCGAGCAAGCTTATTAACGTTAGGAATTAAAGCAAAAATTAAGTTGGGCTTTAGTTGGTCTCGCGCGCGAAAAGAAGCGCAATGGCTTTTTACCAATAAGAAATTACCGGCAACCCAAGCGCCTCATGTACTCGATAATTTTGCACAATTCGCTGATTTCTTAGGGTGTAAATCAGAGGGGCCATCTTGGTTTATTCCTTTATCTGAACAAGATTTAGCGATTACCGCTTGTGTAGAAGATAAGCCCTTTATCGTGATTAGCCCAGCAGCTAGTAAAGATGAACGTAATTGGTTAGCAGAGCGTTATGCACAGGTCGCCGACTTTGCTCATGAAAAGGGTTATCAGGTCGTTCTCTGTGGTGGACCGACAGAAAGAGAACAAAAACTGGCTGATGAAATCGTTGGATATGCGACTTCACCATTACTCAATTGGGTCGGGAAAACCACGCTAAAACAGCTTACGGCTGTTTTAAGAAAAGCGACGGTTGTTATTGCCCCCGACTCTGGCCCCGCCCATATAGCGACAACACAAGGTACGCCGGTTATTGGGCTTTATGCTCACAGTAATCCGAATCGAACCGGACCTTACAATAGCCTTGGCCATACAGTATCGGTTTATGAACAAGTGACTTTAGAGCAATATGGCAAACGAGTGAATGATTTACCTTGGGGGACGCGTGTGAAAGGCAAAGATCTAATGGCACGCATCTCTGTAGAGGCCGTCATTGAGCAACTTGAGCCTATTCTAGTAAACTCTCAATCCATCTTATCTAATAAAGCCGAAGCTTAAAGATCATACTTAAGCTTTAAGTTAAGCGAAAAGAGAAAAAGGTATAGAAAGCGTATGCGTATAGCCATTTATCCAGGGACGTTTGATCCCGTTACTAACGGTCATTTTGATTTGATTAAACGAGCAGCCACGCTATTTGATCATATTGTTATTGGCGTAGCCGCTAGTCCAAGTAAAAATACCTTGTTTACACTAGACGAGCGCGTCGCACTATTACAACAAACATGCAGTGTACTACCCAATGTCTCGGTTGCTGGCTTTAGTGGGTTACTTGTTGACTTTGCAACGGATCAGAAAGCCAATATCTTGATTCGTGGACTACGTACAACTATGGACTTTGAGTATGAATTTGGTTTAACAACGATGTACCGCCGTTTGAAACCTGATCTGGAAAGCTTGTTTCTCACACCATCGGAAGAGTATGCATTTCTTTCTTCTACTTTGGTTCGAGAAGTCGCGATCCATGGTGGGGATGTGGAACAGTTTGTTCCAGACAATGTACACCAAGCCATTATGGCGAAAATCAAAGTGAAAGGTCACTAACAAAGGCTCTCAATAAATTTCATGCATATTTTAATTTACACCCATGCGACATTACCTGTTGTTAATTATGGTGGAACAGAACGAGTGATTTGGGATTTGGTATATGCATTATATCAAGCTCAACATCGTATTACGTTACTGGCAGGAAAAGGCACTCATTGTGAATGGGCTCGTGTCATTGAATATAATCCTGATTTGCCATTGGATAATCAGATTCCTGACGATATTGATGTTGTGCATTTTCATTCGCAGTTTGAAGCGATATCAAAGCCTTATGTTATAACTCAGCACGGTAACGCTCATGGGCCTATCGATGCGAACACGATTTTTGTCTCTTCACAACACGCCAAAAACCATGGCGCTGAAGCGTATGTTTATAATGGATTAAATTGGGATAATTATCTAAAACCTGACTTGAATTGCTCGCGTGAGCGATTTCATTTTTTAGGTAAAGCGGCTTGGCGCGTGAAGAATGTGCAAGGGGCGATAGATATTACTCGTAAGGCGCAGCAATCTTTAGATGTTCTAGGCGGGCATCGCTTAAATTTCAAAATGGGATTTCGTTTTACATTAGATCGTCATGTGCGATTTATGGGCATGGTAGATGATGTCACCAAATCAAAAGTAATGACGCAATCAAAAGGTTTGGTATTTCCAGTGACATGGCATGAACCCTTTGGTTTAGCGATTACGGAAAGTTTGTTTTTTGGTTGCCCTGTTTTTGGTACGCCTTATGGCTCTTTACCAGAGTTGGTGCCTAACAATATCGGCGTATTATCTGTTAATGAAAATGAATTAGTTGATGCGGTCAAAAACTCAGAACAACTTTCTCGTCGAAAATGTCATGAGTACGCAAGAGATCGATTTAACGCCGATGTGATGGCAAAAGCTTATTTAGTGCAGTATGAAAAGGTATTAAATGGGCAGGTCTTGAACCAAAATATGGGTAAGGTAATCGATAGCTTTAAAAAGCTCTCTTATATCAGATGAATAATAAAATGAAAAAATTAGTGTTTGTTGGCTATAAACAAAGCTATGAAAAAATGGAAATTGACGCATTAAGTGGTTGTTATGAAAAAAATCACATAGTTCTTCCCAAGTGGAAAATTAAGTGTATTTCCGCGGTGTGTTTTTTTAGGAAAGAGCTGTACCACTCAATTTATGGGTATTTTATTCGTAAAGAAATTAGGAGAATAAAAAACGTTGATGTCATATTTTCCACTGATACTTTGAGAGATATTAAAGCTGTTAAAAAATTTAATATACCTAAAGTGATTACATTTAGAAATGTATTTGATGGGAGTTTTTTACCTGAAACGGAGCAGTTCATCAACTACACCTTTGATAAAGGTGACTCAATAAAGTATAAATTTAGAGAATTTAATGTACCGATTCCAAGCTTAAATTTAATTTCAAAGTATAATGAAAGTAATGATTATGACTTTAGTTTTGTCGGTGTAGATAAAGGAAGAAAGGGAGTAATCAATAATTTATCGAAAGTGTTAGAAAGTTACCAATGTAACTTTATTGTTTTTGATAAATCACCGAAATTTTCTTATGAGGAATACTTGTCTGAGTTGCTTAATTCAAAATGTGTGTTGGAGATAGCCATTGATGGACAATCATCTAACACGATGCGATATATTGAAGCCTTATACGCTGGAAAAAAAATTATCACCAATAACCCTTATTTAATAGAGCATTTCTTGTATCGAGAGAACAATGTTCTACTATTTCGAACGCTAGAAGAGCTGAAAGTCATGATAGATGACTTTATGGCCAAGCCATTTGATGAATCGGTGTTTGAGCAAATTAATGAGTATAAGGTAAACACAGTATATGAGCATATTCTTGAAGATGTTAAGAATATGCAATCATAAAATCATATGGCCGGTATCGATGATACTAGCCATATAAGTTAGTACCCCACGTAAGGATCGTTCCCATCACGGCGAGTTTTAAGTAATTTTAGAATCCACATATATTGTTCAGGTTTTGGCGTAACAAACTCTTCGACGACTTGATTCATAACGCGAGCGTCTTGCATTTCATCACCAGAAAGATCATCTAATGGTGCTTTAATTTCAATTTCGTACTTTCCGGTGGCAGTATTGTAACTAGCAAATAGTGGCACAATTTTAGCGCGACTCACCTTGGCTAGTTTTCCTAAACCGGGAAGGGTTGCTTTTTCTGTAGCGAAAAAATCAGTGAATACGCTCTGATCTGGGCCATGATCTTGATCGGGCAAGTAGTAACCTAAATAACCATCTTTGACCGACTTAATAAAAGGCTTGATACCGCCACTGCGATCGTAAACTCGACCACCATATTGCACGCGTTGCTTGTGCATTAACCAATCAATCAAAAGGTTTTTTTGACTGTTGGCCATGGCCGAAACAGGTAATCCACGGGATGCGAGTAAAATCGCTGGAATATCAATGGCCCAAGAATGGGGTACCAGTAAGATGGCACTTTGCCCTTGCGACTGTAGGGTTTTTAAGTGTTCTAGGCCATAGATAACTGAATTACGCTCTAGCCATTGTTTACTACGCAAAGAAATCGCTGGGAAACCAATTAAAAAAGTGCCTGCAGTAATAAAGCACTGCTCGATAATGTTCTCACGTTCTTGTTCCGATTTTTCAGGAAAACAAAGCGCTAAGTTAATTCTGGCTTTCTGAACAGGGCCTCGTTGTCTCTTGGTTAGCTTTTTCGCAATGAATCGAGCAATCGAAACTCGAGTGTTGTTGGGTAGTAGAGACAGAGGTAATCCGATAGCTAAGCCAAGCCAGACTCCCCAATATTTGGGAGCGAGAAAGCCCCACTGAAACCTTGGGTTATACGCTTTTGGATCGTAGTCATTACGTTTAGTATTCATAATTCTCAAATAAATTATTATAGAGGCAGGGTAGAGCGACTACCGAGCCTCTATAGAAACTAGCTCTAAGCAACCATCTTAGCCGTTTATAATAGCCATGTATTCAGTTACGCCTTCAGCTACAGTTTTAAACTTATGCTCGCAACCTGCAGCGCGTAGTTTAGTTAAATCCGCTTGAGTAAACTCTTGGTAGGCGCCTTTTAGGTGCTCTGGGAATGGAATAGTCTCCACTTCGCCTTTACCATGATATTTAATTACCGCTTTTGCTACTTCTTCAAACGATTCCGCATTGCCCGTACCTAGGTTAAAGATACCTGAGACACCACTTTCCATAAACCATAAATTCACTGTAGCAACATCACCAACGTAGACAAAATCACGTTGGAAAGTGGCGCTACCTGCGAACAGTTTAGGGTTTTCGCCTGCGTTCATTTGATTGTTTAAGTGGAACGCAACGGATGCCATTGATCCCTTATGCTGTTCACGGGGGCCATAAACGTTGAAGTAACGGAAACCGGTAATTTGAGACAGTGTTTCGTTGTGTTCTTTTGCATCTTGCTCAAGGCAGCGTACATAGTTATCAAATAACTGTTTTGAATAGCCATACACATTGAGAGCACCTTCATACTCAGGCTTTTCGATGAATATGTCAGTTTCACCATAAGTTGCTGCAGAAGAAGCATACAGGAATGGGATTTCACGTTCTAAACAGTAATGAAGTAGCTCTTTTGAGTATTCATAGTTGTTTAGCATGACATATTTGCCATCCCACTCTGTGGTTGCAGAGCAAGCGCCTTCATGGAATACAGCATCAATTGGGCCGAAATCATCACCCGCCATAATCTGGGTAAGAAAATCATCACGATCCATATAGTCGGCAATATCCAAATCAACCAAGTTTTTAAACTTGCGGCCATTTTTAAGGTTATCGACCACAAGGATATCTCGTATGCCTTTTTCATTAAGCGCTTTAATGATGTTGCTGCCAATCATGCCAGCACCGCCAGTTACGATGATCATACGGTTTCCTATCAATTTATATAAGTTTACTAAAGTATATCATTGTCGGAGTAATGGATGCTATGAGTGATGTTTCTCGATAGTAGAGGCGTTGATTTACAATGCCTTAAGTCGTCTGTGATGCATTTCTGACATAGTGTGCCATAAGAGTGTTGGATTTGGGGGGCGTTGGTGTTTTGGTATCATTTCATGTAAAATTCAGCGCAAATTTGGCGCGGTGAAATTAAACAAAATTTGTGTATCTGCTTTTGAGGGCGTAACTCAAGGGCGGTAGCGTATTTTATCGTTATAGTGTTATTGAGATAGCCTAGGAAAAGCTGCGAAAAATAATTACATGAGGCGATCATAAATTGGCTTTCTTAAATAGAATTATCGAAGAGTTTCGATCTTACATAATCACTTGAAGTGCAATAACATCAAAGTCTTATGCTAGCTACTTTTAGAGTTTACAACTAACGGTTTGCTATTGTTCAACTTGAATATTTAGTAATTTTCGTGATGATAGCTTTGTGTGGAGAACATAGAAGCTTATACAAAAGGTACAAAGATATGTTTAAAGGTAAAGTCCTCATGATCACTGGTGGGACAGGATCTTTTGGTAACGCAGTTTTAGACCGTTTTTTAGGTTCAGAAATCCAAGAAATTAGGATTTTTAGCCGAGACGAGAAAAAACAAGAAGATATGAGAATAAAATACAAGAGTGATAAACTTAATTTTGTAATCGGTGATATTAGAGATTTTGATAGCATAAACAATGCTATGCGTGGTGTTGATTATCTTTTTCATGCTGCTGCCTTAAAACAAGTCCCATCGTGTGAGTTTTACCCAATGGAGGCTATTAAAACGAATTTGTTAGGTGCTGAAAATGTTCTAGAAGCTGCTGCAGCAAATAACGTTAAAAAAGTAGTTGTGTTGAGTACTGATAAAGCGGTTTATCCAATTAACAGTATGGGGATGTCAAAAGCACTGATGGAAAAATTAGCAATATCTAAAGCTCGTGATAAGCGCGTCAAGGATAATGGAGGAACTATTTGTGCTACGAGATATGGAAACGTGATGGCTTCTCGAGGATCAATTATCCCTCTTTTTATCGAACAAATTAAGAATGGCCTTCCACTTACAATAACTAATCCACAAATGACTCGATTTATGATGTCGTTAGTCGATTCAGTTGACCTAGTTTTATTTGCATTTGAGAATGCTAATTCAGGTGATGTATTTGTTCAGAAAGCACCAGCGGCAACTGTGGGTGACCTTGCTATTGCTTTAAAAGAGCTATTCAATGCTGACAATGAAATTAAAATTATTGGCGAACGCCATGGTGAAAAATTATTCGAATCTTTATGTGGCCGAGAAGAAATGGCTAAAGCAACGGATATGGGGGACTTCTATCAAGTCCCAGCAGATTACAGAGATTTAAACTATACAAAATATGTTCAAAAAGAAGCACAGAAATTAGATTTTGATGAGTATAACTCTCACAATACAGAAAGACTAAATGTTAATGAACTTAAAGAATTGCTGCTAACTTTAAATTACGTCAAAGAAGAATTAGGGATAAACTAATGATACCTTTAACTAAAACATTTATGCCGCCTAAAGATGAATTAATGCCGGCACTAGAAAAAGTATTGTATTCTGGCTATATAGCTCAAGGAGAAGCTGTAGATATTTTTGAAAATAAGCTGGCTTTATATTTAGGTAACTCAAATTGTTTGACCGTAAATAGTGGTTCTTCGGCACTTCATATAGCTTTAATACTTGCCGGTGTTAAAGATGGCGACGAAGTAATTACGACGGCTCTTACTGCTGAACCGACCAATACAGTAATTAGTCAATCTGGAGCTAAAATTGTTTGGGCTGATATTGACCCTAAAACGGGAAATTTATGTCCGGAAGATGTTGAAAGGAAAATTACGGAGAAAACCAGAGCTATAATGGTCGTTGATTATGCTGGTGTTCCGATGGATATCAAGAAGTTTCAAGAAATAGAAAAAAAATATGGTATACCTATTATTGAAGATGGAGCACATGCTTTTGGTGCATCTTTTGAAGACAAGAAGATTGGAAACCATTTTAGATATACAGTTTTTTCATTTCAAGCAATAAAGCATTTTACCACTATAGATGGTGGAGTTTTATGTTTAAAAGATGATCATGAGTTTGAGAAGGCAAAACTAATTCGTTGGTTCGGAATTAGCAAAAAACTGACTAGACAAGAAAATGATATTACAGTACAAGGGTATAAGTATCACATGAATAATGTGAATGCCACTGTAGGTCTAATTCAACTCAATCATATAGAAAAAGTTGTCGATAGGTATATTAAAAACGGGAGATTTTTTGACGAAGCTTTGAAGAATATACCTGGAATTGAGTTGCTAGAGTATTATCCGAACTCTCAACCATCCTATTGGCTTTACACTGTCAAAGTAAAGAATAAACAGAATTTTATCAAAACAATGACAGATAAAGGAATAATGGTTTCTGATCTGCATAAGAGAAATGATTCCCATACAATTTTTAGAGACAGCAAAATACAACTAAGCAAGTTGGATGAGTTTGAGAGAGAATGGGTTCATATTCCATGTGGATGGTGGGTTACAGATGAGGATAGAGAATATATTGTCAATGTAATTCGAGAAGGATGGTGATTTCATGGTTCCTATATTTAGAGTATTTATGCCAGAGGGTTTAGAAGATGGTATTAATAAAATATTATACTCTGGACAACTGAGTTATGGAACGTATACAAAAGATTTTGAAAAAAAATTACAATTATATGTCGGAAATAAAAAACTACTGACAACTTCATGTAACTCTGTTTTTTTTGCTTTAAAGCTTATAGGAATTGAACCGGGAGATGAGGTTATTGCTTCTCCTATGAGTTGTTTGATGAGTACACAGCCAGTAAAATATGCAGGGGCAAAGGTCGTTTGGGCCGATATTGACCCTTTAACTGGCTCGTTAGACCCTAAAGATGTAGAAAGGAAGATATCTAAAAAAACCAGAGCAATTATTCATTATCATTGGGCTGGAATTCCAGGGTATATTGATGAAATAAATCAAATAGCTCGGGATAACAAAATATTTGTCATTGAAGATGCAACAGAGTCATTTGGTGCTGAATATAAAGGTAATAAAATCGGAAATAATGGTACAGATATTGTTTGTTTTTCATTCACACCTGTTCGATTACCTAATGCCATAGATGGTGGTGGACTCGCTATTAGGGACCAAAGTTTATTTGAAAAGGCTCTACTTGTCAGAGATTTGGGGGTTAATCGTAGTATCTTTAGAGATCAGTTTGGCGAAATATCAGAAAGTTGTAATATTGATGTTATTGGCGATTCCTCGGCAATGAATAACATTTCAGGTTTTGTTGGTTCTTCTCAGATGCCTTATGTCGATTTGCTATTGAAACAACAGCGAATTAATGCAGAGCGTTGGGAGGCGTATTTTGAAAATAATTCAAATGTGCAATTTATCAGGAAGAGAAATGAGTGTACACCATCCTATTGGGCCTACACAATACTTTCTGAATGCAGGGATGAATTATTATTGGAATTGAGAGGAAAAGGAATATATGCATCAAAAGTTCATGTTAGAAATGATATCTATTCTATCTTTGGTCGTAACGCTTGCCATTTACAAGGAGTAAATGAATTTTCAAGAAAACAATTGAACCTACCTTGTGGTTGGTGGGTGGAAGAATCAGATTTTGATATTTAGATTTCTCTACGAAAATGAAGTTGTAATAATTACTTATTAAAAGTATTAAGTGCTAATGATAATTCGCGTGATTAAAAGCTTGCTGATTATGATTTGTGCTGCGCATGGTAAGTAAACAAAATGGTTATATGTAAATTTTTTGATGTTTTAAATATAAAAAATTGGAATGGTAATGAGAAAAATTATTTTAGATAAATTTAATGAAGCGTTAGAGCAAACAGATGTTGATAAACGTTATGACAGCATAGAAGAAACTCAAATACTGTTAGAAAGTGGCTTAGATTCGCTTGGGTTCGCTATTTTGGTCGCTTTACTTGAAGAAGAGTTAGATTTTGACCCTTTTCAAGAGATGGAAGATGCCATTTATCCGTCAACGTTTGGTGAGTTTGTAGCTATTTATGAAAAAAGAAACGCATAATAAAATCATAAGTTATTTGCACGACGTACCAAGAGAAAGAGTATTTCTCAATTTAGAGAGTTCTTTCTATACATTTGGTAATGTTTTTGATTTAAGTCAGGAGTTTAAAAGTAAACACCATGAATTAGAAGGCAAAAATTGCACAGTAATTTCTGATGATAAAGAGTCTTTAGCCCTATTTTTACCAGGAATAGATAGTGTATTCTCTAATGTTTTCTTACAGCCGAATGATATTGGTGGAGATGAAACGGAACTTTATCAGGCTGCAAGAATAGATTATATTGTGAGATTGGGAAATCACACAGTTATATCCGTGGAAAGGTTCACTGAAGTACAAAATGTAATAGAGAGAAGAAAAAATGAAACTAGTTACATTCTTTCTACGTCAGGGACTACAGGTCAACCTAAACTCGCTTCATATAATTTGGACTCATTGACAGCTACGGCACAAAAAAATATAGCGCGAGGCTCTGAGTTTATCTGGGGACTGTCTTATGATATTAACCGTTTTGCCGGCCTACAAGTTTATTTACAAGCAATTGTTGCAGGTTCAGAGTTAGTTATCCCGTCAAGTACGCAACGTATTGACTCTTTAGTTACGTTGTTTGCGAATAAAAATGTTAATTGTCTTTCAGCAACACCGTCATTTTGGCGAAAAGTGCTTATGGTTCCATCGCATAAGTTAATGCCTCTTAAGCGAATTACGTTAGGAGGTGAGATAAGCAACCAAAATATCCTCACAGCTCTCTCTAATAGCTACCCTAATACGAATATCATTCATATTTATGCATCTACAGAAGCAGGTGTAGGTTTTGCCGTGAGAGATAAGAAAGAGGGTTTTCCTTCTGATTTTTTAGAACCAGAATCAGGGCTGGTTAGTCAACTTAAAGTTGAAAGTGGTTTGTTATGGATAAAAAGTCGGCATGGTTGCACTCACTTTGTAAGAGGTGCGTTAGATGTAGATGCTGATGGTTTTATTAATACAGGGGATTTAGTTGAAGTTAAAGATAAAAGAGTTTATTTCCTGGGGCGTGCAAGTGGTTCGATAAACGTTGGCGGTAATAAAGTGATGCCGGAAAAAATTGAGTCCGCGCTCGAAGAAAGTCCTCTAGTTGCGATGGCTCGTGTATTTGCCAAAAAGAACCCTGTATTAGGGGCTTTAGTCGCTACTGATATAGTGCCTACAGACATAGGTGCAACATATACAAATAAAGAGTTAAAAGCCGTGTTAATTGAGCACTGTCGAAAGAGGCTTGAAGCGTTTGAAATTCCTGTAATGTTTAGGCAAATTGATTCGATAGAAACTAATGCTACTGGTAAAAAAGTTAGGAATAAAAAATGAAAACTATTATCGTTACGGGTGCTTCAAAAGGACTAGGCTTAGAGATCTCAAAGCAATTAATAGTTTCTGGATACAAAGTGATTGGTATTAGCCGCACTATAACTAAAGAATATGAAAACTTATTAAATGAGCACTCACGACAAGTATGCTTTTATCAATTCGATTTTTATGATACAGATAAAATTGCTTCTTTAGTGAAAGAGATAACTAAAAAACATGGTCGAATTTATGGGCTCATTAACAATGCTGCTTTAGGTCATGATGGTATTCTTGCGACGATGCATGAGGCCGATATCGCGGAAGTGATAAAAATTAATGTGGAAGCCCCAATACTTCTGACTAAGTATGTTTCTCGTTCTATGTTACTTAATAAAACTGGAAGAATTTTAAATGTTGGTTCGATTATTGGTGCAACAGGATTTAATGGACTTAGCGTTTATGGTGCGACTAAATCAGCTTTAAGTGGATTTACAAAATCACTGGCTCGCGAATTGGGCAAAGCGCAAATTACGGTGAATACACTTGCTCCAGGTTATATGGAGACCAATATGACAGAGGGATTAGTTGGAGACAAGCTTGATAAAATTAAGAGACGCAGCTGTCTTGGTCGACTCGCTAGAGTGTCAGATGCCGCGAGTATGGCTGTATATTTAATGTCTGAGAGTGCATCTGGCTTAACGGGAGCAACATTTACGGTAGATGCGGGAAGTACAGCTTAATATCTCACATATTATGCTGTATTGAATTGGGTAATTTAAAGTGGTTTTCTCATTGTTTTACTTCCAACTGACTCACAATGAACACGAAAATCTGATGTTGTGAATCGGTAATGGTTGGCTCTACATTTAAAACAATATTCCACTAGTGTCAATGTAGTAGACGTTATCTGCTATATTTATATATGACAAGATAGGTTAGATATGACATTTAGAAAAATAGAGTTGAAAGAAATATCAGATATACTTGAGGTTGAACTAGTTGGAACTAGCGTAGAAATAAACTCATTAAACCTAGCTAATAGAGATCTTTTTGGCAACAACTTAACATATATAGGTAATGAAAGCTACTTGGAATACTTGGCACAAAAAGAAATAGTAGCTGCTTTTATTTCAAAAGAACACTTAGATTTACTAGATGCTGAAATAATAGAAAGTAAATCGTTCATTGTTGTTGATAAACCTGAGCAGGAGTTTTATAAATTACATGAGTATTTGTGCGAACAAACTGATTTTTATTTTAAACATGTGAATGTAAAATATGGTGAGAATGTAAAAATACATCCTACCGCCGTGATCGAGGACGGGGTTCAAATAAGTGATAACGTCATAATAGGGGCAAATGTTGTTATACATAGCGGAAGTATAATAGGTAATAATGTTGTAATCGAACCCGGTTCGGTTATTGGCACTCAAGGGTTTCAAGTTCTATACAATAATGAAGTTCCATATTTAGTTAAACATGTTGGTGGCGTGAAAATTAGTGATAATGTATCAATTGGAGCTAATACTTGTATATCAAACAGTTTGTTTGATGGTTATACAGAGATTGGTGAATCTACAAAGATAGATAGTTTAGTCTTTATTGCTCATAACTGCAAAATAGGGTCAAATTGCGTAATTACATCTGGTGTGGTAATGGCTGGTAGTTCAACACTCGATAGTGGTGTATGGTTAGCGCCTAATTCTGTGATTCTTAATAGAGTTAATGTTGGAATGGAATCTTTTGTTGGATCTCATACATTAGTAATGAAAAGTGTACCGGATAACACTAAAGTAATAGGGGTGCCAGCTAGAAGAGTTGGAAATACAGAATCCAGATACACCCCATCTTAAGCTAATAGTTAAATGGCATGGAATATATTTTATCATTGCCGCAATAGGTTAAAATAAAATCCTTGAACAAGAAAGTTAAAACAATATTAAGCTCTTGTTGGGTGGTTTTGTGTAATAACTTTATCTAGAGCTAGGATTAAATGAAAATCAGATGTGGATGATAGGTTTAATATATACATGCTTGTTTGGTTTTTGTGAGCTTTTAAATATAAGTTGATGAGGTTAATAGCTTACCAATGAAAGTGAAGTATATGGTTCGAAATGCCATTAAAGTATTAGAAGGATAATGGGCTTTATTGATTTTAAGTTATAAGTTAATTAATAAGACTCGAATTTTGTGAAATGAAAAATAGTAAATTAATTTCTAACACGCTCGCTAATTATTTAAGTAAGCTTTGGGCAATCACATCAATTTATGTTTTTGTTCCATTTTACATTAAAATACTCGGTATAGAAAACTATGGAATAATAACATTTCAAACTATAATATTTAGCTTTGTTTATATTGCTGATGCTGGGCTTTCAGCTGCTTTTTCTCGAGAATGTGCAAGAACTGAATCTAGATTACATTTAAGACCCTTGCTTCTTACGCTAGAGAAAACCATATCTATGGTACTGCTGTTGGTTTTATCTATCGTATACTTTAGTGCTGAGTGGTTAGCTAATTACTGGTTAAATTCAAATGGTGAGATGAATCCAGAAGTCATTGAATATTGTATCAAATTGATGGCTATAGGAATGGGACCTCAGATATTAATGGCACTATATTTTGGTGGTTTGATGGGGCTAGAGAGACAATCTGAAGCGAATTTAATTCATGTCATATATGGTTTTTTTAGGTCTGCAATTGTTCTATTACCCCTCGTGCTTATACCAAAGATAGAAGTGTATTTTTATTGGTATATACTTGTATCAATAGTTTTTTGTCTTGTTTTTAGAATTAGGCTGTTAAGCTATATAGGCTGTAGTTCATCAAATAGGAATAAAGAAAGTCATATATCTGCATTAAAGAAAGTTGCTGGTTTTTCGACGGGAATGTTAGCTCTATCTATTATGTCGGCATTGATTAACCAAATGGATAAAATATTTGTTAGTGGTCGTTTTGACTTATCTGACTTATCTTCATATAATTTGGCGTCTATTCTATCTCAAAGTCCATATTTTCTAACATTACCAATAGCTGTTGCAGTTCTGCCAAGGATAACGAATTTATTATCGTTGGGAGAATACGAAGATAAAGATACTCTTTATCTTCGAGCATCAATAATAATAAGTGTAGTTAGTTCCTTGGTTTGTTTTAATGTGTACTTCTATTTAAAAGACATTTCAAGCATCTGGTTAGGGGCCGTGACAGCTAGCACAGTTCAAGAATTGGCGCCATATTTATTGTTCGGAAATTTGTTTTTATCATTACAACTTATGCCTTTTCAGCTAGCTATAGCTAATGGACATAATATGACGTCTGTTAAATTGGGTATTATCAATATATTCCTTTATCTTCCTTTGTTGTATTATTTTTCAGAGATGTTTGGATTACTCGGTGCAACAATACCTTGGTTAATAATAAATGCTCTAAATTTTATATTGTTGTCAATTTTTATTAATAAGCGGTATTGTAGTGGTAATTATTTAACTTGGTTATTCATATGTTGTTTAAAACCGGTTTTAATAATATTTTCCATTGTTTATATTGGGGTTTTTATTAATGTTAGTTTCGGGTTTGAAATTGGATCGATATTATCCATTCCATATGCTTCATTATTTTCTTTAATTGCGTTGCTAGTAGTGTATGTATTTAACTTTAAGGATTTAAAAAGGTAGTACAATGAATGAAATCACCAAGCCAAAGCTATCGGTAATAATACCGACTAAAAATAGATATTCTACATTAACTCAAGTTCTAGATGTGATGCTTGATGCTTTTCCATACGAAGTTGAGTTTGTTGTACAGGACAATACGCCTGATAATGGTTGTTTTTCTAGTTACCTTTTAGCTAAAAATGACAAAAGGATTAAGTATTTTCATCAAAAAGACAGTATTTCAATAGTAGATAATACCGAGATGGCAATTAGTAACGCATGTGGTGATTATATGTGTTTTATTGGCGATGATGATTTGGTTTTACCCGAAATAATGAGTGTAATTGAACAAATAGATGACAAGAATGTCGACGTTGTTATTTATCCAGGTGCCTATTATTGGTGGAAAAATGTTAAATTTGAGCGTGAAGATCACTATAATCAACCCGGTGCTTTGTGGATACCCACAAACAGAGGTGAAAAAAATCTTTATCCGGCACATACTAAATTAGATAGTTTATTATCGAATGGATGTACTTCGATTGGAGAGTTACCTAGGTTATACCATGGTCTCGTGAGGTCTTCAGCATTGAAGAAGATAAAAAAATTGACTGGGAACTATGTTTTAGGTGCATCTCCGGATATGGCATTGGCAGCGTCACTTGCGCTTACAGATGCAAACGTGATGTACCAAGCTACACCACTCACTATATATGGTGCTTCAAAAAATAGTGGTGGAGGGTATACCGCCGAGAATAAACATTTTGGTAAAATACAGGATCAAGAACATATACCTGAAGCTACGAAAAATAATTGGTCAAAGTATTTGCCAGAAATATGGTCTGAACATACCGTTTATCCTCAAACGGTTATTGAGGTATATGAACGTTTTAAACAACCCTGTCCTCTTAATTTTACCACGTTTTATGCATCAATGTATGCCAATGAACCACATCTGAGAAGTATTACAAAACCATATATTGGGAGTTATTTAAAAAATCATAAACTAGAAATCATAGTATTTATTCAGAGTTTATTGATTAAATCGTTGGGGAGAATTAAACGAAAAGCATTATCACGATTAAAAGCTAAGTCATTTATAGTTAAACATGGTGTTGATATTTTTCAAGTTAATCATGAAATATCACGTAGTAAAATCGGCAAATGAGTATTAAGTTAAGATGCTCTGATAATAGCATAAGTTATAACTATGGGATGGGTAGTTGTTTTCTTATTTTTATCGGTGCAACAATACTATCATATTTATACGTCAATATTACTGGGCTGTATAATGGTGATTTTGGTGGTGTTTCAACTGAATTATCAAGATTGGATTTGGCAGTTGTATTGTTATTGACATTACTTCCTTATGTTGTTTTATTCTTCTTCTATGTTTTTTTTAAATCCATCTCATTAGGTAATGAGCGTAAGGTAATAATTACTACCTCTAGAAGAGTTACTTATCTATTTTGTCTTATTCTTATCTGGTATTTATTTGTTACTTTCTATTTTGGTGTTGGCCTTATGGGGCAGGGTGATGTGGGTGTGCCAGCTTTTATTTCGCCGTTTATCAAAATAATAAATAGAATTAACCCTTTTTATCTGGGTGTTTTATTTATTTTAGTCCATGAGGGATCGAAAAAAGTTCTATTTTTTATCGTTATTGCCCTTGCCGTTCTTGGTTTGTCGAGGGCGGGAATAGGTGTTTTCTTATATATAATAATGGCTTTTTTTGTTAGGCTAAACTTTAGTCCAACTTCATATGTAAAAAAGTATCCAATAAGATTTATTTTGTTGATATTTATTTTTCCATCTTTTATTGGGACTATATATGATATTAGAAATGAACTTAGGGATGAAATTTTAGTTTCTAGCTTATCAATCTTTGAGTTGGTTTTTATTAAACTAATAGGTAGGTTTTCTTCATTCCCAAATCTAGCTATGATAATTCAAGAAAATATTTATTTCATAAACAACTTGCCAAATTTAAGTGAAAATTATTTCATGCTACATGGATTTGCTGCAGTTGCAGGTGTTTCAGTCATTCCAGATGTTATCCCAGAAAGATTGTTGATTAATATTTTTGGTGGTGACTTATTCGATAAGTCATACATGGTTGGATTTTTTGGTAATCTATATATTTCATATTTAAAGTCACCAATTATATGTGTTTATAATTTATTTTTTCTTTTTCTATGTATATTGATTACATATGTATATAGCATTAAATTGAGGTTCAAATATTCAGTTGAATATGCAACATTATTACTTATTTATCCAATGACCAGCGGGAGTTCATTGGAGTTTTCTACGTTGGCTCTATCAGTATTTTTATTCTATTGCGTGTTTAGAGGTATAAATATAATTTTAAGTCAGATGAAAAGGAGGTATGTCCTTGAGTAATATAGTTAACTACGCATTCCTTTTAGAGGAATTCCCCTATCCTAGAGATAGAAGTGGAGTAAGCCTCTATGATTACGAAATGTTAATTAATGCGCCGGTAAATGCTAATATTGATGTTTATATTTTATTTGGTGAGCGAGATGTGTCTTATGAGAATGCTCTAAGACAAGATATCAATTGTAGTGTTACATTTTTTTACCTTGCTAAAAAAAAGAGTAGAATTTTATTTTTCTCTTCGGTGTTAATAAGATCTTTATTAGGCTTGGTAGGTAGTTCTAGAGATGTTGGTTTTAAAGTGCCAATGTTAAAAGAAAAAGAATATAAATCGCTGTATTCTAGTCCCATGTTATCTCAGTTTTCATTTGGGCATGGCTATCCTGTACTTCTTAATGCTGTAGACTCTTTTTCAAAATATAACTATCGACTTTATAGGGAAAATAAAAAAACCTCAGCGTTGTGTAAATATAAAATTTATTCTTTTTATGAAAAGCACCTATTAAATATAGCTAGCAAAGTTAGTTTTGTTAGTTGTGAAGATGCTGATTTCGTTAAAAATAATTTAAAAAACAAAGGCAATTGTAACATTATAGTTTCACCACTAGGTGTGGATAAGGAAGCTTTTCGGTATGTTGGCTTAGATAATGGTAGAAATAAGTTTTCAATACTTTTCCTTGGTAACTTTAACTATTACCCTAATGTTGATGCAGCTAGGTATCTAGCATTAGAAGTATTCCCTAAAATAAAGGAAAAAATATCCGATGCAACTCTAGTTATAGTTGGGAATAATCCACCGTTAGATATATGTGGTTTGCCTGATGTTGAATGTACAGGGTACGTTGAAGATGTTAAGGATTACTATTGGTCTAGTTCTATATTTATTTGCCCTCTACGATTAGGGGCAGGTACAAAGAACAAAATTTTAGAAGCCATGGCGTCCGGTTTACCTATTATTTCAACAAGAGTTGGAGTGGAGGGTATTCCAAATATCGAACATAAAATACATTTTGTTGAAGCGAATACACTAGAGGACATTGTTGATAGTGCGATTGATGTTATGAATGATTCAAGGTTAGCTTCTAAATTATCAAAAAATGCCATATCTTTAATTAATGGCAATTTTTCATGGAAAGCTATAATAGATAATGCTTTTCAGGTTCTCAATAGACTTGATTAGTTTGGCAGTATAATATGAAAATATGTTTTATTTTACCCTCTTTATCCAAAAAGGGCCCAAATATTGTTGCCGCCGATATAATAAATTCGTTGGTTTCTAGAAAATTAGTAAATAAACTTGATGTTTATTACTTTAATGATAGTGATGGGCCTGAAATAGATATTGGAGTTGTTCCTAAGAAAATTAGTTTTTTTGGTGGCGTTGATATCGGAATATATGATGTTGTACACACTCATATGTTAAAACCGGACTTGTTTGTCTTTGTGAAAAAATTATTGTCATTTGGAGTGTATAAATGTAAGTGTATATCTACATTACATCAAATTGATATGATTAACTTAAAATATGACTACAATAGCCGCCTTAAGGCACTACTTTTTAGTTTGATTTGGCGACTAGGGTTGAGCTTTCATGATAAAGTTATCTGTTTATCTAAATCGATGAGGGACTATTATGTTAGCAAACTTATTTTTTCCGATGTTGATTATGTTTATAATGGACGAGATTTCTCTATACAAAATTGTGATAATGATTTGAAATTAAAGACAGCTGATGGACATTTCAAAATAGGAACAGCTTGCCTGTTAACTGAAAGGAAAGGGCTTGACCAAATTATTAAAGTTCTGGACAAATTCCCATTTGTCCATTTTTATATTGCAGGTACCGGCCCTTATAAAAGTGAATTGGAAAATCTAGCTCACAATTACAACGTCTCAGATCGTGTTCATTTTTTGGGATTTGTCAATAACACGCTATCATATTTGAAAGATATGCATGCTTTCACATTGCCATCTAGGGGAGAGGGGTTTCCATTAGCTTTACTAGAGGCAGCTTCTTTAGGTTTGCCCTGTATCGTGTCAGACTTGGATGTGATATCAGAAGCATTTACTGAAGATGAGGTGATTATGTTTGAATTGGACAACCTCAAGTCGCTATCTGATGCAATTGCAAGGTGTATTGTTGACGGTGATACGTTTGGTGTAAATGTAGAGAGCAAATATCGTTGTTGTTATACATCTAAACATATGGCAGATAATTATTTGAGGTTATATCTATCTTTATAGTCGCTATAATTAATTGTTCCAGAGTGTTGGGGTAATATTTACTGCCCATGAAATATTGAAATTTCATACTGATTTTATTGGTTTTTTGTATTGATATGTTTTTCTTTCATATTAGTTTATTTTTAATTGAGTGGTTTATAGGATAATACCTATATTTTCTGTTTAATGTGTAGGATTAATAATGCTTTACCCAGTTATTATGGCAGGTGGGTCTGGAAGCCGCCTTTGGCCTTTATCTCGCGATCTTTATCCAAAACAGTTTCTAAAAATATCCAGTGATGACTCTATGCTGCAGCAAACTTTTGCTCGTTTACAAGGGATTAATCACCAACCACCTCTATTGGTTTGTAACGAAGAACACCGGTTTATTGCAGCAGAACAAATTCGCCTAGGAGGATTCAAACACTCAGGTATTATTTTAGAACCATTTGGTCGTAATACGGCTCCAGCAATAGCTTTAGCTGCGCTACAAGCTTTAAAAACATCGGCAGTTGACAAGACTGATGCAGACCCAATTATATTAGTACTAGCGGCTGACCATTTGATCGAAAATCGGGATGCTTTTCAATTTGCAATTAGAGATGCACTGCCTTACGCGAAAGCGAATCAACTCGTCACTTTTGGAATTGTTCCTACGGCCGCTGAAACTGGTTATGGTTATATCAAACGTGGCAAGCAGAAAGGAGATTCTGCATTCAAAGTCGAGAGTTTTATCGAAAAGCCAGACTTAGATATTGCTCGAGCTTATTTTTGTTCTGGCGAATATTATTGGAATAGTGGGATGTTTATGTTTAAAGCATCTCAATACTTAAAGGAGCTCGGAAAGCACAACCCGCTAATGCTCGAGGTGTGTAAAAAATCCATGGAGGGTACTCAATTAGATTTAGATTTTGTGCGGATTGATCAAAAAGCATTTGAAGAATGTCCATCTAACTCTATTGATTATGCAGTGATGGAACCTGTTTGTTCTGCTTATGGTTCGGGTAATCTTGTTGTTGTACCAATGGATGCCGGTTGGAATGATATAGGGTCTTGGTCGGCATTATGGGATGTATCAGACAAAGATTTACATAATAATGTACACCAAGGTGATGTGCTTGCGGTTAATTCCAACAATAATTATGTGTACTCAGAGAACAAGTTGATTGCTACTGTTGGTATTAATAATTTAGTAGTCGTCGAAACTAAAGACGCCATATTAGTTGCAGATAAGTCACATGTACAAGAAGTTAAGATGATTGTTGAAAAACTAAAAGAAGCAGGTCGTCAAGAGTATAAAATTCACCGGGAAGTTTATCGACCTTGGGGAAAATATGATTCAATTGATTTTGGTCAACGTGACCAGGTAAAACGCATCACCGTAAACCCAGGACAAAAGCTGTCCATCCAGAAGCATTACCATCGTGCGGAGCACTGGATTGTCGTTTCAGGCACAGCCAGTGTCACTCATGGAGAAGATACGATTTTAGTGACAGAAGATCAATCAATCTATATACCACTAGGAACGATTCACGCATTGGAAAATCCTGGAAAAATTCCATTAGAAATGATTGAAGTTCAAACGGGTTCTTATTTAGGTGAAGATGATATTATTCGTTATAGAGACTGTTTCGGGAGATTGTAAGCTATGCTAATTAGTTCTAGAGTTATTAAAAATAGCGGCGTTACTTTTGGGACTAGTGGTGCTCGTGGTCTTGTAGAGCAGTTTTCTCCCGAAGTATGTGTTGCCTTTACTTACGCTTTTATAAAAAGCATAAAAGAACGGTTTGTCTTTAACACGGTTGCTATCGCTATTGATAATCGTCCAAGCAGTCCAGTCATGGCGCAAGCTTGTATGAAAGCACTGGAGCAATTGGGCCTTAATGTTAATTATTATGGTGTCGTTCCTACTCCTGCATTAGCTTATGTAGCGATGCAAGATAATATTC
The DNA here is from genome assembly GCF_003605645.1 of Vibrio sinensis. Taxonomy (GTDB): domain Bacteria; phylum Pseudomonadota; class Gammaproteobacteria; order Enterobacterales; family Vibrionaceae; genus Vibrio; species Vibrio sinensis. Next base: position 133,465 of record NZ_QVMU01000005.1, on the reverse strand, counting down.
CTTGTATTATGGTGACAGGTAGTCATATTCCTTTTGACCGAAATGGTCTTAAGTTTTATCGGCCGAATGGCGAAATTAGTAAAGATGATGAGCAAGCAATTCTTAACGCCAATGTAAAATTTGATATTTTAGGTGCTTTACCTGAATTATTGGTAAACCCAAGAGCGGCTCAAGTTTATGTAGAGCGTTATATTAGTTTGTTTAACGCTAGTACCCCTCTCAATGGCAAGCGAATTGGTATCTATGAGCATTCAAGTGCGGGACGGGATTTATATTCAGAATTGTTTACGCGCTTAGGGGCCGAGGTTATATCACTCGGGCGTAGTGATAAGTTTGTACCGATTGACACAGAAGCAGTTTCAGAACGAGATAGGCGAAAAGCACAACGTTGGTCAAAGCAATACGATCTTGATGCTATTTTTTCAACGGATGGTGATGGTGACCGCCCACTAGTTGCTGACGAAAATGGTGATTGGTTACGTGGTGATATTTTGGGTGTTCTTTGCTCAAAAGCTTTGAACATTGAGGCAATAGCGGTACCAGTAAGCTGCAATACACTGATTGAAAATTGTGATTGGTTTAATCACGTAAAGCGGACTAGAATTGGTTCGCCATATGTGATTGCTGAATTTGATAATTTAAATTATAAATACAAAACAGTCGCAGGTTTTGAAGCTAATGGTGGTTATTTATTAGGTAGTGATGTTTGGGTGAATCATTGCTATTTACAAGCGCTACCAACCCGCGATGCAGTATTACCGGCATTAATGTTACTTGCTACTTCTGGTTCTCTAGGTATCGCAAACCTTGTGAATGAGCTACCTAAGCGAGTAACTTACAGTGATCGTATTCAAAACTTTTCTATAGAACGTAGTGATATTATTTTGAAGCATGGAATAGCTAACACGGTAGATTTTTTAGATCAGCTTGGTTTTTCTGATATAGAGATAAGAGACGTAAACACACTGGACGGCTTACGAATAATTTTATCAAATAATGCTATTATTCATTTACGACCATCAGGCAATGCTCCTGAGCTGCGTTGTTATGCAGAAGCTGATGATTTGAAAAGTGCTCAATTATATGTTGGTAAATGTTTAGAAAAAATTAAATATATCCAAATATAATTGGTGTTGAGTTGAAATTGTTTAATGTGCACATTCCACATCAATAATAAGTTATATTTATCTCTATTGATTTTAGATAATTGAGTCGGCAGTTAATTGTCATTAACTTAATTCTAAACAAAGGATTTTAAATGAGAATCTTAATAACCGGAGGCGCAGGTTTTATCGGCTCAGCAGTCGTGCGCCATATAATTGAAAAAACGAATGATAGTGTCGTCAATGTTGATTGCCTGACATACGCAGGAAATCTTGAGTCTTTAGCGTCGGTAGACTCCAGTGAGCGTTATTCTTTTGAGCAAGTTAATATTTGTGATCGAGCGGAGTTGGGGAGAGTATTTGCACAGTATCGACCTGATGCTGTAATGCACTTAGCGGCGGAATCTCATGTAGACCGCTCTATTACAGGCCCGGCAGCTTTTATTGAAACTAATATTGTAGGAACGTATACGCTTTTAGAAGCGACGCGAGAATACTGGAATACGTTGGATGATGCTGCGAAGAGAGTATTTCGTTTCCACCATATTTCAACGGATGAAGTTTACGGTGATTTACCACACCCAGATGAATTCGCTAGTAGTACAGATCTTCCACTGTTCCTTGAAACGACACCATATGCGCCATCAAGCCCTTATTCAGCCTCTAAAGCATCCAGTGATCATTTAGTTCGAGCATGGCTACGCACCTATGGATTGCCGACACTGGTAACTAACTGTTCGAACAACTATGGCCCATATCATTTCCCTGAAAAACTAATTCCTTTAGTGATTTTAAATGCACTCGACGGCAAACCGCTGCCGATTTATGGCAAAGGCGATCAAATTAGAGATTGGCTTTATGTAGAAGATCATGCTCGCGCACTTTATAAAGTCGTGACCGAGGGTAAAGTTGGCGAAACCTATAATATCGGTGGACATAACGAGAAGAAAAACCTCGAAGTAGTCGAAACAATTTGTTCTATTTTGGATACATTGGTGCCAAAAGATACGGCATATTCAGAGCAAATTACTTACGTGCAAGATCGGCCAGGCCATGATCGCCGTTATGCGATCGATTCAAGTAAGATGCAAAAAGAGCTTGGTTGGACTCCTATCGAAACATTTGAAACAGGTTTGCGTAAAACAGTGCAATGGTATTTAGATAACAGTGAATGGTGCCAGCATGTACAAGATGGTAGTTATCAGCGTGAGCGCTTAGGTGTAGAGTCTGCTAAATCAAAGGAAAGCAAATAATGAAAGGGATTGTTTTAGCAGGTGGTTCAGGCACCCGTTTGTACCCATTAACTCGTGGTGTATCTAAGCAGCTCTTGCCTATCTACGATAAGCCAATGGTATTTTATCCTATTTCAACGTTAATGTTGGCTGGTGTTAAAGAGATTTTAATTATTACGACGCCAGAAGATAACGCAGGTTTTAAACGGCTATTGGGTGATGGTTCAGATTTTGGTATTCAACTTGAATATGCAATACAACCAAGCCCTGATGGATTAGCACAAGCTTTCATTATTGGTGAGGAGTTTATTGGTGATGATAGTGTATGTTTAGTGCTAGGAGACAATATTTTCTATGGTCAGTCCTTTAGCCAGCAGTTAGCTCGAGCAAGAGAGCTGACACCGAAAGGTCTAGCGACTGTTTTTGGTTATCAAGTTAAAGATCCAGAGCGCTTTGGTGTTGTTGAGTTTGATGAAAATATGAAAGCGGTTTCGATTGAAGAAAAACCAGAAACGCCAAAATCAAACTATGCCGTAACAGGCTTATATTTTTATGATAATAGAGTCGTGGAGATGGCAAAGCAAGTTAAACCATCACACCGTGGTGAACTTGAAATTACCACGCTCAATGAAATGTATCTCAATGATGGTTCTTTAAACGTTGAACTATTAGGCCGAGGTTTTGCGTGGTTAGACACTGGCACTCATGAAAGTTTGCATGAGGCATCTTCATTTGTACAAACCATAGAGAATGTTCAAGGGCTAAAAGTTGCTTGCTTAGAAGAGATAGCTTGGCGTAATGGTTGGTTAAGTGATGAGAAACTTTTAACGTTAGCCAAACCAATGATGAAAAATGAATACGGACAGTATTTATCCCGTTTAGTCAGTGAAAGCTCAAAAAAGGTAATGAACTAATGCGCGTGCTAATTACTGGTAGCCACGGTCAAGTGGGGTATTGCCTTACTGAACAATTGAAAGAATGTAACAATATTACCGTGCTGGCGCTTGATAGAGACGCTTTGGACATTACCGATGAAACTGTCGTCAAACGAGTGGTTAATGAATTTCAACCCAATATCATTATAAATGCGGCAGCACATACCGCGGTAGATAAGGCTGAAGAAGAAGTTGAACTTTCTTACGCGATTAATCGTGATGGTCCAATGTATTTAGCACAAGTTGCACAAAGTATAAATGCTGCAATATTACATATCTCGACCGATTATGTCTTTGAGGGCAACAAACAGGGTGAGTATGCTGAAAACGATGCGACAAATCCGCAAGGGGTTTATGGTGCAAGCAAATTAGCGGGCGAACAAGCGGTTGCAAAGGCCTGTAACAAACACATTATTTTGCGTACAGCATGGGTGTTTGGTGAAAATGGCAATAATTTCGTCAAAACCATGCTTCGCTTAGGAGCGACGCGAAATGAGCTTAGTATTGTTGGCGATCAATTTGGTGGCCCAACATACGCTGGCGATATCGCTAAATCATTAATTCTGATCGCAAAGAGAATTTTTCTAAGTGATAGTGAGTTTGAGTACGGTATTTACCACTATACGGGCTTACCTCATGTGAGTTGGTTTGAGTTTGCGGAGACTATTTTTGATGTAGCGCTACAAAGTGGCGTAATATCAAAAAAAACGAGCTTAACCGCTATCACCACCGATCAATATCCAACAGCAGCAAAACGCCCTAATAACTCTTGTTTAAGTATGGAAAAAATTGGAAGTACTTTTTCCATTGAACCGAGCAATTGGAAATTGGCATTAAATAATATTCAAGCTTATGTAGGATAAAACCATGAAAGTCATTGATACTCGAATTCCAGATGTAAAGATTATTGAGCCGACAGTGTTTGGTGATGAGCGTGGTTTCTTTATGGAAACTTGGAATCAAAAGCAGTTTGAAGAGTTAGTAACAGGTAAGCCTACGCAATTTGTTCAAGATAATCATTCAAAATCTAAGAAAGGTATTTTGCGTGGTTTACATTACCAAACAGAGAATACTCAAGGTAAATTGGTACGAGTAGTTTCCGGTGAGGTATTTGATGTTGCTGTCGATATCCGAAAAGATTCACCAACGTTTGGACAATGGGTTGGAGAATATCTTTCTGCAGAGAATAAGCGTCAGCTATGGGTTCCCAAAGGATTTGCGCACGGCTTTTATGTGACGAGCGATGAGGCAGAGTTTGTTTATAAGTGTACTGATTATTATGAACCGATGTCTGAAGTTTCAATTATTTGGAATGATAAAACCTTAGCAATTAATTGGCCTATACTTTCAGAACCTTTAGTATCAGAAAAGGATAAGCTTGGAAAGTGCTTTTCTTGGGAAACTTCATTATAATATGAATATTTATATTGCTGTAATATCGCACGGTCACTCAGATTTAATTAATCAATTAGCTTGTTTACCATTATTATCTAAAGAATATCAAGTGGTAATTAAAAGTAACAAATCGAAAGATCACTTTGATTCTTGGATAGAAAGTCCTAATTTATACTGGATCGATGATCAATATGGGTGCGGTTTTGGCCGAAATAATAATATTGTTTTTGAATATTGCCGCTCAGAACTTAGAATGACTGAGGAAGACTATTTTATTGTCTTGAATCCCGATGTAATTATTGAGTCGAAGGAAATTGAGCGATTAATTGACCATATGAGCGTAGGAGGCGTAAAGTTATCGGCGATTAATTTGCTTAAAGATAGAAATAAAATGATTTATGACCAATCGATCAGAAAATTCCCTACTTTGTTGCAATTTGTTAAATCGTTTCTTGGGCTGGGTAACAGTTCTATTCTGGATAAAAGTTCTTTAATCAGTTCGTCAAAAGTTGACTGGGCCGCTGGTTCATTTCTTGCCTTTAAATCTGGTCACTATGCAAAACTCGGTGGTTTTGATGAAAATTATTTCATGTACTGTGAAGATATTGACATTTGCTATCGGAGCTACTTGTCAGGTGAAAGAGTAACTTATTATCCTGAAATTAGTGCGTTGCATCTAGCTAAGCATGCAAATAGAGAATTGTTTTCTATGCATTTTTATTGGCATATAACAAGCGCGTTACGTTTTTTGTTGACCAAGGTTGGGTTGACAAAGAAAAAGTCTAGTTTACTTGAGTGAAACGATTTCTCGATAAAATTAATCAACTAGATAGAGCAAATTGTAGAAAAAGTAGTACTTACCCTTTTTGCGCATACTTAAATTCTTAATAATAAGTTATTTTGTGATTATTTTTTGACTTTATATAATTCAACTTGAAAATTTATGAGGCTAAGCTAAGGCCTCATAAATTAATTGGATATTTATATATGGTGGAGTTGTCAAAGTTAAAAGATATAACACTTCTAAAATTTATTAACTGATTTTTTTCTTAAAAATGATGTAATTTTCCAGATATTACTTAATATCGTCAGATAAATGCCAAAGCACCCCATAAATGCATAGAACATAATATATTCAGGAATTGCCTTTATTTCTGAATAGATCCCAATGCCAGCATACAATGATGCGATAGAACAAATCGCAATTAGAGTTTGTGTTGAGCTAAAACCTAAGCGCTGAAAAATATGATGTAAGTGTTCTCTGTCTGGTTTGAATGGAGAATCCCCACGGCGCACACGTCGAATCATAATTGCCGCCATGTCCATTAATGGTACGGCAATTAACCATAGGGCTGTCACTGGGCGTAGTGGAGGATTACTGCCATTTTGGCTTGAAAGTAACAAAAACCAAATTACCGTAAAGCCAATAAGCATGCTACCCGCATCCCCCATAAAGATTTTTCGCTTACGACCAAACGCGCCTAAGTTAAGTAGAATGTATGGCACTATTACGGTCACAAGCACCATGCAAAGATAAGCGATATTAGCTTGGCCATCATAGGTCAGCATGATGCCTAACCCGCCAAATGTCACAATAGATAACCCACCTAGCAAGCCATCAATACCGTCAACCATATTAAACGCATTGATCGCACCTACCACAGCGAATATGGTCACCACATAGCCAAGCCAACCTAAGTCAACTTCACCACTACCAAATACATTGCCAATAGTATGCAGTTCAATGCCACCTAGTGTCATCATGGCAACGGAAAGCCCAGCCTGCACCGCAAAACGTAGCTTAAAGCTCAGGTCAAACTTGTCATCAAGCGCTCCGACAAAAACAAGGATTAAGATGCAACCAGCATAAAGGTGTACATTAGGGATGATGGATTGATTATTTAATAGAAAATACAGTAGCGAAACACAGATTGAGATACCACCGACAAGTGGTATGGCACCATTATGAAATTTACGTTCATTGGGTTTGTCGACTAAACCTATTTTTTTGGCAATTTTGCGCAGCAAAAACAGCGATGCGAGAGAGAAAAAGAACAAAAAAGCCAAGTCGACAAAGGGAATGAACACGATATTAAGCCTGTATTAAAGAATAATTAGTATAGCCAGAGAGGATTTTAGAAGAAACGTCGCGCTGAATAAAGACCAGTCGTACGTAAAGTCGGACAATCTCGGGATTATATAATAGAGTTACTTTGTTTATATCCTTATCTTACTTAACTTTATGCTTAGAGTTCGTTTGCCAAATCACAGAGTTTGACCTTATAAAAACTAGCTGTTTAGGCTTTCGTTCATCTGTTGACTAGCCTCTTACCTTACTCACATAACCATAAGTTCTCATTTCAATCTTTGCACCGAATGTTGCTTGTCAGTTCCATTTTTAGTTTACAGTACCTAGGAAATGGAAACCATGTATTCGTAATTATGTTATTACAACAAAACCGTTGTATTAATCACTCTGTGTCGGGTTTAGCTAAGGATAGTCAATGCAAGTCATTCATCATGGTGGAAAAAATACCGTCACTGGCTCTTGTCATGAACTGCGCTCAGGTAGTGTCAGTATCTTGATTGATTGTGGTTTGTTTCAAGGCAAAGATGCTCGGCCGCTTGATATTGATTTTCCCATCAAACATATCTCTGCCTTAGTGGTTACCCATGCTCACATTGATCATATCGGGCGCATTCCTTGGTTACTTGCGGCAGGTTTTCAAGGGCCAATTTATTGCACTCCAGCCACCGCTGAGTTAATTCCTATCATGCTTGAAGATGGTTTAAAACTACAGTTAGGTTTAAACCAAGGGCAGCGTAATCGAGTGTTGGAATTACTTCGTCGGCGCATGAAACCGGTTGATTATAACCAGTGGTTTCGAATTTCCAGCAAGTCGAGTAAGAGTAGTAAAAGAAATGACAAAAAGCGGGAAGCATCTAAGGAAGCCTTGTTAGTGCGTTTTAACCCAGCGGGGCACATATTGGGCTCAGCTTATGTTGAGGTAAAACTACCGAACAACGAAATCGTGGTGTTTTCTGGTGATCTCGGGCCAATGAATACGCCGCTGATTCCTGATCCAGTTTCCCCACCAAGAGCCGATTACTTGTTTATCGAATCTACCTATGGCGATAAAACTCATCAAAGTGTGGCTGAGCGTGGTGAGCGGCTAATGGCTGTCATTCAGCGTTCTTTACGTGATGGTGGGGTAATCATCATTCCTGCGTTTAGTGTCGGTCGAACTCAAGAACTGTTGTTTGATATCGAACAACTCATCCACAAAGCGCAAATTACTCAGCATATTCCCATTATTCTTGATTCGCCCATGGCGAAGAAAGTGACCAAGTCGTATCGTCGTTATAAAAAACTGTGGGGCAAAGAGGCCAAGCAACGGTTACAGGCTCATCGCCATCCTTTGGCATTTAAACAGTGCATCGTCGTTGATAGCTATCGCGATCACCGCGCCATCGTGAATCGACTGGCGTCGACAGGTGAAGCGGCGATTGTTGTCGCAGCCTCGGGGATGTGTGAGGGTGGCCGAGTGATGGATTATCTCAAAGCATTATTACCTGATAAACGTAGTGATGTGATTTTTGCTGGCTATCAAGCCCAAGGTACATTAGGCCGTCAGATCCAATCCGGTGCAGAAACGGTTGAAATTGATGATGAATGGGTAACGGTCAATAGCCAAATACATACGCTATCAGGCTACAGTGCTCATGCCGATAAAGCTGATTTACTTCGCTTTATCGAGGGCATCGAGCGTAAACCTAAGCAAATTCATCTTATTCATGGGGAAGAAGAGGCGAAACAAGAGCTCTATCAAACCTTAACTCAGCTCTATCACCACCAAGAACGCAATCAAGCACGTAATCAAGATCGCAACCAAGATTTCAACCAGGCTCGGCAACAAGAAAAACAAGATCTGGGTACTAAAAGAAAGCCCCAAGACGATGCGTCTCAGGGCTTACAGGATTTAGTCGAGATTATTCGTTAATTGCTTTTTCAGGGACTGCTTCTTATGCAGATCACAAAATCTGTTTTAGTACGCGGTCCGCTTTCACTCGTGTTACTTTCTTCATCAGTTTTTGTACTGCATCTGGGTAGCACTCAAACTTTTCAATTTGTCGGTAAGTACAGACTAGTTGAGTGTGCTGAAGAATGTTCGCCACTTCTTGATCGAACTGCTCAGTTAAGTGGTGGTAGTGATCTTGAATTAGCAACGCATTTTCTAAATCTAGTTTCCAAGCGCGTGGGTTGAGGTTATTACCCGTGATCAACATGTAACGTTTATCAACCCAAATACCTTTAAGGTGGAAGCTGTTTTCTTCGTGTTTCCACAAGTGAATAGAAAGCTTACGGCTGGCAATGTTGGCTTCATTCGCTTTGGCAAATTGACGTAGATTACGTTCGTACAGGTAAGGCAAGCCACCAATGGTTTTGAATGCTTGCTCTGGCGGAATGTAAAAATCGTTCGCGGTTTTGTCACCAACCACAATGTGCACTTTTACACCGCGTTTAAGCGCTTTTTTTACTTCCTTTGCTACGCTGCGCGGGAAGTTGAAATAAGGGGTGCAGATGAAAATTTCATCTTGAGCCATGGCTAAAAGCTGGTTGATGCACTGATTGAGTTTGTTGCGCTTTTTGCCCACGCCGACCAATGGAGTGATTGCCACTTGATTCGCGTTCACTTCTTGAGGTTCAAACTGATACGCAGCTTTTGCTAGCGAGCTTCTCAGTTGGCGAATGGTAGCTTTGATCTCTTTGGTTTCTGGCTTTGATAGGCAAGCCAGATTATTAACCGCAGGGTGTTCAATCATCTCTTGTTGAACAAAGTTCACCATGCTGTCAGCAAGAGCTGGATTGGTGATGACATGGTAGCGGTCAAAGCGGTAACGGTCTTTATAGTTGAGGTAAATGTTATTTAAGCTAGCACCACTGTAAATCACTTGGTCATCAATAATGAAGCCTTTTAGATGCAGTACGCCAAAGACTTCTCTGCCACGAACTGGAACCCCATACACAGGGAATTTATGTTCATATTTCTCTGCAAATGCGCTGTACATTGCCGCATTGGTTTCAGTTGGCGCTACGCCAATCAAACCACGCTGTGCACGGTGCCAGTCGACACAGACATTGATGTCTAAACCTGGGTTGCGTTGCTTGGCTTCATAAAGCTCGGTCAGAATTTCACGCCCAGCTTCATCATCTTCTAAATAGAGAGCAACAAGGTAGATGCGTTTGCTTGCTTCACGGATAGCTTGGATCAGACGAGTTCTGAAGTCTCTCGCTGCAAATAGCGTTTCAAATTGAGCGGGATCCTGCGCTAATGTTGGCAGTTGTTCAAACAAGTTCTTATTGATCATCATGCTGGGTGATTTACCTCGGTAGTCCCAATTATTTATAAGATCGCGGAGTTTAGCAAAACTCGACAAGTCTTTACTAGTTATGGGTTAAGTTATTGCGCATCTTGGCATACACCCAAGCCGCTTAAAGTTGTTTTCGTTTTACTTCAATTCGTTTGACTTCAAGTCGTCTCGAGCTAGCTTTCGGTATCATCTAGAGCACCTGAATAGTGCATGGGTGTAAGACGCTTTCCACTATGCGAGTATCGGTTATAAAGTAATTTAAGGCTATTAGGAAGTGTACTCGCAGGAATCGTTGTAAAACCGTGTTGTTGGTAAAATAATTCCAAATGTGAGTAAGCAAAACAGTAATCTTTGCTTGTGAGGGTATGCTGTTGGCAGTAGTTCATTAATTGGTGACCAACCCCTTGTTCACGGTATTGAGGTATCACTAACATGCCCGTCAGTAATCGAAACTCTTCAATGGGGCGAAATCGCACCACCGCGGAAAGCGATTGTTCAATATAGCCAACAATGGTCAGTTCATTACTTTTCGCCTTACCGGATGGGTAGTGGGCTTTATAGAGCCTTGTAACCAGAGGAAGCTTAATTGGGTCTAAAACCTCAATTGTTAGTTGGTTCATTCTCACTTTGCTTATATCTATGTAGAATAGGGGCAGTTTAATCATCCCACACAGTAAGTACAATTATCAGCATGCAATCTATCTTGAACGCTAATCTTCGTTGCCATCATACCTTTGCTATTGAACAGACTTGCCAACAGTTAGTGGCAGTCAATTCTATTGAAGAGTTGATTGAGGTGTACCAAGCGCCGCAATGGGCCGCTATGCCTAAACTCGTACTCGGTAAAGGCAGTAATATGCTCTTTACGCAGCCTTATCAAGGCGTGGTGGTGCTCAATCGCTTGATGGGTAAACAAGTGACTCAATCGATGGATGCATGGCATCTGCATATTTCTGCTGGGGAAGATTGGCCATCGCTGGTGGCTTGGTGTGTTGAAAAAGGTTACTGGGGTATCGAAAACTTAGCGTTGATTCCCGGCTGTGCGGGTTCTGCGCCGATTCAAAATATTGGCGCGTATGGTGTCGAATTTAAAGATATCTGTGAATATGTGGATGTACTCCATTTAGATACATTCCAAGTTGAAAGAATGTCAGCGCAAGCGTGTCAATTTGGTTACCGAGACTCCATCTTTAAGCACCAGCTCTATCAAAAAGTAGTGATCGTCGCGGTCGGGCTAAAATTAGCAACCTCGTGGCTGCCTAAAGTGGAATATGGCCCGTTGAAAGAGTTTGCTAACGGCGCTACGGCGCAGCAAATTTTTCAACGTGTCTGCCAAATCCGTATGGAAAAGCTACCTGATCCAGCTATCAGCGGCAACGCTGGTAGCTTCTTTAAAAACCCGGTTATTGATGCAGCGACATATCAGCAATTAATCCAGCAATACCCCAACGCGGTGGTTTACCCAGTAGAAGAGGGATACAAAGTGGCGGCTGGCTGGTTAATCGATCAATGTGGCTTAAAAGGTTACATGATAGGTGGCGCTCAAGTGCATCCGAATCAAGCCTTGGTGATTGTTAATAAAGATCATGCCACTGCCAATGATGTGGTGCAGTTAGCTGCCCATGTAAGCCAAACCGTGCTTGAGCGATATGGTATTCAACTTGAACATGAAGTGCGTTTTATGGACGCTACTCAAGAAACCTGTTTAGAGAATCTGATAGGAGAGCAGGAATGAAAGATCATTCGGTTAAATTAGCGATTCTAAAAAACTTGTCGTTAGGTGGCTTTCATTCTGGTGAAGAATTAGGTGAACAGTTCGGTATTTCACGAGCGGCGGTCAGTAAGCATATTCAAGGGATTCAATTGTGGGGTGTTGATATTTTCCGTGTTCAGGGGAAAGGCTATCAACTAGCACAACCTTTGCAGCTGTTAGATGAGGCTATACTCGATCAACAAAAACGAGCATCAGGGTTAAGTACTCCTATTGAGTTAATTCCAATTATTGAATCAACCAACCAGCATTTGCTGGATAAGGTCCATCAACTTGAATCTGGCGCAGTCTGTTTAGCTGAGTATCAATCGAAAGGGCGAGGTCGTCGAGGACGTGAATGGGTATCACCTTTTGGTTCAAACCTATACCTTTCGATGTTTTGGCGTTTAGATGCGGGCATGGCAGCGGCGATGGGTTTGAGTTTAGTGGTTGGCGTTGCCATTGTCGAAGCGCTGGAGCAACTCGGTGTTAATGGCGTTAAACTTAAATGGCCCAATGATCTTTATTTTCAAGATCGCAAACTGGCCGGTATTTTGGTTGAAATGTCTGGCCAAGCGGGTGGCGCTGCGAATTTAGTGATTGGTACGGGGATGAACTTACAAATGTCTCCGGCTACGCAAGGAATCACTCAACCATGGGCTTCTTTAAGTGATGTGATTGCTGATTCGACGCTCGAGTCTGCGACTGACTTTGCGCTTGATCGCAATGAGCTGGCGATTACGTTAATTAATACACTCAAAACCACGTTAGAGCAGTATGAACTCAATGGTATGGCGGGTTTTGTTGAACGCTGGAATCGCTTAGACAACTATTTAGGTCGCCCAATTAAACTGATTATGGGGCCTCGTGAAGTGGTCGGTATTGCTCGGGGCATCAATGAGCAAGGGGCTATTTTGATAGAGACTTCAGTTGAAGAACAGCAAACGGAATCAAAAATAGAAGCCTTTATTGGTGGTGAAATATCACTGCGTTCAGCGTAATGAATGCGTTATTTTGTCAATGGAGCCAGTTTAGTAACATTCGGTGTAGGTGTACATTTGGTTGCGTTGGCATAAAGCGTTTGAGTCAAATTAACCCGTTACCTCACTATTCTGGATTGGAGAAGCGTGCATGAAAACCAGTGACAGGATACTACAAACCATTAAACGTGGTGGGGCGATCACGGCTAAACAGTTGGCCGATCAACTGGATATGACGACCATGGGCGCTCGTCAACATTTACAAAGCTTAGAGAATGAAGATTTACTGCGCTTTGAAGATGTTCGAGTCAAAATAGGGCGACCAACTCGTTATTGGTCACTTACGGCCAAAGGGCACGCACAGTTTTCCGATCACCATGGTGATCTTATTGTTCAATTGCTTGATTCAGTTGAAAGTGTTTATGGTCCATCAGGGGTTGAGCGCATCCTAAGTGATAGAGAACAGAAAACTTTTCACAACTATCGCGTACAGCTCGAACCTTTTGCTTCTTTACAAGAAAAATTGGCAAAGCTGGTGGCATTGCGAGAAGCTGATGGCTACATGGCGGAATTGTTGGTTACCGAGACCGGTTTCTTGATTATTGAAAACCATTGCCCGATATGTAAAGCGGCAAGCCGAACGCCGAGTCTTTGCCAATCAGAATTATCGATATTTCGTGAATTATTGAGTGGCTTAGGGGATGTCAAAAGAGTAGAGCATATTCTTCAACGACATGAACATGAATATGAACATGACGATCTACGTCCATATCTGCATCAAAACCAAGCGCAAAACCAAGACCAAAATAAAAACCCAGATCAAGCTCAAAAGAAAAGACAAAGACGCTGTGCCTATCAGGTGATACCTCGCATATAGCACTCGGCTTGTTAGCCAGTTTACCAGTCAGTTTGTTTGCCAGTGTTTCTGTCGATAGAGCGTGCTGATCGAATCTACCGATAAAGATGCTTGAGGTAATTGAGTTGATTGAAATGATTAAGTTGATAGATATGATGAGTGTCTTATTTTTGATACAGTAACCTGTTGCCTTACAGCAAAGCTTAATTCTCTCCTATGATCTTAACATCAACTTACTACATGTGTAGTGGTTGAATTGGTTAAGAGTTAGGAGTGATTATGCGTTTAGTTCCCCCACCATCAGCTAAATCAACTAGTCCGATGGCTGATATAGCCAACTCCTGTGATTCTGCTTTGCCATCATTTGATGAATTAAAAGCGTTAGCAGAGTCCGATCCTCAAGCCTTTGACCGATTCAAACAGCAAAAGTGCGAACAAGTGATCGCGTCAGCCTCAGAAGAGATGCAACCGAGGTTGAGAGCGCAGCAAAGTCATATCGATAGATTGGTCGGTCATTGTCGTAACCCTAATCATGTCAATATGGTGCTGATGCAAGAGTTGTGTAAGCAGTTTTCTAAGTTTCAACAGGCGCTTCAAGGGGATCATCCCCACTATCATACTTCGCGTTTATCTCCATCTTCTAGTTCAGCGACTTCTTCGTCATCTGGGCCTACCTCGGAATCTAGCGTCACTCATATTGATGAATGGCGTTAGCTGCCTTTATATGTTTTTTATACGGTTAATGGCACACCCTGTCAGTAGTACACAGTTGCGGTTGCGGTTGCAGTAGCTGTTTTAGTCGTGAACAGTTTCAGAAACACGCTGCTTCTGTAGTATATCGCTTTAGCGATCAGTCGTTTCAGCAGTAAACGTATTTAAATCAACTGATTTGCTGAAGATATTTACCACTCAATACATTTTAGCTCTCAATCCTGCTGTTTCGTGACTTTCTCGTTATTTCACCCTATGTTAAAATTCTCACCTTATGATTTTGTCATATTGTTGTCTCTAATATAGCTATGCCCCAATTGCTATACCTAAACAGCTATACACAAACACTTATAGATAGGCAAGTTAGAGTGACCAGTATGCGATTAACACTATTTAAGTTTCAAAAGGATTTCGTGTGAGCGAACAGCCATCGCAATTAAAACAAGAGCAAAATGCTCCACAAGTACCTCATGACTATCATGCTGGAAATCGTTATTTTGAAAATAGTAACTCAAGTGATGAAATCGATTTGAGAGAGCTGTTCAAGGCATTGTGGGACGGTAAGTTAATTATTATTGCTACGACTGTTGTGTTCGCGATAGCCGCGGTTGCTTATGCACTGACTGCGCAGCAGTGGTGGTCTTCTAGTGCTAAAGTGACTCAGCCACAAATTCAAGATATTGCTGCTTACCAGCAGCAAGTGAAACAGTTCCAACCAGTCTTCGATATCTATCAAGAAGATGGTACGGTTCTGGTGAGCGAAGAGTTGGATGACTTAATCGACCCTGAGATATTGTTCCAGCGTTTTATCGGTGAGTACAACTCAAGCAACAGTAAGCGTAAGTTCCTTGATGGTAGTGAAGAATTTCAGGTCTTTAAATCTCAGCTTGATCAAGATGCAGAAAACGCGGAAGACAGCAGTAAAGCCCTTTATGCTGCTTGGTTTCAGAAAATTACCGCATCGGCAGAAAATAGAACAGCTAACTCACCTTACAACTTGAATTTCCAGTCAACTACCAAACAAAGCAGTTTTGTGTTGTTAAGTGACTATTTGGATGGTATTGAACGTACCGCTAAAAATGATGCGTTTAACAACTTACAAGCGGTGATTAACTCAAAGCAAAACGAACTTGTGCAACAAAAAATGATTTTGGAATCACAAGCTCGTAACCGTTTAACCGTAGAAGCGGAGCGCACCCAATATGCCTTAGCTATTGCTAAAGCAGCAGGAGTTAATCAACCAATCCAAACTAACGCTAATAATGAGCTTTTTGCGATTGATATGGGTAGTAAAGCCCTTGAAGCAAAAGTGAAAGCATTAGAGTCAGTGAAAAACTTAAGTGTGATTGAGCCTCGCTTACAGCAAATTGATGCGAAGTTAGACATGCTGAACACGCTAAAAATCAATCGTGATGTTGAGTTCCAAACTTTCCGTTTTATTGAAAACGTAGAGCCACCAATTTCTCGTGATAAACCAAAACGCGCATTGATTGCAGTATTGGGTACGCTACTTGGTGGTATGTTGGGTGTCGCTATTGTGCTAGTGCGTTTTGCATTTAGAAAAGAGGACTAATCTAGCGAGCTATTCTGGTCAGTTAGTCGGAGCAGTGTGTCCGGTAAAGCCAGTAAACAAGCCGTTTAGTTAGTGATTCTTTAATGATTTAAGATAGGCCAAAAGTGATTTTGGCCTTTTTTATCCGCCTTTCCCCAGTTTTCGCTACTCCCTTCACAAAAAACCGTTCACTTCCCCTTGGGTTCTTGAGTAACACCCCTTATATATAAACAAATAACATAGCTTTGAATTGTGTCAGAGCCATTATCCCATTACATATGGAAATTATCAGGAGATACGTCCCATGAACATTCGTCCATTACATGACCGAGTTATTGTAGAGCGCCAAGAAGTTGAATCTAAGTCAGCAGGTGGTATCGTTCTTACTGGTTCTGCTGCGGAAAAATCAACTCGTGGCGTTATTCTAGCTGTTGGCAAAGGCCGCATCCTAGAAAACGGTACAGTGTTACCGCTGGACGTTAAAGTGGGTGACTCAGTAATTTTTGCTGAAGGTTACGGCACTAAAACTGAAAAAATCGACGGTAAAGAAGTGCTAATCATGTCTGAAAACGACATCATGGCTATTGTTGAGTAACTATTGAATAGTTTTTGCTCTTATTCTAAAACGAGTAAATAAAACCGAATTAAGAAAGGAAATTAAAGATGGCTGCTAAAGACGTAAAATTTGGTAATGACGCACGTATTAAAATGCTAGAAGGTGTCAACATTCTAGCAGACGCAGTAAAAGTAACATTAGGTCCTAAAGGCCGTAACGTTGTACTAGACAAATCATTTGGTTCACCAGTAATCACTAAAGATGGTGTTTCTGTTGCGCGTGAAATTGAATTGGAAGATAAATTCCAAAACATGGGCGCACAAATGGTGAAAGAAGTGGCATCTAAAGCGAATGATGCTGCGGGTGACGGTACAACAACAGCAACAGTACTTGCTCAAGCGATTATTGCAGAAGGCCTAAAAGCGGTTGCTGCTGGCATGAACCCAATGGATCTTAAGCGCGGTATCGATAAAGCCGTTGTTGCAGCAGTAGAGCAACTAAAAGAGCTTTCTGTAGAATGTAATGATACTAAAGCGATCGCTCAAGTAGGTACTATCTCTGCGAACTCTGATTCAACTGTGGGTAACATCATTGCTGAAGCGATGGAAAAAGTAGGTCGTGATGGTGTTATCACGGTTGAAGAAGGTCAAGCTCTACAAGATGAGTTAGACGTTGTTGAGGGTATGCAGTTCGATCGCGGTTACCTATCTCCTTACTTCATCAATAACCAAGAAGCGGGCTCAGTTGATCTAGAAAGCCCATTCGTATTGCTTGTTGATAAGAAAGTATCAAACATTCGTGAGTTGCTACCAACTCTAGAAGCGGTAGCAAAAGCATCTCGTCCACTACTTATCATCGCAGAAGATGTTGAAGGTGAAGCGCTTGCAACTCTTGTTGTGAACAACATGCGCGGCATCGTTAAAGTGGCAGCAGTAAAAGCACCTGGTTTTGGAGATCGTCGTAAAGCTATGCTTCAAGACATCGCTATCCTAACTGGCGGTACTGTGATTTCTGAAGAGATCGGTCTAGACCTAGAAAAAGTGACACTTGAAGATCTTGGTCAAGCGAAACGCATTGCGATCACTAAAGAAAACACCACTATCATCGATGGTGCTGGTGAAGAAGTGATGATCCAAGGTCGCGTTTCTCAAATTCGTCAACAAATCGAAGATGCAACTTCTGACTACGACAAAGAAAAACTGCAAGAGCGCGTAGCTAAATTGGCTGGTGGTGTTGCGGTTATCAAAGTTGGCGCAGCAACTGAAGTTGAGATGAAAGAGAAGAAAGACCGCGTTGAAGATGCTCTACACGCAACTCGCGCAGCGGTTGAAGAGGGTGTGGTTGCTGGTGGTGGCGTGGCTCTAATCCGTGCGGCTTCTAAAGTGGCTAACCTAACTGGCGACAACGAAGAGCAGAACGTGGGTATCCGCGTAGCACTACGTGCAATGGAAGCGCCTATCCGTCAAATCACTAAGAATGCGGGTGATGAAGAATCAGTCGTTGCGAACAACGTTCGTGCTGGCGAAGGTAACTACGGTTACAACGCAGCAACGGGTGAGTACGGCGACATGATCGAGATGGGTATTCTAGATCCAACTAAAGTAACACGTAGCGCACTTCAGTTCGCAGCATCAGTTGCTGGTCTAATGATCACAACAGAAGCAATGGTGACTGATAAGCCTCAGAAAGAAAGTGCTGGCATGCCTGATATGGGTGGCATGGGCGGTATGGGTGGCATGGGCGGTATGATGTGATCCGACTCATTCACCTCTGATTGAGATGAAAGCTAATAAGCCAAGGCATATGCCTTGGTTTTTTTATATCCGTCATCCAGCGATTAGCGAGTTCATTACCTGCTTGTTGCCCACCTCTTCAAGTTTCTAGGGTATATTTTTATCATTCTGCTAAAATGCGCTTCCCAATTTTACCGATGACCTTTGTGTGACCAGAATTATAAGTAATGAAATAAAAAAGATGATGGTGCTGACCAGCGTCTTATTACTATTTATAACCCTACTGGTGCTCGATTCTGCTGATGACTCCCTACTGGAATACCAGCAAGAGAAACAACGGGTTGAACAATCATTGAAGAGCTTAAGTCAGGTTCTTAAGTCATTGGACTATCATATTAGCGCACTTTATTCGCATAAAAACGAAGAGATTGTGCTATCCATTCATACCGAACTCGTTGGGCAAACATGCCGCTTTACTGGGCAAGACAATGGTTATGAGGGGGCTGACTTCGTATTTTCTGGTCCTAGCGAAATGTGTAACCTTGATTCCCCATTGTATGATGAGGCCAAGAAACGTCTTTTTATCGCGCCATCCATCTCTTATATCGTCAACAGCGTACGTTCAGTCTCGGCGATTTACTTTGTCTCGAAAGAGCACTTTGTTATCACCTCACCACAAGAAAATGCATTAAAAGTGGACGGGGATGTTTTTAAAGATGTGATTCAGAATCGCCCGTATTGGAATAACTCTCTTCCTAGTCATCCTGAATATCAAATAAACAGAGTGATTTATACGGGTGGATATCAAGATTACCTTAGCGACGAAGAGGTGGTGACCCTTTCTCGCTCGATTATTGTTGGTGATGATTTTAAAGGGGTATTGGCGATCGATATTCCGTTTAATGATCTGATCCGAGATAAAATTTCTGGTTACCATTTAACCCAACAGCAAGGTAATAATCATAACGACGTTTTCGGGTTTACATTCTCCGAACCGCTATTGGTGGATGACCAAGAAACTGGTTTATTCCTTACCGTCGATGAGCCAAAGCGAGTCCACATCGTTCATGCGTTGAAACATCAAAAAAACTATCTGATCATGGCTTCAATGCTCTATCTCTTTTCTCTGTTTGGGATTTGGTATCGCTACAGCGAAGCAACAAAGCGCCGTTTGAAGAGCTTGGCAATGCATGATCCGCTGTCCGGGCTGCTAAATCGTCGAGGGTTTGAAGATAAACTTAAAGACAGCAACAAATCCCCATTTATTGGTATTGGCGTCTTTGATATTGATGACTTTAAGCTTATCAATGACCGCTTTGGTCATGAAATTGGTGATGAAGTGATTTGCCATGTCGCTCACTTGATCGCAAATAGTATTCGTCAAACGGATACCGTGGCTCGTTTTGGCGGTGAAGAGTTTGTTGTCGCGGTGGCAGGGGAATCTGAAAGCCATCTTGCTTTGATTCTTGAACGAGTTCAGCGAGATCTCAGTCTACAAGCAATTCATTTATCTACTGATGAAAAGATTCATGTGACGCTTTCTGGTGGAGCCTGCATTTATGCGACCGATGACTATGGAAATCATATTGAAGTTTGGCGAGAAAAGGGTATTCGACAAGCGGATAAGCTGCTTTATCATGCCAAAAAATCCGGTAAGAATCGGGTCAGTATTGTCTATTAGACCTGTTATTTATTAGAACAGGTATTTACTAGAGCTATTGTTTCTTAGAGCACTTGTTTACTAGAGCTACTGTTTATAGCAATAGCTAGTCTACTAGAATCGCTGTTTACTGGAGTCGCGGTTTAAATCAACTGATCAAAAAAGGATGGCAGAGCCATCCTTCTTTCACAATTAGATGTGAATCATCCAATTACATAATAATATCGCGAACTTCAGGGTCTTTACGATCTAAGTAATGCGTCGATTTGATGCGGCGAATCGTACGGCATCGACCACGAATCAGTAGTGTTTCAGTGGTTGCGATATTGCCTTGGCGAGAGATACCCTCAAGTAGGTCACCTTTAGTAATACCTGTCGCAGAGAAGATAACATTGTCGCTGCGTGCCATATCTTCCATGGTTAATACCACATTAGCTTGAACGCCCATCTCTTGGCAGCGTTTAAGTTCAGCCGCACCATAAATGCGGTTTTCTTCGCTATCGCCTTTCACTTCGTGACGAGGAAGAAGTCGACCATGCATATCACCATCAAGTGCACGGATAACGGCAGCAGAAACCACACCCTCTGGTGCGCCGCCAATACAGTACATCACATCAACTTCACTATCTGGCATACAAGTTAGGATTGAAGCAGCAACATCACCATCAGGCACAGCAAAGACACGTACGCCCATCGCTTGCATTTCAGCGATCATTTTATCATGACGAGGTTTAGCAAGCGTGGTCACTACAAGCGTATCGAGAGTTTTACCCAGCGCTTTCGCGATAGCTTCTAGGTTTTCAGTGAGAGGCTTGTTTAGGTCAATACAGCCTTTCGCACCAGGGCCAACGACCAATTTTTCCATGTACATATCAGGTGCTTTCAAAAAGCTACCTTTCTCACCAGCGGCAAGAACAGCCAGTGCGTTTGATTGACCCATGGCGGTCATACGTGTCCCTTCGATAGGATCGACAGCGATATCGACTGCATCACCACCTAGACCGACGACTTCGCCGATGTAGAGCATTGGTGCATCATCAATTTCACCTTCACCAATAACAATTTCACCGCTAATTTCGGTTTTATTTAAAAGCGTACGCATGACTTCTACAGCAGCACCGTCAGCGGCATTTTTATCGCCACGGCCAAGCCATTTGTAGCCTGCCAGTGCAGCGCCTTCAGTTACTCGAGAAAAGGCCATTGCTAAATCGCGTTTCATGATGACTCCAAATCAAAAGGACGAAA
Organism: Vibrio sinensis; assembly: GCF_003605645.1. Classification (GTDB taxonomy): domain Bacteria; phylum Pseudomonadota; class Gammaproteobacteria; order Enterobacterales; family Vibrionaceae; genus Vibrio; species Vibrio sinensis. Next base: position 112,384 of record NZ_QVMU01000005.1, on the reverse strand, counting down.
GAGAATTTTCGCCGAGGATTCTAACATATCAAAAAGGAAAACGTTTGCTCTTTCGTTGTTTGCTCGACAGAATTGGGTGAATTCGAGGGTCAGATTTGCGTTGAGATAAGCGATTTGGCAAGGTAAGTTAGCCCAAGGTCAATATGTGACGGTTTTTTAATCGAATGGCGCAAAATATCAAATATAGGGCGTGTTTATCCATTGCGGGCTGAGTAGAATGAGGGTTACTTGCACTATCACCTCAACCGAACAATACAAAGGTAGGCTTAGATGTCTTTTGAAATACTTGAAAAACTAGAAGCAAAAATCCAAACAGCTGTAGATACTATTTCACTGCTACAAATGGAAGTTGAAGAGCTTAAAGAAGAAAAAGAACAATTGTCTGTAGAAGCATCAGAGCTTCGTGCAAGCCGTGAAGAGCTAGAGCAGAAGTCACAACAAATGCAAGAAGAGCATTCTGCATGGCAAGAGCGTATTCGCAACTTGTTAGGTAAGATGGACGAAGTAGAATAAATTCCCCGTCCTAATTGAAACTGCAGCGTTGTTGACGGCACTTACTCACCCTAATCACATAGCGAGTCTATGCTCATAGGGATTCGTTCGTTTGTCGCCTAGCTGCAGCTCCAATTAGTTAGGGTAAGCTACTTAGTTAGGGTAAGCCAGTTATTGCCGAAACTACAGCTCCAATAGCTTTACGTGTGTTCTTCTAACTAAAAGTTGAGTCATCGGCGTAGTGCTCTGAGTCATGTGAAAAAAGCTGACGTTATGTCAGCTTTTTTGATCTTCCCATTTTTATCCTATCATCTTCCCACTAGACGTTTGGGCGAATACCTAGGGTATGGCACAGTGCGTAGGTCATTTCAGCACGATTAAGAGTGTAGAAGTGGAAATCTTTCACCCCTTCACGACTGAGTACTCGCACCATATCGATTGCTTGGCTAGCACCAACTAATTGGCGCGTTGTTGGGTCGTCGTCTAACCCCTCAAACTGCTTGGCCATCCAACCAGGGACTCTGACATTATTTTGCGCGGCAAAGCGAGATGCTTGCTTGAAATTTGAGACGGGAAGAATGCCTGGAACGATTTCCACATCAATACCAGCTGCGACGCAGCGGTCTCGAAAGCGTAAGTAAGATTCCACATCAAAAAAGAACTGAGTGATCGCTCGGTTTGCTCCTGCATCCACTTTTCGTTTTAGATTCAAAAGATCCGCTTGAGCACTTTTGGCTTCAGGGTGAACTTCAGGGAATGCCGCGACCGAAATATCAAAATCATGGCGTGATTTGAGTAGCTCAACTAAGTCTGACGCATACATGTCAGGCGCACCGCCACCCGGTGGGATATCGCCACGCAAAGCGACAATACTTTCGATGCCATTTGACCAATAGTCATCAGCGATTTGAATTAGTTCTTCGCGTGAAGCGTCGATACAAGTTAAGTGAGGCGCGGCGACTAGACCGGTACCGGTTTTGATTTCTTTAATGATGGAGTGAGTTCGGTCACGTTCGCCAGAATTAGCGCCGTAGGTGACGGAAACAAATTTAGGATTAAGAGTTTTTAAGCGATGAACAGAGTTCCATAGGGTCTTTTCCATTTTCTCGCTGCTTGGTGGAAAAAACTCAAAAGAAACATTGATGTTGTCTGATAGCTCGGCGATGTTTTGATTTAAAGCATCGATATGGCTCGCGTGTGTATAACCCATTTCACTCTCCCTGTCGCGCTCAGTACTCCGAGTGCACATTATCCTTTAATAACGAATTCCTTTACGTCTGAATCCTTTCTGACGTTTGGACGTCTATATGTCCACAGAATGAATTGAATATGATTTAATGTCAACAATGTGATTATGAATTTTACTCATGTTTGTAATTAAACTTTTTCAAGTTTAACAATTGTTAACAGGGTTGAACCCGTTCTGAGCCTCATTCATCAATTTTCTATGCTCCATATAATGGAGAAAAAAAAGCACATCTAAAGATGCGCTTTCTATAATTCGGTTATTGAGCTCGCTACAACAAGCTCGAGAGTAAATTAAGGTCTGACTGAATCGCCCCTGCGGTGACTTCTCGTCCGGCACCCGGACCACGGATCACCAGAGGGTTATCTTTGTACCATCGACTTTCAATGGCAAAAATGTTGTCACACGGCAGTAGGTTTGCCAGAGCATGTTCTTTCTGTAGCGCTTCCACACCTACGGTCGCTTGACCATTTTTCTCTAGCCTTGCCACATAGCGTAATACTTTATCTTCACGCTGGGCCTTTTCGAGGCGCTCCGCTAATAAAGTGCTGAGTACTTGGCTGTTATCGAGAAAATCATCTAAAGAGAGTGACGCCAGTTCTTCTGGCACCAAGCTTTCGACTTTCACTGATTCTGGTTCAATATCGAGGCCTGATTCACGGGCGAGAATCACTAACTTTCTCATCACATCGGAACCATCGAGATCATGACGTGGGTCTGGCTCTGTTAGCCCCTGTTGCCAAGCAAGATCAACCAATTCAGCGAAAGGTATCGAGCCATCATATTGCTGGAATAACCACGATAGAGTGCCAGAGAATATTCCCGACAATGCAATGATCTCATCACCACTTTCTCGCAGGTCTCGAACCGTATGGTTTATGGGTAACCCTGCGCCAACAGTGGCGTTATATAGCCAATGTCGGTTAATTTTGGCAAACGAATCTTGCACTTGGTGGTAGTACTCACTCGAAGAGGAGCCAGCTACTTTATTGGCTGAGATTAGATGTAAACCTTGTTCCGCAATATCGAGGTAGCTTTTCGCCAGTTCAGGGCTGGCTGTTACATCTAATACGACAGCTTCATCAAAGCCTTGAATTGCACCGAGTCTTTGAATCCACTCATTATCTTTATGTTGTTGCGCTTCATTATCGAACTGCGCGACAGCACTTGCTGCATCAATGCCATTGGCATCAAACCAATAGTGGTTGCTATCAATGACAGCCACTAACTCGAAATTCATTCCGTAGCGTTTTTCTAGTTCACCTTTTTGTCCTGTGAAGAGATCTAGCCATCGTGAGCCAATATTCCCTTTGCCACATAGAGCAACCGCGATACGTTTCTGTGCCTGGAACAGTTGACTGTGAATGCCAGTAACTAGGGTCTGGGTGTTGGTTCGGCGAAGAACAGCGGTCAAACTTAACCCAGATTGGGATTCAGAAATAAATTCAACTGGGGATGATTTAAGTTGTTGGTAAAAGCCATAGCAGTGATGAGCATTTTTGGTGACACCAGCCCCAACAGCGGCGACTAATGAATACCCCTCTTTGAGCTTAATTTCGGCATCGATGGCGGCTTCTTGCAAGTAGCCTAATGCGCCATTAGCAATTTCCGCGGTGTAAGCTAAACGCAAACAGTGTTGATCGCTTTGTACTTCGTACGTGAGTGGTTCAAGTTGAGCTCGCTTAAGACGCTCTAGGACATCTTGTTCAAGGCGATGAAAATCATGCCCAGAAGTAAAATTAATTTGAATCAGCAAAATGTCATCAAGTGACGATATTATTTTTGCTCCGCGTCCTGAAGCAAGAACGCGTTCAATGCGTGTAGAGCCTGATTCCGGTTGGTAGCTACAGCGAAGGTGTAGATCCATCGCACTTTGGGCAACGGGCTGTAAAGTGCGGCTATGCAATACTGGAGCAGCGAGGCGAGCAAGTTCACTGACTTCATCTAGGCGCAGCAGTGGTAATAAGCAGGCATCGGAAACTAGGCGAGGGTCCGCGCTGTATACCCCAGCCACATCGCTCCAAATCGTTACACGTTCTACTTCCGCTAATGCGCCGATAATTGTCGCAGAGTAATCCGAGCCATTTCGGCCTAGTAATACCGTATTTCCTAATGAGTCTTGTGCCATAAAGCCGGTGATGACAATGCGATGCAAAGAGTGCTGGGCCAAGATTTCCTTTAATAATGGATAAGAGGCTCCGCGATCCACTTCTGGTTGCGTGGCATATTCAGCGCGCAAGAAAGAGCGAGCATCGAGGTTAATCGCAGCAAGCTGTTGTTGATTAAGCAAGCTAGCGAGTAGGCGAGCTGACCAAACTTCACCATGGCCTAATACTTGTGCTTTTTGTGCTTGAGTCAATGGGGCGGTGAGCTCTCCAAGTGCACGAATTTCATCAGAGAGTTGCTCAAGTAATTGTTGCTGTTCATGGTCAATAAGTAGTGCTTCGATAAGATCAGATTGGTATTGACGAATCGCTTGCAGTGCTTCATGGGCCAAGCGGCCATCTTTGTCTAAGCCCTCAAGAAACTCAATCAGATGATTGGTCGTTTTCCCTGCTGCTGAAACAACCACGAGATCGTCAGGTGAGGAATATTCTTTAAGAATGTGGGCGACTCGACGATAACATTCGGGATCCGCTAAGCTGCTACCACCAAATTTATGCAGTTGGCGTTCAATCGACATTTAGCATTGCTCCTGATTTGAGTGAATAACTTGGGCGAAAGCTTGGTTTAAATCGGCAATGAGGTCATCGGTGTCTTCTAAACCTACTGAAATGCGCAGTAGTTGCTGAGAAACACCAGCCTCTTCGAGCGCAACTTCTCCCATTGCTCTGTGAGTCATCGATGCTGGGTGACAAATTAGACTTTCTACACCACCGAGTGATTCCGCTAAAGAGAATAGCTTTAACGCGCTAACAAACTGCTTTAGTTGTTCAAAGCTACCAGTAAACTCAAAGCTCAACATGGCGCCAAATCCCGATTGTTGTTTTTTAGCAATCTCGTGGCCCGGGTGCTCAGGTAAGCTTGGGTGGTAAATCGTTCCAACTAATGGTTGCTCGATGAGGTAGTTGAGCAGAGTGCCTGCGCTCTCTTCATGAATTTTCATTCTTGCGCCGAGAGTACGAATACCGCGTAGGGTCATGTAGCTATCAAATGGTGTTCCCGTTGCGCCAATACAGTTGCCCCACCAAGATAACTCCTCGGTATGTTGCTCTATTTTGGTAATAATCACCCCACCAATCACATCGGAATGGCCGTTGATGTACTTTGTTGTTGAGTGGATGACAAAGTCAGCACCAAGCTCTAAAGGCTTTTGGAACACAGGTGTCAAAAAGGTATTATCGACGGCAACCAGAGCACCCACTTCTTTCGCTTGTCGGCAAATCTGTTCAATATCGACGACTCGCACTAAAGGATTAGATGGTGTTTCGATAAGAATTAATTTGGGTTTGTGGGAGAGTGCTTCAGCGAGAGCGTCAGGGTTGGATTGATCGACAAAGAAAACTTTAAAATCACCTTTTTGCGCCCTAGTATTAAATAAGCGGTAGGTTCCGCCATAGCAATCATGAGGGGCAATGATGATGTCGGTTGGCCCTAAAAATGCAGTAGCCCAAAGGTTAATTGCGGATGTACCACAGTTGGTGACCACAGCACCGTGACCAGACTCAAGTTCAGACAAAGCATTTTCGAGTAAACCGCGATTTGGATTACCAGAACGAGTATAATCGTACTTTGGAACCTCCCCAAAAGCAGGGAATCCATAGTTAGTTGAAAGGTAAATCGGAGGGACGACCGCGTGAAATTGGGTATCTGACTCAATGCCGGTACGTACTGCGATTGTTGCGGGCTTGTGGACGCTCATAGATGTATCCTTCCTAACTATGGTAACTGGTCGAGTATTTTTTTATCGAGAGTATTTTCTTATTGCGTGTATCGTTCACTCTTACTCAAGCGAGTGATTGGATAGCAAACTCAGCCAAACTAGGCTTTTGAAGTATCGAGTTGAACTATTTTTAATCTATTCTCTTCACTTTACGCATCAAAAATTGAGACGTCAATACTTCTAGACGTCCATATATCTTTGCTTATAGACTTAAATGCGGCTAAAATTGCGGACTCTTAATATCTACCCACAATAATTATCGAAGGTGCGCAATGGCAGACTGGAATGGCGATTACATTAGCCCATACGCGGAACATGGAAAGAAAAGCGAACAAGTAAAGAAAATTACGGTTTCGATTCCACTGAAAGTACTAAAAGTACTGACAGACGAGCGTACACGTCGTCAAATTAATAACCTACGCCATGCCACGAATAGTGAATTGCTTTGTGAAGCATTTCTGCATGCTTACACGGGTCAACCGTTACCAACGGATGAAGATTTACGTAAAGATCGCCCAGATGATATTCCGGCTGAAGTGAAAAAACTCATGATCGAGATGGGTATTGAATTTGAAGCATTTGATGATTAATGCGCTAATTCATAATCAAACATATTGAAAAAAACGAGCTCTATTATGAGCTCGTTTTTTTATGTCTGAACATTGCTTAGGCCTTAAGGTTTAAGCATCAAGCATCAAGCATCAAGCATCAAGCATATAGTTGTCTGGCATTGGAATACGGGCAACACCCGAATCCACCGCTGCTTGAGCGACCGCTTTTGCTACTCGTGGCAATAAACGTGGATCCATTGGTTTAGGAATAATGTAGTCAGCACCAAATGATAAGTGCTCGACACCTGCTGCTCGAAGTACCGCTTCTGGAACTTCTTCTTTAGCAAGATGACGAATGGCATCAACGGCTGCCAATTTCATCTGGTCGTTAATTTCACTGGCACGAACATCCAATGCACCACGGAAAATAAATGGGAAACATAGGACGTTATTGACTTGGTTTGGATAATCGGAGCGACCTGTACCCATGATTAAGTCATCACGGACTTGGTGAGCCAGTTCTGGTTTAATTTCCGGATCAGGGTTAGAACAAGCGAAAACAATCGGCTTATCCGCCATCAATTTTAATGCTTCTTGTGGCAACAAGTTTGGCCCTGAAACACCTAAGAATAGATCGGCACCTTCAATCACATCTTCTAATGTGCGTTTGTCGGTATTGTTGGCAAACAGCTGTTTGTATTCATTAAGGTCGTCACGTCGAGTATGGATGACTCCTTTGCGATCCAGCATGTAGATTTTTTCACGCATCGCACCGCATTTAATCAAAAGCTCCATACAAGCAACCGCGGCGGCTCCCGCACCGAGACAAACAATGGTTGCCTCATTGAGTTGCTTACCTTGCAGTTCAATCGCGTTAAGCATACCTGCGGCGGTAACAATAGCTGTACCATGTTGGTCGTCATGAAAAACCGGGACATCACAACGTTCAATCAGTTGCTTCTCAATTTCAAAGCAATCAGGGGCTTTGATATCTTCTAAGTTAATACCACCAAAGGTATCAGCAATCGCTGCAACGGTATCGACAAACTCTTCGATGGTTCGATGCTTAACTTGAATATCGATAGAGTCTAGACCAGCAAAACGCTTAAAGAGTAGCGACTTTCCTTCCATGACAGGTTTTGATGCCAATGGCCCAAGATTTCCTAAACCAAGAATTGCTGTACCGTTTGAGATCACTGCGACCATATTTCCTTTCGACGTGTATTTGTACACTGTGTCTGGGTTTTGGGCGATCTCACGAACAGGCTCAGCAACACCCGGGCTATAAGCGAGGGATAAGTCTTTTGCTGTTTCTGCTGGTTTTGTCAGTGCGATTGCGATCTTACCTGCCGTTGGGTAGGCATGGTAATCCAATGCTTGCTGGCGGAACTGTTCTTCTGGAGAAACCTCTTGGGTGTGGTCTTCTGACATAGTTGTGGGCACTCTTTAATTGTAATAATTTCGTTAATAAGAAGTGTATTCTAGAGGATGTAAGTCAAGCTGCCTAGGTAGGATTACGACTCAAGTAGTTATAATACTCAGATATTGCTCTGATAAGACCAGATAGATCACATATTTGAGTTTCCCTGTCTGACTTGACGATGTGAGCAGGCTGAAGATGTTATCTCGAAGTAACTAGAAGTTTGTAATGGTAAGCTTGTAACGAATGGCGATCTTGTAATTAGCGAGGGGAGTTACTGTCATTTTTTAAAGGGATGAATAGCAGGCAATAAAAAAGGACGCCTGAGCGTCCTTTTTAAATTTAATCAGTAAGAAGTAATTACTTCTTGCTTGATAGAGCACCGAAACGCTTGTTGAAGCGATCAACACGGCCGCCAGTATCAACGATACGTTGCTTACCAGTGTAGAATGGGTGACATTGGTCACACACGTCTAGGTGGATTGAATCTTTAGCTAGAGTAGAGTTGAACTCAAAAGAGTTGCCGCAAGAACAAGTAGCGCTTACTGCTTTGTATTCTGGGTGGATACCAGCTTTCATGGGAGAACCTCGGTTAGGCCGTGTCGCTATCCGAATCTAAGCCGGACACCACACGTAGTTAATAAAAAACTTGCATACCGCTTGTCGATAAACTCAACAAGCCATAGTGCTAAGGCGCAGTATAGTAATGAATCCATGCCTTATGATCAACTGATTTGCTAACTATTTAGCTACTTTTTTAATCACTCTGAACTCTGCGACTAGGCATGTGACCTAGCATATAACTCATCATACAACTAACCATGCAACTTATAGTGACTTGGGTATAATCAAGGCAATAGCCTAATTAACTTTTAAGAATGTATGCGCCCAACCATTGCTCGAGTCGCTTTGCCTGTTCCACTCGACAAGCAGTTTGATTATTTGATTCCCTCACACCTATTTCCAATTGTCGGTGGGCGAGTGTCTGTGCCGTTTGGTTTTGGTAAGCAAACACTGGTTGGAATCGTCACGGCAATGGTTAATCATTCTGAATTTAGCCAAGATCAGCTTAAATCGATCAAAGCGGTGCTCGATGATAGACCAGTGTGGCCAGATTCCTTGTATGACTTGCTGCAATGGACAAGCCAGTTCTATCAGTATCCGTTAGGGGAAACTTTAGCTAATGCGATGCCGAGTGCGCTGCGTAAAGGTAAAGTGGCCGATTTTACTTCTTCAATAGAATGGTCATTAACCCCGCAAGGGCGAGATAAACTGATGCAAGGTTTTGGCAGTGCGGTTAAGCAAGCCAAAGTGATGCATATGCTCGAGTCTGGTCCTGTAGCGCATCAAATGTTTCTTGATGAGGAAATCACCAATAGGTTCCTAAACTCACTGCAAGACAAAGGTTGGATTAGCTCTCAAGAGAAAAAGCCCAAGCTGCAACCTTGGCCTGTGAATATTGAAGCGGCAGTTGATAAACCAAAACTGAATCAAGAACAGGCGATTGCGATTGCGACAGTCAATAGCCATAAAGAATTTGGTTGTTTCCTACTTGAAGGCGTTACCGGTTCAGGGAAAACCGAAGTCTATTTAAATATGATTAAACCGATACTGGAACAAGGCCGACAGGCGTTGGTTCTGGTACCTGAAATTGGTTTAACGCCTCAAACAATTAGTCGATTCCGTAAGCGCTTTAATGTGCCAGTTGAAGTGATCCATTCAGGGTTGAATGATACTGAGCGACTAAATGCTTGGTTATCTGCACGAGACAAGGTCGCTGGTATCGTTATCGGTACTCGTTCTGCTTTGCTGACGCCATTTGCTGATTTAGGCATCATTATCGTGGATGAAGAACACGATGCTTCTTATAAGCAACAAGACAGCCTTCGTTATCACGCGCGTGATGTCGCGGTTATGCGTGCCAATAAAGAGCAGATCCCGATTGTATTAGGCTCGGCGACCCCAGCGCTAGAAACCCTTCATAATGCAATGACAGGCAAATACCATCATCTTATTTTGTCTTATCGAGCGGGTAATGCGGTTCCAACCACTAATAAGGTGTTTGATGTTAAAGGTCTCTATTTAGAAAGTGGCTTATCCGCCCCATTGATTGCAGAAATGCGCCGTCATTTATCGGCTGGCAATCAAGTGATGCTGTTTTTAAATCGACGTGGCTTCTCTCCGGCTCTGATGTGCCATGATTGTGGTTGGATTGCAGAATGTAAGCGCTGTGATGCTTATTACACTTACCATCAATATAGTAATGAAATTCGTTGTCACCACTGTGGATCTCAACAACCCATTATTCACCAATGCCAAGGTTGTGGTTCAACGAACTTAGTGACCGTTGGCGTCGGAACCGAGCAACTTGAAGTGCAACTTGAACAGCTCTTTCCTGATTACAAAACGATTCGAATTGATAGAGACAGTACCAGACGAAAAGGTAGTTTAGAATCTGCTTTAAGTGCGATTCGAAAGGGTGAATATCAGATACTGATTGGCACTCAAATGTTAGCGAAAGGGCATCACTTCCCAGATGTGACCTTAGTGGCATTATTAGATGTGGATGGCTCGCTATATAGCAGTGATTTTCGTGCATCAGAACGTTTGGCACAGCTATTTACCCAAGTGGCAGGCCGTGCTGGCCGCGCAAGTAAACCGGGGGAAGTGGTGTTGCAAACGCATCATCCCGAGCATCCACTACTGCAAGCGTTGCTGCATAAAAACTATCGTCATTTTGCAGAAGCGGCATTGTATGAACGTCAAACCGCGATGTTGCCGCCTTATACTTACTTAACCTTGTTTCGAGCAGAGGCTAATCAATCACAGTTAGTGGAGGATTTCTTACGTCAGGTCCGCCACACGTTAGAAGCCAATCCTTTATTTGATAGAGGCTGTTTAGTGTTAGGACCAACGCCAGCACCGCTAGCAAAGCGAGCGGGTAAATACCGTTGGCAGCTATTGTTGCAGACCCAAAGTCGACCACAAATGCAAAGATTATTAGCGAGTTCAAAAGCAGCGATCAATATGCTGCCAATAGCAAAGAAAGTTCGCTGGACTTTGGATATAGAGCCACAAGATCTAAGCTAGTAGGCATTTTGTAATGTCACATTCATTACTATTAACTTGTTTTTGTGACCACTATCACGCACTGCGGTTTAGTTTTGTTAATTCCCCCGTAACATTATGTCTCTGATTGAATAAACTAGAGAGGTTTTCTACATTTCTACGTTTTTCTCAATTAGGAAACGTTTGCGTGAGGCATAATCGGTTGCTAGAAGAGTGAGCATTAGCTCATCAGCAATTTATTTTATTAATCTGAACTCAGAATAAGAAAGGCTATCAATCAATAGGTTAGATCTTTTCAGTTCAGGTTTATTAGGTTTCGGTGACGAATGATCACCACGCAAGGACATAAGAGGGTTAATCATTTATGGCGACAATGAAGGATGTTGCCCAGCTGGCAGGAGTTTCAACGGCGACGGTATCAAGAGCGTTGATGAATCCTGAAAAAGTATCTTCAGCAACACGTAAGCGTGTGGAAGATGCCGTATTGGAAGCGGGCTATTCACCAAATTCTCTTGCGCGTAATTTACGTCGTAATGAATCAAAAACCATTATCGCAATTATTCCAGATATCTGTGATCCTTATTACACGGAGATTATCCGTGGCATTGAAGACGCAGCGATGGAACACGGTTATGTTGTTTTGCTAGGAGATAGCGGTCAACAGAAAAAACGTGAGCATTCATTTGCGAATTTGGTTTTTACTAAGCAAGCCGATGGTATGTTATTGCTTGGTTCCGATCTTCCATTTGATGTCAGTAAACCAGAACAAAAAAACTTGCCACCTATGGTGATGGCATGTGAATTTGCTCCTGAATTGGAGTTACCGACAGTTCATATCGACAACTTAACGTCGGCATTTGAAGCGGTGAATTACTTGACGCAAATGGGTCACAAAAGAGTGGCTCAGATTTCAGGGCCAGAACATGCCGTTTTGTGTCAGTTCCGTCAGCAAGGCTATCAGCAAGCACTGCGTCGTGCGGGTATTACTATGAACCCGACATACTGCACTTACGGTAACTTTACTTTTGAAGATGGTGCCAAAGCGGTACGTCAGTTATTGGCTTTACCAGAGCCACCGACCGCTATTTTCTGTCATAACGATGCTATGGCGATTGGTGCGATTCAAGAAGCTAAAAAATTAGGCTTACGTGTTCCTCAAGATTTATCCGTAGTTGGGTTTGATGATATTCATTTTGCTCAATACTGTGATCCACCATTAACGACCATCTCTCAACCTCGTTATGAGATTGGACGTCAAGCGATGTTGATGATGTTAGAGCTTCTAAGAGGCCATGATGTAAGAGCGGGTTCTCGTCTTTTAGAGACGGAATTAGTGATTCGTCAGAGTGCCGCACCACCAAGAGTGGTGTAGATCGCGCAGTTTCATGATCTTAACGTTAGTTCTATGTAAAAGTGGCGCATTTGATGCGCCGCTTCCACATCAGGATATGTCATATTTTCCGAATCTGCATTAACATAGCGATAGTTGAAAACCAACCAGACGGTAGACAGTGGCGAATAAAGATTACGTAAGACGCGGCAATAAAAAGCCGACAAAAAAGAAACAAGCCCCAAAACGCAAGCCTTGGCGTAGCAGTTTAGCTGCCGTCATTTGTGTCGGTGCATTAGGTTTCGGTTTATATACGTTGAGCAGTGATCCTGAGCCAGTAGCTGAACCGGTTGTTCAACCACCTGCTAAAGTGGTGAAACCTAAAAACACAGCGAAAGAGCTTCCTCGACCTCCTGAAGAAAAATGGGATTACGTCGAAAGTTTGCCTAATCGAGAAATCGAAGTGCAAGCTAAAGAGCAGGTTATTTCGGCTATTCCTTATGTAATGCAGTGTGGTGCTTATAAAACAGCCTCACAAGCAGAGGCACGTAAGCTTGATATCGCATTCCAAGGACTGAAAAGCCAGATCATTAAGAAAGATGGCAGTTCATGGTATCGAGTTGTTCTTGGCCCGTACAAATTAAAACGTAACGCTGAGAAAGATAAGCATAAGTTGCAACGAGCCAAAATTGAGCCTTGTGCAATTTGGAAAGAAAATCAATAAAAGAAGAGCGAGTTCAATGGGAACTCGCTCTTTTTTTATTGGCCTCACATTTTGCCTTTTTACCCAGCGAGTTGTTTGCCGTTGTTTGTCATCTAGCTTGTCATCAACCTTGATTTTTCTCCCGCATAGCCTCATATATTCATTAACTCCAAAATTAAATTACAAGAGGCCCTACACGTGACTACCATTGTATCTGTACGTCGTAATAACAAAGTTGTCATCGCGGGTGATGGACAAGTATCCCTCGGTAACACGGTCATGAAAGGTAATGCTCGTAAAGTTCGCCGCCTATATAACAATAAAGTCCTCGCTGGTTTCGCCGGTGGTACGGCAGATGCGTTTACGCTATTTGAGCGTTTTGAAAGCAAGCTGCAAATGCACCAAGGACACTTAACAAAAGCCGCGGTTGAATTAGCGAAAGATTGGCGCAGTGATCGTGCACTTCGTAAGTTAGAAGCGCTATTAGTGGTTGCTGATGAAACTGCCTCTTTAATCATTACCGGTAATGGTGATGTGGTTCAGCCTGAACATGATTTAATTGCGATTGGTTCAGGTGGTAACTATGCGCAGGCTGCTGCGATGGCCCTACTAGAAAATACCGATTTAAGTGCACGCGAAATCGCGGAAAAAGCACTGACTATTGCTGGTGATATTTGTGTGTTCACTAACCACCATCACACGATCGACGAACTGGACATCCCTGAGGGTAGCGATCCAGTAAGCAATAGTGCGGAATAAATAACAGATATCCTAGATTGACTTGAGATCGCAGTGCTTATTCCTATCCATATGGAGCTTAGGAGCATTGTTTACTTGATACGAATCTCAAGCGCTAGGGTGTTGTGAAACAAGAATTTAAGGAATTTGATTATGTCTGAAATGACGCCTCGTGAAATTGTTCATGAACTGAATCGCCATATCATTGGTCAAGATAACGCAAAACGCTCAGTAGCTATCGCTCTACGTAACCGCTGGCGCCGTATGCAATTAGAAGAAAGTCTACGTGTGGAAGTGACACCAAAGAACATTCTGATGATTGGTCCTACCGGTGTGGGTAAAACAGAAATCGCTCGTCGTTTAGCAAGACTGGCGAATGCACCTTTTATTAAAGTCGAAGCAACCAAGTTTACTGAAGTTGGTTATGTTGGTAAGGAAGTTGAGACCATTATCCGTGATCTAACCGACGCGGCGATCAAAATGACTCATCAACAAGAGATGGAAAAAGTAAAATTCCGCGCAGAAGAGCAGGCGGAAGAGCGCGTATTAGATGCATTGCTTCCACCGGCACGCGATGCATGGGGTCAAAATGAGCAATCTGAAGACACAAGCAATTCAAATACTCGTCAAATTTTCCGTAAGAAGTTACGTGAAGGCCAATTAGACGATAAAGAAATCGATATCGATGTTGCTGCGCCTCAAATGGGTGTAGAGATTATGGCTCCTCCTGGTATGGAAGAGATGACGAACCAACTGCAAAGCATGTTCTCTAATCTTGCTGGCGACACCAAGAAAAAGCGCAAGATGAAAATCAAAGATGCTTTGAAAGCGCTGACTGAAGAAGAAGCTGCGAAGATGGTCAACCAAGAAGAGCTGAAAGAGCAGGCGATCTTTAATGTTGAAAACAACGGTATCGTATTCATCGATGAGATTGATAAAATCTGTAAGCGCGGTGAAAGCTCTGGTCCTGATGTTTCACGCGAGGGTGTTCAGCGTGACCTATTGCCTTTAATTGAAGGTAGTACTGTATCGACTAAGCACGGCATGGTAAAAACAGACCATATCTTGTTTATTGCTTCTGGTGCATTCCAAGTGGCGAGACCTTCTGATTTGATCCCTGAATTGCAAGGCCGCTTGCCGATTCGTGTCGAACTAGAGGCACTTTCAAGCAACGACTTTAAACGTATTTTGACTGAGCCAAAAGCATCATTAACCGAGCAATACGTTGCATTGATGAAGACAGAAAATGTCGATATCGAATTTACCGAAGACGGTATTGTGCAAATTGCAGAAGCAGCATGGACGGTAAACGAAACGACTGAAAATATCGGTGCTCGCCGTTTACACACTGTGATGGAACGCTTGATGGATGAGATTTCATTCGAAGCAACGGACAAAGCCGGTTCTAGCATGGTGATTAACGCAGAATACGTGAAATCACGTCTAGGCGAATTGGTTGAAGATGAAGATCTAAGCCGCTTTATTCTATAGCGTCTCATGTTCTCGTTCTTTGATTAGTAAAATCTGAACAACAAAAAAGGCTGATGTGAAAACATCAGCCTTTTGTTTGTCTGTTATCTATTGAAATTAGATCATGAAGACAAAGATCACAGCAAGTGCTGAAATTAAGCCAGCAATTGCGTAACACGCGATCTTACCAACCACACCAGTGTGGAATTTAAGGTCATGCATGCCGTGGTGTACACGGTGCATTGCATGCCACATTGGTAGTGCTAGCGTACCAATGATAAACAGTGCGCCAATGATGCTGGTGGCAAAATCTGCCACGCGATCATAGCTTAGAGCTTCAGCATCAATGATACCAAGTGGTGCAAGGATACCTAATACCAAGATAGTGATTGGCGTGATCATAGCAAACCAAGTACCACCTGCACCAAATAGGCCCCACCATACTGGCTCATCAGAACGTTTTGGTGATCGATTTACTTTGTAGTTTGGATTCATTTCAATAGCTCCTTACACTACAACAAGAACGATCAGTGAGATAAGTGCAACAGCAGCCCACTGAGTTAGTACGATGATTTTCTTGTCAACCGGCTTACCTTTTAAGCGGATTGGCATTACTTGCGGCATCATGCTGAAAAATGTTTGAGCGTGTAATAGGCTACCTGCTAGTGCGACGATGTTAATCGCAACAACCACTGGGTTTGCCATAAACTCCAACCAGCCTTGCCAAGCTTCTGGGCCTTTCACAAGTGCGCCTAAACCAAAGGTTAGGAACAGAGTGAATAGGATCAAAGGCAGTACAGTTGCTTCACGTAGCATGTAAAAACGGTAGAACGGGTGATCTTTCCACCAAGTACGTGTCATTTCACGAACGTAAGGTTTACGATTGCTCATCCTTATGCCTCCTCTGCGATTTTCGCTGGTGTGCCATCAGGCTTTAGCATGGCAATAACGAAGTCCATTGATGACGTGATCTTGCCTTGGTTTACTGCAGCAGCAGGATCAACACTCTTTGGACATACTTCTGAACAGTAACCTACGAACGTACAGCCCCAAGCACCGTTGTCACCATTGATAAGCGCCATACGCTCAGCTTGACCGTTATCACGGCTATCAAGGTTGTAACGGTGTGCAAGAGTCAGTGCAGCAGGACCGATAAACTCAGGGTTTAGACCAAACTGAGGACATGCTGCGTAGCAAAGACCACAGTTAATACAGCCTGCAAATTGCTTGTATTTCGCCATTTGCTCTGGTGTTTGTAGGTTTGTTCCGTCTTCTGGCTTACGATCGTTACCAATGATGTAAGGCTTGATAGCTTCAAGGCGCTCAATGAATGGCGTCATATCTACAATCAAATCTTTCTCGATTGGGAAGTTCGCTAGAGGCTCAATTTTCACGCCATCTGGGTAGTCACGTAGGAAACTTTTACATGCCAGTTTAGGCACACCATTCACCATGATGCCACATGAACCACAGATAGCCATACGGCAAGACCAGCGGTAAGACAGCTCTTTATCTTGGTAATCTTTCACGTAACCAAGTGCATCTAATACCGACATGGTTTCATCGAATGGTACTTCAAACTTTTGGAAGTACGGTTCTGCGTCTTGCTCTGGGTCGTAACGCAGAATGTCTACTTTTTGAATACGATTTGCCGACATTATGCTTGCTCCTCTGCTACTTTTTTAGCTTCTTCCGCTGCTGCTTTCTCAGCCGCTTCGCCGTATAGACGAGCTTTTGGTTGAGATTTAGTAATGGTGACATTACTGTAATCAATGCTTGGTGCAGCATCAGCTTGATAGAAAGCAAGCGTGTGTTTTAGGAAGTTCACATCGTCACGCTCAGTGCAGTTATCATCAAGACGTTGATGCGCACCGCGTGATTCTTTACGTAGAATCGCAGAGTGAACCATTGCTTCTGCTACTTCCAGTCCGTAACCAAGTTCAATTGCATACAGAAGGTCGGTGTTAAACACTTTGCCTTTATCTGTAATGCTAATGCGCTTGTAACGCTGTTTAAGTTCAGCAATTTTATCGATGGTTGCTTGCATCAAATCTTCTTGGCGGTAGATACCACAACCCGCTTCCATGGAGTGACCCATTTCATTACGGATATCCGCTAAGTTTTCTTCGCCTTCTTGCTCCATTAGCGCAGCAATACGTTCTTCAACCGCTTTCACTTGAATAGCAATTGCTTCGTCATTCCAGCCTTTGAACTCTGCAGCACGTTCTACAGCGTGCTCACCAGCAACGCGACCAAATACAACGAATTCAGCTAGTGAGTTTGAGCCAAGACGGTTTGCGCCGTGTAGGCCAACAGAAGCACATTCACCAACGGCGAATAGACCTTTGATGCGAGTTTCACATTGTCCGTTTGTTTCAATACCACCCATGGTGTAGTGCACGGTAGGGCGGATTGGAATTGGCTCTTTTGCTGGGTCAACGTTAACGTACGCTTTTGCCAGTTCACAGATGAATGGTAGACGTTCTTGTAAGTACTCTTCACCAAGGTGGCGAAGGTCTAGGTGAACAACATCACCAAGTGGGTGCTTGATGGTGTTACCTTTTTGTTGTTCATGCCAAAACGCTTGAGAAACTTTGTCTCGTGGACCCAGTTCCATGTATTTGTTTTTCGGTTGACCAACAGGTGTTTCCGGGCCCATTCCGTAATCTTGTAGGTAACGGTAGCCGTTTTTATTGACGATAATACCGCCTTCACCACGACAACCTTCCGTCATCAAAATACCTGTGCCAGGTAGACCGGTTGGGTGGTATTGAACGAATTCCATGTCACGTAGTGGAATACCATGACGGTACGCCATTGCCATACCATCACCAGTAACGATACCGCCATTGGTGTTACAGTGGTAAACGCGACCTGCGCCGCCTGTTGCAAGTACAACAGATTTTGCTTTAATCGTAACCAATTCGCCTTCTGACATATGAATAGCGACTAGGCCTTGTACTTCCCCCTCTACAACAAGCAAATCCACCACAAAGTACTCATCAAAACGTTTGATGTTTTGGTACTTCATCGATGTTTGGAAAAGCGTGTGTAACATGTGGAAGCCAGTTTTGTCTGCCGCAAACCAGGTGCGTTCAACTTTCATACCACCAAAGCGGCGTACGTTGACTTCACCATTTTCTTTACGACTCCAAGGGCAACCCCATTGCTCCATTTGGATCATTTCACGCGTTGAGTTTGCTACGAAATACTCAACAACATCCTGTTCACATAGCCAGTCACCACCACCAACGGTATCGTTGAAGTGGTTGTCCAAGCTGTCTTCTTCCTTGATAACTGCTGCAGAACCCCCTTCAGCGGCCACAGTGTGAGAACGCATTGGGTAAACTTTAGAAATCAGAGCAACTTCTAAATCTGGGTTTGCTTCAGCTGCTGCAATAGCTGTACGAAGACCAGCGCCGCCAGCGCCGATGACTGCGATATCTGTGGTAATAATTTTCACAGTTATCCTCCAGTGTGTGATTGCGGAAAACCCGCTTGTTATAGTGGTTGGGGGAGAACCCCAAAGTTGTTTGAAGCTAGTGTAGAAGAGGAAAAGGAGGCAAAAATTGATGTAATTAGGTTTTTGCTTCGGAAGTGCAAGAGAAAGCATAAAAAATATAGGTTATGTGACTGTAATCACGGCGTGGAATGTCACTCTTATCACCCGCGCATTGCCTAGTGTTACGGGATTGTTGTAATTATTTTCCTTGGCTGATCTCAGAGAAAATAGGTTGTGTTTTTTTGTTTGTAGTACGTAAATTTCTGGCTTCAAAGCTCGAGCCGTTTTTATCAGAAAAATGAATGGTGCTGTCGGTGCTTACGTGATTAAAGCACTAGGAAAAGTCACGCAAAGTTGATACTTTCTTTAGGTTTATAGATTTCCTGAGATATCCGATATGCAGACAAATTGGCAACCGACCGCTTCCATAAAACAACTTCGTCAACGTGCCGCGATAATTGGCCAAATTCGTCAATTTTTTGCGAAGCGAGATGTCCTAGAAGTCGATACTCCCGCAATGAGTCATGCAACGGTGACGGATATCCATCTGCATACGTTTCAAACGGAATTTGTTGGCCCAGGTTACGCCGATGGCCGTAAATTGTATTTTATGACTAGCCCTGAATTTCATATGAAACGTTTGTTAGCTGCGGGTAGTGGCTGCATTTATCAGATGAACAAAGCATTTCGTAATGAAGAGAGTGGCCGTTTTCATAACCCTGAGTTCACCATGTTGGAATGGTACCGTGTCGGGTTTGATCATCATCAGTTGATGGATGAGATGGACAGCTTGTTGCAGTTAACATTAGGAACTGGTTCGGCAGAGCGTATGACTTACCAACAAGCGTTTCTTAATGTCTTAGGCGTGTGTCCTCTTGATGGCTCGATGGAAGAACTCAGAAAGGTTGCCGCGACGTTAGGCTTGAGTGATATCGCAGAGACGGAAGAAGACCGTGATACCTTATTGCAATTACTTTTCAGCATGGGTGTTGAAGAAAAAATAGGTCAACATGTACCGGCCTTTGTTTATGACTTCCCTGCATCGCAAGCGGCGCTAGCTAAAATCAACCCCAAAGATAGTCGTGTTGCCGACCGTTTCGAGGTTTACTTCAAGGGTATTGAATTGGCAAATGGTTTCCATGAGTTGGATAACGCACAAGAACAACTTGCTCGTTTTGAACATGATAATGCCACTCGAATTGAAATGGGTCTTAAGTCTCAGCCGATCGATTACCATCTGATCGCTGCATTGGAGTCAGGTCTACCAAACTGTGCAGGTGTTGCTCTTGGTGTCGATCGTTTAATCATGCTCGCGCTGGGTTATGATCATATTGATGAGGTAACGGCTTTTCCGTTCCCTAGAGCTTAAATCTAGAGCAGAGAACTTAGAAGCTAAAACTCTGAAATTGATAGTAATACTCCCAACTCGTTATTGGTTGCAGTCGCTTGTATTTTCAGTCGCTGATGAAATGATGGGTAGGGAGTAACAATAGCAAGTAGAAGATAGCAAATGGGAACTAGCAAATGGAGAATTGCTAATGCACTATGACGTTTTTAATGGGGATGCGGACGGCATTATCGCGTTACTTCAGTTGCGCCTGGCTGATCCTAGAAAGAGTTGTCTCGTAACAGGAGTGAAGCGAGATATCCAGTTAGTGTCTCACGTTGAACGAGAGCAAGATGTCACATCGGTGACGATTTTAGATCTGTCCATGGATAAAAATAAGGCAGCGTTGCTAAACCTTTTAGCGCGAGAGATCCCGGTTTTTTATTGTGACCATCACCAAGCCGGGGATATTCCGTGTTCTCCACACCTTGATAGTTTGATCAACTTAGATGCGGAAGTTTGCACTAGTTTACTGATCAACCAGAAGTTGAAAGGGCGGTTTGTGACATGGGCAATCGCTGCCGCTTTTGGCGATAACCTTCATGCTCATGCAAATCGATTAGCTCAATCTCAAGGGCTGAGTCGTGAAGATACCGATTTTTTATGTGAGTTAGGTACTCTGATTAACTATAACGGGTATGGTGCAACCTTGAATGACTTGCATATTTTTCCCACCGTGTTGTACCAAGAGTTACTCGACTATCAAGATCCATTCAACTTGCGAAATGACCCTCAATCTCCATTTTATTTGTTGAAACAAGGTTATAGGGATGATTACCACCACCTTGAACAATTAGTTCCTATCCACCAATCATCCTCTTGTAAAGTTTTTGAGTTGCCAGATAAAGCGTGGGCACGTCGAATTAGTGGGGTATTTGGGAACGAATTAGCCAACCAATCACCATCACTGGCTCATGCTGTGCTGACACTGAATCCTAACCAACAAGATTACACTGTGAGTGTGAGAGCCCCTCTTAGTGATCGTCTGGGCGCAGATGAAATTTGTCGTCAATTTCCCACAGGGGGTGGACGTAAAGCCGCGGCGGGAATTAATGCGTTACCCAAAGTGAGTAAGTCAGCGTTTATTCGTCAGTTGGAGGCTTATTATCTCAAGTAGCTGTTATTTTAAGTAGCTATTATCTCTAGTAGCTATTATCTCTAGTTGTTATTTCAAGTAAGTGTTATCTCGAATCGTATTTATTTTCGAGTATCGGTTATTTAAAGCAAGAGTAGGGCTTCATTGGTGGAGCCTCTTAACGTTGTTACTTTCTCGTTTTTGGTATGTCGGGACGTCGCTCTCTCGCTAAAGCGAAATAACTCTTATATACTCCCAATCTGAATTTTCGTTCCAGGGTGTATTAGCGCCCTTTTTATGCAAGAGCACAGGATATGCAAGAATACATCGCGTTTTTTCAAGAGAATATGATTCTTTGTGTGGTTTGGATCGGCTTAGTTGTCGCTATAATCATGAGTTTTGTTAAATCAGCTACAGCAGCATACAAAATCATTGGTGCATCTGAAGCGACTCAATTTATCAACCGTGAGAATGGTGTGATTGTTGATATTCGTACTAAAGACGAATTCAAAAAAGGCCATATTACCGATGCAACTCACATTTTGCCGTCGGATATCAAAGCGAGTAACTTTGGTAGCCTTGAAAATCGCAAGGCAGACCCAATCATTGTGGTATGTAAAACAGGTCAAACTGCACCAGATAACGCTAACCTACTAGCAAAAGCCGGCTTTGAAAAAGTGTACGTGCTGAAGAATGGTTTGATCTCGTGGAGTGAAGCTAACTTACCTCTAGTACGTGGTAAAAAGTAACGACAGGTTAAGCGCTGACGATAAAGTCGGCGTTTATTTAAGAGAGATGTGAGTCTCACCACGAAATCATGGTGATGATGAGTTTTCTTTTTATCTCTCAGTTAGTCTCAAACAGACTTTGATGTTAAAGAATAAAGGATTTGAAAATGGCTGAAGCAGCACCGCAACAAGAAGCACAAAACTTCGCAATTCAACGTATTTTTCTAAAAGACGTTTCTTTTGAAGCGCCTAGCTCACCAGCTATGTTCCAAAAAGAGTGGAACCCAGAAGTTAAGCTGGATTTAGATACGCAAAGCCGCGAACTTGGTGAGGGTGTTTACGAAGTGATTCTTCGCCTTACTGTAACGGTTCAAAATGCTGAAGAAACAGCGTTCCTATGTGAAGTTCAGCAAGGTGGTATCTTTACTGCAGATAAGATGGAAGCGGGTCAACTAGCTCATTGCCTAGGTGCATTCTGCCCGAACATCCTTTTCCCTTATGCGCGTGAAACAATTTCAAGCCTAGTAGTTAAAGGTACTTTCCCTCAGTTGAACCTTGCACCAGTTAACTTTGATGCATTGTTCATGAACTACCTGCAGCAGCAAGCTCAGGAAGGTCAAACTGAAGCGTAATTGACAAGTTTTGGATCTTTCCTGAACATGTTATAAAAATGCACAAGGCATCATTAATGGATGTGTTGTGCATTTTTTGTTTTTACTGAACTCAGTTTATACCTAAGGTGTTTCCGTATTACGCTGCCTTTTAAGGCTCCTTAGGTATAAAATAATAAAATAGCGAATTGGTGAAACACCAATCGAACATTCATTAGGTGGAAGAATGACTAATTCAGACCTCAATAATGCCTACGGCAAAGAGATCGCAATGGTAGTACTTGGTGCGGGCTCTTATGGTACTTCGCTGGCAATTTCTCTTGCGCGAAATGGTGCGAATATTGTTATTTGGGGCCATGATCCTAAGCATATGGAGCGCCTAGAATCTGAGCGAGCCAACCATGAGTTTTTACCAGGTATTGATTTTCCTGAGAGCTTAATTGTTGAAACGGATCTAGGCAAAGCCGTTCAGTCTAGCCGTGATTTGCTGGTGGTCGTGCCAAGCCATGTATTTGGTACGGTACTAAACAGCGTTAAACCGTTTTTACGTCAAGACTCTCGTGTTTGCTGGGCAACCAAAGGCTTGGAGCCAGAAACAGGTCGTTTATTAAAAGATGTCGCTCATGACGTTCTGGGTGAGGGGTACTCACTAGCCGTTCTGTCTGGCCCTACGTTTGCAAAAGAGTTGGCGATGGGGATGCCTACCGCGATTTCAGTTGCTTCTCCAGATGCTCAATTCGTTTCTGACTTGCAAGAAAAAATCCACTGTAGCAAAACATTCCGCGTATATGCTAATAGCGACTTCATCGGTATGCAGCTTGGCGGTGCGGTGAAAAACGTGATCGCTATTGGTGCTGGTATGTCAGATGGTATCGGGTTTGGCGCCAATGCTCGTACTGCGCTTATTACCCGTGGCCTTGCTGAAATGACACGCTTAGGCGTAGCACTTGGTGCTCAAAAAGAAACGTTTATGGGTATGGCTGGACTTGGCGATCTTGTTTTAACTTGTACCGATAACCAATCCCGTAACCGACGTTTTGGTCTAGCATTGGGTCAAGGTAAAGACGTCGATACCGCGCAACAAGAAATTGGTCAAGTCGTTGAGGGATATCGCAATACCAAAGAAGTTTGGTTATTGGCTGAGCGTATGGGTGTGGAAATGCCTATCGTCGAGCAGATTTATGAAGTACTTTATCAAAATAAAGATGCGCGCTTAGCAGCAAAAGACTTGCTCGCTCGCGATAAAAAATCAGAAGCATAAATAGTATAAGTATCAGCAAACACGGCGACAGGAGCAGGTAAGCTTCCAATAGGTTTAAGATGAAACATTGTGAAAAACAGAAGGTATGGCAAGCGATTGTTCGTGAAGCTCGAGAGCAATCAGAACAAGAGCCAATGCTAGCAAGCTTTTATCATGCAACCATTATTAAGCATGATAGCTTGTGTGCAGCATTGAGTTACATTCTTGCTAATAAGCTGAACACTGCTTCAATGCCAGCAATGGCAGTGCGAGAAGTGGTAGAAGAGGCGCTAGAGTCTGACCCATCGATTATACAAGCGGCTGCGTGTGATATCTGCGCGACTGTTAATCGTGACCCTGCTGTATCAATGTATTCAATTCCATTGCTTTATCTTAAAGGCTACCACGCACTACAAGGTTACCGAGTAGCTAACTGGCTATGGAAACAAGGCCGTGTTGCGCTGGCAACATACCTTCAAAATCAGATTTCAGTCGCTTGTCAGGTTGATATCCATCCAGCTGCGCGAATTGGCCAAGGTATCATGCTCGATCACGCGACTGGCATTGTTATTGGTGAGACTGCTGTCGTTGAGAATGATGTTTCAATTTTACAAGACGTAACTCTAGGTGGTACAGGGAAAGAGTGTGGCGATCGCCATCCTAAGATCCGTGAGGGCGTTATGATTGGAGCTGGTGCGAAAGTTCTGGGTAATATTGAAGTTGGAGAGGGGGCGAAAATCGCATCTTGTTCAGTCGTATTACAGCCAGTTCCTGCTCATACAACCGTAGCCGGTGTACCTGCTAAGATTGTTGGTCGACCAACGACAGACAAGCCATCGTTAGATATGGACCAACAGTTTAATGGTAAATCGCAGGGCTTTACTGGCGGTGATGGGATTTAGTTAAACTGAACTTAGAGTAACTGAAGTCTCTTGTGAGTAAGTGGACTTATTACTGCCAATAAAAAGCAAAAAGGTTGATGTTTTCACATCAACCTTTTTCGTTTGTATCAACGTTTTTTCGTTTGTATCAACGTTTTTTCGTTTGTATCAACGTTATAGCTGCATGATTAAGCGATTACATCAAGCTCTGTTAATACTTCTTCAGCCCAATCGATCCAAGCTTGGCGAATTAGCAAGTTGCGACGTAGCGTTAAACGCTCTAGGCGTTGTTGCTTATCTAAATTAGCTGATGCTGCATAATATGCATTTTCGATATCTTTGTAGTGCGCAACCACTTTACGTGATTCTTCAACCAATTCAGTTAATTGATTTTTGAATGGTTCAGCAGATTGAACAGAACAAGCCATCAATTTTGCTGAAAACTCATCTCGTACTGTTGGATGAACAGTTGGTTGATCAAACCATTCACCAAGAGCCGCTCGACCAGAATCAGTAATGGAGTAAACTTTTCGGTCTGGTTTTCCGTCTTGTGGTTGCAATACGCAAGTAACAAGATCGTTTTGCGCCATCTTATTCAGTTCACGATAAACTTGTTGATGGCTTGCCTTCCAGAAATATCCGATTGTTGCGGAAAATTCTTTGGTGATGTCGTATCCAGTAGCATCGCGTGTACTAAGAACGGTTAGGATTACGTGTGGTAATGACATGTCTTCAATCCAAATGGTCAATAAAATACAAATAACTGCGTAGCATCTGATGGTACTTCTTGAGGTACCTGATTCGATATGATGCAAGCAGCGCCAACGCTATGTTGGCCATGTCACCTTTAAAAAGCCGTATTACACCTAGTTCGGTAGATAAACCACCGAAAAGAGCAACGTTATGATTTTATAATTTGTCGCAATAGAGCGACATTATATCTAAATAATAAGCACAAAGTGGAATAGATGGACAAATAACAAGGAAAAAACTGACAAAAAACTCAATAAATAAAATATATAGTTTTAAATGTTGATTTAATGGTTGTGAATGTCCCATTCTTGAATGATTGTATCGAAAGTGCGACGATTTGTTAGTAGGGTTAGTGATTTCCAAGAGCGGATTATGACAAAATAATAGCAACTTGCACTATAGTCAGCCTGCGATAAAACAAGAGGCGACAATTAATGCCGCCTCTGTTGCTAACAGTAAACTGTTAGGCTTATGGCACGAGCTTAACAGCCTATTCTAGCTAGTATTAACCGGTATTACGCATTCCTGCTGCGATACCGGCAATAGTGACCATTAGTGCTTCTTCCAGTTCAGCCGATGGCTCTTCAGTTTGTCTAGTTCGGTAAAGTAACTCAGCCTGAAGCATGTTCAATGGCTCAACATAGATATTACGTAAGCGAATCGACTCAAAGCCCCAAGGGTCGCTTTGCATTAAGTTTTCGTTGTTCTCAACATTTAAGACTGTTTTGATATCTTTTTGCAGTTGTGAACGGAGACGATCGCCAAGCGGTAATAGAGCGGCATCAACAAGGCGTTCATCGTAGTAACGAGAAATACCGATGTTACATTTGGAATACACCATCTCTAACATACCGAGACGCGTAGAGAAAAATGGCCACTCACGACACATCTCTTCTAGTAGCTCTTGGTGACCTTGGTCAATTGAGTACTGAATCGCTTCACCAGCACCTAACCATGCAGGTAGAACTAGGCGGTTCTGGCTCCATGAGAAGATCCAAGGAATCGCACGTAGACTTTCCACTCCACCGTTCGGATTACGCTTCGATGGGCGTGAGCCTAATGGCAGTTTACCTAGCTCGAGTTCTGGGGTAGCTTGGCGGAAGTAAGGTACAAAATCTGGCTCGCCGCGTACAACGCCACGATAGGCTTCGCAGCTGACCGCAGATAACACGTCCATTTGATCACGCCATGCTTGCTTCGGTTTTGGCGGCGGAAGTAGGTTCGCTTCCAAGATAGCACTGGCATACATATTAAAGCTGTTCACAGCTACATCCGGTAAGCCAAGCTTAAATCGAATCATCTCACCTTGTTCAGTAACGCGCAGGCCACCTTTTAGACTTTTTGGTGGCTGAGAAAGTAGCGCAGCATGTGCTGGCGCACCACCACGACCGATAGAACCACCACGGCCATGGAAGAGGGTTAACTCTATGCCTTCTTCATCACACACATCGACTAAAGCATCCATCGCTCGATATTGAGCCCAACCCGCAGACATGACACCAGCATCTTTTGCTGAGTCAGAATAGCCAATCATGACCATTTGGTGGTTTTGGATAAAGCCGCGGTATAAATCGATACCCATTAATTGGCGAATTACCGCTTCTGCGTTGTTTAAGTCATCTAACGTTTCAAACAGAGGACAAACGTTCATGCGGTAGTTACAGCCCGCTTCTTGTAAAAGAAGATGGACGGCGAGAACATCTGATGCGGTGCGAGCCATTGAAATGACGTAGGCGCCAAATGCATCACGAGGCTGAGCTGCAACAATTCGGCAGGTATCGATAACTTCTTGAACTTGCGCTGATGGCTGCCAATCTCGAGGCAGAAGCGGACGTTTGGATGCCAATTCGTTGGTTAAGAATGCGATCTTATCTTGTTCGCTCCACTGCTCATAGTCACCAATACCGAGGTAGCGGGTCAATTCAGAAAGTACATCGGCATGACGAGTGCTCTCTTGACGAATATCCAAGCGAACAAGGTGAACACCAAATGCTTTCACGCGACGTAAAGTATCCAATAACGAGCCATCGGCAATCACGCCCATGCCACATTCATGCAGTGAACGGTAGCAAGCAAGTAACGGTTCCCAAAGCTGATCGATGTTTTGCAGAGGCGCTTTTACGGCAAGTTTCTGACCATGAATCTTCGCATCCAGGATTTCTTTGGTTTCCTGAAGAAGGGTGCGTAGCCCTTTTAAAACAGCACGATAAGGTTCATGCTCCTGCTCACCTGCAAGTGCTCGTACATCATCATTACACTTGGTCATCGACAGTTCGCTAACCAATTCATTGATATCATTGAGGTATAGGTCTGCTGCTTTCCAACGTGATAACAGGAGAACTTCACGTGTAATGGTGTGAGTCACAAATGGGTTACCGTCTCGATCGCCACCCATCCATGAAGAGAAATGCACCGGGCGAGCATCAATTGGAAGCCCTTCGCCAAGATGTTGTTCTAAGTGATCATCAAGTTCACGTAAAAACTCAGGAACCGCTTGCCACAGTGAGTTTTCAACCACAGCAAAGCCCCATTTGGCTTCATCTAGTGGTGTTGGACGCTGTTGGCGGATGACGTCAGAGTGCCAACTTTGAACAATCAATTGCTCTAAGCGACGTTCTGTCTTTTGACGCTCTTTTGGTGATAAATCACTGAGTTCAAGATTAGAAAGACATTCATTAATTTTGACCAATTTATTGATCATGGTGCGGCGAGTAATTTCGGTAGGGTGTGCAGTAAGAACAAGTTCGATGTTTAAGTCTCGTACTGCTTGAGCCGTATCAAGTTTACTTACATCATTTTGTTTCAGTTTCGCGAATAAGGTATTGATAGCGTCTGGTTCGCAGACGTGGGCATCACAATGACGAGAAATAGTGTGGTATTGCTCAGCAATATTAGTGAGATTTAAGAATTGATTAAAAGCGCGGGCTACAGGAGTAAGTTGTTCATTTGGCAGGTTTTTGATTTCTTCAACTAAACTATCCCTGTCTTCTTGATTTCCTGCTCTGGCCGATTTAGAAAGCTTACGAATCGTTTCTACTTTCTCTAAAATAACATCCCCATGTGCATCCCTGATGGTGTTACCGAGTAAGTGGCCTAACATGCTTACGTTACTTCTGAGCGCAGAGTATTTCTCGTTCATTGTATTCCTGCCTTGTAAAAAAATTACATCCAATGTTTTTAGCTTGAATAACAATTTAGCTAAAAATATCGTTGCTAGTCAACGGCCGAAGCTTAAGTTTGCAATTATTGTGCAAACGAATGCAACTGACGTCCTGTCATAAGAATTACTGTATTTGGTGAAATTAAACTACAAATAAGGCGTGGCGTCGATAGTTATAGTTGTCTCTCACTGTACCTGTTTCTGCTCGCACTCTTTTATTGGTATATCTATTTTGTCGTTAAGTTGATTTTACTTGCTGTCTCTATCAAATGTTTCGCGGTTGGAGCTCTGCTTTTGCTACCAACCGCTTCTCATCGAGTGATTATAACTACCTCATTTATAACTACCTCATTTATCAATATGCCGAGGTTAGTTAACGCAGTCGAGGTTAGTTAAAGCAGTATTGATGCATCGTTTTCTTTAAAATGTTGATGGTTGGATCGATAAACTCAAAAGCCAAAAATTCATCGGGCTGGTGAGCTTGTTCAATCGAACCCGGACCTAGCACTAATGTTGGGCATAATTGACTTAAAAATGGCGCTTCAGTGCAGTAGTTCACGGTTTCAGATGGTGTGTCGCAAAGAGTTTCCATACCACTTACAAAAGGGTGCTCATGGCTGCACTCAAAACCGGGAACAGGATCGTGCAATGGTTTAATTTCAATGCGCCCCGGCCATTTTGCTTCGACTTCATGTAAAGCGCTGCGCAGCATATTGTCTAAACCGTCTAAACTGATACCCGGTAGGGGACGCACATCGTAATGCAACTCGCAGCAACCACAAATGCGGTTTGCGCTGTCACCACCATGAATATGGCCTAGGTTTAACGTTGGGCTTGGAATGGCAAAGCCGGGGTGGTGGTACTCTTTTACCAGTTTGTCGCGTAATTGCATCAAGGCAAATAGGACTTCATGCATAATTTCAATCGCATTCACACCAAGTGCAGGATCAGAAGAGTGACCAGATTTCCCCGTGACACGCACAGCATTAGCGACATGTCCTTTATGGCCGCGAATCGGGACTAAACTGGTTGGTTCACCAATAATGCAGTAATCCGGTTTAAATGGCGTGGTATCAGTAAAGTGACGAGCGCCGAGCATAGAGGTTTCTTCATCACACGTCGCAAGAATATAAAGTGGCTTGGTTTGTTTACTCCAATCAACTTTCTTTACCGCTTCAATAATAAAGGCAAAGAAGCCTTTCATATCAGCAGTACCTAAACCATAAAAACGATTATTTGCTTCTGTAATCGCATGAGGCTCGAAATTCCAACGCCCTTCATCATACGGAACGGTATCGCTGTGTCCTGCAAGCAGCAAACCACCATCACCTTGTCCTTTCTTGGCAACGAGGTTGAATTTACCCGGAGCGGCTTCAATGATGTCGACGTCGAAGCCGATGTCTTTGAGCCAATTCGCGAGCTTTTCTATCACTTTCTGATTTCCCTCATCCCACGTTGGATCCGAAGAGCTAATCGAAGAGGTCGAAATTAGGCCGCGATAGACCTCTATAAAGCTAGGTAGTTGCATATTATCTTCTTTTCCCTGTTGACAGATGTTAACTAAGAATGTAAAACATAATAAATCATTTTTAATGAATAAAAAATCAATAAAGAGCGATTTAATTAGTTTTTTAATCAATTCCTCCCAATGGGATGGGAGTAAAGATACGGATGTCTCAGATGCTAAAAACAACCATCATTGGTGCCACTGGCTATACCGGAGCAGAGCTTGCACTAATGGTGCATAAACACCCAGAGCTTACGCTATCAGGTTTATACGTCTCCGCCAACAGTGCCGATGCCGGTACTGCGATTTCTAGTTTACATGGCAAGCTAGCCGGTTTGGTTGACGATGAAGTGCAGCCGCTTGTTGATGTTGAGGCTGTTGCCAAAGAGGCAGATGTTATTTTCTTAGCCACGGCTCATGAAGTCAGTCACGACTTAGCGCCAATATTGCTTGAACATGGATGCCAAGTTTTCGATTTGTCTGGCGCTTTTCGCGTTAAAAAAGGCGATTTCTACCCAACATTTTATGGCTTTGAACATCAACACGAGCAGTGGTTAGATAACGCCGCATATGGTTTAGCTGAATGGGCAAGTGAAGAAATTAAACAGAGTCAACTTGTCGCAGTACCTGGCTGTTACCCAACAGCATCACAATTGGCAATAAAGCCTCTGAAGCAAGCCGGCTTAATTGATACCAACCAGTGGCCAGTGATTAACGCAACCAGTGGCGCTTCTGGCGCAGGTCGTAAAGCGACGTTAGCGAATAGCTTGTGTGAAGTGAGCTTGCAGCCTTACGGTGTGTTTAACCATCGTCATCAACCTGAAATCGCGACACACCTTGGTTGTGATGTGATTTTTACGCCCCACTTAGCCGATTTCAAACGTGGCATTTTAGCCACCATCACTATGAAGCTTGCTGATGGTGTATCAGCAGAGCAAATCGCCAGCGCTTACCAGTCGGCTTATCAAGATAAACCTTTAGTTCGCCTTGTCGAGGGTATGCCTAAGTTACAGAACGTTCAGTTTACTCCTTTCTGTGATATTGGCTGGCAGGTACAAGGAGAGCACATCATCGTTTGTGCGGTGATAGATAACTTATTGAAAGGGGCATCAAGTCAAGCGATGCAATGTTTGAATATCCATTATGGGTACCCTGAGTTAACGGCACTGATTTAATTCAGTATACCCGTCCCACTTGCAGTTGCTGCGGTGTTGACTGGCGCTCACAAACCTCATCACATAGTACATCTATGCTCAGAGGCTTTGTTCTCTTGTCGCCTACCAGCATCTCCAAGTTGTTTGGGTAGGCATCTAAGCCAGTCATACCAAGGAGCAGTTATGACAGAGAGTAAACACACACCATTAGTGATCAAGTTAGGCGGCGCTGCGCTCTCTTGTACTGACACGCTAAGTAAAGTTTTCGGCGCAATTAGTAAGTACCAGACTCAAGCTCAGCGACCTATCGTGATTGTGCATGGTGGTGGCTACCTTGTTGATGATTTGATGAAACAATTGCAATTACCAACCGTGAAAAAGCAAGGCTTACGTGTGACGCCATACGAGCAAATTCCACTGATTGCCGGTGCGCTTGCTGGGACGGCAAATAAACAACTTCAAGGACAAGCGATCAAAGATGGTTTAAATGCTGTTGGCTTAAGTTTAGCGGATGGTGGTTTGTGCCAAGTAGAAGAGCTTAATCCTGAACTTGGAGCTGTCGGTAACGCAATGCCAGGTAACCCTGCGGTGTTACAAGCGGTTTTAGCAACGGGAGCCTTGCCGATCATTAGTTCGATTGGATTAACTTCTGAGGGCCAGTTGATGAACGTAAATGCTGACCAAGCTGCGGTCGCGGTCGCAGGAGCGTTAGATGCTGAGTTAGTTTTGTTGTCAGATGTGAGCGGTGTATTGGACGGCAAAGGTAATTTGATCAAGAGTTTAGATGAGAAAAAGGCCAATCAGCTTATTGATGGTCATGTTATTACTGATGGGATGATCGTCAAGGTACAAGCGGCGTTACAAGCAGCAAATGATCTCGGTCGTCCGATTGAAGTTGCCACATGGCGCTACCCAGAAAAATTAGCCCAGCTCTTTGCGGGTAAAAGTATCGGAACACAGTTTCTGCCGCAGTAAATTTTTGTTGCAGCAAACATTAACAAGGATGAGAACCTGAGCGGCAAAAGCTTAGGTCCGGAGAGTTAGAAATGAGCAAAGTAAAAGTAAACAAAGTTGTTGTGGCCTATTCGGGTGGTTTAGATACATCAGTGATCATTCCATGGTTGAAAGAGAATTATGATTGTGAAGTTGTCGCCTTTGTTGCCGATGTCGGTCAAGGCTACTACGAGCTTGAGGGTATTGAAGCTAAAGCTATCGCTTCAGGTGCATCAGAATGTTATGTGATGGACCTAAAAGAAGAGATGGTTGCACAGTATATTAACCCAACGCTAAAAACAGGCGCGTGCTATGAAGGCAAATATCTACTGGGTACTTCAATGGCTCGTCCAATTATCGCGAAAGCACAAGTAGAAGTTGCACGTAAAGTTGGTGCTGATGCGCTTTGTCACGGTTGTACCGGTAAAGGCAACGATCAAGTTCGTTTTGAGGGAGCATTTGCGGCACTCGCCCCTGATCTTAAAGTGATTGCACCATGGCGTGAGTGGGATTTAGTGAGCCGTGAAGAGTGTTTAGATTACCTAGAAGAACGCAACATTCCGTGTTCAGCGTCCATCACTAAGATTTACTCGCGTGATGCAAACGCATGGCATCTTTCTACAGAAGGTGGTGTGTTGGAAGATACGTGGAATGCGACCAATGAAGATTGTTGGGCGTGGACCGTTGACCCTGAGCAAGCACCTAATGAAGCTGAATACGTCACGCTGAAAGTTGAAAAAGGCGAAGTGGTTGCTGTTGATGGCGAGACGATGAATCCATACAACGCACTCGTGTACCTGAATGAAAAAGGTGCTAAACATGGTGTCGGTCGTATCGATATCGTCGAAAACCGTTTGGTTGGTATGAAGTCTCGTGGTTGTTATGAAACGCCAGGAGGCACCATCATCATGGAAGCTTTGCGTTCAGTCGAGCAACTTGTACTTGATAAAACATCATTTGAATTCCGTGAAGAGTTAGGCGTAAAAGCTGCGCAACTTGTGTACGATGGTCGTTGGTTTACGCCGCTTTGTAACTCAGTGATGGCAGCAGCAGAAGAGTTAGCCAAAGATGTTAACGGTGAAGTTGTTATCAAGCTTTACAAAGGTCAGGCGACGGCGACACAAAAACGTTCAGACAACAGTCTATACAGTGAGGAGTTTGCGACCTTTGGTGCTGACGAAGTCTACGACCAAAGCCACGCTGATGGCTTTATCCGTTTGTACTCACTGCCAAGCAGAATCAGAGCGCTTAACGCTGCAAATAAGAAATAATATAAGCTCGGCGGAGTCCGAGCAGTGTGACCAACTTTAGGATCCGGCCAGCGCGCTTGTCTGGATCCTTTCATTATCAGGAGAGATGTAATGGCACTATGGGGCGGTAGATTTACCCAAGCAGCAGATACCCGTTTTAAAGACTTTAACGATTCACTTCGTTTTGATTATCGCTTAGCCGTGCAAGATATTGTCGGTTCGGTCGCGTGGTCTCAAGCTCTTGTTACCGTTGGTGTACTGACGACTCAAGAGCAAAAGCAACTCGAGCAAGCTCTGAATGAGTTGAAAGAGAGTGTCGAGCAAAATCCAAAACAAATTTTGGCTTCTGATGCGGAAGATATCCATTCTTGGGTTGAACAACAGTTGATTGCAAAAGTCGGAGACTTGGGTAAAAAGCTCCACACTGGACGTTCACGTAATGATCAAGTGGCTACCGATCTAAAGCTTTGGTGCCGTGAGCAAGGTGAAGTTCTATTAAGCGCACTGGAGCAGTTGCAACAGCAGATGGTGACAGTGGCTCAGGCTCATCAAGCAACCGTCTTACCTGGTTATACTCACTTGCAACGTGCTCAACCGGTCACATTCGCTCACTGGTGTTTGGCTTACGTTGAAATGTTCGAACGTGATCATTCTCGTTTAAAAGATGCAGTTGCGCGTCTTAATACTTGTCCACTGGGTTCTGGCGCCTTAGCGGGAACGGCTTATGCCATGGATCGTGAACAGATCGCACAAAATCTTGGCTTTGCTCGTGCAACGCGTAATTCGTTAGATTCTGTATCTGATCGTGACCATGTGATGGAGTTGATGTCAGTCGCTTCAATTTCAATGTTACATCTTTCTCGTCTGGCTGAAGATATGATCTTCTATAATTCAGGTGAAGCAAACTTCATTGAGTTGGCAGATACGGTAACGTCAGGCTCTTCATTGATGCCACAAAAGAAAAATCCAGATGCACTTGAGCTTATCCGTGGTAAAACCGGACGTGTGTATGGTTCGCTTGCTGGCATGATGATGACGGTGAAAGCACTGCCTCTGGCATACAACAAAGATATGCAAGAAGACAAAGAAGGGTTATTTGATGCACTCGACACTTGGTTTGATTGTATTGAAATGGCGGCACTTTGTTTTGACGGTATTAAGGTCAACGGTGAACGTACACTAGAAGCTGCGCAGCAAGGCTATGCCAATGCAACAGAGTTAGCGGATTATTTGGTAGCTAAAGGCATTCCTTTCCGTGAAGCGCATCATATTGTTGGTGTTGCGGTAGTGGGGGCGATTGAAAAAGGTTGTGCATTGGAAGAGCTTTCGATTGCAGAACTACAGACGTTTTCGTCAGTGATTGAAGAAGATGTTTATGCCATTTTGACTATTGAATCTTGTCTTGCGAAGCGAAATGCTTTGGGTGGTGTAGCACCTGAACAAGTGGCATTTGCTATCGAACAAGCTCAGTCCCGTTTAAAGTAATCGATACTCGTCATAGTCGAGGTTACCCTTGTATAGACTCATCGTGATTAGCTATATTCATGCAGCTAAATGGGTTTAAATATAGGTAATAATTTACTCTGTAACTTCCTGATTTTGTTTTACTTGGGAAAAAGATCTAAAAAAGATCGTATTAATTATGAACCATTAAGAAAGAGTGCGGTCTATAAATATACCACTGCTTTTTCTTAGACAAATCTAAGAAAGCCCCAAAACCTAAATTGGTTTTGGGGCTTTTTTCTATGTTCTTTTTTCTATTTTCGATGCCTATTGAGCGTGAGTTCAGATTATTTAGCGTTTAGTGCGCCTCAGGTGCTTTCGCCGCCTCAATGGAAGTACGACAAAAAACATCCACAGATGCAAAAATAACAGTCCATTGAAAGTGACGTTCGCCATCAACAGTGCGATTGATTCAATGGACTTGGGCCGTTCTTGAAATAGAAACCACCATGCCACCCAACCAACGACCGATAATAAGGTGAGCTGGTTCATGCAGCGTTGGCATTTTCCGATTTTTTTCCAGAACCAGTTCTGCTTTTCACAGTTATTACATGTCATGGTGTTGGCTTATTTCGTAACATAGGGATACAGGATACTGTAATCAAATGAGAAAGTGAGAAAAATGATAGAACGTCAACAAACAAAACAGCGTATGAGTCGTATTGTAAAACACAATGGTGTGATTTATCTGTGTGGGCAAGTATGTGCTGATGCGACAAAAGGCATCACTGAGCAAACCCAAACGATGCTAGATAAGGTTGATGAATTGCTGTTAGAAGCAGGTAGTGACAGAGAGCATATGCTTTCTGCAACCATCTATCTTAAAGATATGAAAGACTTCCAAGAAATGAATGCAGTATGGGATGCATGGGTTCCTGAAGGGCATGCCCCTGCTCGAGCTTGCATCACTGGTAATATGGCCAGAGAAGAGCTGCTGGTTGAAATATCAGTTACTGCCGCTGAAAAATAAAGATAAAAAAACGAGCTTGATAGCTCGTTTTTTTATTGCTGATTCTGGAGAGGTTAACAACCAGGACCGCAATCTAGACAGTGTTTAATCACTTCTGGACCTAAGTTTAACTTAGCATTTAGGTCACGTAGTGCGGTACGAACACCTTCTTCAATAACTGGATGGTAGAAAGGCATATCGAGCATTTCTGATACTGTCATTTTATTTTGATGCGCCCAAGCTAATAGGTGTGCTAGATGCTCCGCATTTGGCCCCATCATCTCTGCGCCAAGGAAGCGACCTGTACCTTGTTCACCGTATACGTGTAGTAAACCTTTGTTACGCAACATAACGCGAGAACGACCTTGGTTTTCAAATGACACTTCACCAATCGCGAAACAGCCACAGGTACCTAAGCGTGCTTCAATTTGTTTGCGAGTTTCACCGACCATTGCAATTTGTGGGTCAGAAAACACAGCTGAAATTACTGAGCGACGTAAACCTGCTCGCATGTCAGGGAAGCGGCCTGCGTTGTCACCAGCGATACGTGCTTGGTCGGCAGCCTCATGAAGCAGTGGAATCTGGTTGCTTGCGTCACCGGCAATAAAGATACTTTTCACTGATGTTTGCAGTGTGTAGTAATCAGCAGTTGGCACACCACGTTGATCCAATTCTAATGTCGTATTTTCAATTGCTAGCTTATCTACGTTAGGGCGACGGCCTGTCGCTGCAAGTACATAGTCAACAATGAAAGTTTCTAGCTCACCATCGTGATTAACGAATTTAATTTCAACGTGGTTGCTATCGCTTCCATCAGCAGAAACCATACGCTTCATGCTTTCGACTTGTACATTTGGATCTAGATAGAACTCTTCTTGGAACGCTTTAGTTGCGTAAGCCATAACATCAGGGTCAGTCAGAGGGCCAACTTGACCACCAAGGCCAAAGACTTTCACTTTGACGCCTAAACGGTGTAGTGCTTGACCAATCTCTAAGCCAATCACGCCTGGGCCAAATACCGCAACGGATTTAGGTAAGTCATCCCAATCAAAAACGTCATCGTTAATCACTAGGCGATCGCCAAGCTCATTCCAAACAGCAGGATAAGCAGGGCGGGAGCCTGTCGCAATTACAATACGATCTGCTTTGATGGTTGTATGGTCATCAACGATCAGGGTGTTGTTATCGATAAATTTTGCGTAGCCAGACACTTTATCTTGTGCCGGGATTTCATCGACCCCTTCCAGTACAAAACCGACAAAGCGATCACGTTCGCGTTTAACTCGGTCCATCACTTCACGACCGTTGATAATAATCTCGCCTTGAGGGTGAATACCAAAACCCGGTGCTTTTTCGATTTGGTGTACGCTTTCTGCTGCTGCAATTAATAGTTTTGATGGCATACAGCCAACTCGAGCACAAGTTGTGCCGTAAGGGCCACCTTCAATAATGACAACGCTATCTGTATGTTCTTTTGCTGCGCGGTAAGCGCCAAGACCTGCAGTACCACCACCAATAACGGCAACTTCAACATTTAAATGTTTCATAATGGAATCTCGCTTCTTGTTTCCGCCAGATTTTTTAAATCGAGCCGAAATAAATTAATTTGGTCAAATTTAGATAAATAGAGACCCTTCGATAAGGATTGCTACTTATCTAAATTGAAATTTTGTTTTTTTAGGGAGACTCTCCCGACAACCTTTCGTTAAACGTTAAAGCTTGTCGGGAGAAATTAGGCTAGTGCTTTCGATAGAATGACTAGCCTACAGGCAAGTTAGCCTAGGAATGCTTCTAGCTCTTCGCTACCACCGATGTGTTTACCACCGATGAATACTTGAGGAACCGTTGTACGGCCTGAGATAGCACGTAGACTTACTGTTGTTGCGTCTTTACCTAGTACCACTTCTTCGTAGTTCAGACCTTTGTCGATTAGGTTCTGTTTTGCTTTCATACAGAAAGGACAGCCTGGCTTAGTGAATACTGTGATTGACTCTTGCTCTTTGTGTTCAGGAGCAATGTAGTTCAGCATTGTATCAGCATCAGAAACTTTGAACGGGTCACCTGGTACGTCTTCTTCGATGAACATTTTTTCTACCACGCCGTTTTTAACCAGCATGCTGTAGCGCCATGAACGTTTACCGAAACCAATGTCGTTCTTCTCAACTAGCATGCCCATACCATCTGTAAAATCACCGTTACCATCTGGGATGAATGTGATGTTTTCAGCTTCTTGGTCCGCTTTCCAAGCGTTCATTACGAATGTGTCATTTACTGAAACACACAGAATGTCATCAACACCGTTTTCTTTGAACACAGAGTGTAGCTCGTTGTAACGAGGTAGGTGGCTAGATGAACATGTTGGTGTAAATGCACCTGGTAAGCTAAATACGATTACCGTTTTGTTTTTAAATAGTTCGTCAGTAGTCACGTTAACCCAAGCATCACCTTTACGTGTTGGGAAAGTAACTTGTGGTACCGCTTGACCTTCTTTAGATGCAAACATAATTGTTTCCTTAATAATTGGATAATTCGGTTCAGAGCTTAATCTTTTTCGCCGCTCTGTTTCGTTTTGTTGAGCCCATTATTAAAAAAAAACTTTGATAGCTCTAATCGTTTGATGCTATGGTTTTGATAGGTTATTTCTATTAATTGTAATGGTTAATAGTTTCTTCGTCGATTGATTGGTAGGGCGTATGAATATACGAGATTTTGAATACTTGGTTGCCTTGGCTGAGCATAAGCATTTTCGTAAAGCGGCTGAGGCCTGTTTTGTTAGTCAGCCAACATTGAGCGGGCAAATTCGTAAGTTAGAAGATGAATTGGGTACCGCGCTACTAGAGCGCAGTAGTCGCCGTGTTTTATTTACAGATGCGGGTTTGCAATTGGTCACGCAAGCTAAGTGCATTCTTAGTGAAGTAAAAACATTTAAAGAAATGGCGAGTGGTCAGAGCCGAGATATGACAGGGCCGATGCATATCGGTTTTATACCCACTGTTGGACCTTATCTCTTGCCTCGTATTATTCCTCATCTTAAAGAGCAATATCCAGATCTCGAGTTATTTTTGCATGAAGCTCAAACAAATCAATTAGTAAGTCAATTGGAAGATGGCAAACTTGATTGCTTGGTACTGGCGTCCGTGTCAGAGACTGAGGCGTTTAAAGAGATTGAAGTATTTAACGAACCCTTGAGCGTCGCAGTACCTTGTGATCATGAGTGGGCGAAATTAGATGAAGTTGAAATGCTTGAGCTCAAAGGCAAAACAGTCTTAGCGCTAGGCGATGGTCACTGTTTACGAGATCAAGCTCTGGGTTTTTGTTTTGCTGCAGGCGCAAAAGATGATGAAAGGTTCAGAGCGACGAGTTTGGAAACATTAAGGAATATGGTGGCAGCTGGGGCTGGGATTACCTTATTACCTCAATTATCCTTGCCAAAAGAGAAGCAAAAAGATGGTGTCTGTTATTTGCCGGCGGTGAATCCAACTCCATCACGAAGCCTCGTTTTAGCTTATCGTCCTGGCTCCCCGTTGCGAGAGCGATTTGAACAGTTAGCTAATACGATTAAGCTGCAGTTAGCGAGCTAATCGTTGTACGCATAAATATAAAAGGGTTGCCAATTGGCAACCCTTTTTGCAAAAGAATCCGTTAGAACAACTCTTCTTCTTCCGTGGTTGAATAAATATTATCAGTTAGTTCATCTTGAGCGTATTCAGTTGGCTCAGTGCCTTTTTCGAAGTACTCAAACATAGTGCTCGAATCTGATTTATTGGTGAGTAAGCCAGTGGCTTCATCAATACGAATACGAACGATATTTGGTGGAAGTACTTTCGGTTGCTCTGGCGTATTCGCGAGAGCAAGGCGCATGAACTCTATCCAAGCTGGTTGCGCTGTTTTTGCACCGGCTTCTGCCCCTGATGTTTGATTCTTACCAAGGTTAGCATTAGGTTTGGTTCTTCCAAGATTACGAGAGTGATCATCAAATCCAACCCAAGAAACAGCGACTAAGTTTGGACCAAAACCGTTGTACCATGCATCTTTCGAGTCATTCGTTGTACCGGTTTTGCCACCAATATCGCGACGTTCTAGTTTTTGAGCTCGCCAACCTGTGCCGTTCCAACCGGTGCCATCACGCCAGTTACCACCACCCCAAATGTTGCTGTACATCATTTCGCGCATCAAGAATGCCGTCTGTTCACTGATAACATGAGGTGCGTATTGAGGTTGGTCTGTCGTTACATCTACATCGATATCAATATCTTGCTCGTTAAACTCTCCAGTAGGCTGTGAAGCATTGTTTGTCTCTGGACAATTTTTCTCACAAATCGTTTTCGGAGAAGCGGTGTACTCAAGTTCACCGAATGGGCTTTCAATTCTATCAATGTAGTATGGCTCTACGTAGTAACCACCGTTAGCAAATACCGAGAAACCTTGCGCCATTTTAAGCGGTGTTAAACTACCTGCGCCTAAAGCAATGGTTTCAGATTTTGGTAATTGTGAAATATCAAAACCAAAACGAGTCAGATATTCACGTTCACGTTCAAGGCCAACTTCGCGAAGTACTCGAACAGCCATTACGTTTTTAGATTGAGCAAGACCAACACGTAGACGAGTAGGGCCCATGTACGTTGGTGGTGAGTTTTTTGGTCGCCATGCCGTACCTTGGCTTTGATCCCACTGGTTGATTGGTGCATCGTTAACCAATGAAGCCAGCGTCATGCCGTCATCAATTGCTGCTGAGTAAATAAATGGTTTAATACTCGAGCCAACCTGACGTACAGATTGAGTGACACGATTAAATTTGTTGTGGATGAAGTTAAAGCCACCAACCAAAGATAAAATTGAACCATCTTGTGGGTTCATAGCAACAAAAGCCGTGTTCGCATTAGGTACTTGGCTTAAGTTCCAATGATAAATGCGTTCGCCATCTTTATTTTGTGTTTCGATTTCACGAACCCAAATTTGTTGGCCAACAGCCATAATATCACTGGCTTTTTTCGGTGCTGGGCCTTGTCGTTCATCGTTAATGAACTTACGAGCCCAGTTCATGCCATCCCAATTAATGGTCTGTTCACCCTCGCGTTTAACGATGACCGTCGCACTCTTGTTGTCTACTTTTGTGACAACTGCTGGAGTGAGTTCTCCGTAAGTCGGTACATTTTCGAGAGTCTTATTGATTTGTTCTGTATCAAAGGCGGTAGCACCTGCTTTCCAAAGTACTTTTTCTGCACCGCGGTAGCCGTGGCGTTCGTCATAACCGATGAGGTTCTCAATTGCCGCTTTATTTGCTGCTTCTTGAAGTCTTGAATCGACAGTGGTGTATACACTCATTCCTGATTCGTAGACAGCCTCACCATAACGTTCAACCATCCAAGCACGTGCTAGCTCAGCGACATAAGGAGCACTGAGTTCGATTTCTGCACCGTGATAACGAGAAACGATAGGTTCAGACTTAGCTTGGTCATATTCAGCTTGAGTGATGTACTTCTCATCTAACATACGAGCCAATACAACGTTACGACGGTTAGTTGCACGAGACAGTGAGTAAATTGGGTTCATTGTTGACGGTGCTTTTGGCATGCCCGCTAACGTTGCAAGTTCACTGAGAGTAAGGTCTTGTAGATCTTTACCAAAATAGACGCGTGCAGCGGCACCAAAACCATACGAACGGTAACCAAGGAAAATCTTGTTTACGTACAGTTCCATGATTTCTTGCTTAGTCAGCAATTGCTCAATGTGAATCGCAATAAATATCTCTTTCACTTTTCGCATGATCTTCTTCTCATTTGAAAGGAAGAAGTTTCGCGCTAGCTGCTGAGTAATCGTACTTGCACCTTGTTTCGCACTACCAGACATCATGACAACGATGGCGGCACGAGTGATACCAATTGGGTCAATACCGGGATGGTCGTAAAAACGACTGTCTTCAGTAGCAATCAGTGCTTCAACAAGATGTTGCGGAATTTCGTCGTATTTAACTGGAATTCTGCGCTTTTCACCAAACTGGGAGATTAGCTTTCCATCTTTACTGAAAACTTGCATCGGTGTTTGCAACTTAACATCTCGTAAAGTTGCTACATCGGGTAGTTCGGGTTTTACATAAAGATAGAAGCCGAAAATTGTTCCCACTCCAATAATTATGCAAACCAATGTGAATATTAACAGTCGCTTTATGAACTTCACCGGATAATCCCTGAATAATTGAGGCTTACAATGTATAAAGCCTAGTACTCTAAGCCTAAGATAAGCTTATTTTAGTCGTTGTGCTGATCAAACCAATAATTCTAAGCATAAGAGCCAAGCAAATAGCATGGAGCGACGCTTTATGGGTAAATCAACTATTACTGGCATTGATATAGGCCATCACAGCATTAAAGCCGTGGTGTTAAAGCCAGCAAAAGGCACATATGTGCTTTCTGATTATCTTGAATTGCCTGTTGAAACGGGTATTTTCACCGATAATCATGCGTTAAATTATCAGAAAATTGTAAAGAAACTCAAAGAACTAAGAAAGGCTTTGCCGTTATTTAGTCGCCAAGTCGCTTTGTCGATCCCAGACAATGCAGTAATAAGTAAGGTATTACAAATAGATAGTGATCTTGACGATCATGAAAAAGAGTATGCCATTACACAAGCTTTCTCGCTTCAAACATCGTTTCCTACCCAAGAATTATGCTTAGACTACTCTGAAATAGATGATGACGATACTCGAGCAGGCATGCAAAGTATTCAAGTTTATGCGACCAGAAAGGAAATGGTTGAAAGCCGAATGGCAACATTTCATAAAGCGGGTTTTGAACCGGTAGTACTGGATGTGCATGGACACAGTTTGATAAAAGTTTGGCAACGGGCCGCTTTGGCACAACAAAAACAAGATTGGTTTCTGCTTGATATCGGTTTCTTGCACTCGACGGTGTGTATCGATTTACTCAATAAGCCTCCTTATAGCAAAGATATTCCTATTGGCACACAGATGATGGCCAATCCTATTCTAGAACGACAATCCATAGCGGAATCATTGGCGGTGACAGAACCAATGGAACTTGCTGAACCCAAACCACTTTACGCTCAGAACTATTTGAATCGAAACGAAGAGTCGATCGTTTCACTTTTGGTGGAAAAGC
Organism: Vibrio sinensis; assembly: GCF_003605645.1. GTDB lineage: Bacteria > Pseudomonadota > Gammaproteobacteria > Enterobacterales > Vibrionaceae > Vibrio > Vibrio sinensis. The sequence goes on along the minus strand of NZ_QVMU01000005.1, from coordinate 69,671 downwards.
TTCAACGCCATATTCAAATGTTAGGGACGACACATGATCTGTCTGTTCAGGGCATTTGGTTAACGGGTGAGGGGGCGCTAACCCCTAATTTACTCTTGGAAATAACCAAGCAATTAGCGATTGAATGTGAACCTCTTGATCCGTTTGAATTACTAGATAATTTCAATGTCAGTCGGCAAGTTTCCTCATTAAACAGTCATGCTTATACCGCAGCCGTTGGTTTGGCACTTAGAGCAATAGACTGGAGGAGTTAATCTCATGCTGCATAAGGTTAATTTTTTACCTTGGCGAGATATTCAGCGAAGGAAACACAAACAAGGTTTTATTTTGTCACTGCTTTTGTGTGTGATTCTTACCTTGGTTGTTCAATTCGGCTCCGGTCACTATCTAGCGAGCAAACAAGTCCGTCAGAGTGAGCGTTTAAAGGAGCTAGATGCCTATATCACTAAAGCGAATCAAGAGATTGCTGAACTGAGTAGAGTTGAACAAAAACATAAGGCACAACTTGCTAGGCTGAGTACTGTGGAGCAATTACAGATTCAACGTAATCAAACCACGCAACTGCTTAACACGCTTCCTACTCTGATTCCTGATGGTGTCTATCTTGATAGCCTCATAATGCAGACGGATAAGAACATGCAGACGGGTAAGAGTATCAAGATGAGCAAGATAACGTTACGTGGGATCAGCGATACCACAGCACGTCTAGCTTCGATGCTTAATAACTTGGAGCATTCAGCAAGTCTGAGCGGCGTAGAAATTCACTCTATTGTGCATGATAAATTACGCTTTGGTCATCGCTACCAAGCATTTGACGTCTCGTTTTTTATCTCCTCGCAATCTAATCAAGGAGGAACGTGACTATCGATTACTCCGATTTGGAGATAGAAAATGTAGCCCAGTGGCCGAAGTTAGCTCAGCGAATGGTTGTTCTGGCGCTATTTGTCGCGCTTAACGGGGTTGGATATTTTATCTACCTTACTCCTAAATTAGATGCCTTAGATGTATCGTTCAACCGAGAAGTTGAGTTGAAATCGGTCGTCGTGACTAAAATGAACCAAGCGGCAAAGCTCCCCATTTTAAAGGTTCAACTTGAAGAGCTGCATCGTAGAGGAGAAGCACTCGTTCATTATTTTCCTCAACAGAAAGAACTCGCCAGTTTATTAGCTGCAGTTAACAACGTTGGATTAGAAAGTAACTTAACGTTTACCCGTATCGAGTGGGGGAAAAAGCAGCAACAACCTTTCTTCTATCGCCTACCTCTCAATATAGAGTTAACGGGAACATATGATGACATCGCGGATTTTTCACAAAGAATTGCTGAGTTGCCGCGACTGATCCTATTTGATCATGTCAACTGGCAACGGGTCAGTGAGGGCAGCCAAACTTTGCATTTAAGGATCAAAGCCTATACCTATCAATTTAAATCAGAGAGTGGCCAGTTAAAGTCGGAGAGTGACGATGCAAGCTAACGGTTCATTGGTCCAGATTGGTTCACTGGTAAAAATCAGTTCATTGGTAAAAACGGGTTTATTGGCAAAAGCTGGCTTATGTGCCGTTCTATTGCAGGGTTGTGGTGCAGAAGAGGGCCCGATTGGCGATTTTATTGCTCAGAAAAAAGCACAAATCAATAAGGAAACCGTGCAACTTCCGAATTCTGTCGTCTTTAAGCCCTTTCAATACCAGAGCCACTCGCTTCGTAACCCCTTTGAGTTGCCATCGGCTGCTTTAGTGCCTCACCAGCCTCAGATCTCCAATGCATGTTGGCAACCCGATGAGAGAACTGAGAGAAGTCCGCTGGAGCGATACCCTCTTGTGGAACTAAAACTTAAAGGAGTAATGAGCCGCGATGGCGTGATGTCTGCACTGATACAAATGCCTGATGGCATGCTCACTCAAGTGACGAAAGGGCATTATATGGGGTTGAATCATGGACAACTGCTCGAGGTCACCTCTGAGTATGTGAATATTAAAGAAACGCTTCCTGATGGATTAGGTTGCTGGAATCATCGCAACGTGAAACTAACGTTGAAATAGACATTGGGAATGAAGACGATGAACAATGGATTGATACAGTCTCAAATGATGTTTTGTTACTTCAATAAAGCGCGCTTGCTCTTCTTGGTTGGGACTCTCTTACTATCAAGTTTTGCTAATGCGACACCATCGGCTAATCGCTTAAATCATTTGGACTTTCGCATCAGCGACGAAAATAATGCGAATGTTTTGGTTGAGCTTATTCATTCAAAAATAGCCGTAGATTTACAAAAAGTGTCAGAGGGGCTGAGCATAGAGTTACTTGATACTGAGGTATCAGATGAACAGTTATATGTGCTTGATGTGACTGATTTCGCAACTCATGTCGATGCGATAGAAGTTTTTCGCCGCAACGGCAAGGTGCAATTGCTTGTCAGTATTAATGGTGATTTTGATTATGACTACTCCCTGAATGGCCCTTTACTTCATGTTGTGATCAAGCCAGTCAACAATGTGGATGTAGCGAACAAAAAAAGTCTTTTTGATCAGAAAGGAAAAAAGATTTCGATTAATTTTCAAGATATTCCTGTTCGTAATGTTTTGCAGTTGATTGCGGAATATAACGGCTTCAACTTAGTCGTTTCCGATTCGGTGTCGGGTAGCGTGACTTTACGTTTAGATGAAATCCCATGGCAGCAAGTTTTAGATATTATCTTACAAGTTAAAGGGCTCGATAAGCGCGTTGAGGGGAGTGTGGTATTGATTGCTCCCGCATCGGAACTGGATAGCCAAGCGAAGCAACGCTTTGAAAAGCAGCGACTTGTAGACGAGTTTGGCGATCTGACATCTGAAATTATCAAAATTAACTATGCGAAAGCGTCTGAGGTTGCGAGCTTAATCGGTGATGGCACACAGAGCATGTTGTCAGAGCGTGGTTCAATCGCCGTCGATGAGCGCACTAACGCTTTATTGGTTCGTGATTTGAAAGATAATATTAATGTGGTACGTCGTATTATCACATCGCTCGATGTACCGATTAAACAAGTTCAAATTGAAGCGCGTATTGTGACCATCAGTGAAGGGCATCTAGATGAGCTAGGCGTACGCTGGGGGTTCTCTTCAAGTAATGACAGTACAACGGTTGGTGGTAGTCTTGAGGGGAATAAAGCTGTCATTCTTGATGACACGGCAAATCTTGATGATTTTCTTAATGTAAACCTAGCAGCAACCGCCGCCAATGCTTCGTCTATCGCTTTTTCTGTCGCCAAACTTGGTTCAGACACGTTATTAGATCTTGAATTGTCGGCGCTACAAACTGAATCAAAAGCGGAGGTGATTGCGAGCCCTCGCTTGATTACCACTAATAAAAAACCGGCGTATATTGAACAAGGTACCGAGATACCTTATGTTGAATCTTCATCGAGTGGTGCAACGACTATCGCCTTTAAAAAGGCAGTGTTGAGTTTAAAAGTGACGCCTCAAATTACATCTGATAACCGCTTAATTCTGGATTTAGATGTCACACAAGATAGACCGGGGACGGTTGTTAAAACTGGAACTGGTGAAGCAGTCTCTATTGAAACTCAACGAATCGGCACTCAGGTGTTAGTTGAGAATGGTGAAACTATCGTACTTGGTGGTATATTCCAGCATAGTGTTGCCGATACTGTAGACAAAGTGCCATTATTGGGTGATTTGCCACTGATTGGGGCACTATTTAAGCGTAGCTATCAAAAAATGGGTAAAAGTGAGTTACTTATTTTTGTTACACCGAAAGTCGTGGTGCAATAATTCTCTTATATAAGCTACTATTGTACCGTCGCTCGAATTACAGGGAATATTAGCTTTTCCTTATAGTAAGTCGATAAAATAGGGTGATATGAGTATGATTGCCCTCCAAGCCTCTATATAGAACGATGCGTCTCATTTTTTATGACGAATGCAGGGGATATTTCCTTCCTAAAATTGTCTTAATCTGAAAATAAATTTGCATTAGGCGCACCTTATCTAGATAATTTCGGGTCTTATCACGAAACATCTGTGAGGAATAGGTGCCACAAGCATTCTTTAAGTTAGCTAATGCTGACACTTCTTGTGGCGATGTCATTGAATTAACGTTGTAAATTACTGCTAAACATGGCTGAGAAACGCAATATTTTCCTTGTTGGCCCTATGGGCGCCGGCAAAAGTACAATTGGTAGACATCTTGCTCAACAACTTCATATGGAGTTTGTTGATTCTGACACGGTTATTGAAGAGCGTACAGGTGCGGATATCGCATGGGTCTTCGATGTAGAAGGCGAAGAAGGCTTTCGTGTACGTGAAGAAAAAGTGATTAACGACCTCACGGAAGAACAAGGTATTGTTCTTGCGACTGGTGGTGGTTCAATCATGAGCAAAGAAAACAGAAATCGTCTATCTGCTCGCGGTATCGTTGTATACCTTGAAACAACTATTGAAAAACAATTGGCGCGCACAAATCGTGACAAAAAGCGTCCGTTGTTACAAACAGATAGCCCACGTGAAGTACTGGAGACTTTGGCCGGCGAACGTAATCCTCTTTATGATGAAATTGCGGATTACACTGTACGTACAGACGATCAAAGTGCAAAAGTGGTAGCCAACCAGATCGTAAAAATGCTAGAAGAACGTTAATACGTTTAATTTCTAGTTATTGGAGACGAACCATGGAACGGATTACGGTCAGCTTAGATGAACGTAGCTATCCAATCACAATTGGCGCCGGATTATTCAACGATCCGGCTCCCCTTTCTTTTTTAACAGCAAAACAAAAAGTTGTCGTGATATCTAATGTCACTGTTGCCCCTTTGTATGCTGATAAAATTCTCGCGTTACTTAAGCATCATGGATGCTATGCCTCTCTCTTAGAATTACCTGATGGTGAGCAGTACAAAACGCTCGATACATTCAATACCGTAATGAGCTTTTTACTGGAAGCCAACTACAGCCGTGATGTGGTTATTGTGGCTTTAGGTGGTGGTGTCATTGGCGATCTTGTTGGTTTTTCGGCAGCCTGCTATCAGCGTGGTGTCGACTTTATCCAAATCCCGACGACATTGCTGTCACAGGTCGATTCTTCTGTCGGTGGAAAAACAGCGGTTAATCATCCTCTCGGTAAAAATATGATAGGCGCGTTCTATCAACCTAAGTCCGTTATTATTGATACCCATTGTCTATCGACTTTGCCTGAGCGTGAGTTTGCGGCTGGATTAGCAGAGGTGATCAAGTACGGGATTATTTATGATTATGATTTCTTTGTTTGGCTGGAAGATAACTTAGACCGTTTACTTCAGCATGAAGAAGATGCATTAATTTACGCAATTTCCCGCTGCTGCCAAATTAAAGCTGAAGTGGTTGCTCAAGATGAAAAAGAGTCTGGAATTCGAGCATTGCTCAATTTAGGTCATACTTTTGGGCATGCGATAGAAGCTGAGCTGGGCTATGGAAACTGGCTTCATGGTGAAGCTGTCTCTTCAGGTACGGTGATGGCCGCTAAGACTGCTGAGTTGTATGGTTTATTAGAGCCTCAACACGTTGAGCGCATTCTTGCCTTATTGCGTCGAAGTCGTTTACCTGTTCATACGCCAGAAAGCATGTCGTTTGATGATTTCATGAAACACATGATGCGTGACAAAAAAGTATTGTCCGGTGAGCTAAGATTAGTGCTGCCAACCAGTATAGGTACGGCATCTGTCGTGAAAGGTGTTCCAGAAGCATTAATTGAGCAAGCGATCGACTACGGTCGAACGTTGTAATTTTATGATTTGATAGTGACTAGAGACGTATGATGCATCATTCGCGAATGTTAGAGTTGGAATCACAAACGGAACTATTAGAACGTTTACAGCTTCTGACTCAGTTTAGTTCCAATTTTATCAACGTGACGGGCGTCTCTGGTGCCGGAAAGTCGTGGATTGCTCAGCGTTATCTAGAAGCTTGGGTTCAAGACAAGAATCAGTCGTTACTGATGTGTCACCCTAACCAGAGCGATGGACAGCATCGCTCTACAATCTTGAATCAACTTATTCCCGGTGTGTCATTTGATGCTAATTTGCCTTTGTATGAGAGTTTCTCGTATCAGATGGCAGAAGAATCATGCGATATGGTCATTGTTGTAGATGATGCTCATCTTCTTTCTGATTCGCTACTGTCAGAGTTGTGGCGATTGGTATTACAGTCACAAATAACCCCATATTGGACAATTACTGTCGTTTTATTCTCGCGTCAAAATAGCCTTGAAGCCAAAGTATCACGACTGGCTCAAGGGCAAGACCTAAAACCAGTCGAGTTAGAAATCGAAACCTTGACAACAGATGACGCGGACCGTTTCTTTGAGCATTTGGTCGTACGTTTTGTTGAAGACGATATGGAAAAGCGAGTGCGTAGTGCTTATAAGAAAGTAGCGCTTCGTCCTGGAGATATCATGGCGTTAGGGGAGCAGAAAGTGGAGAAAAAAATTATCATCCGTTCAATAGTAGGTTCACCGTTTAAGATTGCAATTTTAGTGCTGATTCTTCTATTGTTCATTGCTGGTGGTTACTGGTGGATGATGGGTAACTCAATGCCAAAGCAAAATGAATCCATAATACCGGCTGTCGAACAAACAGTGATCCCGACCTTAACAGATATCCCATCTGAACAAGCCAAGTTATCTGAGCAGGAATCTGTTTTGGCTATTGAAACTGCGGAAGATGATTCAGATGCGCTCCCTCCAGAAGTTTTAGATGATGCATCGAGTGTTGGGCAGTCTGATGATGATAAACATAAACGTTTAGTCATTACCTCTGATGTCGTTGACGCTTTACTTGACAATAAATCGGCACCGTCGAAGCTTAATGACTCGGCATTGCCTGCGCAGGATTCATCTTCGGTTGATCCCTCGAATGAGAACAGCACATCGGCTGAACCTGAGGGGATATCACCACCTGTAGTCGCCTTTTCTTTTGCAAGAGATACGCTAAAAAGTTTTTCACCTCATAGTTATACTTTGCAGCTTGCGGCTGTTAGCTCCCCAGAGGAAGTTCAGCTATTTCTCGATAAGCATCAGTTAAGTCGTAAGATTTACGTTTATCCGACGGTTCGCAATGATACCGAGTGGTTTATCATTACTTTTGATAATTTCCCAACGATTCAGTCTGCGCGAGATGCTGTTTCTGCGTTACCTGAAAAGCTACAACAGCTTGACCCTTGGGCAAAATCACTCAATCAGGTCCATCGAGAGATAGATAGAGTGAAATAACGCTGAGCTTAGCTGCAAAATATGTTACATTCCGCAGCCTTAATTTGTGGTCGATAGATAGAGCAGTAGATGAAGAAGCAGCGTGCCTTCCTAAAATGGGCTGGCGGAAAATACGGACTTGTCGAAGATATTCAGCGACACTTACCTGACGCTAGGAAACTAGTGGAACCGTTTGTGGGCGCGGGATCTATTTTTCTAAACACAGATTACGACCATTATTTACTCGCGGATATTAATCCAGACTTAATCAACCTATACAACTTACTGAAAGAGAGCCCAGAGCTTTATATTTCAGAAGCGAAACGTTGGTTTGTTGCCGAGAATAATCGTAAAGAAGCGTATCTGCACGTCAGAGAACAGTTCAATAAAACCGATGACGTGATGTATCGCTCATTGGCATTTTTGTATATGAATCGTTTTGGTTTTAATGGCCTATGCCGTTATAACAAAAAGGGTGGATTTAATGTCCCGTTCGGTTCATACAAGAAACCATATTTCCCTCAGCAAGAACTAGAGTTTTTTGCAGAAAAAGCGCACAAAGCGACCTTTATCTGTGAGGGCTATACCGAGACATTTAAGCGTGCTCGCAAAGGCAGTGTGATTTACTGTGATCCGCCGTATGCACCACTTTCAAATACAGCCAACTTTACTTCATACGCAGGCAATGGTTTTTCACTTGATGATCAAGCGGCCCTTGCTGATGTTGCTGAAAGAGCAGCATTTGAGCGTGGTATTCCTGTCCTGATTTCAAACCATGATACGACGTTAACTCGCCGTTTATACCATGGTGCAGACCTCAGTGTCGTGAAGGTCAAACGTACGATTAGCCGTAACGGAGCAGGGCGCAACAAGGTTGATGAGCTACTCGCTTTGTTCAATCCTAAAAGTGACCTCTAGCTAACTATTGCTATACCGACCCTATCTTCTGCCTCTGAGCTTAGGTAATATTGCGCGCATTTAGAACAATAACGCCCAATAACTAATTCACAGAGGCTTGGTATGAAAGATTTCCTTATCGCTCCATCTATTTTGTCTGCGGACTTTGCACGTCTTGGCGAGGATGTTGAACGAGTTCTGGCCGCTGGTGCTGATGTGGTTCACTTTGATGTGATGGATAACCATTATGTGCCAAACCTAACTTTTGGTGCGCCGGTATGTAAAGCGCTTCGTGATTACGGCATTACTGCACCTATCGATGTACACCTAATGGTGAAACCTGTTGATAGCATCGTGCCTGATTTTGCGAAAGCGGGTGCAACTATGATTACGTTTCATATCGAAGCGTCAGATCACGTTGATCGCACCCTTCAGCTAATCAAAGAGCATGGCTGTAAAGCGGGTGTTGTACTAAACCCAGCCACACCACTTGCCCACCTTGAATACATCATGGATAAAGTCGATATGATTTTATTAATGTCAGTCAACCCTGGTTTTGGCGGACAATCTTTTATCCCAAATACACTTGATAAGCTACGTGCTGTACGCAAGATGATTGACGATTCTGGTCGCGATATCCGTTTGGAAATCGATGGCGGTGTGAAGGTTGATAATATCCGTGAAATCGCAGCAGCGGGTGCGGATATGTTTGTTGCCGGTTCTGCTATTTTTAGTCAGCCAGACTACAAACAAGTGATTGATGAAATGCGTGCTGAATTGGCAAAAGCGTAATCGTCTAAATCAGAGCAACAATTAAAAGCAAAGTAGTAGGATAGAGCATTGAAAGAACTAAAACTGATCGCCTTCGATCTCGATGGAACATTGCTCGACAGTGTGCCTGACTTAGCAGTTGCTGCTGACCAAGCTGTACAAGCATTGGGTTTTCCAGCGGTGAGTGAAGAGCAAGTCCGTGACTATGTCGGTAACGGCGCTGATATCTTAATTGGCCGTGCATTAAGCCAAAGCTTAACCATTAACCCAGAGCTTAGCCCTGAACTACTTGCTGAAGGTCGTGTATTGTTTGACGATTTTTATGAGAAAAGTGGTCATAAATTAAGTCATCTTTACCCGGCAGTCGTCGAGACTTTAATTGAGCTTAAGCAAGCTGGTTTTATCTTGGCGTTAGTGACGAATAAGCCATCGAAATTTGTGCCTGAGGTTTTAGCGAAACATGACATTGCTCAGTTCTTTACTGATGTATTAGGTGGCGATGCGTTCCCAGAACGTAAGCCAAACCCAATTGCATTGAATTGGTTGATGGAAAAGCATAACTGCAAACCGAGTGAAATGATCATGATTGGAGATTCAAAGAACGACATCCTCGCAGCGAAAAATGCAGGTTGTCATTCATTTGGTCTGACTTATGGTTATAACCACGGTGAGCCAATCGCAGCAACATCGCCTGATTTTGTCGCGGATAGCATCGCAGAATTACTTGAAGTGATCGCTGTTTCCGCTTAAGTGCGCGAAAAAATCTTTCAAAATATTTACCATTGGGTACACTGAGAAAACCGCATCTAGCGGTTTTTTCTATTTATCTAATTAAGAAGTCAAAGGAATCATTCTCATGAGCAAGCCCATCGTATTGAGTGGCGTTCAACCATCAGGTGAACTAAGTATCGGTAACTACTTAGGTGCTCTACGTCAATGGCAACAGATGCAAGACGATTATGATTGCCAATACTGCGTTGTAGACCTTCATGCTATTACGGTTCGTCAAGATCCTAAAGCGCTGCATGAAGCGACTCTAGATGCATTAGCAATCTGTCTAGCGGTTGGTGTTGATCCTAAAAAGAGCACGCTATTTGTTCAGTCACATGTACCAGAGCACGCTCAACTAGGTTGGCTTCTTAACTGCTACACCCAAATGGGTGAACTAAACCGCATGACGCAGTTTAAAGATAAATCTGCACGTTACGCTAACGATGTAAACGTTGGTTTATACGATTACCCAGTGCTAATGGCGGCAGATATTTTACTTTATGGTGCGCATCAAGTTCCTGTTGGTAGTGACCAAAAACAACACTTGGAACTAGCGCGTGATATCGCGACTCGTTTTAACAACATCTATTCTCCTGAAGCGCCAATCTTTACCGTGCCAGAGCCTTACATTCCAACAGTGAATGCGCGTGTAATGAGTCTTCAAGATGCAACGAAGAAGATGTCGAAGTCGGACGACAACCGTAAGAACGTGATTACCCTGCTTGAAGATCCAAAGTCGATCATTAAGAAAATCAATAAAGCACAAACGGATGCAGAAACGCCTCCTCGTATTGCTTTAGATTGGGAAAACAAAGCGGGTATTTCTAACTTAATGGGTCTTTATTCTGCGGCAAGCGGTATGAGCTTTGAAGAGATTGAAGCGAAATACCAAGGCGTGGAAATGTATGGTCCATTCAAGAAAGATGCTGGTGAAGCGTTAGTTGCAATGCTTGAGCCTATCCAAGCGGAATACCACCGTATTCGTGCTGATCGCGCTTATATGGATCAAGTGATGAAGCAAGGTGCTGAGAAAGCATCTGCTCGTGCAGCGATTACATTGAAGCAGGTATATGAAGCCGTCGGTTTCGTTACGCGTCCATAGAAATATAGAAGCATAAATATAGGGATAGCATCAGGTTATCTCACTGGAAAGGTCAGCATTGCTGGCCTTTTTTTATGGAATAATCCTTTGCCTTTCTATATTGATATTGCACAATAACGCTCCCAAATAGACTTATTCTCGAGCTGTACACTGACTATGTTGCTGATTATCGATAATTACGATTCTTTTACTTATAACCTGTACCAATATTTTTGTGAATTGGGCGCAGAGGTTCAAGTTATCCGTAATGACCATATTGATATCGCAGGTATTGAGGCGCTCAACCCAAGCCATCTAGTTATCTCTCCAGGCCCTTGCACCCCAAATGAGGCTGGTATTTCCTTAGCGGCTATCGAGTATTTTGCTGGAAAGCTACCTATTCTAGGTGTTTGTTTAGGGCACCAAGCTATTGCTCAAGTATTTGGATCTCAAGTAGTACGGGCTCGTCAGGTAATGCATGGGAAAACATCATCGATTCGCCATACTGGTAAGAGTGTGTTTAAAGGGGTCAATAATCCGTTGACTGTAGCTCGTTACCACTCTTTAGTTGTTAAGGCTGATACATTACCTGATTGTTTTGAATTGACGGCTTGGACGGAGCTGGCAGATGGCTCTATGGATGAGATCATGGGGTATCAGCACAAAACCCTAGCTATTGATGCTGTTCAATTTCACCCTGAATCGATTAAAACAGAGCAGGGTCATCAGTTACTTGCTAATTTCCTGTTACGTTGATTTTTTGATTATTAAATCCTGATTCAGATCACCTTTCTTAACATTTTAATCATATTTTAGACCAATTGGTTTTGATGCAAAACTATGCGTTTTTAGCATGTCGGTTAAAAATTCTCGATCTCCTCTCTTGCTCTGTTAACTTGAACTTATGGTATCTATAAGCATAAATTGCTTCATTAATTGACTGTCTTGGTGCATAACTAATCATTGAAAGTGATTTTAATGTTCTTTTGTCGCTTTCAAAAAGAACAAAACACTATTGAATTGGTTAATTAAATGTAAATACAATGCAATGTCTGCTTAAACGCAAAACAATATCTTACTTTTAGTATGTGATAGCGCTTTCTACACAGGTAAGGATACGACCTGCGAGACATGCAGTATCGAGAGGGAATGTGGAATGACAATCGAAAATAACGTAGAGCGTAGTGTGTTCGACGAGGTGATGGTGCCTTGTTACAACCCAATGGAGATGATTCCAGTAAAGGGTGAGGGCTCACGCGTATGGGATCAGCAAGGTAATGAGTATATCGATTTTGCTGGAGGAATTGCGGTCAGTTGTCTAGGTCACTGCCATCCAGCTATGGTGAGTGCGCTTACTGAGCAAGCTCAGAAATTGTGGCATTTGAGCAATGTTATGACTAATGAACCGGCATTGCGTCTGGCAAAAAAACTGACGGAAGTGAGTTTCGCAGAAAAAGTCTTTTTTGCTAACTCAGGTGCTGAAGCGAATGAAGCTGCATTGAAATTAGCTCGTCGCTACGCCGCAGATACATTCGGACCTGAAAAATCAGAAATCATCGCATTTAAACAAGGCTTCCATGGTCGAACTTTCTTTACGGTAACCGTGGGTGGGCAAGCTGCTTATTCAGATGGCTTTGGACCAAAACCCGGCGATGTTACGCACCTTCCTTATAACGACGTTGAAGCGCTGAAAGCACATATTTCTGATCGCACTTGTGCTGTCATGATGGAACCACTGCAAGGTGAGGGTGGAATTATTTCCCCTACAGACGAATTCGCCCAAACCGTTCGAGAGTTGTGTGACAAGCACAACGCATTACTCGTATTTGATGAAGTTCAAACGGGTAACGGTCGTACGGGACATTTTTATGCTTACCAAGGTTTGGGTGTCACCCCTGATATTTTAAGTACCGCAAAATCGCTCGGCGGTGGTTTTCCTATCGGTGCAATGCTAACGACCACAAAGCTCGCAGCTCACATGAAAGTGGGAACCCATGGTTCGACCTATGGTGGTAACCCTCTTGCCTGTGCAGTGGCGCAAGCGGTCGTTGATGTTGTTAGTCAGCCAGAAACGCTACAAGGGGTAGCTGAGCGTGAAGCGCTATTTCGTCAAGGCTTAGCTAAAATTAATGACAAGTACCATATTTTTAGTGAAGTTCGCGGTAAAGGACTGTTGCTAGGTGCTGTGCTTAATGAGCAATGGCAAGGCCGAGCGCGAGATGTTCTTGTCGCCGCTGGTGAACAAGGACTGATGGTATTAGTTGCCGGTGTGAATGTGGTGCGTTTTACTCCATCACTTGTGATTGATAAGCGCGATATCGAACAAGGTCTAGAGAAACTTGATCAAGCGATCGCGTCTTTAGTCGCATCAAATGCGTAATAGAAACGCGTAATAGAAAAGCTCAATTGAGTTTATGTTGGAGGTCGGTAATCAGTTACTGGCCTCTATGAGCATTCGGAGGGAGTATCGATGCTAGTTGTTCGTCCTATCTCTATGTCAGATTATGATGCGTTGCATACCTGCGCGGTTGAATCTGGCCACGGCTTTACCTCTTTACCTGTCAATGAAACGCTTCTGACTGACCGCATTACGCATTCTGAATACAGCTTTTCCAAAGAGTCTGTCACTGAACCCGGTGATGAGGGCTATCTGATGGTTGGTTTTGATAGCGAGACTGGTGAAGTGGCTGGTTGTACGGGTATTGAAGCGTCAATTGGTTGGGATGTGCCGTTTTATTCTTACCATATCAGCACCATAGTGCATTCATCACCCAAGTTGGGAGTGAATAACGTGGTGAAGTTGCTCACTTTTGGTAATAACTACACGGGTTGTTCTGAAATTTGCACCCTGTTTCTAAGACCTGTATTTCGTCAGGGGCTCAATGGCCGTTTGATGTCTAAATGCCGATTTTTAATGATGGCAGAACATCCTCATCGCTTCTCTGAAACGGTTTTTGCTGAAATGCGAGGTGTTTCAGATGATGACGGGAACTCTCCGTTTTGGCAGTGGTTACAAGAGCATTTCTTTACCATTGATTTCACCATGGCGGATTATTTAACGGGTATTGGTAAGAAAGGTTTTATTGCGGATTTAATGCCGAAGTTACCGATTTACGTCAACCTATTGAGTAAAGAAGCACAAGCCGTTATTGGACAGGTGCATGAGAATACGAAGCCAGCATTAAGCTTGTTGAAAAAAGAGGGTTTTAGCTGTCGAAACTACGTCGATATTTTTGATGGCGGTCCAACGGTTGAGTGTGATCTTCGTAATATTGAATCTGTACGTCACTCAATACGGGCCAAAGTCAGTGTTGCTGAGCACTCTAGCTCGCAAGATTATTTGGTCGCAAATACCTCATTTGAAAACTTCCGTGCCACAGCAGCAAAAGTGGCTTATGACCAAGAGACAGAAAGCGTCATTATCTCTCCTGACGTAGCAGATTTACTGTTGGTTAGTGAGGGCGATTACGTACGTATGCTTCCTCAGTAATAGAACCCAACAACAGAAACAAGGATGGACTCGAAATGACACATTGGATTGCAGGTGATTGGGTACAAGGACAAGGTGAGGCTATGTCTTCGCTTAGCCCTTACGATGATGAAGTGATCTGGCGTGGTAATAGTGCCACACCAGAACAAGTGGATTCAGCTGTTGCTGCGGCGCGTGAAGCTTTGATGGTTTGGAAGAAACTCAATTTTTCTCAGCGAGAGAAAGTCATCTTAGCTTTTGCCGATGAAGTTAAAGCGCATAGCGAAGAGATTGCTGTCGTGATTGCTCAGGAAACGGGTAAGCCGCTATGGGAAACTCGAACGGAAGCCGGAGCGATGGCTGGGAAGATTGCCATATCAATTCGTGCTTATCATGAACGTACGGGAGAAGCGGTTCGAGAAGTTGCAGGTAATCAAATCGTTCTCCGCCATCGACCTCTTGGGGTGTTAGCCGTATTCGGTCCGTATAATTTCCCCGGTCACTTACCTAATGGCCATATTGTGCCAGCGTTATTGGCGGGGAATACCGTGGTATTTAAACCATCTGAGCAGACGCCGCTTACCGGCGAGTTGGTCATGAAGCTATGGCAAAAAGCAGGCTTGCCATCCGGTGTTATTAACCTCGTTCAAGGGGCGAAAGAAACTGGTGTTGCTTTAGCTAACTCTAAAGGTATCGATGGTTTGCTATTTACCGGAAGTGCCAATACTGGGCATATTCTGCATCGCCAATTTGCCGGACAGCCAGAGAAGATGTTGGCGTTAGAGATGGGTGGCAATAACCCGATGGTGATTTCTGAACAATACGGTCAACTTGATGCTACCGTGTACACCATTATTCAATCAGCATTCATTAGTGCAGGGCAACGTTGTACTTGTGCTCGCCGTCTCTATGTTCCAATTGGCCTCAAAGGCGATGAGCTTGTCGAGGCTCTCGTTGAGGCGACAAAGAAGATTCGTGTTGATCAACCTTTTGCAGAGCCCGCTCCGTTTATGGGCCCACAAATATCCAAAGCAGCCGCCAACTTTATTCTAGAAGCGCAAGCTAATCTGCAGCGTCTTGGTGCTAATTCGTTACTTGAAGCGCAAGCAGGGAAAGCCGCATTTGTCTCTCCGGGTATTATCGATGTAACGAACGTTACTCATCTGCCTGATGAAGAATACTTTGGGCCTTTACTTCAAGTCATTCGTTATCGTGATTTAGAACAAGCGGTTGAACTGGCTAACAATACCCGCTTTGGTTTATCGGCAGGACTTGTCTCTACTGATGATAGTGAGTGGGACTATTTTGTTGAGTACATTCGTGCTGGGATTGTAAATCGAAACCGACAACTAACGGGAGCGAGTGGTGATGCACCATTTGGCGGTCCTGGTGCTTCTGGTAATTTACGCCCGAGTGCTTATTACGCTGCAGACTACTGCGCTTACCCTATGGCGTCGATGGAAGGGCAAGAAACGGTATTGCCGGCCACATTGAGTCCGGGTTTAGATCTCTAACTCCCTGTTCGAGCATCAACGAAAGTTCGAACAACATTAGAAGTGGCTGACGAAATATTAATTTTGAAAGTCACTTCAACGTTAACGCGTTTATATGGAATTGATACACACCGATAGCCAATGCAAGGAGGCGTTATGACGCCAGAAGCACTATTTCACTCACTTTGGGGCGATTACATTGACCGATTGTGCCCATCAGCAAGAAATGTCCACCAGTTGCTCCAAGAGGACGAAGCCTTGATAAATGATCATATTGCACTTCGCACCTTCAATATTGCGCCAGTTAATCTCGCGACATTAGCAAAGCCATTTATTGAATTAGGATATCGTGAGGCTGGCGATTATCTTTTTGAGAGTAAAAAGTTGGTGGCGAAGCATTTTGAGCACCCAGATCCGAAGCAACCGAAGGTGTTCATCAGTGAGTTGAAAGTTGATGAGTGTTCAGAAACACTGCAAGGCATAGTAAAGGGTCTTATTACACAAGTGGCTGAAACGGATTTTTCTGATAGTCGCTTTCTTTACCAAGGTCGCCCATGGCAATTGAGCTATGAGCAATATGCATTGCTTTCAAAAGAGAGTGAATATGCCGCTTGGCTTGCCGCTCATGGGTATGGCGCGAATCATTTCACCGTCAGTGTTAATCAGCTCAATCAATTTGAGCAAGTACAACAAGTGAATGACTATTTAAAACTAAATGGCTTTGATATCAACCAATCAGGTGGTGAAGTGAAAGGTTCTCCCGAGGTGTTACTTGAACAGTCTTCGACGATGGCAGATAAAGTGGAAGTCATATTCTCGGAGGGGACTAAAGTTATTCCCGGTGGTTTTTACGAGTTTGCTAAGCGTTATGCGATGACAGATGGTGAGTTATACCCAGGATTTGTGGCCGCTTCGGCAGATAAGATTTTCGAAAGTACGGACAGTTAAGCTTTAACTGAAAACAAAAAAGCCACCGTTAAGGTGGCTTTTGAACAGTAATTGCTTATTCCCAAAGAATTAGCGAGTACCGTAGACAACGATCGTTTTGCCGTGAGCAGAAATTAAGTTCTGTTCTTCTAGCATCTTCAAGATACGACCAACCGTTTCGCGAGAACAACCCACGATTTGACCGATTTCTTGACGAGTGATCTTGATCTGCATCCCATCAGGGTGAGTCATCGCATCAGGTTGCTTCGCTAGGTTAAGTAGCGTTTGAGCAATACGGCCTGTTACGTCTAGGAATGCTAGGTCACCAACTTTTTGGCTGGTTACCTGTAAACGGCGAGCCATTTGAGAAGATAGACGCATTAGGATATCAGGATTAACTTGAATCAGCTGACGGAATTTCTTGAACGAGATTTCCGCAACTTCGCAAGGAGATTTAGCGCGAACCCAAGCGGTACGCTCTTGGTCTTCTTCGAATAGACCTAGTTCACCGATGAAATCACCTTGGTTTAGGTAAGATAGAATCATCTCCTTACCTTCTTCGTCTTTGATAAGTACTGCAACTGAACCTTTAACGATGTAATACAAAGTTTCAGCTTTTTCGCCCGCATGAATTAGCGTGCTTTTTGATGGGTACTTATGAATATGACAGTGTGAAAGGAACCATTCTAATGTTGGGTCGGTTTGAGGTTTACCTAGAACCATAATATCTCACTTCCTCTGCAGGGTACGCTTGTCGCTTTCCATGATATAGCCAAGCTATTATCAAGCTTGCTCGGATAAGAGCACATTATTTGTGCTGCAAGCCAACTTGTGTTTCGCTACAAATAGTATCCTTTTTCTCAAACGATTTCTTGATTTTAATCGGGTCGAGTAAAGGATTTTGATTATTAAAACGTGCACATGATCACGGTATGAAAAGTAATCGTGTTTTAGGCGCAGCCACTAACCAATTTTTCCAGTTTCAATCAACTGTTGAAGTATCGGTCGAACGATCAGTTCCATAGCGAAACTCATTTTTCCCCCGGGTACGACAATCGTATTATGACGCGACATAAATGAGCCATCAATCATCGCCAGCAAATAAGGGAAATCGACGTTTTTGATGCCTCTTAATCGAATAACTACGAAGCTCTCATCGAGACTGGGGATACCTTTCGCATTGAGCGGGTTTGAAGTATCGACGGTAGGAACGCGCTGAAAGTTGATATGAGTACGAGAAAACTGAGGGGTAATGTAATTTAAATAATCATCCATTGAGCGAACAATCGAATCCATTACGGCTTCTCGAGAGTGGCCACGATCGCGGGTATCACGAACAAATTTCTGAATCCACTCTAAGTTTACAATCGGTACCATTCCAATCAGAAAATCGACATGTCGTGCGACATTCACATCGCCATCAACGACACCTCCGTGTAAACCCTCGTAAAACAGAACATCACTATCGGCAGGCAATTCTTGCCACGGAGTAAAGGTGCCGGGCATTTGGTTGTACGGAACCGCTTCATCAAAAGTATGTAAGTAACGGCGGATTTTCCCGGTTCCATCATGACCGAATGTTTTGAAAAAACTTTCTAGGGCGGTGAAATCGTTGGCTTGTGGGCCAAAGTAACTAATGTGGCGTCCTTGTTCGCGCGCCTTACGGATTTCCACATCCATTTCAGGACGAGTAAATTGGTGGAAACTGTCTCCCTCAACCCATGCAGGCTTGATGTTCATCATATTGAACATTTTGCGAAAGGCTTCTGAGGTGGTGGTCGTTCCGGCTCCGGACGAGCCAGTCACGGCGATAATTGGATGTTTAGCTGACATGACAAACCTTGTCTTAGGATTACTTACCTGTAATGCCGAGTGATATAGGTATGGCCTGTGTCAGGCAAATGACGATGACTAGGTAAACCTAACATGATTCATTGCTGAGTGAGTTGTGTTATTCACAACTTACAGGTCATAACCTAACGATGTTGGTTAGGCTACAGCAATATAACATGCTGGTATAAATAATCACCGTTTGCTGTTTGGGAACGTGCTAGAACTGACGTTTGAGTTGAATATCGACGGTTTCATGAAGCTCAGAGTAGACAACGGTGGCTTCCCCCGATGCTAGCTTATGTTTCACCTGATCGACTTTATCTTGCAATGAAACCTCTACTGAACCGTAATCAGTACCTTCACGTAACACAAATTCGCGAATAAGGTTATCTAGCGTGTCTGGTGCAATGTCTTGCCAAGGGATAATCATAAATACCTCGTTTTTTTATGATTTTGAATAGCGGTATTCTACTGTAATTGTCATCAAGAGACAGTTTGAAGATAGTATTTAGCGATACTTTCATAGTAGGCAGGTAAGGCTTCTTCTAACCAAAAACGCGGTTTTAGAGCATGGCCTGATAGGAAACCGACATGACCACCTTGATCAAATAATCGGTAATCAATGTTATCTGGCAAGATAAACTTTGGGATCACGGCATCAGTCATAAACGGATCATCTTTGGCATGAATGATCTGCGTCGGCAGACGAATTTCATTGAGACGATGAATTCCAGAGCAGCGTTGGTAGTAATCCTCAGCATCTCTAAAACCATGCAGTGGCGCTGTAATTAAGTCGTCAAACTCATAGAGGCGTCGGACTTGTTTTATGTGATTGAGCGAAAGACCGAGTTTTCCCTCTAATAGGTGGTGCTTATGTAACGCGCTATTTTTTAATGAGCGCAATAAGTAGCTTTTATAGAGTTTTGAAAATCCTTTTTCTATTCGCTCAGAGCAAGCCGCTAAATCTAACGGAGCGGAAACCAAGGTGGCTGCGGTAAGCAAAGGGTCATCTGCATATGTTGCTAAGTAATTCGCGAGCATGTTACCGCCGAGTGAAATCCCCACGGCAACTTTAGGTTGGTTTGGGAATAACGTATCGAGATGCGATAAGAATAGTCGAGCATCTTCAATTTCGCCTGAATGATAGGCTCGAGCGAGTTTATTGGGTTTTCCGCTACAGCCGCGAAAATGCATCATAACGGATAACCACCCAGATTGAGCAAAGGCGTTCATCAAACCATTCGCATACGGACTATAAAAGCTACCCTCCAAACCATGGAATAAGACAAAGATGGGTTTGTCATTTGCTTGCTCTGTTTGCCAATCTTCTGACCAAGCGAGATCAAGAAAATCACCATCATGCGTGTTGAGTGTCTGCCACACAGGAGTGAATAGCGCTTTTTTACGAATGAGTCGAGGCGTTAGTGTTTGCAAATGAGGGTTATTCAGTCCGGTTGCAGCAACGAATTGGGTCATGATGTCTACTTCATTTTTAGTTGTTCAGCACTCGTTTCAAACGAGGTAAATAGATGTTCACAGCCTAATTTAAGGCAGTACTGTTGCGTGAGGGGCTTTTCAGTGGCGCGGTATAACGTGAGTGTGTTGATGTGCTCAACAAGATCGGATTGTTGTCGTTGTTCTAATTGCAGTTCAAATTCTAAGGCTTCTCGATAAAGCGGTTCTGATACGTGATTCTTGAGTTTTCTTCTTAGCTCTCGGTAAGGCAGTAATAGGCTTTCCGAATGATCTAATGTGTTTTCTATACTTACCCAATCTTCTGCTTGAATAGTTAATTGATGTTGATCGAGCCATACTAAAAGCAGCAATAAATTGACGTTACCATTGAACTGGTTTTGCAAATTTAAGCACGCCGTTTTTACTTCTCTAATACCATAGTAATTAAGACTAAATTGCCATAATTGTGCAGTGGTGAGTAAAAGTGAGGCGTGCTGTTTGGTCATTATTGGTTAAACTCCATTTCCATTTCTTCAAGAGTTTCTTGATGCCCCATCCATTCAAGCTCGACTTCTTCCAGTGCTGTCTTATTCGTGGCTTGAGAAGCTAGGACTTGAGTAAGTTTAGCCTTATTTTCCGCCTCATACAGTGATATATCTGACAATTGCTCTTCTGCTTCGCTCAGTGCTTGGCTGATTTTGTCCATCTGGTTTTCGAGGCGTGTGATCTCTTTTCGAATTGGTGCAGTTTGTTTTCTAAACTCCGCATCTCTGCGTTTTTGTTCTTTTTTGGCCGCGGCGCTATTGGCACTATTTTTTTCTGGTTGATCTGCTTGAGCTTCACGACGTTCAGCTTTTTGCTGATCAGTTAACCACTTGTAGTAGTCACTGAGATCACCATCGAAAGGCGCAACTTGGCGATCATGTACAAGGTAAAGATCATCTGTGGTGGCTCGGAGTAAGTAGCGGTCGTGCGAGACAATGACCATCGCACCCTCAAATGTTTGCAGTGCAAACGTCAGGGCTTGGCGCATGTCTAAATCCAAGTGGTTGGTTGGTTCATCGAGTAATAGCAAGTTAGGTTTTTGCCATACAACGAGTGCTAATACGAGGCGAGCTTTTTCACCACCAGAGAATGGCGCCACTTTTTCTAGGGCTTTATCCCCTTGAAAACCAAAGCTACCCAAATAATCACGCAATTGTTGTTCTGTGTGCTTAGGCGCAATCTGCATCATATGCTGCAGTGGTGTTTCTTCCGGGTGCAATGTTTCGAGTTGATGCTGAGCAAAGTAACCAATTTTTACGCCCTGTGAATAAGTCAACTCGCCGCTTTGCGGTGTTAATTCTCCAGAGAGTAATTTGATTAGCGTTGATTTACCCGCGCCGTTACGACCAAGCAAACCAATACGACTGCCAGGAACAAGATTAAGGCGAATCTTCTCTAGGATCAGATTATCACCATAGCCTGCAGATACTTCATCCATCATCATGATCGGATTTGGTAGTGCATCAGGTTCACGGAACTCAAAGCTAAATGGGTTATCAAATTGAGCAGGTAGTACCTGTTCCATTTTTTCAAGTGCCTTAATACGGCTTTGGGCCTGGCGTGCTTTTGATGCTTTATAACGGAAACGGTCAATATAGCTCTGCATATGTGCCATGTGCTTTTGCTGCTTCTGGTACATTGCTTGTTGCAGAATTAACTTTTGAGCGCGTTGTGTTTCAAATGAAGAGTAGTTGCCGGTGTATTCATTTAACTGCTGGTTCTCAACGTGAATGATACGTCCAATAATTGGATCTAGGAAATCACGGTCGTGAGAGATTAGAACTAACGTACCAGGGTAGTTTTGCAGCCAACGTTCAAGCCACATAACCGCATCTAAATCTAAGTGGTTCGTTGGTTCATCGAGTAGCAATAGATCAGAGCGACATAATAAGGCTTGAGCTAAGTTAAGACGCATACGCCAACCACCTGAAAACTGTGTCAGGCTCCAACTCATCTGTTCTTGGGAAAAACCTAAGCCATCAAGTAGTTCTGCGGTACGGGCGCGAATACTATAACCACCGATAGTTTCAATTTTGCCATGTAATTCGGCAACCAAATTGCCATTGTCGGCATTTTCAGCTTCGACTAGACGGCGTTCTAAATCGCGGTATTCACGGTCACCATCAATAACATATTCGATTGCGCTACGATCCAGTGCTGGAGTTTCTTGAGCTACCCAAGCGAGTTCCCAGTGTGCTGGCTTGCTAAAGTTACCAGCATCGATGGAGAGTTCATCCTTAATCAAAGCGAATAACGTGGATTTACCGCAGCCATTTTTTCCGACCAAACCGACTTTGTCGCCCGGATGGATAGTGGCTGAGGTTTGCTCTAAAAGCGGTTTGCCGCCGCGCAGTAGTTGGATATCAGAAAAGGTAATCATAGTTTCAGTATTTTAGTGGTGGTGACACATCAAATGGGTGAGGCGATATTATACCCAACTTCTCGTAAGAAGCTCGTTACGAGTCATGGGTATGTCTATTTCTGTCATCGGTTAAAGGAGATTCCACTCGATTGAGGGTTATTGTGTTATGCTTCTCAAGTGCGTATAACAAACTGATAACGAAAAACAAACAGCATTTTTTTACTTTTTAGAACCCAAAGGAATGAGCTCACGGATGACGATGTTTGCCTCGACTAAACCCCAAGTGTTGGTTATTTATGCCCACCCAGAATCTCAAAGTTCGGTCGCGAATCAAACCTTGATCAATAAGATCGAATCACTAGAGCATGTCACGGTGCATGATCTTTATGCCCACTACCCAGATTTTTTTATCGATGTAAATGCCGAGCGTCAACGTCTACTAAAGCATGATGTGATTGTTTTTCAGCACCCACTTTATATGTACTCCTGTCCTGCATTACTAAAAGAGTGGTTGGATCGAGTTCTAGGGAAAGGATTTGCATTTGGTGATGGTAATGCGTTGCAAGGCAAGGTATGGCGCAGTGTGATTACAACTGGCGGCAATAGGGATGCTTTTGGGTCTGAGGGTTATAATAAATATCCTCTTGATCAAATCTTGCAACCTTTCGAACTAACGGCGGCACTTTGCCGAATGAGCTGGTTTGATCCTTTGGTGCTGTATTGGGCGCGTAATGTGTCGGATAGTGAGCGTCATCAACATGCCCATCAATATTATCAGTGGTTAATGAATCCTCTTGCCAGTATGGAGGTTAGCTAATGGCTTTAGAAAATGATTTCTTACAAAGCAGTGCCATTTTTCTTGCTGCCGCTGTTATTGCGGTACCACTAGCTCAACGACTTGGACTGGGTTCGGTTTTAGGCTACTTACTTGCGGGTGTTGCGATTGGTCCATGGGGGTTGGGGCTAATCAGTGATGTTGAAGCCATTTTGCACTTTGCTGAATTTGGTGTGGTCTTGCTGTTGTTCTTGATTGGTTTAGAGCTGAACCCTAGTAAATTGCTACAAATGAAAGGCCCAATCCTTGGCTTAGGGGGAGCGCAAGTCATACTCACCACTGTAACGTTAGCTGGGATCGCTCATTTTTCTGGTTTAACTTGGCAAACCAGTCTAGTGATAGGTATGGGCTTGGCTCTCTCTTCTACGGCAATAGCACTTAAAGTAATAGAAGAACAGGGATTAGCTGGTAGTGAAGCGGGTGAATCTGGCTTTGCTGTGTTGTTATTTCAAGATATTGCTGTGATTCCGATGTTAGCTGTTCTGCCTATATTAGCCGGAAATACAAGCGGTAATTGGTTAGATGCTCTTTGGATGATCGGGGGGGTTGCAGGCCTGCTGGTTGGCGGGCACTTTCTGTTGCGTCCGTTATTTCGCTATGTAGTGACAAGTGGTGTTCGTGAATTATTTACCGTAGCAGCTTTGCTGTTGGTGATTGGTATCGCTTTGATCATGAAACAGCTCGGACTTTCTATGGCATTGGGTGCTTTCTTGGCCGGGGTGTTATTAGCTGAAAGTGAATACCGTCATGAATTAGAAATTGCCATTGAACCTTTTAAAGGATTGCTGCTGGGGCTGTTTTTTATCGCAGTAGGCATGGCCGTCAACTTAGGCTTGCTGGCGCTCCACCCAGTTAAAATTCTATTTTACGTCATGGTATTAATTAGCATCAAAGGACTCATTCTCTATTTTCTAGCTCGTGTTTCCGGAAGCCGTGCTAAGGCTCGTAGTAAAATGGCGGCGATACTAAGCCAAGGGGGGGAGTTTGCGTTTGTTATTTTTACTGCAGCCTCCGCACAAGGGTTATTAACTCCGGAACAAACCTCATTTCTTTTGGTTGTTGTCAGCTTATCTATGGTGACAACACCTTTAATCCTTATGCTACAGAAACGTTGGTATGCTAAAGACCTCAATGATGACGATGAGCAAAATCTTGAGATGGACGTCATTGATAAAGAGCCAAGGGTCATTATTGCAGGCTTTGGACGTTTTGGTCAGATTGTTGGCCGTTTGATGTACGCCAATAAAATAAAACTCACGGTATTAGAAAGCGATGCTAGCCAAATAAAACTACTAAGGAAGTATGGCTACAAAGTCTTTTATGGTGATGCTACCCAACTCGATTTATTGCGTGCAGCTGGAGCGGATAAAGCAGAAGCTCTCGTCATCTGTACAGATTCGCCGGATGAGGTGATGTGTATTGTAGATCTGTGTAAGCAACATTTCCCACAGTTGAAGCTTCTCGCAAGGGCACGAAGTCGAGTGGAAGCTTATCAATTACTTAGCCATGGTGTAGACAACTATTCACGCGAGACGTTTTTGGGAGCTCTCGACTTAGGTCGACAGACGCTGGTGGAGTTAGGAATGCACCCTTATCAAGCAAAGCGAGCCGAAGCGCATTTTCGTAAGATAGATAATGCTATGTTGAAAGAATTATTGCCTCAGCATAATGAAGATAAGCAATTGGCACTGCGAGCGAAAGAAGCACGTAAAGAGTTGGAAGAGATTTTTGATCGTGAGATTGAAGACGACAAACAATCGAAAAAATATTGGGATTAGCTTTACCTAACTCAAGTTAGGGTACCTAGTGAGACGAACATGAAAAAAAGATTTATAGCAGGAGCTCAGTGCCCAGCATGTCAAAAGCAGGACACATTACGTTGGTGGATTGAGAACAATATTGAGTTGGTTGAGTGTGTTGATTGTAATCACCAAGATCAACGAACGCCCCAGGGAGTCGAAAAGACAGAACATGAGAGCGAACAAATGATCGGCATTTTTAAACCAGATTGATTGAGTTTCTTGAATTCATCCCCATAATACCAAGGTTATTGTTTTATTCCCCCGTCGATATGGGGAACTAATCGCCTTGGAGCAATTATGAAAATTGAAAAGAACGTAGTCGTAAGCCTAGCGTACCAACTAAAAGTTGAAGATGCAGTTGTTGATCAATCAACAGCAGACGCTCCACTAGATTACCTACACGGTAACAACAACCTAATCACTGGCCTTGAAAATGCGCTAGAAGGTAAAGTCGCTGGCGACAAGTTCGAAGTAACTGTTGCTCCTGAAGATGCATACGGCGAACACAACGATGAACTTGTTCAACGTGTTCCTGCTAACGTATTCCAAGGTGTTGATCAAATTGAAGTCGGTATGCGTTTCCTAGCGGATACAGACCAAGGTCAAATCCCAGTAGAAATTACTGAAGTTGACGGCGACGAAGTTGTTGTTGATGGTAACCACATGCTTGCTGGTCAAACTCTAACTTTCGTTGTTGAAGTTGTCGCTGTACGTGAAGCAACTGAAGAAGAAATTGCACATGGCCACATCCACCAAGGTGGCGGCTGTTGCGGTGGCCACGATCACGACCATGACCACGAAGGTGGCTGTTGTGGTGGCGAAGAGAAAGGCGATGATCACGAATGCTGCGGTGGCGGCGGTTGTGGTTCTCACTAATCGAGACTGCACGAACGCTGCTCTTGTCTAGATGAGCAGTGTATCGATATAAAGAAGGCGTTGAATGGTAGACACTCAACGCCTTTTTTGTACCTGCTATTCAAACGAGATCGCCCCTAAACCGTATCAAGGCGACACTATTTCCGGAGAGACAAATGACTAAGCCTTTTGCTATTGCCATACATGGTGGAGCTGGAACTATATTATCGAGTCAAATGACTGAGACTCATCATCAACAAATCGTTTCGGCGCTTGAAACGGCTGTCTGTGCTGGCTATCAAGTGTTAAAGCAAGGTGGGGATGCATTAGAAGCTGTCGTTGTTGCCGTCACCCATCTTGAAAATTCACCTCACTTTAACGCTGGATGCGGTTCGGTGTTAACTCATAAAGAGATGGTCGAAATGGACGCGTCAGTTATGTTTGGCGATCAGAAGCAAGTCGGAGCTATCGCGGGTGTTCGCCATATCAAGAACCCAATTACACTCGCTCGAGATGTATTGAAACATAGTCAGCATGTTTTTCTAGTCGGTGATGGCGCGGAAGAGTTTGCGTTTGAACAAGGTCATACCTATACCGAACAAGACTATTTCTTTACTGATCGCCGCTATGAACAATTACAGTCAATGAAAGAGAAAGGGTTATTTGCTCTCTCAGAGTCATCGTATCCTGATGATAAGAAGTTTGGCACGGTTGGTTCGGTGGCACTGGATCAATCAGGTAACTTAGCTGCAGCCACCAGTACGGGAGGAGTGACGAATAAAAAATATGGGCGGGTAGGGGATTCCGCCGTGATTGGAGCGGGAACATTCGCAGAAAATAATAACGTCGCAATTTCAACGACTGGAATGGGTGAGGCTTTTATTCGACATACAGTGGCAAGCGATGTTGCAGCACGTATGCGTTATTTAAATGAAGAGATTAACGTGGCTTGTGATTCAGTGATTCATGGCGAGTTAAAAAACATTGGTGGTGAGGGTGGTTTAATCGCGATTAATGATAAAGGTGAGATACATTTTTCTATGAATAGTTTGGGGATGTATAGAGCGAGTATCGATCTTGATGGGAATGTCAGTGTAAAAATTTATGCAGATGAATAAAAAGCTAACAATCGACTAACGGATAAAAGTGCAGCAATGGTTAATGCTGAACCTTAAATAGTGTGACCAAAAAATGACTGCAAGGAGAGTAATTCGGTGCTAGAATCCTTTTTTAACTAGCAACAGAACTGGAAAGATGGGAAATAACGTAATCGTTCTAGGCACCCAATGGGGTGACGAAGGTAAAGGTAAAATCGTAGACCTTTTAACTGAAGATGCAAAATATGTGGTTCGCTACCAAGGCGGTCACAATGCAGGTCACACTCTTGTAATCGACGGTGAAAAAACCGTTCTTCACTTAATTCCATCAGGTATCCTTCGCAAGAATGTGAAATGCATTATCGGCAACGGTGTAGTGCTATCACCTGACGCATTAATCAAAGAAATGAAGCCTCTTGAAGAGCGCGGCATTGCAGTACGTGACAGTCTTTTCATTTCTGAAGCATGTCCTCTAATTCTTCCTTACCATGTTGCTTTAGACCAAGCGCGCGAAATCGCTCGCGGTAAAAAAGCCATCGGTACGACTGGTCGTGGTATCGGTCCTGCTTACGAAGATAAAGTTGCTCGTCGCGGTCTACGCGTTGGCGACCTATTCGACATGGAATCATTCGCAGAGAAGCTAAAAGAAGTAATGGAATACCATAACTTCGCTCTAGTGAACTACTACAAAGCAGAAGAAGTAAGCTACGAAGAAGTACTTGAGCAAGCGAAAGGCTATGCTGATCTACTAACTTCAATGGTTATCGACGTAACTGACGAACTAGATGCAGCACGTAAGCGCGGCGATAAAATCATGTTCGAAGGCGCGCAAGGTACACTGCTTGATATCGACCACGGTACTTACCCATACGTAACGTCTTCTAACACGACTGCTGGTGGTGTTGCTGCAGGTTCTGGTTTTGGTCCTCGTCACCTAGGTTACATTCTAGGTATCGCGAAAGCATACTGCACACGTGTAGGTGCAGGTCCATTCCCAACAGAACTTTACGATGGTCTTGAAAAGCAAGATCCAGTTGGTAAGCACCTAGGTACAGTTGGTCACGAGTTTGGCGCAACAACGGGTCGTCTACGTCGTACTGGTTGGTTCGATGCTGTCGCTATGCGTCGCGCGATCCAAATCAACTCTGTTACTGGTTTCTGCCTAACTAAGCTTGATGTACTAGATGGTCTAGAAGAGCTAAAAATCTGTACTGGTTACAAGATGGAAGATGGTTCTGTTCTAGAAGTTTCGCCAATGGCTGCTGACGCTTACGAAAAAGTAACGCCAATTTACGAAACTATGCCTGGTTGGTCTGAAAATACATTCGGTGCTAAATCTATCGATGCGCTTCCACAAGCTGCTCTAGATTACATCAAGCGTATTGAAGAACTAACTGGCGTTCCAGTTGATATCATCTCAACTGGTCCAGATCGTAACGAGACTATTATCAAAGTTCACCCATTCAACGTTTAATCGTTTAATGTTTCGTACTAGATAAATTGAAAGCCGACATTGAGTGTCGGCTTTTTTGTATCTGAATCATTGAAAGTACATATTGGTGCTATGCTGAATAACTCATCCGTTGTGGCAAAAAATTGCCACTCGATGGCAAAAATTGTCTAAAGGCTTTGGATGAATTGCCGATAACCATTTTAAGCAGCATGATTAGGTTAGGCGTATTGCCTTGCCCGTTTGTTGTTATCGGAATCAATGAAGAGTGCAGATATGAAGCTACGAACAGTAGCAGTGTCGTTATGTTTGGCATTAAGCTCAAGCTTAAGTTATGCCGCCCAGGTGAACATTGGAGAACCTGTGCCCATTTATAGCGAAACTGAACTGATAAAACTGATAGAAGAAAACAAGCATTTAGAACGAGTTAAATCGGATAACTGCCAGTTGGTGGAAGATATAGTGGCGCGAGCGACCCGTATCAGTTTGCCGTCTTATGAGTTTTTATATGGTGACATGCTTGCATGGGGGGTTTGTGTGGAGCAAGACGTAGAGCTTGGTCTTTACTATATGGAAAATGCCGCACATCAAGGTTTACCGACAGCACTAGAGCAATTGGGACGTTATTACTCTCGTGGGACTCTTGTGCAACAAGATAAAGAGCGAGCAATTCCTTACTTGCGTGAAGCTGCCTCGATGGGGAATTTGAATGCAAGGATTCACCTAGCTGAACTTTTATTACGTGATTACGGTAGCCCACTTGATTACGAAGATGCATATCGTTGGCTGTATAACTCCGCCACGGCCGATCAGCGTCAGCACAAACGTATTACTCGCCTAAGAACAGGTTTAGAGCTGCGTATGCCTGATAATATTATTGCTCGAGCCAAACGCCGAGAAACGTTCTGGTAAAAAACGCACTTTTCATTCGATTTATTCAGATACAAAAAAGCCCACATCAGTGGGCTTTTTTACGAGTCACGCTTTCAATTATTGAACGACTTCACCTGATTCAATAACGGTTTGGCGAACTACATCAGTAAACGCTAGCGCTTCCTTACGGATTTGTTCTTCGTCGACGGTCAGGATCTGGCGATCTTTCATTAGCAATTTACCATCAACAATAGAGTGACGAACGTTCGCTGAGTTTGCAGAGTACACGAGTGCCGAGTATGGGTTATAAACTGGAACCATGTTTGGCGCTTTGGTATCGATAACGATAATGTCCGCCAGTTTTCCAACTTCCAGAGAACCAATCTTATCTTCCATGTGTAGTGCTTTAGCTGCGCCCATTGTTGCCATATCAATGACTTTTAATGGTGGCATCGCTGCGCGGTCTTTATTCACTAGCTTATGAACTTTGGCTACTTGGTTGAATTCATCGATAGTGCTTAGTGTATTACCTGACATTGGGCCATCAGTACCTAGACCAATACGAACGTCCTCATCATACATTTGCAGTGCAGGTGAAACGCCTTTTGCAGATTTGATGTTTGCACTCATGTTGTGTGCCACACCCATATCTGATTTTTTCACTAGCTCGATGTCATTATCATCAACCAAAATCATGTGCGCACCGACCAGATTTTTGTTCAATGCACCAATGCTTTCCATATAAGCGACAGGCGATAGGCCGTTTGAACGCTCAGCAATCACTTGTTGTTCACGGTCTGATTCTGCAAGGTGCATCATTACTGGTACACCTTTCTCAAGAGAAAGCTTGGCTACTTTTTGTAGAGTTTCAGTCGTGTTCGTGTATGGACCGTGTGGGGCGAACGCAGGAGTGATACGTGGATGGTCTTTATATTGCTCAATGAAGTTCAACGTGTAATCAATACCTGCATCAGCATTTTTTGCTGAAGCAACAGGGAACTTGATGATGGTTTCGCCTAAGATCGCGCGCATACCAATTTTGTCGACCGTTTTTGCTACTTCATCTTCAAAATAGTACATATCAGCATAAGTGGTTACGCCGCCTTTTAGCATCTCAACGTTACCTAGGTTTGCACCAATACGAACCATATCACGCGAAACTAACTTAGCTTCTAACGGGAAGATATAGCGGTGTAGGCGATCTGGCACGTCATCGGCCAATGAGCGAAACACGGTCATCGATACGTGAGTGTGTGTGTTAATAAGACCAGGCATGACGATATCGCCATCAACGTCGAGCACTTTATTTGCTTTGTATTGCTTTTCTAAAGATTCATCACCAACGGCAATGATCTTGTTGTCTTTAATCACGACAGTACCATTTTCGTATACGGTTTTATCTTGGTTCATGGTTAGAACCATAGCATCCGTGATCATCAGGTCGACTTTCTCAGCTGCATTGGAAACAGTTGAAAAGAGACCTAAGCTTGCAATAGCTGTAGCTAATAAAGTGCGTTTCATCGTTGTCACTAAACCTATAAAAAGAGAGGGGATAGGAAATTGCGATGAATATGGCAACAAGCTCCCTTATTTGCAATCGTTTGCTTTATAAATTACAAGAAAGTGTGATCTTGATCGGGGTGATTTAGATTGGGATTAAAATGGAGCTACTGGTGAAAATCTCAGCGGAATTGTATTTTTTCCATCAGGTTAACTGTAGCTTGTACAGTTAGTCAGATATACTAGCCCTATACCTTCCTTGCTATAAGTAGGCTTGCCTATGTCAGATAAACTCCAGAACGATCCATTTGCGGTACGTGAAGCGGAGAATTACGAAAATCCAATTCCAAGTCGCGAATTTATTATAGAATTCTTAGAGCAAGCGGGCGTTCCAATGAACCGTAATGATCTCTTTGAAGCGTTGCAATTATCAGGTGAAGAACACTATGAGGGTCTTCGTCGTCGCTTACGTGCGATGGAACGAGATGGTCAGTTAGTCTTTACCCGCCGTCAGTGCTATGCACTGCCAGAGAAACTTGAGTTGATCAAAGGCTACGTAATTGGTCATAAAGATGGCCATGGTTGGGTTCGACCAGATGGTAGCCATGGCAAGGATAATGACATTATGCTGCCGCATCACCAGATGCGAAGCATTATTCATGGCGATTATGTTTTAGTTCAGCCAACGGATAACAGTAAGCGTGGACGACGCGAAGGTCGCCTAGTTCGCGTACTAGAAGAACGTAAATCGCAAATCGTGGGCCGTTTTTTCCTCGAGTATGGTTATTCATATGTAGTTGCTGATGACTCTCGTATCAGTCAAGACATCTTGATCCCTAATGAGCACAAAGGCAGTGCACGAATGGGCAACGTCGTCGTGATTGAGTTGACTGATCGCGGTACTCGCTCTCGTAAAATGATGGGCAAAGTCGTTGAAGTTTTGGGCGAAAACATGGCGCCGGGAATGGAAACGCAAATCGCTATCCGTACACATCAAATTCCTCATGAATGGCCACAAGAAGTCGACAAGCAAATTGAAGGCCTAGGTGAAGAAGTTCCGGAAGAAGCTAAAGTAGGTCGTGTTGACTTACGAGATCTCCCATTAGTTACAATCGATGGTGAAGATGCCCGTGACTTTGATGACGCTGTTTTTTGCGAAGCGAAGAAAAGTGGCGGCTGGCGTTTATGGGTTGCGATTGCTGATGTGAGTTATTACGTAAGACCAGATACAGCACTAGACAAAGAAGCGATTAACCGCGGTAACTCGGTTTATTTCCCATCTCAAGTTGTGCCAATGCTGCCAGAAGTTTTATCTAATGGTTTGTGTTCACTAAACCCACAGGTTGATCGCCTGTGTATGGTGTGTGAAATGACCATCTCGGATACCGGCAAACTGTCTGGTTATAAGCATTATGAAGCAGTAATGAACTCTCATGCTCGTTTGACTTATAACAAAGTGGGTTCGATTCTAGAGGGGGATGAAGAGCTAAGAGATCGCTATCAAGCGGTAGTTCCTCATTTGGAAGAACTGCACAAAATGTACAAAGTACTCAAACTTGCCCGTGACAATCGTGGTGCGATTGAGTTTGAAACGATTGAAACGAAATTTATCTTCAATGCCGAGCGTAAGATTGACCGTATTGAACCTGTCATTCGTAACGACGCACATAAAATCATTGAAGAATGTATGATTTTAGCCAACATCGCTTCAGCATCTTTGGTTGAAAAGGCGAAAGAGCCTGCGTTGTATCGAATCCATGAAACTCCAGGTGAACTTCGTTTGCAGGGGTTCCGTGATTTCCTTGGTGAGTTGGGCTTAAATCTTGGTGGAGGCTTAGAGCCATCACCGACTGATTATGCGGACTTAGTTAAGCAGATTGGTGAGCGCCAAGATAAAGAACTGATCCAGACAATGCTGCTGCGCTCAATGAAGCAGGCAGTATATAACGCAGATAACTGTGGTCACTTTGGCCTAGCATTAAAACGCTATGCACACTTTACCTCACCAATTCGTCGTTATCCTGACTTGTTGCTTCATCGTGCAATTAAATATCTTATTGCTAAAGAGAAAGGGCAGAATCAAGACCGTTGGACTCCGACAGGTGGTTATCATTATTCGTTTGATGATATGGACTTCTACGGCGAGCAATGTTCAACAACAGAGCGTCGTGCTGACGATGCCACTCGAGAAGTGTCTGATTGGCTGAAGTGTGAATACATGCAAGATCACGTTGGTGATGAGCTTGATGGTGTAATTGCCAACGTAACCGGATTTGGTTTCTTTGTGCGCCTGACAGATTTGCATATTGACGGTTTGGTACATATTTCTGCACTAGCTAATGACTACTATCAATTTGATCCTGTTGGTCAAAGACTTATCGGTGAAAGTTTTGGTGCGATCTATCGCTTAGGCGATGCCGTTAAAGTGAAAGTCTTAGCAGTAAACTTAAATGACAAACAAATTGACTTTGAGTTAGTCGAAACTAGCCGTAAGCTACGCGGCAAAGGTAAGACGGCGAAAAAACGCGCAGAAGAAGCGCAGCAGAAAGCCAAAGCGAAAAAACAAGCTTCAACAAAATCGTCGACTAAACCGAGAACGCGAGTCACTCCGGCAATAGAGGCGACTAAGCGACCTGATGGTACAGTAGAAGCAAAAGATGCAGCAAAACCGAAAAAAGTAAGAAAGGCGCGTAAGAAAAAACCAAATAGCCGACCAAGAAAAACCAAGTCTGGCAAAACTTCGACGCCTAGCAATGAGACTAAATAGACCAGAGAAACAGGTTTAATAATGAGTAATGAATTTATTTATGGCATTCATGCTGTAAAAGCTGTTTTAGCAAAAGAGCCTGAACGCTTTATTGAAGCGTATGTGCTCAAAGGCCGTCAAGACGATCGATTAATGCCAATTTTGAATGAGTTACAACGATGTGGTGTTTCTATTCAACAGATGGGGCGTAAGACTCTGGATGATAAAGCCAGTGGTGCAAACCACCAAGGTCTTATTGCTCGTGTAAAACCAGCTAAACAGCTTAACGAAAATGACTTGGACGATATCATCGCGAGCCATGAAGCACCGTTATTGTTGGTTCTTGATGGTGTAACTGACCCGCACAACTTGGGCGCGTGTCTACGTAATGCGGATGCTGCCGGTGTAGCTGCAGTTATTGTGCCTAGAGATAAATCTGCACAATTGAATGCGACGGTAAGTAAAGTTGCTTGTGGTGCAGCAGAAACAGTTCCTCTGGTTCGTGTAACAAATCTTGCGAGAACAATGCGAGCGTTACAAGAAAAGGGGATCTGGTTTGTTGGTACAGCGGGTGAAGCGACACACGATGTTTATCAAGCGAAATTAACTGGACCTCTTGCTATCGTAATGGGTGCAGAAGGGGATGGCATGCGTCGTTTAACTCGCGAAACATGTGATGACCTAATCAAAATTCCAATGGCAGGTAGCGTATCTAGCTTGAACGTATCGGTTGCGTGTGGTGTGTGTTTGTTTGAAGCGGTTCGTCAAAGAATTGTGGCTAAATAAACAAGCGAGTAACAGTTAAACATAGAGGATAAAACAATGTTTTTATCCTCTATTATTCCCATCAAAAATCATCTCATTTTTTTTCCGTTTAATTTTCCAACAGTCCTTGCAAGTAAAACTGTGATCTGTATAATGCATCGCACTGGTTAAGCCAGTTGTGAACCAATGAGCGGTGAGGAGCGAGTTGTTTAGTGATTTATCATCAAACAATCGGTAATGTATACTCAGCTTATGTTCGCAGTTAGTACAATTAGTCTTCTTTCCTTTTAGGTAAACTATTTAGTCAAAAGCAATTCGTTGCTGACTACGTGGGGATTATTAATTCGTTACTAGCTGACAATGCGTCCTAATTTTGGATGCTACGGTTTCACATAAATCAATCGGCATTCTCTCGCCTTACGCGAGTCTGAGTGGCGATATTGTTTGTGTAATTTTTACTAATTGGAGCTCTGTCTCATGCAGAACCAACGTATCCGTATCCGCCTAAAAGCGTTCGATTACAAACTAATCGATGCTTCTACAGCGGAAATCGTTGAAACAGCTAAGCGCACAGGCGCACAGGTTCGTGGTCCAATCCCACTACCTACTCGTAAAGAGCGTTTCACAGTTCTTATCTCTCCACACGTTAACAAAGATGCACGTGATCAGTACGAAATTCGTACTCACAAACGTCTAATCGACATCGTTGAGCCAACAGACAAAACTGTTGATGCTCTGATGCGTCTAGACCTAGCTGCAGGCGTTGACGTTCAAATTAGCCTAGGTTAAGGGAGATTAGAATAATGATTGGTCTAATCGGTCGTAAAGTGGGTATGACCCGCGTATTTACTGAAGATGGCGTTTCTATCCCTGTAACTGTTGTTGAGGTTGAAGCGAACCGTGTAACTCAAGTTAAATCTCTTGAGACTGACGGCTACGCAGCAATCCAAGTTACAGCTGGAACTAAGAAAGCTAACCGCGTTACTAAACCAGAAGCTGGTCACTTTGCTAAAGCAGGTGTTGAAGCTGGTCGCGGTCTTTGGGAATTCCGTTTGGAAAACGATGAAGAGTTCGCAGTTGGCGCTGAGCTAACAGTTGAACTATTCAACGAAACTAAAAAAGTAGACGTTACTGGTACATCTAAAGGTAAGGGCTTCCAAGGCGCTGTTAAGCGTTGGAACTTCCGTACTCAAGATATGACTCACGGTAACTCATTGTCTCACCGTGCACCGGGTTCAATTGGCCAATGTCAAACTCCAGGTCGCGTGTTCAAAGGCAAGAAAATGGCTGGTCACATGGGTGCTGAGCGTGTAACGACTCAAAACCTAGAGATCGTACGTGTTGACGCTGAGCGCAATCTGCTTCTTATTAAAGGTGCAGTACCAGGCGCAGTTGGCGGCAACGTGATCGTTAAACCAGCTATTAAAGCATAACGTCTAGGAGTAAGTAATGGAATTGATGGTTAAAGGTGCTGATGCACTAACTGTTTCCGAAACTACTTTCGGACGTGAGTTCAACGAAGCTCTTGTGCATCAAGTAGTTGTTGCGTACGCAGCAGGTGCTCGCCAAGGTACTCGTGCTCAAAAAACACGTTCAGAAGTTTCTGGCGGTGGCGCTAAGCCATGGCGCCAAAAAGGTACTGGCCGTGCACGTGCTGGTACGATTCGTAGCCCAATCTGGCGTTCAGGTGGTGTTACTTTTGCTGCGAAACCTCAAGATCACAGCCAAAAAGTAAACAAGAAAATGTACCGCGGCGCTATGAAGAGCATTCTTTCTGAGCTAGTTCGTCAAGAGCGTTTAATCGTTGTTGATAACTTCTCTGTAGAAGCTCCAAAAACTAAAGAGCTAGTTGCTAAGCTTAAAGAGCTTGAGCTTAACGATGTACTAATCGTAACTGGCGAAGTAGATGAGAATCTATTCTTAGCGGCTCGTAACCTGTACAAAGTAGATGCACGTGATGTTGCTGGTATTGACCCAGTATCACTAATTGCATTCAACAAAGTACTAATGACTGCTGATGCAGTTAAACAAGTTGAGGAGATGCTAGCATGATCACTGAAGAACGTATCCTAAAAGTTCTACGTGCTCCGCACATCTCTGAAAAAGCAACTATGGCTGCAGAGAAAGCGAACACAATCGTTTTCAAAGTAGCTAAAGATGCAACTAAGAAAGAGATCAAAGCAGCTGTAGAAAAGCTATTTGAAGTTGAAGTTAAGTCTGTAAATACTCTTATTATTAAGGGTAAGACCAAACGTCAAGGTCTACGCCAAGGTCGCCGCAGCGACGTTAAGAAAGCGTACGTTACTTTGAACGAAGGTCAAGATCTTGACTTTGTTGGCGGCGCGGAATAACAGGAGTAGTTGAGAAATGGCTATTGTTAAATGTAAGCCGACTTCCCCTGGTCGTCGTCACGTAGTTAAAGTTGTTAACGCTGACCTGCACAAGGGCAAGCCTTACGCACCTCTTCTAGAGAAAAACTCTAAGAACGGCGGTCGTAACAACAACGGTCGTATTACAGTACGTCACATCGGTGGTGGTCATAAGCAACACTACCGTTTGATTGACTTCAAACGTACTAAAGACGGTATCCCAGCGAAAGTTGAGCGTCTAGAATACGATCCAAACCGTAGCGCAAACATTGCTCTAGTTCTGTACGCAGACGGTGAGCGTCGTTACATTATTGCACCAAAAGGTGTTAAAGCAGGTGATGCTATCCAGTCTGGTGTTGATGCACCAATCAAAGCTGGTAACACTCTACCAATGCGTAACATCCCAGTAGGTTCTACAGTTCACTGTGTTGAATTGAAACCTGGTAAAGGTGCTCAGCTAGCTCGTTCTGCTGGTGCTTACGCTCAAATCGTTGCTCGCGACGGTTCGTATGTAACTATCCGCCTACGTTCTGGCGAAATGCGCAAAGTACTTTCTGAAGGCCGTGCAACAATCGGTGAAGTTGGTAACTCTGAGCATATGCTACGTGAACTTGGTAAAGCTGGTGCTAACCGCTGGCGCGGTGTTCGTCCTACCGTCCGCGGTGTGGTAATGAACCCAGTGGATCACCCACACGGTGGTGGTGAAGGTCGTACATCAGGCGGTCGTCACCCAGTATCACCATGGGGTATGCCAACTAAAGGCTTCAAGACTCGTAAGAACAAACGCACTGACAAGTACATTGTACGTCGTCGTAATAAATAATCTATAAAGAGGAATCGCCATGCCACGTTCTCTCAAGAAAGGTCCTTTTATTGACCTACACTTGCTGAAGAAGGTAGAGAAAGCGGTGGAAAGCGGAGACAAAAAGCCACTTAAGACTTGGTCCCGTCGCTCAATGATCATCCCTACGATGATCGGTTTGACCATCGCTGTCCATAATGGTCGTCAGCACGTTCCAGTTTTCGTTACCGAAGAAATGATCGGTCACAAACTGGGTGAATTTGCACCAACTCGTACTTATCGCGGCCACGCTGCAGATAAGAAAGCGAAGAAGCGTTAAGGAGTAGATGATGGAAGCAGTAGCTAAACATAACTTTGCTCGCATTTCGCCTCAGAAAGCTCGCTTAGTTGCAGATCAAATTCGCGGTAAAAACGTTGATCAAGCACTTGAAATCTTAACATTCAGCAACAAGAAAGCTGCTGTACTAATTAAGAAAGTTCTTGAATCAGCTATCGCGAACGCGGAGCACAACGAAGGTGCGGATATCGACGATCTAAATGTCGCTAAAATCTTCGTAGATGAAGGCCCAACCATGAAGCGTATTATGCCTCGTGCTAAAGGTCGTGCGGATCGTATCTTGAAGCGTTCAAGCCACATCACTGTTGTTGTAGCAGATCGCTAAGAGACTAGGAGAGTAAGCAATGGGTCAAAAAGTACATCCTAATGGTATTCGTCTAGGCATCGTTAAGCCTTGGAATGCTACATGGTTTGCTAATACCAAAGATTTCGCTGACAACCTAGACGGCGACTTCAAGGTACGTCAGTTCCTAACTAAGGAACTAGCAAAAGCGTCACTATCACGCATCGTTATCGAGCGTCCAGCTAAGAGCATCCGTGTGACTATTCACACTGCTCGTCCTGGCGTTGTTATCGGTAAGAAAGGTGAAGACGTTGAGAAACTACGCACAGCTGTAGCGAAAATCGCAGGTGTACCAGCGCAAATTAACATCGCTGAAGTACGTAAGCCTGAGCTTGACGCTCAACTTGTTGGTGATAGCATCGCGTCTCAGCTAGAGCGTCGCGTTATGTTCCGTCGTGCTATGAAGCGCGCGGTACAAAATGCTATGCGTCTAGGCGCTAAAGGTATCAAAGTGGAAGTAAGCGGTCGTCTAGGCGGCGCTGAAATTGCACGTTCAGAGTGGTACCGTGAAGGCCGTGTGCCTCTACACACTCTACGTGCTGACATTGATTACGCAACTTCTTCGGCTCACACCCAATACGGTGTAATCGGCATTAAAACTTGGATCTTCAAAGGTGAAATCCTAGGTGGTATGCCAGCAGCTAACGCTGTAGAGCCTAAGGCTGACAAGCCTAAGAAGCAGCGTAAAGGCCGTAAGTAAGGAGTCGACAGATGCTACAACCTAAACGTACCAAGTTCCGTAAGGTTCAGACTGGTCGTAACCGTGGTCTAGCTAAAGGTACTGATGTAAGCTTCGGCGAATTCGGTCTTAAAGCTGTTGGCCGTGGTCGTCTGACTGCTCGTCAAATTGAAGCAGCACGTCGTGCAATGACACGTCACGTTAAGCGTCAAGGTAAAATCTGGATCCGTGTGTTCCCAGACAAACCAATCACAGAAAAGCCACTAGAAGTTCGTCAAGGTAAGGGTAAAGGTAACGTTGAGTACTGGGTAGCCCAAATCCAACCTGGCAAGGTTATGTACGAAATGGGTGGTGTACCTGAAGAATTGGCTCGTGAAGCGTTCCGCCTAGCGGCACGTAAACTGCCATTCAAGACTACATTTGTAACTAAGCAGGTGATGTGATGAAAGCACAAGATCTACGTGATAAAAACGTTGAAGAGCTTAATGCAGAGCTTTTGAATTTGCTACGTGAACAGTTCAACTTGCGCATGCAAGCTGCAACTGGTCAACTACAGCAAACTCACACTCTTAAAGCTGTACGCCGTGATATCGCACGTGTGAAAACTGTTTTGACTGAGAAGGCAGGCGCATAATGAGCGAACAAAAACGTACTCAACAAGGCCGTGTAGTTAGCGACAAGATGGACAAGTCTATCGTAGTTGCTATCGAACGCTTCGTAAAACACCCGATTTACGGTAAGTTCGTTAAACGCACGACTAAAGTTCACGCACACGACGAGAACAACGAATGTGGCCTAGGCGACAAAGTTGAAATCGCTGAGTGTCGTCCACTGTCTAAGACTAAGTCTTGGACTTTGGTAAACGTTCTAGAAAAAGCAAAAGGTTAATCCTTAGCTAATTCTATGAAACGAAACGGCTCCAAAAAATATTTTGGAGCCGTTTATTTTTTGACTACCCAATTGAAAAAAAGGGTGGTACAATTCGCGTCCCTTTTAAAGAGGCAGCCCGACCCGTGATGGGTCTAGTTATTAATATTTAGCGGAGCACTAACAATGATCCAAATGCAAAGTACACTTGACGCAGCTGATAACTCAGGTGCGCGCAAGGTAATGTGTATTAAGGTCCTGGGTGGCTCTCACCGCCGTTATGCACATATCGGTGATGTCATCAAGGTTACTGTGAAAGAAGCAATTCCTCGCGGTAAAGTTAAAAAAGGTGATGTCCTGAAGGCGGTTGTGGTGCGCACCCGTAAAGGCGTTCGTCGCCCAGACGGTTCTGTCATTCGCTTCGACCGTAATGCTTGCGTATTGCTTAACGATAATACAGAGCAACCAATCGGTACGCGTATCTTTGGCCCTGTGACACGCGAACTTCGTGGCGATAAGTTTATGAAGATCGTATCACTGGCTCCAGAAGTTCTGTAAGGAGCGCTATAATGGCAGCTAAAATCCGTCGTAATGACGAAGTAATCATTCTTGCTGGTAAAGACAAAGGCAAGAAAGGTAAAGTAACTAAGGTTCTGACAACTGGTAAAGTTGTTGTTGAAGGTATCAATCTAGTTAAGAAACATCAAAAACCTGTTCCAGCTCTAAATATCCAAGGTGGTATTGTTGAGCAGGAAGCGGCTATTGATGCATCTAACGTTGCTATTTTCAATGCAGCTACTGGCAAAGCAGACCGCATCGGTTTCCGTTTCGAAGATGGCAAGAAAGTTCGTTTCTTCAAGTCTAACAACGAAACTGTTTCTAACTAATAGAAGTAATTTGGAGTTCTACTATGGCGAAACTGCATGATTACTACAAGTCGTCTGTAGTCGCTGAACTGACCAAAGAGTTCAGCTACACAAGCGTCATGCAAGTCCCTAGAATCGAGAAAATCACCCTAAACATGGGTGTTGGTGAAGCGATCAACGATAAGAAACTGCTAGAAAACGCAGCAAGTGATATGGCAACGATCTCTGGTCAAAAGCCTCTTATCACTAAAGCTCGTAAATCTGTTGCAGGTTTCAAAATCCGCGAAGGCTACCCTATCGGTTGTAAAGTAACCTTGCGTGGCGAACGTATGTGGGATTTTCTGGAGCGTTTGATTAACATCGCTCTTCCACGTGTACGTGACTTCCGTGGCGTTAGCGCTAAGTCTTTTGACGGACGCGGTAACTACAGCATGGGCGTTCGCGAGCAAATCATCTTCCCGGAAATCGACTTTGATAAAGTTGATCGTGTACGCGGTCTTGATATTACTATCACGACGTCAGCTGGTACCGATGCGGAAGGCCGTGCTCTGCTGGCTGCCTTTAACTTCCCATTCCGTAAGTAAGGTGAAGGGTTACTGTTATGGCTAAACAATCAATGAAAGCACGTGAAGCAAAACGTGCAAAGCTAGTAGCTAAGTTCGCTGAAAAGCGTGCAGCGCTAAAAGCTATCATCAGCGATGTAAACGCATCTGAAGAAGATCGTTGGAACGCAGTTCTAAATCTGCAAACTCTTCCACGTGATTCAAGTGCATCACGTCAGCGCAACCGTTGCAACCAAACTGGTCGTCCACACGGTTTCCTACGTAAGTTCGGTCTAAGCCGTATTAAAGTTCGTGAAGCTTGCATGAAAGGCGAGATTCCTGGACTTCGTAAGGCTAGCTGGTAATTGCCACTTAATCATTTGGAGTAAATCTTATGAGCATGCAAGATCCGATTTCGGATATGCTGACCCGCGTTCGTAACGGTCAGGCAGCAAACAAAGTTGCTGTAAAAATGCCTTCTTCAAAGCTTAAAGTTGCTATTGCTGCACTACTAAAAGCTGAAGGTTACATCGTTGATTTCGCTGTTGAAGGCGAAACAAAACCTGAGCTAGAAGTTACACTTAAGTACTTCCAAGCAAAACCAGTAATTGAGCAACTTAAACGTGTTTCTCGTCCAGGTCTACGTGTTTACAAGAAGAAAGATCAACTTCCTTCTGTAATGGGTGGTCTTGGTATTGCTGTCGTTTCTACTTCCAAGGGTCTGATGTCAGACCGCGCTGCTCGTAAAGCAGGTCTTGGTGGTGAAATCATCTGTTACGTAGCTTAATAAGGAGTAGACTATGTCTCGTGTTGCAAAAGCACCTGTCGCTATTCCAGCTGGCGTAGAGGTGAAACTAAACGGCCAAGAAATCACTGTTAAAGGTGCTAAAGGTGAATTGACTCGCGTTCTAAACGACGCAGTAGTTATCGCTCAGGAAGATAGCAATCTTACTTTCGGTCCACGCGAAGGTGTTGTTAACGCTTGGGCACAAGCAGGTACTGCTCGTGCACTAGTAAACAACATGGTTGTTGGTGTTACTGAAGGCTTTACTAAGAAGCTGACTCTTAAAGGTGTTGGTTACCGTGCTGCTATTAAAGGCAACGCTGTAGGTCTAACACTAGGCTTCTCTCACCCAGTTGAGCACGAGTTGCCAGCGGGTATTAAAGCTGAATGTCCAAGCCAAACTGAGATCATTATTACTGGTTGCGATAAGCAAGTAGTAGGTCAAGTTGCAGCTGACATTCGTTCTTACCGTCAACCTGAGCCTTACAAAGGTAAAGGTGTTCGTTACGCAGATGAAAATGTGCGTACCAAAGAAGCTAAGAAGAAGTAAGGTAACACTATGGATAAGAAAGCATCTCGCATCCGTCGTGCTACACGTGCACGTCGTAAGATTGCAGAACTTGGTGCAACTCGCCTGGTAGTACATCGTACTCCTCGCCATGTTTACGCTCAAGTTATCGCGGCAAACGGCTCTGAGGTTATCGCAGCTGCTTCTACTGTAGAGAAAGCGATCCGTGAGCAAGTGAAATACACTGGTAACATCGATGCAGCTCAAGCAGTGGGTAAAGCTGTTGCTGAACGCGCTCTTGAAAAAGGCGTAACAGCAGTTGCATTTGATCGTTCTGGTTTCCAATACCACGGTCGAGTAGCGGCGCTAGCAGAATCTGCTCGCGAAGCTGGTCTGAAATTCTAAGGTAGGGTTGGAAGATGGCTAAAGAACAACAACAAGCTAATGATTTGCAAGAAAAGCTAATCGCAGTTAACCGCGTTTCTAAAACGGTTAAAGGTGGTCGAATCATGAGCTTTACTGCACTAACTGTAGTTGGTGACGGTAACGGTCGCGTAGGTTTCGGTTACGGCAAAGCTCGTGAAGTACCTGCTGCGATTCAAAAAGCAATGGAAAAAGCGCGTCGTAACATGACTACTATCGCGCTTAACGAAGGTACTCTTCACCACCCAGTGAAAGGTCGCCATTCGGGCTCTAAAGTTTACATGCAGCCTGCTGCTGAAGGTACTGGTGTTATCGCCGGCGGCGCAATGCGTGCAGTACTTGAAGTTGCTGGTGTACACAACGTACTATCTAAAGCATACGGTTCTACGAACCCTATCAACATCGTTCGTGCTACGATCGATGCTCTAGGTAGCGTTAAGTCACCTGAAATGGTTGCTGCTAAGCGTGGTCTAACTGTTGAATCTATTTCGGAGTAAGCACACGATGGCAACTATTAAAGTAACTCAAACTAAAAGCTCAATTGGTCGCCTACCAAAGCACAAAGCTACTTTGCGCGGTTTAGGTCTTCGTAAAATCAACCACACA
Source organism: Vibrio sinensis (assembly GCF_003605645.1). Taxonomy (GTDB): domain Bacteria; phylum Pseudomonadota; class Gammaproteobacteria; order Enterobacterales; family Vibrionaceae; genus Vibrio; species Vibrio sinensis. The sequence goes on along the minus strand of NZ_QVMU01000005.1, from coordinate 26,302 downwards.
GTAGAACTTGAAGATACTCCGTGCGTGCGCGGTATGATCAACAAGGTTTACTACATGGTTAAAGTTGAGGAGTAATCAGAATGCGTTTGAATACTCTATCACCGGCTGCTGGTTCTAAGACTTCTGCTAAACGCGTAGGTCGTGGTATCGGTTCTGGTCTAGGTAAAACTGGTGGCCGTGGTCACAAAGGCCAAAAATCACGTTCTGGCGGCAAAGTTCGTCCAGGTTTTGAAGGCGGTCAAATGCCTTTGAAACAACGTCTACCTAAGTTCGGCTTTACTTCTCGTAAGAGTCTAGTATCTGCTGAAATTCGTCTAGCTGAGCTAGCGAAAGTAACAGGTGACGTTGTAGATCTAAACAGCCTTAAAGCTGCTAACCTAATCACTAAGAACATCGAGTTTGTTAAAGTTGTTCTTTCTGGTGAGCTAAGCAAAGCGGTAACTGTTAAAGGTCTACGCGTGACTAAAGGCGCTAAAGCTGCAATCGAAGCTGCAGGCGGTAAAATCGAAGAATAATCTTCGAAGGAAAGGTACAGATGGCTAAAAAACCAGGACAAGATTTTAGTAGTGCGAAAAATGGATTGGCGGAGTTAAAGTCGCGCCTATTGTTTGTATTAGGTGCTCTTCTAGTATTCCGTGCAGGTTCTTTCGTGCCGCTACCTGGAATTGACGCAGCTGTACTTGCCGATTTGTTCGAACAGCAAAAAGGTACCATCGTTGAAATGTTTAACATGTTCTCCGGTGGTGCCCTTGAGCGTGCATCTATATTAGCATTGGGCATCATGCCGTATATTTCGGCATCAATTGTTGTCCAATTGCTAACTGTAGTTCATCCAGCGTTAGCTGAACTCAAGAAAGAGGGTGAAGCAGGCCGTCGTAAGATAAGCCAATACACACGCTATGGCACGCTTGTACTTGCAACATTCCAAGCTATTGGTATTGCAACAGGGCTACCAAGCATGGTCGATAATTTGGTTGTTATCAACCAAACCATGTTTACGCTAATTGCAACCGTAAGTTTAGTAACCGGTACCATGTTCCTAATGTGGTTAGGTGAACAAATTACAGAGCGCGGAATTGGTAACGGTATTTCGGTACTTATTTTTGCAGGTATTGTTGCTGGATTGCCATCGGCAATCGGTCAGACAATCGAGCAAGCGCGTCAAGGTGAATTGCATGTACTTCTTCTGCTGTTAATTGCTGTACTTGCTTTTGCAGTTATTTATTTCGTTGTTTTCATGGAGCGTGGTCAGCGTCGTATCGTCGTTAACTATGCAAAACGTCAACAAGGTCGTAAAGTATTTGCTGCGCAAAGCACTCACTTGCCACTTAAAATTAATATGGCAGGTGTAATTCCAGCGATTTTCGCTTCAAGCATTATCCTGTTCCCAGGAACACTGGCTCAGTGGTTTGGACAGAATGGTGAGAGCAGCATGTTCGGTTGGTTAACCGAAGTGTCTTTAGCTCTTAGCCCTGGTCAACCATTGTATGTAATGCTTTATGCGGCAGCGATTATATTCTTCTGTTTCTTCTATACAGCGTTGGTGTTTAACCCTCGTGAAACAGCAGATAACTTGAAGAAGTCCGGCGCATTCGTACCCGGTATCCGCCCAGGCGAGCAGACAGCGAAATATATCGATAAAGTGATGACACGTTTAACCCTTGCTGGTGCGTTGTATATTACTTTTATCTGTCTGATCCCAGAGTTTATGATGGTCGCGTGGAACGTACGTTTCTACTTCGGCGGTACTTCACTACTAATCGTAGTGGTAGTAATCATGGACTTTATGGCACAGGTACAGACTCATCTGATGTCTCAACAGTATGATTCTGTGTTGAAAAAAGCGAATCTGAAAGGCTATGGCCGTTAATTCGGCGGTAGACTAAAGATTACATTACGGAGTTTAGCAATGAAAGTTCGTGCTTCCGTTAAAAAAATCTGCCGTAACTGTAAAGTAATCAAGCGCAACGGTGTTGTGCGTGTTATTTGCAGTGAGCCAAAGCATAAACAGCGCCAAGGCTAATTAGCAGAAATTTTTACTTGAAATAGAGGGTAGTGTCGAGTATATTTCTCGGCCTACCTTTTGCGTGCAAAAGAAGTAGTACTCCGCAGTGTATCCTAGACGGGCTTTACTGCGGCTAATTCTTTTATGAAACACTTATGGAGTGAATAATGGCCCGTATAGCAGGCATTAACATTCCTGATCAAAAACATGCTGTGATTGCACTAACGTCAATCTACGGCATCGGTAAGACTCGCTCTCAAGCTATCCTAGCTGAAGTTGGTATTGCAGAAAATGTTAAGATCAGTGAACTATCTGATGAACAGATCGATCAACTGCGTGATGGTGTAGCTAAATACACTGTGGAAGGTGATCTACGTCGTGAAGTATCAATGAACATCAAGCGCCTTATGGATCTTGGTTGTTACCGTGGTCTTCGTCATCGTCGCAGTCTACCACTACGTGGACAGCGTACTAAAACCAACGCTCGCACCCGCAAGGGTCCGCGTAAGCCGATCAAGAAATAGTCGGGAAGGTAGAGTACAATGGCTAAACAACCAACTCGCGCACGTAAACGCGTTCGCAAACAAGTTGCAGACGGTGTGGCACACATCCATGCTTCTTTCAACAACACAATCGTAACCATTACTGACCGTCAAGGTAACGCATTAGCTTGGGCTACTGCAGGTGGTTCAGGTTTCCGTGGTTCTCGTAAGTCTACTCCGTTTGCTGCACAGGTTGCTGCAGAACGTTGTGCTGAAATGGCCAAAGAGTACGGTCTTAAGAACTTGGAAGTTATGGTTAAGGGTCCTGGTCCAGGTCGTGAATCTACTGTTCGCGCTCTGAATGCAGCTGGTTTCCGCATCACAAACATTGTTGATGCTACACCAATCCCTCATAACGGTTGTCGTCCACCTAAGAAACGTCGCGTATAACGTTTCTGGGATAATTGGAGAAGAATCATGGCAAGATATTTGGGTCCTAAGCTGAAGCTTAGCCGTCGTGAAGGCACTGACTTATTCCTTAAGTCTGGTGTTCGTGCGATCGATACCAAGTGTAAAATTGATAACGCACCAGGTGTACACGGCGCTCGTCGCGGTCGTCTATCTGAATATGGCGTTCAGCTTCGTGAGAAGCAAAAAGTTCGTCGTATGTACGGCGTTCTAGAAAAACAATTCCGTAACTACTACAAAGATGCTGCTCGCCAAAAAGGCAACACGGGTGAGAACCTACTTCAGCTTCTTGAAGGTCGTCTTGACAACGTAGTATACCGTATGGGTTTTGGTGCTACTCGCGCTGAAGCACGTCAACTAGTTAGCCACAAAGCTATCGTAGTTAACGGTAAAGTTGTAAACGTTCCTTCTTTCAAAGTAGCGGCTAACGACGTTGTATCTATTCGTGAGAAAGCTAAACAGCAATCTCGCATTAAAGCGGCTCTAGAAGTTGCTGAACAACGCGAAAAACCAACTTGGATTGAAGTAGATGGTAGCAAAATGGAAGGTACATTCAAGCGTATGCCTGAGCGTTCTGACCTGTCAGCTGACATCAACGAACAATTGATCGTCGAGCTTTACTCTAAGTAAGGTTAAACAAAAGAGAGGACACAATGCAGGGTTCTGTAACAGAATTTCTTAAGCCACGTCTTGTTGACATCGAACAAATCAGCACGACTCATGCAAAAGTAACTCTTGAGCCGTTAGAGCGTGGTTTTGGCCATACTCTTGGTAATGCACTTCGCCGCATTCTTCTATCTTCTATGCCGGGTTGTGCGGTAACAGAGGTAGAGATCGAAGGCGTTCTGCACGAGTACAGTACAAAAGAAGGCGTTCAAGAAGATATTCTTGAAATTCTTCTGAACCTTAAAGGTTTAGCTGTTCGCGTTGCTGAAGGCAAAGATGAAGTGTTCATTACGCTGAACAAATCAGGCTCGGGCCCTGTGGTTGCAGGTGACATCACCCATGATGGTGATGTAGAGATCACTAATCCTGAACACGTTATTTGTCACCTAACGGATGACAACGCTGAGATCGCTATGCGTATCAAAGTTGAACGTGGTCGTGGTTATGTTCCAGCTTCCGCTCGTATCCATACTGAAGAAGATGAACGTCCAATTGGTCGTTTATTGGTTGATGCTACATACAGCCCAGTAGATAAAATCGCTTACTCTGTTGAAGCAGCTCGTGTAGAGCAACGCACAGACTTAGATAAGTTAGTTATCGATATGGAAACGAACGGTACTCTAGACCCTGAGGAAGCAATCCGCCGTGCAGCTACTATCCTAGCTGAACAATTGGATGCGTTCGTAGATCTTCGTGATGTACGTGTACCTGAGGAGAAGGAAGAGAAGCCAGAATTCGATCCTATCCTACTGCGTCCTGTAGACGATCTTGAACTAACAGTTCGCTCTGCTAACTGTTTGAAAGCAGAAGCGATTCACTACATCGGTGATCTTGTACAGCGTACTGAGGTTGAGCTACTTAAAACGCCTAACCTTGGTAAAAAATCTCTTACTGAGATTAAAGACGTACTTGCATCACGTGGACTTTCTCTTGGCATGCGCTTAGAGAACTGGCCACCAGCGTCTATCGCTGAAGATTAATCGATACTAGTTAGAAGGATTAGGTCATGCGCCATCGTAAGAGTGGTCGTCAACTCAACCGCAATAGCAGTCATCGCAAAGCGATGTTCAGCAACATGGCTAGCTCTCTAGTACGTCATGAAGTTATCAAAACTACACTACCGAAAGCTAAAGAGCTTCGTCGCGTAGTAGAACCTTTGATTACACTAGCTAAGACAGACAGCGTTGCTAACCGTCGTCTAGCGTTTGCACGTACTCGTGACAACGAAGTAGTTGCGAAACTATTCAACGAATTAGGTCCACGTTTTGCAGCTCGCCAAGGCGGCTACACACGTATCCTAAAAGCTGGCTTCCGTACTGGTGATAAAGCTCCAATGGCTTACATTGAGCTTGTAGATCGCCCAGCTACAGAAGAAGCAGCTGCTGAGTAATCAGCATTCGTTTCTAAGAAAAAACCGAGCCTAGGCTCGGTTTTTTTGTTTCTGCGGTTTGCATCAGTTCTTTTCTCTGTTATTTGTTTTTCCAGAGGCTGCTCAGGGAATTGAGCAATCCATCACTTGCCCCATTTTCTCCTAAATACCCCATAATGATCGGCGCAAATTTGCCAATCATGGTTGGATCTAAACCAACACTTTCAAACACGTTTTGTACTGCCTGCATATTTTCTACGCTGCCTAATAGGCCTTGTGTATCCGGTAGTGTGGATGACCATGGAATCAATGATTCAAGCTCAGATAGATCCGCTGACGATAATTGACTTTGCGCTAATGAAAGTAAAGCACCACTACCAGCTGTTGCTTGCTCAGGCGTTACTGATAAACCATTAGTGAGTAAATCGGTTACAGGTACAGCATGATTAGTTGATGATTTAACGCTGTCGGTAACTGCATTCATTAAGTTATTTTGCGTATCTTTATCTTCTAAAGCATCTAAGAATGCGTAAGCATTGTTTGCGCTAAATGTAAGGAGGATGATGGCTGCTAACTTTTTACCCATAGTCGTAGTTCCTTTTTAGTGTGATTTGAAAATGATGACGTCTATTACATAGCTGATACTATATTTTAGTTAAAAAAAACGGCGCAGAGCGCCGTTTAGAATTATTTAAATCATATTCAATTATAGAATGTCTAGTAGTTCTACTTCGAATACTAGAGCTGCGAATGGTGGAATTGCTGCACCAGCACCGCGCTCGCCGTATGCTAGATCTTGAGGAATGTATAGTTTCCACTTAGATCCTGCTGGCATAAGTTGTAGAGCTTCAACCCAACCTTGGATTACACCTGTTACAGGGAATTCAGCTGGTTGACCGCGTGATACTGAGCTATCAAATACAGTGCCGTCAGTTAGCTCACCGTGGTAGTGAACACGTACTGATTTGTCAGAAGTTGGGATTTCACCAGTACCTTCAGTGATCACTTCGTATTGTAGGCCAGACTCAAGAACAGTCACTTCAGGACGTAGAGCATTGTCTTTTAGGAATGCTTCACCGTCAGCTGCTGCTACTTTAGCTGCTTCTTGACGCATAGCTTCTGCACGAGTGTGTAGCTCTTGAAGTGCTTTGTTGATTTCATCCACTTCGATTGCTGGCATATCGCCAGTTAGTGCAGTTGCGATACCAGCTGCGATTGCATCAACGTTTAGGCCTTCGATGCCAGAACCTGCTAGTTGTTGACCCATTTGCAGACCAATACCGTAGCTTGCTTTTTGTTCTACAGTTTCAAATGTAACTTCAGACATTGTGTCTCTCTTTTTCGCTGTGTTTGAAATAGGCCTCTAGGATACCAGTAATAAATCGGTTATGAAACGTTAGGTAGTGGTGCAATGGTAGGGGAAGAGTGAGAGGTAGATCAGACTTTGCGACCTCGCCGATGAGAATTGACGTTACCATTACTTGAACTCATCAATTTCTCTATACTCACAAGCCCATCATTTTTATACTTAGGCAGATAAGTCTTTGGAGATGGGTCGCGATGAATCGCAGAAAAAAGAAAGTTCAACAGGTTGATTACCTGCAGCTATTTAAAGATAAGGTCGAGAGTATCGATCTTTCACAGCAGCGGGAAAAGTTAACAGCTATTTGGCAACAACTTCCTAAGTTGCATCAACGCGTACTGATGGTGTTGGTTCCCTTGGTCATCTTGTTGGCACTGATTCCATTTCCAGAGCAGCAAGTAAAAGAAGACGCCCCCTTAGAGCAACGCATTGCAATTGATATCAATACCCAAGGTATGAGTGAGCAAAATACCGAATCGCCAATAGGGAATGAGCAATCGGATACTTGGAAAGAATATACGGTTCAACGTGGCGATACCCTTGCTCAAGTTTTTCGAAATAATGGATTGCCGATGGCTGATTTGAATGCTTTGGTCAAAGTTGAAGGTAGTGATAAGCCTCTTAGCTATATCAAGCAAGGACAGTTAGTTCGATTTAAGCTAAAGCCAGACGGTGAATTAGACATTTTGCAGTTAGAGAAAAGCGATAAATCAGTGATGTTTTTCCGCATTGCTGATGGCACTTTTGGCCGAAGCAAGTAACACTATTTTGTTCTTCTGAGCGCTTTTATAGGTAATAGTGGAAGAATGATTAATATAATGCCAAAAGCGGTGAGTGTGTCTGGTATTTCATTAAACCACCAGACACCAAATAGAACGACAAAGATCAGTCCAGTATATTCAGCGAGTGCAATTTGACTTGCCGGAGCTCTTTGATAGGCAAGCACAGCCAAGCCGTTATAGAGTAAAATCAGTAGGGAACTTGCAGCAATCCATAGCCATTCTCTGATGGAAATCGGTTGCCAATGAAATACGGATAGAAGCGCAGCAACGGGTAGAGAAAAGAGAGATGTCCAGAAAAGCGTCGTGATGACGCTTTGCTCTTTTGGAAGCTTTCGCGCCATGATATTGAAAAGAGCCAAAGTGACAGCTGTACCTAGTGCAAATAGAGCCGCCCAGTGATATTGGGATGGTCTAAGTACAACCAACACTCCTACAAATGCTATAGACGTAGCACATACCTTTCCAAAACTAGGGTACTCCTTTAACAATACGATTGATAATGGCAGCATCAGCAAAGGTGCGGCATAAAATATCGCATTGGCAGTAGCAAGAGGCAGATAGGTTATTGATACCATCATGCACCCACTCCCAATTAGAACTAAGTGTGCTCTAAATAGCGTTAGGTAGGGAGCGGATAATCTGCGCTGTTGAGTCGACACTTTTCGCCAAAATGGCCAGATTAAAATAACGGCGATTAATTGGCGTAAAAACATGTATTGAAAAGGTGATACTCCCCCATCAAGTAACTTTACGGTGACGTCTGAAAGGGAAGCAAATAGGTTACCGATGATCAGAAAAAAGATAGCATGTGTTGTATTAATAGCTTGCGGCATACTATTTAGTTAATTTCATATCGATATGGGGGATGCCATCTTCAAAGTAACTTTCAGATGTTTGTATAAAACCATGCTGACTATAAAATTGAGCTAAATGCTCTTGCGCACCGATTTCAATGCTTTCATTCGGCCATATTTCTTGGCACTTTTCTTTTGCCGCGGCGAGTAAGTGATGGCCTAAACCATTACCGCGTGCTTGTTGTAATGTTGCCACTCGACCAATACTTACTGATGGATAACTTACTCCTTTAGGCAGCAAACGAGAGCAGGCAACCAATTCTCCATTTTGATATCCGAGTAAGTGATAAACGTCAGGTAGCGTATCTTTTCCATCCAACTCTGGATAAGGGCACGTTTGCTCTACAACAAAAACATCAACGCGCAATTTAATAAGCTGATAAAGCTCAATATTGCTCAATTGAGCAAACGGTATTAATTTCCATTCAATCATATAATTATTTTTTGCGTCATAAGATAAACATGAGTTAATCAAATTATCAATTTTCCATCTAATACGCATTAACAAATGTTATGACTCATAACGATTTTTGATTCGGCTAAGACTAACCGGTGTAATACCTAGATAAGCTGCAATTTGATAGTCAGATAGCCGTTGTTCTAGTTCAGGAAAATGTTGGCAAAAGAGTTGATAGCGTTGCTCTGCACTATAGAGCAGCATGAAACGTTCTTTGTTCTCTTTATGCATTAATTGAGCTTCAACGAGTTTTAGGTAAATGGGGTGGTTGATACTTCGCCATTGCTTGAGAGTCTCGATAGGCAAGCACATAAGATAGCAGGGAGTTAGAGTTTCAAGGAGAAATGCTGATGGTTGCTGTTTAATCAGACTTTCAAAACCAATGATCCAATCCAATTCCCAATAAAATTCTTTACTGAACTCTTTACCTTGCTCAGTAAGGTAACTGGCATGACACAAACCATCGACCACAAAATAGAAGAGATCAGCCAGTGATCCTTGTTCAATAAGGATATGACGAGTGGGTAATTCTAATGGCTTTGCTAATCTGGTTAGCTCATTGATTTCATCACTTGAAAATCCTTGTTGTGATAAGTAGTCGCTGAATCTTGATGTCATACTCTCTCCGATCTAAAAAAGCCGCTATAAATTTATAGCGGCTTGATATTAGCACCTATACCCGCCCAACTTGTAGTTGCAGAGTCGCTGCTCGCTAACCCGACACTTCAATTTGTTGGGGTATAGAATCAGGGCAAGATATTATTTTTGTAAGTTAATTTGGTAAATCGCAAAACCTACATCATCGGTCGCCACTTTTTTCATTGGGTATTGACCTTTGTCTTTTACAAATTGAGCTGCTTTCTCGCTTGGTGATGTTTCGAAGCGAATATCGAGCGCCTTATCTGCATTAATTGGTGCAAAACTCCAGTTATTATCGGCACTTGGTGTTACTTCACCTTTCTCTTTGCTTACGCGAGAGATGTAAGCGGCAACAACAGCGCGGTTTTCATCTGGAGAATCAAATGCAATGTGCTCGCTACCAGTACCAGCAAACTTGTTGCTGTACGCGCGATAGTTATTGGTTGCAACAATGAACTCTTGATCTGGATCGATTGGTTTACCTTGATAGGTTAAACCGATAATACGTTTAGCATCAGCGTTTACAACTTTGCAATCACCATCGTATTTTGCCGGTTGAGTGATATCAATTTGGTAGTTAACACCATCCATTACATCAAAATTGTAAGTACGGAAGCTATCCCAGTTAATAAGAGATTGAGGTGCCGTTGTGTTGACATCGATTTGGTTAAATTGTCCTGCAGAGCATTCCAACCATTCTTGAACATCTTTACCGGTCATTTTCAGTGCAACCAGTGTATTCGGGTAAAGGTAAAGATCGGCTGCATTACGGAATGTAAGCTGACCTGATTCCACTTCTGTAAAACCTGATGGGTCATCTTTACGACCACCCGCTTTGAATGGTGCTGCGGCAGAGAGGACAGGAATATCGGCTAGGTCTGGATCCCCTTGGATAAAGCGTTCTACGTAATCTTGCTGTGCAAGGTTTACGATTTGTACCGTAGGATCGTCTTGAACCAATGATAGGAAGCTGTACATAACGTCGTTTGCTTTACCAATTGGTTGGCTAACGAATTCACGAGTGGCACTGTGGTCATGCTCCAGAGCTTTGACAATTCCTTCGTCGGCCTTGGCTAGCGATTTTTTACCAATAGCATCGTAAATAGGACGTGCTTCAGTTTTACCTGAAGTTACTTCCCATTTACCGTCTTTCTGCTCAAGTTTAAGATCGATCACACCAACGTGGCTACCCCAGCGGCCTGGCATGACAGCAGCCACACCATTAATCGTACCATTTTGGTTATCGACACCTGGGATGTTATCAAATCCTTTACCTGGGAATACGGCATGTGAATGGCCAAACGCAATAGCATCAATACCTTCAACATCAGCTAAGTAATACGTGGAATTTTCCGCACCAAGTTTGTATGGATCAGATGAAACACCCGAGTGAGGGATAGCAACGATAACGTCAGCGCCTTCCGCTTTCATTTTAGGTACTAGCTCTTCAGCTGATTCTTTAATGTCTTTTGCGTATACCTGACCTTCTAAGTTTTTCTTATCCCAAACCATGATTTGTGGTGGAACAAAACCAATGTAGCCAACTTTGATTTGATGCTCAGCGCCGTCGGTGTCTTTGAAAGTATGAGTTTTGATGATGTAAGGTTTGAAATAATGCTTACCGGTTTTTTTATCAAACACGTTAGCACTTACATATGGGAAGTTCGCATCATTTAGTGTTTCTGCTAGGAACTCCAAACCATAGTTGAATTCGTGGTTACCAATGTTACCGACATCATAGTTAAGTTGGTTCATTGCTTTGTAAACAGGATGCACTTCGCCAGCTTCGATGCCCTTATCAGCCATATAGTCACCCATAGGGCTACCCTGAATTAAGTCACCATTATCAACAAGAACGCTGTTTTCAACTTCACCACGTACCTGTTTAACTAAAGTCGCCGTTCGTGTTAAACCGATTTTTTCAGACGGAGCATCTTTGTAGTAGTCATGATCCATAACATTGGTGTGAATATCTGTTGTTTCAATGATACGAAGTTTGATCGTATCAGCCATAGCAGGGCCGGCCATGCTTAGCATGCCACCTAATACAGCAATAGAGAGAGGTTTCACAGCTACTTTCATTTCATATGCTCCGGATTACATTGGATTAAATCAGGGGTAATGTAACAAAGTTTTATGAAACAATGATTTTGATGAATATCAAAGTGTGACACTGCTCGTTTTCTTTATGCTGTTCTGACCAAGAGATCTCAAAATGTTCAAATAAGCAACAGTGTGACTAATAAATCCCTTATCAGTATTTGATATAAAAAATGAAATTTTAGAATTTCAGGTAATATATATACGCAGCCATAATGCATTGAGTTAAATCGAAGGAACGTATTATGGCAAGTAAGGAAAAGGTGTCTCAGTTTCCATTGAAGCATCAGCGAGTAAAGCAAGATAACGGTCAAATCTCCTCTCACTTTGGCGGAGCAAGTCAATTGGGGTATGGCGAGGTTGCACTTGTCGGGGCAGGACCGGGTGATGCTGAATTGCTCACGATTAAAGCATTGCGCTTTATTCAGCAAGCAGATGTTGTCCTGTATGACTATCTAGTCTCTGAAGATATTTTGGACTTGATTCCAAGTGATACGATTTTAGTTTGCGTTGGAAAGCGTGCGGGTCACCATAGTGTTCCTCAAGAAAAAACCAATCAACTATTAGTCGACTTTGCTAAACAAGGACACCGAGTTGTTCGTATTAAAGGTGGCGATCCATTTGTTTTTGGTCGTGGTGGTGAAGAATTAGAAGTATTGGCAGATCACGGTGTGCCATTTCAAGTTATCCCCGGAATCACCGCAGCCGCAGGTGCAACCGCCTATGCCGGTATCCCATTGACCCATCGAGACTGTGCTCAGTCAGCCATGTTTATTACCGGACATCTAAAAGCAGAAAGCGATACGATGGATTGGTCGACGTTAGCTCGTGGTAATCAGACCTTAGTTATTTATATGGGTTTGATGAAATCAGAATATATCCAGCAACAACTCATCAAACATGGTCGCCAAGCCAACACCCCGATTGCCATCATAGAGCGTGGCACTCAAACATCTCAACAAGTATTCAAAGGACAGCTTTCTCAACTGGCTGCACTAGCGAAAAATGCACAATCACCATCACTCATTGTTGTGGGTGAAGTTGTCTCTCTTTCAGAAAAATTACAGTGGTTTAATCAATCATCTTCCTCCCAAGGACAAGTTTTGAAATCACAGCGGCACTATGCCTAGAAAAATATGCCTAGAAACAATATGCCTAGAAACACCATACAGAGAGAAAAATAATTTAAGTTCAGTCAAATGCTCGAAAGGAGCAGGAAAGGAAGCACCAACATGGACCAAGAACGTTTAACCCATCTTAAGCAGCTTGAAGCTGAAAGCATTCACATTATTCGTGAAGTCGCTGCTGAGTTTGATAATCCGGTAATGATGTACTCGATAGGTAAAGATTCATCGGTAATGTTGCATCTTGCAAGGAAAGCATTTTATCCCGGGAAGATACCATTCCCATTGCTACACGTTGACACTGATTGGAAATTTAAACAGATGATCGACTTTCGCGATAAAACAGCGGAAAAGTATGGCTTTGAGCTTTTGGTACATAAGAACCCAGAAGGTATCGCTATGGGGTGTAGCCCATTTGAACATGGTTCATCAAAGCATACGGATATCATGAAAACTCAAGGGCTTAAACAAGCTCTGAATAAATACGGTTTTGATGCAGCTTTTGGTGGGGCTCGCCGTGACGAAGAGAAATCTCGCGCTAAAGAGCGGGTCTATTCGTTCCGTGATAAAAACCACACGTGGGACCCGAAAAACCAACGCCCAGAATTATGGAAAACATATAACGGTCAGATCAATAAAGGCGAGAGCATTCGTGTATTCCCATTATCGAACTGGACTGAATTGGATATCTGGCAATACATCTATCTTGAAAATATTGAAATTGTCCCTCTGTATTTAGCAGAAGTTCGTCCAGTGGTTGAACGTGATGGCATGTTGATCATGGTTGATGATGACCGTATGAAGCTACTACCAGGTGAAGTGATCGAAGAAAAAAGTGTTCGTTTTCGAACATTAGGTTGCTACCCACTGACAGGGGCAATTGAGTCTGAAGCGAATACCTTAACCGGGATTATTGAAGAGATGTTAGTGGCAACCTCAAGTGAACGACAAGGACGAGCGATCGACCACGATCAATCAGGATCGATGGAGCTTAAGAAGCGTCAGGGCTATTTCTAATTAGGATCTAAGGAAAGAACATGAACAGTGTAGTAGAAGCGCAACTAGCGGAACTGGGTATTGAAGGCTACCTAACACAACACCAATATAAATCATTACTTAGATTTCTAACATGTGGCTCAGTTGATGACGGTAAGAGTACTTTGATTGGCCGCTTGCTCCATGATTCAAAGCAAATTTATGAAGATCAATTGGCTGCGGTTCATTCTGATAGCCAGCGCGTTGGTACTACGGGTGAACGTCCAGATCTTGCGTTGCTAGTTGATGGCCTACAAGCAGAGCGTGAACAAGGGATTACGATTGATGTCGCTTACCGCTATTTCTCAACTCAAAAGCGTAAGTTCATCATCTCCGATACACCGGGACACGAGCAATATACGCGCAATATGGCGACAGGTGCATCAACCTGTGATCTCGCTGTGATCTTGATTGACGCACGCAAGGGCGTATTAGATCAAACTCGTCGTCATTCGTTCATTGCGAATCTGCTGGGGATTAAACACTTTGTGGTCGCGATCAACAAAATGGATTTAGTGGATTATTCACAAGATCGATTTGAGACAATTCGAGATGAGTATCTTGAGTTTTCTAAAAATCTACGTGGTGAAACCGATATTCAGATCATCCCACTGTCAGCTCTTGAGGGAGATAACGTGGTTGAGCCAAGTGCACATATGAGTTGGTTTGAAGGCCCATCATTACTGGAAATTTTAGAAAACGTCGATATCGATCAAGATAAAGGTACTGGAGATTTCCGTTTTCCAATCCAATACGTTAACCGACCAAACCTCGATTTCCGTGGCTTTGCCGGCACGATTGCCTCGGGTAGTGTTAGCGTGGGTGATAGTGTGCAATCCTTACCGTCAGGTAAAAGTTCAAAAGTAGCCCGAATTGTAACGTTTGATGGTGATTTGCCTACGGCGTATTCAGGGCAAGCGGTTACTTTAACGCTAGAAGATGAAATCGATATCAGCCGTGGTGATTTATTGGTGCTTAGTGATGCGGATGTGACGTCCAGTAACCACTTGCTTGCCGATGTCGTGTGGATGACAGAGCAACCGCTGCAGCCTGGGCGAGAATATGACATTAAGATCGCGGGAAAGAAAACCGTGGGACGTGTTGAAGCTATCCGTCACCAATATGATATCAACAACTTGTCGTCACACAGTGCGGCAGAATTGCCATTGAATGGCATCGGTTTATGTGAGTGGAGTTTAACGGAATCAGTAGCACTAGATAAGTATACAGACACGCAAGATACCGGAGGTTTTGTGGTGATTGACCGCTTAACTAATGTGACTGTTGGTGCTGGTTTAGTACGTGAAAGCCTCAATAAGATAGAGCATAAAATCGGTGATATTTCTGCTTTTGAAGTAGAGCTAAATGCTTTGATTCGTAAGCACTTCCCGCATTGGGAAGCGAAAGATCTTTCTCAATTTTTGAAGTAGTCCTACGGGGTGTTTCGATAGAGAAAATCGAATTAAAGCTGAGTACAGCACAATAGGCTGTTCGAGAGTTGGGATGAAGTAAGGACGCGGTATGTGGCAACAAGGATTTGTGCTGGCTATCTTACTTGGCATTGTCATATGCCTTGTAGCCACCCGTATTAAGCCGAGTTTTATTTTTGCCGGCGCGGCGTTTGTCGCATTTATGGTTGGAATAATAGAACTTAAAGAAGTGGCAACGAATTTCACTAACTCATCATTGCTGACTTTAGTGTTGTTAATTCTGGCGTCGAGCGCGTTAGAGAAAACCTTATTGATTAGTTGGGTCAGCCGCAGTTTATCAACTGGTCGTCTTGGTTCGGTGGTTGCGAAAATGGGCATATCTACCGCTCTGCTTTCTTCGTTTACCAACAATACTGCAGTGGTTGTTTCCCTCATAGGAGCAATCAAGCGTAATCAGCAACACGCTCCCTCCAAATTATTGATACCGCTTTCTTATGCGGCGATATTAGGGGGGACGCTGACCTTGATCGGCACTTCAACCAACTTGATCATTAATAGCTTTGTTGAAGATGCAGGTTTACCGAGTTTGGGATTCTTTACTCCGACAATGATCGGTCTATCAGTATTATTCGGCGGTTTATTGATACTGATCCCTCTTAGTTATCTTTTACCGAATTACGACGATCAATCTCAGGATGATTTACCGTATTTTCTTGAAGCCAGAGTCGAGGCGGGATCGCCTTTAGTTGGACGCAGTATCACTGAGAATAATTTACGAGCTTTACGGAAGTTATTCTTAGCAGAAGTTATTCGGAGTGGGAAAACTATGCCGTCGGTCGACCCCGAATTCATTCTGCATGCTAATGACCGACTCTTGTTTTGTGGTGACATTGAAAGTGTAGCCACTTTACAAGAAATTCAAGGCTTAACACTATTTGGCCAACATCACCTTAACGGGCAGGGTTTTATTGAAGTTGTCGTTAGTTCATCGGCGAGTTTTTGTAATAGAACGCTTAAAACCAGCCATTTCCGAGACCGTTTTGATGCTGTCGTAGTCGCTATTCGTCGTGGCCATGAACGCTTAGAGGGAGGATTGGGTAATATTACCCTTAATGCCGGTGACACTCTGGTGTTGGTACCGGGAAAGCGTTTTGATTCCGAACGGAGAGCTCACCGTAAAGAGTTCGTATTGGTTAATGATCTTGATTCGAGTGCTCGGTTAGATTTTCAAAAGTCAGCCATGGTGTTAGTTGGGTTTAGTTCAGTGATTGCCCTAGCCTTATTGGAGTGGGTTCCACTTATTAAGGGCTTAGCCATATTTTTGTTAGCTACTTTATTTCTTGGCATTGTGCAATTAAGCGAGTTACGTCGCCGTTTTCCCATTGATATTGTCGTCATTGTTGGTTCGGCATTGTCTATTGCCCAGTTAATGCTTTCATCTGGCTTATCGATCAAGCTTGGGCAGTTGTTTATTGAAACATTTAATGGCTGGGGAGTATTTGGTGCACTGGTGGCGACTTACTTATTGACATTAATTTTGACTGAGTTAGTAACAAATAATGCCGCTGCAGCACTGGCTTTCCCTATTGGTTATAGCATGGCGCTAGGCTATGGCGTTGATCCAATGCCGTTCATTATGGCCGTGTTATTTGGCGCGAGTGCCAGTTTTATTTCGCCTTACGGCTATCAAACTAACTTGCTGGTTTATAGCGTAGGGAACTACAAGTTAACCGACTATGTACGAGTGGGGATCCCTATATCCATTGTTTATTCAGTCCTAGTACTGACGCTGATTCCCCTGTTTTTCCCTTATTAAAGGATTTAACTGATGACAACAGAAGCCAACATTAAAGATGAAAATATCGTTTGGCACCAACATACCGTTGATAAAGTATTCCGTGCCAAGATAAAACAACAAAGACCAGCCGTACTTTGGTTTACTGGTTTGTCGGGAGCCGGAAAATCGACGATTGCCGGCGCCCTCGAAAATCAATTGGCAGAGCTTGGATATCATACTTACCTACTTGATGGCGATAATGTACGCCATGGTTTATGTAATGATTTAGGTTTTTCAGATCAAGACCGTCGAGAGAATATTCGTCGTATTGGTGAACTGGCCAAATTGATGGCTGATGCGGGGCTTATTGTATTGTCCGCATTTATTTCACCTCATCGTGCAGAGCGTCAGTTAGTGCGAGATTTATTGCCTGAGGGAGAGTTTCTCGAAGTGTATGTTAATGCATCTCTAGATGTGTGCGAGCAGCGAGACCCTAAAGGGTTGTACAAAAAAGCGCGTGCAGGGCAAATCTCTAATTTCACAGGGATTGATTCTGATTACGAAGCGCCACTCGCGCCTGAAGTGGATTTACCCGCTGGAGAGTTACCGATTGAAGCGCTGGTAGAGCAGTGTATTCGAGTTCTACAGCAAAAAGGCATCATTAATACGTGATAAGGCAGTAGAAGAAGTTCAGCTTCAATTGCTTTTGGTTACCCATGATCTAAAAGCTATCAAAAAGACGCTAACTGAGCGTAGGGTTATCTATGATCCAAAAGCTATTTAACCGGTACAGCTAGCTCGTATAAGTCAGAAAAAACGAAAAAAGCTTCCATTGTGGAAGCTTTTAAACCATGTGAAGCGAGGTGAAATATTTATTCGAAACAGATTTCGATAAATGCATTACCCCATTGCGAAGTGAATGGCATGATGATGATTGAGCCGTCGCATTTGTGACGAATAGTATGGCCTTTGCCTGAGACGACAACCGGTGTAGCCAAATCAAAGTCGAACCCACTATCGGCTAGAATTCGTTTTGCTCCACCTGTTACCATGTTGGTTATTTCACCAACCATGTCAGTGACTTCTTCATTAAGACCATTTGGGCGTTCACCCAACATGTTTTCCATAATCTCTAAAGCTAAGCTTTCATCAAACGTGATCGACATAGAACCGCGACTTTGCGGGCCAACCATCCCAATTAAACCTGAAACGTCACCGCGAGCGATTTCATCTTTTTTTACACGAGGTTTCAGTGGCTTCAATTCCAACGAAGCCATCGTTTTTAATACATTCATTAATGATGCTAAAAACGGGTTTACAAATTCAGCGCGCATAATCTTCTTCTATATCTTATTTTGTTATCTCAGATGTGCATGACTGACAAACACCATGTGATTCAATGACATGGTTGGTAATGTTAAAACCATGCTTTTCAGCATTGTCAGCCAATAGTGCTACCAAACTATCATCTTGAAGTTCAATAACATTACTGCACTTATCGCAAATCAGTAGATGGGAGTAGTGCTTATGTGCATTACATGAGCAACATTGGATGAAGCTATTCGTCGATTCAACTCTATGGATGAATCCTTGCTCCAATAAAAAGTCCAATGCACGATATACCGTAGGTGGCTTCGCTTGAGGTTCTGTGGCTTTTAACTGTTCTAAAAGTTCATAAGCACTAGATGCTTTTAGACTCGCACATATTAATTCAAACACTCTTTTCCGCTGAGGCGTTAAACGAACGCCTCGGGCTGCACATATCTCTTCAATCTGCTTAACTAGCTGTTGGTCCAAATTTATCACCATAACGATTGGACGTGGTTTATCATATATCACTTAAGTATGAATATCGTTTAGCATTCACTAATTTGTGATACGCCTTTCAAGGTGCCTAAATATTTAGCCTTTAGAGACGGATATCCCCCTACTTATAAGGCTTATAACTTACCTTATCTGTCACCAAAACGATACAGGCTCATTATCCTAGGCATCGCAAAAGAGAGGACGCTGATATTGGGTCTATATACCAACGGCTTTTTCTCGTTTGAAGCAAAGATATTTGGGCTGTATAATCTTCGACCCAATTTCGCACAAGAACGTTATGTTCGTGTGTTTTTATCATTTCGATGCTTCTTTAGAGCATTGGTACCAAATCGGATCAAATAGAGAAAAGTTGTCGAATTGAGAACTTTACTATTTCGGTATTGATTGATTAAGGCTGTATTGTATGTACCCATCATCTCGTTTTTCTATTGCCCCAATGCTCGATTGGACAGATCGCCACTGTCGTTACTTTCATCGTTTAATGACGAGTGAAACATTGCTGTACACAGAAATGATCACCACGGGTGCAATTATTCACGGAAAAGGTGACTTTTTAGCATACAACGAAGAAGAGCATCCAGTTGCCCTTCAGTTAGGGGGATCAAACCCTCAAGATTTAGCAACATGCGCCAAGCTAGCTCAAGAGCGTGGATATGATCAAATTAACTTGAACGTTGGTTGCCCATCAGATCGCGTTCAAAATGGTCGTTTTGGTGCATGCTTGATGGCTGAGCCTCAGCTGGTGGCTGAGTGTGTTTCAGCAATGAAATCTGTGGTTGATGTTCCTGTCACGGTAAAAACTCGAATTGGTATCGATGATTTTGATTCGTACGAGTTTTTAACTGATTTTGTCAGCATTATCTCTGAACAAGCGGGCTGTGAAGATTTTACTATCCATGCTCGTAAAGCATGGCTATCAGGTTTAAGTCCGAAAGAAAATCGCGAAATTCCACCACTAGATTACCCGCGCGCATACCAACTTAAAAAAGATTTCCCTCATCTGAATATCTCGGTCAATGGTGGTGTTAAAACGTTAGAAGAAACGATTGAACATCTAAAGCACCTCGATGGAGTGATGGTAGGACGTGAGGCCTATCAAAATCCATATATTTTGGCTGAAGTAGACCAGCTGATTTATGGTCTAGATAAACCAGTGAAAAAGCGAACTCAAATCGTTGAAGAGATGTATCCATACATTGAACGTCAACTTTCTAATGGTGCTTACCTAGGTCATATGACTCGTCATATGCTAGGTCTATTCCAAAATATGCCAGGCGCACGTCAATGGCGTCGCCATATTAGTGAAAATGCCCATAAACCGGGTTCTGGTATTGAAGTAGTTGAAGCGGCATTAGCTAAAATCCCGAAAGAATTGAATGTGTAAAATTAACCACCACTAGGTGGTTAATTTAGCTAACATTTTCAATGAATAGGTCTACATACAGGTAGGCCTATTTTTTTATCTAATAAATTCATTGTCTTATGTTTTTTATCGAGTTGGCCTACTTCCTGCAACGTTGAAAGGTAAATAAAGGAGAATAATGATGTTTGAACTGATTTTTATCTTGGTTTTTGTTGCAACATTGCTAGTGACGGGCATAACCATGCTGAGTGTGTTTTTAGCTACAGGGTTTGCTTTTGCCATTATGTTATTACTAGGCATGGTTGGTGCGGTAATAAAGCTAATTCCATGGTTAATTGTAATTGCGATAGGAATTTGGTTTTTTAAAAATTACGTGCATGGTCATCGATAACTACCGTGCAATTGACAACAGATACTGCGCTTGAATGTGATACTATTAGTAAGTGATTACGTTATTGAGTTCAGGAGCTTAAAGTAGATGAGCAAATCAGCACCAGCAATTTTGTCAATGGCTGTTATGTCTTTGTGGACAAGTTCGGCAACAGCACAGTCTTCATTTGGCGGTGAAGTTGGTACCGATATGTGGTTTGGCAGCACTAAAATTGATGAAGTTCGCCGTGATAAACCAAACACACCCGTCGTTTATGCTGCTCTAGAGCATGATCTACCTTATCTTCCGAATGCGAGTATCCGATATACATCCGTTGATGCTGATTTCAGCGGATTTGATAAGTACGACTTTACCTTTTATTACAAGGTACTTGAACGTGAACTCATGACATTTGATGCGGGTATTACGTTAACCAACTACAGTAATAGCCATTATCGAACTAAAGATGCGGCATCAGCTCGTTATAGTTTCGATGAAACAACATTTAATTGGTACGCATACGGTGAGTTGTATGTACCTAATACTAACTTTGATATTTTCGGCCAATTTGATTTTGGTAGTTCAAAAGGTATCAAAAGTGCCGATGTTATTGCTGGAGTGCAGTACCTAATTAAATTGGATAATAGTCACGTCGCTTTACGTGGTGGTTATCGAGTCATTGATTTAGAGTTTACAGATCTTGGTCCTCAAACTGAAGATTCAACATCTCCATTAGTTTTTGTTGATGGCTGGTTTATTGGCGCTGAGTACAATTTCTGATTGTGAATATGGTTTTTTAGAACGTCGCTCTATATAGCGGCGTTTTTTTATATCTATTTTTTATATTCAAGCGATTAATTAAGCAGTTTATGTGCTTTCCACCATGCTTAAAGAGGAACCTTTTACCTTTTCTTTTAGAGAAAGGACTTTCATGACGATTAATGAACTAAGAAATTTGTACCGTGAAAACCAACTGGTGGAAGCAATAATCGAACCTTCTGTACAGGAAGGGAGTTGGATCGTGGAATTCCGTCATGCAAGAGGTGGCCTTGTATTATTAACGGATGCACATGGAGAAGAATGCCACTATATGGATTTAGATCTTGCTTCACGCTCCGCAATGGCTGTCGGGTTTCAGCAAGTTAGGGTGGAAGCTAAGCAAGTTCTTTAACGATAAGATCGGCATTCCTTTAATTCAAAAAGTTATAAAACATTCACTTCTATTCTTTCTTGTTATTAAAAAGAGTGGTTAATCTATAATCACGCAATGAACAGGGATGTCGAGACAATGTCTTTAAATGAGAAAGGGTCGGTGAATAAGAATGTGGCCTCTCAAGGAAACACACCAGAGCTACCATCGATAGCAAGCCCGCTGAATGATCAGCAACTTAACCAATTACAACAAACGGTAACGGATCTTTCCTCTCAGCAATTAGCTTGGGTAAGTGGTTATTTCTGGGGATTAGCACAAAACCAACCTACAGCATCATCGACTCCGATGAATCAAACGGCTGTTGCTATTGCCGCAAAACCTGCGGGTAAGCTTTCCATTATCTATGCTTCGCAAACGGGTAACGCTAAAGGTGTCGCAGAAGCTCTAGAGCAAGAAGCGAAAGCACAAGGTATTGCGGTTGAGCTTTTCGATGCCGGTGACTACAAAGGTAAAAACTTAGCTAAAGAAACACATGTCATTATTGTTGCCTCAACTAATGGGGAGGGGGAAGCTCCTGATAATGCCATCGAATTGCATGAGTTTCTCCAATCAAAAAAAGCCCCTAAATTACCTAACCTGCAATTTGGTGTGATTGGTTTAGGCGATTCAAGCTATGAATTTTTCTGCCAGACAGGTAAAGACTTTGCAGAGTATTTATCGAAGTTGGGAGCCACACCATTTATCGACAGAATAGATTGTGATGTTGACTATGAAGCAGATGCTCAAAAGTGGAGAGTAAAAGCGCTCGATACAGTAAAAGATGCGCTTTCTTCTGGTTCAGAAGCAGAGATCGTTCAGCTCCCAGTAGGAGCGGCGGCAGTTGGCCACTCTCCTTATAGTAGGCAGAAACCCTATACCGCGACATTATTAACGAACCAGAAGATCACCGGTCGTGATTCTGGAAAAGATGTTCGCCATATTGAGATTGATTTAGAAGACTCAGGTATTTCTTATCAACCCGGTGATGCATTAGGGGTGTGGTATGAGAATAGTGGTGATTTAGCAAATGCTATTTTGTCGAAGGTTGGTCTTTCAGGCGTTGAAAGTATCGATGTTGACGGGGAAAGTCTCTCTATCCACAGCGCATTAGTATCGAAATATGAAATCACCTCAGCAAATCTTCAGTTAGTGACTAAATTCGCCGAATTATCGGGAAGTAAGAAATTATTGAAGCTGGTGGAAGACAAAGACAAGCTACGTCAATACGCCAGTAATACGCAAGTTATCGATGTTTTAGCTGAGAAGAAAACCAAGCTTAGTGCTGAAGAGTTGCTTGGTTTATTACGCCGATTGACGCCTCGTCTTTACTCGATTGCTTCAGCACAATCAGAAGTGGATGAAGAAGTTCATCTGACTGTCGCTCTTGTTGAATACCAACAAGGTGAGGACTCTCGTTTTGGTGGTGCATCAAGCTACCTTTCTCGCCGCTTAGAAGAGGGGGAGGAAGTTAAAGTCTTTATCGAGAACAATAACAACTTCAAGCTACCTCAAGATGATAATACCCCTGTAATCATGATTGGCCCAGGTACTGGCATCGCACCATTTCGTAGCTTTGTTCAAGAGCGTGATAATCGGGATGCAAAAGGGAAAAACTGGATTTTCTTTGGGGATAGAACGTTCACTCAAGACTTTCTCTACCAAGTCGAATGGCAAAAATATCTTAAGTCGGGAGTACTTACCCAGTTGGATGTCGCTTTTAGTCGAGATCAACATGAGAAAGTGTATGTACAGCACCGAATTTTAGAGCAGGCGGCAACAGTTTGGGAGTGGATTGAACAAGGCGCTCATCTATACATTTGTGGAGACGCAAATAGAATGGCAAAAGATGTTCACGAAGCGTTGATTGAAGTTGTTGAGCAGCAAGGAAAAATGTCACGAGATGATGCGGAAGAGTTTGTCAGTGGTTTACGTAAAGAAAAACGTTATCAAAGGGATGTGTACTAATGAGCGGGAAAAACAACCAAGTTGTATTAGGTGAAGAGTTGGGGCCATTATCAGATAACGAAAGGCTTAAAGATAACAGTAACTTTTTACGTGGAACCATAGAAGAAGATCTCCAGGACCGTATTACCGGTGGATTTACCGCTGATAACTTTCAGTTGATTCGATTTCACGGGATGTACCAACAAGATGATCGTGATATTCGTACTGAACGAGTAAAGCAGAAGTTGGAACCGCTACATAATGTTATGTTGCGAGCTCGTATGCCCGGTGGTGTGATTTCGCCAAAACAATGGCTGGCGATTGATAAGTTTGCGGCAGACCATTCGCTTTATGGCAGCATTCGGTTGACGACTCGTCAAACGTTTCAGTTTCATGGTGTTCTAAAACCGAATATCAAATTGATGCACCAAACTCTTAATAGTATTGGTATTGATTCCATTGCAACTGCGGGGGATGTAAACCGAAATGTATTATGTACAACAAACCCAGTTGAATCGGAATTACATCAAGAAGCTTATGAGTGGGCAAAAAAAATTAGTGAACATCTATTACCCAAGACAAAAGCTTACGCAGAAATTTGGTTAGATGGAGAGAAAGTTGAAACCACCGATGATGATGAACCTATTCTAGGCAAACACTATTTGCCGCGTAAGTTCAAAACAACAGTAGTGATCCCACCACAAAATGATGTGGATGTGCATGCCAATGATTTGAATTTTATTGCTATTGCTCAAGACGGAAAGTTGGTGGGCTTTAATGTATTAGTGGGTGGTGGCCTCGCGATGACTCATGGTGATACATCGACTTATCCTCGACGTGCTGATGACCTTGGTTTCATCCCATTAGACAAAACTCTTGATGTCGCAGCGGCAGTCGTGACGACTCAGCGTGATTGGGGAAATCGTTCAAACCGAAAAAACGCTAAAACTAAATATACATTAGACCGTGTTGGTACTGATGTGTTTAAAGCTGAAGTAGAAAAACGAGCGGGTATCGACTTTGCGAAGAGTCGCCCATATGAATTCACTGAACGCGGTGATCGTATTGGATGGGTTGAGGGGATTGATGGTAAGTACCACCTTGCTCTATTTATAGAGAATGGACGTATTCTTGATTTTCCTGGAAAACCGCTAAAAACAGGTATGGCTGAGATTGCAAAGGTTCATAAAGGCGATTTCCGTATGACGGCAAACCAGAATGTGATTGTGGCAGGTGTAGCTAAGAATCAAAAAGCCAAAATAGAAAAAATTGCGCGCGAGCATGGTCTAATGGACGATGCGGTTAGTGAACAGCGTAAAAATTCAATGGCATGTGTAGCATTTCCGACTTGTCCTCTCGCGATGGCTGAGGCCGAAAGATTTCTCCCACAATTTGTTACCGATGTAGAGAGTATTCTGGCTAAACATGGTTTACCTCAGGAAGAGAACATAATTTTGCGTGTAACTGGTTGTCCTAATGGTTGTGGCCGGGCGATGTTAGCTGAAATTGGATTAGTTGGGAAAGCGCCTGGTCGGTACAACCTACATTTAGGAGGTAATCGTGCAGGTACTCGCATTCCAAAAATGTATAAAGAGAACATCACCGATATACAGGTTTTACAAGAGATCGATCAACTGGTGGAACGATGGGCAAAAGAACGTAATTCAAATGAGGGCTTTGGTGATTTCACAATACGAGTTGGAATTATAGAAGAAGTGTTCGTATCGAAGAGGGACTTCTATGCTTGATTTGACGGCACAGCAAATTGATTTAAAGCAGCTACTGTCTGTGACCAAAACAGAACAGATCCTACAACTCTCTTCTATTAACCACCAGTTAGAGCAGATGAATGCTCAACAAAGAGTTAAATGGGCGATAGACAATCTCGGGGGAGTACATGCGGTCTCATCAAGTTTTGGTATTCAAGCAGCATTAATGCTGCACTTAGTGACACAGGCTAAAGCGGACATCCCAGTTATCTTGACGGATACGGGCTATTTGTTTCCAGAAACGTATCTATTTATAGAGCAACTAACAAAGAAGTTGAATCTTAATCTAAAAGTATATCGTGCTCAGCAAAGTCCAGTGTGGCAAGAGGCTATCTATGGAAAATTGTGGGAGCAGGGAGTTGAGGGTATAGAGAAGTATAATAAATTGAACAAAGTCGAACCGATGCGTCGCGCACTGGATGAATTGCAGGTTGAAACTTGGTTTTCAGGTCTACGTAGGGAGCAATCTCAATCGCGTTCGAATTTACCCATTCTTTCTATACAAAATGGTGTGTTTAAGTTCTTACCTGTAATTGACTGGAGTAATAGTGATGTACATAGTTACTTAGACTTGCATGGATTAACTTACCATCCTTTAAAAGAAGAGGGCTATCTTTCAATCGGAGATACTCACACGACTAAAAAGTGGGAACTCGGGATGAAAGAAGAAGAAACGCGATTCTTTGGTTTGAAGAGAGAGTGCGGTCTCCATGAAGATGATGCTGAGGAGAATGGATCGGGTATTTAGTCCCAGGGTTAAAGTAAAAAAGCTGCGTCTAGCAGCTTTTTTTTATGGTTTGGATATGCCAATGTGGATAACTTTGTGGATAGCGTGTTAGCCGCCTTGGGGTAAAGTTGAATAAATAAGGCTTTGGTGATAAAAAGCACGCATAAGTGGTATTTTTGCAATATTTGCAAATTAACACTTGCCAATGTGATGGTGTTCTCTATAATGCACCCCTGTCAACGAGGCAAGGCCCCATAAGGGTTTGAGCTGAATTGGCAAGGTCATAAAGAAAAGCAAAAGATAATTTGGTTTTACTTTTTAAAAGTAAAATAAAAACAAAAATCGTTTGACACGACGAATTATCTAGCTAGAATGGCCGCCTCTTCCGAAGTGATGTGAATCACAAAGAAGAAAGCTCTTTAACAATATAAACCTATCAATCTGTGTGGGCACTCGTTGATGATAATCCAATAAGTTTTTGCTTAGGCAAAGACTGTTTCTTCGGAAACAAATTGGGTTCAATGAACTGAGTGACCAAATTTGATAACACTTTCTTTAT